>NZ_JBDWCL010000059.1:0-11414 GCF_039977835.1 Marinobacter sp. | reverse complement strand
GCACGCTGAGGTCGCAAAGCGGACATTCAGGCGGATAGACCTACACTTTCCCTTGAAGAAATTCAGCTTCTTTTTAGGAATGTCCGCAGTAACGCGGTAGAACCCCTGAGCAACTAGACGATATCTAGGTTATCGTTTGATCAGTGCCATAGAGGTTTCTGCATCAATAGCACCCGTAACCGCCAGCCCCACGTCCTTCTGGAAGCTTCTCAGGGCTTCCATTGTCTTTCCTCCCATCAGTCCATCAACTGGGCCTGCGTTGTACCCAAGGCCATTCAGGCGGCGCTGTACATCGGACACAGGCAAGGAGCTGATCACGTTAAGCGTATCGATCTGCTTTACATGGTGAGAGCCCATGCTTTGAGCGTTGGGGTCGTGAAACTGGTTGAATGGCGCCTTGGGAAGGCCAATTGCCTGGTTGGCTATCGGGTAAATGATCGGCTCTGCTCGAATCATCCAGTCCATGGCCATGGTGACCAATTTATTGGGTGCTTTTTCACCTTCGACGTTCCCAACGGCAGCCTGGACGATACCGGTTTTAACCATCGGGTTTTCAGGCAAGAAAAACGGGAAACTGGCTACCACCACCAAAAACACGCTTGTTATCCCGAGCTTCACCCGGCCTAGGGGAAACGCTTTTGGCCGCTTGATATATCCGATGACCGCAAAGTGGTGAAATACTTTCGACATGGTGAACAACGAGAAGAAGAGACTGAGAACAAGAGCAATTGGGGGCACCACCATGGCCCGGACGGCATTCTTCCCCTGAGCCATCATCACTTCATCTTGCTGCATTTCGCTGACAGACTTCGGGATCCCTTTAAGCTCTTCAGCAACGGCATTCCAGGACATGGGGAGCAGTGCGGTCTCAAGGAATTCGGAATCGCTCAGTCCATACCCAACCGAAATGCCGGCACCTTCATCGCCAAGAACCGTTCGATAAGCCGATTGGACGCCATCCACTCTCATGAATTGGTTCTTGCTCATGCCGTATCTGATGGCGTCGGTGTCCAGCGCCCTGTTCACTTGCGAGACCAGTTCTTCTTTGAAATTCCGGGTTAAAGCTTTTCGAACAGACGCCTCTGTTCGCGGGACGCCGGATCCATCAAGGACAAGATCCTTGGCAGTCAGCTCTATGCCATTGTGACGTTTCGTACCGAAGTTGTTTGCGAACTGCTTGTGTTGGTAGAACTGGCGCTTATTCAGCCCCAAGGGAATGCCTTTCACGGTCAATGGAATAGGAGACGTGCGGCGCTTCTCTGGAGTGAGGTCGCTGTACACCAGACGCCCTACTCGCTCGGCGCTCCAGTCACATTGCTGATGGCCCATTTTCCGAAGGTCGCAGAATTTCAGCACATCCAAATCAGTCCCGGTGTTCTCTTTGTACCAACCGCCATTTTTTTCGTAACTGGCCCGGCAGGTCCGGTCCTTGTAGGTCGTCTTCCGCGGGTTGCATGCACTCGCAACGTAATAAGGTTTGAAGTACATCTTGGACCCAATGGCCTCGTAGACCGCCTTGGCGCCTGAGGCATAGTGGTAGTAGGCTTCTTGTAACTGGGTATTCATGCTCCGGTAGAAGTCGGTTTTCTTGGTCTCCGCCAGGGCTTTCTCAACATCCGCAGACATCGAAACCATCCCATCCCGGTACCTTTCATAGACTTCCTGGATATTGGAGTCTACTTGTTGATAGGCGCTATAGAAGTCACCTTGTGATTCCAGAGCTCTCCGGTGAACCATTGCGCCAACGATGCTTTCAATTTCGCGGGGGATGCGATCCACGATTTTGTCGTTGGATGCCATTAGCATCCCAGATATCGCGAGAAACGCTTTGTTTTCTGGGCGATCAGAAGTCTCTTGGGTAATGGGAACATCTTCAAGAATTAGAGTCCCATTGCGGATGGCTGGCTTCACCATTTGCAGGTAGGTTGCCGCGAAACGCTCCTCATCAGAAGACTTATCAACTATGGCCTTTTCAATGAGAAGCTCTTGCGAAACGTACATTACTCCAATCGCAATTGGCATGATCAGGCACAGGATGCCGAATTCCCGCTGAGGCTCGCATGGTCGCCTTTTGAATTTCATGACGAACACGCCGTAGATCAGAAACCCAAACCCGACCCCAGAGAGCACTCGCCCGGCGAGTTCGACGTTATCAAGACTTTCAGGATCAGAGAAAAGGCCACTTGCAACATTGAGCAGCGCTGCGTTGAAGCCAAACTCCAGAACAATGTAGGCAATTTCGAGGCACAAGAGAATAATAATCCACTTTTTCCACCTTGGATCGGGGCCAGCGTTTTCTGCCTCTTCGCCTTTGCTGACTTCACGATCAATTCCATTTTCCTCTTCGAGCATCTGACCTTTCCTGTTCATTTTGATCCCCACGATGAATTTGTAGATACTTCCAGAATTGCCCGATGTAACCCAATGCCTCTTCGCTGCGCCCTCTCGTCCATACGGCAAGCACAGTGAAATCCCCGTTAATGGTGAAAGGAAGAAAAAGCCTGAGGTCCTCTGTGTTCCAGTTCAGTGTTTCACTATTGCTGACCAGCCCAGGTACAGAAAAACTGCCGCTCCAATCTAACTTTTCAACTCGATGGTCGTTTCGAGGAAAAATGCCGATACCACGGTTCTTTGACCCACTCGGCCAAAGGTAAGAACCGGCCCACTCTCTATAGACAGGCGTCGATAGCGCAGCATCTTCGCTTTTTTGGACCACCAAGATACCAGCTTGCAAGAGATCTACTTCTGCAAGCTTTTGCCTCAGAGCTCCATTGCAGTTTCAGGTAACGACTTTCTTCAATAGAAACGGTTAACAGCGTATAAGTTTGAATTCGCATTAAACCGCAACGTCTTATCGCCGTCTAAAATCGGTCGTAAAGCGAACATTCAGGTTTGGCAATAAAGCTGAGCAAAGCGGCGACTTTGGAATGGCGACGACGGAGCCATGTAAAGGGCGTTCGGCAGCAATCGGCCGCGCACTGCTGCGACTTGTTAAGGCACAGAACTCACGTCCGAACTCCAGAACCGAAATCTAGAGGGCGTGCCTTACAGGTAAGGGCTTAGGCTGCCTGGGAGTGGGCTTTTGGTTTCTCAGATTCTTGAAGAAGCGACTGAAGGTATCGATCAATAGAGTCTTTAACGGTGTCCATGATCTTGCCACCTCTAACGACTTCTGTAATCCACATTGCGGCTACCCCAACGAAGAAACCACCGACTGCACCAGCCCAGTGTCCGGCGGCAATGTAACCTGCAACAATGGGAGCTAGAAAAGCAATCCACGAAGGGCCATTTGAGGCCTTCATGTTTAAACTGGTAAGCGTATCTTGCATCAACAAGGTCCGTGCCGAAGTCCCTGCATCGCGATTCACGATTCCAACTTTGAGATGGTATGAGCCATCCTCTTTTTTTTCGACTAGATCCACAATCGTTACTTGGCTTCCTGAGCGCAACGGCACTTTTGAATCGACGATTACCATTGTCTCTTCTCGACCATCGTCGGTCTTTACAAAAACAGTATCGATTTTCTTTGCAGTGCTTGAGATGCGTGGCGCAACGTAAATACCTGCGCGAGAGTCAACATAACCACTTGTACTACTTACACTGATCTGGTTACCCGACTGGATTTCTATCACTTCACCATGAATTGGTTTCAGCTCAAAGTTGCGGATTCCTTTGTCGCACTTAACAGTAAATTCCATACCTTCTTTTATTTCCTTCATGTGAATAGTAGTCAGATTGACTCACGTTGCCGTGGCTGATCCTAGCATTCACCACACGAGCTCTGTAGCCGGAACTGTCGGATTTTACGAAGTTTTACGGGAAAGAATCATTCCGACGCGTGTGCCTTAACCGCGATTAGGCCGAGCGCTTAATAATTGCAGGAATTTGACTACGTCATCATTACTGACTTTGAACCATCAATCACACTGTATATGAACATATAAAACAATAGCTTAGGCGAACACGACCGTCTCTGCCATGTAACGATTCAGCGCCTGCAATTTGCTCTGCGGATGATGCTGGATGAAATGGCTGTGATTAGCGTGGAGGCTCTAGAGAAAAAACTGACCCGAATGTTCGCTTTTGTTTAGGTATTGCCTGGAATGCGGGACGGTCGCAAAGCGAACGTTCAGGCTTACAGATCAAGGCCTGCAAACGAGCCTCCGCTTTGGGTATGGACTTTTTCTCTATTCGAGAGCAGGTCAACGACGCCTAAATCCTGCGCAGTTTTCAGTCTCTCAGACGCGTAAAGTTGGTCGAAGACCAGACGATGGTTAAGTTATTACGACATTTGCTTGTCGAGGTGTATGGATGCATGAAAACACCACCCCGCCATGTGTGGCTTAGAATTCTGATCGAATAGGTGTCCAACAATATCTAACAGGTGATATGCCGCGTTTTCAGGCTTCGCGACGCCGTAGTCCCTTTTCAACGAGGCTTTCATTTGTTCTGGGAAGAGGTTCGCCTTCAGTGTCGCTTTCATTTCAGCTTGAGAGGGGAAGTATTCAGTTGAGTTCTCGGGAAACATGTTAGTTGTTTCCGCAAGAGCTTCCATTGCGATCTTAATTGTTTTTGACTCGAATGAACTGAAAAGCCCCATTTTCTAATCCCCCTTTCGGTATTAAAATCTTATGCCTTGTGGGCATTGAGTTTTTATCTGGCCCCAAGCGTGAGATGTCTCGCGATTAGACTACCCTACAATGACGTTAGTCGGTCGCAAAGCGGACATTCGGGGAGAACGATTAACGCTGAGCACAGCGCCACGTCAGTGGCGTCCGGCGGCCATTGCCCGCGTACTGCTGCGACTTGTTAATTTTCTTCGAGGGTGCCCGTTGCAACCCAAGTTAATTGCTCACCAACAGCAAAGCCGCGGGCTAGCTTATAAACGAACCCGTCATTCCCATGCTCCAATACATCAACAGCCCCTCCGCTGTAGGTCGAACCATACTCATTTAAAAACTGGAGTTTCGGAGGACTATCAAACCGAACACCGTATTTTTCGGTGTATTCACCAAAGTGAGTTAAGACGATCTCACCCTTTACGACCTCTCTTTCATCGTTGGCAAAAGGGAAAACCTGAAACAGCCAAGTGGAGAGAAGCCCAGCCGCAACACTGGTCAGAAATACCCCGAGAATGTGATCTTTCAGAAAATTATTTACCTTGCCCAACTTGATTCCCACTTGAAAATTAACGCCTGGGCCCAGCCGCCGGTTTGGAGCAGCAGCGGAAAACCGGTCTGCTGGAGCCCTTTCTTAAGTCTTTGGTTGCACAGCTTTTCTAATATTTTTCAAATGCTCAGCGCCTTCCATTACCGATCCTGGGTCATGCCAAATATCCACCCACTCATATAGTCGTGCAACATGGTTATACACTTCACGCAACGATCCTATCTCAACGCGCGAAATCTGCTTTCCGTGAAAGATCGGGTTTCTGACCTCTTTATAGAGTTCTAGTGTTTTCTGAAACAAAGATTGATCTAGGTGCGCCAGACTTAGTTCAGGGTGGACTGCTGCTGGGGCTCTATCATATAGATTGATAGCCAGATTCCGCGCTCCGAAGCTAAACGGATTACGCAGCTTATGGCTGAACTCATTCGTGAACGTACCCAACTTCCCTGCGGTTATCATGAGTGCAAAAGGCAGATAACTTTCGATCCCCAATAGGGCTCTCTGGAGCAATAAGGTTGCAAAATCATCCGGCATCCCGAGCCATACCATATAAGGAGATTCGATTGGCTGAATCGGAGGTTTAAAGGCTTCTTCGCCCCGGGACGAGTGAAGGAACTCGAAGAATCGATTAAATTCTCTCCTGAGGTTCAAAATCGGAATGTTCGAAAACGTCAACCCATACATTTCCGTCATGGCCTCATAGACTTAACGCCCGCAGCATGCGCGGCTTTGGAGTGGAGGCGAAGCCGCAACGAAAAAGGCGGCGCCGTGCCTGCGAGTGTTAAGTATCACTTTCAATTACTCTCTTCGGGCCCGAAATTGCCCCAATCTCAGTGGCCATAATGTGTTCACCATCCGCGAGGATAATGCCTCCATAGATATGAAAGCGCCACACGGTTATCTCGGGGCGACCCACTCCCTGCGACCCTTCATAAATAACCGTACTATCGCCGAGATTCTCGAAAACTCGTTGTGCTGCACTCTTAGAAAATAGCTCCCGGTCAAAGTATTCCCGCCCATGATCTGAGAGGACAAGCGCTTGAACCGGGAATTGCTGGTCTAAGTAGATTCGCCAATGATGCCAAACCAAACCTTTGACAATATATTCAAATAACGCTTCTATAGCGCCTTCTCGAATGGGCAGCGCGAACGTATTCAAAGCTTTATCTCCTTGAATATGCCGTACACCACTTTGCCCTTCCCGTAACTCCCTATGCAACCGCTGGTTTTTGTCCAGTCGTTTGGGCACCTGCGAGGTAAGATTTTGGCCGGAATGCTTGTGCCGGCCACCAAATGGAAGAAGAGCAGTCAGATAGTGTTCCAGCTTACTTTTCTCGTTGTTGCACCTATCACATGTGGGGGCTTGAGGCAGATTAGCGCGATGCTCTTTGAGAAAGAACTCTCGTGCGAAAACGTGATCACCCGTCACGGCTGCCTGGACAGAGCAATATGCACAAGTTTTGTTTTTAAAACGCTTGCTCCCCATGGGTGCCCCTTTCTGTGAGCCCTAACCTAGAAGTCTGGACCAATGTTAGGCCCCAAAGTCACCCTCGCTTCGGGGGCATTTATCTACGTCGAGTCGCTGACCATAGAACACTTCGCCCTGTGCGTCCCGATGGAGAATGATAGCTTTGGCACCATAGGCAAGGTATCGCCAAGTAAATACGTTTTTACACACAAGATCGGACATCGTTAACTTCCGTGTGTAGTCAAACACAAAGTTCTTAACCATGTCAGCCGTTTCCAAACAACGCCCCGTGTTAAAACATGTCGTAGTCTCGGTGTCCCAAATCACGTCATAAATTAAAATACCCTTATCTAGATCAACCTTTGGCTCCCCTTGGTAAATCACCCCAGGTGGTTTCCCGTGTTTACCCATCGACAAGGTGCCGCTAGCCTGCCGGGCGCGACCGTCGAAGTCGTTTAGCAACTCAGCCATACTCTCAGGAGGATCAGCGTAACTTGGATCAAAGCTCTGGTTGCTCTTGTACAGCAAAGGGACTTTATCAAGATTTCCGTTGAATACTTCCCGAAACTCTTGCTGTGTCTCAGTTGGCCCTTCTGGAGCGGACTTAATATCTCTCGCTTTCGATGGCGATGTTAAGTGGTGATTTGTGCAACCAGTAATTGACAGGAGCGCGATGGCGCAAAGAAGGAGCTTTTTCAAAATGACACCTTTTAAAATGACAGGATAGGCTTTGAGCAGGGGCGAAACCTAAAAGAATCACTTCATTTAAGCAAGCTGGAAGTAAAAAAATAGAAGAGCTTTGATTTTGAGCCTTTTCCAGTCCGGGAGAGAGGGCCTCGAAGTCGCTTTCGGTGAGCTGTTTACCTGCTCCATCTAGCTAATGCGTTTTCCGCTTCAGCAGCTGTCTCTGTATGAGGAGTGCAGAACTGTTCAACTTAAACCCCAGAAATATTGAGGCTTCATCACCATGCCCAGCCCCCGGAAACCAAACGATTTTCACAACCGACTAACCGCATGCAATCTATTAATTGTTAGTACTGAACTATAGGAATGGTGGTCATCAGAAAAATGCCTAAGAAAACTCGGTGGAAACGTGTGGTTCTTGAGTGTTCGCTTTTGTTTAGGTATTGCCAAGGATGCGGGACGGTCGCAAATCGGACATTCAGATTCGGGGTAACGCCTGTGCTTTGTTCGCAAAGCGGTCCTTTCTTACGGTGCCGCGACTGACCGTTTTGACCACAAAACGGGCCTTTTCCTCGGCCGCGCGACCTTGTTCACTTTCCCCCTGTTTCCCTGGAAGATCTTCTTATTAAACCGCAATGCAACTTGCCCGTCCAAACCTGGTCGCTTGTAGTTCTTGTCGTCAACTTTCTTTACACGAGTACAGACGAGCTGAGTGACAGGCCATTGAATTAAAGGGATTTGACGTTTATGGCTCCACCGTTGCATGGACGCTATCCCGACCCACCAATGGAGAGGAACATCGAGATGTTAATGAGACTATTACTGAACAGTTTAGTGGCATTTTTTGTCTGGGGTGCGGTAAATGCTGTAGCAGCGCCTATTTACCTGAACGAATCAAGTATATCGGTTTCAGTAGGCTCGGGCACGTCGCCGGGTTCGTTTAACAACACCTTCTCAGGCGGCCAAACGATCAACAAAGTGATTGACGCGCCTAGCGCGACTTCCGAGGAGTTCCACAATCAAACAACACATATTTGGTATACAGCTGATGAGATCGGCGGGGGTCTGGAACTCTCATTTGACTTTGGGCAGGAGTACGATCTAAACACTCTGCACTTCTGGAATTACACAGGTGAAAACTTTGATGTCGACAATATCGCGTTCACCTTTTTCAATTCCGCGAATTCTCAGGTGGGCATTTTGGATGTTTTGCCAGATCTAGGCACTGCTCCAGGTATCACAGCTCAGGATATTACTCTGGCCGCTCCGTTAAACGTTCAATACGTTACAGCGTTTCTTACAGGATCCAACCGCCAGGTCGATTTTCAAAACATTGGTTTTACCGCAGAATTGTCGAGCCCAACCGATCCAAAACCCGTCCCAGAGCCGGGAACGTTAGGTTTGTTAGCCTTTGGCTTGGTCGCGTTGATGAGTCGCTCACGTCGGCGCAAATGCTAATGTGCAGTTTTTCCTGTTGGCCGCGGTTCTGTTTTGACCGCGGCTTTCTAGATACTGGAAAAGACTATTTTGATGCATGCCGTAAGCAACACTAGAAGATGGCCTTGTTTAGGTTCTAATCTCGTCAATTGGGCGGTTTTACAATGAATGATAGCTTCAGGTCCTGGGCTGGCCGGTATCTCTAATTTGCTTCTCAAATGGTGAAGCCGCCCAATTGAACCGAACACACTACCTCGCGCTTTGTTTGTGACGCCACTTGACCGCTTACCCGGATCATGAAGGCTCGCTTCCTAACCAACTCTGGGTGAACTGAGTGAGCAACTCGCGGCGTTGTTAACATTCGCTTTTGTTTAGCTGAGTTCAGAGGATGCCCTGGTCGCAAAGCGAATGTTCAGACGGATAGACAGACACTTTTCCTTAAAAAATTTCCGCCTCTTTTTAGAAATGTCCGCAGTAAAGGGACAGAACCCGTCTCAAGAAACCCCTGATCCGCTAAGCGCGCGCTGCGCCTTCGACTCGCAAAATTCATCGATCAAACCAAAGACCCCTTAGTTGCAGTCCTTATTTAGCCCGATAGCACGTCCGGGATCTTTCAATCACAAAGAAGGTATAGCTCATGTTTTACACCGTCCACGACGTCAGTAGTCGCTACAAGTTCTCTCCTAAAACAATATAGCGCTGGGTCAGAGGGGGGAAATTTTCCCAACCCATCAAAATTTGTCCAGATACTACTCGTTGGAAGGAAGAGGATCTTCAAGCCTTCGAGAAAAGTCTAGACTAAATCTGCCATCCCCAGGGGCCGTAGCTCGCCAATGCGATTTGGACGTCATTACACTCTCAAGGCGTGGCGCAGCCCCTCTTGACTCATAGTGTGCCACTTGGACCAGCCCTATCATTTCTGCGCAGGAAGCACGGTAACCCTGTAACCATTCCCTATTTTAGTCGCACCGTACATCGCTGCATTGATTAGCACTAAGGCGTTGACTACCATCAAAGTGTGCCAACTAGTTATTGCCATTTTCACGGGCTATGCGGCCAGCAAAAATGGATAACGAGAAGGGATTTTATATTCCCAATACGTACAGCCGACCAACAGAAGAAAGCATCCGGTCAGGCAAGCCCTAAAAGGGTCTTTAATGGAAAAGAATCCTGCGCCTACAGTGTCGTACGCACAGAATGCGGAGGACATCGTGCTCCTACGAGCACTTTCGCATGTCAAACGGGGCTTTTACGTGGATGTGGGTGCGTGGCACCCCAACGACGACAGCGTAACGAAGGTCTTCTACGATCGCGGCTGGTCAGGAATCAATATAGAACCACAAGCCGACCGAATGCAGGCTTTCCTGGCGGAGCGACCGAGAGACATAAACCTACAGCTTGCGGTATCAGACTGCCCGGGGCCGCTGCCGATTTGGGTGCCTCGATACTCCGCGCTTGCAACATGCCGGCCGGAATTGCTGGAACCCAGCATCCCTGACTATGCAGAGCCGGTGAAACATATGGTAGGGGCTGCCAGACTGGATCGCCTGTTGCGCGAGCACGCAAAAGACCGAATGATCCACTTCCTAAAAATCGATGTCGAGGGTTTCGAAGCGGCCGTGATTCGAAGTGCGGACTTCGACGCGCACCGCCCGCTGGTGCTAGCTGTTGAGGCAGTCTCGCCACACACCGGCGAACCCACCTGGTACGATTGGGAGCCCCGCTTGCTAACCAAAGGGTATCTGTTCGCGTTGTTCGACGGCTTGAACCGTTTCTATGTCCGCGAGGAATCGCACGAGCTGCTTCCGAAACTGTCCGTTCCCGCCAACTGCCTCGACAACTTCTTGTCTTGCCGGGAGATTACGCTACTGCACGAGCTGGCCGCTGCGCGCGAGCGTTTAAAACGACAGAGCATCGCCACGTCGATGTAATATTATGTGGCTCTACACAGACTAAAACGAATAAGGAAATAGCCATGAATGCAGGGTTTGCACACGTCGGAGTCTCAACGCATGACATGGAAGCTACAATCCACTTCTATTGCGATGTCCTCGGCTGTCGGCGCGTCGCGGACGAGCGTATTGAAATCGGCAAGGCTGGCGTCATCAGGCAGGTAAGCTTCGATGTCGGCGAGGGACAATACTTCGTATTCATGGAGGCCAAGGGCGTCGACGGCATAAACGACAGCTACGACACAAGTATTAACCGCGCCCTAGGCGTGCCGCCTGGCATGTATCACTATGCGCTAAGAATCCCATCCCTGGAAGAACTGACGGCTAAAGCCGAGGCCATCTCCCGCCACGGCATCGCAGTTTCTGAGGTTACCGACCTCGGTAACGCCAAGGCCGTCTTCTTACAGGACCCTAACGGCCTGCAGCTTGAACTGGCAGTCAAACTAAGGGATTTCGACGAATCTGACATCGGTCGAGTATCGCGGGGGGAGGTCGCTGAGAGCGGATAACACATAGTAAATCTGCTTGCGGCGGGAGCGATTGGATTTATGCCGACAAGCGCCCCCCCTCTGTCAGCCTAGTTGTCCAGTAGGCGGTTTCGCCTGAATTTAATAATCCAGGGGCGGCATGGGAGCATTCATGCCACGCTATTCCGAAGAACGAAAAGCCGCAGTGTTGAAGAAGCTATTACCTCCGCAGAATCG
>NZ_JBDWCL010000058.1:0-17784 GCF_039977835.1 Marinobacter sp. | reverse complement strand
CGATTCTGCGGAGGTAATAGCTTCTTCAACACTGCGGCTTTTCGTTCTTCGGAATAGCGTGGCATGAATGCTCCCATGCCGCCCCTGGATTATTAAATTCAGGCGAAACCGCCTACTGGACAACTAGGCTGACAGAGGGGGTCTGTGTCCCCACCATGGGCTCCACGGGGATTGGGGTTTTGCGGATCCAGTTCAGTATCCGCCTCATCCAGCTTGATGGTTTGGTTGAGCTTTACCCGTTGCAGACCGTATGAACTGAGATCGACAGATTCTAAGAGTTCATCAACGGTATCTGCGTCAGGATCCTTTACTTTCAGCTTCGGTATCAGGAACTTCAGGAACCAGAACAATTTTTCCCAGGCAAGGATTTCATAGGGCATGATCGACGCCATCTGACCATAGATCTTTACGTACTGTTTTGCCTTGATCTTAAAATCTACCTTTGCGTCATCTTCCAGATCTAGCTCATGTTCAAAACGTTCAGCAGCCACATCGATGATCGGGCTGAGTGTTTGTGCATCTTCGTTTTTGAAGTAACGCTTCACGAAGTCCTCAACTTCATGCCACTCATAAACGCCTACATCGTCCAAAGCGTCTTTCAAGTCGTGAAGTACATTGATGTCCGTAGCCTGAGACAACGACGTCGCCGTATAGAACGGATCAAACGCCTTTTTCACATCATCAGTTGAGTTGAAGAAATCCAGAATAAACAGGTCTTCCGTTTTTTTACCGAGCTTGGGTGCAGATCGATTCAGGCGAGACAAGGTCTGTACACACTGCACTGATGTCAGTTTTTTATCGACATACATCGCAGAGAGCTTGGGCTGGTCGAAGCCGGTTAAGTACTTATTGGCCACGACCAACAAGCGGTATTCATCGGTGTCGAATTTGTCTTTCGTATCAGCTTCCGAAAAGCCGTTAACCTCCGCCTCGGTATATTCAATACCATCGACTTCCTTCGCTCCCGAGAAGGCGATGAGTACTTTGAACGGATTGCCTCTGGCCGCCAGTATGCGAGTGATTGCTTTGTAGTAACGAAGGGCCGTTTCAATATTCTGCGTCACCACCATACCTTTCGCTTTGCCGTTCAGCTTCTTGGCGTTTACCACTTGGGGTATAAAATGCTCCAGCATGATCTCCGCTTTGGTATCAATAGTCTGCTGGCTACGCTCTACATAGGCACGCAGCTTCTTCTGGGCCTTTTTGGTATCAAACTCCGGATTCTCCGCGATGGATTTTTCGATTTCGTAATAGCTTTTGTATGTGGTGTAATTGGCGAGCACGTCGAGGATAAACCCCTCCTCAATGGCTTGCTTCATGGAATACAGGTGGAAAGGTTGGAACGAACCGTCGCCCTGCTTTTCACCAAATTTTTCCAGAGTGTTATTTTTTGGGGTTGCGGTAAAAGCCAGATAAGAGGCATTACCTCGCATCTTGCGAGATTTCATGGCTTTGAGGATCTTATCTTGGTCGTCTTCTTCCTCATCTTGTTGCCCCATCGCCCTGTTCATATTGTCGTGGGCAGAGCCTGACTGAGAGCTGTGTGCTTCATCGATGATTACCGCAAAGCGCTTGTCACTCAGATCCTCAATACCATCCACGATAAAAGGGAACTTCTGGATAGTAGTGATAATGATCTTTTTTCCACTCTCCAGGGCGTTCTTTAGCTCTGCGGATTTAAACGCAGGGGCAACGATATTTTTAACCTCAGAAAACTCCTTGATGTTTTCCCGCAGCTGTTTGTCTAATAGCCTGCGATCAGTTACCACGATTACCGAATCAAACAGAGGCTGCTCGATACTTTTCCCACCGGCCACTTCTACTGAGACGGGATAGGTTTCTATGAGCTGGTACGCTGCCCAGGTAATAGAGTTGGACTTGCCGGACCCCGCCGAGTGCTGGATCAGATAGGTATGCCCCACTCCTTGCCTTGATGCATGATCAACCAACTTTCGGACCACATCCAACTGGTGGAAGCGGGGAAAGAAAAGAGTTCGCTTGCGCAGAGGATCTTTACTGCTTCCATCAAGCCTCACAAAGTGCTGAATGATGTTGGCAATACTGTCTTTGGTGAACACCTCTTCCCACAGATACGATGTTTTGTGGCCATTGGGATTGGGAGGGTTACCTTTACCGTGGTTATGCCCCTTGTTGAACGGCAAAAAGTAAGTAGCCTTCCCGGCCAATTTAGTAGTCATGTAGACTTCATCGGTATCCACAGCCATGTGTACAAGACAGCGCCCAAAGTTTAGAAGCGGCTGACTGACATCGCGATCTTCCCGATACTGCTTCTGGCCGTGATAGCGTGCGGTTTGGCCGGTCCAGGCATTTTTCAGTTCCATCGTTACCAAGGGAACACCATTCAGGAACAACACAATGTCGATTTCCTGAAGCGGATTGGCCAGTGAATAGCGCACCTGTCGCATGCAACTGAAGATGTTGGAGGCGAAATTTTGCTTTACCTTCTCACTGCTGCTCGCTAGAGGTGCGGGATACATCAGGTGAAAGTGGGCATCATCCACTGGCAGTCCTTTCTTGAGCAGATGCAGAATGCCATGCTTTTTCACCAGGCGATCATAGCGCTCAAGGAGTTTGCGCTGCCAATCGACAGGATTGTGTTTTTGAAGCTTGGTCAGCTCGGGCTTCTGAGTCTGCTCCAGAAAGCGCCAGAAAAGTTTTTCATCAAGGGCGTACTGGGCATTAAAATCCGTCGGCAGACCCCGCTCGAAGCCATTGTTGGCCACTAGATCATCAGCAGGTATTTTATCTGGACCACCGGCAGCCTTAATTGCTTCCGTTGTCAGCCCAGTTAATGCTTGCTCTATAGCTGCTTCCAGCGCCTGCTCTTTCGTGTTGCTGACCACAAAAAAATCCTATCCCTATTGCTTTATAAGCTTCTACAAGTGACGCCCAATTAAACTGCCATCAAATAGATCTTTGCCAGCTCTCTTGGATGACGCTACCAAAATATCTGGGAAATGACATGCCCCGGTTCATCGGCTGTGGTGCTTTCTCAGCACTTCCAGCATCCCTCGCTGATGTTTCGCTATCTCTTCCTCTCGCCAATAACCACCGGCCTCGCTATGAAGGTCAAAAATGGCTTTCAGCTTCAATGAGCGGTAGGGGGCGCTGGTATTCCGGAGTCGTCAGCTCTCCTCTCACCAGTCGGCCATCAGCACTTACAGCACCGTCCGTTGGTGACGCATCATCCGCTAGTAGACAATCTGAGAATAACTGGGCTGCGCTGCATGTGGCGACCTGTACAGTCATCCTTGACTAAGCCTCAACCATTTCAGGGGTGACTTTGATTTTGCCTGTCACTGCGCTGTTGATCAGAGTGGTTTTGTATTCTTTGAGTTTCTCAATTTGAGCAAGCAACAGATCGATTCCTCTATCTGACGATGCCATGAATGCACTGATATAGTTCGCAATTTCACGTTGTTCATCAACAGGAGGAATAAATAAATCAACCTTCGAAAAGTTATCAAAATTCAAATCTTGCCCATCTCGAATAAAACTTGCTGTCTGTTGCAAAGCTGCAATGTACGCAGGCAACTTTAATAAGTATCCATAGAACGCTGGATCAATTTCCTCCAGTGGCCGAAGAACGACATAGGAGGATCGAATACAACCTCGCGCCCAAGCTCGCTCCAAGCCTCCCTGGAAGCTTCTCATGCTAATAACGAAGTCATCTTTCTCCACGTGCTTTCGCTTGTCCAAGTGAAATTGGATTTTTACTACACGGTACCCCGTCAATTCTTCGTATCGGTCCTGCGGAATGACTCCATATGCTTGAGTAGCTGAGAGCTGAACATCATCTTTCCACGCTCTCTCTTTTCGCTGAGTAAACAGGAATTTACTTCTGCGAACCTCCCAATGCGCCGGAAGCTTGCCAATCCAACCCACGCCGGAGTCTTTCAGCGGTACATTGGGATCAAGCCCCTGGGTGACGGCTTTTTGGATGATGATTTGCTTGCGCTCTTTCAGCAGGGCGATCTGTTGCTCTTTGATAGCAATGGCTTCGTCGATTTGGGTGGTTTTTTTGTCGAGAAAGTCAGCAATTAGCTCTTGCTCAGACAGCGCAGGCAAAAAAATACGGGCCCGCTTTAACTGAGGCCAATAGAGGTTTCTCTGGATAGTGCCAACCCCCTTAGAACTCACCAAGTAGTTAGCCACCATTACCCCATCCCTAAACAGATAATTTCCATATTTCGGGCATATGTCCTTTGATATGGAAAGAATCAAATATGCTGGACTAACTATTCCTCGATAGGCCGATACCCCGACAGAACCCCGCCATGCTTGCTGATTGTTTAGGACAAAATCGCCGGGCTCGACCAATTGATACTTACTTAAATCCGTACTTGTTGCATTAGTCCGCTTTGCATCGACGTCATCAAACTTAATAACTCCTCTATCCAAATAAACAGATAAAAGCTCCTCATCCTCCTTGCCTGATATGGATTTCAGCTCAGATTTCGCACATAGGGGGAAGTCATTCCAATGAGCAGGAACATCACCCAACCAATCAACACCCGAGTCTCTGTAGGCCTCATACTTAGGTAATTTAGCGATACTCACCATGCCGATATCACCCCTGCACCCGCTCAATCTCCACACCCAGGATCTGCGCAATCAGGCCCTCAGCCTTCTGCTCCAGACCTATGATGTCCTGCGCCACCTCTTCCAGAGAGCGCAGAGGCTTGTGGCGATAAAAGTATTTATTGAAGCTGATTTCATAGCCGATTTTGGTGGAATCCAGATTGATCCAAGCTTCTGTCACATAGGGCTTCACTTCCTCTAGGAAGTACTGATGGATACCTTGCTGCTCGCCGTCCGTTAGCAGGGGGATGGACTCACTATCGCGAAGGTCAGAGCTGGATTCGTAAGTGATGAACTCATTGCTCTTGCCAGTGGGATAAAGGCCATAGTCTGGCAACAGCTCTTGGGTACAATCATAACGATCCAGCAGTTCATCCAACTTGTCGCCAGTTAGCTTAACGACTTTCTTCACCACCTTTTCAGCCGATCCGTCGTACCAGCTGACCGCATTGAGGATGGCGTTCTTCTCAGTGACAGAGAGCTTAACTTTTCGGACTTTGAGTTCGTCATCGACTTGAGCCTTGAATTGGTTGAAGTCGCTGAACTCGCCCTCGCCGATAATGCCCATCAGGTCACGAGCAATTTCATACAACGCCTTGAGGCTCTCCCAACGCTTCACGTCCAGCAGCTTGGCCTTTGCCTTAGCGTTCAGGCTAATGTCGTTGTCTTCACACCATTCCATAACTGGGTTTTCGATGCTTTTCAGGAAGCTTTGTTTGTTGTCCTTGCCATGACCGGTCTTGTCATAGACCTTGTCGCCATGTTCAGCATAGAGATGCTCCATGACCTCGCTGACCTGTTTATCGAAGCGTAATCCCGCAATGCGCTCCTCCGAGAACTGGGCCTTGCGGCGATCTGGCCGCTCTATGATGACTTTGTGGTAGCCGAAGTCTTCATTGCGGAATACCTGGCTTGCGATCCCAACAGGATCATTACTGTCATCCAGCTGACGTTCGACGGCCGTGCACTCCAGATAGGTGCGCGTGATTTCCTGGATGTGCTCTGGGGCGAACTCGCAGTTCTTGTTGCCCAGGTTCTTGCGCAACTTCCGGTACAACAGGCTGGCATCAATCAACTGCACCTTGCCGCGTCGATCCTCCGGCTTATTGTTATTCAGCACCCAGATATAGGTGGTGATGCCGGTGTTGTAGAACAGGTTGTTGGGCAGCTGGACGATGGCTTCCAGCCAGTCGTTTTCGATCAGGTAGCGGCGGATATTGCTTTCCCCGCTACCAGCATCGCCGGTAAACAAACTTGAGCCGTTGTGAACCGAGGCGATACGACTGCCTCTAGAGCCACCGGCAGGGTCTTTCATCTTGCTGGCCATTTCCATCAGGAACAGCAACTGGCCATCGCTAGAGCGCGGGGTGGCGTCACAGTCTTCGAAATTGCCCCAGTAGTCCTTCAGCGTAATCTTGAAGCGCGGGTCGATGACTTCACTGCCCTCCTTGATGTGCTTCTGCTCCGAGGCCCAGCTCTTTCCATAGGGGGGATTGGAAAGCATAAAATCGAAGCGATTGGAGGCGAACTCATCGGTAGACAGAGTGGAGCCGACCTTGATGTTTTCCGGGTTGTTGCCCTTGATCATCATGTCGGATTTACAGATGGCGTAGGTTTCGTCGTTGATTTCCTTGCCGTAGAGATAAATGTCCCGATTGTCTGAGGGATATTTCTCTTCGATGAAGTTCTGGGATTCGGTGAGCATTCCGCCGCTGCCGCACGCTGGGTCGTAGACAGTGAGGGTAAGCGGGAGGTTATCCTTGACGGGATCGAAGACCAGGTGTGTCATCAGCTCGATCACCTCTCGCGGAGTGAAATGCTCACCGGCCTCTTCGTTGTTTTCTTCGTTGAACTTTCTAATCAGCTCTTCGAACACATAGCCCATGCCGAGGTTGGATAGGGCTGGCAGTTTGTAGCCATCAGGATCAAACGCATCTGAGGGTGTAAGATTGATCTTCGGGGAGACGAACTTTTCTACCACATCCAGCAACACATCTTTATTGGCCATATGCTGGATTTTACTCTTCAGCTCAAACCGCTCGATGATTTCAAGAACGTTGGTACTGAAGCCATTTAGGTATTCTTCGAAGTTGGCCAGCAAGATCTGACGATTGTTGGTAGCGGTGCTGTACAGGCTCCGAAGGGTCCATTTAGAGACGTTGTAGAACACGTAGCCAGAAGCTTCTTTAAGTGGCTCTTCGTCCAACTCAGTGGCATGCATCTCTTCCTTCTGGAAGCGCACCTCCTCCAGTACAGCATCCTTGGTGGGCTCCAGCAAAGTGTCCAGTCGGCGCAATACAACCATCGGCAAGATAACGTCACGGTATTTTCCTCGGACGTATACGTCGCGTAGGCAGTCATCGGCGATGTTCCAGATAAATGAGACAAGTTTGTTGTGTACGCTGTGGTCCATTCTGTGTCCTGTTACCTACTACTCTTTATTCGGTTTGCGAAGCAAATTGCCGTCGCCTATTCATGCTGTCAAAACTTCTCAACAGCATGGCCAGATCTTCTATTTCGCGGATCAAAAAGAATTTATCGGGCGACCGAAAGCTGACTGAATTTGGTCTTAGCCCGTGTACTTCCCATTGCTCAGTCGCCAAACGATGTGTGAGCGTTGCATTTCCTCTGCCATGTCACGTGCCAGGCTTCTTATCTTGCACTCTCGCTTCAAGGGCCTCCATGCGTGCTATCAAGCTCTCCATGCCTTTCATTTCGTCGAGCTTGGTTTGAAGTTGAAAAGCTTTTTTCTCGTGCTGTTCAGCATCACGACGGGCAGAATCCAGTTTTTCCTCCGTTATCGCGAGGTTGTACTTGAGATCGACTATCTCGGATTCTCGTTTCTCAATGATGATAGCGGCATCCTTCAATTCTGCATCGGTCTGCTCTTCAAGCTCTTTGTATTGTCGAGTGATCTCAGCAACCTGTCTCTCTGCCACTTTGGTGGCCGCTTGGTGAATCTGGAGAGCCATCGAGCGGAGATGGTTGAGAAGCGTTTTGCTGGCACTGTTTAACGACTCCTCAAGCTCTGCCGGTAGTTCCGTGTCCGGTATGGATTCCTCAACATCATGGGATGTAAAGTTTTTCCAAACGGCGAGGAGGCGCTTCTGATCACCACCACCCAGTTCATTGCGAAGCCCGTAGCCCGTAACCTTCCTGTCTTGGTCCTGGATTCGCTTGCCCGCTTCGATAATCTCTTCGTCTGTGTGAACGGCTGGACGCATAACTGTTGCCCCGTGAAGTGCTTTGAATATGCAACTCTAATCGAAACTTCGGAAAAACAAAAGAAAGTAAGAAAGTAAGAAAGTAAGTTATTCCGTTACCTATGACCTGGGAAGCTAGACTAGCCGCAATGTCCCCCTGGTAGTTTCAGACCCTTTCAACTCGCATTGTTTGTGGGCTGAGTGAGTTCCAAAGATGGGTCATTAACATCATTGGTGGATTTTCAGACATGGACGCTAAAAAAACGCACAACGCCAAATAAACCAGCTTTGGAGGCTTAGCAGGAGATCTGAGTAAATCTACACAGGCCCCGCCATTACTCGCTCGCACCGCTTTGTTTGCCTGTAAACACGGCTTTATTAACCCTCCCAAAATCAGATTTACTCTCCAAAACTATCCCTCTCATTAACTGTGCTCACAAACGAAATCAGAGAGTACGGCCATTGCTGATTACAATAAATCTAATTGGGAGAAACTGACGGACCAACCAGCATGACTCACTTGAGTCCCCGCAGCGCCAACAACGGCTACCGTAGAGTAGGCATTTGTTATACTAAAGAATAACAAACGCCACAGCAGGTATGCCATGGACGCCGCAAGCCAAAACTCACGACGCGATTTCGCCTCCCGAATACTTGAGTCATGGGGGCTGGAGTCTCATATGAGAGAGGAGTTGCTGGATAAGAACGAGAACGTCCTAGCCGTACTTTCAATTTACGATTCTCTCTACGCGATTTACGAGGGTGACAAAGATCGCGCTAGTCAGTGGCCAGCAAGGCCAAACAGAGCGTTTGAAGGGCGTCGGCCACTTGACGCAATGGTTTCCGGTGATATCGAGAGGGTAGCGCAGTACCTTCGCTATCACGTCTACAACGCCTAAGAGAGATGATCCGCCGATATGGCTGATGACCGGCATAGTAAAGCGATAAGAAAAAGGCTCGAACAAAAACCCCCTGGTGAAAGGCTGACACTTGAGGAAATACGCGAACTCAAGAAAATCGAGGCTGAGCGCGTCAATGACCGCATCAGGCGCGGGATAAGGCCCGAAGATCAGTCTCAAGTTTGGCAGCAGCTTTTCGCCCAGGGACGATTTT
Source organism: Marinobacter sp. (assembly GCF_039977835.1). Taxonomy (GTDB): domain Bacteria; phylum Pseudomonadota; class Gammaproteobacteria; order Pseudomonadales; family Oleiphilaceae; genus Marinobacter. The sequence continues at coordinate 8,866 of NZ_JBDWCL010000058.1, read as the reverse complement.
TGCCGGCCAACCGGCGACGGGCTGCCAAGCGATACCTAACAGGGCTCACAGCTCTTAACCTCAACATGAAAGGTCGCACAGCTCCCTGTTGGCACAGCACCTATCTACACCTATGGGAAAATTGGACTTGGTCCGGTGATTCGATCATGGATACAACCCACTTACTCGGCAACAGAGGCGTGTATGACGCGACTAACGAACTGCGCCGCCATGCACCGGACACTCCGGAGGCAACTCATGCTGCGTCATACGAACGAGCGGTATTCGATTTGTTACACCACTATGCCGTGTTAGCTCAGCCAGTGCCGAATCTCCAAGCCCATGATATCGATCATGAGGTCGATTTTGATCTGATACGGCAGTGGATCAACGAGAGCGAATATCTGCCTGGAGGAATAAAGACTGCCATGCTCACGTGGCTAAGGGTATGAAGCCGGATTTTTCTGATAATGAGCGGTACTAAACCGGGGTCAGGGTCAGCACACTGACAAACTTCCCTTTTCGCTAGTTGAGAGCCTCATATTCATATCGTACCCCGTATTCTCCGGGCACACAGGTGGGTTTGGCCAATAGGTCGATTGCAAGCCGCCTAATCTGATCAACTACAACTTCTTCACCCCCTTCGATCCTCAAGACCTCTTTTGCCGTCCGCCCCTGAAAAACATTCAGTGACTGCTCATACCACGATCTCGCCATAAGGCGTCCGAGGCGACCAATTAAAGCCTCGAAGACCAATTCATCATTATCTCGCTCTCGGTCTAGCTCTAACGGAAACGGGGCTGATAGCTCTTCTAGTATCGGATTTTCGGGATCGATGTGCAGGATTTCCGAGATCCGTTTAATGATTGGCTTCACACCCTCACTCTCGATGACTTCGTTCGGAGTACGTCCTTCAACTCCTTCAAAGGGATTATTCATCCAGTCGCTCAAGAGCGCAGAGCGGAGGATAAAGTGGGCCTGATGGAGGCTAATAATCGGCATCAGAAGAGTTCCCTATCTGTATTAAATTTCAGAATTCTATTTCATCAAATTTGCTTTGTCGTTTGACGGGGGGGGCAGATCACTAACTCCGCATTAGTCCGATCCAGAGTTCGGAAAAATTTGGCCTGTGTACCGAGAGCTATTACTTTGGTTCGCTATCGACTACGGTATATCCCTCCGCTTCGAGCGCAGCGACAGACTCCAAGACGTCAATGTAGGGAGGGCGGACACCTTGATTAAAGAAAGGAATCGCCGTGTGAGGCTCATGGATTTCACGGCCATCGCCGACACATTCCCACCGGCTATTCTGAGTCTGAAAAACCCGACTATCAGCGCCGGGGGCAGTAATTTCCGCTTCAATGGCGCTTGATTTGCACTCTGCGCCGGAAGGGAAGCGATCTTTGGTATCTTGCACCACGGTGCCATACAGGCTTTTACCGATCACTCGATCTTTGTAGTGCCAAATTATTAGAAACCAGTCCTTAATGATCGTGTCGACCATGACAGCTCCCATCTATGCTGTTTGACGGTAACCGTCTGGTGATCCCATCTTGATCCTGGCGCTGCTGCCGTCAGGATAGTGTCCACTTATTTTCTAGTGGACACTTAACATGAACAACGTAAGCGCAACCAAGCCCTATCAGAAGCGTCGCCGCTTTTCTCCTGAGTTTAAAGCCGACATCGTTGCTGAGTGCCTAGAACCCGGAGCTTCTGTTTCCCGGATTTCTTTGGAGAATGGGCTCAACACCAACATGGTTCGGCGCTGGATTAATGAAGCGCGACGAGCGCCGAAAAGATCGGGATTTGTGTCGGTCGCTCTCCCAGCGGCAACCTCTGCACCGAGCAACCAATCAGTTCCAGACAAGCGTAGCACCATCCGCATCAAGATTCCCCGCGCCGGTGGCTCGGTCGTGGTGGAGTGGCCTGCGGAGCAGGCGCACCAGTGTGCTGCGCTGTTACGGGACCTGCTGGGATGATCCGCATTGACGAGATCTGGCTGGCTACCGAACCGCTGGATATGCGGGCCGGGCCCGACAAGGCCCTGGCCCGGGTTATTCAGGTGTTCGGTTCTGCCAGGCCCCATTGCGCCTACCTGTTCGCCAACAAACGGGGCAACCGGATGAAGGTTCTGATCCACGATGGCCTGGGCATCTGGCTGTGTGCCCGCCGGCTGAACCGCGGCAAGTTCCATTGGGGCGAAGCCTGGCGCGGTGACCAACTGCGCCTGACCGAGGAACAGTTATTCGCCCTGGTTGAGGGCCTGCCCTGGCAGCGCCTAGGGGCCGGCGGCGTCATCTCCATCCTGTAACCACAAGTGCAGTAATTTCGCCATAGCCAGAACTGCGAATCGCTTGCAGCACAAGGGCTTGGCATACTATGGGACATGACTCAGCGCCCCGATATCAACCATCTCTCTGCCGATCAGCTCCGTGCCCTGGCGACGGAACTGATGGACTCTCTGGATGCCAAGGATCAAACCTTGGGCCGGAAGGAGCGGGAGCTGGTACGCAGCAATGCCATCATCGAGAAGCTGACCCACGAAGTAGCCATCCTCAAGCGTCACAAGTACGCCCGTCGTAGTGAACAACTCGATGCGGTTCAGGGGAAACTGCTGGACGAACTGATCGACAGCGACCTGGCCGCCATCGAAGCCGAGCTGGACCAGGCGATGACCGAGGAGCAGAAAGCCGCTCGGCCAAAGCAGCAGCCCAAGCGCACCCCGCTGCCACCGGAACTGCCCCGCACCCTGATCCACCACGAGCCTGAAAATACCCAGTGCCGTTGTGGCTGCCAGCTCAAGCGCATCGGTGAAGACATCAGTGAAAAGCTGGATTATGTCCCGGGTGAGTTTACGGTGGAGCGCCACATCCGGGGAAAGTGGGCCTGCAAAGAATGCGAGACCTTGATCCAGGCACCGGTTCCAGCGCAGGTGATCGACAAGGGCATCCCCACCGCCGGTCTGCTGGCCCAGGTGCTGGTGGCCAAGTACGCCGACCATCTGCCGCTGTACCGCCAGGAACGCATCTTCGGCCGTGCCGGATTAGAAATCCCGCGCTCCACCCTGGCCGAATGGGTGGGTGCCTGCGGTGTGCAGTTGCAGCCCCTGGTGGATGCACTGAGAAATGCCCTGTTGGAGCACAGCGTTCTGCATGCCGATGAAACGCCGGTCAGCATGCTGGCTCCGGGCAAGAAAAAGACTCACAAAGCCTACGTCTGGGCCTACTGCACCACGCCGTTCTCGGATCTCAAAGCCACTGTTTATGACTTCGCGCCCAGCCGTGCGGGCGAATACGCCCGGAACTTCCTGGGTGACTGGCAGGGCAAGCTGGTCTGTGACGACTACGCTGGCTACAAAGCCGGGTTCGGTAATGGCATCACCGAAATCGGTTGTATGGCCCACGCCCGGCGCAAGTTCTACGACCTGCACGAAGCCAACAAGAGCGAGTTGGCAGCCAAGGCCCTGGAATACATCGGCGGGCTTTACGAGATCGAGCGAGAATCCAAAGACCTGCCGCCGGATAAGCGACGGGAAATCCGGCAAACCAGAGCCAAACCACTGGCTGACGCACTGCATCAGTGGATGCTGGCGCATCGCCAGAAGGTGCCAGATGGCTCCGGCACGGCCAAAGCGTTGGATTACAGCCTCAAACGTTGGGCAGCGCTGACGCGCTACCTGGACGATGGCGCTGTGCCCATCGACAACAACTGGGTGGAAAACCAGATCCGACCCTGGGCGCTGGGTCGTTCCAACTGGCTGTTCGCGGGATCACTGCGCAGTGGTCAACGGGCAGCTGCGGTCATGACGCTGATCCAGTCCGCGAAGCTGAACGGGCACGATCCCTATGCCTATCTAAAGGATGTTCTGACTCGGCTGCCGACGCAGAAAAACAACGCCATCAACGAGCTATTGCCCCACAACTGGAAGCCTTGCATACCCTGATAAGTCGCAATGGCCGGCCCCTTATGTTGGATTGTTTGATTCCTCTCTAAAGGCTCTATCATGCGGAATTGGCCGTTTTTGATTGAGCGTAATTTCGGATAATCCCACAAGACAAACCACCGTCTAACTCACCCACTAGATCAAGTAGAAGACAACAAACAGTGAACTCTGTCTCATTTTTTTTGAAACATTAAACTGTTCGTAATACTCTCGATTAAATGAATTGAAACTAACTGTTAAGTGTTTGTTTTGCAGCAGTGGCATTGCACTTCGTTTATGCTCATAACAGCGAAGCGAGAGGGCGTCTCGAGAGTCAGGGATACTCCAACGTCAGGATCTGTCAGATCGTCATGTTTTCTGAAGACGGTCTTTTTTATCGTAGAAAAGGGGTCATGGATGCGACGCACTCTTCAATGGGTCAGGGGATTCTTCGGATCCTCGACGAAAAAATCACAGTGCGCTACTACCTCCCAACTGGGTCATGCCGATAATGAGACGAACGACCCGGTTTTCTTGGCCGTAGACGAGATCTCGGCAAGTTTGCAAGAAAGCTTGCTCTCCTGGCTCTTGAGCGTGGAGCCCGACCAACCAGAGAAAATCGACGAGCACGCAAGCGCCATTGTTGCCCAACTGGAAATCAGAATAAGCTCTGGCAAACTGGAAGAGTTGCCACGTCAGCCACTGATTCTCCCCAAGCTGTTGCAAGCCCTGTCCAAGGAGAACTCGGACAGACGGGAGCTGGTTAGCATTATCTTGAAGGACCCTGCACTGACCAACCGGGTTCTTCAGGTCGCGAACAGCCCCTTTTTCCGATCCGGAGATCAACATATTGAGTCGGTAGACCAGGCGGTCTTTCTGTTAGGGCACAGAGGTATTCGGAATGTCGTGTCGGCTTCCATCATGCAACCCATGCTGGCCGCGCGGGACAATGCCGAAGCGCTGTTCAGTGAACGAGTCTGGCAGTGGGGCATGACATGCGCCAGATCAGCGGAAGCAGTTGCCATCTCGAAAGGTGTGGACAGCGGTGCTCACTTTCTATTGGGCTTACTGCCGGCGCTCTCTTACATCACCCTTCGACGTGAAGTGGAAAGGCTTTACAAAGACCGCTGCAACCGAGAGGAGGTGCCCCCCAGTCTGTTTCGTGCGGTTTTCAGCCAGTTCGATTGGGCAACCGCCCGACTGGTGGCCCAGAAGTGGAGCTTACCCTCTAGCTTCCAAGCCAGTATGCCTGCAACGACGCGTCCAACGCCGATGCAGTATTCTACCCCGCTCTTCGATGGAATTATGCTGGGTACCCGCGAGGTATTGCGTCACGTCAATTTCCCCACTCTGACCGAAGAGGAACTTCGTCAAGTTCTGCTGCTGGAAGAGCCGCAGTTCGACAGGATACGTGGCGCGATTGCGGGGATGCTTGAAAAAGAGGGGAGCCCGGCTTGATAACCCCTACGACTTTTCTTCAGGCACCACGTCTCACGCTGCTGACAGGCCGCTGCACTGTATGCGAAAACGGATCTGATTGGCTGTCCCTTTTTCTATCAGGCTTGAAAGGGGCCCTCCATTGAGGACGCTAATTCTGGAACACGACGTAATGATGGCCGACCTTCTGGAGACAGTTGTTAGCGGTCTGTATTCGGGTGGCACTGTTTTCGTAACGGGGGCTATGGAGAGCGCTTTGGCGTATTGGAGAGAAAACGGTGCTGACTTGATAATTACTGGCTGGAGCCTACCGGATGGGTCGGGCCTGGCCTGTGCAAGAGCCGTTCGCGAAAATGACAAACAAACACCGGTTGTCTTGATTTCCAGTCGTTCGGATCGCAAATCTGTGCGCCAGGCAGCACACCACGGCATCAATAGCTACATCGTAAAACCTTTCGATGTGTCGCTCCTTCACGAAAGGCTGAAATCACTGGTTGACCAGGAAGCTTTTGAGCAGCAGTCACCCATCGATCTGGAGCAACGATTACGATCCTCGGTCGATACGGTCATCCAGCTTCCTTGCGAGATTAATACGGCTGATGTCATCAAACTGATGGAACGTCGTCAGGATCTCTATCCATCCCAGCTTGCCGAGCGCTGGAATGACGAAATGGCGCTGACATCTCGTCTGCTGGATGTCGCGAACACTGCATCTTTCAAAAAGACCGGTGAACCCGTCCGTAATTTGCGTGATGCCATTGCAACCTTGGGGATCGATATGGCACTCCGGCAAGCAATGGCATTGTCGTTGAATATATCCGGACACATGCGCGACCCGCGTCTTGCGGAGAGGGCCGAGGCGTTTATTGAACTCGCCGAAAAAACGGCCCGCGAGGCCGAACTGGTTGCAGCGAGGCTTGAAATCAACGCGGCGGAGATTCATGTAGCTGCACTGCTCAGTCGCATTGGTGAGTTGGCAGTGCTCAAGGTGATGCAAGAGGCAATTGACCAAAACTGCTCCATTTCGGAAGAGCATATTGAAGGTGGGTTGGGGACCTGGGCTCCTACCTTTGGAAATCGTCTGAAGGTGCAATGGCATCTACCAATCCCGCTCAGGGAACTCATCGGGGCTGTGCATATTCTTCCTCGGGCCGCCACCCGCGAGTCGCTGATCGTGATGCGCACAGCAGCGCTCAAAGCAGCTGGCGAGGGAAAAAGCGAAGAATGTTTGCGTCTTCTGAGTCGACTCGGGTTGGATGAATATAGCTGTGAGCAACGGTAGCAAGCAAATACAGAAATTGTGGCGAATCGCTTACGTTGGGGGATTAACAGAATGGATGTGCCCAGCAATCTACAACACACAATTTATGAACGCTTGTCGCTTATGTCTACGGCCAAAAGTGAGAGAGGAAAACATTAGTCGCTTTTACTGACGTAAAAATGTACATTTTGGTATAATTCCTAGGTTCGATGAATCAAATCGCTTGCTCGATATTACTGGTGTGAACCTTGCAGACCCATAGTAAAAACAACGTCAGTGATGACGGTCGTCTTTTTTCCGCCGACGCAAGCGGAGCGTCAGAGCGTTTGGGGCGGCTGCTTGTTGCTGACGATGAGCCGCGCTTGCTCGAAAGCTTATGCTCGATACTGCGTGACAAAGGATTTGAGGTGGACGAGGCCATGGATGGCGACGCCGTCTGCCAGCAGCTGCAAGATAATGCCTATGATCTGATTTTGTTGGATATCCGGATGCCGGGGAAGAGCGGTTTAGAGATTATGGCTTGGTTGAAAGAGACCGGCATTGATTCTCAGGTCATCATTATGAGCGGCCATTCCGACTATCGCATCGTAAGGCAAGCATTCAAACTAGGTGCCTGCGATTATCTAAAAAAACCCTACGATGTCGATGATTTAATTCAGGCTGTTGGTGACAAAGTTTTGGAACGAAGACAAAGCCGTTCGAGGGCGACTACGGACTGGTCTAACCCGCTAAAAGGCGAGCTTTTCAGGCGCACACTTGACCATCTTCCCGAGCTGGTTTTTTTACTGGACGAGCGAAAGTGCTTTGAATATCTGAACCATAAAGTAGAGAGCCTTACAGGATTGCCCGCAGAGGAGTTAATTGGTCAACCGCTTTCCCGGCTCGTTCATGAAGATGACATTGCGAAGCTTCCACTGTTCTTTGAGAGGGCCGAGGCGGACGAGCCAATAACCCAAGAGATCAAGCTTAAGACCCACAGTGGAGGAGTTGGTTACAAGAACTTTGATATTATCCTGACCTCTACGCTTGAGGTGAATCCCGCTCTAGCTCAAGCAACCTTCTCTCCAGAGGATCCTCCTTTTTTGGGCATTGCCCGGGACATAACTGAGCGCAAACAGACACTGGAATTAATGGAGTTTCGTGCTTCTCACGATTCATTGACCGATTTGCCTAATAGAAACTTGTTTATGGACAGACTTAGGCTGGCTGTCAGTCAGGCGAGGCGTAATGGGAAAAAATTTGCTGTGTTTTTTATCGACCTCGACAATTTTAAGGCGATAAACGATGCATACGGGCATGGGATTGGTGATCAACTATTGCAGAAAGTCGCATCCGGTCTGAAACATTGTTTGCGAGAAGGGGATACGCTTGCTCGCTATGGTGGTGATGAATTTATGGCTCTGTTGCCCTCGCTTGATGAAAAAAAGGATGCCGCAACGGTCGCACGCAAACTTTTGACCTCGCTCGAAGCCCCTTTTCGTTTTGAGGGCTGCGACCTTGGCATTTCTATCGGAACCAGCATCGGGATTGCACTGTACCCTGAAAACGGTGATGAGGCGGAAACGCTGATAGAGCGGGCAGACATGGCCATGTATGCCGTGAAACGGGAGAAAAAGAACGACTTTCGCTTTTACAGCTAGTGCAAATCTGAAAACGTCTTGAAATCAGCTCTAACACGGCGATTGCTGACAGGTATAGAATTTGCGCTTATCTTGGGAAGGGTAACGAAACAAGAGGCGCAAAAAAACCGCCGCCCATATTTCTAGGGAGACTCTGAATAAGTCTCAAAATCAGCGATAATACGGTCATCGTCAACTGCACAGGATTCGTTGCCACCATGGATCAGATCACCTTCTCCGAAGCCGAGTACCAGACCAAGAAGCGTAAAACCCGCCGCGAGATTTTTCTGGAACGGATGGACAAGCTGATTCCGTGGAAGCAGTTGGAGAAGAAGGTAGCCCTATATTACCCCAAGGGCCAGACTGGCCGGCCACCGTATCCGCTGCCGACCATGCTGCGAGTCCACTGCATGCAATTGTTCTATAACCTCAGTGATCCTGCCATGGAAGACGCATTGTATGAGATCGAATCCATGCGCCAGTTCGCCGGCCTGAAGCTGGACCGATTGCCGGACGAAACCACCATTCTCAAGTTTCGTCATTTCCTGGAGCGCCATGGCCTTGGCAAGGTGTTGTTCAAAGAGGTGAACAAGCACCTGGAGAAAAATGGTTTGATGCTGCGTGAAGGCAGCATTGTGGATGCTTCCA
>NZ_JBDWCL010000057.1:0-16626 GCF_039977835.1 Marinobacter sp. | reverse complement strand
CATTAAAGACTACCTGGCAAGATACAACGACGATCCCAAACCTTTTATCTGGCGCAAAACAGCGGATCAAATCATTGCATCAATCGCTCGTCTTTCCGATAAGCTGAATAATAAGACGAACTTTTGTTAAGGCACACTAGGCCGACTTGTCCAAAGCGACAGGCAAAATTACTCGCGATTACACCTGTTGAAGAGATATGGGGTATCGGCTCACGTTTAGCCAAGCGGCTCAAACCCCTTGGGATCGCGACGGGACTTGATCTCGCTCGAGCGGACCCTGCGTGGATCAGAAGTCACTTTCCCGTAGTCGTTGAGCGAACCGCGTGGGAGCTTCGGGCGTAGCCTGCCAAGAGATCGAAGAAGTTCCGCCGACAAAACAGCAAATCGTCTGCAGCCGTTCCTTTGGCCAGCCGGTGACGAAGCTGAATGACATGCTGGCGGCCGTTACCGGTTTCGCAACTCGGGCCGCAGAAAAAATCCGGGGAGAAGATCGGGTTGCCGGCCAGCTATCTGCATTTCTTTCTACCAACCGCTTTTCAGATGGTCCGCGATACAGCAATTCCGCCAGCCAGAGATTGCCGTATCCCAGCAGCGACACTCGCGTCCTTGTCGAGTCAGCTTCTACCTTGATTACTCAACTCTGGCGAGATGGGTTCCGATTCAACAAAGCGGGCGTCATGCTCATGGATTTCAGGGAGCCTTCGAAGAGCCAGTGCGACATGTTCGATAGGACAGGCGATTCTGAAAGGGACCAGGCCTTGATGACAGCTCTAGACCGTATTAACCAGATTGGAGGCTCTGGTACCGTAAAATTCGCCCGGCAGACTCAACTGGTTCAGCCCTGGGCCATGCGAAGGGAACACCTGTCACCAGCCTTCACGACACGTTGGAGCGACTTACCCAGAGCAAGGTAGGAGACAGATCAACTGCTTGAAAGGTCTCCCTCTTCGTCAGCCGCCAGCACGATCGCGTTTTCCGAGATCACGCCACGCTTGAAAGTCTTCACCTCTTCAACGTTGAGTGTCGCGTACAGCCGTGGATGCTCCAGCAGATCATCGATCTCATTTGCCTGGGGTATGTCCTCCGCCAGCCATGTTTCTATGAACTCTTGTGTTGAAGGCAGGAATAGCGGAAAAGCCCTGTCATGGTACGGCTCGAATTTAATGTGCGCGTCCCGGGTAATGACCGCACAGCTGTATTGCCCATTCGGAAAGGGGCGATACAGAGCTCCAAGCAAGAAGGGCTGAGTTCCCTCCATGAGATATTGGTGCTTACGTCCATCGATCTTCTTCGATTCACCGATCCCAGCTGCTACCACGATACCGCGGTGATGACGCAAGGCGCCCTTCCAATAAGGTGAATCCAGATTTCTGGCATTGAAGGTTGTGCGCTTTCCGACTTCCAGGGTGTCTCCGCTTTCCTTGCAGTCAAACCACCAGGTGGCGTCAACCAATCGCGGTTTACCTTCTTCATGAATGATCAGCCCGCGAATCTGGCGATCGGGGTTGCCGCCGAAAGCCGGGTAGAATTGCTCCATCCCGGCCGGCGCCTCACTGACCAGGGGCTCGAACAAGTCCCCCATCCCGAGTTCCTCCAGTAGCTCTTGGACTGCCGGACTATCGGTTACGCGACGAATATAGCCACACATGGGCGGGTCCTCCCTCTCAGCCTCACTAAACGATAACCCATGACCCCTGATATGCCCAGCCGGAACATTCCCATGAAGGTCGGCTTGATAGGTCCTACCCCAGTTTAGGGCTTTTCAGTCAATTTGGTCAGGTGAAAAAGCGCCGGAATCGTACTCTTGATAGGGATATACCATTGACATATCCCGATGCCGGCGCTAGTGTGGGATATACCCACGGGATATACCTTGAGAGGCGCAACCAATGGAACGAGCAAGCATCTTCAAAACCAATAAAAGCCAGGCACTACGGCTTCCGAAACCCGTAGCGTATCCTGACACGGTTAAGCAGGTGGACATTGTTATCCAGGGTCGATCCAGGATCATCACTCCTGCTGGTGAATCATGGGACGCCTGGTTCGACGGTGAAGGTGTTTCTGACGACTTCATGGCAAGTCGCGAGCAGCCAGGCCACCAAGAGCGTGAGGCCCTTTAATGCTGAAGTACATGCTCGATACAAACATCGCTATATACACCATCAAAAACCGGCCACAGGAGGTCCGGGAAGCGTTCAAGGCGCATGATGGCCAGATGTGCATTTCAGCGGTCACGCTAATGGAATTGGTATATGGAGCGGAGGCTTCAGCAGCAGTTGATCGCAACTTGCGTGACATAGAAGGGTTTGCCGCCCGCTTGGAAGTTCTGCCTTATGACAACGACGCGGCGGCTCATACTGGCCAGCTTCGGGCTGAGCTTCGGAAGCTGGGTCGACCGATTGGGCCTTACGATGAAATGATCGCCGGTCACGCCCGTTCCCAGGGTTTGGTTGTTGTTACGAACAACACAAAGCAGTTTGAAAATGTGCCCGGCATACGCTTGGCAAACTGGGTAAATTGATTGGAAAACGTTCTGCGGGGACAGACCTTGACTGATAGCAATCAAACCGACCTCTTAATAGCGCTTGATCACCTTGAGGGTCGAATCAAGAGTACGGCAGTGCTGGAGGAACTACGCGAAAAGCACGTAGGTTTCTTTACCCGCCGATCCACTGCTGAGGTAGTTGAACAAGAAACAAAAGCGGTCCTCGAAGTGGTAGAAGCCAGATTTAATGCAGCGGAGATAAACGAGCGCGAACTCATCGCGCTAATTTTCAGGTGTGGCAATTTGGTTCATGAAAAACGCTGGAGCGAAAATTACTACGAGCCTGAGATTGGACCGATCAATCAAGCCATCCGAAAGGTACAAAAAGCGCACGGTTTAAAACCAGGCGAAGAATGGGGCTTGGGGGAAGGTCCTGATGAGTACAAGGATTTGCTGAGTCAGTGGGATTCGGTTTATGACCGTACGCGCGAAGACCTGACCCTTGAGCTTTGCACAGATCGACTTCGCGACATTGTTAAGCGCTTCGAATATCAGATAGACGATATGAAGTGTGAAGGGGAGCAATCCCTTTTCCAATGGGATGAGAAAAGACGGCTCTACGTTCTGCTTCAGAACTATGAGCGAGAAGCACAACAATGTGAAAGTGTTGGAGCATACCTAGCTGCCAGCATATTGATTGCGGCCTCTATCGAAACCCGACTCATCATCACCTGTCTTGAGTTTAAAGAGATATGCGAGAAGGGAAGGAAGTCACTGAACGAGGAAAGAAAATTCTCGGGAGGTAAGTCTATCGGTAGAAATCCGCTGTCATGGTTTCTTGACGATTTGATCAATGTCAGCGCCAAATGCGGGTGGTTGCCGTGGGTCGAGAGTAACAGTTCTACCTTCAACTCAACGGTTCTTGCCCAGGTACTGAAAGACGTCCGGAATGGGGTCCACCCTGGTAAAAAGATGCGAAAAAAAGAGAATATTGCGCTGGGTTTGGAACAGTACAAAGACATCCGGGCGGCTAATGAGATTCTGAAGTCGGGTCTCCCAGCCAGGCCTAAGCAGAAGTAATTAATCTCGAAAATATGATGGGAAAACGAAAGCTATGGACGATAACAAAACCCTGATTCCTTTGATCGCCCTGTTTGGTATTCCCTTGGCGATTGTTGGCTTCGACGCAGGCGTGCAATACGGTACGGCCGAAGGAGTATTGTCGGCGGCCCCTGGAGTTGGGCTATTTGTAATTGGCGCAGTCAAGTTCATTAACACCGGTATTGCGGAATCAGGGTGTACTGCTCATCTGCCTGGACCGGCTGGATGCCGACGGCAATAACGCCAGCCATAGTCAGCCCCATGACAGCTATATTCGTAATCTGATTCGACAGTGGGAAGACGAGCAGAAGTGGGTGAAGGCCATGTCGAAATCGGGTTTAAACGGTACCCGTCCATCACCGGGCCAGGGTAACCCGGTTGCAGACCCGACACTGTGTGTACTCAACACCGCCTTCAGCCTGGGCGGCATGAAAGCGCCCCAACGCCTGTTTGGCTTTTCACTGAATGAGGACAGCCAATCCCTCGCAGGTTATGGCTGGATGCAATAGGCTACGGAAAACACAAGGGATTCCGTAAATGCTCAGATTATTGATGATTGGTGCCGGCGGCATCGGCGGTTACTACGCTGCCAGGCTTCTGGATGCCGGGCACCGGGTAGTGCTGACAGCGAGGGGGGAACACCTGGGCGCGTTGAAGGATAACGGCCTGACGGTCCACTATGAAGGTCGCGAGTTGGCCCATGCCCCGGCTGCTCATGACCATCAGGAACTTGTTACCCAGTACAAGCCAGACGAGTTTGACCTTATCATCATCGCACTCAAAGCCACGGCGACTGCTTCGGTGGTGAGTGAGCTCGGTGATTGGCTAAAGCAGGGACAGACACCCGTGCTTTCCTTACAGAACGGAGTCGATAACGAACCACTCCTGGCGGAAACGGTTGGTGCTGACAGGGTCATCGGTGGGCTTGCAGTCCGCATAGGAGGGCACATTACGAGGCCGGGTGTTATCGAAGCCGAGGGCCTCGCACAGATCGTGATGGGGGCATGGCCCAAAGTCAGCGGTGGGGCGGACTCCCGAACTCCGCTGCTCAAGACCCTGGTGGCCGCCTTCAATGATGCCGGTATTCCAGCCAGGTCCTCGGACAACATTCGCTATGAGCTCTGGCGTAAACTGGTTATTAATAATGGTGTAAACCCACTTTCCGCGCTTACCGGCCTGGATACCCGAAGCCTTACCCATCACCCCCGATTCGGCAGAATCGTGTATGGAATGATGGCTGAAACCGTGGAGGCCTCAAGGGCAGACGGTGTGAATCTTGAAAAGAAGGACCTGGAGGAGATGTTTGAGCTGATCAGCAACTTCAACGCCATCAAGACGTCAATGCTGGTCGACAGGGAGAGAGGTCGCCCGCTGGAACTGGATACCATTGCCGGGGCGGTACTGCGACGCTGCGAGCGTCCGGGGATTGAGGCTCCCTATACTGAGACCGTTCACGCAGTATTGCAGCACTCAGATGAGTGAAACCCCTGGTTGAGTTCATGGACATGCTGGCATCGAGGCAACCGTCGGCGTGACAGCGCTCACTATCCGAACCTGCCCCAGTACGGACCAGGGTGTTTGTCTCCTCGATGAAATGGATTCCCGTCTGGCGAATGGACGCACCTACCTGTTTGGTGAGCAACTCACAGAGACGGATATGCGCCTGTTCGTAACCCTGGTGCGTTTTGACGCCGCCTACCACGGCCCACGGCCTGTTCAAGTGTAACCGCAATACCCTGCGAGTCATTCCGCGCCTGCACGACTACATGCACCGGATTCTGGCACTTGACGGCATTGCCAATACGGTCAACCTTGATCGCATCAAGGCCGGGTATTACTCCAGCAAGGCGCTGAACCCGACGGGTATTGTGCCGGCAGGGCCGGGCCAACTCTGAACACAGGAGCAACCCCCATGAAAACTGAAACCGATGTGCTGTTCATTTCCCATGGCGGCGGGCCAATGCCGCTGTTGGGGGATCCCGGTCACCGTGAAATGGTGGAGCGGCTCACGGAGCTTGCCGACAGGCTTCACAAACCGTCGGCTATACTGGTTATCAGCGCCCACTGGGAGGAGTCAGTGCCGATGATCACCTCGGGGGCCAGTCCGCAGCTCATCTACGATTACTATGACTTCCCGCCGGAGGCCTACAGTATCGAGTATCCCTGCCTGGGAGAGCCGGGGCTGGCGCGGCAGGTTTACCAGGCGTTGGAACAGTCTGGAATGCCAGCGCAACTTGATGATCGAAGGGGCTTTGATCACGGCCTGTTCGTGCCGCTCAAGCTGATGTATCCGGATGCGGATATCCCATGCGTGCAGCTGTCCCTGGTAAACAGTCTGGATGCCAGCACCCACTTGGCGATTGGTCGTGCTTTGCAGGGGCTGGACTACGCCAACCTGCTCGTGATCGGCTCTGGGTTCTCGTTCCATAACATGCGGGCGTTTTTCGCGAGAGATACGCCGGAGATTCGGGCTCGTAATCAGGCTTTCGAGGACTGGCTGGAAGAGACGTGTAGTGATACCGCCCTGCAGGAATCGGAACGTGGTGAGCGCCTGGCTCACTGGGAGCGAGCGCCCCACGCCCGCTTCTGCCACCCCCGGGAAGAACACCTTCTGCCTTTGCATGTGTGCTACGGGCTTGCGGACAAGCCCAGTGACACGCATATATCGGCAACCATCCTCGGGAAAAAATCGGGGATGTTTTATTGGAGAATGGAACCGCTGGATTGACCTGCCGAAGGCATCAATCTCCACAAACTTTCAGGTATCAAAAAGAGGGGGAGGCTACAGAAACTCACGCAAAACGCGATAAAAGCAATCGTTTTGTTCCAGCGGCAGGTGCTAGACTTCAGCCTTTTAAGGTGTAAGGACACCCTAAATGCCTCCCCACCGAGCGGTTTTGTGTTTTTTCTTTTTGTGGATAGCCGGTATTTCAGCCCAGGCATCGCCGGTGGCCCTGGACCTTAGTCAGCAAGGAGGCCAGTTAACAGATTTTACGGTCGAGTATTTCATCGACGATTTCCAGTCGCTGGATTATGAGGCGATTCACAAGCAAGCCTTTCGGGAAACCACCAGCACCACAACACTTGGCACACGGGCGACGGTGACCTGGTACCGGGTGGCACTGCACAACCCGGGCGCTGAATCCAGGTCGCTTTTTCTGCACTTGCCCAAGGCCTATCACGTGCGTTCGATCGATGTCTTTGAGGAACGCGCTGACAATCTTGTCGATCAGGCATCCGTTGATCTTAATGATGCAAGTGACCATCCACTGATGTATCGGGGTACGGTGGTCTACCCATTTACGGTACCGTCGGGGGAAACCACGTCTCTGTATGTCCGCAGTCATGTGTATTCCCATCAATGGTTTTCGCTGAAGATCTACGACGATGAACAGTCTCGGAAAGCGCTGGTCGGCGGCCACCTGGACATCGCGCTTCTGGTCGGAATGATGTTGGCACTGGTGTTCTACAACGGCCTGCTTTACTTCGCCACCAGCAAGAAAGAGAACATTTTCTATTCGCTGTATCTGATTTCTGGGCTGGTATGGATCGCGCTTTCCTACGGGCTGATTGCCAAAGCCTTCAATGCCTATGGCGATGCCGTTTTTGTGCTCAACCTGTCGCTGATCACCATGCCGATCTTCCTGATACTGTTTATGATGGCGATATTCGAGACGCGGAAGTTCTACCCTACGGAACACCGGATTCTGCAAGGGATGCTGGCTTTACTGGTGGTCACGTTTTCATACGGCCTGTTCGATATTGCAATGGCCTTGAAGCCTGCGAGCAGTCTTGCAGCGCTGATGATGGTGGTGACCTTTTCAGTAAGCATCTCCCTGTTTCGCAAGGGGCATCCTCTGGTGAAGTTCTTTCTTGTTGGCCATACCTTCTTCGTGGTGTTCAACGGGTTTGCGGTGATCTACTACAAAGGATTGATCGAGCCCAGTTATATCAACAGTCACGGTGTCGGGATTGGCATCGTACTGGAGGCGCTAACGCTCGCGTTCATCATCTCTTACCGGATAAAAGTGCTGGAAGATATCCGCTCCAGGCAGGGTGAGCTCAAACGGCAAGCGGCCACCGATCCACTTACCCGGCTCTATAACCGACGGCATTTTATGACAGAGGGTGAGTACATGGTTGAGCAGGCGAGGGCAGCCGGGCAATCGCTCTCAGTTATTGCTCTCGATATTGACCATTTCAAAGCGGTAAACGACACCCACGGCCATAATATCGGTGATCGGGTGTTGATGAATATGGCAGACATTTTCCGGCAGTTCAGCCGGGACCAGGATCTGGTCGCCCGATTTGGCGGTGAAGAGTTTGTTATTCTTCTGCCCGGTGCGGATTATGCAGAGGCCCGGGGCTACGCCGAACGTATTCGTAAGGCCGTTCAAGCACAGTCCGTTGAAGGTGTCGATGGGAGTGCTGTGCGGGTTACGGTCAGCCTGGGGCTTACAGAAGTGAATGCCGCCATGGAATCAGTGGAGAGCGCCGTCAACCGGGCCGACAAGGCATTATATGAGGCCAAGGCCTCGGGCCGAAATTGTGTTTGTTATTTTGAGGCGATTGCCTGTGGTTGAGTTTGGGCGGAACCCTGCTTCGGCCATTGGTTTTGCTCGGATAAGGCACCTGCAAAAGCTGTGGGTTGCTGGACTTGTAAACTCTGAGATATCTAGAGATCCGAAACTTTCAACAATCAGCAGAGGTTCGAAACCGGGCTGTAAGGTCCCTCATTGAAAGCGCTTCCTGTTTCAATGCCGCGCTGACCTCCCTGCTGCCAGCGACACTCTGGGCCAGTGTTGCCGCGTGGGCGTCAAGCGCGGAGGACCGGTGGCCAACCCGGTCGATTTCCTCACGTTGAAGCCTCAGCGCATCATTGATGGTGGCGCTGCGAAGCTCCAGATCCGAAAACCGATGGTTCATGGAGATCAGGTGGGCCTTCAGTTCCTCCAGCGTCTGGCGATTACCGAGTCCGGCGTCTTTCATCTCTGAAATTTGATGCTCAACGCCCTCAACGACTTCAACCAGATTCCCTACCCACTGGCGGATTTCTCCGGTGGAATCGGCAGTGCGCTTTGATAGCGTGCGGACTTCATCAGCAACAACCGCAAACCCGCGCCCGTGTTCGCCCGCTCTTGCTGCCTCTATCGCAGCATTCAGGGCCAGCAGATTCGTCTGCTCCGCTATGTCCGTAATCACGTCAATAACCTTTTCGATCTTGAGCGTTGATTCCGTCAGCTCGTGTATGGACCCGGATACCCGAGCAATGACTTCCACCGTGTGCTCCGCCGCGGTTTCACTCTTTCTCAGACCGGACTGAATATCCGCGTTTGCACTGACCGCTTCCTGGATGGTCTCCCTGGACTCGCCGGTGGATGCATCGATCGCGGAGGCCTGATCGGCAATTGCCTTCATTGAGTCAGTCACATCCTGAATCTGGCGCTGGGTAGTTTGGGAGGCGGACTCCAGCTCTTCGGCCTCGGAATCAAGACGCGCCGATCTATCATTGACGCTTTGTGACGCCACCCGGATATCGCCGATGAACGCCTCAAACCGGCCCACCAGGCGAACCAGGGCGGCAGCAACCCCCGCCACTTCATCCGACCCGGTCAGTTTCGGGGTATTGGCGAGGTCCGAACACTCATCCATCAGGCGAAGATCCTGTTCGATACGCTGCAGCCGGATGATCACGAGTTTTCTCAGCCACAGGGCCATCAGCACAATGGCCACCAGAAAGACGATGAAGCCGGTGATCAGAGACACCTGCTGACTGCCGAGATACTCCAGCAGTTCGCTGGATTCCTGACCAATCCGGGCACGACTGGCCACCTCTCGGGCACTGATGCTCTCAAGCATTGGCGACAAGGCAGGAAAGAGCTGAAAATCCACCGTTTTACCTGCCTGATAGTAGCTTTTCTCGCGGATTCCCTTCCCCAGTTTTTCAAGGTACAAACCTACAGGCTCATAAACACTCTCATGTTCCTCGGCCCACTGGCTCAATTGCGCATTCTGTTTAACAGCGCTCCACTTGGCGGGAATCGACTCTGATAGTGCGGCGAATTCCTCCTCGATTTCATCCCAAAGCAACAACTGGCCCTTGATCTTGAAGGAAAGATCCTGCAAATGGCGCAGATCCTGTTCCAGATCGTTCAGCAACCAGGATTCTGTCAGGCGATTCTGTATCAGTTGTTCTGCGGCGTCTTCCGCCTTGATGATGATTGACCAGGACAACAGGGCAACAGCCGAGAGCGCAAAGACCGAAAGAAATGAAAAGAAGAGAATCCTACTGCGAACCGTTTTGAGCATAGTGCCCCCATCATCGAATGAGGACCCGATAGTGAACATCGATTGTGACAACCAGATTGCAAATTCCTGGAGGCAAGCTATTTTTCGGCAGAAATTTGGCGAGATCCCTTCATTAAAGGAGTTAGTGTCTCTTAACAAAAGTTCGTTGAATCAATTGCAGCTTGGGGTTATTGCAGCATCGATGGAGCTACTGCAATGGGTCGACCCGTTATTCCTTTGATCATTACAGACGAAGAACAGGATGAGCTTAGTTCGTGGGTCCGTCGCCGGCAGATGCCAGCAGCCGAGCAGCAACGCGCGCGAATGATCCTGTTGAGCACCGAGGGCCTGCCGGGGAGAGTAATTGCTGAGCGAGTGGGCGTCACGACAGAAACCGTCAGCAAGTGGCGTAAGCGGTTTGAACAGCTCCGTGTAGCGGGCCTGACAGACGCCCCGAGGTGGTCGGCCCCGCAGTATTGATGATGAGAAGGTGGCAGACGTTATCAACAAAACGCTCCAATCCAAGCCCAGGGATGCGACCCACTGGTCTACCACTCTGATGGCCAGGGAAACCGGGCTCAATGCCATGGCAATCAGCCGAATCTGGCGGGCGTTTGGGTTGAAGCCTCATCGCCTGGAGACCTTTAAGCTCTCAACCGACCCCCACTTTGTGGCCAAGGTCCACGACATTGTCGGGTTGTATATGAATCCGCCTGACCGGGCCCTGGTTCTGTGTGTGGACGAGAAAAGCCAGATACAGGCGTTGAACCGCACTCAGCCAGCGCTTCCGCTGTCGTTTGGCTACTCCGAAACCAGAACACACGACTACGTTCGTCACGGTACCACGACCCTGTTTGCAGCCCTGGACGTTGCCACGGGCGAGGTTATCGGACGCCTTCGCAAAGGAGACACTGCGCTAAAGAGTTTTTGACCTTTTAAAAAGAGATTGACCGAGAGGTTCCGGAAGACCTGGATATTTATCTTGTCATGGACACTTACGGCACCCATAAAACGGAAAAGGTTCGGGCCTGGTTTGCCGCCCGGCCCCGGTATCACGTGCATTTCACGCCAACAGCAGCGTCGCACCACTCGCGAGCTGGAGGCCCCCATTAAAGACTACCTGGCACGGTACAATGACGATCCCAAACCTATTGTCTGGCGCAAAACCCCGGATCAAATTATTGAATCAATTGTGCGCCTATCTATCCGACAAACTTAATAATAAGACGAACGTTTGTTAAGGGACATCATGTCCAGTATTACGGCATACCTGCAATACGCCTGTCACATATCTTGCACATCATGTCTGGCGTAAGTTCGTAAATTGGCACAACCGGATGTGAACCAACTGAATCAGCAGGTAGGGAACATGCGAGGGAAAGACGCAGATTACACCTCTACGCCCCACTCACATCCAGAAGTGACAGATATGCAGAATTGCCTCAATCAGGAACTGAGACGCTTATTAACGGAAGAGACAATTACAACCCTCTTCCAGCCCATCGTAAATATAGAAAGAAAGTCCGTTTTTGGTTATGAGGCTCTCAGCCGTGGTCCCTCGGCCAGCAGTCTGCACGGAGCCCAGCTGCTGTTTGAAACCGCCGAGCGCTGTGGTCTGACGTCAGAGCTTGATGGCCTCTGCCTTCGGACGGCTGCACGAAGCTGGTCTGGCCAGGGCACACGGCTGAAACTCTTCGTTAACGTCAGCCCGGCCAAATTAATGCCACCGGAGTTCAGACCCGCACATTTGCAGGAGCTTCTTGAGACAAACCGACTGAAGCCGTCAGACATTGTGATTGAACTCTCGGAACGCTATCCCACCGTAGATCCGTCCGAGCTTCTGAAAACACTGTCCTGGTTGAAGGAGCAAGGGTTTCTGATTGCCATTGATGATCTTGGCAGCGGATATTCCGGACTCAAACTGTGGTCGGAGCTGAAACCGGACTTCGTTAAGATCGACAGGCATTTCATCAGAGACATACAGGACGACCTGGTTAAACGGGAATTTCTCAGGTCCGTTGTGGATCTGTCGGATCGTCTGGGCTGCAGACTGATTGCTGAAGGAGTGGAAACCGAGGCGGAATTCCGGGTTGTTGCAGGACTGGGCATATCGCTGGTCCAGGGCTTTCTGTTCGGTCGGCCCAAACAGATTGCGACCGCCTGCCTGAATCCGTTGGGCGTGCAGCCCTCACCTACAATCAAAGTCTCCCGAGAGGAGACAGCTGGCTCCCTGATCAGTCAGATCGAGCCGATCACCTCCGACTCAACTCTGCAACACGCCTGGGAGCGTCTTCAAAGTGAGCCAAGCACGTTCTCGCTGCCAGTAGTGGATAATGGCCGCCCCCTTGGTCTGCTTCATAAGTGGCGGGTTCTGGAAACGTTCAGCACGCCTTATGGCCGCGCACTGTATGAAAAGCGCCAGGTTACCCAGATGCTGAGCTCCGATGCCCTTATCGTGGACTACAACACACCACTGGATGAAGTCAGTCAGCGATTGATCGACGACGATGCCCACTACCTCAAGCAGCACTTTGTTGTCACACACAACGACCGGTATGTCGGACTCGGATCCACCCGTATGCTGCTCAAACAGATTACTGCAAGAAAGATCGAAACAGCGCGCTATGCCAACCCACTGACCCTTTTACCGGGCAACGTCCCCATTCAAAAGGCTCTGGCTGCGCGGACAGAAGAGGGACTTCCCTTCATTCTGGTTTACTTTGATATCAATATGTTCAAGCCCCTCAACGACCTGCTTGGCTACCGTGTGGGTGATCAGGTCATCCTCTTGCTCGCCGACCTGCTGCTGGAGTTCTTTCACGGCGACGGCGACTTCGTAGGCCATATTGGCGGGGACGACTTTGTCGTAATCAGCCCATCGCCCCTTGCCATTTCCAATGCCAAAGCCCTGCAAGCACAATTCGTCGATCAGACCCGGCGTTTTTATACCGATACTGTACTGCAAAACGGTTTCGTGGAATCCGAGGACAGAGGCGGGCACATCAATCGCTTTCCACTGGTATCCCTGGCAGCGGGCATTGTCCAAGTGGGCCCAGATGACCAGCGAACAGCCGATCAGATCTCCGACGCAGCCAGTTACGCAAAAAAACGGGCAAAGGCCTCTGCGGGGTCCTGTTTTATAGATTCACCTAGCCCCCATGCCATCACGCCCATGGCCAAAGTCCACTGAAACGAGTACACCATTTCACCCTCGATCTTTAACATTGTTCGGGTGAAGCGAGGTAACGTCATGCGGTACAGACTCACTCCCAACGGCAATTTTGCGAAGCATCTGAGACGGCTAATGCGGTCAATCAATGACGACATCGCTCTCTCACTTCTCCGAGCATGCCGGGATCCCGAGACTGGGGTTCATGAAGCTCGAAAAGGATGCAAGGAAATTCGGGCAGTGCTGCGCCTCGTCAAGCCTCATATGGATAAGGCGGACTTCAGCGACAACCAGTCGTTCTACAAAGAGGTCTCAGGCAAATTATCTGGCAACAGGGATGCGCTCGTTCGGACGAAAACCTGGAACAACCTCTTAGCTGAAACACTATGTCTGGAAGGCAAACCTGCGGATACAGTTGCTAGCTTTCTATCAGCACAAGCCCAGCTCGACCCCCTCGCAGAAAAAGGCAGTGACTTTTTCGTGGACCTTGCGTTGGAAGTCGATTCAAACAGCAAATCGCCGAAAGATTGGAGTCTTCCAAAATCCCTTTCTGATCTTGTCCCAAACCTCAAAAAAAATCTATCAGGAAGCCCGTAAAGCAGAAAAGAAAGCTCGCGAATCTGAAGATATAGAGGACTTTCATGAGTTTCGGAAACGGTCCAAAGATCTCTTTTACTGCTTGAGAATCCTTCGACCGATGTTCGGAAAGGGCCTCAAATCGAAAGTGTCGCAGCTTCAGAATCTCACCGAGGCCCAGGGTGATGCGAACGACTATGCGGTTCTGACGGATTATCTCATCGACCACCGGGAGGCTCTGGAACTTGATGAAAAGGATTTTGAACTCGTAAAGCACGCCATTCAGGAAAAGCTCCACGACTTGCAGGACCGCGCGCACAGACAGGCGAAGAAACTTCTCTCCGACTCTCCGGGGGCCTTCATAAAACTGTTATGAATTTGGGGTAGAGCTGACTAGAGAACATTGAGGATCTAGACATGATGTTTTGACCTGCCCGCCCTCAACGATCGTGGGTTATTGTTGAGGGCGGAAAGAAACCAACAGCAGAGCCACTTTGAGGAGGGCAGGTCATGAATGAGTTTAAACCAGAAGCGGCCCGAATCGATACTGTTGCAGTGAGGCTGGAACTACCCGGGCAGGAATGTTACGCCGCGTATGTGGGCCTGGACGTCCACAAGGAAACGATTGCGGTGGCGGAGCGGATCAAGACTGACCGCCGGGATGCATTGAAGCTGGCCCGCCTTGCACGCATCGCCTCCTGCTCCGGGCCGGACCAGCCACTGACATTAAACTTTCATATTGGACGTGTATAACGGTGCTCTCATCCGATCCCAACGGAGCAGCAGTAATGGCCGACGAATCCTCCCTACTGGTAGAAAAACTCTGGCGTCTGAAACGCCGTATCGATAAAGGCCAATGCCCTGGCGTGGATTTCGTCCACCTCAATGTCCTTCTCAGGGAACCGGGCTACCGAACGGATGTGCTCAGGCGCGTTGAAGCTAATGGCTCCCCAGAGCTCCAGGCATTGGCCCGCGAAATCATGGCCAACGATGACGGCTTGCCTTTAATGGCAAAGTCGCCGGACCAGACTCTTTCTGTCGGCGCGGAAAAGCCAGCTAAAAGCCGGGGGTGGTTCTGGCGCAATGCGCTGGTGCTCATTCCTGTTATCGGCGTTACCGTTGCCGGCTTTACCGCTTTTGAAAACCGCAGCGTGCGTATCAGCACCGATATTACCGCGGATACAGTCTGGGAGACGGGGCGTCGCTACGTGCTCGAAGACACGATTTTTGTCGAAGACGCTCAGTTGACCATCGAGCCCGGCGTAACCGTTGAAGGCGAACCCGGGTCTGCACTGATCGTCACTCCCAGCGCCAAACTGTTTGCCCGCGGCAGCAGGAACCAGCCGGTGGTTTTCACAAGCAGCAAGGAACCAGGGCAGCGAGCCCGTGGGGACTGGGGCGGGGTGGTACTCCTGGGAAATGCCCCGGTTAACCAGCCGAACGCCGCCATTGAAGGTATTCCCGAAAGCGACCCTCGCGGGCAATTCGGTGGTAACGACGAACACCACAGCTGTGGGGTGATCCAGTACACCCGCATTGAGTTTGCCGGATTCGAGGTCTATCAGAACAATGAACTGAACGGGCTTACTCTGGGTGGTTGCGGCTCCAACACCATTATTCAGCACGTGCAGGTACATCGGGCGCTGGACGACGGCATCGAGATGTTCGGCGGTACCGTCGACCTGAAAAACATACTGGTAACCGGTGCCGCTGATGACAGTATCGACTGGGACTGGGGCTGGCGGGGCCGGGTTCAGTTCGCCATTGTCCAGCAACACCGCGATGTGGGTGACAACGCTTTTGAAGGCGACAACAATGGCTCCAGCCACTCTGCCGTACCGAGATCCGAACCCACGTTCTACAACGTTACTCTCTACGGCAATGGCCGCTCCGCGAAAGAGCACCGGGCAATACTGTTGCGTGAAGGCTCCGGCGGACATTTCCACAATATGATCATAGACAGCTTCGCCATTGAAGCCCTGGATACACGGGACGAGGTTACCGCTCTGATAGGCACAGGCGCACTGACGTTCAGTCACAACCTGCTTGCCAACAATGGCCGCCTTGGCAGCCTGACGATTGTTAACGAAACAGACGATGATGACTTCGGGTTCAATGAAGAACTGTGGATGCGAAGTCCGGAACACCAGAACACCATCCAGGTCGAAACCGGCCTGCAGCCATCAGTCAGCAACGAATCCTCCCCCCACTTCCGCCCCAGGGGTTCAACACAATCCATGACGTCGAAACGGCCACCCAAAAGCGAGTTTTTCGATGAATCTGCCGTATATCCTGGTGCTGTAAATCCCAGGGCCACGTCAACATGGCTTGAAGGCTGGGTTGCCTACCCGGAAGCCTGACGGCTATATCAGCACCCCCGGGTTCAACAGACCATCTGGGTCCAACGTCTGCTTGGCTGAACGCAGCACGTCAGCAAACAGCTCCGGCCTCTGGCGATCGTAGCCCGGCCGGTGATCGCGGCCCACGGCGTGGTGATGGGTAATGGTGCCACCCAGGTCGATCAGGCTTTCCATCACCGCAAGCTTGATCTCGTCCCACTGTTTGACCTGGTCGCCGCGCCGACCCGGGGCGATCACGGTGTAGTAGGGGGCGGGGCCACCAGGGTATACGTGGGTGAAGCAGCAGGTGACCAAGGCCTTGCCGCAGATCTCCCGGGCAACCCTGTTCACTGTAGCCATGACTCCCTCCTGAATCAATGGGATGAGCTTCTCCTCATCTTCATGATGGTAGACTAATTACTCACCATTTTGGCACGTAGATGCCGGTGAGGTGAGGAGGAGTCCATCCCATTGATTCAGGACCTTAGACAATAAAATACTCGACGAAATTTTGTTACGGGGCATGTCTAGAGGGGTATAACCAGTGGCGGGAGGAAAGGGCCGCTTGAACTATATAGATGCCTAATGTTTATACTATAAAGTTGTTTCACCCGATTCTGACCAACCAACCATGAGATACGCCCATGAAAATCGTTAAAGTTCAGGAC
>NZ_JBDWCL010000056.1:0-2706 GCF_039977835.1 Marinobacter sp. | reverse complement strand
GGTGATGACGCAGCGCAGGAAGGCAAACTGGAAGATCGGCGCGCCGGGTTCCATCAGTTTGATGAAGACGTCACTGATCAATGCCATGGCGTTGCCGATCACCAGCAGTAGGATTGCACTGTTTACGGTTTTGCCTGACATTGGAAGTCCTATTTCAGGTTTTGCTCGAAATTAGGGAGTTTGAGCCGGCGATGGCTCTCGGTGTTTTAAAAGGATCTTTTCGTTCCTTCACCTGAACTTTTGTCAGTCCAACGTTAAGGTGAGACTCGAGGATATTTGAAATCAATTACTTGGGATGGGGCCGCTAAAATTTCGACATTGGCTGGCCATGATAAGACGAGATATCTCATGGCTTTCCACGGATAGCATGAGATTTTCCAAAAAAGGTAAATTAAAACGTTGGCTTATCGAGCCACGGCAACAGATTTAGCACCAAAAAGAAGGTAGGTAAAGCGTTAATCGCGTTACCTTTGGATGTTTGAGAGGGTTCAGGGTAACAGTGATTAAGAGTGGGACCCCAAATCTATGGGGCCCCTTCCGGAACTTTCAGAGTTTAGTACTTTGAATTAGCTAAACCTCATTGAACTCGGCTTACCTCAAGCTGTATTTCCGTATCCGCATTTTCTGCGACATCCTCAGGGTTCAAGTATTCAGCCTTACAGCCCCAATCCCTGAAGAGAATCAGCTGGTCATCATAATGCCGACTTTTGGTGCCATCTTGTGCAACAAAGCCACTCTGACCGGGAGGTGCAACTGTACACATCTCGGTATTCCCCGAATCATCGAATGTTACCTGATGATTCTGGGTGCCTCGATTCATGTATGTTGGGAGCTCCAATTGTTCTGACTGGTTGGCTTGCGGCACACCCAAAAAGTTACGAGTACTGAAGCGATGAACAGCCGCTGGTGTGAGCCAAGTGGCTCTATCCGTGCCAAATTCCTGCTCCAACTGAGAGATTGCTTCTGCAAGGGACTCTCTTACGATCGTGAGTTTTCCCTCATAAGTTGCCCCATTAAAGAAATCGAAAGTTTGCTCAACACCGGCATCCTCACCGAGTAAAGCGTTATACAGGTATTTACTGCTTTGACCCGGGCGAATGCTTCCCCCAGAAGTCTCTACTGGATACCCAGGATTGGATGAATACGCGAATTGTGGGATGTCATCAGCTAACACCGCGTCATAAGCGATTGTTAGCCATTTTCTGAACAGTGTTGCTTCAGGCTCATTGTAAAAGCCATCAAAATCTGGATTGGTGTTTAGCATAGACCATTCAGAAAGTGAGTCTGCTGCCAGCCGCACTGGATCATCATTAGGTAGCTCCTGCACTGACTCGACAATGTAAGGAATGAAGTTACGTGCGTTGGTGTCGGATAGCGCTGTTTGCCGGTTCAGATCCCACACTTCGTCTGGCGTCAAGACAGGTTTTTCCTCAATGCGAGCAATGAACTCGTTCACTCGGTCCACTACAGACCAATTTGCTCCGTCACCGAGGCCAACTTCACCCGGAGTGGATTGGTTATTCCAGTTTACGATATAGCCTTGGCTCGGGTTATAGGTCTTAGGTACCTCGTCGAACGGACGGATGCCCAGCCATTCCATCGATCCATCCCCTGCCGCTGGTAGACGGATATCTTGGTTTGCAGGTCTTATTGGTAGGTAGCCTGGTGAAACGTAGCCGATATTTCCTTCGGCATCCGCATAATACCAATTGATGGTTGTAGCGACGTTTTCAGCTTCTGCGAGCCACTCCTCCCAGTTCTCTGCTTTCATAGAGTGAATCCATCCCATGAGGGATTGGATTTCGTATCCACTCCAGCTGCGTTTGAAGGCATAAGCAGTGTTGTTATTGGGGTCAAAGCTGGTCACTACGCCATGAACACTGTAGTAAATATCCAGCGTCTCCTCTTGAATTCCTTCATCGGTCTTGACCTGAATAACCTCGCTTCTTTTATCCATGTCGAGGTATTCACCATTGTAGAAATACTGGTACTGATCCGATGGATTTAGTTCAAGTTGGTAATAATCGTTCACGTCCAATGGGCCGGCTGTCGCGCCCCATGTGATTTGGTTATTCGTGCCAAATAGAATTACAGGGAGGGCAAAAGGAGTATTTCCGGTAACGTCATAGCCCGCACCATGAAGTCCAACGCTGTATGTATAAGCAGGATTGAACCAGCCAAACTGTGGGCCATTGTTGAAAATAGTTGAACCGTCTGCTGTGCGATTGGGCCCAATGATCCAGAGATTGCTGGCCACCGGTCTGTCCTCGGGGGTAACAATTCCTTTGAAGGCCGCCTCTTGAACGGTGGACGCAGTTAATAAGTTCTCCGAGACAGGAGCCAATTGATTATAAATCTTTTGCTCCTCATTATTCGTCTCAGTGTTCGAGGATAGCTGAGCGCTCTCATCACCTGTAGCTAGTCCGAAACTGTTTACCCCAGGCACTCGCGGCACGGTTGTTGGCGCTAGTGGGTCTTCAAGCCAGCGAAGCTGGTTGAACATAGCGAGTCCATCCGAATCACCCAAATCTGCTTGCAGATCTTTGAGCAACGACAAGTTTCTGATCTCGCTAGCAGCCTGTCGGACTTGCACCTGACAGGCGTTATTTAACGTTGTCTGTTCGCTTGGTTTCCCGAGTTTGACCGTTAGGTGGTCATCAGGGAGTCCAGATTGGCCTCTATGGCACTTTTAGGTGCTCCAGATAA
>NZ_JBDWCL010000055.1:0-3527 GCF_039977835.1 Marinobacter sp. | reverse complement strand
GCGAGACAGTGGCGAGAAGGTCAGTTTTTCAGGTACCATTTTGGATAGCGGCTGTTGGTGCTTGGTGAACGGTGTAAGGTCCTGAAACTATAGCACTTTCAGCCGCTTTCTTTTATCCCATCATGAGAAATCCGGGCTAGTAACGGAGTTCTGTAGGACGTTTAATGTTTAGAACCATTTCGGTCCATTGAATTGGGAAAGATCATCGTTACTCGTTTTCCCATCGATTTTCTTTTCCGTTTGTAGACGAATGAATTGTGACTTCTCTCCTTTGTGAGTTCTGATCAGCAGGGAAACCTCGACTTCATGAAAGTTTTCGACCTCCTGAGCTAAAGCTCTGATTTCGTGCATTAGGTTCTGAATGTTGCGCATGTAGTTCTCCTGGATGGGATTCGACTCCAGGTCAGGCTACAACATTGCGTTGATCCAGCAAGCAGACGAGGAGGGTAGTAGTAGGGAAGAACCTGTGGATGGAATCGTTGGATAATGTTAGCGGATCACCGAAGACTCATTCAGTGTTCTCGGGCCTGACTATTCTTTTTCGTGGCTGGGGAAATATGAGCAATTGGTACTAAGAGATAATTAGTACTATTACTCCTTCAGATAAGAATATCCCGAGACCGTCAGAAATGAAGGGTTCGAGGGTTTCAGGAGTAGGGGCCTATTGCTGTAAGACCGGCTTCGTTTCAGGCTTGGAGGACTCGTTCCAATTCGTTCAGGGCTTGGGTATGGCTGGTCGGGCTCATTTTCTTGAGGTTTTGCAGCTTCCACCGAACTGCAGGCAGGTGTTCAACATCATCGAGGCCGAGTAGACTCCAGTCCGGCGAGCGTCGCTTGAAAGTCAGCAAGAATTGCCGTTCCTGTTCAGTCAATGATGAACGAATCAGATTGACTAGCTGGTCACGAGTTGTTTCCAGTTCGTGCAGTGGCACATCTTCCCGCGCCATGCTTCGGAACTCGCCTTCATATAGGCCTGAAATGTCTTTGAAGTTTGGGCGCAGAAGTTCAGCGATGGGGCGGTTGTGGCTAATCATATAGACCAAGAGGGCCTTTCTCAGGCTGTCAGCGATTCCTTCGTTTTCCAGCAACAACTTTACATCGAATAGGTCTCTCGGATGCTGGCGGTCCAAGGCTGCGCATATTTTCCCGGCATAAAGATCGGCGAAATGAACGACTTGGATTTCAGCGTACCCAAAATCTTCTTCCACGCTCTCGCTGACAGGCATCACCGTGGGGGTGTACACGGTTCCTCGTAGCACTGGCGAAAGTTCGATTTTGATCTGCGCGCCTTCTTTGTTCACGGTGAGTCGTAAAGCATCCTGTTTCTCGCGAAATGATTCGACAACTCGAACGCCGGGTATTCCAGAGCGAATGGACTCGGCCAACATCGCAAGGCTTTGTCGAATCGTATTCAGCGCCTCGGCACGTTCCATCATGGGGAGAAAGACCAGATCGATATCCACGGATAAACGGGGGAAATCCCGGAAAAACAGGTTTATGGCTGTACCCCCTTTGAGTGCAAAGCAGCCATGCTCAGCTACGTAAGGCAACAGTTGTAACAATAGCTGGACCTGTCGATGGTATTGAACTCGTCTATCCATGCTCATTCTCGTCATGCATCTCTCTAGGTACAGTTATGGCCCACTTGGGGTGAAGTCGGCCGTGCTGTGCTATAACTCGCTTTCCGGACCCCAGATCGTATGCGTCAGGCTCAAGGCGTTTAAACCAGGCATGCCCATTCCGCTCAGCTAGCCATAGAAATAGCCGTTTGACCTTGATATTCCCGCACGCTTTCAGAAGAGCATCTATCTTCCTCGGCGATAGGCTAGATAATCCCTGCATCAGCGCATCTGCGTGTTCAAAACTGACAGCGGAGGGCACCTCTGTCAGCACTTCCAGCAAAGCTTTTTCCGGACACGAATAGGTGATAGGAGGTAGCCCGTCTTGCCAGTTATATTCGCGAAGAAATCCGAGATTCCTCATCACTGATTCGGGCCAAAGACGAGCGGTGCTATGTCGCTCGAAGTGGGCAGCTACTGGGATTCTGTTGATCCAGCCTGGTAGGGGCGACTCTGAGAATATATGAACGCGCACCTCCGAACTCGTTGACAAGAAGTGCGTGAAGCCAGCGAGATCCAAAGCGGTTAAGCCGCCCACGTGGAGAGGCTGTTCGGACATTCGTTGGAGAGAAGCCACGACACCTGGCCAGCGAACGGATTTTTCGTACAGCGCGTAAACCCCCGAAGCCAGGGGAAGTAGGGTCCGACTGCGTATGGCATTGTCCACAAAGTGCCGGTTCAGGCCCTGATCGATTAACCACGGCTTGGTCGCCAGCATAGAAACTGGTAACAGCTGCTTTAACCGTTCGCGTGATTCTTTATTTAGCATGGTTTGAAAAATCCGAAAAACGCGGCAATAACCGCCGTATTATTAATGATACGCAAACCGATACAGATCTCAAGGTTTAAATTTTCGGAAAAATACGTCGATAACTGCCGTTGAAAATGCAGAAAATAAACCCTTGAGTTGCGTTGCCGCCCTCAGATTTGATCAGGCGGGAAGGGGCGAGATGGCGCTGGAGAGACGTCTTATCTAGAATATGTGAACGTGAAGTTCAGGCGAAGGTGCCCAGTTCGGGTGAAGTTCCCTCATACCTCGTGGCTCTCCCCACTTTTGGCTGCGAAAAAGACTGATTGCTGTGTTGATCGCTTTATCCGGTGAGCCATAAGCTTCTTCGGTCATATCTCCGTGGAGGATGCTCCAGGAGACCTGGGCTGCGAATTGTTCTATGTCTGGGGTCAGATGCTGCCTACCGTTGAGGATTCTCTTGATAACTTTGAGTTCGATTGTAAGCTTGCTCGATGGCGTTGATGAGGGGACGTCGGCAAGTGTTTTTGCAAAGCCGAGAAGGTCGTCTTTTGGGAGAGGCCTCAGGTCGCTCCGGTAGCGGTAGCCGTTGACGTACTGCAGAAGCTCTTTTGGGAATAGAATTTTGGTTGTAGAAACCCGTTGACGAAAGGGGTCGAAACTCGATTTCCCGTTGTTGATTCGACGGATTAACGATGCTTCCACCAGAGCCCTGTTGGCTCGCTCAACTGAAGAGCGTGAAATTCCTAGACGTTCCTGAAGCGATTCGGCGCTGATGTTACATTCCCACGACGACTCCATCTTGCCGAGTCGCCAATATTCGAGAAAAATCCGTACAGCAGAGCTGCTCAGGTTGGTCTCGTTGTAGAGATAATTCTCTAGAGCGATCGGGGTGTTACGGTATTCATAGTGGCGGTCAATAAATTGGGCGATTTGCGCTTCGCGGGTGGTCATGATCGTCAGTGTTTCTAGAGTAGATGAGCGTGTAGTGAGTAATTTACCGAGAATTGCCGTATAGATGCATATTCCGGCCCATCATGAACACCCATTCCGGACGAACGTGAACACCAGTTCTGGTTTAACGTGAACAGCCATTCCGATTGAAGATGAACACTTTCCCGGATTTTCCGGAATCGGTGTTCACGATGCCGGAATCAGCG
>NZ_JBDWCL010000054.1:0-50625 GCF_039977835.1 Marinobacter sp. | reverse complement strand
GACTCAATGGGGGAAAGGGGGCCGTGTGTCCGGACAACAGGAATTGATCGATTATTGATCAGTCACGGCCGCCAATGAGCGGTAATGGCGGTAACCCGCACAGTCTGCGAGACTTGCTGGGGACCTATGAGAAATCCGGGCTAGGGGGACCATTTACATTAATCTATTCAACATGGTCTCCTTAATTATTTTCTTGGTCGAATATTTATATATAGTAAAATATCTACTATGGATTAGAAGTAAAGTTGCAATATAAATCTATAGAGGTATTTATGCTAGAAAATTCTTATGCAATCTACTCTGACAACCCCTATTTGAGGGAAATGGCAGAGCGGATATTAAAAAACAAGCTTAATCAAACTATTTTTTCAGTAGAGTTCACCGGTCCTGTCATTGAGCTTTACGCGGAGAACGACAACCCAAAAAAAAGAAGTCATATATTCATTAGGTCAGACGCCAATGTAAAACTGACCGATCTTATAAAATTAAATTGTAAAATAATTAGATTGTCAGATGAAAGTTTGCCTCAGCAATCGATTATAAAAAATTCGGCTCACCTCAATATCACTGGAATTAATAACTATAGGCTTTGCACCTACGCACTTTCATTAGCAATCAGGATAATTGAAAGCAATCAGGAAATAAAAAAAGCACTAAATCTAATATTATTGCCAAATGCTGGAGATGGAACAAATGAACAAATCAATAAATGACGTCCTCAATGAGTCAACTATCTCCATTGACCTGGAAGCCCTGGATTGGCTTCCACACCAGCGAATCTGCGAAATTCTCGGAAAAGGCCCCCACTGGGCCAAAGGCAAGATCAAAGATGGCAAGTGGAAAGCAGGAGAGCAATACGTCCACGATCCGGACGGAAATATTTGGGTTTCGATCAAAGGAGTAAAAACATGGCTGCTA
Source organism: Marinobacter sp. (assembly GCF_039977835.1). Taxonomy (GTDB): domain Bacteria; phylum Pseudomonadota; class Gammaproteobacteria; order Pseudomonadales; family Oleiphilaceae; genus Marinobacter. The sequence goes on along the minus strand of NZ_JBDWCL010000054.1, from coordinate 49,707 downwards.
AACAGTTTCCGACCGGCATACGACCCCACGGCTCCGGCATTAAAATCCGATTCACCTGGAACGGCAGCCGCTTGGAGCCAATCTGGCCGAGGAAACCGACCAAGACCAACGTCGTCCAGGCAGCCCGTTTACGAGCTGAAATCACGAACAAAGCCAAATTCGGAACACTGACATGGATCGAACTTGCGGAGCATTTTCCGCAGTTCGATCAACCCCAGTATCTGGTTAGCGATGTACCCCTCTTCAGCGAATATGCACAACTTTATCTGGATACCGCCTCAATAGGCGATAACACACGGAACACATATAGAAAGGCTCTCATGAAGTACTGGCAACCCCTATACGCGACTCGTCCCATCGATTCATTTTCTGTGTCAGAGCTCAAACAAGACGTTGCTGAAATCGAATGGAGTTCAATGAAAACCAGAAATAACTGTCTAACACCGCTGCGCAGGGTGTTTGAGCTGGCGGTCGATGACGAAGTCATTGACCGGAATCCTGCCGAAAAGCTCAAAAACATGAGACATCAGAAGCCTGAGGTAGACCCCTTCAGCAGCGAGGAGGCTCAACAGATTATTGATTACCTCTACAACAGGCATGGAGACAGCGGGGAGCGAATCTATGCCATTTACGCTCAGTTCGCATTCTGGACAGGGATGCGAACTTCTGAAATGCTTGCCCTCACTTGGAACGACATTGATTGGAACCGGGGCGTCGCCATGGTAAATAAAGCCAGGATTCGAGGCCAACTCAATAAACAAACGAAAACCAAACGCAGTCGTGAGGTCTTTTTGAATGACCATGCACTTGCTGCCCTGGAAGAGGCTAAGGCGCTGACCTATCAGTTTGGAGAACAAATTTTCAGGAGCCCGCGGACCGGCGAATCATGGCTTACAGACAAACCGCCCAGAGTCGTGTTCACGGCGGCTCTGAAGGCGTTAAGGATAAGACATAGGCGAACCTATAACACCCGACATACCTACGCCACACATTGCCTCATGGCTGGGATGAACCCATCTTTCGTAGCAAGCCAACTAGGCCATAGCGTCATAGTTCTGCTGACGACCTATTCGCGTTGGTTACACGGGGAGGAGAGTTCTCGGGAAATGGAGAAATTAAAGGTCGTGAATGAGAAGCGATGATGTCCCAATATTTGTCCCAATTACACCCCAGAGCCACACGCAACCGCACCTAACCATTTGATTTACCGTGCGAGAAAGGACGACATAGAGGATAAAGTAAATTCAAATCCTACCGTCCCGACCAAATCCTCGAATAAAGCCCGGCACCAATTGGTCCGGGCTTTATTTTTTTCAGGCCGGCGTATCCAGGAGGGCCATTTCCAGGATTGCCGCTTCCCGCACTGGCCGGCCCAGATGGAAACCTTGCAGCGTACTACAGGACATCTGATTTAAAACCCTGTGCGCTTCCTCGGTTTCGATACCTTCCGCAACCGTTTCAAAGCCCATGGATTTCAGCATCTGCATGAGCGCTGCCATTTTTTTCTGTTTATCAGAATTGCACTCCACTTCCCTGAAGAGCTTTCCATCCAGCTTTACTTTCGAGACATAGCCAATTTCGGTCAGGTAACTGAAATTTGAATATCCCGCACCGAAGTCATCTATCGCCAGCTGGACGGACTTGGAAGTAAGATACGCGAGCGACTCGTCAAGCTCTTCGGTACGCACGAGCAGCGCCTCCTCCGTCACTTCCACAGTCAACCAGTCGATCACGTCGTACTCGTCCAGAATTTTATGCATCCCATACCGGGGGTCATGGAGCTTCGACAGATTCTGGGGGTGGATGTTGATAGAGATTTGCACGTTTTTCATCCGCTCGTCCGCACTGACCCAGGCGTTGCGTTGTTCAATGGCCCGAGTCAGCACCCAGCAGTCCAGGCTTTCCTGAAGATGAGCGATTTCCGCCGCCTTGAGAATAGGCCCTGGCCCCAGTTCACCCAGCTCCGGATGACTCCACCGAATCAGGGCCTCTACACCCAACAGCTGTCTGTCACCCCCATTACGGAAATACGGCTGAAAAACGAAATGAAGCCCGTTGTCGACGCCTTGTTGAAGCGTGGTTTTCAGTTCGTACTCAACCCTAAGCTGCTCCAGCATTTCATCACTGCGCCCGGGATCAACAAAACTGAACTTCGCACGGCCAGTCTGCTTCGCCCGGTACATTGCAATGTCTGCATTACGGAGCAGAATATCCTGTCGCTCACCATCCTCAGGGTATATCGCGATACCAATACTTGAGGAGATGAACAGTTTCTCCCCGACAATCTCGATCGGATTCTTCAGGCTTTCCAGAATGCGGGCGGCAAACGTCTGGGCACACTCCATCTCCTCCAGTTCGTCCATGATCACCACAAACTCATCCCCGCTTATCCGCGCAAAGAAGTCACAATCACGGATCAGTTGCTGCAGAGTGGCCGCAAAATGCTTGAGTATGGAATCTCCTACCGCGTGGCCAAGAGAATCATTGATCCGCTTGAACTTGTCTATGTCCAGAAACAGCAGTGCGAACCGGGTGCCAGCACGAGCATGCCGCAGCACCGTATCGGTCAGGTGATCGTTAAGATGCAAGCGATTGGGCAGCCCTGTCAGCTCGTCGAACATGGCCATCTCGTGGAGTTCTTCCTCCCGGACCTTGAGTTCTGCTATGTCGTTGCACACGAAAACCCAGCGAACCGATCCGTCCAGATCATCATAGAGCGGGCTCACCGACACATAGTGTGGCTCGATGGCGCCGGCGTTAACGAACAGAAGCTCCCCACGCCATTTGCCATCGCGTTCGGCCATTTGCCAGATTGTATCCAGCGAAAGCTCCTTGTCGGTGGGATGGAAAAAACTCTCGATATCAAAGGGTGCGGAGTCAGACGCCGGCCTCAGTGAGTCGGACAATGCCCGGTTGAGGAAAACCAGTTGCTTTTTATCATCAAACACCGCGATTTTCTCGTGGGTATTGTTGAAAACCTCTTCGGCCAGGGCCATTTGCTTCTGCCGGTACACCATGTCCGAGACATCGCTCTGGATGCCAAGGTAGTGGGTAAGCTTGCCCTCGCTGGTCACCGGCGCCACGCTGAGCCGATTCCAGAACGGCGTACCGTCCTTTTTGTAATTAAGGATCAACTCCCTGCAAGCGCCCTGCTCTTTGATGCAGGACCTGATCGAATCGACAGTTCCAGGGGCGGTATCAGGCCCCTGCAGAAACCGGCAGTTCCGCCCCAGTGCCTCTTCGCGGGCGTACCCTGTCATTTCCGTAAACGCCCGGTTGACGTACAAGATGGGCATGTCTCCGGACTGGGCATCGACGATGATAATGCCCTGATCGGCAGCCTCCATGGCACGGGCCTGCAGAGAGTTGTCGCGCAGCGCCTGCTGCAGGGAGTCATAAAGCTTCAGCAGTTCGGTGTTGTCCCAGAACAGCAGAATAACGCCGCTGAGTTCACCGCTCTCGCTACGATAACTGTTCACGGAAAGCTCGAAGCTGCGCTCACTTCCCTTGATCTGTACGAATTCCGCGCGTTGACTTTTAAATGCCCGGTCAATCAACAGCTTGAGGTTTGGCAACTCCAGCCTGGGCTCCATCTGATCCACCGGTTTTCCCACGCTTTTTTCGTCAAACGCAAATATCTCCGTGGCCGCCGGATTGAAATGTAACACCTTGAGGTCGGCATCCAGCGCCAGCAGCGGATGCGGCAAGCTTCGCTGAAGGTTGCTCAGATCCGCGTGCAGCGCAGCAATTTCGCTCGCCTTGACCTGGATTTCCTGATTGACCGTGGTCAGTTCCTCATTGGTCGACTGCAGTTCCTCGTTGGAGGTTTCCAGCTCCTCATTGGTAGAATGCAGCTCCTCGTTGGCGGACTGAAGTTCTTCGTTCACCGCCTGCAGCTCCTCATTGGAGGTTTCCAGCTCCTCGATCACGGTCTGCAGGTGCTCTCTCATACCGGTCAGCTCAAACTGCAGCTGCTCCACCTGATCGTCGGCCTGTTCCACCGGAATCGGCGGCGTATCGCCTTTGCTGGCCGTCAAATCATAGCGAACCAGATACAGGAACTCCTGCTCGCCCTGCTCAGATAACGGGATCACTTCAAAGTGGAAAAGATGCCCCTCGTGGGCAATCGGCCGGGATTTCTGCACCGAACCGTCTTTACGGGCCTTGAATAGAAGGCTTTTCAGCTCTACCTGAAGACTGCCGTGGACAATATTCTGCAGATTCAGGCTTGCCTTGCCCTTGCTTATTCTGGTGATTTCCCGAAGATCACCGTAGATGAACTTGATATCCATGGCGGCGTCGACCACGAACGCATTTTTCGTAACGTGCCGGGAGATGGCCCGGTTCACCCTGTCACTCAGGGTCTCATAGTTGTTGCCTGCGCGCTCCTCCGCAACAGGGGGCCGTGAGTGCACCGACCGGTTACTCAGTTTGTAACGGCGGTAGATCTCGCTGCCAACGTCATCGTTACGAATCAGCACCCGGCTATCGGTGGAGGAACTTTCGAAGAGTTCACTGCCCGGCAGGGATTCTGATTTGCCCAGAAACAGATAACCTCCGGGGCGCAGAGCGTAATGGAACGTAGCCTGGATTTGCTTCTGAAGTTCCGCTTTCATATAAATCAGAACGTTTCTGCAACTCACCAGATCCATACGCAGAAATGCGGGGTCGCCGACCAGATTCTGCCGCGCGAAAGTCACCATCTCACGAATGTGTTTCTTGACCTGGCAGCCATCACTGGCGGGGGTAAAGTACTTCTCGAGCCGGTCTTTGGACAGGTCCTTGACCGACACTGCCTCGTAGCGCCCGCGTCGGGCTATGGTGAGTGCCGGGATATCGATATCGGTGGCAAAGATCTGAACGTTGTAATCAAAAATATCCGCTCCCAGGGTCTCGTGCAGAAGCATTGCAATCGAGTACGCCTCTTCCCCCGTGGCACAGCCTGCCACCCAGATGCGGATTTCATCACCTGGCCGTTTGTGCTCTACAATATTTTTGAGAGTCCGCCCCAGCTTCTCGAACGATTCGCCATCCCGGAAAAAGGCCGTTACGGAAATCAGCAGATCCTGATAGAGGTGTTGCAACTCAGCCGGGTGCGCCCTGACGAACGTCTCGTACTCCAGCCAGCTTGACGTCTCCGTAGCAACCATACGGCGCTGTATCCGGCGCTGAAGCGTATTTTCCTTGTACTCGGTGAAGTCGACGCCGGTTTCCTGTGAGAGCAGGTCGAGAATACCCACCAGTGCCTCGTTTTTGCCGCCCCGTTCCAACTGCTCTGCAGGTAACTCCGTTTGTGTGGCCAACCTCACCACTTGCCTGGCGATGTCGTTTACCGTCAACACTCTATCGACACAGGCGGTCTCGATGGCTGCTCGCGGCATGCCATCGTACTTCGCTTCCGCCGGGTCCTGGGCGAAGGTAAACCCTTCATACGCTTTTATGACCCGACACCCCTGCGCGCCATCACTCCCGGTACCCGAAAGCACAACGCCAACTGCGCGGGTGGAATAGGCTTCAGCCAGCGATACAAACAACTCATTGGCCGACGGCTTGGGCACGCCGTGTTGCTCTGTGACAGTCAGTCTGACCCGGTGGTCCTGAACCGTGGCATTATGGCCAGGAGGGATCACATACGCAGTGCCAACCTCAACCGGCGCACCGTCTATCGCACTCCGCACCCGGAGCTTTGTCTCCCGCGACAAAAGCTTGGTCAGCATGCTTTCATGATCCGGTGACAGGTGTTGGGCGATGATGAGAGACAGCGCTGCTGACGCATCCAGTTGTTTGAGCAGTTGTTTGAGCGCATCAAGGCCGCCGGCCGATGCGGCAATCCCGACAACCAGTGGATCAGGGGTAGTCTCGGCGGTCATAATTCCAGTCCGTGTTGGTTTGCTAGTGAGATTTCAGCGAAACAAGCAATCGCGCTCAAGCCACTAGCTACAACCGTGATCGCTAACAAGTCAGAGAACTGCGTCTTTCAACGTCAGTCCCATATAGCATGCTACTTTCATCCAATCCGTTAATGGGAACAAGGCCTATTACTGAATAGTCACAAGACATAAAAAAACCGAAGGCGTACCTTCGGCTTTATCTGGCCCCATTGTTTGAGTCAGCGCACCGGCGCGTTCAACACGTCCAGGACATCTTCGAGTTCGGTAATCATCTGACGAATCAATTGCTTATACTGCGAGGTGTCGTCTTTAACCTCATGACTACTGAGCTTCTGCTTCGCACCGCCGATGGTATAGCCCTGATCGTAAAGCAGGCTTCGAATTTGACGAATGGTAATAACATCGGCACGTTGATAATAACGACGGTTACCACGTCGCTTGACCGGCGACAACTGGGGAAACTCCTGCTCCCAGTACCTGAGAACGTGCGCCTTTACCGCGCAGAGTTCGGCCACCTCACCAATGGTAAAGTAACGTTTACCCGGTATCGTGGGTAATTCGTTGTTATGACTGGGTTCCAGCATACGCTTCTACTTTCTGTTTCAGTTTTTGTCCTGGGCGAAACGTAACTACACGCCGTGCACTGATGGGAATTTCCTCACCAGTCTTCGGGTTCCGTCCCGGCCGCTGCTTCTTGTCACGCAGGTCAAAGTTGCCGAATCCGGACAGTTTGACCTGTTCATTATGGCTGAGAGCGCCCCTGATCTCGTCGAAAAAAGCTTCTACCATTTCCTTGGCTTCGCGTTTGTTGAGCCCCAATTCTTCGTACAAGCGCTCCGCCATTTCCGCTTTCGTCAAAGCCGCCATCTGTTAACTCCTCAGTGTTGCCCCCAACTCTTCCTGCAATGCCTCGATGACACCGTTGAAGAGTGAATGCACCTCTTCTTCATTTAGTGTGCGCTCAGGATGCTGCCAGAACAGGCTGAGGGCAAGGCTGCGATTACCTTCGCCCAGGCTTTCACCTTCATAGACATCAAACGCACGCAACGCTGTGAGGTGCTCGCCAGCGTGCTTTTCAGCGACACGCTCAACGTCTGCGAACCCCACATCGCTTCCGATAATGATAGCCAAATCTCGCCGAACTTCAGGGAATTTTGAAATATCTTTGAAATTAGGCACATATCCAGAAACGATCGAATTCAAGAATAGCTCAAACATCAGAATCGTGCCATTAAGTTCCAGTTTTTTCTGAACTTGTGGGTGCAACGTGCCCAGCCAGCCTACATGTTCCCCGCCCCGCAGCAATTCCGCGGTCTGGCCCGGATGCAGGGCGGGGTGGTGGCTGGCAAGGAACTGCACTTCGATCCCGAGAAGACGGAAGAGGCTCTCCATTTCTCCTTTTACATCAAAGAAATCGGCATTTCTGCGACCATTCGCCCAGTTTTCGGGGAACTGAGTGCCAACCACCACACCGGCAAGCATGGGCTGCTGATCGATCCGATCGCCCTCTTTCACAAACCTGAGGCCGGTTTCGAATAGCCGAATCCGTGGTTGCTGCCGATTCTGGTTGTGTGCCACTGTTTTCAGCAATCCGCTCCACAGGGTGGTGCGCATAACCGACAGATCGGCGGAAATGGGGTTCGCAAGAGCGATGCCTTCCCGCTCCGGGTCGACCAGACTCTGGACCTTCGGATCCACAAAGCTGTAGGTGATCGCTTCCTGATAACCACAGGACACAAAGTAATCCTGGACGGCAGACACCGGGCGAACCGCTTCTTCCTGAGGCCGTAGGCCGAGAGACCCTGTGGGCTCTGTCACGGGGAGATTGTTGTACCCGAAGATTCGACCAATCTCTTCAATCAGGTCTTCTTCGATACTGATATCCGGGCGGAAGCTGGGAACATGCACCCGCCAGCCATTTTTCAGGAGCTTATCGATATGAAGTCCCAGCCGCGTCAGAATTTCCTCAACCGTGGTCCGGTCGATTTCGAGCCCCAACACATCAGCAACGCGCTGCTCCCGCAAATCTACCGTGCGGTCTTCCGGCAAGTCCTTCTTGCTGACAACTTCAACAACCTCACCGGGATCGCCACCGACGATGGTCATCAGCAATGCCGTGGCACGCTCCATGGCATCACGGGCGAGCTCGTAGTCCACGCCTCGTTCAAAGCGATGTGAGGCGTCGGTATGAAGACCATAATGGCGAGCCTTGCCGGCCAGGGTAATCGGGTCGAAGTAGGCAGCTTCCAGAATAAGGTCCCGGGTTTTCTCGCTGACACCGGAATGCTCCCCACCCATCACACCGGCAATGGCAATGGGTTTGGCGTGATCCGCAATGACCAGAGTCTCGCTGGTGAGCTCCACTTCCTGCCCGTCAAGCAATACCAGCTTTTCATCCGGCTTTGCCATGCGAACGACAATACCACCCTCAATCTCGTCCCGGTCAAACGCATGCAGGGGCTGACCCAGCTCAAGCATCACATAATTGGTCACATCCACCGCGGCGTCGATAGAGCGAATACCGGAGCGGCGCAGCTTCTCCTGCATCCACAGTGGAGATTCCACGCTCAGGTTCACATTGCGCAGAATCCGGCCCAGGTATCTGGGGCAACCTTCGGGTGCTTTAACGACAATCTCTGGCACCTCAGAGTGCACCGCTTCAACAGGGGCGATCTCCGGGCCTTCAACCACCAGGCTGTTTAACACACCGACTTCCCGGGCGATCCCTTTGATGGAAAGGCAGTCACTGCGGTTCGGTGTCAGATCCACATCGATCGTAACATCGTTCAGCTTGAGAAAATCAGCAAGTTCCTGGCCTACAGGGGCATCCTCGGGCAGCTCCATCAGGCCATCATGGTTTTCCGAGAGGCCCAGCTCGGCTTCCGAACACAGCATGCCTTCCGATGCCTGCCCACGGAGCTTCGCTTTCTTGATCCTGAAGTCACCCGGCAACACGGCGCCTACCACGGCAAAGGGCACCTTGAGTCCATCCCGGACATTGGGGGCACCACAAACCACCTGCACCGTCTGGTTTCCATCACTAACCTGACAGACCCTGAGTTTGTCTGCATCCGGATGGGGCGCTACGGAGACGACTTCACCCACCACAATGCCGCTGAATTTGCCGGCTACAGGCTCGAATCCATCCACCTCCAGTCCCGCCATGGTGATCTGGTCCATCAATGCCTGGGTGTCGTTCGCCGGATTGACCCATTCCCGTAGCCACTGCTCACTGAATTTCATGGTATCTGCCTTGTCCTGGTGCGGTTTTGCCTGTTAATTCGATTGCCCTGATGATGCGCTCAACGGAACTGCCGCAAAAAACGGAGGTCGTTCTCGAAGAACATACGCAGGTCACTCACGCCATAGCGAAGCATGGCCAGACGCTCGACGCCCAGTCCGAACGCAAAGCCACGATACTCCTCGGCATCGATACCGCAATACTCGAAGACTTTGGGGTGAACCATGCCGCAACCCATCACTTCCAGCCACTTGATGCTGCCATCTTCTTCACGCCCCCACTCGATATCCACTTCCGCGGACGGCTCTGTGAAGGGGAAATAGGAGGGACGGAAGCGCACTTCCAGGTCCCGCTCGAAGAACACTCTCAGGAACTCCTCAACGGTGCTCTTCAGATCGGCAAAACTGACGTCTTTTTCCACCAACAGCCCTTCAACCTGGTGAAACATGGGCGTGTGGGTCATATCTGAATCGCAGCGATAGACACGCCCGGGACAGATCATGCGAAACGGTGGCTTGCCATCCTCCATTGTCCGGATCTGCACCGGGGAAGTATGCGTCCGCAACAGAGTGCCCGGATTAAAATAGAAGGTGTCGTGCATGGCGCGGGCCGGGTGGTGCCCCGGAATATTCAGAGCCTCGAAGTTGTGATAATCGTCTTCGATTTCGGGCCCCTGCTCCACGGTATAGCCAGCGCGGGAGAAGAACTGTTCGATACGCTGCAGGGTTCTGGTAACCGGGTGCAGCCCGCCCAGGTCCTGGCCGCGGCCAGGCAAGGTTACATCAATGGATTCACTGGCCAACTTCTGCTCAATGGCGGCTCGCTCGAGGTCCGTACGGCGGGTGTTGATCGCCTGCTCCACCTGCCCCTTGGCTTCATTGATTTTCTGGCCGGCAGCCGGGCGCTCTTCCGCAGACAGCTTGCCCAGTGTCTTTGCCTGTTGGGTGATCACACCCTTCTTGCCAAGGTATTCAACACGAATCTGGTCCAGCGCCTGCAAGCTGTCTGCGCTGTCGACTGCCGCCAGACCGTCCTGAACGAGTTGATCCAGGTTTTCCATTGACCCTGCTCCAATCCAGAAATGGAATCGCTCTAAACAAAAATAGGGGAAGAGCGCGCCCTTCCCCTATCAGAAAGCGTCCTCATGAACCCATGGAGACGCCTGAATCGATCGGTAACCGATGAAAGAGCTAAGCGATCACAGAGACGCTTTTGCCTTCTCAACTACAGCGGTAAACGCCTGCTGTTCGTTCATGGCCAGGTCAGCCAGAACTTTGCGATCGATCTCAACATTGGCCTTTTTCAGACCTGCAATCAGACGGCTGTAGGACAGACCGTTGGCACGGGCGCCGGCATTGATACGGGCGATCCACAGTGCACGGAATGAACGCTTGCGATTGCGGCGGTCACGGTAAGCATACTGACCGGCCTTGATCACCGCCTGCTTGGCTACACGATAAACGCGGCTACGCGCTCCGTAGTAACCCTTGGCCTGATTCATGATCTTCTTGTGACGACGACGTGCTACCACGCCACGTTTTACACGAGCCATACTTTAATCCTTCTACCTTTAAACCTTTACAGGAGTGGTTAGCGGCTGAATCAGCACGCCGTCATACGCTTGATGGAAGCCACATCGGCCTTGGCAATCAGCTTGGTACCGCGGAGCTGACGCTTACGCTTGGGGCTCTTCTTGGTCAAGATATGACTGGTGAAGGACTGCTTGTGCTTGAAGCCGGTGGCGGTTTTCTTGAACCGCTTGGTGGCCCCGCTTTTGGTTTTCATCTTGGACATTTTTAAAACTCCGCATTCTGTTTTTAAGTGATATCAATGTGTCCCTGAACGACAAATCCCCCGCGACCGCGGGGGATCTCACCGGATCAGGTTCACTTCTTCTTGCGGGGAGCCACAACCATGGTCATCTGGCGGCCTTCCATTTTCGGCCGCTGTTCTACCTGGGCAATCTCTTCAATATCCGCTTCGATCCTGTTCATGAGCTTCATACCGATTTCCTGGTGTGCCATCTCACGCCCACGGAAGCGAATAGTGAGTTTGCCGCGGTCCCCGTTTTCAAGGAAACGTACCAGGTTGCGTAGTTTGACCTGATAATCCCCTTCTTCAGTTCCTGGACGGAACTTAAGCTCTTTGACCTGGGTCTGCTTCTGCTTTTTCTTCGCAGCAGCCTTGGCCTTCTTCTCATCGAAGATTTTCTTGCCGTAGTCCATTATCTTACAGACGATCGGATCGGAATCCGTAACCTGAACCAGGTCAAGAGACGCTTCTTCGGCCTGCTTGAGTGCATCTTCGATCGATACGACACCGACCTGATTGCCTTCGGCATCGATCAGACGGACTTCCGTTGCGTCAATATTCTCATTGATCGGCGCTTTTGGTGTACGCCCACCCCGATTCGCTCGCTGTTTAATAATCAGATCTCCGTTTTGGTTCTGCCTTTACGATTGATTTCATCAGCCATCAGCTGCTCAAACGCGTCCAGCGATAAAGTCCCTAAATCTTCGCCTTTACGGGTTCTCACCGCAACGGCGTTGTTCTCGACTTCTTTGTCACCGACAACCACAAGGAAAGGGACTTTGTTAATAGTATGCTCGCGGATTTTAAAGCCGATCTTCTCGTTTCTCAAGTCGGCATTAACCCTATAGCCAAGGGAATCCCATTTTTTTGCCAGATTCTGGCAATAATCCCGCTGATTGTCGGTAATATTGAGCACCGCAATCTGCGTTGGGGCCAGCCAGGTCGGGAACGCACCCTCGTATTCTTCAATCAGAATACCGATAAACCGCTCAAACGACCCCAGAACCGCTCTGTGCAGCATCACGGGCGTCTTACGCTCGGAGTTGTCCGCTACATATTGCGCGCCCAGACGTCCCGGCATGGAAAAATCGACCTGAATGGTACCACACTGCCATACCCGGCCGATGCAGTCTTTCAGGGAAAACTCGATTTTCGGGCCATAAAAGGCGCCTTCGCCCGGCAACAGCTCCCAGTCAACACCCTCGCGATTCAGTGCCTCTTCCAGGGCGGCTTCCGCCTTGTCCCAGACTTCATCGGACCCAACTCGCTTTTCCGGACGGGTTGAGAGCTTGTAGAGAATCTCGGTAAATCCGAAATCTTTGTATATCTCGTGGAGCATCTGGATGAAGTCAGACACTTCCTGCTGAATCGCATCTTCTTCGCAGAAAATGTGGGCGTCGTCCTGGGTAAATCCACGCACACGCATCAGGCCGTGCAACGCACCAGAGGCCTCGTTGCGGTGGCAGGAGCCGAACTCCGCCAGCCTGAGGGGCAGATCCTTGTAGCTCTTCAGGCCCTGGTTGAACACCTGAACATGGCAAGGACAGTTCATGGGCTTGATGGCGTAATCGTGCTTCTCGGACTCCGTGGTAAACATGTCATCCTTGAACTTGTCCCAGTGCCCGGACTTTTCCCACAGTGAGCGGGAGACTACCTGCGGCGTCTTGATTTCCTGGTAGCCATGCTCATGCTGTTTGCGGCGCATGTACTGCTCGATTTCCTGGTACAGGGACCAGCCATCAGGATGCCAGAACACCATGCCTGGTGCTTCTTCCTGCATGTGGAACAGGCTCAATTTCTTACCGATCTTGCGGTGGTCCCGCTTCTCCGCCTCTTCCAGGCGATGGAGGTAGGCCTTCAGGTCTTTCTTGTTGCCCCAGGCAGTACCGTACACACGCTGCAGCTGCTCGTTGCTCGTGTCACCACGCCAATAGGCACCAGCCACCTTGGTCAGCTTGAATGCCTTGAGCTTGCCGGTGCTGGGCACATGAGGGCCACGACACAGGTCGATAAAGTCGCCCTGGCGGTAAAACGACAGATCTTCATCGCCGGGAATGTCCTCAATGATGCGTACTTTGTATTCCTCCCCCATGTCATCAAACAGGCGCACCGCTTCGGCACGGGACATCACCGAGCGAGACACCGGAATATCCTGTTTTGCCAGCTCTTCCATGCGCTTTTCGATCCGGCCCAGGTCTTCGTTGGTAAACGGCCGGTCGAACTTGAAATCGTAATAGAACCCGTTATCCACAACCGGGCCGATGGTCACCTGGGCGGAAGGAAACAATTCCTTAACAGCCATGGCCAACAGATGAGCCGTGGAGTGACGGATAATATCAACGCCGTCGTCATCCCGCTCGGTAACAATGGCGAGATCGACGTCGTCGTCGATGGGGAAGCTGGTATCAACCAGCTTGCCGTTAACACGGCCGGCGATGGCGGCCTTGGCGAGACCCGCTCCGATGTCGGCGGCAACATCATGAACGGTGACTGATTCGGCAAAACTGCGGTGGCTGCCATCAGGCAGGGTTACTACTGGCATAGTTAGCTCCTTGAGTCCCAGAGGTGATCCGTACCAAAGACCACTTGTTGACGGTTGGCCGCGACACAAACCGCGGACCGTTGCGGGCAGGAGTTTAACAGAAAAAAACCCGGCAGGTTAATGCCGGGTTTCCACATAAGGCGATCAGCCGTAAGCACTGGCCTCTTCCGGCGATCGTCGTCGTAATTGACCAAAGGCCACAAGCCCCAGCAGGATGAGAGCAGGAATGAACATCAGCTCTTTTGGCGGGCGCTCAAGCTCAACCTGCACTGAGTCAATCGTCCAGCCAAAGCTGATACCGGCGTCCTCAGCCGCACTACCATAACCGACGAAGTCCACCACCATGGCATCTTCCTGAGGGGACAGCTCCAGGCCGGCGCTTTCAAGCCTCGCCTCGGGCGACTCACCGGCTGGCAGCTCCAGACTCAGGTAAGTAGACACTTCATCACCACTCAGTGACATACCGGACGCCTGAAGCACGATGGAGCCACCGGCAGGTACATTCTCAACATGCTCCATCACTTCAGTTGCCGGCCTGTCCGCCGTTGCCGGGTAGACCATATCCCACCAGTAGCCCGGACGGAACAGGGTAAAGGTGATCAACAGCAGCAGCGCCGACTCCCACTTATAGCTCTTGGTAAACCAATAGCCCTGCGTCGCTGCGGAGAAGACCAGCATGGCGGTGACCGCACTGGCTATGGTGACCAGCAAGTCAACCCAGCCCGTCAACCCGATCAGCAGCAGCTGCGTGTTGAATATGAACATGAATGGGAGAATGGCCGTCCGGATATCGTAGGTGAAACCCTGGATACCCGTTCGTATGGGGTCCGCCCCCGAGATGGCAGCCGCAGCGTAGGCGGCCAGACCCACGGGCGGCGTATCATCCGCCAGAATGCCGAAATAGAATACAAACAGATGGACCGCAATGAGCGGCACCAACAAACCGCTCTGGGCACCGAGGGTCACGATCACCGGCGCCATCAGCGTGGAAACCACGATATAGTTGGCCGTGGTGGGCAGCCCCATACCGAGGACCAGACTGATAATGGCGGTAAAGATCAGCATCAGCAGCAGATTGCCGCCCGATATGAACTCTACGAACTGCGTCATTACCAGACCAATACCGGTCAGTGTTACAGTGCCTACCACGATGCCGGCTGTCGCCGTCGCCACGCCGATACCTACCATGTTCCGGGCACCCGTCACCAAAGAATGCAGCAGGTCGACAAAGCCGGTTTTTGTTTCCGCCAGGAAGTTACCCTTTTCATGAAAAAAGGCCTTTAGCGGCTGCTGTGTGACGACGATGAAAATCATGAACACTGTGGCCCAGAATGCAGACAGTTGGGGAGAAAAGCGCTCAACCGTCAGACACCAGACCAGCACCACCACCGGCAAAAGGAAGTAGAGACCAGTCTTCACCGTGGGCGCGACGTCCGGAAGCGTATCCATTGAGGACTCGGGATCATCCTGCTCAAGCGCAGGAAAGCGGGTTGAATACCAGACCAACCCGATGTAGACAATGAGTAGCAGGGGCCCGAGCACCCACACAGCTGACTCGCCAAGGACCACTTTCAGCCAGCCAATGCCGTAATAAACGATAAAGGTAAGAGCGCTCAGGCCTAGCAGAATCACCACCCAGTTCAGCAGGCGCTGAGCCAGTGTTGGACGATTCGGACGTTCAATGCCCTTCATCTTCAGCTTGCAGGCTTCAAGGTGAACGATGTAAATCAGTGCCACATAGGAAATCAGCGCCGGCAGTATCGCGTGCTTGATGACTTCGAGATAGGAAATCCCCACGTACTCCACCATCAGGAAGGCTGCCGCGCCCATGATTGGCGGGGTCAGCTGACCGTTGGTGGAGGCGGCCACTTCAACAGCACCCGCCTTGGTGGCCGGGAAGCCAACCCGTTTCATCAACGGGATGGTAAACGTACCTGTGGTTACCACGTTGGCGATGGACGAGCCGGAAATGACACCGCTCAGACCACTGGATACCACAGCGGCCTTGGCTGGCCCGCCACGCATGTGGCCGAGCATGGCGTAGGCAACCTTGATGAAGTAGTTACCCGCCCCTGCACGCTCCAGTAACGCACCAAAGAGGACGAACAGGAAGACGAAGCTGGTGGATACGCCCAGGGCGACACCGAATACACCTTCCGTACCCAGCCACATATGGGACGATAGCTTGCTCAAGCTGGCGCCCTTGTGGGAGATCACATCCGGCATGTAGGGGCCGGCCAGTGCATAGATGAGAAATACGCCCGCCACAATAGTCAGCGGCAACCCCAACGCCCGGCGGGTAGCCTCAAGCAGCAGTACCATACCACCAAGGGCGACGATCAGGTCCTGGGTTATGGGCGAACCCGGGCGTGTGGCCAGTTCGTCGTAGAAAAAGTACAGATAGGAAGCTGCAAACGCGGCAGCCAGTGCAAGAATCCAGTCGTAGAAAGGAACGTGATCGACATTCCTGCCCCGAATCATCGGGTAGGCAGCAAACGCCAGGAAGGTGGCGAATGCAAGATGGATAGATCTGGACTCCGTCGAGTTAAAAACGCCGAACTCGACAATGTAAGGCAGCGGCGACGCTATCCATAGCTGAAAAAGTGACCAGAACAGGGGAACAATAAAGAGTATCCGGGCAGCCGTTCCAGTCGCAGCTCTTCCGCCGGTTTCGGTCTGAAGAACTTCTGCAACCTTCTTGCTGTCCATGGTATCCCC
Organism: Marinobacter sp.; assembly: GCF_039977835.1. GTDB lineage: Bacteria > Pseudomonadota > Gammaproteobacteria > Pseudomonadales > Oleiphilaceae > Marinobacter. The sequence continues at coordinate 33,503 of NZ_JBDWCL010000054.1, read as the reverse complement.
GGCTCTCGGTTCGCTATTGGCCATAGCTGGGTCCTGTAAAATATAGCGGGTCGGAGATCAAAACACCGCAGGCTGGAATGCCTGCGGTGCTGTTTACCGGTTACAGAATCAGTCGATCAGGCCGGCTTCTTTGTAGTACTTCTCGGCGCCAGGGTGCAGCGGTGCACTCAGAGCGTCGGACACCATTTCTTCCTTGTTAAGCACGCCAAACGCCGGGTGGAGGCGCTTGAAGCTGTCGAAGTTCTCGAATACTGCCTTGACCACCTCATACACTACGTCCTCCGAAACATCGGTGGAGGACACGAATGTGGCGGCAACGCCGAAGGTCGTGGTGTCTTCGTCGCTTCCCCGATACATTCCGCCGGGGATAGTGGCTGCCTTGTAATACGGGTTCTCATCGATCAGCGCCTTTGTCGCTTCATTATCGACGCTGACGATCACACTGTCGCAGGAGGTCGTTGCTTCTTTGATGGCGCCGGAAGGGTGGCCAACCGTATAGAAGAAAGCGTCGATGTTGCCGTCACAAAGCGCCTGGGATTGCTCGGCCGCCTTCAATTCCGCGGCCAGGGAGAACTTGTCCATGGTCCAGCCCATTTCTTCCATCAGAACTTCTGCGGTAGCCCGCTGACCAGAACCGGGGTTGCCCACGGAAACCCTCTTGCCTTCCAGGTCTTCAAAGGTCTTGATGCCGGAGCCTTTGCTGGCTACAACGGTAAACGGTTCAGGGTGAAGCGAAAACACGGCGCGGAGCTTCTCATTCTTGCCGTCTTTTTCAAACTCACTGGTACCGTTATAGGCATGATATTGCCAGTCAGACTGGGCAACAGCCAGATCCAGTTCACCCTGGCGAATCGCGTTCAGGTTATAGACCGACCCACCGGTGCTCTCAACAGAGCAACGGATACCATGTTCTTTGCGATCCATATTAACCAGGCGGCAAATTGCACCGCCGGCCGGGTAGTAAACGCCGGTTACACCACCGGTGCCGATGGTGACGAACTGCTGTTCCTGCGCATTCACCGCGGTAGAGGTCGCTCCAAAGCTGACTGCGGCCGCAACCGCGAGTGCGGAAAATTTCTGTTTCAGTGCCATGACTTTTCCCTTTTGTGTTCGTTATTGCTTTTTTTCGGTCTGTGCGTTTACACAGACACTCTCCACGTTCGCCTTAAAACATAGACCAATTCCGGCCATAAATAAAGCCAGGATTAGCACGCTAACCGCTTGAGCGAAAAACAAAAAAGCCCGCAGCGCGGGCTTTTCTGTTCAGGCATTTGCGAATCTTATTTGTTCGCGCGGGCCTTGGCAACCATACGGTCCGGGCGCAGCAGGAAGCGCGCCAGGGCCGGCAGCAGCCAGATGGAACCAACCATGTTCCAGATGAACATGAAGAACAACAGCAGGCCCATATCTGCCTGGAACTTGATGGGGGAGAAGATCCAGGTCACCACACCAATACCTAGAGTAACACCGGTAAAGATAACGGCCTTACCCGTGGACCGCAGGGTTTCGAAATAGGCTTCCTGAAGCGTCTTGCCCTCAAGCAGGAACTTCTCGAGCTTGCTGTAGATATAGATGCCGTAGTCGACACCGATACCCACACCCAACGCGATAACCGGCAGTGTGGCAACCTTTATACCGATACCGGACACCGCCATGATCGCCTCAGCCAGAATGGACGTGAGCCCGAGCGGAATCAGGATACACAACACCGCCCGGATTGACCGGAAGGTCAGCAGGCACAATGAGGCGACCACGCCATAGACGAAGATCAGCATCATGTTCTTGGCGCTGGAGATGACGTCGTTGGTTGCAGCCTCGACGCCCGCGTTGCCGGCACCCAGCAGGAAGGTGTGCTCTTCGTTATTATTGTTGCTGGCAAACTCCTCGACACGTTCTGTTACCGTCTTCAGCGTTTCAGCCTTGTGATCCTCAAGGAATACAAGCACTGGTGTCAGGTCACAGTTCGTATTGATCAGACCCGCCGGGGCTTCACGAATGGAGGCATTGATGATGGTCTGGTTGCGTGAGATTTCATACCACTTCCAGTTACCCTCATTCAGCGCCTTTGTCACCAGCTTGGACACATTCGCAAGCGAGGCGGAAGACTGGACACCTGGCGTATTCTCCAGCTCCCACTGCAGCGTATCCATGGCCCTGAGCGTGTTGTACTGGGTACACTGCTCTTCCTCGGTCTTCACCATCACTACCAGGACATCGGCACTGGTGGAGTAATTATCGATGATGAAGGCGTTGTCCTTGTTGTAACGGGAATCAGCCCTCAGCTCGGGGGCACCCTGATCAAGGTCACCGACCTTCAGACCCTGCTTGTAGTAAAGACCAAGCCCAAGGCCGATCACCGCAATCAGCAGCGAAATCGGAGCCACCCCCGGGTGCGCAAAATAAGACATGATGCGCCACTTCCGGTCCTGCTTCTCACCATGGTTCTGCACATGACGGACGCCACCCCTGGAAATGCCCAGATAGGACATGATCAGGACGTGCAACACCAGGTTGGTCAGGATAACGAACGCCACACCGATACCGGCGGCAACCGCCAGGTCGCGGATTACATCAATTTCGATGAAGAACAGCGTCAGGAAACCGAAGGCATCGGAAATCAGTGCCAGCATGCCCGGAATATAAAGTGCCCGGAACGCCAGCCGTGCAGCGGTAACCGAATCGAATCCTTTCGCGGCCTCAACGGCCATGGCATTAACAATCTGAACGCCGTGACTGATGCCAATGGCAAACACCAGGAACGGAACCAGCACCGAGTACGGATCCAGCCCGTAACCCAGCAGCCTCAAAGTACCCAACTGAAGGAACACAGCAATGATGGAGGTAAATACCGGCACCAGCGTTCCGGTAATGCAGCGGGAGTAACCAAACAGCAGTAGTGTGGTGAGAATGATGGTAATACCGGCAAACCAGGCAATCGAGCCGATGCCTTCAATCAGGTCACCCACTTTCTTGGCAAAACCGACAATGTGAATATCAATGTTCGGGTTCTGCGCTTCGTACTTGTTCCGTATTTTCTCTTCCAACTGACGCGAAAACTCGCCGTAGTCCAGCGGCTCGCCGGTTTCAGGGTTATTTTCGTACAGGGGTGCATATACGATGGTGGAACGGAAGTTGTCTGAGATCAGACGTCCCACTTCGTTCGACCGGAGCACGTTCTGGCGCAGACGCTCGAGGCTGTCCCGCGAACCGTCGTAGTTGTCCGGAATTACCGTACCACCCTGGAACCCCTGCTCGGTGACTTCCACCCAGCGAACGTTGGAGGTCCACAAAGACTTCAGCCCGGAACGATCAACCCCGTTGAGATAAAACACCTCGTCGGTGATCTGCTTCAGGGTCTCCATGTACTCTTTCGTAAAGATATCGCCTTCTTCCACTTCTACGGCGATACGAACGAAGTTGCCCAGGTTTTCCAGGTCGTTGCGGTGCTCCAGCATGTTAACGATGTACGGATGCTCAAGCGGAATCATCCGCTCAAAACTGGCATCAGGCTGGATTTTGATGGCGTTGTAGCCAAGAAACAGGGTCAGGAAGAAAAATGCAATCAGGATAATGGCCCGATTGTTGAAGATCAGCCGTTCCAGAAACGGTTCTGCCTTCGGTGTAGTCAGGTAATGCTCGCCCTTGTCATGCTTCGGGTTCGACATTCAAAAGCCCCTCTCGTTTTCGATCTGTTGGTGCCGCATCAGGGCGTTATTGAAGGTTCTTGCCGCGGGCATCGGTATGCTTCACGCCACCCTCGCCCACAATCAGGAGATTGGTTCCGGATACCGGCACTACATCCATGACGCCTTCCCGGTCATCCCTGGAGTATGGCCGGAAGGATTCTCCGCCATTGGTGCTCATCAGAACCGTACCGCCGTTACCCACCAGAGTAATTCTGCCGTCATCTGCCACAGCACCATCATTGAGCGTTGCACCCGCTTCGTTCGGAACCACTTTCCAGCTCTTGCCCAGATCGGTGGAGAGGAACATGTTGCCGCGCAAACCAAACGCCAGAATCTCATTCACCTGGCCTGTACCAATGGCACCAAACAGGGAACCTTCATAGGGGCTTTCACGTTTTTCCCAGCCGTCTCCGCCATCAACGGAGACAAAGATCTGGCCCGCCTCACCCACAATCACCAACGCACCTCCGGTGATCCGGGTAATGCCGTTCAGGTGGAACCCGGTGGGGTTGTCAAGCCTGGGCGCCCAGTCACGCCAGTTTTCGCCACCGTCGGTGGTGCGCAGGAACATGCCGTAGGCACCCACCACAAAGCCGTGATCTTCGTTTTCAAACCAGACGTCCAGGAACGGGTTTACCGGCCCGATTTCGAGGTCGGATTCCATGTTTTCCAACGAGAAAAACAGATCGTCCAGAGCCCACTCCAGGTCGGCTTTCTCCTCTTCCGGGGCCTCCTCGATCTTCTGTTCCATCTCTTCGACCTGCTCCTGGCGGCTTGCAATAGCCAGTTCGGCCGCGTCAATACCAGTCAGTTGCAGCTCCCAGGTTTCGCCAGCGTCGCCGGAATGGAGAACCACGCCACTGTGGCCCACGGCCCAGCCGTGGGTGTCTGTGCCAAAGTCAACGCCGGTCAGGGTTGCACGAACCGGCACCTCGGCCTGAACCCAGCTTTCACCCTGATCGTCGGAATAAATGATATGACCACGCTCACCGGCCGCCACAATACGATCTCCTGCCCGATCCGCATCAGTGAGCAGATTCTCTGGCGCAAGAGTGGTGGGCCGGGAAGGGGTTTCGATGATATCTGCAAGCGCAAACACCGAGGGCGCGGACATTGCCATGGACACTCCAAGACAGGCCGCTCCCAGAGTCTTGCACATCAACCTTGTAGCCATTCAGATTGCCTATATGTTGTGTTGAACTGTGTCACTCTGATTACGCCGGTAATACCGGCCGATACTATGAATATACCGGTGACCTTGCGGCCACCGGTATATTCGTCGCCACTCGTCTCTGGCGAAAGTCTTTTCCTGCCAACTGGCGCAGTCGCTAGCGTACACTCCTGCGACGGAGGGATGCTGGTGAGAAATAGCGGCGGTTGGGCACATCGTTCGTGAACTTTCGTGTGGAGGGCTCTTCGGTATCAAGGCCCAGCACGTGATAGCGACGAGCCTGGAGGTCGTGATACACATCCAGAACGGTCCAGACGCCCGGCAGTTCATAATAATTCTTCGCCATGCCCATGGTCACTCGCCACAGTTCACCGCGACCGTCATACTGGTCCAGCAGCACGGTGTTCCAGCTGTCCGCGTCCACATAAAAACGACGCTTGCCATAGATGTGGCGCTCACCCTGTTTCAGGGTAGCCTCAACAACGTGCACACGGTGCAGCTCCCAGCGGGTCAGGTCAGGGTTCAGGTGGGAAATGCCAAGTATTTCTGAGTAGGGAGTGCCCTTCTCACCAAGGCGGTAGTTGTTGTAAGGAATGTAGATCTCACGCATTCCTTCGTAGTTCCAGTTATACCGGTCCAGCGCGCCGTTAAAGATATCGGTATCGTCGGCGGTTCTGAGGTTGTCGGCTGCTGCAATCGGAGAATCATAGCCCAGGTTCGGGGCACGACGAACACGACGCTGGCCAGCATTATAGCCCCATCCGTTACGGGGATTGATAATCTGGTTCAGGGTTTCGTGAATCAGGATGGCGCCGCCGGCGAGACGGGGCGGAGACTGAGTGAACGACAGGTAGTAGAAAATGACGTTATCCAGCTCGTCCTCGCTGCCTTCCGGATTGTAGTAATTGAAGAAAGCTTCCTGCTGCGAGGTGACCAGGGAGTAATCCCCGTCGGTCTGAACCGCAACTTCACTGGAGCGACGGGTTACGGAAACCCCGCGCCAGCGGGTCAGGTGGTTCCAGATAACCTGCCAGGCCTTCTCTTCATTGTTGCCATGCAAAATGGGAAACGGATAACCCGCAAAGGCGCCATCAATACCCTCGCCTTCACCGACAATCTCTGCCTCAACCGCGTTCTCTCTGGTATTTTCAGCAACCCAGTCCGGTACCGCATGGGTGCGCCGACTCTTGTAGATGGGGATACGGAACGTGGTGGGATAGGTATCGAGCATGGCACGAAGGCCATCCGTCAGGTACTCGTCGTACTGCTCCATGTTCGAGGCGTTGATGGTGAACAGCACTTCATCATCCGGGAACGGATTGATGTGATGCTGACCACTACCCTCATAGCCGGCAGGAGCTTCAGTCAGGCCGCCCGTCCAGGGCGGGATGGTTCCCGCATCATTACCAGCTTTCACCGAGCCGAAAGGAGTCAGATCCTGCCCGAGGCGAGCAGCTTCGCTCGATGAAACACCAGCACTGACTGGCATGGCAAAGACAGAAAACGCAAACAGACTGCCCAGAATTACATTGTTTTTGTACTTCATTGTTTAACCTTCAACCTGTCTGAAAGCCTTGTTTAAGGCCTTTCTTATTGTGTCATCATGGAATATCGGCTCCTGACAGGTTAGCCGATTGGCCGATATTGTCTATCGACCGAAAGTGCGATTTTGTATCCGCCCGGGACAGGTTCTGTAAACGGCCGGGCGAATACTATGTCAGCCTACTCTCCCGCCTTGCCCGCAAGGCTTTTGTGGACCACCTCGTAGACATCCCGCGACAGGCCGGATTTGTCCCTGATGGCTTCAAGCGCGGTCTTCATCTGCTCACCATGCTCCGGTGCGAATTTGCGCCACCGGGTCAGCGGAGACACCAACCTTGCAGCAATTTGGGGATTGCTGTCGTCCAGTCGGCGCACCTGCTCCTCCAGGAACCGGTAGCCCGAGCCATCCTCGGCGTGGAACGCTGGCAGGTTCTGGCCAGCAAACACCCCAATCACCGAGCGGATCTTGTTGGGATTTTTCCAGTCGAACGCCGGGTGAGCCAACAATTCGTGAATCGCCGATAATCCGCCCGTACGGCTGCTACCGGCCTGGACAGCAAACCACTGCTCCACCACCTGCGGGTCGTCTTTCCATTGTTCATAGAAAGTGTTCAGTGCTGCTTCACGTTCCTGGTCATATCCGGAATTCACAAGGGCCCGCAATGCGCCCATGCGGTCGGTCATATTATCCGCATTTTTAAACTGGCTTACCGCCAGCGCCCGGCCCTGCTCGTCGTCTGAGTGAAGCAGCCAGGCAAGTGCGGTATTTCGCAGACTTCTGCGGGCGACAGCCTCTGGCGTCACCTCGTAGCGGCCCTCTAGGGTGTTGCGCTGATAACAGGTAATCAGATCGTCACGCAGTGCAGTTGCGAGGTGTCCAAGCACTGTTTCCCGCGCCTGGTGGATGGCGGGCACATTCGGCTTGTCTGCCAGTTCAATCAGATAGGCTTCAGAGGGCAACTGCAGCATTTTCGCAACCAGTGCCTGGTCCAGGGATGCATCGGTTAACAGGCCGCGATAGGCTTCCGTCAATCCGGAGTCAACAGCCGTGCCCGCGGTGTCTCCCACCAGCCCGTTGATCACGTCCACAGCCAGCCGCTGGCCTGCGTCCCAGCGATTGAAGCCGTCCGGGTCGTGGCTCATGAGGAACATCAACTGGTCCCGGGTCCAGGGATAATAAACCCGTACTGGTGCCGAGAAGTTTCTCAGCAGTGACGGGACCGGACGCTCGGACACACCATGGAACTCAAACGTGTGACTGGACTCGGTCAATTCCAGTACCCGGTCTGTGGGCGCGTCCATTTCGCCAGAGCTCAGTTTCAATGGCAAGGATTCGCCGTCAGCCCCCAATAACCCGACAGCAAACGGAATGTGCTGGGGTTTCTTGCGGGTCTGGCCCGGAGTATCCGGAATAGCCTGGTCGATTGTCAGGCGATAGATACCGGCTGCCTGGTCATAGTCATCCCGCACTGTCAGTTCTGGCGTACCAGCCTGTTCATACCAGAGGCGGAACCGGGACAGATCCCGGCCACTGGCATCTTCCATGGCCCGGACAAAGTCGTCGGTAGTCACGGCCTGGCCGTCGTGGCGCTCAAAATAGAGGTCACTGCCCTTGCGGAACAGGTCGGGGCCAAGCAGCGTATGGATCATCCCCACCACTTCGCACCCTTTCTCGTAAATCGTAAGGGTGTAGAAGTTGGTAATTTCCATGTAGGACTCAGGGCGAACGGGATGCGCCATTGGGCCGGAATCCTCGGCAAACTGGGCTGTTCTCAGCATGCTCGCATCTTCGATCCGCTTGACGGTGGGCGAGCCCATATCCGCGGAGAACTGAGAGTCCCGGAAAACGGTAAAGCCTTCTTTCAGGCTAAGCTGGAACCAGTCCCGACAGGTGACACGGTTACCGGACCAGTTGTGGAAATACTCGTGGGCGACAATCGACTCGATACGCTGGAATGCCAGATCCGTTGCGGTTTCCTGGCTGGCCAGCACACAGGATGAGTTGAAAATATTCAAACCCTTGTTCTCCATGGCCCCCATGTTGAAGTCATCCACTGCCACGATCATGAAGATGTCGAGATCGTATTCGCGGCCATACACCTCTTCGTCCCAGCGCATGGAGCGCTTCAGGGAATCCATGGCGTGATCGCACTTTTCGGCGTTGCGGGGCTCCACATACATGCGCAGATTGATATCCCGGCCGGACATGGTCCGGAAGCTGTCCCGTTTCTCCACAAGGTCTCCGGCAACCAGGGCAAACAGGTAGGACGGCTTGGGGAACGGATCTTCCCAGGTCACAAAGTGCCTGCCATTATCCAGGTCACCCATTTCCACATCGTTGCCATTGGAAAGGAGGATCGGATATCGGGCCTTGTCCGCCTCAATGCGGGTGCGGAAGCGGGCCATGACGTCGGGACGGTCGGGGAAGTAAGTGATACAGCGAAAACCCTCGGCTTCGCACTGGGTACAGAACATGCCGGAAGACTGGTAAAGACCTTCCAGACGGGTGTTGTTCTGAGGCTCTATCCAGGTCACCACGCCCAGGTCGAAGCTGTCCGGCACTTCGTGGACCACCAGTTTGTCGACGCGATCCTCAAAGGCCTCTTTCGCCAATTCACGGCCGTCCAGACTCAGCGACTCCAGGGTGGTCAGGGTGTCGCCATTGAGCTCAAGACTTTTGTCCGGGCTGTCGCTGTCAGGGTTACGGCGCATGGACAAGGTACTGTGTACCCTTGCCCCATCCTCAAACAGTTCGAAACGCAGGTCCACGTGGTCCACCAGAAAAACGGGGACGCGGTAATCTTTCAGATATATGGTCTGTGGCTGGCTGGTACGCATTCGCTTTCTCCAGAATTTGTGGGGTCTGTGTCAGTTCTTCGGATAGACCCGGAAGCGGACTTCGTAACCAGTGTACTTACGTATGTTGATTACGCCTGTGTCGAGGATGAGATACTGGCCCTTGATGCCCTGAAGGACGCCTTCGGCAGTCGGTGATTTGTCCAGATTATGGGCTTTCACCTTCTGGGGCCACACCTGCACCGGATAACTCAAAGCAAGGCTGCCTTCCTCCACTGCCCGGATGGCGCTGTCACCATAGGTAGCCCTCAGCTCGACCAGGTCCTCGGCTATCAGCCCCAATATGCGGCGGCGCTCTTCCAAAAGATTCAGCTCTGGCACCTGGCCCTTCAGCATCGCCTGCCAGTTTGTGCGATCCGCAACGTATTTCTTGCAGACTACCTCAACAAATCCCGCCAGCTGACGGGTGGCGACCCTTACCATGGGAATAGCATCGACAGCCCCCTGATCAATCCAGCGCGTGGGCACCTGCGAGCCTCTGGTAATGCCGACCTTCAGCCCGGAGGAATTGGCCAGATAAACCACATGCTCAATCATACAGTGGGTTTCGCCCCACTCTGGCTCGCGACAGGTTCCTTCATGATAATGGCACTTTTCCGGACTCATGATGCAACTGTCACACGCCGCCAGCTTGCGAAAACAGGGGTAACAATAACCCTGATTGAAACTCTTGCTGGTTTTTCGGTCGCAGTTGATACAGCGTATCACGCCATCAAAATCGAGCTGTAGCGGAAAGCCCACCATCTCGTTCAGAGGAATTCGCGTATCCCCTACACGGATGGTATAGCTGACTGGATCACCGGGCTCGGCCGGCATCTTGCGAAGGCGACCGGCAATATCAACCAGTGCGGTCAAGACTTCACCTCGAAGAACTTGTCAGAGTCCGCCGCCCCGTTAGTGGAGCTTCCGGCTGTGCGAGCCACGCTCGGATCACAGGCAGTCCCGGCCTTTTTTCCCCGATCAAGATACCCGACCCGCTCTTCCATGGGGATCTGGTGATGATCCTCGTAATAGATAACGGCCTCCATGCAGATCGAACGCTGTTCATCATTCAGTTGGCGGCCGTCTGGCCACTTGCCCAGTTCCAGGGCGCGCTTGAGGCTCTGGTAGACCGCCGGGTCCAGCCGCTTGATCAGCTCTTCGTATGTCATCTCACTCTCCAGTCACTGTCCATTCGCTCTCTAACAAAAAAATGAGCAAACCCGTTGACAACAATAAACGATAATGATTATCATTAACTCACCAAATGACCGAGGTCGTGTTCATTTGGTCTCTCTCATCAGGAGCTAAACGCTCTTTTCATGCCCCGCGATTTCGCGGGGCTTTTTTTGATACCGGCAAAATCGCTGCCAGGGCCAGGCCCGCCACAAAACCACCCAGGTGAGCCTCATTCGCCATTCGTCCCAATCCCAGCATCTCCGGCAAGGGTGTAAACCCGATGACCATCCAGGCTACTGCAAAAGTCACCAATGCAGGAGGGAACTGGAACCTGGGCACCCGCCTCTGGCTGAGCCAGCAATAGCCAAGAATGCCGTATACAACACCGGACAATCCGCCAAATAACGGACCGGAGACAATGTACTGTAATCCGTTGGACAACAGGCTGGTGAACACAAACAGCACGAGCAAACGGGCACGGCCATCAAACCACTCGATCTGACTGCCCAGAAACCAGAGCATGACCGAATTAAAGATGATGTGAGTCCAGCTGAAATGCAGAAAATCCGGCGTAAACAGGCGCCAGAGCTGGCCACTCGCCAGCGTAGATGACAGCGCCTGGATACGCTCCGCCATGCTGCCCCATTCGTAAAACCGGGGGTCCACAAACATCAGTAGAGTGGATAGCTGATTCTGGCCCATGGCCGTAACCCAGGCCATCACCAGCGCCAGCAGGATCATCCCCAGCACGACGGGTGCATGCCGTGGTGACGGCTGCCAGCGACCACCCACAAACACCGGAGACCGTGCGGTGGTGTTCACTGCCTGCTGGATTTCCGGTTCACTCAGGAAACGCTCAAGGGCCTGAAGTACTGGCTCGGTATGCTCGGGGTTGTCCAGCCAGAGCACCTGGTAGCCACCCTCCTCGGTGATACGGTGCCCCACTCCCTGCTCTTTCAGCCAGCGACTGAAGCCTGCCAGGTTCACCGTAGTGTCGATCTGCTTGATCCGGTACACAGGCTACCTCGCTATGCTGTCTTCGCTGGTGGGATACTCCGGCTGCTCAGGACGTTCCACATCCACCCAGACAAACTTGTCGCGGGACAGGGTGCGCTCTCCATCCAGTCGATAAGCCACCAGCTTGCCATATTTGACGGCACTGAAGTCGATACAGGCCACGTTGTGCTTGAGCGGTGCGGGCTTTCCTTCCATCCAGTAGTGCCCTACGAACACCGGCGGCGCCGATGCCGGATAGCTGATGAGCTGGCTGCGTTCGGCATCGGTCAGCTCGCGGCAGGCAACCTCTTCAGGCAGCGGGTCCGGCTGGAAAACCACGTCGGCGTACGTCCTGGGGTTGTCGGCCCAGAACTTGGTGCGGAAAAACTCCCGCACATAACCGTCCTTGCCTGTAATCTTTACCCCTGGTGGCAGCCGCAGGTCAGTGCCGCGCAGCAGCGTATCCATTACCTGTCCGGCGAAAGACTCAATGGCCGCGGAGGCATGAAGGAAATCATCGTCGATACAGGCCCCGCCCTGGCTTTGCTTGAATTTGTTGATCAGGTCGCTATCCCAGCAGGCATGCACGGCCCGGAAATCCGGCTCGTCTATAAACAGCGGGATTGTGTAGAACCATTCCAGAAACTCGTTCCACTCGTGGGGGTGGTGCTCGAACTGCTCAAGGGTTTCACGGATCAGCCGATCATGGCGGGCATTGTGCTCGCGCAGAAACTTCCTGCCACTGCCTGGCCGGGCACGGGTGCAGTAACCGAGGGCATTGTACTCATGGTTACCCATGACGATGCGGGCGGAACCATGTTCAACCATGTCCCGAACCAGATGCAGGGACTCACGAATGCGCGGCCCCCGGTCAATGATATCGCCGATGAAAATGGCCTGCCGCCGTACATGCTCGTAAATTCCGTTTACCTTGCGGTATCCCATCTGCTTCAGCAGTCTTTCAAGAGTATGTGCGCATCCGTGAATATCGCCGATAATATCGTAGCCGCGGCTTGCGGATCTTGCCTGTCCTGCCATGTTTTTAACTCGCTGAAATCTCACTGGCCCAGCCCAGCTTGTCCCGGCATGTGGCGTAAAAATTGTGATCCGCGGGGTGAATAAGGCGAATCTTGAAGGGCTTCTTGGTGATACGAATAATATCGCCAGGCGCGCAGGCAATATTCATCTGCCCATCGAAACTGATCTGTGGATAGGTTTCGTTGGTTTCCCCGATCACCAGTTTGATCTCGCTCTTGCCATCTACCACGATGGGGCGACTGCTAAGGGTGTGCGGGAACATGGGCACCAGCACAACCGCATCGAGCTTGGGATGCATAATCGGCCCACCCGCTGACAGCGAGTAGGCCGTCGAGCCGGTAGGTGTGGACACAATAAGCCCGTCTGACCTCTGGCTATATACGAAATGTCCGTCGATATACAGATCGAAGCCGATCATCCGGGTAGATTTGCCGGGGTGAAGTACCACATCGTTCAGTGCCGTTCCGAAACCAAGGGGCTGACCATTACGCTCAACATGTCCATCCAGCAGGAAGCGGGTCTCTTCGATGTACTCACCTTGCAGGACCTTGCCCAGCCGTTCCTCCAGATCGGACGGTGATATGTCCGTCAGAAAGCCCAGGCGGCCGCGATTGACCCCCAACAGGGGGATCTTCGATTTGGCCAGCTCCCTGGCCGCGCCAAGCAGACTGCCGTCGCCGCCAACAACAATTACCAGATCACAGATTTCCCCCAGAAGTTTTTTGCTTGCCACCTGCAGGCCATGGCCCGGCAACATGCTTGCCGTGTCTTCTTCGATAATCACGTGGTAGTGGTTATTCGTCAGGTATTGTTTGAGCTGACGCAGCGACTCGACCACCTTGACGCTGCCCATGCGGCCAATCACGCCAATGTTTCTGAATTGATCCATGTAGCTTCCTGTGGATATCTGTATGGGCCGGAATCAATCTCACGAATATCCCGGGCACGTCTGGAAGACCATAGTAACGAAATACGGCCGGATTCTGAAAAAAGATCCCGCTCAGGGCAGGCAGTAAAGCGTTAATTCTTACTCTGGGGCTGGTGGTTTTCACAGCGGTCATCGATTCCCGCCTGGAAGTCGGCGGGCTGGCTGACACGCATCACCGGTTCGTTACATACGCTTCCGTCATCATGCTTATGGTGACAGACAGGGTTCTCGTAATGCTCGAGCCACTCTCTGTAGGCGGGTTCGTTGAGGCCACAACGTTCTGCGGCATAGGCGACCGGGTTGCGGAAATAGGTCTCGATATCATCGTATGGCAGGGTTATGTGGCCAACGCCAGGGTGGTACGCCACCAGAAAAACCGAATGGCTCTGTAGGTGCTCCATCACTGAATTTTCCGTGGGTGTCTGGTTACGCAGCTCGTAGTTTTCCTGATCGAGGGCCACGATTTTCTCATCCCGGAGTTCCAGTTCGCGCTGCCTGCGCTCCAGTTGCTCCCGTAACAACACAACCTCGGCGTCTGTCGTGGCCTCCTCGCGCTGCTTTTGCTCATCGCCGCCAGCAATCTGCTCCTGCATCGACAGATACTGTTCGTTGCGCTCCGCAAGACGTTTCTTCAGTTGCTCGTTACTCAGTTTCTGGCGTTCGAATTTCTGCTGGAGCTCCGCCATTTCATTGCGCAATGCCTGCATTTCATGACGATTTTCCCGCTGGATGTCAGAGAGGGCATCCCGGTGAACACTCTGCAGGGTTTTGATGCGAAGCCGCTGTTCGCGAATGACACGCGCCAGGCGGACGCGATCGGCGGAGGACTCGAGGTCTTCAGGGCTACGGGACTCATCGCCAAGAACCGGAATATTCTCCTCCGGTGCGGGTTCCACTTTCCGGAGCTTCAGGCTGTTTGCTTCCAGGGCGCGGCGAATCGCCTGAAAATGGTTGCTTCCGGGGGTCATATCCGGGTCCCATAGCTCTTCGGCGTTGGCCGATTTCGGACACTGGCTGCGGCATACCAGACGAATCGGTCCGGCCCCCATATCGGGGCCCTTCGCCCCCTTTCTCGCAAGCTTCTCCACCGGCAAGTTCCAGTGGCTGTCAGCGCGACCTTCTTCGTCGAAGTAGATACGGAAAAATACCAGGGAGCGCACCAGAAGATCCGTACCCATAAGCACGTAAACTGCCTTGACGTCGGTGTCTGCCAGGTCCGACAGCCCTACATAGCCATCCAGGAAGGCACCAAATTCCGACGCACGCATCTGCCGTGACACCTGGCTGCCATCCATGAAAAACACCGCCGAGTAACCATCATTTGCCTGGTCGGCAGACCCCATTGCTCACTCCCCGCTCCGCGAAAACCTGACAGCAACACGGTGAACGCCACCCTAGCGTTCCGTTTTTACCGCCAGACACCAAAAACCGGCCACGCACGGTCAGTACGGGCCGGTTTCAAACTGACAGACTTCCGGATAATAGTCTAGCGGCTCAATGCCCGCTGGACAGGGGAAAACTGCAACGTTTTGTGATCATGGGGCATAAGCCACGGTTCTGGCTGTCAGAGCTCCGCTGCCAGACGACTTCCCTGGTCGATGGCGCGCTTGGCGTCCAGCTCCGCGGCCACATCGGCACCACCGATCAGATGAACCTGCACGCCCGCCGCTTCCAGACCACCCTGCAACTCACGCAGCGGCTCCTGACCGGCACAGATGACGATGGTATCCACCGGCAGTACGCGGTCTTCACCCTGCTCAGCACCTTTCGGGGTCACGGTGATATGCAGGCCATCATCGTCGATCTTGCGGTAACTGACACCCGGTACCATCTGAACCTGCCGGTTCTTCAGGGACGTGCGATGGATCCAGCCAGTCGTCTTGCCCAGGTTCTTGCCCACCTTGGAGGTTTTGCGTTGCAGCAGATACACCTCCCGGGCCGGTTCAGGCACTTCGGGTGTCATTCCCTGGATACCTCCGCGATGCTCAACACTCAGGTCCACACCCCATTCCCGCATGAAGTGCTCAGGATCCAGTGCCGCCGAAGTTCCCTTGTGAACGATAAACTCGGAGACGTCAAAACCGATACCACCCGCACCGATAACCGCCACTTTCTGGCCAACGGGCTTGCGCCCCAGCAAGGCATCCAGGTAGCCGATAACCTTGGGGTGCTCGACGCCCTCGATTTCCGGCGTGCGAGGACTGACACCCGTGGCCAGAACCACGTGATCGAAACCACCCGCCTTCAGGTCATCGACATTCACCCGCGTGTTCAGGCGAACGTCGACTCCGTGCTTGTCCAGCATCACCCGGTAATAGCGCAGGGTTTCATAAAATTCTTCCTTGCCTGGAATCAGCTTGGCCACGTTAAACTGGCCACCGACTTCGCTGCCAGCATCGAACAATGTGACCCTGTGGCCTCTCTCTGCCGCTACGGAGGCGAACGCCAGCCCGGCGGGACCGGCGCCCACGACCGCGATGGCTTTGGGCGCCGCGGTTTTCACATAGGCTAGCTCGGTTTCATGACAGGCACGAGGGTTCACCAGGCAGGATGTCAGCTTGCCACTGAAAGTGTGATCCAGACAGGCCTGGTTGCAACCGATGCAGGTATTGATCTCGTTCGCGCGGTCTTCCGCGGCTTTAAGCACCAGATCTGCATCTGCCAGGAAAGGCCGTGCCATGGAAACCATGTCGGCATCGCCCTCCGCCAGAATCTTTTCGGCAACATCGGGCATGTTGATGCGGTTGGTGGTTACCAGGGGAATGCTGACCTCGTCTTTCAGACGGGCTGTCACCTTGGTGAAGGCCCCTCTTGGTACCGAGGTGGCGATCGTCGGCACCCGCGCCTCATGCCAGCCTATACCGGTGTTGATGATGGTTGCTCCAGCCTTTTCAATCTCTTTGGCCAGCTTTACCACCTCTTCCCAGGTACTGCCATCTTCAATCAGGTCCAGCATCGACAGCCGATAGATCAGAATAAAATCACTGCCTACACGCTCGCGGACCCGACGAACAATCTCGATCGGCAGGCGGATGCGGTTTTCATAACGGCCGCCCCACTGATCGGTACGGTGGTTGGTATGGGCCACGATGAACTGGTTGATGAAATAGCCTTCCGAGCCCATGATCTCAACGCCGTCGTAGCCCGCTTCCTGCGCCAGCCCGGCACAGTTTACGTAGTCTTCGATCTGCTTTTCGATACCCGCTTCGTCGAGTTCCTTCGGCTTCAGCGGGTTAATGGGTGCCTGAATGGCGGACGGCGCTACCAGTTCCGGATGGTAGGCATAGCGCCCGGCATGAAGTATCTGCATGCAGATCTTGCCATCGGCTTCGTGCACTGCCCGGGTTATCACTTTATGTTTTTCCGCTTCTTCCTCGCTGCTCATCTTGGCAGCATGCTGGAATACAGCGCCTTCGACGTTCGGGGAAATACCGCCGGTAACGATCAGTCCGGCGCCACCACGGGCACGTTCTGCATAGAAGGCTGCAAGCCGCTCAAAACCGTTTCTGGCCTCTTCCAGGCCGGTGTGCATTGAGCCCATCAGAGTACGGTTGCGAAGGCGGGTAAACCCAAGGTCCAGTGGTTCCAGCAGATTGGGGTAGCGCTTAACACCGGGTGTCGATGCGGTCATGGTCTCTCTCCTCTTATTGGGCCGGCGGAGCCGAATCGTGGGGTCTAAAGTAGCCCTCTGACTTGCAGCGAACAATATCCCCGGAGCACAATCTGATATCCTTGGCTAACTTGTAAGACAATACTGAAATCTATGCGACCCCTTAGCAGACACAAGAATCCCCTCGGTGATATCAGCGTGCTGTATGTCGCCGTTATGGTGCGAGCCATCCGTGCGGAGGGCGCAGACCCCACAGACCTGCTCCAACGTTTCGGGCTGGATGAACAGGCATTGGGTGAGCCCGAAGCCCGCATCAGCATTCCCCGCTTCATGCGCATGGGCCAGGCAGCTATCGTCCTCACCGGTAATCCCGCATTCGGCCTTACCATGGGGCGACTGTCGAGGCCGGTGGACGCCGGTATTGCCGGGTTGGCCGCCCAATGCGCGCCGACAGGCGGAGAAGCCATCAGCACTCTGATTCACTATGCCCTGCTTACCAGCCGCAATAGCCGTGGCATCCCCTGGACAACCAATGGCGGGCGGGAAGCCCATTTCTACTCGATCAGGCCCTACAACGTGTTCAACTTTTTCGTGGTGGATTCCGTTCTGGCAGCGTGGGCACAATTTCTGAGGACGGTTACCGGCCACGACGGGGTCATCGAACGGGTAACCGTCGAGTACCCCTCCCAGGGCCATGACGAGGTGTTCGAACAGTGGTTCGGATGCCCGGTAAGGTTTGGCGCCGAGGGCAACAGCCTGAGACTTGCGCCAGGCATACGGGAGACAGGTTCACTGCAGGCGCAAGCGGCGATGTACGAGAAATTGTTCGGCGAATGCCAGCGCGATCTGTTACGAATCCGTGCTGGCTGGAGTACCGGAGACCGCGTGAAAGACATGCTACCGCCACTACTACAGAAAGGCACTCCCACCCTGGCAGCGGTTGCGGAAAAGCTCGGTGTCGCGCCCTGGACACTTCAGAGACAGCTCGCCGACGAGCAGACAGGTTTTCGGGAACTGGTGGACGAAACACGCCGGGAACTGGCGCTGGAGTACATCCGGGAGACCCGGGCATCCCTTTCGGAAATTGCCTGGCTACTAGGCTTTGCCAATCCCGCGGCTTTCCACAAGGCGTGGCGCCGATGGTTCGAGACCAGCCCGGGGGAACACAGAAAACACTATCTGGCCGAGCAGGCCATCAAAGGTATTCGTTAAGCCCTCCAACAGGTGCTAGAGTTCCGTTGCGTCATCCAGACCATCGTCGTCGTCATATTCTTCAAACTGATAATCCATCAGCTCTTCTTCGTAATCAGACATGATTCATCTCCCTTGTATCAAACAGGAAAACAATAACATGCCACTGTTACGTGGAGATGAACCAGGAATGACAATCAGAAAAGGTGGTACAGGAGGGAAAATGGCGGAGCGGACGGGACTCGAACCCGCGACCCCCGGCGTGACAGGCCGGTATTCTAACCAGCTGAACTACCGCTCCGCGTGAGCCGTCACCTCGGGCGCAATCAAGGGTGTGATTGCTCGGTGACAACGAGGGCGCATTATAAAGAGGCGGCCCCGCATGTCAACGTTTTTCATGAAAAAAATTGGTTTAACAGGGCACCGTCACATGGCATCAACCATGGCGTCCTTTCCCTGTGCGGTTTTGCGGTATTCAATGGGCGTCATTCCGGACCAGCGCTTGAACGCACGGTAAAAAGTACTGGGTTCCGAGAAGCCTGTGAGATAGACGATCTCATCAATGGATTCATCGGTCGTCGCCAACAGTTGCCGGGCAAGGCGATAACGGAAATCCGCCAGCACCTGGTTAAAACTGGTCTCAGCTTCGGTCAGGCGGGTACGCAGGGTTCGTGGCTTTATGCCCAGGCGCCCGGCCACTGCATCGAGGGTAACCTCTCCGCTGTCCAGCAGCTCTGCCACAATGCGTTCCACCTGCCCCACGATGTCCTTCTTCTCAAGGCGGGCCACCTGTTCACTGGCAAACCGCTCGTGGAGGTCCAGTAATTCCGGTTCTGCATGGGGTGATGCATGGGATAACAGGGACGCCGGGAAATACAGCCGGTTCTCCTCAGCGCCAAACACAACGTTACACCCCAGCACCTCGCTCACGTGAGCTTCGCCATGGTCGCGCTCATGCTCGAACTCGATCCGCGAGGGATAGAACTGGTCATCGGTAATGGATTTGAAGAAGGTAATCAGACCCTGGACAAAGCATTCGTTAAAATGCCGTAGGCGGCTGACCTCATCCGAGGCAGCATCCAGCACCATGCAGGCCTCGTCTCCCTCAATAAAGAAGTCCGTATTGGCGGCATCGCTCAGGAGTCGCTGGTAGTTCTGAGCCCGCCGCAGACCTTCGCCAAAAGTGGGACTGCTGAGAAACAGATATTCCAGAACCTGCCCTTTGTACGCTGGCAGAAGCTGCCCCAGATGAAGACCGGCGTCCGGGTCACCGGAAACGTCCTCCACCACCTGCCAGAAATAAAGCTGGGCGCTGTGGGGAGTTCTCAGTTGTTCGGTGTAGACATACCCTTCATCCACACCCAGTCGGGCAAAAATAGCATCGGTATCAATCCCTTTGCGTTTCATGGCCTGATAAATCAGGCGCAACATCACACCCGCATCGCGAAGTTCCTGCATGAATGTCCCGCTTTATAGTTGTTTATTAATCGGCTTGACCTACCGGACAACCTTGCCGGCACGCCAGGTCAATGCTCATACTGACCGGGTTTGCCAGACTTAAGTCTAATATTAGAGCATATCAGGCCAGAGCCGCACAGGTGTACCAGGAGAGTCAAGAATATGACAGATACTGCAATCTATCGTAATCACCCGCCAGGCCTATGGTCGCTTTACAGCAGGGCACTTCTCCCCAAAGAGAAACGATCCGGCGGTGATATCAGCATTCCCGGACTTTCCGCCAGACTGATTGGCGTCAGTACGGCCAACGACAACCTGAAACGCTACCAGAAAGTCTGCGGATTCGGTACACAAACCACGGTACCAATCACCTGGCCGCATATTCTGGCATTTCCCCTGCATCTGAAGCTGCTGACGGATAAAGCGTTCCCGCTGCCACTGCTGGGCCTGGTACACCTTCGCAACCACATCACCCAGCACCGCCCGCTCGGAGCAGGGGAGAGCGTGGATATAACGGTGCAACTGGAAGGTCAGAACAATACCCCGAAGGGCCTGGAATTCGATCTGGTAACCGAGGTGTGGGCGGCTGGCCGTCTGGTGTGGGAGGAAACCAGCACCAATCTGTTCCGGCAGCCGGACAAAAACAGCAAAAAATCCGGTGGCAAGCCACCCGAACTGCCCCGCTATGCGGAGTCGACCGAGATAAGTGCCGCGGAGTCCATTGGCCGGCAATACGCCAGCGTTTCCGGAGATCGGAACCCGATACACCTGCATGCGCTGACAGCGAAGGCGTTCGGGTTTCCCCGCGCTATCGCCCACGGAATGTGGAGCAAGGCCAGAGTACTGGCGTTACTGGAACAGCAGAGCGGCTGGCGCCCGGATGCCGTCTCGGTATCCTGCCACTTCAAGAAGCCGTTGTTCCTGCCCGGAACTGCACAGCTCAACTGGCAGACAGGCAAGGCTGGCTGGGACTACCAGCTGCTGAATGCTTCCGGCGCGGCCCCTCACCTGAGTGGTGAGATTCGCTGGAGCAAATGAGGGGTTACTGCGCCGGCGCCGGGGTATCGGCGTCAGGCGCGCAGGGAGCGCCTTCAGCGCCCGCCACGGGCAGGGTAAAATAGAAACAGGCACCACCATGCTCCGGGCGCTCGAATCCGATATCCCCACCCTGAGCCTGAATCAGCGAGCGGCACGTAGGCAGACCGATCCCCATCCCCTCCTCCTTGGTAGTGTAAAACGGTAGGAACAGCTTTTCTTCGGCATCATCCGGCAAACCAACCCCATGATCGGCCACTGCAATCCTGACACAACGGCTGTCAGACATGGTCACAGTCACTTCCACCGGTGCCGACGAATCGGCACTGCGGGTAGATTCCAGGGCGTTACGGATCAGATTCAGTGCCACCTGCTGGACCTGAATGGGGTCGGCAAGCACCTCGGGCACATCGTCGGCCACATAGATTTCAACGCCACCCTCATTGTTACGGATATCCACTTCCGCGAACTGGCGGGTATCCTCCAACAAAGCAGCGATGGACAGTACGTCCTTTCCCGCCGCCGGCTTCTTCATGAACCGCCGGATTCGCCGGATCACCTCACTGGCCCGGTGTGACTGGGCTTCAATCTTTTCCAGGGTTTCTTCGAGCAACCTGTGATCCGGCTCTTCCTTCGCCAGCACGCGCCTGGCAACCCTCGCATAGTTGGTAATGGCCGTCAGCGGCTGGTTCACCTCGTGAGCCACCCCCGCGGCCATCTCACCCATCGTGGTCAGGCGCGAAAAATGGGCTATCTGCTCACGCTGCTCCTGAACCACATTGCGGGCATCTTCGAGCGCCTTCTCACTCTCAAGCTCGGTGGTGATATCCCGAAAAACCACCACAGCCCCATGCAGTTCGTCACCGTCGAGTTTGGGCGTGGAGCGGTACTCCACGGGAAACGCACTGCCATCGGCCCGCAGCATTTCAATATCGCGCTGATTTTCCGCAACCCCCTGGCTGCAGGTGGCATATACGGGGAGCGATTCGCACCCCTGGCCTGCCGTGCGGAAATGCAGGTCAAAGAAGTTCTGACCGACCAATTCATCAGTAGAACTGCGCATGATCAGGGCAGCAGCGGGATTGGCGAATACGATGACGCCAGTCGCGTCCAGGCCGTAAATACCTTCACTGATGGAGTTCAGTATGCGGGCCTGGTCGTTCTCAAGCTGGCGGTTGCGCGCCTGCAGCTCCCGCTCCAGGCGTATAACCCGGGCATGGGTTTTCACCCTGGCAATGACTTCCTGAGCCTGGAACGGCTTGGAGATATAATCTGCGCCACCGAGGGAAAAACCACGGACCTTGGCCTGAAGGTCGTCAAGCGCGGAGAGGAATACAACAGCACTGTCGGAAGTAATCGGGTCGGCCTTGAGGCGTTCACACACCTGATAGCCGTCCAGCTCCGGCATCATGATATCCAGAAGGATGACCTCAGGCTGATGCCGGTGAGCGAGGTCCAGCGCCTTTTCACCATCGTTGGCAATTAACAGGCGATAACCCTTGTCTTTCAGGGTTTCATAAAGCACTTTCAGGTTCTGCGGATTGTCGTCAACAAGCAGAACCGTTACGTCTGTTGTCTCCGGGACAGCATCTGTCATATGAGTACGGCCGGTTACGATGGTGACTGCATGATGCCGGCCAAATCAGCGCGGGTCGATAAGGTCCTTTACGGACAGAACCATACGGACCAGATGTGCCAGTGAATGGGTTCCCATCTTGTGCATGACTCGTGAACGGTGTATTTCCACGGTTCGCTGACTGATTTCAAGCTCGATGGCTATGACCTTGTTGGCCTGCCCTGCAATCATCCGGTCCATGATTTCGTGCTCCCGCGGCGTCAGGCTCTTTACCCGGCGCAGGATCTCCTGTTTCTCTCCCAGGGTTTTACGCTGATCCCGGTCCTGCTCCAGTGCTGCCTCAATCTTCTGCAACAGGGCTTCTTCACGATAAGGTTTCTGAATGAAGTCCACTGCGCCTTCTTTCATGGCATCCACAGCCATCGGCACGTCACCATGCCCGGTAACAAAGATGATGGGCAGTATGGAGTGCTTCTCGTTCAGCTTTTTCTGGAGTTCCATGCCGTCCATGCCGGGCATACGGATATCCAGCACAATGCAGCCAGCCATCTTTTCGGAATACTCCTTGAGGAAGGCGTTGGCATTTTCGTAAGTGCTGACGGGCTTGCCATCGGATTTCAGCAGCAACTCCAGCGAGTCGCGTACCGCCTCGTCATCTTCAACTACGTACACTGTTTGCTGGGTATCAGTCATGGGCCTTGTCTCTCCTTTATAATTGCCGCCAATACACCTCAGTGAATCGACGGGTCTTTGTGGTCATCCCGGGCATGTTCCTGGCGCTCGTGTTCGCGCATCTTCTCCAGACGTTGCTGGATCATGCCAAATACACTCTGTTTGGGATACCTGCCTTTATTGTCCGCCTTGCCCGCCGGCTTACCCAGCAAAAGCGTGATGGCTTCCTCTGCGCGGCTCACCGCGTGAACATGGAACTTGCCGTTGCGTGCCGCCTGAACGACTTCCTGGTCGAGCATCAGGTTCTGAACATTGGTTGCAGGCACAATAACACCCTGGGTTCCAGTCAGGTCTCCGACCAGTTTACAGGTGCTGTAGAAACCTTCGACCTTCTCGTTAACGCCGCCAATCGGCTGGACCTCGCCAAACTGGTTGACGGACCCTGTAATTGCCAGGTCCTGCCGCACGGGCAGCCCCGACAGCGCCGAAACCAACGCGCACATCTCTGCCAGGGAGGCGCTGTCGCCATCCACTTCGCCGTAGTTCTGCTCGAAGGTCAGGCTGGCCGACAAGTGCATCGGGTCCGTAACGGCAAAATGGGCTGAAAGCCAGGAACTGAGGATCATCACGCCCTTGGAGTGGATGTTGCCCCCCAGCTTCACGTCACGCTCAATATCCAT
The DNA here is from genome assembly GCF_039977835.1 of Marinobacter sp. Lineage (GTDB taxonomy): Bacteria > Pseudomonadota > Gammaproteobacteria > Pseudomonadales > Oleiphilaceae > Marinobacter. The sequence continues at coordinate 9,906 of NZ_JBDWCL010000054.1, read as the reverse complement.
CACAGCACCATCACCATAATAGCAGGTGGCAGTAATCCTGTTGGACAGACCGAACTCGAAGCCGCCGGTTGAAAGCACTGACAACGCATTCACCTGCCCCACGCAGGTACCAGTGGTGGACACCAGCGTCGATCCGTCCCGAATGGAGTCGTAGAACTGATCCCGGATCCGGCTGCTGCGATAACGGGCACTTTCCAGCGCCTGATCCACGTGGGAGTTCTGGATCAGGCGGGCATTGGCCTGCCGGGCCCAATAGTCTGACTCGCGCAACAGGTTGGCTATATCCGCGGCATGCAATGACAGGCGATCCTGATGCTCGGCCATGCGCGCGCTGTGCTCAATGATACGGGCGACCGCCTTGTTGCTGCAGTGAAGGAGCTTCTTTTCATCCACCAGACTGGCGATGAACTTCGCATAAAGCACCTGGCTTTCATCCGTACGCATCATCTCGTTCTCAAAATCCGCCGTCACCCGGAAGAGCTCGGCGAATTCCGGATCGTATTCCTGCAATAACATCCAGGTTTCCCGGTCGCCGAAAAGGACGATTTTCACATCCAGTGGAATTTCCTCAGGTTCCAGCGAGATAGTCCCGGACAGAGTCAGCTCCCGTTCCAGCGAATTGATCTGGATGGTTTTGGAGCGCAGAGCCCGCTTGAGACCATCCCAGACGAACGGCTGCTCCAGAACCTTGATCGCGTCCATCAACAGATAACCACCATTGGCGCGATGAATACTGCCGGGGCGAATGAGGGAGAAATCCGTAAACACGGTGCCCTTGAAGGTGACGCTTTCGACGTAACCAAACAGATTGTGATACGTGGGGTTATCCTCCACCACTACCGGCACTTCATCGGTTTTCTGGTGGACCAGAACATTCACCAGGTAACGCCGGGGCATTTTTTTATCCAGGGACGCATAGGCAATGGCAGCCTGTTCTTCATTGTCTTCCAGGAAAATTTCCAGGCTCTCTGATAGATCCTTACGCACGGCCTCGAAGTAGGACACCACATCCGGCTGGTCCTGATATTTGTCCACCAGCTCATCGATCTGGTGGCCCGAGATCCCCTCCAGCGTCTCCTCATTAAGGGCCTGCTGATCCTCGGCGTATTCCTGCTCCCAGTCCGCCAGCTTCCGCAATGCTTGCCTGAGCTTCTTCTCAAGCTTGTTGATCTCGGTTTCAAACTTGTCCCGCTGCGCCTCGGTCAGGGCCTGGAACGACTCGGCAGTATGGGGCTCATCTCCATTCATGGCCACCAGGCGATAGCCACCCGGGGTTGTGATGTTCAGGCTCACTTTCTTTCGCCTGGCCTGGGCGGCCACCTTTTCCAGCTCGTCTTCCTGCTTTCTGCCGTAGTCGTTCTTCAGTTTCTCAGCACGCTCCAGGAAACTGTCGCTGTCGAACGTCTGGGGAATCATCTTCATCAGACGCCCCATCAGCTTCTCCATATCCTGCTTCAACTCGGTGCCCTTGCCCGCAGGGAGCCTGAGCACCCTGGGCACGCGGGGCTCCTCGAAGTTGGCCACATAGCACCAGTCGTGGCTCTGATTCTCCGTGTCCACATGATGTTCAAGGTAACGAAGCATCATGGTGCGCTTGCCTATCCCGTTGCGACCCACCGCATAGACATTGTAACCACCGTGGGGCATGGCCAGGGCAAAACGCACCGCGGCCTGGGCCCGATTCTGACCGACAATTTCTGCCAGGGGTTCGAGTTGACGGGTCGTCTTGAACGGTAAATCTTTTAAAACACAGGCTTTATAAAGCTGGTTCAGGGACAGTGACTTCAAGGTTCGGTCCTGTAACGGTATGAAAGCATTTGGTTATGGGCGGTCATTGTAGAATCTGGGGCTCGCCCTGTCGCGCTCGGGCTAAAGTTTTAGCGCAACTTGTCGATAAATTGATCAATCGGGCATAATTATCCACCGCATAAAGGCGCAGCCAGGACACTCACCGAATGGATATTTACCGGAATCAATCGCAACCGCTGACAGTGCTGGAATCACTCCGCAAACACAAACCCTTTACACTGCCTGAACCGCAGCAACCGACCCCGTCGCCGGAAAAACCACTGAGAGATCGTCGAGTACAACCCGACCGGCGTCGTGCACAGGTGGCTTTTGCCGGGCCTGACCGCCGCAAAAAACGCTCCAGGCGCAGCCCTCGCCTGCTCAACCCGAAGACCGGGCAGGAAGCTCCCGCTGAGGACCGGAGAGGCAGGCTGGTCAGCACCCGGGCATAGTCAATGCAGACCCGTATGGGCATGGTTTATTGACACAGGTGCTGGCGTTGCGTTTTTGATAACCTGATCACAGTTCTTTGTTTGGTCATTTTTCAGCCACCCCTGTGGGAACTAAACTCCATGTCCCGCTGGGAAAACGGGCCGATAACAATCACAAGATCAGCAACGGATGCCAACCTATGACGAATGATTCCGCAGATCGCAGAATCAAGGACCGCTACCCTGCCATGTGCCTGAAGGTACGGCTGCAGGAACGTGGTTTTTTTGGTCGGGGTAAGAATTCGATCGCTGTAACCTGCATTGATATGAACCGTTACGGAATGGCAGTGCTTTGTCCGAGGCCGGTAGAGCCCGGCGCACGCCTGTATATGGACTTTGATGGCAAGTATATCCGCGAATCCCGCGTGGCCGCCCAGGTGGTCAACTGCCAGCCTTTCCAGGCCGGCTTCCGGATAAGTCTTCAGTTCAGCTACTGCTTCGAGAAAAGGGGGTATTCGAGAACCGTGGATAATGCCCTTTCACGCATTGAAGGCTTCTATAACCGCTTTGCCAGTTGACCCTTTCCTAGAACAAACCGGCATCCAGGCTGGCAGCCATGTAAAGTCCCAGTTCACGGCACTGCTCCTCGAATTCATCCCGATACTCGCCATGACAGAGCAATGGCTCCTGAACCAGGCGCCAGCGCAGACCAGTGGTGATGGATTCGATGGCCCGATGGGTGCCAGTGCCATCCAGGCCGGCACGGATATAGAAGGTGAAAGGCAGCCCCTGGGTTTTCTCCAGGCAGGGATAGTAGCTGCGGTCGAAGAAATCCTTGAGGGCTCCACTCATGTAAGCGAGATTTTCAGTGGTACCGAGGATAATGGCATCACAGGCCAGCACATCGTCCGGCCCCGCTTCCAGGGGTGGGAGGACGGTCACCTCCACATTTTCGATGTCTTCGTGCTTTGCGCCCTGCTCTACCGCTTCCCGCAGCTTGAGGGTATTCGGGGAGGGGGCGTGCGCTACGATCAACAACTTTTTCGCCTCCATGACACCCCCTGTAATCCGAGAAAATACAGCGCTTAGAGAAGCTCGCCATTAGCGTCTGCTGTTGCCTCTTCAGCCGCTTCTTTCTTTACCGGCTTGGGCATCAGCTTGTCGCGTACAGCGGCTTCGATTTCATTGGCAATCTCCAGGTTCTCTTCCAGGAACTTGCAGGCATTGGCCTTGCCCTGGCCGATCTTGTCGCCCTTGTAGGCGTACCAGGCGCCGGACTTGTCCACGAAGCCTTCCTTCACGCCCATGTCGAGCACTTCGGCCATGTGGTAGATACCCTTGCCGTACATGATCTGGAACTCCGCCTGCCTGAACGGCGGGGAAACCTTGTTCTTGACCACTTTTACGCGGGTTTCGTTGCCCACCACTTCGTCGCCGTCTTTCACCGAGCCGATGCGACGGATGTCCAGGCGCACGGAAGAATAGAACTTCAGGGCGTTGCCACCGGTTGTGGTTTCCGGGCTAAATGTGTCCCATGCCAAAACAGCCCTTTTTGTATGAGAGAAGCTAACATCATAAGAGCAACGATTCCAACAGAAATACCGGAGCTGAGGACCTAATCTCAACTCAGGCGCGTTCGGTAAAAAACCAAACTATTCTTCAGTCGCGATTTTAGTCAAAGGATGATTGAAGTAGTGTTCCCTCAAGATGTTCTGTATCGCCTTATCTCTCACTTTTTTCGAGTACTTTTTTACAGCCACCCCATCTCTCCATCCAACCGAGTAGCCTTCATCCTCAAACTCAGTTTTTCTACTATCCAGCCAAGCTAAGGCCGTTGGGTGAAAAAGACCGTTCGTCCACATCTCAAATCTTAATCTCCGCTCAGAGTAGTAGGGATCTGAGCGCAGTATTTCTACAATGCGCAATATTTTCTTTTCGTACCATTTTCGTACCTCGGCTTCACTGACCTTCGAGCCTGGGACTTTGGCTTTACACTCAATAATCAACGTATTGTTGCAATCTTCGGAATTGAGCCGCACATCAAGCTCCGCTTTCAGTGCTTGAGTTCTGTGTTGGATCTCCCTGCCTACGGATAATGATCCCTTTTCAACCGCCTTTACAACATTGCCAATTACCAGCTCGAAAAGGTCTCCACGTAAATTTTGGGCTGCTCCCTCGATTCTGGTTAGCTCATTTAAGACCATTTCAATTTTCTCGGCGTTAACAGCAGCCGTGGCCCCCAGGTCCGACAATATCTGTACTAACGCCTGTAAAGCTGTGGCTAATGTCTTTCCCAATAGCTGCTCGACCGTCACCGCGATAACTCCGGCGGATCGCGCAGCATCGTAAGCCTCCTGGTCAAACCAGTTTGCCACTAGAAACGGCATGATCGGAGCAACGCCCAAGGGGGCAGATGCCATATCATGCTTCCGGATAAAGACTTCCACAGCTTCTACCGAGAGCCCGTCTCCAAGAACAACATCGCTCACAATGAAGCCAGGCTTCATTTGTCCATTCGAGAAGCGAGCCAAAGGTCTTGCATAGCTTGGCGCAGTTATATCCCATGCCACGGAGGAAACCACGGGAAGCTCACTTACGTTTCGAAGCCTGAAAGCGCCGTAGCTACCCAAACCGACACGACGCGCCCATTCGTGGATAGCATGAATGGCTACATTTTCGGCGACGTTAAAAGCTCGCAAATCGCTTGTTTCGACGACGCCGAAATTCATCGGGTTCAACGTGACCACTGGTTCAGAGAAGTTCTCTTCAGCAATCTCTTTCAAAACACCTGCGGCCTGTAGTCGCTCTAGAATGGTATCAGGCGCAATCTGGCCCTTGCGCATTAAGGGAGCGCCACAGACGATGGGAAACTGTGACTTGAGACAGGCTCCCCCTCTGCTCCTCAATCCGGCAATTGCACACCAGTAAGACATACCGTGCTCCCGGAAGGCACGCTCAAGGCCCTCCCAATAGTCTTGAGTGGCGAATTGAGAATCCAAATAAATGAATCGAGCCCGTTTTTCGAACTGGATTCCTGCAAGCTTGGTGTAAGAAGACTTTGCCCTACTTAGCCTCTGGCGGGCAGCAGCAGGCGAAACGCCCTCATCAATCATGACCTGGATAAGATCAGAAGTCAGACAAGGGCCGCGAGACTTCAGCAGGTTGACAACATACGCACTCATGCTTAGAACCTACCATGTCACACTGCTCTATTTATAACATTTACTGAATTACACATGCATAATTTTCAACTTCGTCGCAATATCAATTTTTATTCATATTTATCAGAACTTTAGAGTTATTCCATTTCACAGATTTTTTATCTTTTGTCACAGCATACGCCCGAGATTCTGTCACACAGGCCTGATTCCAACCCCAAATTTGAGGATTTTCGCTCTCCTCATACTAGCTGAACTATCCATCCGTGCTGCTCTAGCTGCGTCCTTACGTCAGGCTGAACCCGGTCCTGGTGGGCAGCCATACAAAGGAGCCTACGAGGTCTGCTAGCGGCTACGTAAAGTTGTCTGGCAAATTTTTGCTTCCGTGCTCCGGAAATTAACCCGTTTTCCATAAACGCCAACCTTCCGGCTAGCGACTCTAGATCAAATTGGTGATTTTTTGTCTCCAGTACCAACGTCGCATCATGTGTTTCGCCTTTTACAGAATGGATCGTTCCAATTTCTATTTCACGCCCGGAAGCTGAGCGATATATATTCGCTGCTCCGGCCTGAGCGATATCGTTATATTCGCCATTATTCTCTGAATAGGCCAAATAGTCGTTAACTGCTCCCTCTTTACCGTCAATTCCCAGTAGAGACAACAGCTTATTACATTGTGCCTCCCATAGCTCCTCAGTGGGGGGGCCATCCATAATCCAGGACGTGAGCAGACCTCTAAACTCTTCGTATGCCCCCACGGTTCTCAGATGTCTACCGAGGCTGGTCGCGGAATAGTGCCTTGTATAGTCTCCGACGCTTTCAGTAACATCGCCCCTACGCAGCAAATCCAATATGCACTGCATGACTAGTGCATATTGAGAGGCCGCATCAGCTTCAGTCGCCCACCACTTGCGTGATACCGCCTCAATGAGCAATTGGGGCCTCGGCGTCTTAACGGACTTTCCTCTACCGTAGCTAGGCCAATACTCGCTTATAAACCCTCCCTGACCTTCTGTACCCCCTACAGCCTTTGCACAACGAGCTTGATTATCTATCTCCAAGGAATCGAGCAACTCGCAAAATCTCTCCAATACAAGCTCTTTTGTATCATCTGTGTAGAGGAACATGGTGTGAGGCGTGTCATCTGAGGCCTGTCTGAACGACTGAAGTTCACCTATCCCGGTAACGCTCAAACCGGATATTTTGGCTGCTATATCAACAGGAAATCTATGTGTGCTTTTGAGGGGAACAAGAGCGCTATTGCCATTGAATGTTTCATTCGGGCTCTCTCCTCCCATATTGTCGAAAATGGCCTGGTCCGGATCCCCTAGCCTTTGCAGCATAACGCTATCGCAAAGGAACAATTCGTTAATGAGATCGTCCTGAAACTTTTGCGTATCTTGCATTTCATCCACTAGGACATAGGAAAAACGTTTTCTGAGGGCGCTTACAACCTCGGCATTCTCTTGGATGCACTGCTTTGCGAAGTAGTACATCTCTGAGTAAAAGAAGTATCCTCGATGAAGTCGCTCACAAAATATTTCTATAAGATTCTTATAAGAAGGTTTAGTCGATTCCTTTTTGAAGCCTGGAACCTTAACCTCCCCCGTCTCATGGTGAATCTTTAGCTCGGATATAGATGCGTGCTTATTTTTAGCTAGAAAGCTCTTCGTCCTATAACTAATCCGGTCGCTCATCAGCGCTGCGCAGGCATCATCATCTATCCGGACAGGGTTCATCTCGTTTGATCGCAAATAGGGTGTTGCCAAGTATCTGTTAACAAACTCCTGAATGGTCCCAATAAAGTTTGGGTACTGCGTGAGTCGAAAGCCCGAGGGATGGCTCTCAATTCTGGAGATAATCTCATTACGGGCCACGTTGGTATGCGTCAGAACGCATACCCCCAGGTCCGCAGACCTCAGCTTCTTTTCAAGAATGAGAAGCTTGGCCGCGACAATCGTCGTCTTTCCGCTACCAGGGCAGGCTTGAACATCGTCCCAAGCTTTGATGATGGCGCGCCTATCGTCGTCAAATTCGAGAGCCATCGACGGGTCTGAAAGCCTTTGGTTGTAGTCCTGGAGGAACTCCTCGATATCGTTATCAGTAATCTTTAGTTCAGGCACCTACTCTCCTCCCGTACCGGATCCTGCTTTAGCCGCTTCCTCGGCAACGGGGGGCGTGCTGAACGGTTCGGTAACATACGCAATAGCGGCCTTAATATACGCGGGCATCTTTTCCAGAAGTCGATCTTTACCATCCGCATTGGAATAGTTTTCAATCAGCTTTTGGCTTAGACGGTAAGCCACATCCGTCTTGAGACTGCTTGATTCAATGAGACTGTATATTTTTATGGCCCGCAGTTCCGGATCAGCGGGGAGACCCGCGAATGCCGGATCATCTTCTCCCTTCACGAGGTCATATATATCTTCATCAAGGCCGCTTCGGATAAGGCAATACTCAAACGTCCATTCATCAGACACAAAGACCTGCGTGTTTTGTAAATCTTCAAGAACAAGCTTTCCGCCCTCGTGCTGTATCTCAAAAGACTGGAGAGACTTCTTCTTATCAGCTACGGCAGTTCCGCAGTCCTTTCCATCGGGCCCCTTGCGCGGTAACCAGAAACGCTTGTTTCTGGTCTTAAATGTCTTGAACCCCACCTCATTATTGACGGCTTTATCGGCAGACTCCGGCCAGAGGTCAATGTCTCTAAGGCAGGCAACGCGAATAGGCAGCTCGGATGTGTCGCTGTTCAGAGCAGCCCGTCTAAGGAATATTTTTGCATATCGGGTGTAAGCGGTGTTTCCAACGTTGACAACGCTTACACCGTAATCTTCTAGAGGCCTTCCGAGGAGATTTGAAATCGTAGGAAGAAGGATATTCTCACCATCACCCTCCACAACGAGAACTGACTTAGCGAAAAACAAATTCGACTTTGTTACGTCGAGAAATTTCTCAAGAAACACATAGTCTTCCGGATCGAGTAATGTCTCGCTTTTGGTTAGCGGAAACGCGGCCCCATTTGACACTAGGATCATGCTTTCAAGGGGTGCTTTAGAAGCCAGATTGGGACTATGGGTGGTAAGGATCGTCTGAAATGTGGCTGATTTGGTGCCCGAGTAGGTGTCTCGGATAAATTTTAAAAGCTTCATTTGTAACTGCGGGTGCAAATGGGCTTCGGGCTCTTCGATTAACAAGAGCGGGAAGTCACTTTTCTCCTGCTCAAGCAATATCATCTCCGTAGCCATGAAGAGGATGTTGCTGTATCCAAGCCCTTGCGTAGGCTTGGACTCATCTAGCACCAGGCTCAAGCGCCGCAAAATATCCTGAAACGCACGCTCTCGCTCTAGTGAGTTAAGCGTGTCAAAGTCCTGACTGCCAAGCATTTGAATGGACAAATCAAACTTGTCCGTATTGAAAGTAAGTTTTTTAACGTAGCGGTCAATATGTGACCGACTATCTTTTAACCCCTGATTATTCTTCGCTTCACTACTCGCTGCGATCAATCCCCTGAGCAATGTCTCGAAATGCATTCCATCACGTTTGAAGTGCTTCGAAGAGGAAAGTATTTGTGCAAGCCTGGATCCTCGCCCAGAGGACAGCTCCGCCTCTGCATCTCTAAGCGGCTTCAAATACGTTGACGAAAGATAATCCCGAGTTTCTCTTTCGATAGGGAGACCGTCACCATTTATCCCAGACCTCAACTCAGTTCGTATTAAGCGGCTACCCCGCCGAATCACTTCGGTTCGGCGAGCAGTCAAAGTCACATACAATACAGAATGTCTTGTACCATCATTCTGCTCCTCATGCGTAAGATGCTCTACAAAGGTACGGGCCTGATCCGGCGTAATTCCGTCAAACTTGAGCTTAATGGAAAGCGTGTCAGAAGAGTTCTGGAAATCGGATTCAACTATGCGGGTCCATTCAGCTGAATTCGTATCCAGAGTGAGACGTATAGCATCAATTAGCGCAGTTTTTCCGGAGTTGTTTTCGCCGACAAGTACATTAAGCCCCGGATTCAAAGATAACTTTAAAGTCTCAAATATCCTAAAGTTCTGAATATGTAGCTCAGAAACATACATTACAGAAATTCCTTTTATTAATTACACCGTCTTTTATTTCATAGGGTTCACGGTTATAAGCAGTGCTTGCGCTTATAACGTCAGCTTGTATGACCAGATTGTCCTTCACTCAACTGGCCAATCAACTTCCGCTTCGGATCAAAATTGGGCTTACTACGCCCACCGTTTACCAAAGACCGGACCGAACTCTAATTAAGCACGCACCGATTTAGGGATGGTTACACCAACACTCACAAACCTATTGAGCTATCATCCGCTGCAAACTCTGCATCCAAGCAGCCTTAAAGGCACCGTCGCCGGCAAACAATTTCCTGAATCAGTGACTTCAATCGGCTAAAACTGCGCTTAAAGCCTGCAATAACAGAGCCTTAAGCGATATAATGGCACCTGACATCCATTCACCCAGTCAGTGCATTTGGCTCATGCGTACTTTCACTCTCCAGCAATCCC
>NZ_JBDWCL010000053.1:0-43716 GCF_039977835.1 Marinobacter sp. | reverse complement strand
CAAAACCGTAAACAGTGCAATCCTACTGCTGGTGATCGGCAACGCCATGGCATTGATCAGTGACGTCTTCATCAAACTGATGGAACCCGGCGCGCCGATCTTCCAGTTTGCCTTCCTGCGCTGCGTCATCACCCTGCTGCTATTACTTCCCCTGGCCGGCCAGAGGGTTCAATCCGGATACTTAGCGGGTCACGTCGATGAGTAGCTGAATGCCCTGCTCTACGGGATGATAACCACCGTTGTAACGAAACCGGTAACGGCTATCATGGTCATAGCGTTGATGATGGCGGCTCTTGTTCCAATGCCGCTTGTGGCCATGGTAGCCGTGTTTATGCTGGTGGTACTTCTTGTGTTTCCAGCCATGCTTGCGGTCGCCGTAGCCGTGGTCGGCGTACCTATCACGATGCTGCGAGGTCAAAAACTTCTTGTGGTGGGGGGCGCCCTTTCCGTAGTCCGCCTTCTGATGGTACCCCGCCTTGTGATTTTCACGCTTGTAAGAGTCGGCCATGGCCGGTGCGGTGGCCATCATCAGGCCAACAAGACAACTTCCGATCAGAAACTTTTTCATCGCTCATCTCCCGATCTTTCCGGATCCCGGAGTTCAGCACTCACAGGCACTTTGTGAGTGCTCCCTAAGTTCAGAGTACGGATTTACCGGGCGATGTCAGGCAATCGGGAGCCGCTTTGCACTTCTTTTACGTTGGCGCAGGCGGTCTTTACAATGATGAGAGCCGGTTGACCTTTCCCGGTTTCAAAGCAGGTGGGATTCCAGTTCAAATACGTGGGAATCATGATCCCCAAGCGCTCTGAGCGCCTCCGCCAGTTTCAGCAGATATTCGCTGTTGGGGCCACTGGGGCCGGCAGAGCGTGCAATCTGACGCGCAATGTCCAGGGAAGAGGCGGGGCCCAGAAAAGCGGCATTGTCTTCGGTGGCTCTGTAAACAAGACCTTCTGCGCCGTTACCATCGTCGAACACCATGGGAGTGCTGAATCGCAGGTAGCCGTTCTTTTCCCGTACATCCAGGTGCTGGAAAACCTCCGGAGATACCCGGTAGGCAATGCCCTTGCAAAGAGCGCCCGGCTGCTCAATCAGCGTTACTACCCGGCCAGGCGCCTCTGGTGTGCCGCGATGGTCATGGGAGCCCTGCCAGAAACGGCGGGCCCAGCCCTCAATGGTAGCGGGCCGTTGTTCGAGGAACGGGAAATCCACTTTGTAGATCAACGAACCGTAGCCAAAAAGCCACACGGAGGAGACGCCGTCGAACTGCTGTCGGCTGCGGTTATGCTCCACGGTATCAAATGACATGATGCGCTGCCCCCCGCTCACGAATGCTGGTTGAGATTATCAGGAAGTGGCCGTCGACGCGATAAATCCGGCAATGCCCGTCAGCACGATTTCCGCCGCCATGGCGGAGAGAATCAGGCCGCTGATCTTGGAAAGTATGTTCAGCCCGGTCTTGCCCAGCACCTTTTCGAGGTAGCCCGACAAGTGCAGCAATACCGCCAGGATAACCAGCCCCGACACCAACCCCAACAACCCGCCGGCCACTTCAGGCACACTGTTCAGCTCGGCCCCATAAACCAGTATGGCACCAATGGTGGCGGGGCCAATCATCACCGGGATGGCCAGCGGTACTACGGCAATATCGTCACGGTCTTCGTCCGGCAACCCGGTGGCATGGTTGCGGGTGCCGCTGGTAACCAGACTGATGGCGGTCAGGAACAGCAGGCTGCCGGCACCGATCCGGAACGAGTTCAGGGTAATGCCGATGGCGCTGAACAGCAGTGGACCGGCGAAAAACAGGACCAGCCCGAGGATCAGCGCTGATACGGTGGAGCGGCGGATAATGGAGCTCTTTTCCGCGGCCGGCAGCCCCCGGGTCAGTGCCAGAAACATGGTCACCACAAAGAATGGCGCCAGCAGAAAGAGGAAACGGATTGTACTGCTAATGTAGGTGCTTACAAATGCTTCAAACATTCGGAATATCCGGCCAGGTCTAAAAGCGCGATAGCATACCGGCAGTGAGGCCCGAGCGCCGTACGGAAGTGAACCTACTCTACCGTTTAACGCTGGGTTTCCGCGGCTTGCGCGGCTTTACCGGTCTTGCGGGTTTGCCCGGCCGGGGAGGTTTACCATGCTTTCCGGCCGGCTTCGCTGGCACTCCGCCTTTTACATTTTTACCCCGCACAGCCTGAGGCGGCTTGCCGGTCTTTTTGTCGGTTTTTTTCCCAGCCGGTTTCTTTCCAGCCGCTTTCCTGGTTTCGCTGCGGGTGTCCGGACTGACCTCCGATGACGAATCTCGGATCATGTCAAAAAGCCCCTTCAATTCCTTCTCACCCAGGTCACGCCACTCGCCGACCGGCAATCCCTTGAGGCTGATGTTCATGATGCGCACGCGCTCGAGCCTGGTGACGTCGTAATCAAAAAATTCACACATACGGCGGATCTGGCGGTTCAGGCCCTGCACCAGGGTGATACGAAATACGAAACGGGACACCTTCTCCACCTTGCAGCGCTTGGTGACCGTGCCCAGTATCGGCACTCCGGCACTCATGCCCCGTATAAACTCCGCGGTTACCGGTTTGTTGACGGTAACCAGGTACTCCTTTTCATGATTGTTGCCTGCCCGCAGGATCTTGTTCACCAGGTCGCCGTTGCTGGTCAGAAAGATCAGCCCCTGGGAGTCTTTGTCCAGACGGCCGATGGGGAAAATCCGCTCACCGTGGCCCACGTGGTTGACGATGTTCCGGGGTTCCGCCGGGTCGGTGGTGCTGACCACGCCTACAGGCTTGTTCAGGGCAATAAAGATCAGGTCTTCCTCGTCCCGGGGTTCAATCAGCTGGCCGTTAACCGTGACTTTGTCACCGGGCAGGACCTGGTCCCCAACCTGGGCGGCCTTGCCATTGATGACGACATTGCCGTTCTCGATATAGCGGTCGGCTTCCCGCCGGGAACACATGCCACTCTCACTGATGTATTTGTTGAGACGGGTCGAGTTTTTACCGGGCATGGGGTTCCTGTTCTGGGTCTAGGCCACTTTGGGGGAAACATAGCTGAAACGCTTGCGATATTGCTCCATGGTACAACCTACCGTTCGTTTGAACAGCCTTCGGAATGAACTGGCGTCTTCGTAACCCACGCTCCAGATAATCCGCGCGGTCTGCTCGCGGCTGGATTCCAGCAGGTGTTTGGCCGCCTCGATTCTCAGATGCTGCAGGTAACCAATGGGAGTTTCCCCGGTGGCCTCCTTGAACCGGCGCTTGAAAGTGCGGGTGCCAAGGCCGGCCACAGCTGCCACCTCATCGATGGTCAGCGCATCCGCATAGTGCTGCTCGAGCCAGGTTTGTGCCTTGCGGATGGCATCATCCTGGTGGGCTTTCTGGCTGTAGAATGCCATATAGGGCGTCTGCTCCATCCTGCGGCCGTCCAGTACCAGCATTTTGCTACAGGCCAGTGCAACGGCGGGGGAGGCAAACCGCTCCACCAGGTACATGCACAGATCCACGAACGCCGTCGCCCCGCCGGCACAGATGATCTGGCCATTATCCACCAGCAGTTGGTCTTCCTCCAGTCGCAGCTGCGGGTAACGGCTACGGAAAAGCGGTGCAGCCCGCCAGTGCGTGGTTGCCACCTGGTCTTCGAGCAATCCCGCTTCCGCCAACACGAAACTGCCTGTGCAGACACTCGCCAGCACGGCACCCCGTGCCAGCCCTTCCCGCAACCAGCCATACAGGGGACGTGAAGGCGCCAGGGTCTGCTCCAGGCGCTCCGCACCCACGGCGGCTTCCACGGATGAGCCCACCACGATCAGGTCTGGCTCGAAGTCTCCGCGCCCGCAGGTAGGCGTCACCACTGCGCCGCTGTACCCGCGGACCGGCTGATCGTCCACCGTCACCACCTGACAGTTGAACAGGGGGTCCCTTTGACCTGCCGGAGCTCGGCCGCAGTAATTGGCAACAGTGAAAAAATCCATGATGCCGTGCACACCGGACGCATGGCAGTTGGGAAAGGCGATGATGGCAACGTTGAACATGGATATGGCCTTTTCAGCATTTTATATGTCAAATATGACACTCCTGCTGGCCATCGGCAAGCCCTAACCTGAACCTGTCATTCACCAATGCAGGAAGAAGGACTTTCACCATGACCTCACAAATCAACACCCGGTCAGAGATCTTTCAACGTCCGACTAACCAACCCGCTCCAGACCCTACTGGATTTTCAGCCACACGGCTGGCGCTCCAATTGTACGGCAGGGTTTCACCGCAGAAGGCCGGTCGGCTGGTCAACCGCATGGCCTTCAGGCCCTCGCGATTGCCCGTGCCGATTCGCTATGAACCCCTGCTCGATAACACCGACAGCTACACTCAACTCCAGCATGGCGCCCGCACCATACCGGTCTACTCCTGGGGCGAGGGCCCGGTCATTCTCGGCGTTCACGGTTGGGCCGGTGCCGGAATCCAGTTTGGCGCCTGGGTAAACCCGCTGGTGGAAGCCGGCTATCGAGTGGTGCTGTTTGACGCCCCCGCCCATGGCCGCGCCCAGGGCGAAAGCACCGACCTGTTTGAAATGGCCGAGGTTACTGCCAGGGTGGCGGCCAGCGTTGGCCGGGTTCATGGCGTTCTGGCACATTCCATTGGCTGTATTGCCGTGGCCCGGGCCATTGCGGATGGCCTGGAGGCGAATTACCTGGTGATGCTGGCCCCTCCAGCAGGCCTCCGTGCCGTTATGGACAACCTGGGGCGGCAACTGGGACTGAGCGAAGACGTTCTGGCGGCTCACCTTCAGCTGATGGAAGAGCGTTTCGGGCCATCGGTCTGGGAACAGCTCGACCTGGAGGCGTTGTCGCGGTCGCTGACCCAGCGGGGCCTGATCGTGATTGATGACGAGGACACCTCCATCTCACCCGATGAAAGCGAACAGATATACGACAACTGGGAAAAAGCGAGTGTTTTACGCACGCGGGGGCTGGGCCATCACCGACTTTTATGGAGCCCCATGGTTGTGGAAACTGTACTTCGGGATCTGGGCAGACCGGTGGACACGGTCTGATTGCACCATTCTGCACGGCGGTTTATGGTTTGGCAGCAGAACCGCCAAGAGACACGGAGTCCCGCAATGCACCTGTCCAACCCGAAACAGCAACAAACGCCCCGGGGCCGATTCGCCTGGAGGGAGGGCGGCAACCCCGAAGGCCCGCCGCTGGTAATGGTCCACGGCTGGCCGGAGAGCTCCTACTGCTGGGAGCATGTGGCCGCATACCTGAAACCGGGATTTCGCATTATTGCCCCCGATCTGCGGGGGCTGGGCGACAGTGAACGTACCCCGGACATCGACCATTACCGCAAACAGGAAATGGCGCAGGATGTGGTCAGCCTGCTGGACAGCCTGGGCATCGGCGACTTTCAGCTTGTAGGCCATGACTGGGGCGGCATTGTGGCCCAGGAAGTGGCCCTGGCCACCCCCGAGCGGGTGCGCCAGATGGTGATCATGAACATTGCCATCATCAACAATCTCAAGGGTAATCAGGAGGTGATCGAAAAGGTTCGTTCCGGTAGCGGCGCCGCCTACTGGTACCAGCACTTCATGCAAACACCGGGGCTTCCGGAGGCCATGATTCCGGGGGCCGAAGAAACCTGGCTGGGGCATTTCCTGCGTACCTGGAACGGACAACCTTTTCCACAGGATGCGATGGACGAATACCTGCGCACTTTCCGGATTCCGGGCACGCCCGGTAGCAGTTCCAACTACTACCGAACCTTTCACGACGACGCCAGACGTTGGGCCACCACGGCGGGGCATCGTTGGCCCATGCCCTCAATGTACATATACGGCAACAAGGACAAGGTGATCATTCCGGAATACCTCAATCACATCGAGGAATGCTTCGAGTCCCTGCAAGTGGAGCAGGTGGAGGCGGGACATTTTCTGCAGGAGGAACAGCCGGCTGCGGTGGCGGGCTACCTGAACGATTTTCTGGAAAGCAACTGAAGCGCTAGCGTGACGGGCTGACGAACACCCAGTTGGTACCCACGTTGTCGCACACAACAATGTCGTGGTTAATCACCGTGCACAGCGAGATATCCTCCGGAAGTTCGTCGTGGTAGCGGGCTTTGACCGCCAGGGTTTTCTTGTCCTGCTTGAGCAGGGTAAAGGTCCGCTCCATGCGCCTGGCAAAGTCCACACCGCCTTCTTCGATGGTGTGAAAAGCATTATGGAACTCGGTGAAGCTCATGGTATTGGCACCCAGCCCGATATCTACCATGTTGGGGATGTACCGGTCGTAGGCGTCTGACAGGTAACGCCGCACCGCTTCCTCGTCATTGCGGTTACCCTCGAAGGGGCTCAGGCCCAGGCGGTTTTCCGGCGCCAGAGCGCCGTCTGCGAGCCTGTTGTTGGGCAGGTTTTCCATCAGTTCATAGCGGCGTTGTGGACAGGTGATGCGCTGGCCTTCCAGGCGGCACTCTGCCAGCCGGCCTGTGGGTTCGGGTTCATCTCCCTGCTGAGCCGGAATATCCTGAGAGCCTGCCGGAGCCGGGCCATCGTCTGACCTTGGAGGCTCTGTTGTCGCGGAAGCACCGGGATCGGGCACGTCCAGGCCTATCCGACCGGCAGGACGACGCAAAAGCAATGCCTGGACCCGGGGATCATTGCGCTTGAAATCCGTTGGCGACGGCAGGCCCGCGCCCTGCCCCTCGGCGACAGTTTTACAGTACAACTGTTCAAGTTCGGTTTTTGCGCCGTCCATACAGGCGTCATCCGCAAGGGCGGCCTGGGTGGCGCCAAAGCAGACACCAAACACCAGCAGTCCCAGCCATCTAGCCCTCATCACGCTGCCCCAACGCCACTCGTGCCATCAGATCCTCCACCCGGCGGATGGTCTCGGCATCCCCTTTCTTGCCCGTGAGTACCACCTGGGAGCCGATGGTGGCCACGTACATCAGTAATGACAGGTCCCGGATGCGTTGGGGGTCACTGCTCAGGCGTTCATAGAGTTCGCAGTTCTGGTTGATGCGGGCTTCGTCCACCTCCGTTACCAGATTCGCGGCATAGTCATTGCGGCGGGCAAAGTCCCGCACCGCCAGTTCCACCTGCAGACGGCGGATATTGCGGGAAGCATCGGTGAGCAACAACTCCAGGATCTGCCGCAACTCGGTTTCCACATCGCCGCCTTTGGGCTTCCAGTACTGCAGTTCGTGTAGACGACGGTCCCGCCAGCGGTCGAGAAAGCTGACCACCAGATCCTCATGGTCTTTGAAGTGCCAATAGAAACTACCCCGGGTGACACCAAGCTTTTTCGCCAGGGTCAGCACCCGCAGATGACTGAAACCGCCAGCAGCCACTTCCCCGGCGGCGGCGTCCAGCCAGTCGTCCCGGGTCAGTTGCGCTTTTTCAGGGTTCTTGCGGCGCGTACGTCTGGTCTGTCGGGCGTCAGTCATTCGGTGGTCGGATCCTGCTGCTGGCGATATCGGATGCATTCTACATGAACGGGGCCAGCACATCTGAAACCGTTGACCCCACCCAAAACATACATTAGTGTATGGACCAACAATACACCAGTGTATGGGGATTTCAACGCATATCTGCATACCAACCGATTCCAGTATCAGGGAGCTGCCCGATGAGTACCGCCCATTACGACGTGAACGGCGCGATTGCCGTTATCCGACTCGACAACCCACCGGTCAACGGCCTGGGCCTGGCATTGCGCCAGGGCATTGTAAGTGGCATCCGCCAGGCGGAAGCCGATGACGCCGTGAAAGCCGTTGTGTTGATTGGCTCTGACCGCGCCTTTTCCGGTGGCGCCGATATCAGCGAATTTGGCTCTTCCAAAGCCACCGCCGAACCCAACCTGAACACCGTGATCAACTACGTGGAAAGCAGCCGCAAGCCGGTCATTGCCGCCATCAGCGGCGCCTGTATGGGTGGCGGGCTGGAACTGGCGCTCGGGTGTAATTACCGCATTGCCAAACCTGACGCCCAGATTGCCCTGCCAGAAGTGAAACTGGGCCTGCTACCCGGTGCCGGCGGCACCCAGCGCCTGCCACGGGTGATCGGTGCCGAGCACGCCCTGAACATGATTGTCTCCGGCAGCGTGGTGCCGGCGAAGCAGTTCCGGGGCAGCGCGCTGTTTGATGAACTTGTCGATGGCGAACTGCTGGACGCGGCCATTGCCTACGCCACCAAGGTGGGGAACGAGAACCTGCCGCTGAAGAGAGTGCGTGACCTCAAGGCCAGGCACCCCAATCCGGAAGGCTTCTTTATGTTCACCCGCAACACCGTGGGTGCCATGGCAAAGAACTATCCCGCGCCGCTGAAGTGCGTGGACGCCGTGAAGGCCGCCGTGACCATGCCGTTTGACAAGGGCATGCAGGTCGAGCGCGAAGCCTTCGTGAACCTGATGCAGACGCCGGAATCCCGCGCCCTGCGCCACGCTTTCTTCTCCGAGCGGCTGACCAGCAAGATTGCCGATGTGCCTTCAGACACACCGGTTCGCGACATCAAGTCCGTGGGCGTCATCGGCGGTGGCACCATGGGCACCGGCATCAGCATCAACTTCCTGAACGCCGGGATTCCGGTGACCTTGGTAGAGATGAAACAGGAAGGCCTGGATCGCGGTGTGGCAGCCATTCAGAAAGTCTACGAAGGCCGTGTGAAGAAAGGCCGCATGAGCGAAGGCGACGCCAAGGCAAAGATGGCCCTGCTGACGCCGTCGCTGACCTATGACGACCTGAGCGATGTGGACCTGGTGATCGAAGCCGTGTTCGAAGAAATGGGCGTAAAGCAGTCCGTGTTCGAGAAACTTGACGAGGTGTGCAAGCAAGGCGCCATCCTGGCCTCCAACACCTCCACCCTGAATCTCAACAAGATCGCCAGCTTTACCAGGCGCCCGGAAGACGTCATCGGCCTGCACTTCTTCAGCCCGGCCAACATCATGAAGCTGCTGGAAGTGGTTCGTGGCGAGAAAACCGCCAAGGATGTACTGGCCACTGCCATGAAACTGGCCAAGACCATCAAGAAGACGGCCGTGGTCTCCGGTGTGTGCGACGGCTTTATCGGCAACCGCATGATCAACCAGTACCAGCGCGAAGCCCTACTGATGCTCGAGGAAGGTGCCAGCGTGCAGCAGATCGACAAGGCCATCGAGAAGTTCGGCTTCGCCATGGGCCCGCTACGCATGGCGGATCTGGCCGGCGGCGACATCGGCTGGGCGATCCGCAAGCGCCAATACGAAGAAAACCCAGACATGGTGAAGATGGTCGTGGCCGACCGCCTTTGCGAAATGGGCCGCTACGGCCAGAAGACCGGCGCCGGTTTCTATCGCTACGAGCCGGGCAACCGTAACGCCCTGCACGATCCGGAAGTGGACAAGGTGGTGGACGAAGTGCGCGCCGAACTGGGCATCACCCCACGCAAGATCAGCAACCAGGAAATCGTTGAGCGCTGTGTCTACGCCCTGGTCAATGAAGGCGCCCAGATTCTGGACGAAGGCATCGCCCAGCGTGCCTCCGACATCGATATGGTCTACCTGACCGGTTACGGCTTCCCCGTGTTCCGCGGCGGCCCCATGCATTACGCCGAAGAAGTCGGGCTGCCGAACGTGGTTCGCGCCATGCAGGCCTTCACCGAAGACCGCCACACCCAGCCAGGTTTCTGGGAGCCGGCAGCGCTGCTGGCCAGGCGCGCCGAGGAAGGCAAGGATTTCGACGCTAAATAACCGGTTCACAAATACCATCGGGGCGCCATGAAAGAAGGCGCTCCGGCACAGGAGAATTATTATGTCCAATGATGTTGTCATCGTTTCCACCGCCCGTACGCCCCTGGCCAAATCCTGGCGCGGCGGCCTGAACATGACCCACGGTGCTACTTTGGCGGGCCACGCCATCCAGCACGCGATCGAGCGCTCGAAAGTCGACCCCAACGAAATCGAAGACGTACTGATGGGCTGCGCCCTGCCCGAAGGCTCCACCGGTAACGATGTGGCCCGCATGGGCGCCATCCGCGCCGGCCTGCCGGTCTCCGTCGCTGGCGCCACCATCAACCGCTTCTGCTCCTCCGGCCTGCAGGCCATTGCCATGGCTGCCCACCACATTGCTGTGGACAAGGTCCCCGTGATGGTCGCCGGTGGTGTTGAGTCCATCTCCACCGTCCAGGCCAACGTGAACCAGAACTACTTCATGGAACCCTGGCTGGCCAAGCACAAACCGGAGCTCTACTGGTCCATGCTGGATACCGCCGAGACCGTCGCCAAGCGCTACGACATCAAGAAAGAAGACATGGACGAATACGGGGTACGCAGCCAGACTCTGGCCGCGAAAGCCCGTGAAGATGGCAAGTTCGACGACGAAATCGTGCCCATCACCACCACCATGGGCGTTGCCGACAAGGCCACCGGCCAGCTCAGCAGCCAGGAAGTTACCGTCAGCCAGGACGAGGGCATTCGCCCTGATACCAACCTGGAAGGCGTCAGCAAGATCCGCTCGGCGATGGAAGGCGGCGTAGTCACCGCCGGCAACGCCAGCCAGTTCTCCGACGGTGCTTCGGCCTGCGTACTGATGGACAGCAAAGTCGCCGAACAGCGTGGTGCCACGCCACTGGGCATCTTCCGTGGCTTTGCCGTCGCCGGTTGCGAGCCCGACGAAATGGGCATCGGCCCGGTCTTCGCCGTGCCCAAGCTGCTCAAGCGCGCCGGCCTGACGGTTGACGACATCGGCCTGTGGGAACTGAACGAAGCCTTCGCCGTTCAGGTGCTCTACTGCCAGCGCAAACTGGGCATCCCGATGGACCGCCTGAACGTCAACGGCGGCGCCATCGCAGTCGGTCACCCCTACGGCACCACCGGTTCCCGCCTGGTCGGCCACGCCCTGATCGAGGGCAAGCGCCGTGGCGTTAAGTACGTCGTCGTTACGATGTGCGTCGGTACTGGTATGGGTGCTGCCGGGTTGTTTGAGGTTGCCTAAAGCTCTGGTTGCCTATTGCTTGGGTGGAAGCGCCTGTTGGGTAGGGGGCTCCAAAACGCGCTCCTTCGGCACCTCCATGTGACGCTCGAGCTCCGCCATCCATGGCTCCGCACGGTTTTGGAGCCCCCTACCCAACAGCCGCCCATAGCTTTGTGCAGTGGCCAACAGGTGCAGCGTAAAAACGCGGAACCAGAACCGCGAAAGACAATTTGTTAAAGCAGGCATGCACAGACTCGAAGTGTCGGGCGGGGAGACCCTTTCAAAACTGTACGGAGCCATGGATGGCGGAGTCCAAGCGCCCCAGGGATGGGCCGAAGGAGCGTGTTTTGAAAGGGTCTCCCCGCCCGGCACAACCACCAAGAGCCGCAGGCCCGACAGTAATAACCAGCAGGCAGCTCCAAAAGCCAAAAACCATTTACCTCAGCCACCAGACAAGAGGTGCAACATGGATCTGAATTACACCGCCGAACAAGAAGCGTTCCGCGCCGAGGTTCGCCAGTTTCTTGAAGACAACCTGCCGGATGACATCCGTGAACGTGTGCAGAAACGCCTGCGCCCGGACAAGGCGATGACCGAGCGCTGGCAGAAGATTCTTTTTGATAAGGGCTGGGGTGCTTCCACCTGGCCGAAAGAATTTGGTGGAACCGGATGGGATCCGATTCAGCAGATTATCTTTGAGGAAGAGTGTGCCCTCGCCGGCGCGCCCCGCCAACTGGATTTCGGGCTGCGCATGGTTGCACCCGTGATCATGACGTTTGGTAGCGATGAACAGAAACAGCGTTTCCTGCCGGGCATCCTCAGTGGCGAAGACTGGTGGTGCCAGGGTTACTCCGAGCCGGGTGCCGGTTCTGATCTGGCCTCGTTGCGTACTTCCGCCAAACGCGAAGGCGACCATTATATCGTCAACGGTCAGAAAACCTGGACCACCCTGGGCCAGCACGCCGACTGGATTTTCTGTCTGGTACGGACCAGCAATGAAGGCAAGCCCCAGCAGGGCATTTCGTTCCTGCTGATTGATATGAACACCCCGGGCATCGATGTGAAGCCCATCATCATGCTGGATGGCGAGCATGAGATTAACGAGGTGTACTTCGACAACGTGAAAGTGCCCGCCGAGAACCTGATCGGTGAGGAGAACCAGGGCTGGACCTACGCCAAGTTCCTGCTGGGACACGAGCGTACCGGGCTGGCCAACGTGGGGCAGTGGAAAGCCATGATGAAGCGGCTCAAGGAAGTGGCGCGCCAGGAGCAGGATGGCCAGCGGCCGTTGATCGAGAACACCCGCTTCCGCGACCGGCTGGCGCAGCTGGATGCCGAGCTGCGTGCTCTTGAGCTGACCGTGTTGCGGGTTCTGACCGACAAGCGCGGCCCGGGCCCGCAGGCGTCTATTCTGAAGATCCGCGGTACAGAAATCGGCCAGCAGCTGTTTGAAATGTTGATGGAAGCCGGCGGCCAGGATGCCATTGCCCATATCCCGGAGGCGCTGGAGCTGGACTACAACGGTCCACGTGCGGGCTCCATGGAAGCCACGCCCTCTGCCGGCGATTACTTCAACATGCGCAAGCTGTCGATCTTCGGTGGGTCCAACGAGATCCAGCGCAATATCATTTCCCAACTCGTGCTAGGTCTTTAAGGAGGCGCTATGAATTTTGATCTGAGCGAAGAACAGCAAATGCTGAACGATTCTCTGCGCCGCTTCGTGACCAACGAATACGGCTTCGAAAAGCGCGGGGACATTATCAACTCCGGAACCGGCGTTGACCGGGCCACCTGGTCGAACTTCGCTGAAATGGGCCTGCTCGGGTTTACTTTCCCGGAGGACTACGACGGGTTGGGCGGCAACGCCGTCGACACCATGATAGTGATGGAAAACTTTGGCCGCGGCCTGGTCGTGGAACCCTATCTGGCCACCGTCGTGCTGGCCGGCGGGCTGATCCGGGATGCCGGTAATGAGGCCCAGAAAGCCGACATCCTGCCGGGTATCGCCAGTGGCGAAAGGCTTCTGGCCCTCGCTCACTACGAGCCGGGTGCCCGCTACAACCTGAGCCATGTGCAGACGACCGCCCGCAAGGATGGCGATCACTTCCAGATCAGCGGCCAGAAAACCGCCGTGCTCCATGGCGGCCAGGCGAACCAGTTGATCGTATCCGCCCGCACCAGTGGCAACGTGAACGATAAATCCGGACTGTCCCTGTTTCTGGTGGATGGCACCGCCAAAGGCGTCAAAGTGGACGACTTCAGCACCCACGATGGCCACCGTACCGCCGAGATCAGTTTCAGCAACGTTATCGTCAGCGCTGACAACCTGATTGGCACCATTGATGGGGCTTTCCCGGCCATCGAAAAAGCCGTGGATCTGGGCATTGCCGCCCTGTGCGCCGAAGCAGTGGGGGCCATGGAAGCCATAAACGCTGCTACCCTTGAGTACATCAAGACCCGCAAGCAGTTCGGGGTACCCATCGGCAAATTCCAGGTATTGCAGCACCGCATGGCAGATATGTTCATCCAGACCGAACAAGCCAGAACCATGGCCATCCTGGCCGCCAGCGAAGCCGACTCCGACGACCGGGCCAGCCGCCGCGAAGCCATTTCCATGGCCAAGACCCTGGTCGGGCAGGCCGCGCGTTATGTGGGCCAGCAAGGGGTGCAACTGCATGGCGGTATGGGCGTGACCGATGAGATGTTCGCCGCTCATCTGTTCAAACGCCTCACTCTGATCAACCTGCTGTTCGGCGATGCCGATCATCATCTGGCACAAGTCAGCGACGGCCTGCTGGCCAGGACCGCCTGAACCCTCAAGGAGGCAACCATGAGTGTGAAACAACTACTGGACCTGACCGGCAAGGTCGCTTTTATCACTGGCGGCTCCCGTGGCCTGGGCCTGCAGATGGCTGAAGCCCTGGGCGAGCTGGGGGCCCGAATTGCCATCAGCGCCCGCAAGCAGCATGAGCTGGATGAGGCCAAAGCGCATCTGGAAGCTCAGGGCGTTGAAGTGATCAGTATTGCAGCGGATCTGTCCGACCTGGAGGGTATACCGGCCGTGGTGGATCAGGTCGTCAGTCAGCTTGGTGACATCGACATCCTGGTCAACAACGCAGGTGCCACCTGGGGCGCGCCGGCGGAAGACTACCCGGCGGAAGGCTGGATGAAGGTGATGAACCTGAACGTGAACGCCGCCTTCTTCCTTACCCAGACCGTGGGCAAGCGCTGCATGATCCCCCGCAACACCGGCAAGGTGATCAACATCGCCTCCATCGCGGGCCTGTCCGGCAACCCCGAAGGCATGAAAACCATTGCCTACAACACCAGCAAGGGCGCCATGGTGAATTTCACCCGCGCGCTGGCCTCCGAGTGGGGGCATCACAATATCAACGTGAATGCCCTGTGCCCGGGCTTCTTCCCGTCGAAAATGTCCCAGGGGTTGCTGGATGCCCAGGGGGAGAAAATGCTGGAGCGCATTCCGCTGAACCGCTTTGGTGGCGAGGAAGACCTCAAGGGCGCCGCGGTGCTGCTGGCCTCCGAGGCCGGGCGCCATATTACCGGCCAGTGCCTGGCAGTGGATGGCGGCACGCTGGTCAGTTAAGCGTGCTCCACTAATCGGTCACAGGCACTGACTGACCTGTTCCGGGTCCAGGTTGCCGCCGGTAATGATCAGAACCGTGTTCTTCTCTGGTTCAGGCGGAACCTGGTTTTCCAGTAACGCTGCCAGGCCCACGCTGGCGCCAGGCTCCACATAGAGCCTGGCCTCGGTCAGCAGGCGCCGTGTGGCCTCCCGAATACCTGCTTCGGAAACCGTCACAATCCGGTCCACCACCTGGCGGGAGGCGGCATAGGTGCAGTCCCCCACCACCGCCGGCGCCAGGCTGGCAGCCCAGGTACTTACCGAATCCAGACTGGCGCCCGCATCCTGCTTTTGCCAGGCATTGAACATGGTGGCTGCGCCTTCCGGCTCCACACCGATCAGTTCCACCTCCGGCCGCTGCGTCTTGATAGCCAGCCCAAGTCCGGAAATCAGCCCGCCCCCACCAATGGGGCAGAGCACCCGATCCATAGCCGGTTGCTGACGCAGCAATTCCAGGCCCACGGTGCCCTGCCCGGCCATGATGCGGACATCGTTATAGGGGTGGACCAGGGTCAGTCCCTTCTCATCCCGCATTTCATGGCACAGGGCCACCGCTTGCTGGATAGTGCCCTGAACAATCACCTCGGCACCCAGTGCCCGGGTGCGGCGAATCTTCAGGGGACTGGAGCCCTCAGGCATGACCACCGTGAGCGGCACATCCTGCATGGCCGCCGCCCAGGCGAGTGCAATGGCGTGATTCCCGGCAGACACTGTCACCAGGCCGGCTTTGAGTTCGTCATCACTGGCGGTCAACAGCCAGTTCAGGGCGCCACGGGCCTTGAAGCTGCCAGTGCGTTGAAAGCTCTCGCACTTCAGCCCCAGGCGCTGGCCCATGGCGGCATCCAGGTCAGGCACATGCAGAAGCGGCGTTTCGCCCAGGTGTGGCCGAATACGCTGTTCTGCCTCACGAATCCCGGGTTGATCAGGAAGGGTTGGTTTGGTCATGGCGCGGCTCCTGTTTCTCCTTACCCAAACCATGGCCCCATCCGAGCCGACGATCAAGTCGCCGGCGTGGCTTCGCCCACCGCAACGGCCTCTGGCTCACACACATACTGCCCCGCATCAAACCGCCGCGTCTGCTGGCGGAACTGCCAGGCGAAGCCCGGCCACAGCGTGGTGTTCTTGCCGTTTTCGTTCACATACCAGCTCTTGCACCCAGTCTGCCACACCGAGTCGCCGAGTTTGGCGTGGATTGAAGCGTTGTATTTGCTGAGGGCGTCTTCCTTCACTTCCACACTCTTCCAGCCATACTTCTGCATCTTTTTGAGCGCATCCAGCACGTACTGGATCTGGCTTTCGATCATGTAGACCATGGAGCTGTGGCCCAGGCCGGTGTTGGGGCCCATCAGCATGAAGAAGTTGGGGAAGCCGTGGATGGTGCTGCCCTTGTAGGCTTCGGCGCCGTCTTTCCAGGCATCCAGCAGGTCCTGCCCGTTACGGCCGTGCACCATGCCGGCGGGGATCGGGTCCTGGGCCTTGAACCCGGTGCCGTAGATGATGCAGTCCACTTCCCGCTCATTGCCGTTGTTGTCCACGATAATATTGCCGCGCACCTCGCGAATGCCGTCGGTCAGCACGTCGACATTGTCCTGGGCCAGGGCCGGGTAATAGTTGTTGGAGATCAGCACCCGTTTGCAGCCAAAGTGGAAATCCGGGGTGACTTTCCTGCGCAGTTCCCTGTCCTTGATCTGGTTACGGATGTGGCGACGTGCCTGCAACTCACCGATCTTGAGGATGCGGGGGTTGCCCACAAAGCCCAGCACCCGGGCTTCCAGCATCCAGTAGATGCTCTGGCGGAAGGCATTGAGGGTCTGCGGGAACTTGCGGAACATCATCCGCTCCAGAGGGCGGATCTCGCGGTCCGGCTTGGGCACGATCCATGGTGGCGTGCGCTGGTAAAGGTCGAGGTGAGCAGCGTCTTTGGTTACTTCCGGGACGAACTGGATGGCCGAGGCGCCGGTGCCAATCACGGCAACGCGCTTGCCCCGGAAGTCGTAATCGTGGTCCCAGTCCTGGGAGTGGAAGCTTTTGCCTGTGAAGGTGTCGATCCCCTTGATGTTGGGGTAGGCCGGTGTGCTCAGGCCGCCCATGCCGGAGACGACGACATCCGCCTTGAAGGTGCTGAATGCCGGCAGATCCTTGTCTTTGCGATCCAGCTTATCGCCGGGTTTCAGGCCCTTGTCCTGCATGTAGGCCCAGAGTTTGGGGCTGTCGCAGGTCTCTACGGTCCAGCTCTGGGTCTTTTCATCGAACCGGGCGCCGGCCACGTGCGTGTTCAGGCGTACGTGTTTCATCAGGTCGTATTTTTCGGCGCAGGCTCGCAGGTAGGCCTGGATTTCTTTCTGCAGGGCGAACATGCGGGTCCAGTTGGGGTTCTGTTCGAACGAGAAGGAGTAGAGGGCGGACTGGACGTCGCAGGCGCATCCGGGGTAGTGGTTTTCGTGCCAGGTGCCACCGACATCGTCGCTCTGTTCCAGGATGACGAAGTTGTCGTAGCCGGCTTCTTTGAGCTTGATGCCCATGCCCAGGCCGGAGAATCCGGTGCCGATGATGGCAATTTTTGTTGTCTGACTCATGCTGCTACCTCGTTGTTCGCCGGCCGTCCGGCCTTGCCTGTTGTTGTGTGTTTCGCCATGATGACTGGCGGTATACACATGTATACACAAGGAAGTAGACAGCTGTATACTTTGGTTCGAACTGAAATGGTTTTTTGGCCTGGTTTGGTAAATGGCTGTCCTGTTTGTCCTTATGTTTTGGAGTTTGGGGCAATTGGGGAGGCCTTTCCGAAACACGCTCAAGCACATCCATGTGGCGCTTGAGCTCCGCCATCCATGGCTCCGCACAGTTTCGGAAAGGCCTCCCCAATTACCCCATCAAACCAAGGTGATACTTCATGAGTGTTTTGGCTGGCGGGAAGCTGAAATTGATTCAGGCGGCGCTTCGGTTGATTAACCAGAGCCGCAGCCTGACGTCATTGGGCTTACGGGAACTTGCCCGTGAGGCGGGCCTGAACCCGAATACTTTTTACCGTCACTTCAAAAACCTGGACGAATTCGGGTTGCAGGTGCTGGGGTATATCGCCGAAGACATGAAGTCAGGCGTGCGGGAGTTGCGGCAGATGGCGGAGTCGTCGGAGCAGGCGTCCCACGATACCGTTACGTTTGTGTACCACTACTTTCTCGCCAATCCTGCAGCAACCACTGTTGCTGTGAGGGAGCTGCACGGTCCGTCGCCCCTGCTACGAAGAGCTCTTGAGTCCCAGCTGGATGCCAGTGCCAGGGAGATGGCGGAGGATATTATTGACCGGCAGCTGGTCGCTGCCGTGCCAGCAGAGACGATCCATGAAATTTCCCGCATGACCATCCGCTACATCCTGGTCCGGGCCATGGATTACATCGAGAAGCCGGGTCAGCGGGAAGCCATACAGCGGGAAACCGAGCGCTTTATTAATCGCCAATTCAGAGGTGCGATGCTCGACCATCTGTCCCAGGCGGAAGTCGAGAGCCTTGCCCGGAAGTACGCCTGAAACCGCTCCACCCCTCCTCTTCGGACTAAGCCGAGCAAATCTGGCAACTTGCACTAGTATGTAGGTATCCAGACAACTGGTTCATCGGGCAATCCGGAGGACGTACCAACCATGAAAATCGGTATCCCCAGGGAAATCTTCAAGGATGAGCGGCGGGTTGCAGCCACTCCCCCTTCCGTTCACAAACTCATTGGCCTTGGTTACGAGGTGGTGGTTGAAGGCGGCGCTGGCGAGGCT
Organism: Marinobacter sp.; assembly: GCF_039977835.1. Classification (GTDB taxonomy): domain Bacteria; phylum Pseudomonadota; class Gammaproteobacteria; order Pseudomonadales; family Oleiphilaceae; genus Marinobacter. The sequence continues at coordinate 25,369 of NZ_JBDWCL010000053.1, read as the reverse complement.
GCCAATTACTCGGATCAGGCCTACGAGAAAGTGGGTGCGACCATCGCGGCCGATACCACCTCCTTGTGGCGGGAAGCGGACTTCATCCTGAAGGTCCGGGCTCCCATAGAAAATCCTTCCCTCGGCAAACACGAAGTGGATCTGATGAAGGACGGGGCCTTTCTGGTCAGCTATATCTGGCCGGCACAGAATCCCGAGTTGCTGGAGAAGCTGGCGGGAAAGAAGATTACCTCGTTCGCCATCGATAGCCTTCCCCGCATCAGCCGGGCCCAGAAGATGGATGCGCTCAGCGCCATGGCCAACATCGCCGGCTATCGGGCGGTGATTGAGGCGGCCAACAACTTCGGGCGGTTCTTCACCGGGCAGGTGACGGCGGCGGGCAAGGTCCCCCCGGCGAAAATCATGGTGATCGGTGCCGGGGTGGCGGGCCTGGCAGCCATTGGCGCCGCCAACAGCATGGGCGCCATCGTGAGAGCCTTTGATACCCGGCTGGAAGTAAAGGAACAGGTCGAGAGTATGGGGGCCGAGTTTCTGGAGCTGGACTTCGGCGACGAGGAAGGCAGCGGCGGTGGCGGCTACGCCAAGCAGATGAGCGATGAGTTCATCAAGGCCGAAATGGCGCTGTTTGCTGAGCAGGCGGAGGAGGTGGACATCATTATCACCACCGCCCTGATTCCTGGCAAGCCGGCGCCGAAACTGATCACCGCCGATATGGTGAAAGCCATGAAACCCGGCAGTGTGATTGTGGACCTTGCCTCGGAGCGCGGCGGCAACTGCGAGTTGACGGAGCCGGGCAAGGTCGCCCATCACCATGGTGTGACGCTGATCGGCTATACCGACCTGCCGAGCCGGATGGCCAAGGTGGCCAGCGACCTTTACGCCACCAATCTGGTACACCTGCTTACAGAGCTGACCCCGGAAAAAGACGGCACCCCGCTGGTGAATATGGAAGACGATGTCATCCGCGGCCTGACCGTCGTCCGGGAGAGTGATGTTACCTGGCCACCACCTCAACCAGAGGCGCCGGTGAGCCCGAAACCCGCACCGGGCACGGAGGAGCCGTCAGCTGCCGATAAAGCGGCGGCCAAGAAAGAGGCCGACCGCCGCAGCCTTGTCGGGAAAGGCACGCTGCTGATCGTGACGGCACTGGCTCTCTATGGTGTCGGCGCTCACGCGCCGGAAAGCTTCCTGCAACACTTTACGGTATTTGTGCTGGCCTGCTTTATCGGCTGGCAGGTGATCTGGAACGTGACACCTTCCCTGCACACCCCCCTGATGAGCGTAACCAATGCCATCAGCGGCATCATTGTGATCGGGGCCATTCTTCACCTGGCCCAGGCGGAGAATTTCGCCGTCGGAATCATGGCTTTTGTCGCGGTGCTGATTGCCAGCATCAACGTCGGGGGCGGCTTCCGGGTCACCCATCGCATGCTCAAAATGTTCCGCAGGTAGGAGGCGCCCGATATGAGTACAGGACTGGTGAGCGTGGCCTACGTGGTCGCAAGTATCTGTTTTATTCTCAGCCTGGGCGGCCTAAGCCACCAGGAATCCGCTCGGCGCGGTAACCTTTATGGCGTGGCCGGCATCATCATCGCGGTGGGGGCGACCCTGGCCAGCGTTGGCGACGGCGGCATTACCGCCATAGTGATTGCTGTGCTGCTGGGGGCAGGCATCGGCATTCCCATCGCCAACAAGGTGGAAATGACCCAGATGCCCCAGCTGGTGGCCCTGCTCCACAGTTTCGTGGGTCTGGCGGCCGTGCTGGTGGGGTTCTCCGGTTATATCGAGCCGTTAATTGCAACGTCCGGCGCTGAACACACCATTAAACTGGTGGAAGTGTTCGTGGGCATCTTTATCGGTGCGGTGACCTTCACCGGCTCGCTGGTGGCCTGCGGCAAGCTGGACGGCCGTATCGACAGCAAAGCCCTCACCCTGCCCGGCCGGCACCTGATGAATCTGGTGGCGATCATCGCCTGTGTGTTCCTGGGTGCCTGGTTCCTGGGTACCGACAGCATGGCGCTGGGGCTCATTGCGCTGGTACTGATGACCGTCATCGCCGCAGTGCTCGGTATCCACCTGATCATGGCCATCGGTGGTGCCGACATGCCGGTGGTAGTGTCCATGCTCAACAGTTATTCCGGGTGGGCGGCCGCCTCTATCGGCTTCATGCTGGGCAATGATCTGCTGATCGTCACCGGTGCCCTGGTAGGCAGTAGCGGTGCCATCCTCAGCTATATCATGTGCAAGGCCATGAACCGGTCGTTCATCAGCGTGATTCTCGGCGGCTTTGGCCAAACCACAAGCAGCTCAAGCGCCGCCGGTTCCGACCAGACGGTGTACGAGTCCAGTGCGGATGACGTGTGCGAGGAGCTCCGAAACGCCGACTCGGTAATCATAGTGCCCGGTTACGGCATGGCGGTAGCCCAGGCCCAGAACGGCGTCAGCGAAATGACGAAAATACTGCGGGAGCGGGGCGTGAACGTGCGTTTCGGCATCCATCCGGTCGCCGGTCGCCTGCCCGGGCACATGAACGTACTGCTGGCCGAAGCCCACGTTCCCTACGACATCGTGCTGGAAATGGACGAGATTAACGCCGATTTTCCGGAAACCGACGTGGTGCTGGTAATTGGCGCCAATGATACGGTGAACCCGGCGGCCGCTGAAGATCCAGGCAGCCCTATTGCCGGCATGCCGGTACTGGAAGTATGGAAGGCCCGGCAAGTGGTTGTTCTCAAGCGCGGCATGGCCACCGGTTATTCCGGTGTCGAGAACCCGCTGTTCTTCAAGGACAACACCCGCATGCTGTTCGGTGATGCCAAGGAAAGCATCGATAAACTGGTAGGGGGTTTGAGGGGCTGAAGGCTCAGGCCTCTTTGGCAAAGAACCGCTCGATCTGCCGGGCATGGCTTTGGCCATCCCGGTAGCCCAGTTTGATAAGGTCGCGGCAGAAGCGCTTGTCGAATAGCAGGAAACTGGCCAGGTTGGCGCCGGTAAACGCCGTCGAATCCGATGCGCCGGTAAGCCGCCGTAACACCAGAGGCATGGCATCAACGTATTTCATGGCGATCTCGTTAATAGGTTCAGACGGAGATATTTCCAGGATATCCACCGGGCTCAGGTCGAGCCCGGATTCCTTCAGCCGCTCTTCCGGTATCAGTGCCAGCAACCGATTGATAAGGCGCGAACGGTCAATGTCGTAATCCATCGTATCCAGGAACATGCCATTGAACACATGAGCCAGCACCTGCGTCAGCGTTGGCATGCCCGGTTTATCCTGCCGCACGGGCGGACACATGGCGTTGGCACTGACCCCAATCACCAGTACCTTTTGCGCTCCCAGCCGCAACGCCGGGCTGATATGGGCCATCTGCCGGGTAACGCCGTCACCAAAATACTCGCGGTTGATTTTCACGGGCCTGAACAGCGTGGGAATCGCAGCAGAAGCCATTATGTGGTCTATCGCCAGCTCCGTGCGCGTGCCTCCACGTTGCCCTACCGACCAGCCCTGAAGGCCCTCAGCCCCCTCAAAGAAGCAGACGTTCTGGCCAGAAGCATACCCACAGGCATTCAGTCCAACCGCGTCAATATGACCATCCCGGATGGTATTGCGAATACTTTCGAAATCAATTTCCTGCTCCAGCATCTTTCGCAGCGGCGAATTATTCAGAAAAGACACCGGGCCACTTTCGATCGGCCGGCTGATCAATTTGCGGGCAATGTCGCTGAAGCTGCGCATCAGGCTGATGGTATCAGCCCGGAACACCCGATCCATTGTCAGTTCTGACCACATTTTTTCCAGGTGATCGATGTTGTGGCGGAAGAGTCCACGATTACCAGCCACTGCCGTGGCGTTAATGGCACCGGCTGACGTACCGATGATGACCCGAAAAGGGTGACTCCAGTCCGGATACATATCCGCGATGGCGCGGAGTACCCCGACCTGATAGGCCGCCCGCGCGCCACCACCGGTCAGTACCACACCGGCTTTGCTCATGATGTCGCCCCAACCCGGTACTCGCGGTCAGTCACGCCTGCCTGATCCGTCGGCGCTTGCTGGCAAACGGATTATTGAAGCTGGTGTCATGTCCCTGCAGCCTGGCTTCGGGGTGGTTCTTCGTCATCAGCTCCTTGACCTTGGGAATATGCTTCTTCGGTGCATCAACCATAATCAGATACTGGCCCGCTTCAATATCGTCGTGAAAGGGCTCGATCCGATAGTTTTCACCCTGAATACCACCGAAGCCACCAACCCAGGCACCGGCCACAACAACAAAGATAAACAGGGCAATCCAGGCAGCCGCAGGCATTTCCAGAACATTCAGCAATGCCATGGGGACCAGAAAAGCGAGCGCCAGAGCGAAACCGGCTATGGCGCCACGTTCCACATATCTGGGCAGATCGGTGCGATCAAGGATGGAAGCGGTGTGCAATTGGTGAGTGTACAGCCCGGCCTCATCCTTGCTGACAATATGGAAACGCCAGTCGGTAACGCCATGTTCATGCAGGTCGTCAGAGATTTCCTTTGCACTGTCAATCGAAGATACCAGATAGAATAAACGTATCATGGTCTTTCTCCTTTTCCGCCAATCAATACGGCGTTCTTCATATGACAATCTAGTTCAAAATCTCCGGTTTTACGTAATCCGGGTGAAGATTACCGGGCCCGCAAGTGCAATGCCCCAGGCAAACAGGGCAAGACAACCATCTTTCGAAATCATCGCGAGGCCGAATGTCATAAGGGCAAGGCCGGCGATACTGGCACTGAACGGTACAAGCTCGGTTGCCGGCATAACCACCGCAATCACCATGCACGCCAGCGCCATTACATAAAGCCCGCCCCCCTTGACCAGGAACGTCAGCCGTGGGCGTATCAATCGATCAACGCGACGGGCGGGTGGGCGCAGCATTTCCAGCCCCTGCACAAGCTTGTCACGGGGTATCTGCCGCTGCGCCAGCCAGGCCGGCAGCCAGAAATGTTTTCTGCCCATAATGACCTGTCCCAGAGTCAGCAGAGTGAGCAGACCCATCAGGGTGGGCATGCCCGGAACACCGCTCAGTGGAGTCACCAGAATCAGCCCCACCAGGAGCACCACCGGCCCAAAACTTCTGCGCCCTACCGAGTCCATCATTTCCGCGATGGAAACGTACGACCGGTTGGTGGTTCCGGCTTCTATCCGGTCCAGCAACTCCTCGATATCAGCCGGGTCGCCCTGATGGTCCATGGCCACTGTCTCCGGAAAGTCCGACAGTTACTCGGTGGTGTTGTAGACGTAGGAGGACACGGTGCCATCCTGGTTGAACCGTACGACCAGATCGGTGGTTTCAGCGTCACCAAAGGCGGACCAGCGGTACTTGCCATAGGTCCACGTACGCTTGCCATCCTCAATACCGGTACGCCAGGGCTCGCCAAACATCTCCTGGATGTCTGAGCGGGTGGTTTCGCCGATCTCGATCTGGTCCACATTGTGGGTGGCGAAGTCGTGGCCGACGGTGGCGCAGCCGGTAAGAGTTATCGACAAAACAAGCAGGACGAAGGCAAAGAAAGATGTAACAGACCTCATGGTGTATCCCTTCTGTTGTTAATCAGTACATCAATCATACGGGTTTTGACTGAAGGTTAAATTACAGCCCGGAAAGACACAAAAAAGCCCCGGCATCTGGCCGGGGCTTAGCGTCAACGCATTGTATTTCAGTAGAGCTGCGCCAGCGACTTCTTCGCAAAGGGTTCCACCTCACCAATACGGCCTTCCTTCACTTTGACCAGCCATTCCGGGTCCTGCAACAGGGCCCGACCCACGGCGATGAGTTCGAACTCGTTGTTGTTCATGCGCTCGACGAGCTCGTCGATGCCGGATTGCTCCACAGCTTCCTTCTTACTGGCAAAGGTGCCGCTGATAAAGTCTTCGGTCAGCCCGACACTGCCGACAGACATCGTCGGTTTTCCGGACAGCTTCTGGGTCCAACCCGCAAGATTGAGGTTTGATCCCTCGAACTCCGGCTCCCAGAAGCGGCGTGTGGAGGCGTGGAAAATATCAACACCGGCTTCCACCAACGGCTTCAGGAACTGCTCCAGTTCCTCGGGCGAATTAACAAGTTTCGCCTCGTAGTCCTGCTGCTTCCATTGGGAAAAACGCAGCATAATGGGGAACTCCGGGCCCACGCGGTGGCGCACCGCCTCAATGATTTCAACCACAAAGCGCAGGCGGTTTTCCATGCTGCCGCCGTACTCGTCGTCGCGCTGGTTGGTGCCTTCCCAAAGGAACTGGTCCAGCAGATAGCCGTGGGCACCGTGAATCTCTACCCCGTCGAAACCCAGCGCTTTCGCATCCTGGGCAGCGTCGGCGAAGGCATTGATCACGTCGTCAATGTCCTCCTTGCTCATGGCCTTGCCATTGGGCTTGCCTGGCGCGAAAAGCCCTGAAGGGCTGTAACCCGGCACTTTCGGGTCCGGCTCCGTGCCTTCCTTGCGAACTGCGCCGACGTGCCAGAGCTGAGGGAAGATGGCGCCACCGGCTTCGTGAACAGCGTCCACCACATCCTTCCAGCCAGAAAGGGCCGTGTCGCCATGGAAAAACGGCACGTTCGGGTAACCATTGGCACCGGGGTGATTCACCGTGGTGCCTTCGGTGATCAGCAGGCCCACCCCACCTTCCGCTCGGCGACGGTAATAATCCACCACATCCTGGTTCGGTGCATTACCCGGCGAAAAATTACGGGTCATCGGTGCCATGGCAACGCGGTTGCGCAGGGTCAGATTATGGATTTCAAAAGGCTCAAACAGGGGGCCAAGGTTCATGCTCATGATAGATCGCAACCTCACTAATCTGGTTTCTTTAAGCAACCTTATTCAATCTGGTTTTAAAATGCAACCCTATTAGGTACACTTCAGATTATGGCCAGAAAACGTTTTGATGACTCCAGCTGCTCCGTCGCCCGTGCCCTGAATGAAGTGGGGGACTGGTGGTCCCTGCTTGTAGTGCTGCACGCCATGTATGGCACGCGCCGCTTTGTCGACTTCCAGCAAGAGTTGGGTATCGCCCGCAATATTCTTTGTGACCGGCTGGCACGGTTAGTGGACAATCAGGTTCTTAAAAAGGTGGAGGTTGGTGAGCACGGCTCACGCTTCGAATACCGCCTGACAGAAAAAGGCCGCGACCTCTTCCCCATCGTGATAGCCCTGCGCCAGTGGGGTGATAAGTGGAATCCGGCACCAGACCAGGCGCCGCTGGATCTCAGGGATCGTGAAACCGGGCAAACCATTCGCCAGGTGGAAGTGCAGGACGCCGATGGCAACCCTCTGTCTGTAAGGGACGTCTTTGTTCCGGAAGGTGATGGCGGCTCCGCTCGCAAGGCGTCAGACAGCAAAAAGAAGACGGGCTGACAAGGCGTAGAACTACTCTCTTCTTACTTTTTTGAGTTGCATCAATCCCCTGTCGAACTCGGCCTTCAAGACCTGGTGCATTTGCGCTATATCAAGTTTCCAGTCTCCGCAGTGATTAACCTGTAGCCATCTACTATTCAGGTTCAAGGAGATGGCGATGTCCCGCACGTTCACCCTAGGTATTCTGACTGCCAGCATTCTGGCTTCCGCACCCTTTGCCCAGGCCTATGAAGCTGGTGATTTCATGTTACGGGTTGGCCCCGCACACGTCGCTCCGGATGATTCCAGCAGCGACCTGGCATTCACGGGTAAAGGCCCGCTGGCTGGCCAGAATCTCGCGCTGCCGGGTACTGGTGTGGCCGTCGACTCCAACACCCAGTTCGGCATCACGGCTACTTATATGCTTACGCCCCACATTGGCGTTGGTCTTCTGGCTGCAACCCCGTTCAAGCACGACATCAGTGGTGCTGACGGCCTGAGCAGCTTTGGCAAACTGGCCGAAACCAAGCACCTGCCGCCGACGCTGACTCTGCAATATTTCCCTATGGACAGCGCATCCCGCTTCCAGCCCTATGCCGGCCTTGGCGTCAATTACACAACGTTCTTTGAAGAAAAGACCAGCGGCCGATTGGACACCGTGATTGATTCCGTTGCACAGGCAAACTTCGGCACGCCTGCGGGCACTGTTGACGGCTCGAAACTGGAGCTGGATGACAGCGTTGGCGTGGCCCTGGAGTTGGGCGTGGACTACATGCTGAGCAGAAACTTTGGTCTGAACGCGGCCATTTGGTGGGTAGATCTTGAAACCGATGCGACAATCACAGCACTGGCCGGCGATACCGAAGTGGGCGAAATCACAACGGACGTCGAAATCGACCCCATGGTTTACATGGTAGGCTTTACCTACAAGTTCTGATTCGTGCCCGCCGGAAACCTCACGGTCTGTGGGTTTCCGGAAGGCACGTCCTCCAGTGCGGGGCCTCAGGACCCCGCCTTTTTATTGGAGAAAGCAGTATCAGGCAGTTTCGCGCTGCGGTGAGCGCTTTGCCTGACCACCGTTACCATTCTGACTACGGCCACCACTGCGACCACCCGGCTTGCCGCCAAAGCTGCGGCTATTGCCCGCTGGTTTGCCATTATTGCCACCACCGTTCCGATTCCGGGCGCGGCTGGGGTCGGCCTTGGCCTTGGGCTTCAGTGGCAAGTTGTTGGTGGGCTCAAAACCCTCCACGCTCTTGCGCGGCAACTGCTTCTTGATCAGCCTTTCAATACCCGCCAGCATCTTGCCTTCGTCGGCGCTGACCAGTGACAGCGCATGGCCGCTTTCACCGGCACGACCGGTACGGCCAATGCGGTGAACATAGTCTTCGGGCACGTTGGGCAGCTCGAAGTTCACCACCTGAGGCAGCTGCTTGATGTCCAGGCCACGGGCCGCGATATCGGTTGCCACCAGAACGCGCACTTCACCCTGCTTGAAATCCGCCAGGGCACGGGTGCGGGCACCCTGTGACTTGTTGCCATGGATAGCAGCAGCAGTAATACCGTCACGCTCCAGTTTCTGGGTCAGACGGTTGGCGCCATGCTTGGTACGGGTAAACACCAGAACCTGTTCCCAGCCATTGTCACGTACCAGCTTGCTCAGCAGGGCGGTTTTCTGGCTCTGGTCGACCGGGTAGACAGACTGCTTGATGCTTTCCGCTGCGGTGTTCCGCGCCGCCACTTCCACCTGAACCGGGTTATCCAGCAGGCCTTCCGCCAGCGTACGGATCTCGTTGGAGAAGGTGGCGGAGAACAGCAGGTTCTGGCGCTTGGCCGGCAACAGAGCGAGAATCTTGCGGATGTCGCGGATGAACCCCATGTCCAGCATGCGGTCAGCTTCGTCCAGAACCAGAATCTCCACTTCGTTGAAGCGAACCGCGTTCTGCTGATACAGGTCCATCAGGCGACCGGGTGTAGCCACCAGTACGTCCAGGCCCTTGCGCAGCTTCATCATCTGCGGATTGATTTTCACCCCACCGAATACCACGGCGGACTTGGTAGGCATGTACCGGCTGTACAGGGCCACACTGTCGTGCACCTGCGCTGCAAGCTCACGGGTGGGCGCCAGGATCAGTACACGGGGACCCTTGCCTGTACGGGGGTTTTCCGCAAGGCGCTGCAGCAATGGCAGAGTGAACCCTGCGGTTTTACCGGTGCCCGTCTGGGCAGCCGCCATCACGTCCCTGCCGGAAAGTACGGCGGGAATGGCCTTGGCCTGAATGGGTGATGGGGTTTCGTAACCCTGGTCGGTAGTGGCACGGACCAGTTGCTCGGACAGACCGAGTGAAGAAAAACTCATATTGGATCAACTCTTGATTATTCTGCCTCCACGAACACCGTTATCGGCGAATGCGGGCAGATGCCATGAAGATTCATGGAATAAAAGACGACTACGGCCACCCACCGTTAACGGGGTGACGTCCTCTGACAGGTCGTATGGATGGTTCGCACGGGGCTTAATGCCTTGAACTGCGGAAATCCCTAGAGGCAGGATGGAAAGCACGTTAACAGAGGGTCCGGGAAATAGCCATAGGTGGTTTTGAGTAGGATGCTTTTTATTTTTCAGTGAAAAAGGGAACTCTCGTCCCTCTCACTGGTCACTAGCCGCCGTACTGAAAGCAAAAATCCACCCCGATGACCGGAGAAGTCATGCTCAGTGTAGGCGTTGGTCCCTTCAGCCTTTCCATTGGACACCTGTTGCTGATTCTGGCTTTTGTTGTGGCCCTCATTGTCGGGGCATTGGCTGGCCGTAAGGAAAACCTCCCGATCTCCGGCGCCTTGGCAGATATTTTCCTCGCCGCCATGGTTGGCGCACGGCTCGGCTTTGTCGTGCGCTACTTTGAACACTATCAGGGCGACTGGCTGGGCATCATCGACATTCGCGATGGCGGCTTCGACGTGGTCTCTGGCCTGGTGGTGGCGCTGGTTTTCACCAGCTACCTGCTGTGGCGGCGGACCAACATCCGGCGGCCACTGGGATTCGCTGTGGCGGCAGGCCTGATGACCTGGGGCTTCACCACCGGCGCAATTGCGCTAATCGACAACCAGAGCCGGGGGATGCCCGACGTTGCCCTGACAGACCTGAACGGGCAACCGGTCAGCCTGGATGCCATTACCGGGGGACAGCCCATGGTAGTAAACCTCTGGGCCACCTGGTGCCCGCCCTGCATTCGCGAAATGCCGGTGCTGGAGGAAGCCCAGGACCGCTACACGGGTATCAACTTTATCTTCGCCAACCAGGGCGAGCACCCGGAAACCATCAACCAGTTTCTGAGTGAGCAAAACCTGGATCTGGACCATGTGCTCAGCGATCGCCAGGGTGGCTTCGGCCGTGCGATCGGCAGCCAGGGCCTGCCAACCACGCTGTTCTATAACGCCCGGGGCCAAATGGTGGACAGCCACATGGGAGAACTCTCAAAAGCCGGCCTGGCTAGAGGCCTTGAACGCTTCGAGGCCAGCCATTCCGAACCTGTACCGTCGCAAGAGGTAACCCAATGACCTTGAAACTCCTGAAACGAGTCATGCCCTATGCATTGCTGTCCACCGCGGTTATTGCAACCAGTGCGCAGGCCGAAGACCTTCCACCGGCAATTCAAAACCTGGAGCAACAGGGAGTGGAGGTTATAGAAAGTTTTGAGGCGCCCGGTGGCTTAACCGGTTATGTTGGTGAAATGCGGGGGCGTTCGTTGGCATTCTATCTGACCCCTGATGGTGATCACGTGATCGTTGGCACGATGCTGGACAAGGACGGCAACAACCTGAGCGAGGCCAGTATCCAGGAACTCGTGGTGGGCCCCAAATTCGAAAGCGCCTGGCCGGAACTGGAAGACAGCAACTGGGTCCGTGACGGTGACAAAAACGCAGACACTGTCATTTACACCTTCACCGACCCCAATTGTCCTTATTGTCATCGTTTCCGTCAGCAGGCCGCGCCCTGGATCGACGCCGGCAAGGTACAGCTACGCCACATCATGGTCGGTATTCTCAAAGAAGATAGCCTGACCAAAGCAGCCACCATTCTCGGCAGCGAAGATCCCGAATCAGCAATGCAGAAGCACCAGACTTCGTTCGAGCAGGGAGGGATTGAGGTAGATCGCAAGCGCGTAAGTGCGGCTCATCTCGAGGTAAAAGCCAACAACAGTCTGATGCAGGAATTGGGCCTGCAGGCAACACCCAGCACCCTCTATAGGGGAGAGGACGGGAAAATCACCATGGTGCAGGGTCTGCCCAATCCGCAGGCTCTGGAACGCATGATGGGCCCGCGCCCCTGATAACACCGGATGTCCCGCCAGCCATGACAGGGGGGCTCATTCCGTCGCCGCTTTGGCAAAGTTTTCGAGCGCGCCCTTCACTTTTTCGATAACCTCGTCGCAGCCCTCGATATCATGGCGCTGCTTGAGGTACTCGGGGTCGTTATAGCCAAGCCAGACAACCCCTTCGCTGTCCTCCCATATGAGCGCTTTCTGCGGCAGATCAATGGCGACGCTCTGGGCGCACTGCATCAGCGGCGTGCCTACCTTCGGGTTCCCGAAAATCACCACTTCGGTGGACCTCAATTCCAGCCCCGCTTTTTTGGCACCTTCGGCATGATTGATACGGTTCATCACAGTCATGCCTTTTTCTTCAAGCACCGCCTCCAGCTTGTCTGCCGTGGCTTCGGTGCTGTAGTTACTTTTTATCGTCACCATACCCTCGGCAGCCATCACTGACAGGGGAAGGCTCAGCACTACCATCAAAATCAGCCGCTTGTATCCTGCAAACATTGGGCGCTCCTATTGTTGAAATAACGTCCCCAGAGCATAGGTCAGCACGATGAGAATTACCCGGCCTCAATAGACTTTCTCAGCACCCTCGGGACGGGTCTTGAAGCGTTTATGCAACCACAGGTACTGGTCCGGCTGTTCGCGGATGGTGTCCTCGATATAGCGACTCCAGATTTCCGTATCAGTTTGCTTATCCGCGCCAAAGGCCTCCTGTATCGGTGAGAAGACAACGCGGTAGTTGCCATCGGGCATTCGCAGATGGCTGACACAAATGACCGATGCCCCGGACACCTTGGCAATGTAACTGGGAGAGGTGATACACCCGGCATCAGTGCCGAAGAACGGCACAAAAAGCTCGGTCTTCTTGCCGAAATCCTGGTCGCAGGCAAACCAGACTTCACCACCTTTTTTGAGGAACGACACCAGCGGCCGCAACTCACGCTTGGTAAAGGGCCGGATACCGAAATGGCGCCGGCGGCCATTTTCGATCATGCGATCAATCACCGGATTGTTGTTGGGCCGGTACATGTAACCGGGTTTTTTCAGGTGGCAGGCAATCAACGGCAACGCAAAATCAAAAATACTGTAGTGGCCGCCAATCAGCAGAACACCCTTGCCCCTGGCCTGGGCTTCTTTCAGGTGCTCCAGTCCGTGTACTTCAGCGTGCTCACAAAAGCCCGACATGTCCCGCCACCAGGCGTGGATGCTTTCCAAAAAACCACGGGTACAGGCAACGAAATTATCCTGAACCAGTTGTTGGCGGGCCGCTGCGTCCAGCTCAGGAAAACAGGTCGCAATGTTGGTGTTGGCTACTCTGGCCCGGGATTTCAGCCTGCCTTCCAGAAAACAGCCCAGCCGCCGGCCAAGACGCTGCTTGGCCGGCATCGGCAGCAGGGAGAGCAGATACAGCGTGAAGACCAGAAACCACGACGACCAGAATGCGGGGTGCCACAAAGGCCTGTTGTTCTTGTTTTTACTGCCGGACATACTTCTTTGCCTGTTCCAAAACGAGAAACGAGCCTGCCACAGAATCCGGACAAAGTGTACTTCCAAATGTGACCGGATGGGCGGCCCGGTCTCAGGAACCAAACAGGGCAGACTTCAGCGGCCGCAGAAAGCCCGCGTGGGTGGCATCGCGGGCCAACGGACGGATGCCGTCGAACTCCAGATAACCGTCTTCAATCGGCCCGAATCTCAGGGTCTTTACGTCTGCCACGTAGTTCTGGGTAACCTTCCAGGGGCCGTAGGTTCCCTGGCGTGGAAGGCGATCATCGGCACGGCGAATGTATCCTGAGTCCAGCCCGCCCATCACCGTGCCTTCGCCGCGGCTGTCGCCAGTATCCCGGGGAACACACACACGATTGCCACGGGCATCCATATAGTTCAGCAGACGGCACAGGTACTCCGCGGCAATATCCACTTTCAGGGTCCAGGAAATATTGGTGTAACCGAAAATCATGCCGGCATTGGGCACGCCTTCAACCATCACGTTCTTGTAGATAACCTTGTCCCGCAGAACCACCGGCTGGCCATTAACCACCAGGTCCATGCCCCCGAGCATCTGGATATCCAGCCCCGTGGCAGGAATGATGATATCAGCCTTCAGCTCCTCGCCGGATTTCAACCGGATGCCCAGCTCCGTAAAGGTCTCGATATGATCAGTCACAACGGAGGCCTTGCCAGAGCGAATGGCCCCGAACAGGTCACCGTCCTTGACCACGCACAGGCGCTGGTCCCAGGGATTGTAACTGGGCGAGAAGTGGTGCATGTCGGCCTTGCCGTCCAGCTGCTTGCGTACCAGCCCCAGCATCAGCCGGCGTATGATGGCCGGGTTCTTGCGCGACCGGTTGTACAGGAAACGGGCAACGGCCACATTCCGCGCACGGGTCAGGCGATAGGCAGATTTTGCGGGCAGCATTTTCTGGAAGAACATCGCTACCTTGTCGTTTGACGGCAGCGGCATCAGATAGGAGGGCGAGCGCTGCAGCATGGTGACGTGTTCAGCTTCTTCCGCCATGGTGGGTACCAGGGTTATCGCCGTGGCACCGCTGCCAATAACCACCACGCGCTTGCCGGCGTAGTCCAGACGTTCCGGCCAGTGCTGAGGGTGCACAATCTGGCCCTTGAAACGTTCCTCGCCGGGAAAGTCCGGCTTGTAGCCGGCATCATAGTTGTAATAACCCGTGCAGCCGATCATGAAGCCGGCGGTGAATGTGAGAGATTCACCACTTGCCTCTTGCACTGCCGTCACTGTCCAGCACTTGTCGGTACCGGACCATTCTGCACGTTTAACCGCGATACCATACTGGATGTGCTTTTCAATATCGTTTTCTGATGCGGTTTCACTCACGTACTGCTTGATGGAGGGGCCGTCCGCCAGCACTTTGCCACTTGTCCAGGGGCGGAAATTATAGCCGAAGGTGTACATGTCAGAATCAGAACGGATGCCGGGATAACGGAAAAGGTCCCAGGTACCGCCCAGGGAGTCCCGGCGCTCGAGAATGGTGAACGACTTGCCCGGGCACTCACGCTTGAGGTGACAGGCCATACCAATGCCGGATACACCGGCACCGACAATCAATACGTCTACATGCTGCTTGCTCATACCTACCCTTGCCGCGGCTGTTATTGTTTTTATCAACACTTCAACGTGGTAGCCCACGCCAATGGTTTGAGAATAGCCCAGGACAGGAAAAGGGGAAATTGGCCCGAAGCGGGGAATCCGGCGCCGCTTCGGCCAGTTTTAATAGCTCAATTCGACGCGAAGGTGCAGGCAACTAGCACAGCGATAACGATATCGCTGCTCGTTCATCCAGGCATTCATCAGATCCCATTTCAAACTCCCGACAGATCCAGGGCCGGTTTTCATAAATCGTACACATGAACGTATCCCGGTCTATCGCCGAGCACCAGCCATCCTCCAGCCTCCGCATGGTTTCCCCGCCCCATTCATCCACAGCAATATGCCGTGCGGGAACACCGGTGTCAGAGATGATCATGACTTCCAGCCGGCAACAGCAGGCCTGGCAATTTGAGCAGGAGACCTCGGGGTCCGTTATATTCTTCACAGGGATGGTCATGCTTACTTCTTCGTAACTCCAAAGCCAGCGAAATTCAGGTGCTATTTACCGCTTTTCCTGTTGTTTCAGGAACAACACGATGCCCGGCGGCACGTGGGCCACCCCAAAGGCGGTCAAAAACGCCGCCAGCCCGCCGCCTTCTTCAGCGCCCATGTAGACGGCTGAGACAACCCACGCAAAGCTGGCCGCCACAACAGTTAGCAGTATGTGACCAAGCCAACGTTGGGGAAGAGACGTTATCTGACGATATAGCTGCCAGTGGGCGTACCCCGTCATCGCTATGGCGCCCAGAACCAAAAATATTGTCCAGACAAGACGCAAGGGCTTCTCCTCGGTAACGGAACAGGATTCCCCGTGATCATCTTCGGCATCGTTCTTCTCCTGTTGAGGAGTTATCGATGCGTGTCTACTGAGGTGGGGGAAGTCCAGCGACCGCCTACGCGGCTGGTTATCCCTGCCTCAGTCATACTCTGCATGCTGAGGCAGATCATCTGTAATCTCGAACCAAGGAGCCTCCTGGCCCGCCGAATTCCCTTCCATGATCGAGTATAACTCCATCACGCTCGAATTCACCCTCAACAGTATCGGATACTTACAAGGATTTCGCGCCCTTTGCCTGGAGTTTTGCGAACGCGTCCGTGTAACTCCGGGTACAAGAACACCCAGGGGCGTAGCCACGGGGAGGAGCCGGGCCAATAGAATAGTGGGTAGGATTATCGGATCTTTTCGTTAAGGTTCCGGACTCATGAACAAACCCATACTGATCATCGGTGGTGTCTCCGTGGACACCGTAATTCAGCTTGATGCGCTGCCACAGCCTGTACCGCAGACCATCTGGCCCAACGAGAGTTACAGAACCCTGGGCAGTACCGGCGCCGGCAAGGCACTGAATCTCTCCGCTCTGGGACGTCCCGTCATGCTGCACGCCCTCCTGGGGCGGGATCAGGAGGCGGCCTTTGCCGGCAGTGCGCTGAGTGTGCCGGGAATTGAGCTGTTGGTTGAAACAATCGATACACCCACCGAACAGCACGTGAACCTGATGGACCCGCATGGCGGGCGGGTCTCCCTGTTCGTGCAGGCACCTGCCGAACCGGCAACGGTTGATTGGGCCCCGGTGTGCACTGCCATGGAGAAGTGTGAGCTGGTAGTGGTCAATATCCTGGGCTATGCGAAGCCGGCCCTGGCATTAGCCCGGAACGCGGGCAAGCAGGTGTGGACCGATCTGCACGACTACGATGGCCAGAACCCTCATCACCAGCCGTTTATTGATGCCGCCGATGTGATTTTCCTGTCCAGTGACAACCTGGCGGACTATCGGGGATTTATGGAAAAGATGATTGGGGAGGGCAAGGAGCTGGTGGTTTGCACCCATGGTGCTGACGGCGCCACCCTGCTCAGCCGGAACGGGGACTGGCTCGAGCAGCCGGCGTTTCCGGTCGCCGAGGTGCGGGACACCAACGGCGCCGGCGATGCCTTCTTCAGTGGTTTTCTGACCGGCTACCTGGAAGGCCAAAGCCTGCAAACCTGCCTTCAACTCGCTGCCGCGTGCGGTGCCATCTGCGTAACCTCGCGCTCACTGGCCGCAGAAAACCTGAGCCTCCAGAGGCTTTACGACCATTTATGGGCGGGTGGCTGATAGCTTTTCAGGAGGGGCCGACGATACTCAACGGAACTCTGGTTTGACCCCCGGCTGAGGCTGGGCGGGATCGCTCTGGTGGCGAATGTGTTCCGCAAGACTGAAGCCCGAAGCCCCGTCTGGCAACGTTTTGCGGATGGCATAGGTCAGGCCTTCCCCGTCTTCCGGGTTCTCGCTCAGGTTGAGCACCCGGGGCAGGCAGGGATTCCCCTCCCGGTCCAGTACCACTTCCACCAGTGGGAGTAGCTTTTTGCGGGGGCTGGTGGCCAGTACCACGGCCACTTCCCCCGTGTGCAGTTCAACCAGCGAGCCGGGCGGGTAGATGCCGATCATGCGAATAAAAGCTTCTACCAGCTGCTCGTCAAACTGGTTGCCCCGATGCTTGTACAGAATTGCCAGTGCCTCTGAGGTGGGCATACCTTTTCGATATACACGGTCAGAGGTCATCGCATCATATGCATCGACAATTGTAACCATTCTCGTGAACCGGGTGATGGCAGACGCTTCCAGGGCATGCGGATAACCCTTGCCGTCCAGCCGCTCGTGGTGGGAAAGCGCTGCCTGCAGGACAGCGGGCTCCAGCTGGTGATCTGAACTCAGCAACTTAAACCCGAGTTCTGGATGAGCACGCATGATTTCCCATTCCTCCGAGGTGAGGGCCCCAGGCTTATTCAGAACTTCTGGAGGTACGCGCATCTTGCCTACGTCATGGAGTATGCCGCAAAGGCCGACGGTTTCCAGATCGTTTATATCAAGGCCGATGAAACGACCGAAGGTAATGGTGAGGATCCCCACCCTTACGCAATGCTCAGCTGTATAGGCATCCCGGTGGCGAATGCGGGTCAGCCAGAACATCGCGTTGGGATTGCTGTTGATGCTACTGATGCAGTTCCGGACGACCGTTCGTGCGTCTTCCAGGGGCAACTCGTTCCCTTTCGCCACGCTATCCAGCAACTCGTCAATGTACTTCTGGGCCTCGCGGTAGCGGCGGTTAGCGTGAGGTAACTCGTCAGCGAGCGGCTTCTTTGCCTCAAAATCGGACCCGGCCGCTGTCGCTTTGAGGTGGGCAATCGCTTCCTGAGCAATCTGTTCTGTCCAGGCTGTGCGTTCCACAGTAATCCACTGGCAATGAGTGCGCAGGGTTTCCGCCTGTTCGGGGTGGGTAATTACAAAGCTCTGAAACAGGACAGGAACCTGCTCCCATGGCCGATCCAATTCGACCACATGCATACCGACGCAAGCCCGTGAAGCAGGAATATCCACCTGGCGACGGCTGGCCACAATCTTTGACGGGCCTCTCCGGCGAGGAGATTTTCGGAACAGCGGAGGCATCCAGAATCAACCAATGATGGATAATAGATCTCTATTATAAGCCCCCATTCCCCCGCCCGGTGATATCAAATGTTAATATTTTTTTCAGCTTATGACCGAAGGAGCGTAACAGCAGGGAGAAGCCCTGGGCCTCCACAGGCTTTACGACCATTTACGGGCGGGTGGCTGATAGTTTCTCAGGGCCGATACCAGAGCATCCGGTTGCTGTTCCACAATCAACATAGCCGCGTATTCGGACCTCAGGAAGCCAGCGCCGGACATCTTGCGGATAAACGCCAGCAACTCGTCGTAGTAGCCGTCGACGTTGTAGAACGCGCAGGGTTTGTTGTGATAGCCCAGCTGACCCCAGGTCCAGGCTTCGAAGATCTCATCCATGGTGCCCGGGCCGCCGGGCAGGGCCACAAACGCATCCGCCATGTCTGCCATCAGTGCCTTGCGCTCGTGCATGGAGGCCACCACATCCAGCCGGGTCAGGCCCTGGTGGGCCAGTTCCCGGTCACGCAGGGATTCGGGAATAACGCCGTACACCTCGCGACCACCGGCCAGCACGGCATCGGCAACCACGCCCATCAGCCCCACCTTGCCGCCACCGAAGACCAGGTCCATACCCTGGCTGGCCATATAGGTGCCGAACTCACTGGCGGCTTCAGCAAAACTTTGGTCATTACCCCGACTGGAGCCACAAAAGACAGCGATTTTCATGACGGATTCCTGTGACTTGATTCGTTGTTTGGTGTGTTGGGCAATATACTGTCAGCAGCCCAAACTACCTGACTCACTGACATCAACACGGGTTATCTTCCCATGAAAACCGTTTTTTCGCCGTTGCACAACCGCCGGACAGCCACAACAGAGTTGGACGGCGGCATTCTGATCGCGCCGCATGAGAAGCCGTCACGGGCAGAGACCATACTGGCCCGGGTGATACAGGAAGAGCTGGGAGAGGTTCTGCAACCACAGGAGTTTGGCCTGGAGCCGGTACTCCGCGTACATACCCGGGATTACGTGGACTTTCTCAGGGCCAGCTGGGCCGACTGGACCGCCGAGGGCAAACCCGGTGAAGCCATCCCTGCCGTCTGGCCTGGCCGCGGCATGCGACACCGGGTACCGAAAGACATTGATGGTCGCCTGGGTTACTACAGCTTCGCCGCCGAAACCTCTATCACCGAAGGCACCTGGGACGCCGCCTGTGCCTCTGCCAATGTCGCGCTGAGCGCACAGGCACTGGTAGCCAAGGGAGAGCCTGCGGCCTTCGCACTGTGTCGCCCGCCCGGCCACCATGCCCACGCTGACCTGTTCGGTGGCTACTGCTTCTTCAACAACGCGGCCATATCCGCCCAGGCCTTCCGGGATCAGGGCTCCAGGCGAGTAGCCGTGCTGGATGTGGATTTTCATCACGGTAATGGTACTCAGAGCATTTTCTACTCGCGGGATGATGTAATGACCATCAGCGTGCACGGTGACCCGGACCTGGTGTTTCCGCACTTCCTCGGGTTTGAGGACGAGGCCGGGGAAGGCGCCGGCGAAGGTTTTAACCTGAACATCGTCTATCCACCCGGCACACCTTTCTCCGTCTGGCGAGAGGGCCTGGAAACCGCCTGCCGCAAGATAGAGGCCTTTCAACCAGACGCCCTGGTCGTTGCCCTGGGCGTGGACACCTTCGAGGACGATCCTATTTCCTTCTTCAAACTGACGTCCGCTGACTATCTGCTGATGGGGGACCGGCTGGGAAAACTGAATCTGCCAACGCTGTTTACCATGGAAGGCGGGTATGACGTGGATGCCATCGGCGTGAACGTGGTGAACGTACTGAAGGGGTTCGAAGGCGCCCGGCTATAAGCCGGGCTACTTCAGGTTTTCAAACACTTCCGGGTAACGGCGTTTCATCCGGGCAAGCCGGAAAATAGTGATGGCGTTGGTCACCACCACCATGCCTTCCGCCAGCGTGCCACCCACCGAGCCGATAACGATGTTATTCAGCATCCAGGCAATGGCGGCAGCCATCAACATCAGCCGCATGGGAATGCCGCGGAGCATGAACATGCCCACGGTCCCGAAAATGGCAGCGGCGATAGCGAAGAAGTCCACCGGGCTGCGCCAGGTCAGTGCCGCCGCCAGCAGGTTCACTGCCAGTACCGCCAGCATCACCTTCCAGTTGCCCAGATAGCGCCGGGCCAGCACGATGCGGCCAATCACCAGCAGGCTCAGGATAGCTGCCGTCCAGCTGCCAAACAGGGCAAACTGTGTTGCAAAGGCCACATTGGCGGATATCAGCAGCACCATCAGGCGGTCATCCCGCTTGCTGGCGAAGCCCACGATGCAGAAGCCCAGGGCAATCAGGCTGACAACCTGCCCAGCCATGTCGGTGTAACTCATCCCCTCAAACATGACGGACTAACCCGGACGACAGGGATGAATTGCACGAGGCCCGGATCACCTTCTGCGATAGTCCGGGTCCGTCCAGCAAAGCGGCAGGGATTCCCCGGACGGGAAGTTCAGGCCGGCTTTGTCGAAGCGCTCCGGGTCCTGGGCTTCCTCGCCAAAGTGCAGGCTGCCCTGAACGGTTGTCTCATTGGGATCAAACAACTCCTTGGTGTCCAGTACCTCAATCATATGGCCGGTAGACTTTTCGGCGAGAAACATAAATCCCTCCCGGATTTCCCTGACGATGTGTGAAACGATCTAGCTCGCTAACTCAATCTTCCTGAAGTCGAGTGTATTCTCTTTGAGCGAGGCTTCAATGCCTATTACCTCAGAGCGTGCCCCCGATCCTGTTGCCCGTGCCATAAAAAAAGCCCCGTTATCCGGAAACCGGACAGCGGGGCTGAAAACACGAACTGTCAGTTAGGGGTCAGCCGTGTGTGAACCTGTGTTCAGGCGGTCATTAAGGCCGCCTCTTCCTCGCTCTCGTCAGCAGAGTTACGGATCAGGAAGTCGAAGGCGCTCAGGGCGGCCTTGGAACCGTCACCCATGGAAATCACAATCTGCTTGTAGGGCACCGTGGTGGCGTCCCCTGCGGCAAAGACACCCGGTATTGAGGTCTCGCCACGGGCATCGACAGTGATCTCGCCGTGCTGGCTCAGCTCGATGTCGCCTTTCAGCCACTCGGTGTTGGGGATCAGGCCGATCTGGACAAACACGCCTTCCAGCGACACATGGTGACTGTCACCGGTGGTGCGGTCGGTGTACTGCAGGCCGTTCACCTTGCCATTCTCGCCGGTGATTTCGGTGGTCTGGCCCGATGTGATGATTTCCACATTCTTCAGGCTGCGCAGCTTTTTCTGCAGCACATCATCAGCCCGCATTTCCGCCCCGAACTCAATCAGAGTGACGTGGCCAACGATACCAGCCAGGTCGATAGCCGCTTCCACGCCCGAGTTACCACCGCCGATCACCGCCACACGCTTGCCCTTGAACAACGGACCGTCGCAGTGCGGACAATAAGCCACGCCCTTATTTCGGTACTCTTCTTCGCCGGGTACACCCAGCTGGCGCCAGCGGGCGCCGGTGGACAGGATCAGCGTGCGGCTTTTCAGCGAAGCGCCATTGGCCAGGCGTACTTCATGGAGGCCGCCCTTGCTGGCGGCCGGAATCAACTT
Source organism: Marinobacter sp. (assembly GCF_039977835.1). Classification (GTDB taxonomy): domain Bacteria; phylum Pseudomonadota; class Gammaproteobacteria; order Pseudomonadales; family Oleiphilaceae; genus Marinobacter. The sequence goes on along the minus strand of NZ_JBDWCL010000053.1, from coordinate 3,539 downwards.
TTCGGCACGCTGCAGATTCATGATGTCCACGTCGTACTCCTTGACGTGCTGTTCCATGGCCGCCACCAGCTTGGGGCCTTCGGTGTAGGGCACGGAAATCAGATTCTCGATACCCATGGTGTCAGCCACCTGGCCGCCAAAGCGCTCGGCGGCAATGCCGGTGGAAATACCTTTACGCGCCGCGTAGATCGCGGCTGAGGAGCCCGCCGGGCCACCGCCGATCACCAGAACCTCGAACGGGTCTTTGTGCCTGAGCTTCTCCGCTTCGCGGGCTTCGGCACCGGTGTCCACCTTGGCGATAATCTGCTCCAGGGTCATACGGCCCTGGTCAAAAGGCTTGCCATTGAGGTAAACGCTGGGCACAGCCATGACTTCCCGCTGCTCGACTTCGTCCTGGAACAGAGCTCCGTCGATGGCGGTATGCTTGATTTTCGGATTAAGAACGCTCATCAGGTTCAATGCCTGAACCACATCCGGACAGTTCTGGCACGACAGGGAGAAGTAGGTTTCGAACTCGAACTCACCGTCCAGTTCCTTGACCTGCTCAATGACATCCTGACTCGCCTTGGACGGATGCCCCCCTACCTGCAACAGTGCCAGCACCAGTGAGGTGAATTCATGGCCCATGGGAATACCGGCGAAGCGAACACCAATATCGGTGCCAACACGGTTAATGGCAAACGAGGGACGACGCACATCCACGGAGTCGTCGGTACGCTGGCTGATCTTGTCCGACATCGGCTCGATTTCATCCAGCAGCTGCTTCAGCTCCTGGGACTTCGGGCTGTCATCATAAGCTGCAACCAGCTCGATCGGCTGCTGCAGCTTTTCCATGTAGGCTTTCAACTGCTCTTTGATACTGGCGTCCAACATGCTCTCGGTTCCCCTTCGGATATCGTAAAACTGAATGTGCAAACTCAGGTTGAGTCGTGAATCGAATATGCAACCAAGGTACGGTCCAGCCAGGTAGTGATCAAATTAATTGACCTAAAGTATATGATAGGCCTTTGCTATTCGACTCTGAAAATCAACCAGATAGAAACAAAGAAGGCCCGCAAAGCGGGCCCTCGTACAGGTTTTAGTGGGACCAAAACCTTAGATTTTGCCGACCAGGTCCAGGGACGGAGCCAGAGTAGCTTCGCCTTCTTTCCATTTGGCCGGGCAAACTTCACCAGGATGGTTACGAACGTACTGGGCCGCTTTTACCTTGCGCAGCAGGTCGTCTGCATCACGGCCGATACCTTCGGCAGTGATTTCCATCGCCTGGATAACACCATCCGGATCGATCAGGAAGGTAGCGCGGTCTGCCAGGCCCTGGCCTTCACGCATCACACCGAAGTTGTTGGTGATGGTGCCGGTCTGGTCGCCTACCATGAAGTAGTTGATCTTGCCGATGGTCTCGGAGCTGTCGTGCCACGCCTTGTGCGTAAAGTGGGTGTCAGTGGACACGGAGAACACTTCCACGCCCAGTTTCTGCAGTTCTTCATACTTGTCGGCAACGTCGCCCAGTTCAGTGGGGCATACGAAAGTGAAGTCTGCCGGGTAGAAGAAAAATACCGCCCACTTACCTTTTACATCGGCTTCGGAAATTTCAACGAACTCGCCCTGTTTGAAAGCGGTAGCGTTGAACGGCTGAATTTCGCTGTTAATCATACCCATAAAAACTATCTCCATTTGGTTAATTGAGGCATTGGCTAACTTGAGATCAACAATATATTGATCCAATCAAGAACATTCAAATTGATTGTTTTTAGTTGTTCGATAGGTAACTACTATTTACGTTGCAAGACGCTACTACAGCCGCCAGCGCATGGGATGGGATTGCCTGAGCACGCCGGCCTCGTCCCAGTCATCCCAACCGGTAAACGGAATCGGGCATTCGTTATCCAGATCAATTAGTCTGGACGCCCACCGGTTTTTCATCACTTCCAGCTGTGCCCTGAATTTACCCTCATCCTGGTAGCTGATACCGCCACCCTGCACGCCGTAACTGACCTGGGGTGCCAGCACCTCGTACCCAACGTAGTAAAGCGAGGAGTGAATCGGCCACAACCACTCTACCATGTTACCGGCACGACCAAAGGGCATGAATGCCTGCTCCGGCGAAGCGGCAGTCACCGAGCAGACCGCCTTCCTGCCCCGGAAATAGCCATGATCGTAGCGCATGCGCCCCGAGTAAAGCCCGCCATAAATTAGCACCCGGTCAAACCAGCCTTTCAGAATAGCGGGCTGGGCGTGCCACCACAGGGGGAACTGGAAAATGACCAGGTCTGCCCAATCGAGCCGGGCAATCTCCCGCTGCACATCTGCCGGCAATAGACCCGCGTCATAGTGGGCCCGTTGTTCCGTCAAGGTTGCAAAATAGCCCTCGTCCACCCGCTCACCGTACCAGGAAGCACGCTCCACCGGATCAAAACCTTCACCGTACAGATCGTCTATTTCAACTTTATGACCAGCTCCACAAAGCGTTTCGATGGCCACATCCACCAGCCCGCCATTGAACGATGCCCTCTCGGGATGTGCCAGTACTATCAGTATGTTCATGCCAGAAGATCTCCTTCGCATCCATGTGATTACAGGCTAACCTGTCCCTTAATGGACAGATATTCCTGAAATCCGAGAACTCTGTTTGCATGGATGAACAGAAAACCCCATTCTCGGAACAGTCCCTAGGCCGTCAGAACCTCCAGAAAATAGCTGTACAAACCGATACCAATCAACACATTGAACGGGAAAGTCACACCGAGCGAGGCCAGCATTGCCAGCCCGATATCCGCCTCTGGAATGGCGTGGCGCACGGCCACCGGAGCGGCTATATAAGAGGCACTGGCGGTAAGCGCACCCAGTATCACGATGGAACCCGGCTCAAGCCCCAGCCAAAGGCCGGTTGCCAGGCCGGGCAGGGCCAGGATCGAGGGGATGCACAGGGCGAAGACAATCAGCCGCCAGTGGCGGAGCTGAATCTTCCGCAGGGTTTCAGCAGCCACCAGACCCATCTCCAGCAGGAACAGCGACAGCACCAGGGAGAAAGCACCCGTCAGCGGCGCGGTGACACCGTCACCCTGGTCCGGCCCATAGAGAATGCCAATAATGACACCGCCAACCAGCAGGACAACGCTTCGATTTGTCAGCGTTTCCTGCCACAGCGGTGTTCCACTGCTGCCTGTCTGGGCCGCACCCACAGTATAGCGCCGGTACAACCAAAGGCCGGTCAGAATGGCCGGCAGCTCCAGCAATACCAGATACAGGGTAACCTGGCCGCCAGTGGCCAACCCGCGGGACTCCACCCACGCCAGGGCAACAGCAAAGGTACCCGCACTGACCGATCCGTAGTGGGCACAGAAGCTGGCAGAGTCCGCCACGCTAAGGCGGACCAGGTGCCGGAGCATCGGAAACAGCACTAGCAGCCTGTCGGACTTGCACCTGACAGGCGTTATTTAACGTTGTCTGTTCGCTTGGTTTCCCGAGTTTGACCGTTAGGTGGTCATCAGGGAGTCCAGATTGGCCTCTATGGCACTTTTAGGTGCTCCAGATAAGGC
>NZ_JBDWCL010000052.1:0-15665 GCF_039977835.1 Marinobacter sp. | reverse complement strand
TGGAAATGGTAATGCCGGGTGACAACGTGAAGATGAGTGTTACCCTGATCAACCCGATCGCCATGGAAGATGGCCTGCGCTTCGCGATTCGTGAAGGCGGCCGTACTGTTGGTGCCGGTGTGGTCTCCAAGATCATCGAGTGATTGCTCTTTTTGAGTAAGAGCTCGAAGTAAGTGCGCTGAGTTGTTTCGGTGCAGGCCAGTAGCTCAATTGGCAGAGCAGCGGTCTCCAAAACCGCAGGTTGGGGGTTCGATTCCCTCCTGGCCTGCCATTTTTTAACATCCGGATACATAAGCTGATTCCTATGGAGTCAAAAGCCGATCGTTCGACCAGTGGCTTCGATGCAGTAAAGTGGCTGGTTGTGTTTGTTCTGATTGCCGTCGGCGTCGTTGGCAATCAGTATTTTAGTGCCGAGTCACTGCTGTATCGGGTGCTGGCTCTCGTAGCTCTTGCTCTGGTCGCCGCTTTTGTGGCGCTCCAAACCGAGCGTGGTCGGCGTTTCGCTGCCCTACTCAAGGAAGCCAGGGTTGAAATCCGGAAGGTCGTATGGCCCACCAGGCCGGAGCTGATCCAGACTACAGCCATCGTTGTTGTGTTTGTGTTGGTTGTGGCGTTGATGCTGTGGGGTATGGATTCGTTGATCAGTTGGCTGGTCTCCGGAGTTATCGGGTAACAGGAGTGGGCAATGGCTAAGCGCTGGTACGTGGTTCATGCGTATTCTGGCTTCGAAAAGCAGGTAATGCGCACTCTCAGGGAGCGTGTTTCTCTCGACGGCATGGAAGAGAAGTTTGGCGAGATTCTGGTGCCGACAGAAGAAGTCGTTGAGATGCGCGAGGGGAAAAAGCGCAAGAGTGAGCGCAAGTTTTATCCCGGCTATGTTCTGGTGCAGATGGAAATGGATGACGCCAGCTGGCACTTGGTCAAGAATACGCCAAAGGTTCTTGGTTTTATTGGCGGTACCAAGGACAAGCCCGCACCGATTACCGAAAAAGAAGCTGAGGCTATTCTGCGTCGCGTAGAGAGCGGTGCCGACAAGCCCAAGCCGAAGACCCTGTTCGAGCCGGGCGAGATTGTTCGCGTCACTGAGGGTCCGTTTGCGGACTTCAATGGCGTTGTTGAAGAAGTTGACTACGACAAGAGTCGGGTCAAGGTTGCCGTGTTGATTTTCGGTCGTTCGACTCCGGTGGAGCTGGAGTTTGGTCAGGTCGAAAAAGACTGATTGGCAGCCTTACATGCTGAAAGCTCGCGCGCTATGGCGACGCGGGCTTTTTGTGTCTGCTACTGGCAGTTGTGAAAATAGGGGAGCCGTAAGGCGTTCGCACCCACAGGAGAAAAATCATGGCTAAGAAGATTGACGCGTATATCAAGCTTCAGGTTGCTGCCGGCAAGGCCAACCCGAGTCCCCCCGTTGGTCCTGCGCTGGGTCAGCGCGGCGTAAATATTATGGAGTTCTGCAAGGCGTTTAACGCCCAGACCCAGGATATGGAGCCGGGCCTGCCGATTCCGACGGTTATCACTGTATACAGTGATCGCAGCTTTACCTTTATCACCAAGACTCCGCCCGCACCGGTGCTGCTCAAAAAGGCAGCCGGCATCAAGAGTGGCTCTGGTCGCCCGAATACCGACAAGGTCGGTACTGTTACCCGGGACCAGCTGGAAGAAATCGCCAGAACCAAAGAGCCGGACCTGACTGCAGCCGATATGGATGCTGCGGTACGGACCATTGCCGGAACTGCCCGTAGCATGGGCCTGAACGTGGAGGGCCTGTAACATGGCAAAGCTTAGCAAGCGTCAGAAGCTGATTCGTGAAAAAGTGGATTCCGCCCGCGCCTACTCCGTCGACGAGGCAGTATCACTGCTGGTTGAACTGGGTGAGACCGTAAAGTTCAAGGAGTCTGTGGACGTAGCCGTAAATCTTGGTGTCGACGCACGTAAATCCGACCAGGTGGTGCGTAGCAGCACTGTTCTGCCTCACGGTACCGGTAAAACGGTGCGTGTAGCAGTATTTACACAGGGCGCGAACGCTGAGAAGGCGACCGCAGCTGGTGCCGACATCGTCGGTATGGATGATCTGGCGGAAGAAGTTAAAAAAGGCAACATGGATTTCGACGTGGTTATTGCCACTCCGGATGCCATGCGTGTTGTCGGTCAGCTGGGCCAGATTCTGGGTCCCCGCGGCCTGATGCCGAACCCGAAGGTCGGCACTGTTACCCCGGACGTTGAAACTGCCGTAAAAAATGCCAAGGCAGGTCAGGTTCGTTACCGTACAGACAAGAACGGTATCATCCATGCTCCGATGGGTAATGTGGAATTTTCTGCGCAGAACATCAAGGAAAACCTTGAAGCTCTGATCGCAGACCTGAAAAAGGCCAAGCCGTCTTCTTCGAAAGGTGTTTACCTCAAAAAGGTAACCCTGTCATCGACGATGGGTCCTGGCCTGACTATCGACCAGAGTGCTTTGAATATCTGAGCACCTGGGCGGTAGTTGCTTTGTAGTCTGGGCGGAAGCCAAGGCTGTCAAAGACCGCAGGCCCCAGAAGCCTTCTGGCTATACGGGTTAAAGCAACGCCTGCGCAGACGGTGTGAAGACGTTCTCTCTGAACCCAAACACCGTTAGGAGCCTCGCGAGGGGTATATGTGGGTTTGCCGGGATATCCCCGGCGAAATCGAGGAGAAATCCAGTGGCAATTAGACTCGAAGACAAGAAAGCGATCGTCGCTGAAGTCAACGAGACTGCCGGTGGTGCTCTGTCGGTGGTTATGGCTGATTACCGTGGTGTCACCTCAGGTGATATGACGGCGCTTCGTGCCAAGGCTCGTGCCGAAAACGTGCTTCTGAAGGTTGTTCGTAACAATCTGGCGAAGATTGCGATTCGCGGTACCGAGTTCGAGTGCATTGATGAAGCATTGGTTGGCCCGACCATTCTGGCGTTCTCTATGGAAGATCCGGGTGCGGCTGCACGCCTGCTTAAGGATTTCGCCAAAGAGAAAGAGGCATTCGAGATCAAGGGCCTGGCTGTCGGCGGTGAGCTGATGGGCGCAGACCAGATCGATCGCCTTGCCAAGCTGCCAACGCGTCACGAAGCGTTGACAATGCTGGCTATCGTCACACAGGCACCGATTACCAAGCTTGCGCGGACACTGAACGAAGTTCCAACGAAAGTGACCCGTGCTGTAGCGGCAGTTCGAGACCAGAAGCAAGAAGCTGCTTGATTCTGTTGAACACCATTTTTATATTTTTGGGAGAAAGTCATGGCTCTGTCTAACGAAGACATTTTGAACGCAATTGCTGAAATGAGCGTAATGGACGTTGTTGCTCTGGTTGAAGCAATGGAAGAGAAGTTCGGCGTATCTGCGGCTGCCGCCGTAGCTGCTGCTCCTGCCGCTGCTGCTGCAGGCGAAGCTGCTGAAGAGCAGACCGAATTTGACGTTGTTCTTACCGGTCCTGGTGAGAAGAAAGTAAACGTTATCAAGGCCGTTCGTGAACTGACTGGCCTGGGTCTGAAAGAAGCTAAGGAAATGGTCGACAGCGCTCCTTCCGTTATCAAGGAAGCAGCTAGCAAAGACGACGCTGAAGAAGCCAAGAAGAAGCTTGAGGAAGCAGGCGCTTCTGTTGAGCTTAAGTAAGAGTTGGCTGTTGATCGAAACCGTGCGTTAAGCATGGACAGGCTGGTGGCCGTGTGCCACCGGCCTTTTTCTGTTGTATATGCTATAGACTCTGAACGCCGATCTTGTGGTGCTGTCAGATTCTATAACCTACAGCGAGAGTCTTGTTCAAGACGGCGCAGTAAGCCGAGCAATTCGGCCCCGAAGCATGAAAATGGTTGCTTCTTGATACCAGGTATCAGGTCTAAAGCTGGGGAATGCAGATGACTTACTCCTATACTGAGAAAAAGCGGATTCGCAAAGATTTTAGTAAATTGCCGTCCGTGATGGATGTTCCCTATTTGCTGTCTATACAGCTGGATTCGTTCCGGGACTTCCTCCAAAGTGAAGCCGCACCCGAAAATCGTCGGGAAACCGGTCTCCACGCAGCATTCAAATCCGTATTCCCGATTGTCAGTTATTCTGGCAACGCCGCACTCGAATACGTGAGTTACCGCATCGGCGAGCCGGTATTTGACGTCAAGGAATGCCAGCTTAGGGGCGTAACCTACGCAGCTCCGCTGCGGGTTAAAGTAAGACTTATCATTTATGATAAGGAATCGTCCAACAAGGCGATCAAAGATATTAAAGAGCAGGAAGTCTACATGGGCGAAATGCCCCTGATGACCGAGAACGGTACCTTCGTTATCAACGGTACCGAGCGGGTTATCGTTTCCCAGCTCCACCGTTCACCGGGTGTGTTCTTCGATCATGACAAGGGCAAAACCCACTCGTCAGGCAAGCTGCTGTATTCGGCGCGGGTCATTCCTTACCGTGGTTCCTGGCTGGACTTCGAGTTTGACGCCAAGGACTCGGTCTTTGTTCGTATCGACCGTCGCCGGAAGCTGCCTGCGTCTATCCTCCTCCGTGCTCTGGGGTATAACTCCGAGCAGATGCTGGATATGTTCTTCGATACCAGTAAATTCGGTATCGGCCCCGAAGTATGCAAGCTGGAACTGGTTCCCAGCCGCCTGCGCGGGGATATCGCAACGTTCGATATCAAGGACAAGAAGGGCACTGTTATTGTAGAGGAAGGCCGCCGGATTACCGCTCGTCATATCAAGCAGCTTGAAAAGGCTGGCCTGACCGAGCTGGAAGTGCCGACGGAATACCTCTACGGCCGTGTACTGGCCAAGGACATGATCGATACCAAGTCCGGGGAAGTACTGGTTGAGTGTAATACTGAGCTCACTGAAGAAGTGGTTACCAAGATCCTGGACTCTGGTGTTACAGAGATTGAAACCCTGTACACCAACGACCTGGACTGTGGTCCGTTCATGTCGGACACGCTGCGCATCGACCCGACCCGTACGCCGCTTGAGGCGCTGGTCGAGATCTATCGCATGATGCGCCCGGGCGAGCCGCCCACCAAGGAGTCGGCAGAGAACCTGTTCAACAATCTGTTCTTCTCGGAAGAGCGGTATGACCTGTCAGCCGTTGGCCGTATGAAGCTGAATCGCCGCCTGCGCCGTGAAGAAAGCACTGGTGAAGGTACGCTGACGCACGACGACATCATCGACGTCCTCAAGACGCTGATCGATATCCGTAACGGTCAGGGCAATGTCGATGATATCGACAACCTGGGTAACCGTCGCGTTCGTTGTGTCGGTGAAATGGCAGAGAACCAGTTCCGCGTTGGCCTGGTGCGTGTTGAGCGTGCCGTCCGTGAGCGTTTGAGCCTGGCAGAAAGCGAGGGCCTGATGCCTCAGGACCTGATCAATGCCAAGCCGGTCGCTGCTGCGGTGAAGGAATTCTTCGGTTCCAGTCAGCTGTCCCAGTTCATGGACCAGAACAACCCGCTGTCGGAAGTGACTCACAAGCGCCGTATTTCGGCTCTCGGTCCTGGCGGCCTGACCCGCGAACGTGCCGGTTTCGAGGTTCGTGACGTGCACCCGACCCACTATGGTCGTGTATGTCCCATCGAGACGCCGGAAGGCCCGAACATCGGCCTGATCAACTCGCTGGCAACCTATGCCCGCTCCAACTCCTACGGTTTCCTTGAGAGCCCGTACCGGAAAGTTGTGGGCGGACTGGTAACAGACGAAGTGGTGTACCTCTCTGCGATTGAAGAGAGTAACTACATCATCGCCCAGGCCAGCGCGGCAATGGACGAGAACAAGCGCCTGTCTGACGAGCTGGTCACCGTTCGCCACCAGAACGAATTTACCGTTACGCCGCCGGAAAACGTCAATTTCATGGACGTATCTCCGCGCCAGGTGGTGTCGGTGGCTGCATCGCTGATTCCATTCCTGGAACACGATGACGCCAACCGCGCCCTGATGGGCTCCAACATGCAGCGCCAGGCTGTCCCGACCCTGCGTTCAGAAGTGCCTCTGGTAGGTACTGGTGTTGAGCGTACCGTGGCCCAGGACTCCGGTGTTTGTGTGACGGCCCGCCGTGGCGGTGTGATCGAAAGCGTCGATGCCGCCCGTATTGTGGTGCGTGTCAACGACGACGAAACTGAAGCCGGTGATGCAGGTGTGGATATCTACAACCTCACCAAGTACACCCGCTCAAACCAGAACACCTGTATCAACCAGCGTTCCATTGTTAACCAGGGAGATGAAATCGCCCGTGGTGACGTGCTGGCTGATGGTCCTTCCGTGGATCTGGGTGAGCTGGCGCTGGGGCAGAACATGCGCATCGCGTTCATGCCCTGGAACGGTTACAACTTTGAGGACTCCATCCTTATCTCCGAGAAAGTGGTTCAGGAAGACCGCCTGACCACCATCCACATCCAGGAACTGACCTGTGTGGCTCGGGATACCAAACTGGGTAGCGAAGAAATTACCGCGGATATTCCGAACGTTGGTGAAAGCGCGCTGTCCAAACTGGACGAGTCCGGTATTGTCTACATCGGTGCGGAAGTTGGCCCTGGTGACATCCTGGTCGGTAAGGTAACGCCGAAGGGCGAAACCCAGCTGACGCCGGAGGAAAAGCTCCTGCGTGCCATCTTTGGTGAGAAGGCGTCGGACGTGAAGGACACGTCCTCACGAGTACCAACAGGTACCCGTGGTACGGTTATTGACGTACAGGTCTTTACCCGTGACGGCATTGAGAAGGACCAGCGCGCCCAGTATATCGAGAAAGAACAGCTGGACGAGTACCGCAAGGACCTGAAGGACGAATACCGTATTGTTGAGGGTGCGACGTTCGAGCGGCTGTCCAATGCACTGAATGGACAGGAAGTCATCAGCGGCCCGGGTCTGAAGAAGGGCGCCAAGCTTGAAGAGTCCTACCTGGCGGAACTGCCACGTAATGACTGGTTCAAGCTGCGAATGAAGGATGAGGCGCTGAACGAGCTGCTGGAGAAATCCGAGCAGGGCCTTGAGGATCGCAAGAAGGATCATGAAGCGCGCTTTGACGACAAGAAAGGCAAGCTTCAGCAGGGCGATGACCTCGCTCCGGGTGTTCTCAAGATCGTGAAGGTTTACCTCGCGATCAAGCGCCGGATTCAGCCGGGTGACAAGATGGCTGGCCGTCACGGTAACAAGGGTGTTATCTCTGCGGTTATGCCTATCGAGGACATGCCTTACGACGAGTACGGCAACACCGTTGATATCGTGCTGAACCCGTTGGGCGTTCCGTCGCGGATGAACGTAGGTCAGGTTCTTGAAACCCACCTCGGCGCTGCTGCCAAGGGGCTGGGTGAGCGTATCAGCCGGATGCTGGAGGAGCAGCGTAAGATCGCTGAGCTCCGCAGCCTGCTGGATGAGATCTACAACCACTCGGATGAGGTCACCCAGGTGGACCTTGATTCGCTGAGTGACAAAGAGATCCTGGCGCTGGCCAATAACCTGCGCGCAGGTGTTCCCATGGCAACGCCGGTATTTGACGGTGCCAAGGAGGCAGAGGTCAAGCGTATGCTTGAGCTGGCAGGTCTGAGTACGACTGGCCAGACTGTGCTGTATGACGGCCGTACCGGCGACGAGTTTGACCGTCCGGTGACTGTCGGCTACATGTACATCCTCAAGCTGAACCACCTGATCGACGACAAGATGCACGCTCGTTCCACCGGTTCGTACAGCCTGGTTACCCAGCAACCGCTGGGTGGTAAGGCGCAGTTCGGTGGTCAGCGCTTCGGTGAGATGGAAGTGTGGGCCCTCGAGGCTTACGGTGCAGCGTATACGCTGCAGGAAATGCTTACCGTGAAGTCTGATGATGTGAATGGTCGGACCAAGATGTACAAGAACATTGTCGATGGTGACCATCGTATGGAGCCGGGTATGCCCGAGTCCTTCAATGTTCTGGTCAAGGAAATCCGCTCGCTGGGTATCGACATCGAGCTGGAATCCGACTGAGCCGAATTGTTTTTGGCAGCGTGAGCGGGTACCGGTCGGTGCCCGCCCGAGAATAACGCCATCCGGAGCTGTTACTGATGAAAGATTTGCTGAATCTTCTCAAAAACCAGAACCAGAAGCAGGAATTTGACGCCATCCGTATTGGGCTGGCGTCGCCTGACATGATCCGTTCATGGTCTTTTGGTGAGGTCAAAAAGCCTGAGACCATCAACTACCGTACGTTCAAGCCTGAGCGTGACGGTCTTTTCTGTGCCAAAATCTTCGGCCCGATCAAGGATTACGAGTGTCTGTGCGGCAAGTACAAGCGCCTCAAGCACCGTGGTGTTATCTGCGAGAAGTGTGGGGTTGAAGTGGCACTGGCCAGTGTGCGCCGTGAGCGCATGGGTCATATCGAGCTCGCCAGCCCGGTTGCCCACATCTGGTTCCTGAAGTCACTGCCGTCCCGCATCGGCCTGATGCTGGACATGACCCTGCGCGATATCGAGCGGGTGCTGTATTTTGAATCGTTCATCGTGATCGAGCCGGGCATGACGACCCTTGAGAAAGGGCAGTTGCTGAACGACGAGCAGTATTACGAAGCCCTGGAAGAGTTCGGTGACGAATTCGACGCCCGTATGGGTGCGGAAGCGGTTCAGGAACTGCTCGAAGGCATCGATCTGCAGGCCGAGGTTGAAGCGCTGCGGGAAGAGATTCCCCAGACCAACTCTGAAACCAAGATCAAGAAATTCAGCAAGCGTCTGAAGATTCTTGAAGCTTTCCTGTACTCCGGCAATAAGCCGGGCGACATGGTCATGACCGTGTTGCCGGTTCTGCCGCCGGACCTGCGCCCGCTGGTGCCGCTGGACGGCGGACGTTTCGCAACGTCTGACCTGAACGACCTGTACCGTCGGGTGATCAACCGTAACAACCGTCTCAAGCGCCTGCTGGAGCTGAACGCTCCTGACATTATTGTGCGCAATGAGAAGCGGATGCTGCAGGAAGCTGTGGACGCACTGCTGGACAACGGCCGTCGTGGCCGTGCTATTACCGGCACCAACAAGCGCCCGCTGAAGTCACTGGCTGACATGATCAAGGGCAAGCAGGGTCGTTTCCGTCAGAACCTGCTTGGTAAGCGTGTGGACTACTCCGGTCGTTCGGTGATCGTGGTTGGTCCATACCTGCGTCTGCACCAGTGTGGTCTCCCCAAGAAAATGGCGCTGGAGCTGTTCAAGCCGTTCATCTTCTCCAAGCTTGAGCATCGCGGACTGGCGACCACCATCAAGGCCGCCAAGAAGATGGTCGAGCGCGAAGAGGGCGTGGTCTGGGATATCCTGGACGAGGTCATCCGCGAGCATCCGATCATGCTGAACCGGGCACCGACGCTTCACCGCCTGGGCATCCAGGCGTTCGAGCCGGTTCTTATCGAAGGAAAGGCGATTCAGCTGCACCCGCTGGTGTGTGCCGCCTATAACGCCGACTTCGACGGTGACCAGATGGCGGTCCACGTGCCGCTGACCCTGGAGGCCCAGCTCGAAGCCCGTGCGTTGATGATGTCTACCAACAACGTGCTGTCGCCTGCCAACGGTGAGCCCATCATCGTGCCGTCGCAGGACGTTGTTCTGGGGCTGTATTACATGACCCGTGAGCGCAAGAGTGCTCTGGGTGAAGGCATGGTTTTCGCCGACGTTAAAGAGGCGCATCGTGCCTACGGTGCCGGCAAGGTTGATCTTCAGGCCATCGTCAAGGTGCGTGTGAAGGAAGTGGCCATCCAGGAAGACGGCGAGCGTACTGAAGAGTACAAGATTGTGGATACCACCGTTGGCCGTGCACTGTTGTTCGACATCGTGCCCGACGGTCTGTCTTTCGACCTGGTCAACAAGCCCATGGTCAAGAAGGCAATCTCCAATCTGATCAACACCTGTTACCGTGACGCTGGCCTGAAGGATACCGTTATCTTCGCCGACCAGATCATGTACATGGGTTACCACTACGCGACCGTTTCCGGCATCTCGATCGGTTTCAACGATTTCGAGATCCCGCCGGAGAAATACGAGCTGGTGGATGCCGCGTCCGAGGAAGTCAAGGATATTGAAACCCAGTACGCGTCCGGTCTGCTGACCCAGGGCGAGAAGTACAACAAGGTTATCGATATCTGGTCCCGTGCCAACGACAAAGTGTCGAAGGCTATGATGGACCGCTTGTCCCAGGAGCAAGTTATAGGGCCCGACGGCAAGGCGGTCAAAGGCGAGAATGGCGAAGACCTCATGCAGGAGTCTTTCAACTCCGTTTACATGATGGCCGACTCCGGGGCCCGGGGCTCCCCAGCGCAGATTCGTCAATTGGCGGGTATGCGTGGTCTGATGGCGAAGCCGGATGGCTCGATCATCGAAACCCCGATCACTGCGAACTTCCGTGAAGGCCTGAACGTACTCCAGTACTTCATTTCGACGCACGGTGCCCGTAAGGGTCTGGCAGATACCGCCCTGAAGACGGCGAACTCCGGTTACCTGACTCGTCGTCTGGTTGACGTGTCCCAGGATCTGGTTGTTACCGAAACAGACTGTGGTACCGAGGAAGGCCTGCTGATGACGCCGCACATCGAAGGCGGCGACGTGGTTGTTCCCCTTGGTGACCGTGTTCTTGGTCGTGTTACTGCACGCGCTGCGTTCACACCGACCGATAAAGACAATGCTGTTGTCGAGGCCGGCACTCTGCTGGACGAGAAAGCGGTTGAGTCACTTGAGCGTGCCGGTGTGGACGAGGTATGGGTTCGTTCCGCGATTACCTGTGAAACCCGCCACGGCATCTGCTCCAAGTGTTACGGTCGTGACCTCGCGCGAGGCCACCAGGTCAACGTTGGTGAGGCTGTTGGTGTTATCGCAGCGCAATCCATCGGTGAACCGGGTACCCAGCTCACCATGCGTACGTTCCACATCGGTGGTGCTGCGAGCCGGGCGTCTGCGGTCGACAACATCCAGGTCAAGCATGGCGGTACCGTTCGCCTGCACAACCTGAAGTCGATAGAAAAGAGCGACGGTACGCTGGTCGTTATTTCCCGTTCTTCTGCACTGGCGATTGCCGACGAGCAGGGCCGTGAGCGGGAGTGGTACAAGCTTCCGTATGGCGCTGTGCTATCGGTCAAGCACGGGGATGCCGTCGAAGCCGGTGTTGCGGTCGCCAAATGGGATCCGCACACTCACCCGATCATCGCCGAGGCTGAAGGTACTGTCCGGTTCGTCAACATGGATCAGGGCATTACCGTTCGGACCCAGACCGACGAGCTGACCGGTCTGTCCACCATGGAGGTTATCGATCCCAAGGAGCGTCCGGCGGCTGGTAAGGATATCCGTCCTGCCATCCAGTTGATTGACGAGAAGGGTAACGACGTTGATCTGCCAGGTGGCGGTACGGCAATCTTCTTCCTGCCAGGCAACGCGCTGGTGACCATGGCCAATGGTGCCAGGGTCGAACTGGGTGACGTGGTTGCCCGTATTCCACAGGAAAGTTCGAAGACCCGGGATATCACTGGTGGTCTGCCGCGTGTTGCCGACCTGTTCGAAGCCCGTCGCCCGAAGGAATCCTCTATCCTGGCGGAAGTCAGTGGTGTGGTTTCGTTTGGCAAGGAAACCAAGGGCAAGAAACGTCTGGTTATTACGCCGAAGGATGCGGATCCCTATGAGGTTCTGATTCCGAAGCATCGTCAGATGAACGTGTTCGAAGGTGAAACGGTCGAGAAGGGTGAGGTTATCTCCGACGGCCCGTCCAACCCGCACGATATTCTGCGCCTGCTGGGTGTGGTGGCACTGGCCAAGTACATCACCAACGAAATCCAGGACGTGTACCGCCTGCAGGGTGTTGTAATCAACGACAAGCACATCGAAGTCATTGTTCGTCAGATGCTGCGCAAGGTCGAGATTACCGATGCCGGCGATACCAGCCTGCTGGGTGGTGATCAGGTTGAAATTACCCAGTTCATGGAAGAGAACGAGAAAGCGGAAGCGGCGGACAAGGAGCCCGCAAGATGCGAGCGTCTGCTGTTGGGTATTACCAAGGCTTCTCTGGCAACAGAGTCCTTTATCTCCGCAGCATCGTTCCAGGAGACCACTCGGGTTCTCACCGAAGGCGCCGTCACTGGCAAGCGGGACTACCTCCGCGGTCTGAAGGAAAACGTCGTAGTTGGTCGTCTGATTCCGGCCGGTACCGGTCTTGCTTACCATGCAGAGCGCAAGCGTAAGCGCGAGCTGGAAGAGCAGGGCGTAACCGCGGCGGATGTGGAAGAAGCTCTGAGTGCCGAGCTCAATCGCGAAAGCTGAGTTGGCTGGCATCGCCACCCGCCGGTAGTTACGTACGCCGCGGGTGGTTAAAAAGAGATCAGTCATCTTGACTGTTCGGGGGCGCGGGCTTACACTTGCGACCCTCAAATTTTACCCCCGCATGTCGGGGGTAAGTTTCATTGATACGGTTTTTTGGAGTTTGCTTACATGGCAACGATTAATCAGTTGGTGCGTAAGCCTCGTAAACGCAAGGCAGCCAAGAGCGACGTTCCTGCTCTGCAGGCTTGTCCTCAGCGCCGTGGTGTATGTACTCGTGTGTACACCACAACGCCGAAGAAGCCGAACTCAGCACTGCGTAAAGTGTGCCGTGTTCGCCTGACTAACGGCTACGAGGTTTCCTCATACATTGGTGGTGAAGGTCACAACCTTCAGGAGCACAGTGTTGTGCTGATCCGCGGCGGTCGAGTCAAGGACCTTCCGGGTGTGCGCTATCACACTGTTCGCGGAACACTGGACACCCAGGGTGTGCAGAACCGTAAGCAGGGCCGCTCCAAGTACGGTACAAAACGACCCAAGTCCTGATGTCCCAAGCGGGTGTCTTTTATCGTTGCTACTTAGAACGATGAGAGTAAGGCTGAGTAGCTGATGCTATCTCAGGGGTTCCTGAAGACCTTTTAATAGATAAGGGCTTATCGATGCCTAGAAGAAGAGTTGCAGCAAAACGGGAAATTATCCCGGATCCTAAGTTTCATAGTGCACGGCTGGCCAAGTTCATCAACCATGTGATGGAAAGTGGCAAGAAAGCCGTTGCAGAGCGCATTGTTTATGGCGCGCTCGATATCGTCGCCGACAAGTCAAAGGAAGAGCCGATCGAGATGTTCGAGAAGGCCCTGGAAAACATCCAGCCGATGGTTGAGGTCAAATCCCGTCGTGTTGGTGGTGCTACCTACCAGGTGCCTGTTGAGGTGCGGCCTTCCCGTCAGAACGCGCTGGCCATGCGCTGGCTCGTAGAATATTCACGGAAGCGTGGTGAAAAGTCCATGGCGCAGCGTCTGGCAGGTGAGATCCTGGATGCCGCTGATAGCAAGGGCTCCGCTGTTAAGAAGCGCGAAGACGTTCATCGCATGGCAGAAGCCAACAAGGCGTTCTCTCACTTCCGTTTCTAATCAGCCGAGGTTTATACAGTGGCACGTAAAACTCCTATCAAACGTTACAGAAACATTGGTATTTGTGCGCACGTGGATGCGGGCAAAACCACCACGACCGAGCGTATTCTTTACTATACCGGTCGTAGTCACAAAATGGGCGAGACCCATGATGGTGCTTCTACAACTGACTGGATGGAGCAGGAGCAGGAGCGTGGTATTACCATCACCTCTGCAGCTGTTACAACTTTCTGGTCGGGTATGGATAAGCAGTATCCGGAGCACCGTGTAAACATCATCGATACGCCGGGGCACGTTGACTTCACCATTGAGGTTGAGCGTTCCTTGCGTGTACTTGACGGCGCTGTCGTGGTGTTCTGTGGCTCATCCGGTGTTGAGCCGCAGTCTGAAACAGTATGGCGTCAGGCCAACAAGTATGAAGTTCCGCGCATGGTGTTCGTCAACAAGATGGATCGTGCCGGCGCTGACTTCATGCGTGTTGTAGAGCAGATTCGCAAGCGCCTGGGTGCGACCACAGTGCCTATCCAGTTGCCGATTGGCTCTGAGGATGAGTTCGAGGGTATCGTTGATCTGCTTCGCATGAAGGCAATTTACTGGAACGAAGCCGATCAGGGTATGACCTACGAGACGAGGGATATTCCTGAGTCGCTTGTCGCAGATGCCGAGAAAGCTCGCGAAGAGATGGTCGAAGCAGCTGCTGAGGCCAATGAAGAATTCATGGTGAAGTATCTGGAAGGTGAAGAGCTGACGCTTGATGAGATCAAGCTTGGTCTGCGCGCCCGGACTATCGCCAACGAGATCGTTCTGGCCACCTGCGGCTCTGCCTTCAAAAACAAGGGCGTTCAGGCAGTGCTGGATGCTGTTATCGAGTTCCTGCCTGCGCCTGATGAAGTCAAGGCGATCCGTGGTGAGGTCGATGACGAAGGTACGGAAGAAACTCGTCCGGTTGATGACGATGCTCCGTTTGCTGCTCTGGCGTTCAAGATCGCTACCGACCCGTTCGTTGGTACGCTGACCTTCTTCCGGGTTTATTCGGGCAAGCTTGAATCGGGAAATGCCGTATACAACTCCGTGAAAGGCAAAAAAGAGCGCGTTGGTCGTATGGTGCAGATGCATGCCAACGATCGTGAAGAGATCAAAGAAGTGCTGGCTGGTGACATTGCTGCCGCCATCGGTCTGAAGAACGTGACCACTGGTGACACTCTGTGTGACGAGAATAATCGAATTGTTCTTGAACGCATGGAATTTCCGGAGCCGGTAATTTCGGTTGCGGTTGAGCCCAAGTCCAAGGCCGACCAGGAAAAGATGGGTGTTGCCCTGGGCAAACTAGCTCAGGAAGATCCTTCTTTCCGTGTGCGTACTGATGAAGAATCGGGTCAGACCATCATCTCTGGTATGGGCGAGCTGCACCTGGATATCCTCGTTGACCGCATGCGTCGCGAGTTTAAGGTAGAAGCAAACATTGGTAAGCCGCAAGTTGCTTACCGTGAGTGCATCCGCAAGAACGTGGATGTGGAGGGCAAGTTCGTTCGTCAATCCGGCGGTCGTGGTCAGTACGGTCACGTCAAGCTCAAGCTTGAGCCGCTGCCTCTTGATGAGGAAGATGGCGAGAACTTTATCTTCGTGAATGAAATCGTTGGTGGTGTCGTTCCCAAGGAATACATCCCTGCTGTCCAGCAAGGCATTCAGGAGCAGATGCAGAACGGCTGTCTGGCCGGTTACCCGCTGCTGAGGATCAAGGCTACGCTGTACGACGGTTCCTATCACGATGTGGATTCGAACGAGATGGCGTTCAAGGTTGCCGGCTCCATGGCGATGAAGAAAGGTGCGCTGGAAGCCAATCCGGCACTGCTTGAGCCGCTTATGAAAGTCGAAGTCGTTACTCCTGAAGATTACATGGGTGACGTCGTTGGCGATCTTAACCGCCGCCGTGGTCTGGTTCAGGGTATGGAAGACGGCCCGTCGGGCAAGACCATCCGTGCCGAGGTTCCGTTGTCGGAGATGTTCGGTTACGCCACCGATCTGCGTTCAGCAACGCAGGGTCGGGCGTCTTATGCGATGGAGTTCTCCCGCTATATGGAAGCTCCCTCGAACATTGCCGAAGCGATCATTAAAAAGGGTTGATCCCCAGGACTTAAGAAACAGGAAGAGGTGTAACCGTGTCTAAAGCAAAATTTGAGCGTAACAAGCCGCACGTAAACGTGGGCACCATTGGTCACGTAGACCATGGCAAGACCACGCTGACAGCCGCGCTGACTCGTGTATGTCACGAAGTGTGGGGTACTGGCAGCGCCAGCGCAT
>NZ_JBDWCL010000051.1:0-37472 GCF_039977835.1 Marinobacter sp. | reverse complement strand
TGAATGGAAGGGGGAAGCAGGAAGTCAGTGTCCCGATCAGCAAGTACAAAATGTCCCATCATTGAAGTCCGGTTATGGCCCCTGTTGTATTGATTATCTCACTTCGACACTGCGTGGTTAAGTCCGACAGGCTGCTAGCGGAACGATAAAGCCCAACGACATGATTGCCAGTACTTCGGTAATCAGCCCCCAGTGAAGGTTGCCATGCAGGGCCATACCGCCCTTCAGACCGATGGTCAGCATCAGCAGCAGGCTGAGGATGTCGTAAACGGCTTTGGGGATTGTCAGGTCTGAGCGAAGGGTTCCCGCGATCACTCCAAGCAGGAAGAACATCACTATGATGTCTGGCATGAATCAGAAACTCCGATAAAACAAAGGGCCCCGCAGGGCCCTGGATATAACACGTGTCAGTCAGGCAGTTCCCACCTGTTGAGCGGCGGGCCTGAAAAGCGTCGGGCTTGCCTGCTGGCGTGATGCAGCCACCCTGGCCGGTGCCACGTCCACCTCAAAAATATGATAGGCCTCCGGGCCAAACGGGTCGAGTGCGGTGTCCAGATACTGGTAGCTGGTTGGGACAGGGTCACCTGAATACACCACAACAAACTGCCGTTCCACAACCGGAATGGCAACGTTCAACGGTTGTTCCACCCACAGGTAGACACCCTTCTGGGGGACAACATATTCGCAACGTACCACGCGGTACCCTTCGCGCAGCTTCAGCGTGTTGGGCTCTTTGCCGCATTCGAGACGGAACTTGTGAATCGTTTTCATGGCCGGTTCTCCTTCAGTGGAACACCTTGCCATCTTCCACCAAAAATGAGTCGAAAAGAACATGGTTTTTTCTGGTTTATAGTTCGTTTTTTTCGATCCTGTCATTCAGTTCAGGGCGTTCGCGCAGCAACTCGGTTACCGCTGCGTTGTGGCTTCCCCGGGCCCTTGTCACCGCATACAGTGTGTCACGGACCTCCCGAATACTGGCTACGTGCACCACCTGATACTGACGACAGACCTCATCCCGGATGGCAGTAGGGGCCGCAAAATAACCCAGGCCTTCCCGGCCGAATACCTTGATCAGGGCACTGTCGTCCACTTCGGCAACCACTTTCACCCGGATCGCCTGGCTGGAAAACCAGTTCATCAGGGCGCTGATGTAAGGCGCGTCCAGGGAGGTTGCCAAAAATGGCTGCCGGTCGAGGCTGGCGGGAAAATCCGCCGCCAGGGTTTCCGCCAGCACCGGTGCCGCAAACAGCGACATGGAGGAACTCGCCAGCCGATGACTGCGGAACTGGCCAGCCTCGCCCGATGCAGGCTGGCGGTCCGTCAGCACAATGTTCAGTTCTCGCTGACCGAGCCGCTTCAGCAGTTCGGTGGTATCGCCGGTGCGGCAGCTCAACCGTACCTCGCGAGAAAGAGACAACGCGGGCTGGGTCAGATGATAGGCAATCAGCTTGTGAATGGAGGCGGCAATGCCCACTGACAGGCTCAGGGGCCTGTTTTCCGGCGGCTGCCGAAGCACATCCGTCAGCGCCTGGGCGGTCTGGAACATATCGTCAGCGTAGCTGAAGACGGTTTGCCCGAAATCGGTGAGTTGCAGGGCCCGGTTGGCACGGCGGAACAGGGCGTTGCCCAGAGCGGATTCAAAGGTCGCTAACTGACCACTCAGTGTCTGGGGGGTCAACTCCAGGCTTTCCGCCGCCCGAACAATGGAGCCGGTTCGGGCAATGTTCCAGAAATAGTAGAGGTGGCGAAGATTCAGGTTGTCCATCACTGACATCACTCCTGGTTTATTATGGCAGGCGACAACGACACGCCACCGCCAGGATGGCTCTGCTTCGTCAGACTAGCGAACAACTCCGTATTCGGGAAGTGCAAGTACTTTGCGGTTAGCGCTCTCCCCACTGGTGCTGAAGCAATGCCCGCTCGGCATCCGGCCCGATTGGCGAGCCGGCCATCATCCCGTCCAGGGTTTCATCAAGCACGCTCCCGCCGCTGGCTGGCTGGTAGCTATCCGGACCAGGCAACGGTAGGGCCTCCGCCCGCGCAACCTGTTCCCAGGTACCCCCGCCGCTGCGGCAGGCAATCTGTTCCGACGCCGACTCTGTCGTCTCCAGCCGGTACTGGCGACACCATTGGTCCCTCTGGCTGCGGAATGTCAGCCTGGGTATCACCGAAGCAGTCTCACCAATCTGGTAAACCACACCACTGGGCTGACGATCCAGAGCGTTCGCCACTTCTGACCAGGCCGGGCCGTCACTGGAGGGCAGGGCCAGCCACTGCGTCAACGCCACCCCAGCAATCACTGCTGCGGCAATTGTCTTGCCGGCGTGGCCCCTCAATCTGTGCCACCAGGGGATTGTAACCACATTGCCCTGCTTGGATGGACCGTCTTTAGAATGTTCTGTTTCAAGCATCCCGGTCCTTGCCACTCGCATGGGGTGATCGTCAATCGCGCTATCGTGGGTCTGCAATTGTGCATCCCCCAATGCCAGTTCCGCCAAACGGTGCGCCAGCGCCGGATCTGCCGCCAGCCGCTTCCTGACCGATTCCCTCTCCGCTTCGGTCAGTTCATTGTCGAGAAATGCCGACAGGGTTTTGTCAGTCACCTTCATCAATCGGTCCTCATGGTTACAGGTGCCAGGGCCTCGCTCAACGCCGCGGCACCGTCAGGCAGCGACTTTCAGAATTCCCCGCGGTACTTCCAATACACACGCCCAATGGACGGAAGGGGTTCACTGACATTTTGCTGAAAGGTGACTTTCATGGGGAGGATGGTTGGAAAGAGGATTTGTTCCGCCAGGCGTTCATTTTTTCAAGCCTGTTGCGCATACGCCGGACGTGGCTGCCCTCCCAGTAAAGCTGACGACAGGTGCCACACGCCCAAACCACATCATTGCTTACCCCGCGCACCCCCGGGTGAAAGAGCTGTTTCTCCCGCTCGCTGGCTGTGTGCAGTGGGGTATTGCAGGTTTTACAGCGGCTGAACGGGGCCAGGCACCAATCCAGGTCCAGTCGGAGAGTCAGTTCCTTCAGCCTGGCCTGGTTATCCCGACCCGACAGGTACAGCACATAGAAAGGCGCCCAGGCAAACTCCAGCAGGTCCGCATCCGCGGTAACCAGCCATCGTTGCTCCGCGCGGGAGCGCTCCACCAGTTGGCTGTCTGGCGAACCCGGGGCGGGTAAGGAGGTATCGTAGCCCGCGACGCGCAGCCACTGCGCTACGTTGATCAACATCTCGTCACACAGAAAGCGCAGTGGTGCCAGCGGACACAGGCTGCCTTCAATCAACTCCATGCTTTCCAGGCTCGCACTGAGCCTTCCTTTATAAGCGAGTTATCAGGTTCCCCCAAGCCTAGCTGCTTTCAACGCCGACCTTCCGCGGTCGCCAGTAACTGGTAAAAACTGCGGTTTCCTTCCAGCGCCTGTCGGGCCAACTCACACCTCTGCCGGACGTTGCTTTTGCCGGTGCCGGCAACGCAAAGTTTTTCGTTTAGCTTGTCGTGGAGAGGTACCTGGTAGCGGTTTGCAAGATAGTACTGATCTGCTACGTAGGCATCCGGAAGATCGAGTTCAACCAACCTGGCGACGGCTTTATGCATCAGCGATTTACGCGTCCCGTCGTCCATTGTACCGTTCTGGTCCAGAAACCGGGTGGCTGCACTTAGCACGCTGAAGGTGGCGTCGGGATTCTCGATGAAGGCCACGGCCATCCGCCCGGCATGTTGCCGGTCGCCAACACTGGCCACCGCACGGAATTTGATCAGTTGCAGGTGGAGGTTGGCCGGTTCCTCCGTTAGAGCCCGATCCACCAGCTGATGATAAGCCGGGCTGGAAGGCTCCAGTTCATGCAGGGCCTTCAGTGATATCACTGGTTTCAGCGTTCTCAGATCAAGCTCCAGTGAGGTAAATGAGCGCGCCAGAGTTGCACTCTCCAGACCATAGATAACTGACCGGACAATCTGGCGACGCTCTTCCGAGGACAGGTATTCCCTGCCTCCCATGTCCTCGGAGACCGCCTTCAGCCAGTTCTGGATCTGGTTATCACTGATCTCGGTCTCTTCCTTTTTCAGTTTTTTCGCCGCCACCTCTGCCATCTCCTCGTAGGCGCTGCCGGCCACCGGTACGTCTTCCTTGCCTTTCCTGAGTTTGGTCAGCATCGCAATCATTGCCATCGGGCTGTAGCGGGATTTCTCCAGTATTTTCGACGCCAGCAGATCGGCTTCCGTTTCCTGACGCCGGTTCCACTGGGTAAAACCCGCCGCCGCCACCACGGCATCCGTTGACCCGCCCATGCGCATAGTGGTTTTCCTGGCATCCTCGTCATTGCTGAATATGGAGATGGCCTGCGCCAGGTCCGTCAGGCCTTTTGTGGCGGACTGCAGCTTGTTTTTTTCGTGATGGTCCAGCCAAAGGTGAGAGAGCTCATGGGCCATGAGCGCAGCCAGTTCATCCCGGGAATCCAGGAATTCGAGCGTACCAGCCTGGATGACGATGGTGCCATGGGGATAAGTGAAGCCGCCAAAACTGAAGCTGGGTCCAAGGCGGACCTGGCAATGGCAGGGTTCGCCCCTCCAGCTTTGAGAGAGCTCTTCGGCAATCGCCTGCAGTTCCGCCGTGACCGGTGCGGCCACCAGTGGTGCAACACTGTCGCTTCGCAACGAGATGGCATCGGCCCGCGGGTCACGGCCGGTGGCTGCGTGTTGCTCTGACCGGGCGACCAGTTCGTCCAGGTGCTTCTGACGCAGTTCGGCATCCTCGGACCATTTTTCGGATTCATAGGGAGAACTGCTGCAGCCGGCCAGTACCAATCCTGCGGAAAGAACCAATCCAGGAAAACGGTTACGTGTCATCGCTCACACTCCCCATCAACGCCGCGGGCACTGGCACTACCGTAGTCATCTGCCATAACGATCGGCGAATGGTCGCAAACGATTACGTATTCCTCGCTGGCACTGGTAACTACTTCAGGCACGTAAACGCGATACTCTTCGTCGTTCGGGCCCTTGAACAGGTATTGGCCAGATTCCATGCCGGTAATTGTGAAAGGTGGTTGGAAGTCAAGCTCTGCAACCGGCACCAGCGAGCCATCAGGCCCGGTAACAAGAGCGTGATTCTGGTCATGGAATTTTTCAATTTGCAGGGAGTCGCCTGCGGCCTGGCTGCTTACTACAGCCAGCAAAATCAGTAAGGGCACGTAACTTTTCATGTTCCATCTCCTTTCGTTC
This sequence comes from Marinobacter sp., assembly GCF_039977835.1. Classification (GTDB taxonomy): domain Bacteria; phylum Pseudomonadota; class Gammaproteobacteria; order Pseudomonadales; family Oleiphilaceae; genus Marinobacter. The sequence continues at coordinate 32,250 of NZ_JBDWCL010000051.1, read as the reverse complement.
TTTGCGAACGACAATGATCAACAGCGGTATCAACCCAATCACCTCCGCCAACGGCCCGGGGGTGCGGTTGAACTGGATTGCCAGCGCATATATCGCAATCAGTAAAACCAGAGCGAGCAGGATTTCCCCTGTTTCCAGCACCAGCTCGGGAATTTCTCGCGGGTTCTCTGCTCGCCAGCGCCATTTCCGGACGCGTCTTGACAGCAACACCATTCCTAACAGCAGCAATGGCCAGGCCACGAGAACATCCACAGGCAGAGTCCACTGGGGCTGTCCAATAAAACCAAGGTTCAGTTCAAGACCGATGGGTTTAAAATAGTCCGAACCATAGTGCAGCAGGTTCCGCAGCGCCTCTGCGTGAAGGTACACGCCCGGGAGCCGGCCCGGTATCGGCGGGTCGAACAGGTCCCTCGCGGAGGGCAGTGAAACGCCCACCACCGCTATTCTCCCCTCGCCGGGCCGGTTTCCATCGAAGAACTTATCGCAATTCTCCCCGGTACATAGAACATCTCTCAGAGTGGCCGTGGGAGCGGGAGGACAGGTTTGACGGGCATTACCATCAAGAGCTTCTGCACCAGACATGTTTCGAAACAGTACAGACACCAGTTCAGACCAGGCGTTACCCAATTCTTGTGCATAACAGCCTGTGGCTGCGGTTACGCGTGTAGCGGGCATCCCCCAGTTCAGGTGCATACCTTTGGGTTCTGGCACCAGCCATGCGCTATCCGCCTCGGACAGGTTCTCGCAGCCTGGCCGGCCGGTCTGCGCACAAAATGCCGCGTAACCGGCGACCGCCAGTGTCGGCACGTAGGTACCATCGGGGAATTCATGGCCGAGAGGATACGCATCGGCATAGCCCGACCATGCGGTGAGACCCTGCGCCGACGCTGCCTGCACCAGCGGCTGCATCGAGTCCTCGATATCATCTGGATTCGCTCCGGCACTGAGAATCACGTTCACTCCCAGGTGCTCACGGAAATAGTCCAGGCGCTTTACTAATTCATTGAAGCTGTCATCAAGGCGCCGGGCCCTATAAAAGGTGATGTCTAGTAGAACCGTCCCGTAACCCTGCCGGCGCAGGGCGTCAATGAGTACAAGGTGATCGCTGTAGGCCAGTGGCCAGTCGTTCGCGCTCAGGTAGCCAACATTTTCGCTGGAGAGCGCCTTGATGGACGGATCATCGATAAGAATGACATCGACGAGATCCGTGGAATCCGCCCTTAAATCAAGAGTGTAGAAAGGAGAGACCATACGGTCGAAGGCATCGGTGACCGCCTTGCTGGTGGTGGAACCAACGTCGAACGGGTCCATCAACACCAGCACATAGCCCACCATCAGTACCACCCAGTGGCGCCGAAGTGCGTTCAAGGACAATCGCAACGTATTGATGACTGGCACTCAAGCCTCCGCATCGGGATAGGTTCCCTGCTAGCCCGCACTGCGGAAGCGAACTATTCAAGAGTGCTTAATCACGCAAGTTTCGAGCCTTTGGTTAAATTTTGACCTATTACCGACAGCTTACTAGTCTCCATACCTGAGCGCCCTTGGTGATATGTAAATTAACTCGACGTCACCACTCCAGTTGTGCCCCGGTCTGGTACTCGATCACCCGGGTTTCAAAAAAGTTCTTCTCCTTACGCATGGTGGCCTGCTCATCCAGCCAAGGCGACACGTTCTTAGCCCCCGGGAAAGGCTCCTCCAGGCCCACGGTTCTGGCACGGCGGTTAGCCACGAAGCGGAACTGCTCGCTGTGGTACCCGGCGGAGTAGCCGAGGATCGGGTCCCGCAGGATGTAGTTGGCGTAGGCGGTTTCGGCAGCCTCGGACTCGTCCCACATGTCCCTTACCGCTTCCGGATCCAGGCTGATGTTTTCCTCTTCAAGGATCTGGTTGACCACTTTCAGGCCGAAGGAGAAGTGCATGGCCTCATCCCGAAGTATGTACTGCAGCTGCTCGCCGGTGCCCCGCATCAGGCCGCGGCGCTGCAATGCGAAGATGGGGCTGAAGCCGTTGTAGAACCAGGCACCCTCGAACACCGCCGCGAAGAACAGGTAGGACATGATGAATTCCTGCAGGTCGTCCTTGTTGCGCAGGTTCATATCGGAGCGCATGGCAGCGTCCAGCCGGCGGTTGGCCATCTGGATCTTGCCGTTGATGGCGGGCACCACGCGGTAGCGGTTGTAGATTTCGCTCTGGTCCAGGTTAAGGGTTTCAATGCAGTGCTGGTAGGCCCAGGTGTGCATGGCTTCCTCATAAACCTGCCGGGCCTGGTAGATTTGCAGTTCCGGGGCGCTCATCTTTTCCATCACCGCCAGGCCGATGTTGCGCATGGCCAGGATATCGGAGGTGGTCAGGTATGCCAGTACATTCTCGTATACGTGCTTCTCCGGTGCGGACAGTCGGTGGTGATAATCGTGAACATCCTGGGCCATGTTGACGTCCAGGGGCGTCCAGTGGTTCTTGTTGGCGTTCATGAAGTACTCCCACGCCCAGGGATACTTGAACGGCGCCAGCTGGTTTATGTCGGTTTCGCCGTTGATCACGCGTTTGTCGTCGACGTTGACGGGCGCCGGTCCCTCGGAGGCGGCCAGGCGGGTTTGGGTGTTTGGTTCGTCGTCCCAGTTGAGCATGAGTAAATCCTCTCAAAATCGAAATCGCTTTAACTCCCCTCTCCCCTCACGGGAGAAGGAATGTATTGGTCCGGCTACTGGCAAGCCTCGCAGTCCGGCTCGTCGATACTGCATACCTGCGGCTGCGGCGCCGCCACCGGGGCGGTTTTTTCAGCGCCGGTGGCACCGAGGGAACGCAGGTAATAGGTGGTTTTCAGGCCTCGTTCCCACGCCAGCTGGTACAGCGCATCCAGTTTCCTGCCACTGGGTTCGGCCATGTAGAGGTTGAGGCTCTGGGCCTGATCCAGCCATTTCTGGCGCCTGGCAGCGGCTTCCACCAGCCACCGGGGGTCAATTTCGAAGGCAGTGGCATAACGGGCCCTGAGGGCCTCCGGAATACGGTCGATCTGCTGCACACTGCCATCGAAATATTTGAGGTCGCTGACCATCACGTTGTCCCACAGGCCTTCGGCCTTGAGGTCGCGAACCAGTGAGGGGTTCACCACGGTGAACTCACCGGAGAGGTTCGATTTGACGAACAGGTTCTGGTATGCCGGTTCGATGGACTGGGATACACCCACGATGTTGGAGATGGTTGCGGTTGGCGCGATGGCCATGACGTTGCTGTTGCGCATGCCGTTCTTTGCGATCAACTCGCGTACCGGGGTCCAGTCCAGGCGGCTGTCGGTGTTGAGGCTCAGGTCGCCGTCGCGGCGGTTTTCCTTCAGCAGGTTGATGGAGTCGATGGGCAGGATGCCCTGTTGCCACAACGAGCCCTCGTAACTGTCGTAGGCGCCGCGTTCGCCGGCCAGGGTGGCGGAGGCACGGATGGCGAAATAGCTGACCTGTTCCATGGCCAGGTCGGCAAATTCCACCGCTTCGGGGCTCGTATAGGGCAGATTGAGCTGGTATAGCGCGTCCTGGAACCCCATCAGTCCCAGGCCAACCGGGCGGTGTTTGAAATTGGAGTTCTTCGCCTGGGGGACGGCGTAATAGTTGATGTCGACCACGTTGTCGAGCATGCGCAGTGCTGTTTTCACCGTGCGTTCCAGGCGCTGAACGTCCAGCTCGCCATCACGGATATGGGCTGCGAGGTTGATGGAGCCCAGGTTGCACACGGCGATTTCGTCCTCGCTGGTATTCAGGGTGATTTCCGTACACAGGTTGGAGCTGTGCACCACGCCCCGGTGCTGCTGGGGTGAGCGCAGGTTGCAGGGGTCCTTGAAGGTGATCCAGGGGTGCCCGGTTTCGAAGAGAACGGTGAGCATCTTGCGCCAGAGCTGTTTGGCGGGAAGGGTCTTGAACAGCTTGATCCGTCCCTGCTCCGCCAGCGCTTCGTAGTGCTCGTAACGTTCACGGAAGGCGTTGCCATACAGGTCGTGAAGATCCGGTACGTCGTTGGGGGAGAACAGGGTCCACTCCCTGTCGTCTCGCATCCGCTCGATCAGCAGGTCCGGCACCCAGTTGGCGGTGTTCATGTCGTGGGTACGGCGGCGCTCATCGCCGGTGTTCTTGCGCAATTCCAGGAATTCCTCGATATCCAGGTGCCAGCTCTCCAGATAGGCGCATACCGCACCTTTGCGCTTGCCGCCCTGGTTCACTGCCACTGCGGTATCATTGACCACTTTCAGGAAGGGCACCACGCCCTGGCTGCTGCCGTTGGTGCCCTTGATGTGAGCGCCCAGTGCCCGCACCGGTGTCCAGTCGTTACCCAGGCCGCCAGCCCATTTGGAAAGCATGGCGTTATCGCGGATGGCTCCGTAGATATCTTCGAGGTCGTCCTGCACGGTGGTGAGGTAACAGGAGGACAGCTGGGAGTGCTGTGTGCCGCTGTTAAACAGGGTTGGCGTGGAGGCCATGTAGTCAAAGGACGACATCAGCTCATAGAACTCGATGGCCCGGGCATTGGGGTCGTCTTCCTTCAGGGCCAGGCCCATGGCCACGCGCATGAAGAACACCTGTGGCAATTCCAGGCGGTCGCCTTTCCAGTTTACGAAGTAACGGTCGTAGAGGGTCTGCAGGCCCAGGAAGCCGAACTGGTAGTCGCGCTCCGGCTTGAGGGCAGCGCCCAGGCGCTCCAGATCAAAAGCCGCCATGGCCTCATCCAGCAGGTCGCAGGCACTACCCCGTTCAATAAAGGCGCTCAGTGCCAGAGGATAGACTTCGGCAAGCGGAAGACTGACGGGCAGCTCCAGAGCCATCGCCGTTTCCAGGCGCAGTTGCTCTAGTAGAAGGCGAGCCGTCACAGCACTGTAATCCGGTTCCTGCTCAATGCGGCCGCGGGCGGTCATGATTAATGCGGACAGCACTTCTCCCTCGGCGATACCGTCGTAAAGGTTTTTCAGCGCCGCTTCGACCAGCGAGTCACCGTCGATGCCCTCCAGCCCACGGCTGGCGTGCTCCACCTGGACTTTCATCGTGCCAAGGTCGAGCGGGGCAATCTCGCCATTGGCTTTCCTTACCGTCAGCGTAGGGTGGGCTTCAACCGGTGCCAGACTGGCACGCTCCTGGGCGTGAGCCTCGCGATAGAGCACATAGGCGCGGGCGACCTTCTGCTCCTCCGCCCGCATCAAAGCCAGTTCGACCTGATCCTGGATATCTTCGATGTGTACCTTGCCTCCAGCTTTCAGGCGACGGCTGATGGCCTGGATAACCTGCCGGGTAACCCCTTCCACAGCATCGTGAATGCGGGCGGAACCGGCGGCGGCGTCGCCTTCCACGGCAAGGAACGCCTTGGTGACGGCTACACTGATCTTTGCGGAATCAAATCCAACCAGGGTGCCGTTGCGTTTAATAACCTGCAGCGAGGTAGTGCTGGGTGTAGCGGATTGGCCAGGCTCGGCCAGGGTGGCGGTGGACATGTCGTTTCTCCTGAATACGCGTTGTGTCTGTGTCCTTCGCGCAGGCAGAGAGAATCGGAGGTATCACCGCAGGTTCACGCGGCACCGCAGGTCGGATTACGGCTTTGCCTAATCCGACCTGCTGGGGAAACCTATGGTTTGTCGACTCTGCTCACCTTGTACGCGAAGGTGCAGTTGTCTCCCTGGCAGGTCTTCGGACTCAGGGGCGTGAACCATCTGGTTCGGCCTTGCGTAGCGACTTCCCGGTGTTAACCAGTGTCTTGATGCCACGCTTGTTCCCCAATACCGCTGCGCGTCAGTTCCGGATTCTCACCGGATTCCCGGTACCATTATTATCACTACCCCTCATTCTCACGGGGGGAGGACATGAGATAACGGTTAATGCCTGATTAACCAATAATCACCATATTTGGTACCTAACCAAGGATATGAACACTATATACAGTAAGACCGAGAGCAACAAGGCACTTTTTCCCCGGTTGCAGGTCAGTAACCGGAACCACCGGAGAGCGTCATGAAGCACGTACTGAGCTACATAACGGCGGGCCTGATCCTGTCCATGTCCATCGCACAGGTGCTGGCAGACAGTGGTGACAACCGTTCATTGATAAAAGCGTTCTCCACTATGACGTCCCTGGAGGATGGCTGGGAGCCGCTGGAGTTTCCGAAAATTGAACGCTACAGCCGCTACCGGCTGGTGGAAGACGACGGCGAACAGGTTGTCGAGGCTACTACCGACAACAGTGCCTCTGGACTCATCGCCCGGGTGTCAGTGGAACCCGGAGAGTCGCTGACCCTGCGCTGGCGCTGGAAGGTCTCAAATGTGTTCGAGCAGGGCGACGCCCGCAAAAAGAACGGCGATGACTACCCGGCCCGGATATACATCGCGTTCGAATTCGAGCCCGAAGAAGCCGGTTTTTTTGAGCGCGCCAGGCGCAAAACGGTGGAAGTGGTCTTCGGTGAGGAACTGCCCGGCAACGCCCTGAATTATATCTGGGCAAACCGGCTACCAAAGGGAGATATCGTGGCCAACCCCTTTACCGAGACAACAGTGATGGTCGCGGTGAATTCCGGGTCGCAAAGGGTCGGCGAGTGGGTCACTGTGGAACGGGATATCGTAGCGGATTACAAAGAAGCCTTTGGCCGCAAACCACCAAAACTGGCGGGCGTCGCCATTATGTCGGATTCCGACAATACCGGGGAATCCGCCACTGCCTGGTACGGCGATATCCAGCTGATCAGGCCCTAAAGCAGGTCGGCCAGTCCAGGAAGCTGAAATCCGTCACTGATTACCCTCGGTTCCGGAACCTCACCGCGCTCGGCAAGGCGGAGGTAGGCATCATCAAATTCCTCCCGCAACTGGGCGCTTCCCGGATTAGCCAGCGAAAACACCCAGGCGGCATTGCGGGTGCGCACGGGATACTCGCGAATACCGCGAACCGGGAACTCCTCCAGGACAACCTTTATCGGGTCCTGGTAGTCCAGCAGATAGTCGCCACGGCCCCGGTTCAGCATCGCGACGGCCGCCTGGTGATTGGGAGCTTCCGTTATCGATATACCTGGTATGTTTGCCAGACGTTCGGCCAGGCCACCGTAGGTATAACCGGCGATAAGTATCAGGGTTCTGTCTTTCAGGTCATCGAAGTGCAATACCGGTGGCATCTTCGCCATACCCCAGGCACTGAGCTGGAACGGCAGCGGGCTGACAAAACTCTCCAGCACTTCCCCTTCGAGGGCAGGCACGTCGGTAACCCCGGGCCATATATCGATACCCCCCGTGCGCAGGTAATAATAGGCGCGACTCACCGGAAGATACCGGAAATTCAGATCGTACCCGGCTTCTTCTGCCACACGGCGGGTCAGATCGATAAACACACCTTCGGCCCGACCGTCGGGCCCCTCATAGGCCAGGGGCGGCACATCCACATAGCCCACCACCAGGGTATCGCGAGCTGGCTGGGCATGAACTGGGCTGTTAAGAATGGTGAGGCAAAGACATACGATCAGTGGCAATGCTGACTGACGGGTAACCCTACCCGTCCTACCGTACAGGAAACCACTGGAGAACCTGGTCCGAATTCTGGCTGTCATTGTCATTGGTGCCACTGGCCGTTGTCTTTTTACCGTTGTAAAAAGAGTAACAGACCTGCCCGGGAATGCACTGCCCGAGAGACAACTATTACGGGCAGCACCAATCGCTGACGGTTTTACACCAGGTTGATCACGCTGAACAGACCGACAGTACCCATCACAATGGTGTAGGGAAACGCCATGACCACCATCCGACCGTAGGACAGCCGCACCAGCGGGGCAATGGCGGAGGTCAGCAGAAACAGGAATGCCGCCTGACCGTTGGGCGTGGCGACACTGGGCAGGTTGGTGCCCGTGTTGATGGCGATGGCCAGTTCCTGGAAATGCTCATAGTCGATACTGCCGGCATCCAGTGCTTGCTTGATTTCACTGATGTAAACGGTGGCGACGAAGACGTTGTCGCTGATCATCGACAGCAGCCCGTTGGCAATAAAGAACATGCCCGGCTGCTGATCCTTGGGCAGGCTGAGCACAAAATCAATGATCGGCTTGAACAGGTGTTGTTCGTGAATGACGGCAACAATGGCAAAGAACACCACCAGCAGTGAGGTAAACGGCAGGGATTCCTGGAACGCTTTGCCAATCTGGTGCTCGTCTGTAACGCCGGTAAACGAGGTGATGAGGATGATCACCAGCAGACCAATCAGCCCGACCTCAGCCAGGTGAAACGCCAGGCCGATAACCAGAACCAACGCTGCCATCGCTTGCACCCATAGGGCAGCCTGGTCCGCCTTGGTCCGTTTGGTGCGTTCGTTATCGGCAAACTCCTCCAGAACCTGGCGCACCGGTTTCGGCAGGCGGGCGCCATAGCCGAACCAGCGCAGCTTTTCCAGCAACCAGCAGGTGGTCAGGCCCGCAGCCAGTACCGGCAGGCTTACCGGGGCCATGTGCAGAAAAAAGCTCGCAAAATCCCAGCCCACCACCTTGGCAATCAGCAGGTTCTGGGGCTCACCCACCATGGTTGCCACCCCGCCCAACGCGGTACCAATAGCACCGTGCATCAGCAGGCTGCGCAGGAAGGCCCGGAATTTGTCCAGGTCGTCCCGGTGCAGCTCAATCACCTGCTCATCGCTGTTGGCGTTGTGGTCGCTTTGTTGATAACCCTTGCCCGATGCCACCTTGTGGTAGACCGAATAGAAGCCCACGGCAACGCTGATGATCACCGCCGTGACAGTCAGTGCATCCAGAAAGGCCGAAAGCAGCGCTGCGGCTGCACAGAACAACAGGGACAGGGCCGATTTCGAACGCACGCCCACCAGAATCTGTGTGAAGGTCACCAGCAGCAGTTCTTTCATGAAGTAGATGCCGGCCACCATGAACATCAGCAGCAGGATAACCGGGAAGTTCACCAGAACTTCGTGATACACCGCATCTGCGGTGGTCATGCCCACTAAAAGGGCCTCTATTGCCAGCAACCCCCCTGGCAGCAGCGGATAGCATTTCAGGGCCATGGCGAGCGTAAAAATAAATTCCCCCACCAGCACCCAGCCGGCCACAGCAGGCCCCAGGGTCCAGACAATCAGCGGGTTGGCAATCAGGAAAAGAATAATGACCTGTTTGTACCAGGTGGGTGCGTTACCCAGGAAATTGTGGGTAAAGCCGGAGAGCACGGTAGCGGGCATTGCAGGAGTCTTCTGAGTGAACGGTTAGTTGGTATTGTGTGGCGGAACGCCCGCATCTTCCTTGATATTTATGTACCGGGGAAATGGTCCGAAAGTACGTTTTTTGACCGCATTTGGTCTTAATAACAAAAAGAAGGCGGCGAGGCCCCAGCCACGACATTAATTTGCGTAATATTACTTAATTCATGCCGTAAGAGCGACCGCATTTTAACCGATTCCCGACACAATGCGGTCGCTTTGTGAAAAAAAGACACAAACAGAATCAGAAGAAGACCTGAATACCCCTCTGGGCACGGCCCAGAATCAGGGCGTGGACGTCGTGGGTGATTAGGTAATGGTCGCCATGCCGCTCGGCCCGGGTGCCGAACTTGATTATCACCGGTGCCGCCTCAGGCTTTTAAGGCAACATGTTGCTTTAATAAATAACTACCTCTACTAAAAGCTGATTTCTTATTACTGCTTCATGGTGCGCATATCGGTGATAACTCCGAATTTACAACCCTACTCTGCATATACTTTAAAGCAACATATTGACACATTGTTTTGATGAGGCGTATGTTGAAACTGACAAGGCAATGACCTGCATTTGTGGTCAGGTCACCCAACAACAACAAACCGGACGCAACAGGTGGATCAGATGGATACAGGCATCACTCTCAATCCGGAACGCCGTGCCGCCATGCTGGAAAGCGGCGCATGGAACGATCGACTCATCACCGATTATCTTGATCAGGCTGTAGCCAAAAGCCCGGACCGGGCGGCTATTGTTAGCTACCAGGTAACCGGCGACACCCGAACCGCGCTGACTTACCGTGAACTCAATAGCACCGTTACCCGCATGGCAGCCGGTCTGGCCGGCCTGGGTATCGACAAAGGCGACGTGGTGGCCTGCCAGTTGCCGAACTGGTGGCAAACCACGGCCCTGCATCTGGCCTGCATGCGCATCGGCGCCATCCTGAATCCGCTGATGCCGATCTTCCGGGAGCGCGAGTTGCGCTTCATGCTCAGCCACGGCGAAGCCAAACTGCTGGTGATTCCCAAGGTGTTCCGCAACTTCGATTACGAGGCCATGGTGGAGGACATTCGCTCCGAACTACCGAAACTGGAGACTGTTCTGGTGATCGGTGGTGAGGGGGAACGCAGTTTCGAACGGTACCTGCTGGACACGCCATGGGAAGAACAAAACGAGACCGCGGCACTGTTTTCCGAGCGTAGGCCCAGCTCCGACGAGGTGATCCAGATTCTCTACACCTCGGGCACCACTGGCGAGCCCAAGGGGGTCATGCACACCTCCAACACCCTGTTCTCCAATGTGCGGCCTTATGCTGACCGATTGCATCTGACCTCCGAAGACACGATTTTGATGGCTTCCCCCTTGGCCCACCAAACCGGGTTCCTTTATGGCGTCATGATGCCGTTCTACCTGGGTACCACCGTGGTGCTTCAGGACATCTGGGATGCCGACTATGTCTGCAAGGTAATTGCCGCCGAGAAGCCGGCCTTCACCATGGCCTCCACACCTTTCCTGGCAGATCTGGTGAAAACCGCGCCCAGACATGAGGGCGAACTGGAGTCCCTGCGGATCTTTGTCTCCGCTGGCGCGCCGATTCCTACTGCCGTGGTCGAACAGGCCAGCCAGACCCTGAACGCCAAAATCGTCTCTGCCTGGGGCATGACCGAGAACGGCGCCGTTACCATGACCTGCCCGGAAGACCCGACAGAGCGCGCCAGCCAGTCTGATGGTAAAGCGCTGCCCTACATGGAACTGCGGATCACCGACTTCAAGGGCAACGAACTGCCCGCCGGCGAAGAGGGCAACTTGTTAGTGCGCGGCGCCAGCCTGTTCGTTGGCTATCTCAAGCGCCCGGAAATCTACGGCGTGGATGACGACGGCTGGTTCGCCACCGGCGACCTGGCCCGCATGGACAAGGACGGCTACATCCGCATCACCGGCCGTACCAAGGACGTGGTGATCCGTGGCGGCGAAAACATCCCTGTGGTTGAAGTGGAGAACCTGCTCTACAAGTTCCCCGCCATTGCCGATGTCGCTTTGGTGGGTTGTCCGGACGAGCGTCTGGGTGAGCGTCTTTGTGCCTACGTCACCCTCGACGAGAACGCCACCGACGTGACCCTTGATGAGCTCAAGACCTACCTGATCGACCAGCAGCTTTCCAAGAGCTATCTGCCGGAATACCTGGAGGTGATCGAAGCCATGCCCCGCACGGCGTCCGGCAAGATCCAGAAATTCAAACTGCGTGAACAGGCGAAAGAAGTGCGCCTGGAACCGGCAAAACGCCCTTGACCTCACCGATTACTCTGAGCAACAGGAGAACGACCCATGAAAGGCCTTAGCGGAAAAACAGTCATCGTTACCGGTGGTGGCGGCGGCATCGGTCGCGCCGTATCCCTGCGCTTTGCCGAAGAAGGCAGCCTGGTTGCGGTTCTGGACCGTGACGAAGCAACGGCCCGGGCCACGGTGGATCTGATCACCGAAGCCGGTGGCACGGCCAAAGCCTATGCCGCGGACATCACCGATTATGCCGCCATTACCGAGACGGTGTCGGCCATCGAGAACGACCTGGGCGTGCCCACGGTGCTGGTGAATAACGCCGGCTTCGACCGCTTCATGCCGTTTCTGAAAACCGAGCCCAAACTCTGGGACCAGCTGATTGCAGTGAATCTCACCGGTGCGCTGAACATGCATCATGTCGTACTGCCGAAGATGATTGCCGCCGGTGGCGGCAAGGTCATCAACATTGCCTCCGATGCCGCCCGGGTAGGCTCCTCCGGCGAGTCCGTCTACGCCGCCTGCAAGGCCGGGCTGGTGGGCTTCAGCAAGACCGTGGCCCGGGAACTGGCCACCAAGAACGTGTGCCTGAATGTGGTCTGCCCCGGTCCCACCGACACCGCACTGCTCAAGGGCGTGGCGGAGAGCGCCCCAAATCCGGAGAAACTGCTGGAAGCCTTCCGCAACGCGGTGCCCATGAAGCGCCTGGCCCAACCCGAAGACTACCCCGGCGTCATCGCCCTGCTCGCCAGTGATGATGCCAATTTTATCACCGGCCAGGTGATCAGTGTGTCCGGTGGCCTGACCATGGCCGGCTAAGCCACGACCTATACGATCAAGGAGAACAGACCATGAATTACGAAGACATCCTGTACGACGAAAACAACGGCGTCGCCACCATCACCATCAACCGTCCGGACCGTTACAACGCCTTCCGCGGCCAGACCTGCATGGAGCTGCTGGACGCCTTCAACCGCGCCGGCTGGAACAAGGACATCGGCGTCATCGTGTTCACTGGCGCTGGTGAAAAAGCCTTCTGCACCGGCGGTGACCAGGGCGCCCACGAAGGCCAGTACGACGGCCGCGGCCTGATCGGCCTGCCGGTGGAAGAACTGCAGCGCACCATCCGCGAAGTGCCCAAACCGGTGATCGCCCGGGTCAATGGCTTCGCCATCGGCGGCGGCCACGTGCTGCATGTGATCTGTGATCTTAGCATTGCCTCGGAAACCGCTATCTTCGGCCAGGTCGGCCCGAAAGTCGGCTCGGTGGACCCTGGCTTCGGTACCGCTTACCTGGCGCGGGTTGTCGGTGAGAAGCGCGCCCGGGAAATCTGGTACCTGTGCCGCAAGTACAGTGCACAGCAGGCACTGGATTGGGGCCTGGTCAACGCCGTGGTGCCACCGGAGCAGTTGGATGAAGAAGTGCAGAAGTGGTGCGAGGAAATCCTGGAGAAGAGCCCCACCGCTCTCACTATCGCCAAGCGCTCGTTCAATGCCGACAGCGATAACATTGCCGGCATTGGCGCCCTTGGGATGCAGGCCCTGAGTCTGTACTACGACACCGAGGAGTCGAAGGAAGGCGTCAACGCCTTCAAGGAAAAGCGCAAACCGGACTTCCGGAAATTCTACAAGTAAGCGGATCGACCCGGGGGCCCATGCCACCGGGTCACAGACAACGCCCGGAGAACACCATGAATTTCGGATTCAATGAAGAACAGAACGCAATTCGCGACGTTGTGGCCCGCTTCAGCGCCGAGGTGCTGGCTCCGGGCTACCGCGAGCGGGATCAGGAAGGGGTTATTGAAAAGGATGTCATCCGCCAGCTCGGCGAAATGGGCCTGCTCGGTGGCGAACTGCCGGAAGAATTCGGCGGTAGCGGTATGGACTGTGTTACCAGTGGCCTGATCATCGAGGAAATCTCCAAAGGGGATTTCAACGTTGGCTACATTCCGCTGCTGACCTCCCTGAACGGCCAGATTATCGCCAGCCACGCCGCGCCGGACCTGGCACAGGAATGGCTACATGGCATGACCACCGGCCAGAAGGTTGCCTGTATCGCCCTAACCGAACCCCACGGCGGTTCCGACGCCGCCAATCTGCGCCTGAAAGCAGAGAAGAAGGGCGAAGTATACGTACTCAACGGCGAGAAAACCTCCATCTCCATGGCCGACCAGGCCGACGTGGCAGTGGTCTTTGCCCGTACCGGCACGGTGGAACAACGGGCCTCCGGTATCAGCGCGTTCCTGGTGCCCATGGACAGCCCGGGCCTAACCACTACCCGTTTTGAGGACAACGGCCAGCGTGCTATCGGTCGCGGCTCGATTTTCTTCGATAACGTGGAAGTGCCCGCCGTCAACATAATGGGCGACGAGGGTAAAGGCTTCAAACAGGTCATGCAGGGCTTCGACTACAGCCGCGCCCTGATCGGCCTGCAGTGCCTGGCAGTGGCCCAGCAATCCCTGAATGAAACCTGGCAATGGCTGACTGAGCGAACCGCCTTCGGCCAGAACCTGTCCGCGTTCCAGGGATTGACCCATCCACTGGCGGAATACCAGACCTACGTTCATGCCGCGCGCTTGCAGTGCTACCATGCGCTCTGGCTCAAGGACAACAACCTGCCCCACAACGCGGAAGCGGCAATGAACAAGTGGTGGGGGCCCAAGCTGGCGTTCGACGTGGTCAAACAGTGTCTGCTTGCCCACGGCCACACCGGTTATGGCGAGGATCTGCCCTTTGCCCAACGCCTGCGTGATGTCATGGGTCTGCAAATAGGTGACGGCACCGCGCAGATCATGAAGAATATTATCGCACGCGAGTACCTACCGAGGTGATGCGCCCCCTGTCCTCCGCGATTCGGGGTGCTGAGACAGGAGCACACATGATCGTCAACGAATCCGGAGGCATTCCGAACCGGCTCTTCTTCCGTCTGTTCCAGACCGGAAACATCCTGCAGCGGCAGGTTCAGAATGAAATGGGCATCAGTGCCGTGCAGTGGGCGGTGCTGGGGGCTCTGTCCCGTGAAGGCTTTGAGGACGGCACGTCGTTCAACCAGCTCAAGGAATACCTGTACGTCAGCCGCCAGAACCTGGACGGGGTACTCAAGCGCATGGAGCGGGATGGCCATGTAGTGCGGGTACCTGACCCCAGCGACGGCCGTGCCCGGCTGGTGAAACTGACCGACAGCGGCCGGGTTTACTGGAATAACCTGCAGCGCCCCATTGATAATTTCTATCAACAGGCACTGCAGGGCATGAGCTTCGATGACGGGGTCAGCCTGCTGCACCTCCTTAAAAAGCTGCAGCACGACATGACCAAGATATCCCTGACCGTCGGAGCCAATGATCAGAACCGATAGGAAACAGACGCCGTCACGTTCCGCTCCGCACCAAAATAGCAGAACTCCAGGCTGTTGTAGCACGATGCCACGTATTCCTTGTCCAGCAGGTTGTTTACCGTAACCCTGGTGGACACACCCTTCAGACCAAGTTTGCTGAAATCGTAGCCGAGGGCCAGATCCACCAGGGTGTAGTCCGGCACTTTTTTGGTATTTGCATCATCGGCGTAGATGTCCGCGATGTGGCGGACGCCCAGCCCGACATCGGCACCGTTCAGCACACCGCTGGAAAACCGGTAGTCCGTCCACAGGGTCAACTGGTGTTCCGGTACCTGGCTGGCACTCTTACCCTCCCGGTAGGCCTCGGATCTCTCGAACGTCACATCAGTGTAGGCGTAACCGGCCTGGACATTCAGGTTGTCGGTCAACTGCGCCCTGGCCTCCAGCTCCACGCCCTGTGACTCGATTTCACCAATGCTGCGGTAGAAGTTTTCCTGGGGCAGTTTGGCGGCAAGGTCTTCCTGATTGATGCGGAACAGCGAAAGCGTGTACAGGTCCGTGGTCCCCACCGGCTGGTACCTCAGCCCGGTTTCAATCTGTTTGCCTTCACTGGGTTCAAGCAGGTCACCGTTCTGATCGGTAAAGGCACTGGGAGAAAACGACGTGGAGTAGGACACATAAGGTGCAATACCGTTGTCGAACAGGTACAGCAGCCCGGCCCGACCGCTAAGCCGGGTCTCGTCCAACTCTGTCTCGGCGCCCGTGTCGCGATTGGTGTTCTCGATCTCCACCCAGTCATGCCGGCCACCCAGTGTCATTCGCCAGCCACCGAAAGCCAGTTGGTCCTGCAGGTAGAGGCCGGTTTGCTTCTGCTTGCGGAGATTGCGTTGCGGAGGATACAGGGCGGAGGGTTCGGCCCCGTATTCCGGGTCGAAAGCATCAATGGCCGGAAAGGCGCCTGAGGGCCACACCACATCGTTTTCGCGCTGCTGATAGTCTAACCCGACAAGCACAGTGTGATTTACCGCCCCGGTGGTCAGTTCGCCCTGAACCTGATTGTCGATGGTCGCCGCCTGCAGGTCCTCATCGCCACCGGAGTAAAAGCGGTTAAGCTCGGTGTCCGACGCCCAGCCGAACGCGTAGACCTGTTTCAGCTCTACGTCCGAGTCCAGATAGCGGGCCTTCTGAAGCGCGGACCAATTGTTGTTGATGCGATGCTCCAGATCGTAACCCACCATGGTCATGTCGCGGCGGAACAAGTCGTAATCCGGCTCGCCCTCGAAGAAGGTATTATCGATTTTCCGTCCATTGCGGGGCTCTACCGTGCCCTCGTAGGGCAAGCCGCTGTGGTAACCACCTTCCGGGTCTCGCTGGAGATAGGCCAATAGTGTGAGACTGGTATCGTCCGTCACATCCCAGGTCAGTGAGGGGGCAATGGCACGGCGTTCCTGCTCCACCGTATCCTGTTGGGCATCCGAGGCAGACGCAAGGCCGGTCAGGCGATAGGCCACCCGCTGCCGGTCATCCACCGGGCCCGTAACATCAAAGGCAAAGCTGCGCTGGGCGTTGTTACCCAGGCTGACCCGGATCTCACCGGAATCCCGGAACTCCGGCCGTTTACTGGTCAGCGCAACAATCCCGCCCGGGGACCCCTGCCCATAGAGGACCGAAGTCGGGCCCTTGACGATCTCGATACGCTCAAGGAACCAGGGGTCGATGGCAAAGGAGCTGTAGGACCCGCCATCGTTCATCACCCGCAGACCGTCAAGATAGGTGTTGTTGATGCTGCCATCGGAAAAGCCGCGAAGAATGAGGTAGTCGTACCGGTTGGACGAACCCACCTGATTGGTGCCTACCCCCGGTGTGTAGCTGGCAGCACGCTGGACACTCCGGGCACCTTTCTCTTCCCAGTCTTCGCGATCAATGACGGAGACCGACTGAGGGGATTCAATCACCGGGGTATCGGTTTTCGTGCCGCTGCGGGTGGCGGTTACGTTCAGCGCATTCAGCATTTCCGGTTCGCCCTGTCCCTGGGCGGAGGCTATCGGCGCGCCCGAAGCGCTGACAAGAGCCACGGCGACGGCAAGTGACAAATGGGTGTATCGGAACATGAAAACCTCACTTGGATCTGACAATAATGTAATGCGAATTATTCTCTTTTAGATCTCGCATTAAATATTACAAGTGACAGGTTTTGTATGCACAATGCCAAACAGAGCCCTTCAGACGATGTTTTTAGGCGAAACGCCGAATGGGCGCCGGAACGCTGTCGCGAAATTGGTGGCGTGGCGGTAACCCGAGCGGTGGGCCGCCTGCTGAACGGAATAGCCCTGTTGCAGGTAATGCCAGGCCAGATTCAGCCGGCACTTGCGTAGATACCCGAACACCGACAATCCGTAGGTTGCGCGGAACTTGCTGCGCAAGCCGCTGGGGCTCATGGCGGCCCGGCGGGCAAGCTCCGCCAGGGAATAGTCTTCTGTGGGGGCGAATTCCAGCTGCTGGCGAACCGCTTCCAGTCTCTGGTGCTCCTGGGAGGAGGTCCGGATTCTGCGCCCAACCGGTTGCACCTGCTCCGGTAGGCCATAGCCCGTCAGCTGCAAAGCCAGGCCTTCCAGAACCAGGGTTTTCTGGGGCTCTGGCAGACGGGTACCGAGGGATTGCGCGATGCCCGCCACCAGTGCAGAAGGAAGGTCCCACAACACCACCGGGTCCTGCACTCCCCGCAGCAGGGTCTCCAGCGAGCTCTGTCCGGCGCGCGCAAAAACCATACTCTCCGGATCAAAGGCCAGGACGAGGGTCTCAAGGTGTTGGCCGGCGGGTTGATAGGCTTCCAGGGCATACTCCGGCCGCAATTGCAGGCTGGCAGCCATACCGCTGCCCAGGTCGCGCCGGACTTCCCCTATTGAAAGCCGGACCTGTCCTTTGAGCACAATCACCATCAACAGAGGCGCATGGCCCAGCGACACCGACTCGTAGTCATGAAAGATCGTGAGAGTGGAGTGGGTGAAGCGGAAACCCGAGGGCAAGGGAGTTTCAGAGATAGCTCCCTCGGCAATGACCCGGTCACTGACACCAGCCTCCGCCTCCGGGGTGCCGGGAAAACGGTACTGGATCCCGTAGTCCCGGCCAAAGGCAAGAAAGTCCTTCATACAGAAAGGCGTCGGCCCGGCCGCCGGGTCGGAATACTGACTACCAGACACTACCGGCCAGCACCTACACTCTGGCCAGAGGACGCCCGCTCAACAGAATCGGACAGCATTTCTGCCGTAATCGCCGACAGGGTCCAGCCCAGGTGGCCGTGGCCAGTATTGTAGAACACCGTCGGCAGTCGGCCCGGGCCAACCCGCGGCATCATGTTGGGCAGCATCGGGCGCAGCCCAGCCCAGGGCACGACACGGCGAGTACAGACCCCCGGGAAACACTGCTCGACCCAGCGGGTGAGGGGGCGAATCCGGTCATCGCGGATGTCCCGGTTAAAGCCACTGAATTCCGCTGTACCGGCGACACGAAAACGGTCATCTCCCAGCCGGCTGGTGACAATCTTGGTGGCATCGTCCAGTAGGCTGACCGTGGGCGCCGCCTCACGGGAGGCTTCGTCGTCCAGCTGCACCGTTATGGAATAGCCCTTCACCGGATAGATGTTAACCCGGTCCCCCAGCTTCGCAGCCAGCTCGCGGCTGCCGACGCCCGCGCAGATCACCACACCGTCAAAGGTATCGCGGGT
Source organism: Marinobacter sp. (assembly GCF_039977835.1). Lineage (GTDB taxonomy): Bacteria > Pseudomonadota > Gammaproteobacteria > Pseudomonadales > Oleiphilaceae > Marinobacter. Next base: position 13,724 of record NZ_JBDWCL010000051.1, on the reverse strand, counting down.
TTGCTCCTCGCCATCAAACGAGGTGACCCAGGCATGGGACTGATCCGCGCTCAGTTCCGTCACCGAGTGTTCATAGCAGGTTTTCACACCAAGGCGAACAATGGCCTCCGCCAGGCCGTTGGTGAACTTGTGGATATCACCGGTGGAATCGCTCTCCGTATAGAAGCCTCCGTAATAGGTACCGGCCAATGTGGGCTCAATGGCGCGCATTTCATCCGGCGTCACCGACCTACGGTCGAGGCCTCCAGCGGCCAGCAGTCTGGAGACATGGGCGGCGTGGTCGAAGCCGGCCTTGTCCCGATAGATATGCAGGATGCCCTGTTTTTTCAGGTCAAAGTCGATCCCTTCGTCCTGCGCCCAGGAAAACAGATGATCCCGGGCAGCAATCGCGAGGCGGGCGGTTTCGGTGGTATTTTTTTCATACTGGGGAATCGCGGCGATAAACTCCGCAAACCAGCTCAGCTTGTGCCAGGAGGGTTTGGGATTGACCAGCAGTGGCGCGTCCCGGCGAGACATCCACTTGATGCCCTTGATGATAGTCTGCCAGTTGTTCCAGACCTCGGCATTGGACGCCGACAACTGGCCACCGTTGGCGAAGGAGGTTTCCATCGCCGCATAGCGGTGCTTCTCGTAAACCGTGACATCCAGGCCCCGCTTGGCCAGGGAATAGGCGGTGGTGATACCAGTGATACCGCCGCCAATAACTGCAACTCGCTTCATAACTATCTCCAGAGGCGCCCCAGGGTTTCCCTTCTACCCAAGGCGGTAGAAAGCACCCCTTCCGTCTCTGGACCTGAGAGATTCACGTGCCGCTCTCGTAAAAACGGCCGCTTGCTCCTTCGGTGTGCCAACGGACGCAGTCGTCAGCAGCTCTTCGGAAAGTCTTCACGCCAGCGGTCCTTTTGCCTGAGAGTTTCCGGGGCAGTTGCTCCTTCGGCGCCGAGCACACTCTTAAGTGGCTCAGTCTCTCCCGCTGGCACAGCTTGATATCAATCGATACCTGTCTGGTTGAAAAGTAGCAAATATTTGAGCTTTACAACAGCTTCCTGTTGGCAGAATTAACAACCGGGAATCGCCTGGACCCCCGGAGTTACAAAAACCGCCATCATCGAGTTAAAACGGGGTGAAGGCAGGCCTGCCATTAACAGGCCTGTCATTAAATTGAATGATACTGGTTTGCATTAACATTTGCTTAAGAATAGTATTCAGCGTGCTTCAGCAGCTTTTCCATCACAACACCACAACTGCCGCAGGGTTCTGTCATGTACGCCGATTGCTTTCCCAAACCACTCACAAGGGCCGTCCGCCTGTTGCTGGGTATCGGTATCACCTCTACTGCTCTTCCCCTTCTGGCTCAGGAAGATTCCCCGACCAACCTGGACGCCCTGGTGGTCTCTGCCACGGCACTCAAGGTAGAAACACCCTTGGTCGAAACCCCTCGACCGGCCTCGGTTGTTGAGGAGGAAGAGCTCCGGGAGCGAAACGTCCAGTCTCTTGATGAGACGTTCCGATACCGCGCGGGTGTGGTTTCCGGGCATTACGGCCCGGACAACGACACCGACTGGTTCAAGATCCGGGGCTTCGATCAGGCCACCTATCAGGATGGCCTGCGAATCTATCGGGACGGCTTTTATCAGTGGCTGCCGGAAACCTATGGCCTCGAGCGCGTGGAGCTGCTCAAGGGCCCTGCTTCGATTCTCTACGGTGAGGCGCCTCCAGGGGGTGTGATCAACGCCATCAGCAAACGCCCGACGGACCAACCTCAGGGCGAAGTCCAGGTCCAGACGGGTACCAACGAGCACCGCCAGCTGGGCATCGACACCGCCGGGCCTGTCGGCGACAGCGACTCGGTCAGCTACCGGCTAGCTGGGCTCTACCGTTCCGCCGACGGTGATATCGATTACACCGAGAACGAGCGCTATTATCTGGCTCCGAGCCTGCGCTGGGACATCTCCGCCGATACCACCCTGACCCTGCTGGGCAGTTTCCAGAAAGACGAGGCTATACCTTTCAACGGCTTCAAGCTGGCCTACGGCACTATCGACGATACTCCGTTTGGCAAGGTTGAGCCGTCAACTTTCTACGGGGAGCCGGAATACGATACCAACGAGCGTACCCAGTCCTCCCTGGGTTACAGCCTCTCCCACCGCCTCAACGATAACTGGGAGTTCCAGCAGGACACCCGATACAGCGAACTCGACCTGCTCTTGCGCAGCATTTACATGTCATTCCAGAGTGGGCCCAGGGAGGGTACCCGGGGCATTGTCTACCGGGATGGCGATCTGTCCAGCTGGACAGTGGATAACCGACTGATGGGTACATGGCTCACCGATCGCACTGAAAACACGCTGCTGATGGGTGTGGACTACCAGGACCTTGAAACAGACGGCCTGGAGCTGGATAACTTTGCCTTCTCCACCATTGATATCTTCGAGCCCGCTTATGGCAACTTCACACCGGTAACACCGGCCGATCTGACCCGTCGCACTATCACCAAAGAACAGACTGGCCTGTATGTCCAGAACCAGCTGCGTCTGGATAATCGATGGATTTTCCTGGCGGGTGTTCGTTATGACCAGGCTGATATTGTGGACCGGAACCTCACTGCAGGTGCACGCCAGGAAGCCGACGATGACGAGATCTCCCTGTCTGGCGGTGTGATGTACCTTGCCGATAACGGGTTCTCGCCATACCTTTCCTGGACGGAGTCGTTCCAGCCGATCGCCGGCACCGACAACAATGGCGACCTCTACAAACCACGCACGGGTGAGCAGCTGGAATTCGGCGTTAAATACGCGCCGGAACATCTCGACGGGTACGTGACGGCCGCTATCTACAACATAGAAGAGCGCAACTCCCTCGTCACCAGTCCGTCCGGCTTCCAGGTGCAGGAAGGCTTGCGTGAAACCCAGGGCTTCGAACTGGAAAGCGTGGCCTATGTCACCGATCAGCTGGAAGTAACGGCTGCGTATACCTACAACGATGCGACCACCGATAACACCACCGACAACCAGCCGGAAACACCGGCGAACCTTATTCCCCGGCACTCTGCCTCGGTCTGGCTGGATTATGCCTTCCAGTCCCTTGCTCCCGGCCTCAAGGTGGGCGGCGGCGCCCGCTATGTCGGTAGTACGGACGACAGCTTTAGCGGATCTGAAGTGCCGTCTTATACCGTTGTTGACCTCATGGCCCAGTATCGGTTCATGGACAGCTGGGTAGCCCAGGTGAACATCAATAACGTGGCTGATCGCGAGTACGTCGCCAGCTGTGAGTTATACTGCTACTACGGCGAAGAGCGCAGCATCGTGGGTTCGCTGAGCTATCGCTGGTAAGCCGTCGGGCCAGGTATGGGGCGCCTGTAGGCTAATAATAAAGTTGGTAACCAATCACCTTTTGAGGCGCTATTTGCGGTATCACGCAATCGCTAGAAATAAATAAAGTTGGTAACTTTTGAGGCGATCGCCGAGAATAATGCCAATATCTATAATAATAAAGTTGGTAACTTGTTTGTGGCAAACTAGCTCCCAGTAAAAGATTCAGGCTTCCCAAAATGGGGATCGAAAAGGGTACAAAGGTCGCAAAGCGAACATTCAGGCACATAGACCAACACTCGCTAGACATGATGCGAGGTTCTAGATTGCCGATTCCAAGGACTGCTCTCTTTCTGGTGAGTAAGGATCATTACCCTTTATTGGTGCCTGCAACTGTTGTGAACCTAGGAGTTCAGCTGCGAGCAATCCCACTGGACTTACCCCGGACCTCACTTAGTCATTCGCCGTATTGCTTCAACCGCCTTTTGAAGCCGCGGCAGATACACCCCCATCAACGTCTCCATATCCACCCGCGCCGCATTGGTGCTGATATTGATAGCCCCCAGCAGTTCTCCATTGCCAGCAAACACCGGCACAGCGACTGACCGAAGCCCGGAATCCAGCTCCTGATCCACACTCGAATAGCCTTGATTACGTACCTTCGCGATATCCCTGTTCAGCGCTCTGGCATCCGTGATTGAAAAAGCAGTAAACGCTTCCAGCTTCACTCGGGCAAGAAACGACTCCAATTCCGCTTCCGGCAACTGTGCCAGCAGCACCCGCCCCATGGAGGTATAGGCCGCCGGCAGGCGGGTACCCACCGACAGCGTAATCGCCATCAGCCGGTGTCTTGCCGATGACCGCACCACGTAGACTACGTCGTCCCCATCCAACACCGCCAGCGATGAAGACTCTCCCAGTTCGGCCGTGATGTCTTCCAGGTACTGCTGGATCACCGCCCGGTACTGATTCGAGGCCTGGTAGGCATAACCCAGCTGTAAAACCCGGGGCGTCAGTTCGAACTGCCGGCCGTTGCGCTTCACGAATCCCAGTGCGTGGAGAGTGAGCAGGAAACGCCGCGCCTTGGCCCGGTCCATCTCGGTGCGAGCCGCCACTTCGCTCAGGGTCATGCGGGGATGCTCGGCATCAAACGCCTGTAACACCTCCAGCCCCGACGCCAACGCGCCTACATAGTCCCGGTCGCCGGGCTTTAGAATCTGATCGTCCATTCCTGCTCCTTCCTCGCCTGACTGCAGCATCCGCGCATGGTAGCAGCTCGTTCGGTATCCGAACATCGGTGCATTTCTGGCAACTGGCGAAAATTTGTACTTGACGACAACAAAACCTTCGAGTCATTATGTTCGCATATTAAACTTATGTTCGTATATCGAACTTTTCAACAATCACTGCAATGGAGACCCCGTGATGGCTGAATTTCTCTCCCTTCAGGAGGCCGTGAGCCGCCACATTAACAACGGCGACACCGTCTGCATGGAAGGCTTCACCCATCTGATTCCGTTCGCGGCAGGCCACGAAATCATCCGCCAGGAAAAGCGTGACCTGACCCTGATCCGCATGACCCCGGACCTGGTGTACGACCAGATGATCGGCGCGGGCTGCGCAAAAAAATTGATCTTCTCCTGGGGCGGAAACCCCGGCGTGGGCTCATTGCATCGCCTGCGGGATGCCGTCGAAAAGGGCTGGCCGAACAAACTGGAGATCCTGGAACATAGCCACGCCGCCATGGCCTGCGCCTATGAAGCCGGTGCGGCGGGCCTGCCGTTCGCGGTGCTGCGCGGCTATGTAGGCAGCGACCTGCCGAAGGTGAACGATCAGATCAAATTCATTGAGTGCCCATTCACTGGCGAGCGCCTGGCTGCCGTGCCGTCCGTTCGTCCGGATGTTGCCGTGATTCATGCCCAGCGTGCCGATCGCAAAGGCAACGTACTGGTTGAGGGCATCGTTGGTATCCAGAAGGAAGTGGTACTGGCCGCCAAACGCAGCATCGTTACCGTGGAGGAAGTCGTCGACGACCTTGGCGCCTCCGTAAACGCCTGCGTGCTGCCTTCCTGGGCCATCACCGCCATCGCCGAGGCCCCGAAAGGCGCCAGCCCGTCCTACGCGTTGGGTTATTACGACCGCGACAACGCATTCTACAAAGAGTGGGATGGCATCGCCCGGGACCGGGAAACCTTCCAGACCTGGCTTAAAGAAAACGTGTTTGAAAAAGGAGCTGCGTGATGAGCCTTGAATTTACCTCCTCGGAAATGATGAGCGTCACTGCCGCCCGCGCACTGACCAGCGACATGACCTGTTTCGTCGGCATCGGCCTGCCCAGCGAGGCCGCCAACCTGGCGCGTCTGACCCATGCGCCGGATGTCACCCTGATTTACGAATCCGGCACCCTGCAGACCAAGCCGGACGTGCTGCCGCTGTCCATCGGTGATGGTGAACTCTGCGAATCTGCCCTCACCACCGTGGCGGTGCCGGAGATGTTCCGTTACTGGCTGCAGGGCGGCCACGTCAGCGTCGGCTTCCTGGGTACCGCCCAGATTGACCGTTACGCCAACCTGAACACCACGCTGATTGGTGACTACCGCGAGCCAAAGGTTCGCCTGCCAGGCGGTGGCGGCGCACCGGAAATTGCCACCAACGCGAAGGAAGTGTTCATTACCGTGAAGCACTCCAAGCGAACCTTTGTGAAGGATGTGGACTTCGTCACCACGGTTGGCTTTGGACGCGACGGCAAGGCACGGGATAATGTACCCAACATTGGTCGTGGCCCGACGGTGGTGATTACCGACCTGTGCATTCTCAAGCCGGACCCGGACAGCAAGGAACTGGTGGTCACGTCCCTGCACCCGAATGTGACCCGGGAAGACGTGATCGAAGCCACTGGCTGGGAGGTCCGGTTTGCGGATCAACTGGACACCACGCCGGAGCCAAGTGCCAAAGAACTGGAAGTCCTGCGTGATCTGAAAGCACGCACAAACGCCCATCATGCCGGCCAACAATGAGGTTCACCATGACTGACGTCTATCTCTGCCACCCCCGCCGCTCGGCCATTGGCCGTTTCGGCGGCACCCTGGCCAGCGTTCGCCCGGACGATCTCGCCGCTCACATTTTCGAAGCGGTACTGGAACAGGCCCCGGAACTCGACCCGGCCGCCATCGACGAAGTGATGATGGGTTCCGCCAACCAGGCCGGCGAAGACAACCGCAACGTGGCACGGATGTCTGCACTTCTGGCCGGTCTGCCCACCTCGGTACCTGGCACCACCCTTAATCGTCTGTGCGGCTCTGGAATGGATGCCGTGGGTACCGCCTTCCGGGCAATTCGCGCCGGTGAAATGGACCTGGTTCTGGCCGGCGGCGTGGAATCCATGTCCCGCGCCCCTTACGTGATGGGAAAGGCCCACAGCGCCTTTTCCCGAGGCCAGAAGATTGAGGACACCACCATCGGCTGGCGCTTTGTGAACCCGCTGATGAAAAAGCAGTACGGCATCGATTCCATGCCGGAAACGGCGGAGAACGTGGCCGAGCAATACAAGGTGTCACGGGAGGACCAGGACCTGTTCGCCTTCCGTTCCCAGGAAAAGACCGCCCGGGCCCAGAAAGAAGGACGTTTCGCCGAGGAAATCGTGCCGGTGTCCATTCCGCGCCGGAAGCAGGATCCGCTGGTGTTCGATACCGACGAGCATCCCCGCGAGAGTACCCTGGAGAAGCTCGCCTCACTGCCAACGCCGTTCCGGGACGGCGGCAGCGTTACCGCTGGCAACGCCTCAGGCGTGAACGACGGCGCTGCCGCGATGCTGGTTGCCAGTGAGAGCGCGGTGAAAGCCCACGGTTTGAAACCCATGGCCCGAGTTCTGGGAATGGCCACGGCCGGTGTGGAACCGCGCATCATGGGTATTGGCCCAGTCCCCGCCGTTCGCAAACTGCTTGAGAAACAGGGCATCGGAATAGACGAACTTGATGTCATCGAACTGAACGAAGCCTTCGCCGCCCAAGGCCTGGCAGTTCTGCGTGAGCTCGGCATCGCCGACGACGACAAGCGCGTGAACCCCAATGGCGGCGCCATTGCCCTGGGCCACCCTCTGGGAATGTCCGGCGCCCGCCTGCTGATGACCGCCACGCACCAGCTGCAGCGCACGGGTGGCCGTTACGCCCTGTGCACCATGTGCGTGGGCGTCGGCCAGGGCATCGCGACACTCATCGAACGGGTCTGAAGTTACTTCCCGGGTACTCTGATCCAACCTTCCATCAGCACACGGGCGCTTCTGCTCATCATCACCTTTCGCACTACCCACTCCCCGTTTATTTCTGTGGCTTCAGCACCCACTCGCAGAGTGCCGGACGGGTGGCCGAAACGTACCGACGTCTGGTTTCCGCCCCCGGCTGCGGCATTCACCACCGTGCCGGGAATCGCGGTAGCAGCGCCGATGGCTACCGCAACAGTACCAGGCATCGCATGGTGGAGCTTGCCCATGGAGAGACCTCGCACCAGCAGATCCACATCGTCGGCGGCAATCCGTTTGCCACTGGCTGCAACGTAGTCCGAGGGCCCGGCGACAAACGCAATCTTGGGGGTATGCTGCCGGTTCTCAGCCTCGGCAAGCGTTTCCACCAGTCCCATACGCAGCGCACCGTGACTGCGAATAGATTCAAACATCGCCAGAGCTTCTGGGTCGTTGTTGATAGCGTCCTGAAGCTCCGTGCCGGTATAGCCGACCGCTCCAGCATCGACGAAAATAGTCGGAATGCCAGCAGTGATCATGGTTACCCGAAACTTACCGAGCCCTGGAACGTCCAGCTCGTCGACTGGGTTGCCCGTCGGAAAAATGGCACCCTCATCACCGGCGGGGTCCAGAAACTCCAGCGCCACCTCCGCTGCAGAAAATGCAACACCGTCTAGTTCGAAATCCCCGGTTTCCTGAACCTGGCCATCGGTCATCGGTACTCGGGCGATGATCGTTTTACCGATATTAGCCTGCCAGATGCGGACGGTTGCTACGCCGTTCTGCTCAAGAGTGTCAGCAGCGACAAGCCCGGCGCTGATGGCAAACGCACCTACCGCGGTAGTCAGGTTGCCGCAGTTACCGCTCCAGTCCACAAAGGCGCGATCAATACCGACTTGTCCAAATAAATAATCGACATCGTGGCCTGGCCGCTCGCTCCTGGAAACAACGGCGGTTTTACTGGTGCTGGAGGTGCCATTTCCCAGACCATCAATTTGCTTCTGGTAAGGGTCGGGGCTCCCTATCACCCTCATCAACAAGGCATCACGAATGGGGCCGGGAGTCTGGGCGTCCTCGGGAAGGTCTTCAAGGCGAAAAAACACGCCTTTGCTGGTGCCGCCACGCATATAAGTGGCGGGAATCCGAATCTGGGGTACGCTGGACATAGGAAATCTCGCTATTCAGTGCTCGAAAACGGTTTGAAGCCTTTAAAATACAACCAAAGCCGTTGTTGTCAACAAGCCTCAATCCTCGGTTGACTAATTCCTCATAAAGGAATACCGTTTCTCTATAAGGAATGAAATAGCAGCCACCAACATCTTTCATGGGATGTTTCTTATCTCTACCTGCGAGGATCAGGGCATGATTCCAGATATCAAAACCATTCTCTACGCTTCAGACTTGCAGGGGGCAACTTGGCCCTCAATGCGGCTCGCCTTCTCAATTGCCCAGCAATACAATGCGAAACTGATCTACGCCCATGTAGTGAACAACGTAAAAGAGCTCAGGGATACCATCAAAGACTTTGAAATCAACAGTCGCATCGATATCCAGGAGATTCTCAAGCAGACACTGGAAAAGGCTGAGTCACGGATGAAAAGCAACGTGGAAAAGTTCGTGGCAGAGGAGTTTTCTGAATCAGGCTCTCCGGTTGAAGTCGATATCCGGGTTTTGGAGGGCTACCCGTCGCAGACACTTCTTTCTGTGGCGGAGAAGGAGCACGTTGACCTGATCGTAATGAGCAGCCGGACTCATGGCACCTTTGGCCAGGTCCTGGGCTCTACGACGAACAAAGTGATGCACAACGGCAAGTTCCCGGTTCTGGTGATTCCCTATCACTGAACGACAGGCCCGGCGCATCCAAACGCCACTTGATCTCTTGAAGGTAAGTCTGACTATCTGATGTCCGTTATCGCTTATATCAAGCGGGAATTGCTCGATCGCAGCACTCTCTTCTTTACCGCACTGGCATTGTGTTCTGGCCTTGCTCTGTGGTGGCTCAGAGGGGAAGAAGCGTTTCGTGTCGCAGCCTACAGCAGCGGCATGTTGGTGCTGATGATTGCACCAATCATTCTGATTGCGATGGTCATAAGCTGTTACGTGCGGAAACTGCTGCCCACGAAGCTTGTTGAGCGCTGGCTTGGCTCGGAAAGCGGCCTCCGCGGGCTGGCCGTTGCCATGCTGGGCGGCATGGTGACACCGGGCGGCCCCTTTGCTGCGTTTCCGCTGGTTGTCGGTTTTTATCGCGCCGGCGCTTCGTTCGAAATCTGCGTAGCGTACCTGACCTCCTGGACCGTGTTGGGGCTGAACCGTGTGCTTATCTGGGAACTGCCTTTTCTGGGTTTTGATTTCGTGCTGCTACGCCTGCTGATCTCCCTGCCATTGCCGATCATTGCCTGGATGCTCGCTAAACTCTTAACAAGACAACGCAATGCTTAGTGCCTATATAACACTGATCATCGTCCTGGTTGGTTTGGCGCTGGTTGCCCAGCGCAAACCAGAGGTATCACACAAAGAAGTGATGTCCCAGGCCGTCGACAACACCTTACCTTTGCTGTTCCGCATACCGGCGGCCATTCTCGCTGGCAGCTTTCTCGCTGAGCTGATCCCAAGAGAGTACATCATTGCATTGTTGGGGGAGGCGTCGGGCCTGGCAGGTATCCTTCTGGCTTCTGTTCTCGGCGGTTTTCTTCCGGGGGGCCCCATGATCGCCTTCCCGCTCCTTCTGGCGATGTTCAAAGCCGGAATGGGTACTCCCCAGTTGATCGCCCTGCTTACCGGATGGTTACTGCTTGCATTCCACCGCATAGTTGCGTACGAGCTACCCATGCTTGGCACCGAGTTTGTCAGACATCGACTGCTGGTCTGCCTTCCGTTACCCGTGATCGCCGGCGTTGCGGCGCAAAGCGTTGGAAAATGGTTATAGACCTTCCGAGACCGTTACGATTGCTTGCTGCCCGGCATCATCGCTGAGACCCCTCCGTCGACAAACAGATCAGTTCCGGCAATAAAATCGGAGTCGTCAGAGGCCAGAAACAGGATCGCCTTTGCAAGGTCCGCAGGCACACCGGGACGACCACGCAAGTTGGAAACCGGGCGAGTCGGGTCAAAGTCATCTTTGCCAACCGGCGAACCGATCTTGTTAGGTACAACACTGTTTACCCGGATATTGTGTGGCGCGAGCTGAATAGCCATCGAGCGGGTCAGATTGATCACCCCTCCTTTTGCAGCCGTGTACGCAATGGCCCGATCCCGGCCGTAGTAACCCGATGTCGAGCTGACGTTGATGATCCTTCCGTCTGCTGCATGTTCAACCATCGCCTGGGCCGCGTATTTACCAAATAGGAAAGGCGCCGTCAGCGTGATCGCAAGGGTGCGGTTCCACTCTTCGGCGGTAATATCAAAAATATGCTTGTTGTCGGACATGGCAACGTTGTTCACCAGGATATCCAGACCGCCCAACTGGTCGACGACCGCTGCGACGGTTGCTCGGATCTGGTCTTCGCTCGCCACGTCACAGATAAACGGTTTCGCCTGACCGCCGGAAGCAACGATATCGGCAGCTACTTTCTCCGCCCTTGATCGATCAAGATCCACCACCGCAATGTTGGCGCCTTCGGCGGACAGCACACGCGATACCTCTTCACCGATGTTGCGCCCCGCGCCTGTGACTATGGCTACCTTACCTGACAGCTTCATGCCCTAACCTCCGGTTCAAATATTGGAAAAGCGATGGGATTGCCAAACTAAAAATCCAATGATTTACGATACACCGTTCCACATAAGAGAACAATCTAGGCATAATAGCGATTCACACATCCCGCCTGAACGCCCTATCCAGAGTCAGGTTGGGCACCTGAATAAGCGAGATTTCCGTGATTGGAGCTTTATTTGCGTTTCTAAGTGCCTGTCTGCAGGGCGTGAACAGCGCCTGTCTCCGACGTGGCGTACTGACCGGTAGCGCGTCTCAAGCCATGGCCATCACGGTGCCGATGGGCGTACCGCTGGCACTTCTGGCCGCCTGGCTCACAGGCCAGCTCTACCAGATGGATGAACTCTCCCGACAGGGCGCTCTGTTTCTGGCGGGCTCCGGCATTCTTCAATACGCCTGGGCCCGCTACTGGAACTACCGGGCGGTCGCTGCTTTGGGTTCTGTAGGTGCCGGCCCCGTTCAGCAGCTTCAGATGTGGATTGCCGTGGTGCTTGCGGTGGTGCTGCTTGATGAGACCCTCACCGTGCCCAAACTGCTTGGCATGTGCCTGGTGTTCATTTCCCCGCTGATCATCGCTGTCAGCATAAAACGGCGAAACGCCCGACATGCGCAAATGGATCAAGCCGATTCGGATGAAGATCGGCGAGCAGGCGCCGCCCTGTTCAGGCCCAAAATTCTGATTGGATACGGCTGTGCGATTATTGCTGCGATTTCCTATGGCTCGAGTCCCATCCTGATTCGATCCGGCCTTGAAGGGACCAACCTTGGCATTCTGGGAGGCCTGATCGCCTACTCCGCCGCCACCATGACATTTGTACTCTTCTCATGCCTGGCACCCGGACAAATCCGGCACATCCGCCAGACCGACCGGAGATCCATTCCCTGGTACGCAATGGCGGGTGTACTCGTCTATATTGCGCAGACACTGTATTTCATGGCCCTCAGCCTCGCGCCGGTCACCGTTGTTGCCCCTATCCACCAGTTCTCGCTGGTCGCCCGGGTCTGCGCAGGCTATGTGATCAACCGCAATCACGAAGTGCTGACACCAACCGTTATTATGGCGGTTCTGCTGTCGTTCGCAGGCACCGTCATTCTTGCGGTCGATTGGCAATGGATGCGCTAGTGTCCCTTAACAAAAATTCGTCGAATTTATTTTAGATCAGGGGTACGATGGCCTAAAGTGCCGAAGGAGCTATGCCATGAGTCGACCGGTTGTGCCTCTGATCATTACGGACGAAGAGCGGGAAGAGCTTAACACGTGGCTTCGCCGCCGACAGATGCCCGCCGCTGAGCAACAACGAGCGCGAATGGTCCTGTTGAGCGCCGAAGGTCTTCCCGGACGAGTAATTGCAGAACGCGTGGGCGTAACAGAGGAAACGGTCTGTAAATGGCGAAACCGGTTTCGTCAATCGCGGGTGGCGGGCCTGACGGATGCCCCGCGAAGCGGTCGGCCCCGCAGCATTGATGACGATAAGGTGACAGACGTTATCAACAAAACACTGCACTCCAGGCCCAAAGAGGCGACACATTGGTCAACAACCCTGATGGCCGAGGAAGCAGGACTCAATGCCATGGCCATCAGCCGCATCTGGCGAGCGTTTGGATTAAAGCCGCACCGTCTAGAGACCTTCAAACTCTCAACCGACCCGCATTTTGTGGCCAAGGTCCACGACATTGTCGGGCTGTATATGAACCCGCCTGACCGGGCCCTTGTACTCTGCGTGGACGAGAAAAGTCAGATTCAGGCACTGAACCGCACCCAGCCAGCCTTGCCATTGTCGTTTGGCTACCCCGAGACCCGAACGCATGATTACGTTCGCCATGGCACCACGACCCTGTTTGCCGCCTTGGATGTGGCTACCGGAGAGGTGATTGGACGTCTTCACAGGCGACACCGCGCCAAAGAGTTCCTGGCTTTTCTAAAGGAAATTGACCGGCAGGTTCCAAAAGAACTGGATATTCACTTGGTTATGGACAACTACGGGACGCATAAAACCGAAAAGGTGCGATCCTGGTTTGCCGCCAGACCGCGGTACCACGTTCACTTCACGCCCACCTCGGCCTCGTGGGTCAATCTAGTAGAACGCTTCTTTGCACTGATCTCAGAACGCTGGATCAAACGCAACTCGCACCGCAGCACACGCGAGCTGGAGTCTTCAATCAAAAACTATCTCGCAACCTACAACGACGATCCGCGCCCCTTCGTTTGGCAAAAAACGGCGGATCAGATCATTGAATCAATCGCTCGTCTTTCCGATAAGCTCAATAATAATACGAACTTTTGTTAAGGCACACTAGCAGCCTGTCGGACTTGCGTCTGACAGGCGTTGTTTACAGTTGCCCTGTTCACTTGGCTCCAAGAGCACCTAAGGTGCACCATTGAAAGCCTGAATGCGGCGGCAAAAATCTCTCACAGCGCCATTTTCAGCACGCTCATCCGCTTTACGTTCCAGGCCAGCGTGGC
>NZ_JBDWCL010000050.1:0-7615 GCF_039977835.1 Marinobacter sp. | reverse complement strand
ATGCGCTGGCGCTGCCAGTACCCCACACTTCGTGACATACACGAGTCAGCGCGGCTGTCAGCGTGGTCTTGCCATGGTCTACGTGACCAATGGTGCCCACGTTTACGTGCGGCTTGTTACGCTCAAATTTTGCTTTAGACATTCGACCTATCTCCCTAATCAACCAGACCGTGACGTTGACCGGACAAATAATGGAGCTCATGACCGGAATTGAACCGGTGACCTCATCCTTACCAAGGATGTGCTCTACCGACTGAGCTACATGAGCGCTTTCAACACAACAACTACAAATTGGAGCGGGCAGCGGGAATCGAACCCGCGTCATCAGCTTGGAAGGCTGAGGTAATAGCCACTATACGATGCCCGCGAGCAATAAGTGGTGGAGGGGGCAGGATTCGAACCTGCGAAGCTTTCGCGTCAGATTTACAGTCTGATCCCTTTGGCCACTCGGGAACCCCTCCGAGTCAGTCTCGCCAGCGGCGAACCTGATTAAAACTAAAAAGTGGAGCTGGCGGACGGAATCGAACCCCCGACCTGCTGATTACAAGTCAGCTGCTCTACCAACTGAGCTACGCCAGCTCACATTCGCCTCTTCAGCGAGGGCGGTATACTACGGATTTTCAGAGACTGTTGCAACACCTTCGCAACGCCTGATTTCGACCAGGTCGAAATTGTTCGCGTAATCCGATTCTGCCGCCTCAACCGCGCCGGAATCCGGCATCAGTTCGTCCTCAAAAACGAGCGCGTAGCTTATCTGATTTCGGGGGAAGTTGGCCAGTATTGCATTGAGATTCTGACGTTTTTTTTCCTCAAGGACCATTTCAGCGGCCCGCGTGGACTCGAACAGCCCCAAGGAAATGGCATTTTTGTTTTCACCCCGCCTGACAAGGTAGGAATCAATACCCCGGCGCTGAAGATCGCGAAAAAGTGCCAGCGCTCTGTCTGCGGGCTGCGGAGGAATAATCACCCAGTGCAGTGGCGCCAACTCCCGCTCTTCTTCCCGGATGTCATGCGCGATCCCGGGGCTGCCAAGCAACAGGTAGGCTTCGCGTGCGGCATCGGCATTCTCGAACCAGCCGAGCCGCACACAATAGCGCTGCGGTAAAGGATCCCTGGGCTCTACCACAGTTTCGACCTGGCCCAACTCCGGTTCCGATGACGGCAACGGCTCCGACGACGGCTTCTGCTGATTCGCAGAGGATGCAGCACGAAGATCCGCAACCCTGGGCAGGGTCTGCTGCTCTGAAACCACGGCAACACGCTTCGGAACAAAGCTGTCTCCATAGAGCCAGAGGGCACCGTTAACCAACAGCAGAGCAAGAGCAAACCACTTCATTCCGGCTCCCACTCCCGGTCAACGGCCTCAAGCCCTTTCAGGACCAGGTACGGATCATGAACGGCGGAAAGACCCGCGCCGATGAGGCCCGACGCGTCGCCACCGGTAACCAGAATCCGATCAAGTCCGAAATGGCGACAGTCCTGATGTATTCGTGCAACCATTGCCTCACGAAGCCACACCAGCCCATGCTGGACGCATTCGGTGGTGGAGGCGCCAGGAGTGCCCTGCTCTGCGTCCAGGCTGTCGAACCCGATCCGCGCGGCATCCTGCTTCAGGGAACGGAGCATCATCTGCTTGCCAGGCAGAATGTAGCCGCCCACGTGGGCTCCGGATATAGCAACGTAATCAATGGTGATGGCACTGCCGGCGTCCACGACCGCGAATCCGCCGGCCCCTGTCGCGCACCAGCCACCACACATGGCGTGCCAGCGATCCGCCCCCATCTTGCGTACGTCAGTATAGGCGTTGACCAGTTTTCCGCGGCGTCTTTCAGCCCAGTGAAAGACAACGGGGACACTGAACGTGGCCTCCAGCCTCGACTGTAATTGGCGACGCCGGTCATCCGCTATCACGGTGGATATCGCAATGCGTTCAACAGAATCGTTCCAGGACGCCCAATCATGGAAAGCCTGGTCCTCGTCCAGGCGGGCAAAACCTTTTCCCAGAACCTCGCCACGGGCAAGCAGCTGCCATTTCATACGGCTGTTTCCGGCGTCAATCAATAACTTCATGACCGTACCCGCAGGCTTATTTCGCCAGCTCGAACCTTGACCAGTTCGTCGCCGGTGGCAATCAGGTAGTTGCCGGAATGATCGATGCCATGGCCGGTCCCGGCGAGTTCGCCCTGGCTTGCCATCAACTCTTGTCCGGCAAAAATGTCACGGCTCTGCCAACGCTCCCGGAAATCGCCAAAACCTTTCCTGGCAAAGTCATCCACCGCTCCGAGGACCGATTCGATGACCGATGCTGCAACCTCGTTCCGGCACCATCGGCGTTCAGGCAGGGCGCCGGCGAGGCTGACCCACGCCTGGTCAACGCCGGCAGCGTCCGTCATGTGGATATTCATACCGATACCAGCGACGACCTGAACAACGCCCTCCTCCAGTTCGCCCTGAAGCTCAACGAGAATACCGGCGAGCTTGCTTCCCGCGAGAAAAATGTCATTGGGCCATTTGAGCCCCACCTCAGGCACGCCTACTTGCTCCAGCGCTTCAGCAACAGCAACCCCCAGCACCAGGCTCAGACCGTCAAGCATGGCAAAGCTGCCCCGGAACGTCAGCCCCAGGCTGAGATAGAGGTTCTGACCCGGGGGGCTTTGCCACTGCCGGCCACGCCGGCCTCTGCCAGCGGTCTGGCAGTCCGCGATACAGACAGGAACCCGGCCATTTACAGATTCGCGGCGCCGACGCACGATTTCGGCATTGGTGGAATCCACCTCATCCAGAACCGTCAACTCGATGGCAGAACGACGAGGCGCGTTCAGGCCCTCCAGGATCTGATTCTGATCAAGCAGATCCATTTCAGTCAGCAGGCGATACCCTTTGCCACGGATGGTTTCTATCCGCAGCCCCTCATCCATCGCGCGCCGGATCTGTTTCCAGATCGCAGTGCGACTTATGCCGAGGCTGGCGGCAAGTGACTCACCAGAATGAACCTGCCCATCTGCCAGGAGGCCTAGGAGTGCTCTGGATTTCATGAAGACATGCCCGCGTGATTGAATGGGATCAGGGCGGGATTAAACAACACGTGGAACCAAAAGACAAAGGGCGAGATCGAAGCGGTATCGCAATTGCTGGAATTTGCTCTGCCGCCAGTCAGGGAATCGGCGTTGCCGTCAGGTTCGCCTTGATGTCGAAGTTCTGCATCTTTACACCGTACACGGCCGTTTGTGGCCCACCGGCGGGGTGTACCAGGTCGATATTATTGATAGACAGCTCCTTGAACTGACTTCTGGCCTGAACCGCAAACCCGAGTGGCCGATTTTCCAGATTCGTAGCTGTGGGCGACGAAACGTATCGATAGCCCGCCGCGGCCGCGGGATCCATTATTTTTTCGTCTCCCCTTGCACCGGTAACCCCCAGGGCATCGGCACCATCGGTCTTCTTGACCACTTTTGTCTGGTAAACATCCACGGAAAGGTCCGTACGGATACCGAAGGTATTATCCTCCACGCCGTCGCCATCAAAGTCGCCACCATCGCTGGTATGGATATCATTGAGCACAAGTCTGGTGCCAGTGTTATTGACCGACTTCCCGCTGCCGTCTATCTGGCGATTGGTTTCCCAAGTAAAGGCGTTCTTGCGGGAGTCACTCACGGCCCGGGCAAATATCTGCTTCAACCGGATACTAATGCCCTCATCACCCCGAGCCTCCCAGATACCGCCTGAAGCGGTGCAATCGGCTGCGGAGGCCCCGGAGCCACCGGCACAGACAGCGCCAGCGCCGCCCGGTACAATGGTCATACTGCTACCGGTTTCATACCTCTGCAATGCGAAACGACCAAAGCTTGCGCCCGTCTCTTTGTCGCCAACGCGAAGGTCGCCCACATCCATCACGCTCCAGGCCTCGCCTTTAACCATTGCGAGCCCCTCTTCGGTCACATCGATGGTCATGTCACGGACATGCGCGTCATAGCTCAGATCGGTAAGCCACAGACCTTTCTGGGAAATTTCTCCTTCTCCCTCATCGTAGGGAGCCGCCATAAGAGCGGCCCTGCCATTACGTATATGGATATCCGAGTTAATCGTCAGGCCTTCGCCACTGGCCCCGCCGGCATCCAGAGTCACCTGGCCGTCCATTTCGAATTCATAAGCGGGATAGAAGCCCAGCGCGAGCAACAATTCGGTACCACCCTGCAGAGGTGCATCATCACTGCCTACCCGGAGGCCATTAATGCGGTAGCCGGCATTCATTTCCTCAAAACCAATCCTCAGGCCATCATAGAAACGGGTGCCATTCAGTTCCCCGTCCCGTGTGACGTTCACAGTGACATCCCCTTGACCCCAGGACTGCAGGCCGCTGAAGATCACCCGGTTGCCATCCTCGGTGTAGCTCAGATCCGCTAACTGCAGGCTCCACTCGGTGGACAACCTGAGCCCTTGCGGGCCGGCATCAGGATGCCCTCCGCCCTGGACGTATACCGCGTTGGTGTAGTTACGGCCATTATAGGTGTGGTCCTGCAGCATGAAACTGACATTAACCTCGCCTATGCTTTTACCTGCGCCCCCCATTTCAAGCCGGCCAATATTGAACTCCCCCTCCAGAGAGCCGAGCGTTAATCCCAATGCGCTCCGGCCACGCCGGTCCGTGGTTACATCAAATCGCAGGTCGTCAAGGCTGTAGCGCCCGGTAATATCCCTGAATGCCAGCATGTTGCCGTCGTCGTGGTAAATAAAGGAAGCGCTGTTGATCGTGGTCTGGTTATCAAGGCGAAACCCTTCGCCTTCTCTGCCACCGGCGGTGATGCCGGTTTTCGACGACAGATCGAAGGTCCCGCTGAGCCCCCCGTAGCTCGGCAGTGCCTGGCCGCTGGAAACGTCGAAGGTATTGCCGTGATTTGCGGGATTACTGCTGTAGCGAATGGCCCCCACATCGTAGGAACCGGTAATACGGGGTGCATCAAGCTCGAGAGTATCACCGACCACGTCGAGGGTAATGCCAAGGGCCTCCACATCCAGGGTTACATCATCAAGAAAGACTTCGTTGCCATTGGTGCGATAGCCAAGGCGGCCGCCGGTTATGGTATAGGCTGTGTCGAAGGTATAACCGGAAGAACCGTAGGCCCCCCCCGGAAGGACGCGAAGACTGCCCTGCATACTGTGATCAAGGAATATGCCTCCTACGCCGATACCGGGAGCACCAGCCAGTCGGATGTCGCCGAATTCAACCCGCCGGTCTTCGACCAGGTACTCGATGTTGAGTGCAGCGCCATCCGTGATATCCACCCGGATAACATGAGCAGCCGATTCGCCGGGATGGCTTGCAGATCCAACCCGGAATTCCTCGAGGTAGATTCCGCTGTCATCATCAAAATAGGACAGCCGATCTGCGGCCATGCCAAGCTCCATTTCCAGGGTAATACCACTCTGGCCGCTGATATCCGCGAGATCGTCATCATCCAGGCGCTCCATTTCAGCCATCACGGAGCCCGATAATGCCAGAACCAGCGGGCAGGCTATCTCCACTCTCAAAAAAGTCCTTGCGATACGGTGCATACTCCCTCCTATGGATTGCCGGCGGGGAAAACCAGCAGGTTTCCCTCCATGATGACGTCACCCTGCATCTCCACGGCAAGAATATCTGTCTGGCGGAAACCTGCGTCCGTCGGCCTGGGTCTGTTGCTACCAGCGATTTTGAAGCGCACATCGTTATAGCGGACGATATCCGGCAAACCGATTTCCATCACGTCACGGTTGAACAGCTCACCATCACCACCGAATCCGGAGTTAACAGAACGCACTCTGAGAGTCAGGCCTTCGAAGGCGAAATTTCCCTGTATCTCGTCCAACACCATCCAACCGCCATCTGACTTAAGGCGGTAAGCCAGCCTGGCGCCACACTTTTTGTCCGGGTCATCACAGCCACCAAAATAGCTGTTCTCTATAGGCCCACCCATCTCGTTGATGCTGATATCGCCGGAGAGATAAATACCGCCCTGGCCAGAGACCTCAGCCAGATCCTCATCCTTGAGGCGATCGAGCTCCGCAACGGCCTGCGTTGCTACAGACATCGCTATGACGACCAATGCAGCCTGTGAGTATCTTGTACTCATGGGGCCAGATCCTTGGTGCGGATATTCAGGTGCTGTATGAGCATGCCTTCCACCCGTGCCGACCCGAAATCCCGGTCAGCGACGGAAAAGTTGCCAATGTGAAGATTGCTGCGATAGTCAGGATTGCTGTAATACTCCTCATAGAAATCCCAGGTATCGGCATCACTGCTGCCACGCAGCCCGTCGGCGCCAATAGTTCCTGTTGCAGGCCGGTCAATGGCTGCCACCTCCACCACAAAGTTTCCGGTACCATCCACATCAAAAAATACCGGCTGCAACTGGTTACCAATCGCCAGCTCCAGCGCAAAATTGGCCATGGTTATCCGGGAACCACAAGATAGGCCATCCTGGGAGCAGGCGTTAATGGACAGCTCGGGAGTGCGGAAATTGAGTTTGAACTGCCCCACCATCTGCTGCCGGTCATCGTCGCCCCACAAACGCAGGTAACTGCCATCAATCACTGCGCTCTTTGCATGAATATTGATATTGGCCGAGCGATCATCTCCAACAGCGACATTCATCTGCATACCAATATCCGGACGCTCGCCCACGAAGTCCGGTGTAGCCGGGCGGCTGGAACAGACTCCGCTACCGGCAGTTGCGCCGGAGTCTATACAATCGTAGCCAAGGGCTGCATCCACCAGTGCCGGTGCCGCAAACTCAAGCACTGCCTTGTCGCGGACCCCGATATCATTACCGTCCACCACCTCGATTCGATAAGGATTAATGAGACGCCCCAGATTTACCGGGCTGAGGTTCTCGCCATAGTTACTTTCATTGCCAGATATATAGAGATGGTTGACCACGATTTCGACATCGCGACCGTCGGTGCTCTTAAGCCCACCGATCTTGAAAATCCGGGCCTGATTACCGTCCGCATCGGGAACATCCGTACCGTGGGAAAATTTGAAATTCTCCAGCACTACGCCGATTCCCTCACCGTCGATTTCCGATAACTCATGCTCCGACAGACCCTGAAGCTCGGCGTTTGCAGGCCCCGCGGCGATAACAGCTGTGAGAGCCGCCATAGCCGGCCATATCCGTGAGTTTCGCAGACGGGCTGCTGAAAGATTCAACAAGAAAGCCATCAGAACAACCCCCGACCACGATCAATGTATTCCGTGCGATAGCGGTCCGTGCCGTAAAGCGCCTCGTTCAGATTCACCTCCGTCGCCCCGTTCGGGATGTTGAAAAATGCGCCGGAGGTGGCCCGAACAAAGTCCTCGGGAGTGGGATTGGTATTCTTGACGTCTTCTAGCCAGTCTAGGTCTTTGGTCTGGAAGGAAATAAACGCTCCGTCTGCAGGGCCGGTAATTCTTCGCTCACCACTAACCTCTTCAACGGTTCCTATCGGAAAGCTGTTGTTGCGTATTCCGGCGAACGTGACCGGTCATTCCGGGGATCGTGACCGGTTTGCACACGGCCATCACGCTGGAGTCAGTTTTGTACTCTGAGCGGTCACGATGGGTCAACCGATTCCGTGTTTTGTGCCTTGGCTTTTCTTA
>NZ_JBDWCL010000049.1:0-92694 GCF_039977835.1 Marinobacter sp. | reverse complement strand
AAAGTGGAACACCCATTCCGGTACATCAAGCAGGTCTTTGGCTATAGCAAAGTTCGCTATCGCGGCTTGGCCAAAAACAGTAACCGATTGCACTTGCTGGCTGCGTTCAGCAACCTGCTGATGGGTGAAAAATACCTGCTGTCGTAGGGTCAGTTCGCCTGTTTTCCGCCAAAACGGCGGGAAATAGACAAAAATCGAACAAAACAGAGGGTGATAACGCCAAAATCGCGCTTGAATGGCTTTTTTTCGAGTTGAAAAGCGATTCAGCGATAAATCAGGCGTTAATCAGACCCTCCCTAGAACAAAAAGACAAGCTCTGGGCGATTTTTCAAGCCATTTGTCCACTGGACACTATCTTCACGAAGGCAACGTCTGACTCAAGATGGGATTACCGGTCGCTTACGTTTGACGTAGACGCATTAGTAGTCTTCCTGATCGATCAGTGCAGCGCAAGTCCTGTCGCTGGGGGTGGGCAGTGTTGCGTGAACGGCCGGAAAGTAAGCAGGTCAGGGGTTCTAACCCTTTGCACCAGGAGTAACCCAATTGTCTAACCGCCACCAAGCGAACACGGAAAGACCCCTGGATTTTCAACCGAAATTTGACCGTTTATCAGTCTTCAAGCGTTGAAGCTCATGCTCAAGCTGGGAAATTTTGTCTTTGGCGAGATCCAATTCCGCTTGAAGCGCTGCATTCTTACGCTTCTCCTGCTCAAGGTAGGTACCCTGATTCTGAGCTTTAAATATGGCTTTCGCTTGCAGGTAGTGTTGTTTGAGCGTTTTAGCAGATCGGTCATTCTGTGAATGGCCTGCGTGCTCTCTTGCGAGAAGTATCGCTGATTCTTCGTCGATGCCCTCTTTGATCTTTTCGATAAAAAACTCAGTGAGATTAGTACTTCTTCCATCGTGGGGTTTGATGCTGTATTTTTTTAGAATCTTATTGTAGTAAGAATCTGAAAGAAATTTACCTTTAGGATTACAAAACAAATACCCCGCATCTATCCTACGATTCGTCAGCAAAGAGGGGCGAACCTCTTCAATGAAATGCTGCATTTCCAAGTATGTTTCGACGGGGATATTCAATATCCTACCCTCATTGCTGCTCTTTGTCTTTCTCACCTTCACTGGCATCGTCTTTTGACTTGGGTGAGGATCTTCAGCGAACTGATCAGTGTGAGTAGACTGGGCTTCTCCACGGCGAGCCCCGGACTGTAGAATAAACAGAATCAATGCTGCATCGCGCTGAGAGTATATACTGTCCTCTTCAATAGCTTTTTCATAAGCCGCCTCCCATTTTTCTTTGTCGGTAATATCTGCCCGCATTCGGGACGGGGTCGGGTCTAATAAATTCGGTAGACTGTACCCTTTGACATCATTAGGACCCGGCGGATAAACAAATAGCGGATAAAGATAATCATCTATATCAACATTGTTAATACCGATTACTCGATTACAGTAACCTTTCCCTTCGCACCACCAGTAGAACTCATATATGGCCCCGATGTAACCATTGATCGTAGTCGAATTGCGTTTCCTTTTCCCGATACCGCCCTGGTTACGAAATTGACGAACGCGATCATGCGTCGCTCTGGTCCAACGGCGATCGTTCTGCTGAAGATAACAAAGGAAGGTAACAATCTTGTCTACTTTTGCATTAACCGTCTTCAAACGATTTTTGCTACTGTCAAACAGCGTAGCTCTGACAAACGCATTGAGCGGTTCAAACGGCTTACCGTCCGGGCCGATAACAAACGGCACTTTATCCAGAGGCTTACCAGAGTAGTTAACTTGGCAAAGTAATTTTTTATACACCGTTATCTGGCCTGAGCGGGGTTACTTTAGAATCAATACTCTGTGACTTTGGCCGCTTCATAAGCTGTTTTGTCAGACTTTGTACCTCCGCCTCTGCCGAGCGAAGCTCACGTTTCAATTCCTCTATCTTGAGATGCATTTCATGATTTAAACCGGCCAAATTTGCCCTTTCCTTCTCAGCCTGATCTCTCTCTTTCCGAATCTCGGCAATCTGTGACTCCGGACTCTGAACATTTGCAGACTTAACCAACGAGACTAGATCTTTCACTTTGTCGTGCAAATCCGCACGCCCATTGGGCCCCGTCAAGGTTGCACGAGAAATTTCTTTGAGTGTGGCGTCAACGTCCGGAAGCTTGGTTAATTCACAAAATGCTTTTACGCTCCTGGGCAGTCCGTGAAAGGGGTTAGTTAGCCTCTGCTGTACCTCTTTACGGATCTCCTCGGGCAAACCATGCAACGGATCTGCCTTCCTACCCTCCAGCTGTTCTTTGATGAAGCTGATTTTATTCCCGACCTCAGTTGTGGTTTTGTCACGAGCGGCTTGTGGTGCGAGTCCAGCTTTATTGGATGACTTACCCTTGGTCATTAACATCTCCAGAACCAATAACCGAGTCGAGTATAGGAGAATTGCACGCCAGGTCTGTTAGAGAGTCGCTCTCGCTCATCCCTGTGGACACCAGCGACGAACACTGCACTAGGTTTGGACAGCCGTCACAGAACCTCTCAGAGGCCTTGTGGAACGCCACCAGGTATTCCTTACCATCTTTGATCGCGCACTTGGCTTTCTCAGCTCGACCTGGCGACAATCCGAGGCAAACAGCACCGAAATTCAAAAACTCTATAGTTAGACCGTCTTCCTGAATTTTCTTCAGGGCTCGCTCGGCCTGACTCGGCCTTACGAGATCCGTTTGATAAACAGATTTTTGAACGCTTTCTGAAAGGCTCGACAAACTCTCCAATTCGGGATCATTCGACCTACCTTTCAAAAGAATTCCCGCCAACCATTCCTCTTCAATCTGACGAAAAGCAGCGCCAGCCTCACGCTGAGTCAGATATTTTCCGGTCATGGTCCAGTCTTCATGTCTTAATTGGTGCATAAGAGCGCTGAAACTGGTCTCATGATCCGAGCCATATCGGTAGAAATACATGATCGCGAACGCCCGACGGAATTGATGCTCATTTAAATTCCAATGATTGCCAAACTCATCTCGCTCAAGATCAATAAAATCCATGAACCGCGACGCGACATTGTCGAACCGAAATGACCTGAGTCTGGAATCACCTTTTAGATCGACGAATTGAAAAAGCTTGTCGTGGTCCCAGAGCATTCGACCTTCTTCGCTTAGGCGTTCCAACACTCTGACCGTGCGCTCCACGAGAGCACAAGTCGGCAAATCTTCATAATCTCTGACGGTTTTAGGGATATACAGATTGATGTACCTGAGGCCTGCGACACGACGAATACATCCAGCCCGAAGATCATTAATCGACGATTCACGTCCCGCTGTAAAGCACAGCAGGAGCAACTGACAACAAAATGGCAAGATGCCGTATAGCGCATAGTTTAGCGAAAGCCCGCTGTGCTCTACATTCTGGTCGTAGTAATCATTGATAATTCGTGTAACGTACAGGTATTGACTCTTATTTAAGCCTGAACGCTGCCGGATCTCTTTCGGGCTAAGACCTTGCTCCAAGTATTCTTGAAATATCGCGAGAAACTCCGGGCTGTACTTGCTTTCCTTGGCGTTCTCCTGATGATGACGGTAATATCCCAGCGGGAACGGGCTGGCTACCTTTCCAATTTGATTAGACTGAGCAGAAAGGACACGAACTGCTCGATTCTGAGCCTTTTTGTGCGTGTCGTTATCACGCATCTGACGCTCTAGCTCGAAAAGCTCATCGGCGTAATCAAGAACCCAGCGTGCGGCCGCGTCTAGCAACGTCAGATAAACAGGGATCGGAATATCTCGCGTCCTTCCCTCGGATACTCGCACTTCGACAGTTTGTAGAGCCCGGTCAGCAGCGTCAGAAGGATTAGTATCCAAAAAGGGGTCAACAACCAAAGGGTGTACAAAATCAGTGAGGGAAATGCTCTGCCGATGGAAAGTGCAAAGAACTCGGTAAAGATCTCTTACCTGTTTTTCGCTGGATTTGTCAGGATCAGTGTCTCTCTCCAAAAGTTCTGTATCGAACTTTACACCCGTGTAATGCTCTTGCAGCTGCCTGTTAACCGATTTGATCAAGCCTAATGATTTAAGGCATGTTCTGAATTGAGTAACTCCAATCGCCTCGGCAAGCGCTTGCTGTTTAACACCCGACAACACGCGATTGTCATGATGGATCGCAACCGGAATTTCGGACAATGGCACACTGTCGAAATAGGCCGCCAACCTTTTTGCATAGCGTCGGGAAATGTGCTCTGGTTGAACCAGCCTTTGAAGCAAACTTCTGACCGAAACTGCATCGAGATCACTCGGCGAACTAAATCCCATGCCGATGATTTCCCGGTAAATTCGCATCAAATGATAAGCGAAATTTGTAATAGCACTCACACTCCGAGCCTGGAATGTGAGTTGTCGCTCATGAAAGTTTTTGTCAAGCTCTACAGCGATGACAATCGATTTTTTTATATCCTCAACAAGATCGGGATAATCCAAGAGGGTCTCGCCTGGGGCAACAATGCAATCGAAGTTAATGAAGTCAGGGTTTTCGAAATCGGGGTTGATAGGATCACGGATCTCCCATTGACTCGCAGGCCACTCAGAACGGAGCCAGTCATAATCGAAGCACTTGAAATTACCGTTTCGATCGTGTATCTCCGGAAAAATACGAACAACCTGATTCACTAAGCACTCTCCGTTGAGCGAAAAAACACATTCCGGTATGGATTCTCGGTTTGCTCGACGATATTTCTTTCAACATCCAACAGCAAGGCTTTATGCTTTAATTGATTGCTCAACCGATCATACATAGTGTCTACATAAATCCGCCAGAGCACCCAGTTGATATTGCTATCATTAATAACACCGTTCTCAAACGCTTCCAGCAATGCTTCTCGCCACAGGATCAGATTAGCCACATTATTTTCAGATGCGATGAAAATATTTCTCCGCTTTTCGCAACTCATGCACATCATAACTTGATTGCATGGCACGCCCGCCAGACTCCCCGGCTGGAAACCGGACTTAGGGTCTGAGCAATGAACGGACCCGAATTGGCTCGACAATACATCGTCCCTTACTCGGTTATACTCTTCTTCATTCAGTCCAAGCTTGGCTGCGACATCATCGAGCTTGATGGTTACCAGCGCTTCAAGCCACTCAATATACTCTCGCATATGCGATTCGAGCTTTTGCTTGAAAGGAAAAGAAGACACATACCCCTTCGTTGTACGACCTTCTGAATGTTGAGCCATTTCCTGGGCCGCAGACACCCCTTCTTTCAATGTCTTCAGAAGAATTAGTGACACTCGAATCGCTTTCGCCCTGATTTTCCATCGGCCATCCGTTATCCGATTGATAAGGCTTTCGATATTGTGAGCAAAAAAGCTTTTGTAGGTCGCTTGTGCAGCGACATAGTCTTTCGCAATCGTCCGGTGTTTAGCAGTGGAAGAATGCGCATAAATATGAAGAAACAGCCTATCTTGATCCGAAGCATGAGCATGATTTCGATAGTACTTCGTGGCCACAAGTATCTGATTAAAAATTTGGGTGACACTCTCACGAGATTCAGCTGAAGAATCCCACTTGCTCAAAACTTTTCGAGCCCGACTTTTGGTCCAATCAATAACGGCCAAGTTGTCAAATACTTGTGTTTTGTCATAAATCGTAATATCGCCCAAATCCCCAGGATTGGCGCATGTCTCAAACATCATCAACAAGAAACCCGACACCATCAGATCTCTTGAGGCTCCCATTAGCTCGATGAACTCATTCGCGCTATACTTCCCTCTCAGCCCCTTTCGATAGTCTCTTATTTCATTTCGCAACCGAGTCACCACTTGCTGAGGCGAATGCCCCTCTACAGCGTGAACTCCCCGTAAAGAGTGGTAATTCATATACCAAGCCAACAGCCCTGCCCAAAATTGCTCATCCGAGAGAGCCCGAGCACGTGCCAGAATCGGTTTATTTTTCTTTGCCTTGAAGGAGTCAGGGAACATCAACCAGTCGTCGATTATGGGGGCAAATTCAGCGCCGACCTGAATCAACCTAATGCCTTCAGCCCTCTTTTCCAATGCTGTTTGATATATCTCCCAGGCCCCGCTATACAAATTCGACAAGCGCTTCTCTAACGTCGCTTGAATAAGGTCTGACAGATTCTTCCCAGTTATATCGGCGTCACTATACTCGGCCAAAACGTTCGTACAAACGAGCTTGGCCTCAGCTACAAGATCGGCTTCGCCCAAGAAATTCTCAGACGAATAAAGGGCTTCAACTTCCTCAAACTGTTCTTCGGAAAGTGTGTGCAACACCGTTTGAGGTGGAGCCGAACGAACCTTGTCAACTTTCGGCATCCTCAATCCGCTAGGGCAGATACCCCGAGAGGCCATTCGTTTCAACCATTCATTGAAACAGAGGGATCTTTTCCGTGCCTGACCCGGAGTGTTAATTTCCTTCAAATAACGGTAGAAACGATACAAAAAGTGCATCCAATCAGTACGGGAATGCTGCGGCGCGATACCCAATTTTAGGTCACTGGGTATCTGAGTATCGTTTAGAGAGGTTGCAAGAAAGCGAGAAAAATCTTTGAGAGCTTCAACATAATAACGAGCAGTGCTTTGAGCCTTGCCGCTTACTAAATCATTACCCTCCTTGACGACTAACCGAAAAAAGTCAGCCGAAACGAAGGGCTTTAGACAACT
This sequence comes from Marinobacter sp., assembly GCF_039977835.1. GTDB lineage: Bacteria > Pseudomonadota > Gammaproteobacteria > Pseudomonadales > Oleiphilaceae > Marinobacter. The sequence continues at coordinate 86,025 of NZ_JBDWCL010000049.1, read as the reverse complement.
GATGTCCCAATCGATTTCCCTATGTTCTATGCAATCCTTTGTCACTCAGGAACTACTCTTCTAATAGTTGGGCTTCAGCTTTAGGCTTAATCAATTCTGGCATGAAATGATCACGCACTTTCGCTTCAATTTCTCGCGCGATGGCAGGGTTTTCTTCTAGGAACTTGCAAGAGTTTGCCTTTCCTTGCCCAATCTTATCACCATTGTACGCATACCACGCGCCAGACTTATCAACAATGCCAGCCTTGACGCCCAGATCAATAATTTCACCGTTCCGGGAAATACCCGAGCCATAGAAAATTTGGAACTCAGCCTGCTTGAAAGGAGGAGAGACTTTGTTCTTAACCACTTTAACGCGAGTTTCGTTACCGACAACTTCGTCGCCTTCCTTCACAGAACCGATGCGACGGATATCCAAGCGAACAGATGAGTAGAATTTCAATCCCTGACCACCCGTGGTTGTTTCAGGACTTCCGAACATAACACCGATTTTCATTCGTATTTGGTTGATGAAGATCATCAGACAACCAGAATTCTTTACGTTACCAGTAAGCTTCCGCAGAGCTTGGGACATCAATCGTGCTTGCAGTCCGACGTGACTATCGCCCATCTCTCCTTCAATCTCTGCCTTGGGGACCAGTGCTGCAACCGAATCAATGATAATGACGTCAACGGCGTTAGAGCGGGTCAGCATGTCGGCAATTTCCAGCGCTTGCTCCCCGGTATCTGGCTGTGAAACCAGCAGTTCATCTACGTTAACGCCGAGCTTTTCGGCATACTGTGGGTCCAGAGCATGCTCGGCGTCCACAAATGCACAGGTCTTGCCCTGCTTCTGGGCTTCTGCAATTACCTGAAGGGTCAGAGTAGTCTTGCCAGAGCTTTCCGGCCCGTAGATCTCACAAATCCGGCCATAGGGAAGCCCGCCAATCCCCAGCGCTATATCAAGACCCAATGAGCCTGTCGAAACAGAGGGGATGGCCTCGCGAGGTTGGTCACCCATTTTCATGACTGCGCCCTTACCAAATTGGCGCTCGATTTGAGCCAGCGCTGATGAGAGGGCCTTAGTACGAACATCAGAATTAGACATAAACTTTCACCTTAAACTTGTTTCGAAACTCGTTTCGTATGCTTCGATATTTTGGGTGCCTAACCGACCTGATTCTTTGCGACAGAGGGTAGTACATAAGGTCGAAAAAGCATAATTTCTGTATGATAGAGCTAGGCGGCCTGCTGAAGCCCGTGGTTGGGCTCATTCACACACTCATACACTTTTTCTAGTAGATATTTTGGCGAACCAAACATGACGCCGATTTTCATGCGGATCTGGTTGATGAAGATCAGCAGGCAGTTGGCGTGTTTGATGTTGCCGGTCAGTTTGCGCAGGGCCTGGGACATCAGGCGGGCCTGCAGGCCCACGTGGCTGTCACCCATTTCGCCTTCTATTTCGGCTTTCGGAGTCAGGGCCGCCACAGAGTCAACAATGATGACGTCCACAGCATTCGAGCGCACCAGCATATCGGCGATTTCCAGCGCCTGCTCACCGGTATCCGGCTGGGAGACGAGCAGGTCGTTCACGTTTACACCCAGTTTTTCGGCATAGATGGGATCCAGGGCGTGCTCTGCATCGATGAAGGCGCAGGTTTTTCCGGCTTTCTGGGCTTCGGCAATCACCTGGAGGGTCAGCGTGGTTTTGCCGGAGCTTTCCGGGCCATAAATCTCGCAGATCCGACCGTAAGGCAGGCCACCAATGCCCAGAGCGACATCAAGGCCAAGTGAACCGGTAGAGACTGCGGGGATGGCTTCCCGGGGCTGGTCGCCCATTTTCATTACGGCACCCTTGCCGAACTGGCGTTCAATCTGGCTAAGCGCTGCGCTCAGTGCTTTGTTGCGGTTATCTTCCATTGTTGCAAACCCTCTGTCGCCAATGCCGTTATCGGGACGGGAGCCCGGCGGCCGAAATCGTTAACAACGGACCCCGGAAAAACCGGACTCCTGTATATTTGAACAGTATTAAAACATAACACGGGGGCAAGACCAACCCCTCCTATTCAGGAGTTTTCCAGAAAGCCTCTAACTCCCTGTAACGCATACAGAACCGACTGACGCCGCACCTCATCGCGGTCTCCGGGAAAGGTTTCCACAACAGCTTCGATGTCTGCCGGTGAACTGCCCCAGGCAAACCACACCGTGCCTACCGGCTTGTCGTCGCTACCGCCGCCGGGGCCGGCCACGCCGCTGACCGCAACCGCAACGCTCGCGCCAGTGGCCGCCAATGCACCCGCAACCATTTCCCGCACCACCGGTTCGCTGACAGCGCCGTGCTCATTCAGGGAAGACTCAGTAACCCCGAGCAATGCTCTCTTGGCCTCATTGCTGTAGGTAACCAGCCCCGCCAGCACATAGGCCGATGACCCTGCGCGATCAGTCAGTACCTTGGCAACCCAGCCGCCAGTGCAGCTTTCGGCCGTCGCAATGGTGAGCTGGCGCTGTTCAAGTATCCCAGCCAGTTGAGTGCCTGCTTCCGCCAATGCCTCGTCGGTCAGTGGCATAATGATCTCCTTCGTTTCATCCTGGGGGTTATTTTCTTACAATCCCTGCCTTCACATAAAGCCAATGGATCCGGAACCGTTCATGTCAGCAGCCCAGACCGATCTGTCCCAGCACACCCCGATGATGAGGCAATACCTCAAAATCAAGGGCGAACACCCCAGCGAACTGGTGTTCTACCGCATGGGGGATTTCTACGAGCTGTTCTACGACGACGCCCGCAAGGCCGCCGAGCTGATGGATATCACTCTTACCGCCCGCGGGCAGTCCGGGGGCAGCCCCATCCCCATGGCGGGCATTCCTTACCACTCTGCTGAAGGTTACATTGCACGTCTGGTGCGGGCTGGTCAATCCATCGCCATTTGTGAACAGATTGGCGACCCGGCCACCAGCAAAGGGCCGGTAGACCGCCAGGTGGTGCGTATCGTGACACCAGGCACCCTCAGTGATGATGCGTTCCTTGAGGACCGCCGGGATAACCTGCTGGTTGCCATCTACAGCCATCGGGAACAGTTCGGCTTTGCTTCTCTGGATATTTCAAGTGGCCGTTTTACGGTTTCCGAGCTGGAAGACCTGGAGGGGCTGCAGGGCGAGCTTCAGCGCCTGAGGCCGGCGGAGATCCTTGTGAGCGAGGATTTTCCCTATCAGGACGTACTGGAAGGCTATACCGGCATTCGCCGCCAGGGTCCGTGGTTATTCGAAGCGGATACCGCCCGCCGCGTATTGACCCAGCAACTACAGGTCAGAGATCTGACCGGGTTTGGCTGTGAGGATCTCACCCTGGCAATCTGTGCCGCAGGCTGCCTGTTGCAATACGCCAGGGAAACCCAGCGTACGGCCCTGCCTCACATTCGCAAGCTCAGCCGTGAGCGGCGTGAAGAGGCAGTGATTCTGGATGCCACCAGCCGCCGCAATCTGGAGATCGACACCAATCTGATAGGGGGCACCCAGCACACGCTCGCCTGGGTAATGGACCGCACGGCTACGTCTATGGGCGGGCGCCAGCTTAGACGCTGGCTCAACCGGCCATTGCGCGATGTAACCATCGTGGAACAGCGACAGCAGGCAGTTTCTGCGCTGCTGGACGGGTTTCATTACGAACCAGTCCACGACCTGCTCAAAAGCATCGGCGATATTGAGCGGATTCTGGCGCGGGTGGCGTTGCGCTCTGCCCGCCCCCGGGACCTGGCGCGGCTCAGGGATGCCTTCCTGACTCTGCCGGACCTGCAGCGGGCCCTGAAGCCGGTGAATTCACACCATGTCGTAAAGCTGGCTACCATCATCAGCGAGTATCCGGAACTGGCGGACTTGCTGGAACGGGCCATCATCGACAACCCGCCGGTGGTAATCCGGGATGGTGGCGTTATGAGGGAAGGTTTTGATGAAGAGCTGGACGAGCTGCGCAACATCAGCGAGAACGCGGGCCAGTTTCTACTGGATGTGGAAACCCGGGAACGGGAACGCACCGGCATCAGCACGCTGAAAGTGGGCTACAACCGGGTGCATGGCTATTACATTGAAATCACCCGCGCCCAGTCCGGCCAGGCGCCCGTGGATTACATTCGGCGCCAGACCCTCAAGAACGCCGAGCGGTTTATCACCCCGGAGCTGAAAGAGTTCGAAGACAAGGCTCTCAGTGCCAAGAGCCGCTCACTGGCGCGGGAGAAAGCGCTGTACGACGAGGTTCTGGAAGCCGTCGCCGCCGAACTGGCACCACTGCAGGACGCCGCCCAGGCTCTGGCGGAGCTGGATGTACTCAGTAACTTCGCCGAGCGCGCCACCAGCCTGCGTTTCAACGCCCCGGAATTCAGCGACACCCCCGGCTTTGACATCGAGGAAGGCCGGCACCCGGTGGTCGAGCAACTGCTCAGCGACCCTTACGTGCCCAACGACCTGCTGATGGACCAGCAGCGACGCATGCTGGTGATCACCGGCCCCAACATGGGCGGTAAGTCCACCTACATGCGCCAGGCGGCCCTGATTGCATTGCTGGCCTACACTGGCAGCTTTGTGCCCGCCAACCGTGTGGTCATCGGCCCGGTTGATCGCATTTTCACCCGCATGGGCTCATCGGATGATATCGCCGGTGGCCGCTCGACCTTCATGGTGGAAATGACGGAAACCGCCAATATCCTCCACAACGCTACCGAGCACAGCCTGGTGCTGATGGACGAGGTGGGGCGTGGCACCAGTACCTTCGATGGCCTTTCGCTGGCTTGGGCCACGGCGGAACACCTGGCGAAGCATATTCGCTGCTATACCCTTTTCGCCACCCACTATTTCGAGCTCACGCAACTGGCGGAGGACCTGGAGCATGCGGTTAATGTTCACCTGACCGCAACGGAGCACGACGACACCATTGTATTCCTGCACAATGTCCATGACGGCCCAGCCAGCCAGAGCTACGGGCTGCAGGTGGCTAAACTGGCGGGCGTACCCCAGGAGGTTATCCGCCACGCCCGTGAGCAGCTCTCCCATCTTGAAGGCAGTGTGCCACCGGCCAGTCCCGCGCCCGGCGCGGCCACAGAGGCTGCTGTTGAGCCAGATCACACGAAACGCCCTCCCCGTGTCAGAGAGACGGTGATGCAGGGGGACATGTTTGCCAGTCTGGAACCCAGCAAGGTGGAAGAAACTCTGGCGGAACTGGACGTTGACGGGCTAACGCCCCGGGATGCGTTGAACCGCCTGTATGAATTGAAGGAACTTCTGAACAAATAAGCGGAAAATGCGTCAGAATTGACCCATGTAATAACGATATAGCCCCTCGGTGCTTGCGAGTGGGCAGGCCGCTCAATACAATATCGCGCAATTATTATTACACTGATGAGATTGACTACTGGACCAGGAAACTGACTATGACGTTTGTCGTTACCGATAACTGCATCAAGTGCAAATACACGGACTGCGTGGAAGTATGCCCGGTTGACTGCTTCTACGAAGGCCCGAATTTTCTGGTGATCGACCCGGACGAGTGCATAGACTGCGCCCTGTGTGAGCCGGAATGCCCGGCAGAGGCCATCTTCTCGGAAGACGAACTGCCCGCGGATCAGGTCCAGTTTGTTGAACTCAACGCCGACCTGGCAGGCAAGTGGCCGAATATCACCGAGAAGAAAGATCCGCTGCCGGACGCCGAGGAGTGGGACGGCAAACCCGACAAGCTGCAGTATCTGGAAAAGTAATTATTGCGAAGCCAGCTTCGCACCAATAGCGACAAAGAACCCGCCGGTTAACGCATTCAGGGCGCGCTTCGCGCCCTGCCCCACCCCAAGCCGGCGGGATCTGACCACCACCCCCGCAAGTGCACACTGCCACATCATCGCAAGCAAAAAGTGAATCGCCGCCAGAAACAGTGATTGCTGAAGGGTATTCCCGGCCGGATCGATAAACTGGGGTAACAGCGCCATGTAAAACAGGGCCGTTTTCGGGTTCAGCACGTTGGACAACAGGCCTTCACGGAATGCCACGGCAGTTGCCACCGAGGTCATCGCGACAGGGTGATCACCAGCGACCTCCGCCTCTGCCCTTTTTTCGGGGGCACGTTTAATAGCCTGGCGCAACGAACTCAGTCCCAGCCAGATGAGATAGCAGGCCCCCGCCCATTTGAGAGCGGTAAACGCCCAGGCGGTCTCCACCAGTAACATGGAAATGCCCAAAGCCGAGAGGCTGGCATGGATAAAAAGCCCGCTGCAAATGCCCGCACTGGTCACGCATCCGTCCTGAAAACCGCCGCGTCCGGCATTCCGCATTACCAGCAGCGTATCCACTCCGGGCGTCACCGTCAGCAGCGAAATCGCCACCAAATAGGCCCAGAACAGTTCGCTCGGCACCCACATTCCCAAACATCCCCACAGCCTGAGGGCAACAGGCGCCTTCAGCCCTGCTGCTGTAGTAGTTTTTTCGCCGCCGCCGACTTGTAGAACGGCTCAAGGCGACGGCGAACCAGGGCCTCAAGATACCCCTCCTCCCGCAGCACGTCTATGACCGGAAGTGCATAGGCATCCACCTCCGCCATTACCACCTCACGATCGACGCCAACGGCCGCCAGCAGTTCAACCACCGGCCTGTCGCCGTACATGGTGAACAGGTGCTCCACCACCGCCCTGGCACAGCCTTCGAAATACCCGGTCTTGCGGAACTGCAGCCAGAACTCGTAGCCCAGAACCACAAATTCCTGCAGCTGAACATCACCCAGGCCCTCGTGGAGTTCTTCGATAGTCCGGTCCTCAAGGGACACCCACGCCGCCATCACGCTGTCTCGCAATTCATCGTCTGTCAGCGCCCGGTGCAGGAACTGCTCACTGCGGGCAATCAGGCCCGGCAGGCTGTCCGAAAGCCATGCCTTGAAACGGCGCTCGAAAGTCTCATCCAGGCCGGGCACCGCCTTGTTGGCCATGCGCTTGCCGAACTTCATCATCGAGCCCACACCGGGAACGCTCTTGGTGATCAGGTTGTCTTCGTAAAGGTAGTTCACCACACCCTGATACACCACGTTCGAAACCAGCTCCTGGTAGACCGGATGAGCCATAATCTCACTGATGACCCTTTCCCGTTGCTGGCGTAACTCCAGAGCCTCTTCCAGAAAACCTGTTGCCTGCTCCCGGGTAATAATATCCCGCAGCCGTGAGGTTTTCTGGACCGGCGCGTTCAGTACTTCCGTGGCCATTTCCGCTGCCATTTCCGGAATTCCGGCATCCAGTTCCATGTCAATCACAATGCGCTGGATCACGCCCATCACCTGTTCCACCGAGGTCAGGCGATTGAGGGTAATGGTACCGGCGTAGCCAAACAGTTCATCCACTTCGGTCGTGAGAAACCGCCGCAGCTTTGCCCCTTTCAGGGACGAAAGTTCGTGTTTTACATGCTGTTCGAGAAGCGCATTGGCGAGATCCGTTTTGCCTTTGGTCATAGTCACGGTCCGGAGCTGTCTGAAAGTGGGCGTTTAGGGTTGAAGCAACCAGAGGCTAACACGAAGCGGCAGCATGTGCGTTTGCCGAAGATACAGGAGGAAGGGTGCTGGCAGGCCAAGAGGTATCCTTCCTCCGGACTGCGTGGCAGGGAGCTACTGGAAGTCGCCGAATTCGTGGGGCTCTGCGGCAAGGGCCAGGCAAAGGCTACCGGGGCCCACGTAGATACTGCTGGTAATGCCCATCTGCGAAAGTAGCAGCTCCACGCCATTCTTCTCACACGCATCCCGGAGGCGGTTCAGGCCGGGGAGGTCCTCAATTTCCGTCCAGGTCAGCCCACAGGAAAGGCTGACATAGGGGCTCAGCAGCCCGGCTTCCACCCGGCCAGCAGCATAATTCATGACCTTTTCAACCGCCATGTCGAAACTTCGGGTTTTGGCGGCGGGCTGGCCCTCGGCACCCTGGCCGAAAATCACCGGGGTGATGTTCAGAGCCTTCCCCAGAAAGGCCACCAGCGCGGAGACGCTCTTGTCGCCACGCTTTCGGGCCCGCTCCCGTATGTAATGCAGGTCACGGGGGATCACGCAGGTATAGATCCTGTCGGTAAAGGCTTCGACTTCATTGCGGAGGGCATTTTTCGACAGTTTCTGCCCGATCAACCTGAGCGTGTGAGCCGCCAGCAGACCCTGGCCGGCAAAGATCTGCTTGCTGTCGATGACGCGCATGGAAAATTTACCTTCACGCCCGGCAGCTTTGCGTGCTTCCTCGTAATGGGACATGACACTGTTCATGGCTTCGGTGGCGTTCTGGAAGATCAGGCTGCGGGAGCGGGTAACCGTTTCACAAATGGCCACGTCAAACTGGGTGACAATCTTTTCCATGAACAGGTCATGAATCTGCTGGGGAGAAAAGGCCTGGGTTTCGGCGTGATGCCCCTTTTGCAGCAGCCCGCTCTGGTAGAACTCCTGGGTTCGTACCGGATCGTGTTCATCGATATAGGTCTGGCCGTCGATAACGGCCGTCACGGGCAGAACGAACAGGTCGTGTTTACGGCTGAACTCGTAGGGCAAATCACAAGCCGAATCCACTATAAGACCAACGCGCATGGGGGCCTCCAACTGCGGGAAGTTGTTCCTGCCGGACACTTCCCTTTATTGTCATTGTTCTTGGCAGCGCCCAGTCTTACACAAAGCCATGGCAATTTCAGCACCCAGCTAACCGGCCGTTTGCTCCAGCTCAAGTTCATTGAGATTTTTATCGATCAGGTCACGATTATCCTGTTGCCAGGGATGAAATCCCTCCCGGAAATAGGCCAGGAAGTCCGGCAGACACTTTCGCAATACGCCCGGCTTACCCCACAGAAAGTTGATTCCGCCAATCCAGGTGCCCAGGTTCCATAACTTGCCGTCAGTCTTAAGCAGACTGCAGGTGTTGAGGAAGGTGTACTTGAAAAAATTCCACGTCACGAACAGGAAGACGATCTTTCGCAACCGCTCGTTGCCGACGCAATGGCGGTAGACATCGAAAGCCACCGACTTGTGCTCTGTTTCCTCAATGGCATGCCAGCGCCACAATCGGGCCATACCAGGAGATGCGCCTTCCATCCACTCCGGATGTTTGAGAATCGCATTTGCCAGTACCGCGGTGTAGTGCTCAGCGCCACAGGTCCCGGCCAGTTGCCGGCTGGGCGGCAGCCTGCCGACCCATTCCATGTGTTTGCGGAATCGCTCGTCAATGGCATCGATATCGTAGCCACGGGCTTTCAGGGCTTCGTTGTAATGTTTGTGCTCCCGGCTGTGCAGCGCTTCCTGGCCAATAAAACCGCGAATTTCCTCTTTAAGCTTGGGGTCATCCACCTGGTCTCGGTACAGGCGGACCGCATTTATAAACTGCTGCTCCCCGTCCGGGAACTGAAGGGAAAGTGCGTTGAAAAAGGCTGTGCGGAAGCTGTCGTTGCTGTGCCAGAGCGTTTGAAGATCAGCAGCAAGATCAAAGCGCAGGTGCCGCGGCGAAACGGACACACCCTCGGGAGTGGAACTGATGGTCATGACTGCCTCCGGTTTATTGTGATTATGGAGCGGCATTCACCGTACAGCGTAAACCGCGTACGAAAATTAATCAGAGGCACCAGTTTAAACCTGAATTCAGTTATGAAGGAAGGCAGAAACAGAAAAAAGTCGACAGATTGTCACAAAATGACAGATCGTCAACGGGCATAAAAAAGGAGGTATGGCGACGCCAATACCTCCAAGGACACACAGGGGTTGGTGGGCTCCGCTGGACGCGGAGGCCACCGTTTAGTGCTCTTCCGCTGCCTTGACGCCCGGCGCCTCCGGGTCGGCGGTAAATCCGATCAGTTTGGTGCGTTCAATCAGGATATACAGTACCGCGCCAGTGGCCAGGCCCCAGCCTGCGCCATAAACCGCCAGTACCACACCCATGGTGCCGGCAATACCACGCTCGGTGTTGTTCTCCAGTTGCTCGAGCCCCACCATCAGGCAGATGTAGCCGGTCAGCAGCAGGGTCAGCGACAGGGCAATCGGCAGCACCGGCTGGAAGAAGCTCACCAGCGGTAGCATGAATACGGCAATGAAGCCGGTGATCCAGAAAGTGCCACCACCACTGTAGATGGACTCCATGGCATTGCGGCCGTACTTGTAGCGCTCGGCCATAGTAGCGGTTACCGCGGTCCAGATTGGGCCCGCCAGGCCGGGATAGGGCGCAAAAAAGGCATGGCCGCCGTTGCGCAGAGCGGTTACCAGGTGTACACGGTCAATGCTGTTGTCGATGTCTTCGTCTTTGCGCAGATGGTCCACGCGGCTCATCAGGGACTGACCCACGACGATGTCACCGAATGCGATCACGTAGGCGATCACCGCAGTCGGAATGGCATAAAGAAAGACATTGGCATCCGGGAAACCAACCGCGAACGGCAAGTAATTCCAGAGCTCGTCAAACGCTGGTTTGGTGATGCCCCATTCCACATTGGGTACAGCGTACTCGCCAGTCGCAAAACCCACCACGATGGCGACGACCATCCCCGGCACCATACCGTAGTTGGCGATTTTCCGGGCCATGCTGTTGCTGTCGACAAAGCCTTTGAAGGAAACGGAGAACATCAGGTAAAGACACACCAGGCCACCGACGATCAGCGAGATTGGGGTTTCTGCCAGCCGGCCACCCGCTTCAATTTCACCCATCAGTGCCGCAATACCGGCGCCAATGATGATCCCGCCCTTCATGGATCGGGGTATCAGCTCCACCAGTTTGCTGCCCAAGCGGGTTATCCCCAGTACCAGGAAGATAATGAACACCAGGAACTGCAGTGCGAAAAGCGCCTGGATAGCCTCAGGCCCGGGTTCGTAGTCGCCCAGGAACAGGAGTACTACGGGAATACCCGGAGTAATCCAGCCCGGTACCAGTGGAACGCCCAACAGCGCCGGCAACATGAAACCGATGCCGCAGATCACCACGTAGGCGAGCGCGACGTCGTAAGGCACGCCGAGGTATTTCTCCAACAGGGGAATCATGGCCAGGCTGACCACGAACATGATCAGGCCCTGCACCATTTCCGCGAATTCCCAGCGATAGTGGACAAACGGCAGACGAATCTTGAAGGGGCCCGCAGGCCAGTACGGTTGCTCTTCCCCGTTCTTGCGATGGTACATTTGCATGCAAAAGTTCTCCTGGCGCGTAACAAGCCGCGCCTGATGTTGTTCTTGTGTTGATGGATTCCGGGCCCCGCGGAACCGGATTAAGTCTGTGCCTGGTCAGCCGAGCTCTTTCGCCTGATCACGCAGCACGAATTTCTGGATCTTGCCGGTGGAGGTTTTCGGCAAGTCGGTGAACACGATGGTTTTGGGTACCTTGAAGCGGGCCAGCCGCTCACGACAGAAAGCGATCAGATCTTCTTCGCTGACCTCACCGGCTTCCGGTTTGAGGGTGATGAACGCACAGGGCGTCTCGCCCCACTTGTCGTCAGGACGGGCCACCACCGCGGCTTCAAGAACGGCTGGATGACGATAAAGGGTGTCTTCCACCTCAATGGTGGAAATGTTCTCGCCACCGGAGATGATGATGTCTTTCAGGCGATCCTTGATTTCCACCTGAATCAGTGACTTCAATCGGCTAAAACTGCGCTTAAAGCCTGCAATAACAGAGCCTTAAGCGATATAATGGCACCTGACATCCATTCACCCAGTCAGTGCATTTGGCTCATGCGTACTTTCACTCTCCAGCAATCCCGAACCGAAGTCTATACACCCCATGGCGGACTGGCCTTGATAGGCCATTGTCTGAACCGGCACACGTCGCTGATCAAAACCGCTCGCACGGTCGTCAAGCGCCACGGCATTCCAAACATCGAGCTGATCCGCACCTACCTTGGCCTGATCACGCTGGGCAAGAGTGACTTCGAGGCGGTCGAGCCGGTACGCACGGATCCATTCTTCAAAACCGCCATGGGCATCAAGCAGTCGCCATCGTCAGCCCGCTTGCGGCAACGGTTTGATGAAGATGCCCGAGCCCTGACGCCGCTTTTGGATGATGCCAGCGTTGAGTTTCTTCAGTCCATCGAAGCCCCGGTATCACCTCTGGCGATGGGTCACGTTGCCCTGGATATGGACGTCTTTCCCATGGACAACAGCCAGACCCGCAAAGAGGGTGTCAGCTACACCTACAAGGGCTACGACGGCTACGCACCGATAGCGGCCTATCTGGGCCAGGAAGGCTGGTGCCTGGGCTGCGAACTGCGCCCTGGCAGCCAGCACGCCAATAATGGGTTTCTCGATACCCTCAAGCGGGTTTTACCCCGGGCCCGGGCACTGACGGACAAGCCCATCCTGCTGCGCCTGGACAGCGCACACGATGCCCGTGACAATCGCGACTTTCTGCGCGAGCAGAAGCAGGTCGACTTCCTGATCAAGTGGAATCCCCGCAAGCAGGATCCCCTGGCCTGGGCGGAGAAGGCCCAGGCTCAGAAAGCCTGGACACTGGACCGCAACGGCAAGATGGAGGCGGTTTTATCGGAAAACCTGTCGGACGAGCCCGGGTTGCGCCAGATCGTTAAAGTCACGGTGCGCACCAGCGATGCCGGTGGCCAGCTGTATCTGGAGCCGGAGGTCAGTCTTGAAGGCTGGATTACCTCCTTGCCAGCCGAGGTGGCCGATGAACAACAAATCATGGCGTTTTACAGCGATCACGCCACCAGTGAGCAATTCCACAGCGAGTTCAAAACCGACCTGGATCTGGAGCGCCTGCCGTCCGGCAAGTTCGACACCAACAACCTGGTCATGGCCTTCGCAACACTGGGATATAACGTGCTGCGCTGGATGGGCCTGAGACTGACTGGCCCGGATGCGCCAGTGCGCCACCCGGCTAAACGCCGCCGCCTGAGAACCGTGATGCAGGAGCTGATGACCATGGCCTGTCGCCTGGTACACAGTGGCCGACAGTGGGTTCTGCGCTTTGGTCGACACTGTCCGGGCTTTGCCGTTTACCGCGACCTCTACGAAGGAATCGCCGCCTCCGGATAGGCTCGTTCGGCAGTGACCGCATCATCTTAAAACCACCCGGGAAACCATACCGGGGCAATCCGCTATTGCCTAACGACCATGGTTTGATCAAAAAGCAGCCAAATCCTGGTCTCTGGTCGACTTCAGGCTGCGCGTTTCAGGCACTCGCAACCTATTTTTCGACAATTGATGGCTCCCGTTAGCGCCGATGGCGATTTGCGGGGTATATTCGCCTGCAAAGTCACTGATTCAGGCATTAATAATGAAAAGGTGGTAGCGAATGACCTTGGACCTGTTGTACAGATGCGAGTAAACAGGCGCCCACCGGAACCGCTCCGATGATAAGCCGATAAAAAGTAACTGGCTCCGCCACCCGCCTGGAATATCCTGCTGTGATCGTTAAATAACAACGAACGCCAACATCGATGACCCGGAAGAACGCTGTGGTGTTGGCACCAAACCCATAGCCCCCTGGCCTGCTGTATTCTTCCGCGGTCTCGAAACGGGAACGATGAATTTCAATCATTATGTCTTTCGAGCGTTATTGGACGGGGTAAGTCCAGGCCTAGGAGCCCCATTAGGAGTTCAGCATTATCAAATTTTATCTGCGAATCACCCCGGCGAATGTTCCGCGTTGCGGACTAGATGCTTGGCAATTACCAGTTGTTGGATCTGCGACGTTCCCTCATATAGGCGGAACAACCTGACATCCCTGAAAAAACGCTCAACACAGTACTCGCTGATGTAACCAGCGCCACCGTGGACCTGAACTGCCCGGTCCGCAACACGCCCTACCATTTCTGTACAGAACAGCTTGCAACTCGAGGCATTCATCGACACCGCCTCGCCTGCATCGAAGGATTTAGCAGCCGCTTCAACCATGCACTTTCCGGCATAGTACTCAGTCTGGCTATCTGCGAGCATTGCCTGCACCAACTGAAAATTGGCAATTTCTGTTCCAAACTGTTTCCGGCCAGATGCATATGAAACGCTCTCATCAATGAGTCGCTTGGCCGTACCCACGCTTAACGCACTGATATGCAAGCGCCCCCGATCAAGAACTTTCATGGCTGTTTTGAAACCCTGCCCTTCCTTTCCTCCGATCAAGGTATCTGCAGGTACGCGCACATCCTCAAAGATAACATCACAGGTATGAGCGCCTTTCTGCCCCATTTTCTGATCACGTTTTCCAAGCGATATACCCGGTAGTTTCGCATCGACCAGGAATGCGGACACACCGCGCGCACCTTCTTCACGGGTGCCGGTGCGAGCCATCACTGTGAAGATCCCCGCCCTGGGTGCATTAGTGATGTATCGTTTAGTTCCATTTATGATGTAATCATCACCATCTCGCCGGGCGCTTGTTCTCACTGACCCGGCATCTGATCCTGCATCAGGCTCGGTCAGCGCAAATGAGCCGATCAGTTCGCCGGTGGCAAGCTTGGGTAGATATTTTTCCTTCTGTTCCGGTGTACCGTCCATAACGATGCCTTGCGAACCAATGCCAACATTGGTACCAAACATTGAACGAAAAACTGGTGAGGTGTAGCCCATTTCCTGAATAATTGCGACTTCCTCTGACATGCTCAGACCCAGACCACCGAACTCAGAAGGTATCGAAATTCCAAAAAGCCCCATCTCTTTCATTTCGGCGATGACGTCTTCCGGAATCTGGTCTTCCTCTGCCACTTGCATCTCCAGGGGAATCAGGCGATCACGGACGTACCGACGCACACTTTCGACAAACTGATTCAGCATTTCTTGATCAAGTGCCATTGTGGCCTCCTTGTTAGAAAATAGGATGATGGTTAGCCCCCTTGAGTAGCTGACCTGAGTTATTCCGGACGCCGTGCTTCCCGTTCCTGCTCCTGAAACCCAACAGACCGATACCAGCGAACACCCTTCGCATCGGTCACAAAATGCACTTCGTTACGTTCAATGAGATAATTCAAGCAGGCGAGGGCCTCTCCGGTTGCCAAGTTGAAAACCATAAAGTCCTCTTCTGATATGTCACGACCAAACAGCACTGCGAATACGTCAATCACTCTCTTTGGCTCACTTGCAAGAGCCGCCCGCAAACCCGTGAAGGCCCTCTTCTGGTCTGCAATCAGGGTTTCAATCCGATCATGCAATCCCGTAAAACACTGCTGATGAGCTGGTAGCACCAGCACATCATCGGGAATTTCAGCTTTCAGCTTAGTGAGTGAGGCCAGCCAATCAGCCATCGGGTTTGCAGTCGGCTCCAGGGGTGTCACTGAGACATTGGACGAAATGCCGGGCAACACCTGATCACCGGAGATCAGCAATTTGCTCTCTTCGCAGTACAGGCAGGCGTGCTCAGGAGAGTGCCCGTTACCTACAACAACCCGCCATCGGTGTCCACCGATAACGTGGTGCTGCCCTTCCTCCAGCCGTTGGTAGCTGCGGGGCAACCGTGAAACCCGTCTGCCATAATTGTGATAATGATCGTAGTAACAGTCGATGGCCGAATCAGGCCAGCCAACAGCACGGTGAAAGGCGGCGAAGTCCTCAGGTACGGTTTCGTCGTGGGACTGAGCCACCATTACCCGACAGGTCAGATACTCCATTCGAGTCATCCAGAACTCTTCTGCGTCCCGCTCCAACAACCAGCCAGCCATACCCACATGATCCGGATGCAAGTGGGTCACAAACACCCGCCGGACCGGCTTGCCCTCCGGCAGAGACTCCAACAGAGACTTCCAGGCGGTCTCAGCCGTGGGTGTACACATGCCGGTATCAACCACGGAAAAGCCGTCCTCGTCACGGATCAGCCAGATATTAATATGGTTCAGTTTTCCAGGCAGGGGGATACGGGACCAGAAAACGTTCTGCGCTACCTCAACCAACTCGGCAGCTTCTGGTACTCTATCTGCGTTCTTAAGATTCATGCCGGCATCAGGCACGATTTGCCCCCTCCATTCGGGCTTCTTCCTGCAACTGTCTCCACATGATCTTACCGGTGCCGGACTTCGGCAACTCATCGATAATCGAAACGGCTGTCGGCACTTTATAAGCCGCCATATGCTTTTTGCACCATTCGATAATGTCGTCTTCGGTGACATTTTCTGGTGCAGTGGGTTTCAGTACAACCATCGCCTTGGCCGTTTCGCCCCGCTTCGGATCCGGCACTGCAATGACGCAGGCTTCGTGAATCTCCGGGTGACCATACATGATACTCTCTACTTCCGCCGGCCAGACCTTGAATCCGGAGGCATTAATCATTCGCTTGAGCCGGTCGACCATGAAGAAGTAGCCCTCCTCATCCATGTATCCCAAGTCGCCAGTGCGAAGGAAGCGTTTACCATCACGTTCCAGAAAACTCTTGGCGGTCGCTTCCGCATTGTTCCAGTACTCCAGCATTACCTGAGGGCCGTGCAGGATGATCTCTCCAGTTTCGCCTTGGGGTAGATCCTCGAGCGTGGCAGGGTCAACGATACGTGCATCTACCCCAAAGCTGGCAATGCCCAGGCATTGTCGTTTGCCGCGCTCGACGGGGTTACCAAGAATGAAAGCAGCAGTTTCGGTCAGTCCGTAGGCTTCGTTGTATACGATGTTAAACTCTTCTGCCAGCTTGCGAGAAATGGCTTCAGGCATCGCCGCCCCACCCCCCATCAGTTTACGGAGACTGGAGACGTCATGGGTGGCCAGGTCCGGATTCGAGAAAAAATCGACAATCATCGACGGCGGAGCGCTCCACAGGCTGACATGGTGACGCTCAATCAGTTTCATCGCCACATCCCGATCCCACCGCTGCATCAGCACCGAGGTTGCACCGTTGAAGATAGGCCCATTCATTCCACCTTGCATCCCCAGAAAATGGAACAGCGGGGCAATGGCCAGTGCCGAGAATGCCGGCGAACCACCGCGCCAGACGGCCGAAGCTGCCACTGCGGCCATCACGGTACTGTGGGAATGAACACAGCCCTTCGGATGCCCCGTGGTACCGGAGGTATAGCCAATAACGGCCAGGTCGTCGTGCTTACCGGTAAAAGCAGAAGGCGCCAGTTCGCGACTAATCACGTCTTGCCAAAGGACAACGCCGGGGGCGGCGTGCTCCTGCCTAGGTTCTGTTACAGCAGACGGAACAGCGAGGTCAGTCTCCGCAGTCAGGTAATCAGCATAGGCATGAACAATCACGTGATCAAGATCGCCCGAGGCCAATAGAGGTTGCACATTACCGTACAGTTCCTGAGACACCAGAGCCGTGCGGGCACCACTGTCGGATACACAGTATTGAAGCTCCTCTGACAGGTTCATCGGGTTGACGGGAACCACCACCCCCTGAGCACGGAGAATCGCGTAGTAACCGATGACATACTGAGGAGAATTCTGCGAATACAGAGCGACACGGTCACCGGGACACACACCACACTCCAACTGCAGATACCCCGCCAGTGCCCCAACTTGCTGACGCAATTCGGAATAACTGACCACCGAGTCATAGAATACTACCGCCGGCTTGTCCGGGTAGCGGGTTGCCGCCACCTCCAGGTTGTAGTAGAGGCTCGTTTTGGGCAGTTCAAGTGTTCGTGGCAACCCCTTGGGCCAATAGGTGTTCCGTTCTGCTTTCATGTTTTCTCCCGGCTCTGCGGCTAAGATGTTGCTGAAACTGTTCCTGCTATGAACCTCCCGAAATTCTGGCGAGCAGTCTAACTGGCACGCTCAAGAATAGTTCTGGCCATAGCAATCACTGGAGCATCCACCATCTGGCCCTCCACCTTGAAAGCAGCACCACCTGACCTCGCCGCCTCCATGACTTTACGCGCCCAGGCCACCTGATCAGGATCCGGGGAAAAACCAGCCTGCACCTGTGGAATCTGTTTTGGATGAATGCAAAGCATGCCCGCAAAACCCATATTACGGGCCCGGCGCGCACGACTTAGTACCGCATCCTCGTCATCAAAAACGGGAAACACGGTATCAATAGGAGCCAGCAAACCAGCTGCTCGGGAGCTCACCAGAAGCTGATAGCGGCACTGGTCCATGACCGTCTCCGCCCCTTCCGTATTACCTTCAATGCCGAGGTCATCACTGAGATCCAGGCCACCGTAGCTCAGTCTCTCAACTCCGGGCACCGAGGCAATTTCGTTAAGGGCAACCAGACCACGAGCTGATTCAATTAGCGGAATGACGGTCTTGCCAAAACTGGCCACGGCCTGGACGTCCTCCGCGGACTCGGCTTTCGACAACATGATGCCAACCACCTTCGAATGGCGGGCGCATAGCGCCATGTCCACCTCAAACTCATTAGTACCCCGGGCATTAACGCGCACGTAGATCGACTCACCGTGATGGTCTGCCAAGAACGCATCTAATGCCTCACGGGCAGGGATCTTGGCATCCGCTGGCACCGCATCCTCTAGATCCACAATTACCGCTCCGGCACCGCTAGCGATCGCCTTGGGAATGCGATCAGGTCGGGAAGCCGGCACGAAGAGCATGGTTTTCAAATCTTTGCCTGTCATGGTCAGAATCCTGTTTTCTGAGTTACGCAGGTGTTAGATCACTCCTGCGCTTTTTAACTGATCAATCCTGTCACGGCTGTAGCCGAGCTGTTCAAGAATTAGAGTGCTGTGCTCGCCAAGGTATGGCACCGCCGAGACGGCTTCCGGAAACCATAGCCCGGGTGCCTTTAGTGCCGGCACGGGCCCGACAGGCGTTGCCACTTCTAGCCAGCGGTCACGGGCCGCTAGTTGAGGATGCTGCCATACCTGTGTCATGTCGTTAACCGATGCGTTGGCGATACCGGCCTCATCCAGGCGGGTTAGCACCTGATCCAGTGTCAACTCCGAAAAGATCATACCGATAAGCTCACCGAGCTGGTTCCTGTTCGCTGACCGACGGGCGTTATCAGAAAAACGCGCATCTCCTGCCAGCTCCGAACGCTCAAGAACCCTCTCACAAAAAATCCGCCATTCGCGGTCGTTCTGCAACCCAAGCATCACGGTTTTACCATCCCCGACCGGAAACGGTCCGTACGGATAAATCGTGGAGTGAGAAGCTCCTGCCCTTGGTGGTGGCTGCGCTCCATCAAAGCTGTAATACATCGGGTAGCCCATCCACTCCACCAGGCTTTCGAGCAGAGAGACGTCAATATGGCTGCCCTCATCGGTTCGACCACGTAGCAACAGTGCCGACAGAATGGCATTGCTGGCGTACATTCCAGCGGCAATGTCCGCAACTGAACAGCCAGCCTTTGCCATACCACCGGCCCCGGGTGTTCCCGTCACCGACAGAAAACCACTTTCACTTTGGATCAGCAGGTCATAAGCCTTCTTGTTCCTGTACGGCCCACCCTCGCCATAGCCGGACACATCACAGACAATCAGTCCCGGGTACTGTGCACACAGCTCACTGAACGACAGCCCCATACGGGCCGTAGCACCGGGCGCCAGGTTCTGCACGAATACGTCCGCATCCGCCAGCAATTGATGCAGAATTTCCTGCCCCTCGGGAGTTTTCAAATTTAACGCCAGGCTTTCCTTGGAGCGGTTAACCCATACAAAGTGGGAGGACAATCCATTAACTCTGGTATCGTAGTCCCGGGCAAA
This sequence comes from Marinobacter sp., assembly GCF_039977835.1. GTDB lineage: Bacteria > Pseudomonadota > Gammaproteobacteria > Pseudomonadales > Oleiphilaceae > Marinobacter. Next base: position 66,489 of record NZ_JBDWCL010000049.1, on the reverse strand, counting down.
GTCTCCGGTTCCAAGACGCTCAATCTTGACAACCCTCGCCCCCTGCTCCGCTAGTTGCCGGGTACACAGGGGCGCGGCAATCGCCTGCTCCAACGAAATCACTGTAACCCCCTCCAGGGGGAGGGGGGCTTTATTTGCTGCCACAAAAACGTTCTCGCAGTTATTGAGAGTTAGAACGACCGGGGTAATTCAAGAAGATGCTCTGCCACATAGGATAAAATGAGGTTGGTGGAAATCGGTGCCACCTGATACAGACGGGTTTCACGGAACTTCCGCTCTACGTCATATTCGTTGGCAAAGCCAAACCCTCCGTGGGTCTGCAGGCACACGTTAGCCGCTTCCCAGGATGACTCAGCCGCCAGGTACTTGGCCATGTTGGCGCTGGCGCCGGCATTGCGACCGCTGTCGTATTCTTCACAGGCGCGCCAGCGCATCAGGTCAGCTGCTTCTACATTGATGTGCGCCTTGGCAATGGGGAACTGGATGCCCTGGTTTTTGCCAATCGGACGGCCAAACACTTCCCGGTCACTGGCATATTTGCGAGCTTTGTCGATAAACCAGCGGCCATCACCTATACACTCGGCCGCGATCAGTGCCCGCTCGGCATTCAGGCCGTCAAGGATATAACGAAATCCCTTGCCCTCCTCGCCAATCAGATTCTCGGCAGGAATCTCAAGGTTGTCGAAGAATAGTTCATTGGTTTCGTGATTCACCATATTGGCGATAGGCTGAACGGTCAGACCATTGCCGATTGCATCGTGCAAATCAACGAGAAAGATCGACATCCCCTCCGACTTGCGCTTCACTTCTGCCAACGGCGTGGTCCGGGCCAGGAGGATCATCAGATCTGAGTGCTGGATGCGGGAAATCCACACCTTCTGGCCATTGACTACATACTTGTCGCCCTGACGCACCGCAGTGGTCTTGATCTTGGTAGTATCGGTTCCGGTAGTTGGCTCGGTCACCCCCATCGATTGCAAACGCAATTCACCTGCGGCGATTCTTGGCAGATATTTCTGCTTCTGTTCCTCACTGCCATGGCGCAGCAGGGTAAACATGTTGTACATCTGGCCATGCACAGTTCCGGAATTACCGCCCGCAAGGTTAACCTCCTCCAGTATCACCGAGGCTTCCGATACACCGAGACCCGAACCACCATATTCCTCGGGAATCATCGCCGCCAGCCAACCGGCACGGGTCATAGCTTCAACGAACTCCTCCGGGAAGGCCTTACGTTCGTCTACGCCGCGCCAGTACGCGGCATCAAATTCCGCACACAGACCACGCACGCCTTCTCGGATATCCTCGTACTTTTTCAGGGATGGACTGGTCATCTATCTCTTCTCCTCAAATTGAAGTTCTGCTTCGTGAGCGGGGCCATCTTCATTGGCGGCCCAGAGCAATGCTTTACCATCACCATCAATTCTGCCTTCAACACGGAAGGGCCTATTGACGGTCAGCGGCCGTAAGCCTCGATACGACAGGCGCACCGGATTCAGACCTGGATTGGCGTCAACGAACGCCTGCACCATCAGGGTAGCAATCAGTGGGCCGTGGACCACCAGGTCCGGATACCCCTCTTCCTTTGTCGTGTAGGGGTGGTCGTAATGTATACGGTGGCCGTTGAAGGTGACGGCTGAATACCGGAATAGCAACAGGGGGGACGGCGTCACCGACTGACTCCACTGGGGATCGGCAACCGGTTTATCGAGCGACAGACGGGGAACTGACGGTGCCCTGTAAACGATGTCCTGCTCTTCACTCAGGCACAGCTCACCGTTCTGGTGATACTCATGTGCCACGGTAACAAACAGCAACTTACCGGAACGCCCGTTTTTTTCGTTCACGGCCTCGATACGCGACTGACGTTCCGCTGGTTGACCGATTGCCAACGGCTTGTGGAAGTTAACCCGGCCCCCCGCCCACATCCGGGTGTTGCCTTCGGATTTCGGCAAAAAACCTCCAGGCGCAATATGGCCATCAGGCCCTGTTGCAGACGGCGGAACCGGTATCTGGAAAAATGCCCAGTGCCACAAGGCCGCCAAGGCATCGCCTTCTTGAGGAAATGGCTGATCCAGCATTGCCGCAATACGACAGGCATGCGCAGGGTCCAGTCGATCCTTGCAGGATTCGTTCTCGCCAATCCAGTCTTCGGGGGAACGTGACATTGTGCATCCTCTATCAATCTTTATTCTGGGTTCGGAATAATGACAATAATGCAGGTATACGAAGCAAGTGAGAATTTGTTTTTGCTCAAGGGTGCGTTTGGTTTCCATGAACACCCCGGTGGTTTAGACTGTGAATCCATTTGTTAGCTTGCTGTCGAATTTTTATTATGCACTTTGATATCCCCGATTTACGTCTGTTTATCCACGTTGCAGAAGCCAACAGCCTGACGGGCGGGGCCAAGCGTGCAAGCCTTTCAACGGCGGCGGCCAGCATGCGTATCAAATCCCTTGAGGGACAGCTGGGAAGCCGACTGTTCTATCGTGATAGCCAGGGTGTCGAGCTTACGCCCGCGGGCCATGACCTGCTGGTTCATGCTCGGGCTATCATGCGACAGGTTGACTACATCAAGGACGAGTTTTCGCAATACGCGGAAGGCGAGTCGGGGCATTTGCGGATTTTTGCCAACACCACAGCAGTAAGCGATTTCATGCCCGACGTACTGGCGCGTTTTCTGGCGACCCGCCCGGGGGTCAGCGTGGATCTTCAGGAGCGACTGACGCACGATATTATTCGGGGCGTGATCGACGGCTCAACAGATATGGGGGTGGTTGCCGGTCCGGTGAATGCAAACAAGAAACTTGAGATCATTCCATTTAGTGTTGACAGGCTGGTGGTTGTCACCCCTATAAATCACGAACTGGCAGCAAGCCGGACCATTTCGTTTCGGGAAACCCTCGACTACCCACACATCGGTTTACGTGAGGGCAGCACCCTATTCAATTTCCTCAAGGAACAGGCCAGCGAAACCGGCTCCCCCCTTCAGATGCGTATCCAGGTCTTCGGCTTCGAGTCTGCCTGCAGAATGGTCAGCCGCGGCGTGGGCATTGGCATCCTGCCCCGCTCCATCGCTCGCCGCTATGCTGCTTTCCTTGACATCGCCACCATCGACCTGGAGGACGACTGGGCAGAGCGGGAGCGCAGTCTGATTGTGAGGGAACTGAATGCCTTACCGACATGCGGCAAGGAACTGGTGAAAGAAATTCGCTCTCAAGCCAACTTCACATAGGCGCCTTTGTCAGCGCCTGTTACACAGTTTGGCATACGCCTCATCGTATTCTGCTTTCATACGCGCCACGATCTCCTCCGCTGGCGGGAAGTCGTTTATCATAGCCACACCCTGCCCTGCGCCCCAGATATCTTTCCAGGCCTTGGCCTTGGAGCGACCATCCTTGAAACTCATCTTGCTCTTGTTGCCAACAGGGAGATCATCCGGGTCAAGGCCGGTACGGCGAATACTCTCTTTCAGATAATTGCCATGTACTCCGGAAAAATAGTTGCTGTAGACAACATCAGAGGCGCCAGACTGAACGATGCATTCCTTATAGTCTTCCCGGGCATTAGCTTCCTGAGAGGCAATGAAGCGGGTACCTACGTAGGCAAAATCAGCGCCCATAACCTCGGCTGCCAGCACCGAATTTCCAGTAGCAATAGACCCTGCCAGGACCACCGGGCCATCAAAGTGTCTGCGAACTTCCCCTAGCAGAGCGAAAGGGGATAGGGTGCCTGCGTGGCCACCAGCCCCGGCCGCGACCAAAATCAGGCCGTCAACGCCAGCTTCCAGTGCTTTCATCGCGTGACGCAAATTGATGACATCATGCAGTATGATGCCGCCGTAGCTATGCACCTCGTCCACGATTTCCTTAACCGGCGCTCTCAAAGAGGAGATAATAATGGGCACTTTGTGTTTGACACAGGTTTCCACATCCTGCTCCAGACGCACGTTGGATGAATGAGAGATCTGGTTTACTGCAATGGGGCCAACCCGCTTGTCAGGATTGGTAGCTTTGAAGCTGTCCAGCTCTTCATTCATCATCGTCAGCCACTCATCCAGCAATTCTGGCTGTCGTGCGTTCAGCGCCGGAAAAGAGCCGACAATACCCGCTTTACACTCCGCCAGGACCAAGTCAGGGTAACTAACGGTAAACATGGGGGACGAAATGACTGGCAGCGTCAGGTTTCGCAAAGCATCTGGAATTCTATTGCTCATGGTATCTCCAAACTAAATTCAGGTAAGGCAAACCGGAGTCAGGCCAACTTTTTCAGAATCAACATGTCGGATTGGCCACTCTGAACGACTTCATCATTCTGGTTAAGCAGCTCCAGCCGGCGGTTTACCCTACCGACCCGCTTACTCTCCCCAGCTTCCGCCTCCAGGATGGTGAGTCGCAGCCGCAGAGTCGTACCGATGGTAATAGGCTTCAGAAACGACCAATTGCTGATGGACATCATTGCCACCGCGGACTTCTCGAAAATACCCAGGGCGTGCATCATGCCGGTGGCGACCGCGATGCCAAAGGCGCCGTGAACCAGTCTCTCGCCAAACCGGGTATTGCCCGCAAACTCCTGGTCGCAGTGAATGGGGTTCCAGTCCCCGGAAAGCATGGAGAAAAAAGTCATGTCTGATTCGGTGACGGTTCGGGCGGCGCTTTCAAAGTGTTGCCCGACCACCAGGTCTTCGAAATACAGGGAATGGTCCATCGTCAATCTCCTTCTGCCAGGTTTTCTTCAGCTATAGCTCTAAGTTTCCCGCGCTGCACCTTAAGCCCATTCGCGCTCTGCGTAACCGGATAATCATCCACAAACCAAACCCTGTAAGGCACCTTAAATGCGGCCAGTTCCTGCTTCGCAATATCGATAACCTGCTGCTCACTGAGCATTGCCTGGCCATCGTCCCGAACAAAAGCGACCACGCGTGATTTGCCGTCAATTTCGATGCCCACGATATAGGCATCCTCAACTCCGGGAATATTCTTTAACACCGCCTCAATTTCTGATGGGCTGATCAGAAAACCACCCAGGCGAATGGCATCCCCCATGCGAGCTTCGTACACCAAGGAGCCATCTTCTCGCAGGTACCCCAGGTCACCGGTGCGGTAAAAACCGTCGTCCGTGATCGCATTTTCTGTCGCTTCCGGGTTGTTAAGGTAGCCAATAAAGTTGGTGGGCCCCTTGATTTCGATTTCTCCGATTTCTCCGGCAGGCAGCAATCCACCTGACCCGATATCCCTGATGCGCAGCTGCGCTCGATCTGATGCTGCAGGGACGCCTCCGCCGCGGATTTTCTCCCGCACAGGTCTGTCACCGGTCTGTGCAGAAAAAATCGCCAGGACTTCGCTTGAACCGTATAGGCCACAGAGTGGAATGCCTCTCTCCCAGGCAGCCAATGCGTATTCGTTGAAGCTGGAAGTAAAGGCCCCGAAACCGAACAGGCGGGCTGCGGGGAAGGGCTTGTCGCCGTCGGCAGCATCGATCAGCTTCCGGTACAACTCGTCACTACCGTACACGTGGCTGATGTTGTATTGTCGCATCAGTGACGCGGCCTGGGGACCGTCGAATGCAGCCATCATCACCGTCGGGCAGCCCGCCGCCATGGCTGCTAACACCGCATTTAGGCCAAACGCTCCACAGAGCGGCAACACCGACAGTAACGCAGACCCCGGCCCCGTCATACCATAGCTTTGCGCACAGTAATGAGCATGGCGAACCAGGTTAGCCTGGGTTTGCATGACCAGCTTTGGACCGCTGGTGGTGCCGGAGGTAGCGAAAAGGATGGAGACTCCGTCTGCGTCAGGCGTCTCTTCCCGGGAAGACTGGTTGCCGGTGATCATAGTACTCGTGACGGGAATACCGTGTAAGGTTTCCGGTAGAGCTTCACCCGTCTCCAGATACGCCACGGTTTCAAGCGAGCTTAATTCATCCCGATCTACTTTCAGGAGAATGTCTGTAAAGTCAATCTTGCGGAAGCGATCCTGCATGATAAGCAATCGCGGCCGGGACTTGTTGATCATGTAGCCGATTTCGTGGCTTTTGTAGCGGGTATTCAGTGGCGCCAGAGTCGCCCCAATACGGGCCAGGGCAAAATAAAATGCAAGCCAGTGGCGGCTGTTCACCAACCACATGGCAACAGTATCCCCTTTACCAATACCCTGACTGCGGAGCCACTGCTCCTTTTGCAGACACAGTTGGTCAAATTGACTGAAACTAGTTTGCTGACCATCCTCCACAAAGACTACCGATTCCGGATTACTTTGGAGATTGTCTTCTACCAGACTGTACAGATGCTCGCTACTGTTCATGGGCTGACTCCCTTAAGAGGCCGACTTCAAGACCGTTCGAAGATCGCGGCTACACCCTGACCGCCGCCAACGCACATGGTTTCCAGACCATAGCGGCTACCTCTACGTTTCATTTCGTGAAGCAAACTGGTCATGATTCGAACACCGGTCGCTCCGATAGGGTGGCCGAGGGATATGCCGGAGCCATTGACGTTAAGCTTGTCGTAATCTTCCCAGTCCCATTCCTTGAGCACAGACAGTACCTGGCAGGCAAAGGCTTCGTTGATTTCCACCAGGTCCATATCCTCGAGACTGAGACCGGTTTTCCGGAACAGTTTATCCACTGCACCCACCGGCCCGATCCCCATGGTAGCCGGGTTACAGCCAACGGCGGCCCATCCCACCATAAAGCCCATAGGGGTCAGGTTAAGCTCCTCAAGCTTATCCTCTGAAACGATCAGGCAGGCAGCCGCTGCATCGCTTTGTTGGCTTGCATTGCCTGCGGTGACTGTGCCGCCAGGAATAATAGGCTTGAGTTTTCCGAGGGTTTCCATGGTCGTCTCACCCCGAATGCCTTCATCCTGCTTGAAGGTGATAGGATCACCCTTACGCTGAGGTATGGACAGGGAGACGACTTCCTCATCAAACTTACCCTCTCTCCAGGCGGCAGCTGCCCTTTGCTGGCTCTGCGCGGCATACTGGTCAGCTTCTTCCCTTGAAATGTTGTATTTGCGGGCCAGGTTTTCTGCGGTCTCGATCATTCCCGAGATGTAGCCAAACCGATCCTCTGGCTGGGAACGCTCCCGCCCACGGTCCAAGCGGTCGTGCATCGTGAACGACCCGGCTTTCTTGCCCCAGCGCATATCGGTGGAGTAATACTCAATATTACTCATACTTTCCACACCACCGGCAACGACCACGTCGCATGCCCCGGACTCCACCATCATGACGGCATTAATAACGGCCTGAAGTCCACCACCGCAACGACGGTCCAATTGCAATCCCGGCACTTCTTCCGGCAAGCCTGCCTGCAAGGCTGCCCACCGACCGACACAGGGTACCTCACTGTTGGCATATGACTGCGCTATGACCACATCCTCGATTTTTTTGGGATCAATGCCAGAACGATCCACGGTCTCCTTCACCACCGTGCCAATCAGATGCTCTACAGAAAGCGGGCGAAGACTGCGTCCGAACCCGCCAACGCCGGTGCGAACCGGTGCGATGATAGCTGCTCTGCGCTTGTTCATGTAAAATCCTCGTGTTGTAGTATGTTGGGGTAGTCTCCCAGACATCCGATTGGAGACAGAAGAGATCAGGCTGCCATGTAGCCCCAAATGAGTGCGGTTGAGCCGAAGACCGCACCCAGATAGCCCAGTATCAGTACCAGATAGCCCATAATCTCACGAAGCTTAAGTCCGGAGATCGCCAACGCGGGTAACAGCCAAAATGGCTGGACCATATTGGTCCATTGATCACCAATCTGTACGGCTACCGCTGTCGCACCATAGGAAGCCCCGAGCTCTTTGGCAGCCTCAATCATCACCGGCCCCTGAACCGCCCATTGGCCACCCCCTGAAGGGGCCAGAATGTTAATCAGACCTCCACTGAGAAAAGACCAGAAAGGTAACGTTGTGGCTGATGCAGAGCCAACGAATACATCAGAAAACGAAATCATAAGGCCAGAGCCTACAAGAATCCCCATGATGCCTGCGTAGAAGGGATACTGGATGATAACGCCGGAGACGGTTCTAATACCGTCATTAAGTGCTTCAAGAAACGCCGATGCCCGGGCGAACAAAAGGATGGCCAGGAACAGGAAAGCAAAATTCAGACTGTTCAAGTTCAGTGAACCGCCATCCTTCACATACAGAAATAGGTAAAACATCCCCATAAGGCCAATGGCAATACCAAAGAAACGGCTGTCATTCATTTTTTGGGAAAAAGTCTTCTCCCCATGAGCAGGCTTACGTGCTTCCCGGGCGTGTGCCTCTGCATCCCTGCGAGCAACTTCCTCCCGATCAATTTCACGAATGTGCTCAGGATCAGATGGATGCATCATGGCATTAAAGATGGGTAGCGTAATTAGTACGAAAAGGGATGTGCCTAACAGCAACGGCGAGAAAATGGTTTCCGTCAAAGGGACTATACCCATGGTGCCTTCCAGAAAGTGACCGTCAGTCGCAATCAGCAGTGGGACCGTACCGGACATGCCTATACCGTAGACCGACAAACCGGAATAGGCCGCGGCGATGGCCAGTGGAAAGTGCAGCCCCTTGACATTAATGGCCAGCTTGCGAGCCACTACACTACCCACGATCAAACCGAATCCCCAGTTGAACCAGCACCCTAAAACACCGGCCAAGGTAGCTATAACTATAGCTTTACGAGGCGACGTTACTTTGCTCGTCACTCTATCCAACAAATTATCCACCAGTGGGGTCTTCGCCAACATATATCCGGATATCAATATGATAGCCATCTGCATTGCGAAGGAGAGCAGTGACCAGAATCCATCACCCCAGAGCGTGGCAGCTTCCGCCACTGAGGCGCCCTCCGCGACGACCGCCAGCCCCGCAGTCACTAGGGTCAAAGCAATGGCAATAACAAATGCATCCGGCATATACCTATGCATAAGTCGAGTGAAAAAAGTAACCAGTGTGTTCATTGTGTGCCCCTATTATTTGTATTAGCCGCTTTGGTGAGTGACCACGGCCCACGGGTTCTGCCCGTAATACTCGCGCTTAGGGCGTTCCGTTAGAATTCATTTTTTGTTAATGGATCGTTCAGTGACACAGAACACTTATTCGATTAGCGAGCAGTGCGCCTCGGCGTTGCAACCGCCCTACAAACTGAAGTCCACCAAATATCGGCGAGGGGCTTGGTGTGCACAAAATTCCGATGCGGGTAAGCCGTTATGGGTTACCCGCATATCTTGGGCGAGAAAGAATACAACCGAACTAATACACGTAACGTATCAATCGCTCAATGCGCTTGGATGAACATTCATTGGTGTGACGCTTACCTCCATAAACGGAAAGAGCGGCAGAGACGTCAGCAGGTCATGGAGCTCCTGATTGGATTCCACATCAAAAACACTTACATTGGAATACTTGCCAGTCACCCGCCACAGGTGGGGCCACTTCCCCTGTTGCTGTATTTCCAGGGCCCGCTGCTTTTCTTCTTCCTTGATCCGTGCGAACTCGTCCTGCGACAGGTGCGTAGGTGGGTTCACTTTCATCTGCACTAGAAACAACATGGTCTTACTCCCGTGTTTTGTGTTCAAGGCCAGCGGAGAATCCGGCATTCAATGGATTTCCCGTGTATAAATAGGCTTAAGTTGCCCTATAAAGGTCTTACCGTGTTCAAACCACTCCTTGCGAATATCTGAGGCAAGGTATTCGTCATACTTATCACGATTCTCGAACCAGCATTCTGCCACCGCATCAAATGGCCCAATATCGAGATAGGCCACATGGGTGTCTGAGGGCTCCTGGTCCACAAGCCTCACCTCATATTTATAAAGGGCCGGAACCTTGCGGGACATGTCGTAATGCACCCGGCATTCCTCAGCAAATTCCGACGGAGTCATGCTTTCCGGTCTTACCAGAAGATAGACTATTCTGATCATGATTAATGTTCCTGACGCGTTTGTGAAATCATGGAAAAATCAATCGCCACTCCGGTCTTTTGCTGAATCTGATCCAACGTCAGATCCGGAGTTACGTAAACAGCTTTCACCCTGTTTCCGTCCGGGGTGGTTTCAAATGTTCCAAGGTTGGTATAAATGCGAGTCACACAACCTAACCCTGTCGGTGGATAGGTCAGCTCCGACACGATCTTGGGATTACCCTCCCGGTCCACATGATCCATCATCACAAAGGTCTGCTTTGCACCAATGGCAAGGTCCATTGCCCCGCCTACCGCCGGAACTGCCTGAGGGTCCCCGGTATGCCAGTTCGCCAGATCACCACTGGCAGAGACCTGGAATGCACCAAGCACACAAATATCGAGATGCCCGCCACGCATCATCGAAAAGGAGTCAGCATGGTGGAAGAAAGCTGCGCCGGGTAATAATTTGATAGGCACCTTGCCCGCATTGATCAAATCCGGATCCTGCTCGCCTTCTGGCGCGTCTATCCAGCGGCCCAGAACACCATTTTCTGTATGAAGTACTACTTCCTTATCGTCACCACCCAAGTGGTTAGCCACCAGTGTAGGCAGGCCGATGCCAAGATTAAGGTAAGCTCCTTCCGGTACATCCGCTGCCACTCGTCCGGCCAGCGCCATTTTCTCTTCTGTCTTCATTAGTTACACCTTCTGCCGCCAACATGGTAGCGTGCTCAGACTTTGACGAAACAATCCACATAGACTCCCGGAGTCACAACCACCTCCGGGTCCAGATCGCCGGCCTCCACCACATCACTGACCTCAGCGATGGTGGTATCCGCGGCCATGGCCATTACCGGCCCGAAGTTGCGAGCTGTCTTGTTGTAGACAAGATTGCCAAAGCGGTCTGCAGACTTGGCCTTGATCAATGCCACATCGATCTTTATGGGATGTTCCAAGACATAATGAACACCCTCAATCTCACGGGTTTCCTTACCTTCGGCAAGAGCAGTTCCATAACCGGTGGGCGTAAAAAACGCTCCGATGCCTGCGCCTCTGGCACGCAACCGTTCAGCCAGATTACCCTGGGGAACCAACTCCAGCTCGAGATCCCCTTTACGATAAAGCTCCTCGAAAACCCATGCGTTCTTCATTCGCGGAAAAGAACAGACAATCTTGCTTACCTTTCCAGTCTTCAGCAGCGCAGCAATACCCTCTTCATTCTGGCCGGCATTGTTGCTCACGACTGTCAGATTTTTTGCGTCACTATGAGCGATCAGCGTATCAATCAGGACGTTCGGAGAGCCGGCTCCTCCAAATCCTCCGATGCCGATGATGTCGCCATCCTTGATCCGCGAAATCGCTTCCTCAGGACTGCCAATCTGTTTATTAATCATTGGATTCCCTTTTTTTCATTTCAAATAAAAATTTTCAATTCATAAGTCTTTTATTAATATTCATTCAAAATAAACACGGCGCCATCATATCCAGTTGGTAAAGCTGCCTGTCATCCGGAAGTTGAAGGCAGCCAAAGAACCAGTTCCGGAAATATAATAAGAACCCCAACCAACAAAAGCAGCGACAACACATAAACCATTACACTGGAGAATATTTTCTCCACAGGAATATTGGCAGACCTTGAGACAACAAAAACATTAATGCCCACAGGAGGAGTCACTATGCCAATTTCGGCCAGCAAAATAACGATAACGCCGAACCACAGGGGATCAAATCCCAGGCTTGTTACCAGAGGCAGCACCACCGGTACCGTCAATATCAGAATGGAGATCAGATCCAGGAACAGCCCCAGCACTAGGTAAAGAACGACGATCGCGGCCAGAATGACATAGGGCGACACGTCGAGACTGCCAGCCCATGCCACCATCTCCTTGGTGAGGCCGGTCAAGGTAATGAAGTAGCCAAATATGTGGGCGCAGACAATGATCAGGCCGATCATCGCGGTAATTGAGCAGGTATTAGACAGGGCTTCAGAGAACCGGTAACGCGTCAGGTTGCCCGATTTCAGCGCGATCAAAAAAGCTCCGAAAGCACCCAGGCCTGAAGATTCAACCGGCGTGGCAATACCGGTATAAATCAGTCCCGTCACCAAAAGGAACAGAACAACGAACGGGCCCGCAACTTTAAGCGACTGGAACTTTTCAGCCAGACTGTATTGGACATCCTGTCTTGGCAGAGGATTTCGCAACAACAATACCTTAATGGTCACGGCAATGGTCGTTGCCACGAGAATGCCTGGCACAATCCCGGCGATCAGCAGATTGGCAATACTGACGCCGCTGAGCAGTCCGTAAAAAATCAGCGCAACGCTAGGGGGAATCAGCATCGCAATGGTGCCTGAAATGGCAGCGATACTGCCCGACATGCCGCTGCTGTATCCCTGCTCCCGCATGGCAGGAATGCTGGTTTTTGCCAGCGTCGCTGCGGCTGCCGTGCTGGAACCCGAGATGGCGCCGAACGCCGCACCAGTGATGACCGTAGCAATACCCACACCGCCCCTGATGTTATGGGTCCACTTTGCAATTGCGGTAAACAGTGAGGAGGTAATCCCACTTACTCCCATGAACTCCGCCATCAGGATGAACATGGGGATTGTGAGCAATTCATAGGTAGTCAGAGCGGAGCCGGGGGAGGCCGTCAAAATACCTACCAGCACATCGGCGCTGGTCGCTAGAAATATACCGAGCGAGCCCGCTAACGCCAAACTGATCGCAACTGGTACGCCAAAAGCCAGCAGAAAAAAGAGAACGATAAAGGGAAGGTAGACTGTCATGCCTCACCTCCACGCAAGAGTGAGAGGTGGCTAAAGCTGATAATCAGGAGTCGCAGTGCAAAGATCAGCGAGCTCACAAATACCAACATATCTCCCGGCCACATGGGCCAGGGAATCACTCCCCCCATCACGTCGCCATCCAGCCACGCGTGGTAGGCCTCAACCAGGTAAAACCAGGCAATGTAGCCAAACAGCACCACCGCGACCAGACCAACCAGAAACAGCACCAGCCCCCGCAACCTCCGGTTAATGTAACTGACAAAATAATCCACCTTCAGGTGGGTGCCTGTTCTGAGAGCATAGGAAAAAGCTAGAAAATAGGAGCCTGGCAACAAGTACAAGACAATAAAGTCAAAGGACCAGCTCAGGGGCATCGACAGGACGTACCGCATAAAAACGTCCACGCAGGTAACAGCCATGGCCACCAGGATCATTAATGCAGCGACTGCGACCAGTGCGTTTTCCATGTATCGCACTGGGCAGTCCAGGTACTTCAGCGGTCTGGGAATGTTAGCTAACGTACTCAATGTAGAACCCTTGTCTTGTTATTCAGGTCGGGGCAGTCAGAGAAGGACTACCAGGTTGCCGGCTCAAACAGGAAACCTTCGCCCTGGCGCCGCACGTACCCGCAATAGGGCGATCCAAAGTGAACCGGTAACAACAATGCGGACTGGTCAGCAGCGTCATTCAGCATTTTCAGGCGGACCTCACGCGCTTTCTCCGGCCAGATACAGTAACCAGAGTTGAATTCAGGCCGCATTATCTGCAATGGACTGTGAAAAATATCACCACAGAAAATTCCCACTTCGCCCTTGGATTCCAGTCGGAAAATCACCTGACCGGGACTATGGCCTTCGGCCGGCTGCACGGTCAGGCAGTCGGCAATTTCCTCGCCAGGGCGTATCATTTTTGCCAGCCCCGCATCCACAACAGGCATTACGCTGTCGAAAAAAGAGTCTCCAAACACGTCGATAACCCCTGGCTCTTTATTCTTGCCTTCCTTGCAAAAATCAAAGTCCACCAGGGGAAAGTGATAGGTCGCATTAGGGAACGTCGGCACCCAGCGGTCGTCTTGCCAGGTTGTATTCCAGCCCACGTGGTCCGCATGCAGGTGGGTTGTCACCACGTGGGTAACATCTTCAGGCGCTGCGCCGGCGGCAACCAGCCATTCACGAACGAGGCCGTTAAGCATGTGCATCCGTGGGATACTCTCCCGGGGCTTGAAGTTACCAACGCCAGTATCGATTACGATGATGTTTGTGCCTGCCTGAACGATCCAGAATTGAATGGTGACAATCAGCTTGCCCATATGGGGCACCCAGTGATGGGGTGCCATAGCGCTCTCCAGCCGATCAATATCGGCTCGCTCTGCTTCCGGAAACAGGAAGGCCGGATCGTGGGTGGGACCTGAGTACTCGATAACGTTGGTAACCTTCGCGTCACCAACCAGCCGGGAATGAATCATAGCTGTCACCTTTTATACTATTTGTCATGATTATTTCAGTCGTAGAAATTAAATAAATCTGGCTATTTAGCTAACCCAAATATCTTTCAGCAGCGACAAATATGTCAATGCAAAAAATACAAAGACGCTATTAACGATCTCTTAAGGCGCCGGCATGACGCCCCCTGAAAGGCACCATTAACCAGCCATTAAAACTCAGTGAATATTTTATAAATAGACCACACCGGAAACTCTGATATTTTTAAAGTCCGTTGTTTGTACAAAGCACAAAGCTAACAAAAAGGGTATGTCATGAACCAAACCAAACTTTTTCTTACTGCATGCGTATCGGTAGCGATGACCGCCGGATCGATTGCTACCGCCAATGCTCAGGACAATATAACTTTGCGGTTCGCAGACTGGATGCCGGAATCCGCTTTCACAACATCCTACGGTGCCAAGGCGTTCATGAAGAAGGCTGAAGAACTTTCTGAAGGCCGCATCAGTTTCCAGTATTTTCCTGCCGAGCAACTGGGCAAAGGCTCTGAGGCCCTGACACTACTGAACTCAGGTGTCGCCGACGTCGCCAACGTTGCACCAGCCTACCTTTCGGAACATCTGCCCCTATCCGGAGTGGTAGAACTCCCGGGGATGGTTACGGACTCCTGTACAGCGGCCAACAAGTTCTACGATCTGGTCCAACCTGGCAAAGCACTCTACGAGGCTGAGTTCAAGAAGAAAAGCGTTCGCCCCCTGTTCACGGCTAACCTCGGCCCCTATCGGATTCTCACCAATAATCAGGAGCTCTCCACACCCCTCGATATTTCCGGCCTGAAACTCCGTACAGCCGGGGGTGCAATGGCGATGACTGCGAATCGCCTCGGAGCAAACCCTATCCGCATGCAAGGCTCTGATGTACTACCATCTCTGTCACGCGGAACGCTCGACGGTGTATTCTGGGGTCTTATCAGCATTGAGGACTGGAGCCTGGAGACAGCACTGGACCAGATGATTCCCAATTTGAGCATTGGCAGCTTCAATGTCACCTACTCAATCAGTGACCGTGCCTGGGACAAGCTCTCCCCGGAAAACCAGGAAGCCTTGGTGAAAGCTGGCCAGCATGCAAACCAGAATCACTGCGACTATGTCAATCGTGCTGAGAAACAAGCCATTTCAGATCTCGAGGTGAAGCACGGCATCGTACCACTGTACCTGCCGGAAGATGAGCTGAGAGGAATCCGCGAAGACCTGACCCAGGTACACGAGGACTGGGCCAAACCTCTTGAAAAGCGCGGATTGCCAGCTAACAAGGTCGTTAGAGAAATGCTTTGATCCTTTAACCACACCAATACAAAGCCCCCGTTCCGGCGGGGGCTTTCTGGAGTCAAGAGATCATCTTATAGCCAAACCCCTCAAAATCCTTTAGCTTACCCGTTGTTGTTTCCGGCAAGCGGGGTAAAAATGGCTATCAAGTACGACCTGACGGATTTTCGGCTGTTCATCAAGATTGCCGAGTCCGAAAGCCTTTCCAAAGGTGCCGAGCAATGCCACATGTCTGTCCCCGCAGCCAGCAACCGCATCCGGAACCTGGAAGACCATCTCGGCCTGAAACTGCTGCAGCGAAACTCGCAGGGGGTAAAGCTTACCAATGAGGGCAAGGTCTACCTCCATCATGCCCGCAAGATTGCATCACAACTGGAAGTGCTCACTGGCGATCTGCAGGAATTCGCGCACGGCATCACGGGGCAGCTACGACTTCTCGCCAACACCACTGCCATCACCGAGTTGCTACCGAATGTGTTGGGTGAGTATTTGCTGTCTCATCCCAACGTGCATGTTGAAATGAAAGAAAAGCTCAGCGAAGAAATTGTTCGCACGGTCAAGGAAGGGGGCGCCGATCTTGGCATTGTCTCGGGCAACGTCGTCACTGCAGGATTACAGACGCTACCTTTCGCAAAAAGCCGCCTGGTGGTGATCTGTCCAATTGACCATCCCATATCCAAAGTTGACCAGATTGATTTTGAGGAATGCCTCTCCTATCCTCTGATTTCGTTACTGGAGGGCTCAGCCATTCATCAATTCCTGATGAAAGAAGCCGAAAAACTCCATATCACTCTGAACATCCGCGTTCAGGTAGCAAGCTACGATGCCATCTATCGTATGGTAGCGGCCAACGTGGGTATCGCCATTATCCCTGAGCTGGGATTCGCCCGCCACAAGGGCACCCGTAACATCAAGCAGATCAAACTGACGGACAATTGGGCAGAGCGCAATTTTCAACTCTGCGCCGAAAACTTTGAAACCTTACCAACGTTCGCCCAAGAGTTCTGTGAGATCCTGCGGTCTCGATATCTATGACATGGCATCATGGGAGGATCAGGGCAATAATTTTCATCGAATAGGGTACTGACCCCTTAACCCTGCAGGTACGTTGTATGTCCGAGGATATCCACTTTTATCAACCGGCCGACGGTCACGGACTGGCCCATGATCCATTCAATGCCCTGGTGGCACCACGCCCCATCGGGTGGATCTCCTCGAGGGACTGCAACGGTGTGCTGAACCTGGCACCCTATAGTTTCTTCAACGCCTTCAATTACCACCCGCCCATCGTCGCGTTCTCCAGTATCGGCTTCAAGGATTCTGTACGGAATGCCGAGCAAACCGGGGAGTTCTGCTGGAACCTGGTGACACGTCCACTGAGCGAAGCCATGAACGAAACCTGCGCGGCAGTAGGACCGGAGGTGGACGAATTCGCGCTTTCAGGTGTGACCCCGGCCCCGGCCCGTGTGATTTCGGTACCGCACGTGGCGGAAAGCCCGGTCACACTCGAATGTCGTGTAGCTCAGGTGCTCCAGCTTGCCGGTGCCAATGGCGAAAAGGTCGACACCTGGATGGTATTCGGTGAAGTAGTCGGCGTCCACATTGCGAGGCGCCTGCTCCGCAACGGTATCTACGATACCGCAGCGGCGGAACCTGTACTTCGTGGTGGTGGCCCAGAGGACTACTTCAAAGTGGATGCTTCTCAGAAGTTCCAGATGCACCGTCCCAAATAATAAGGATAGGCTAAGTGTGAACACCCGCATCACGCTCGGCGGCCATTTCTCTCAGCTTCGCCCGTTGAATCTTGACGCCATTGGCACTCTCAGTAACCGGAAAGTCGTCCAGAAACCAGATTCGCGCCGGCACCTTGAACGGCGCGATGACGTTCCTGAGCCAGACCCTGATGCCTTCAGCCTCAATATCGCTATCCGGTTTGGCAATCACGAACGCCACACAGGACTGCACACCATCGACATCAGCCCCAATCACCTGGGCTTCAACGACACCCGGGCAGTCTCTCATGACATCTTCGATCTCTGACGGGTTTACCAGGAACCCGCCAAGGCGAATCGCATCACCCTGTCGGGTCTGGTAGACGAATGAGCCGTCCTTACGGAGATAGCCAATATCCCCGGTAGAGAAATAACCATCCTGGTCGATGACCTCAGAAGTGGCGCCAGGGTTGTTGAAATACCCTGAGAAGTTACCCGTGGCGGTAATTTCCAGAATGCCGCTCTGCTCAGGAGCCAGCAACCCGCCAGACTCGGCATCACGAACCCTCACCCGGGCCTTCGGATCTGCAGGAAAGCCTCCTCCCCTGCACCGCTCCTGCGCACTCTCTGGCCTGGGCTGTATTGAAAACAGGGCCTGCACCTCACTGGATCCATAGACCCCCGCAAGCGGTATGCCGCGGGCATCTGCCTGCCTGACAAGCTCCTCGGCGCCGGTCTGGAATGCGGCAAAGCCACATACCCGGAGGCTATCCAGCCTGGAGTCTTCAGGCAATGCATCAAGGATACGCCAGTACATCTCGTCACTGCCGAACAAATGGGTCAGTTGGTGTTTCCGGATCAGCTCAACAGCTGGCTTCGCATCAAACGTCTCCATGACGGAAATGGGCGTGCCTGCCGCCAGCGCGGCAATCACCGGCACCAGCCCGAAGGTTCCACAGAATGGCAACGGCGCAAGCAGTCCAGCGCCTGGCTGCTCAAACAGAAATTTTGCAGCCACGCAGTGTGCGTGGCTGGCAAGCGAGAACTGGCTATGCATCACCAACTTCGGCATTTTGGTGGTGCCTGAGGTGGTAAACAGCATAGCCAGGTCATTGTCGCTGGATTTGTCCGCTATTTCCGGCGCATCCGAGCTTGCCAAATCCGGAAAGGACAGCGCGGAACATCCGTCCAGCCGGGGCAATTGTGGTTCCGGATCAATAACGGCAACTGTTTCCAGATCCGGCACAGTGTGGGGCTGCAGATCCTCCAGCAAAGCCTGGAAATCAATCTTCCGAAAGCGCGGCTGCATGATCAGCATACGGGCTCCCGACACTGACAGGATGTGTTGCAGTTCTGACGTGCGGTAACGGGTATTCACTGCCACCAGCACAGCGCCGATACGGGATAATCCCAGCATTAACGCCAGCCACTCAGGCCGATTAACCAACCATACAGCCACCCGGTCACCCGGGCGGACACCTTGCTCACTCAGCCAGGCAGCCGCTGCCAGGCCCATCTGATCCAGTTCCCGGTAGCTGATTTGACGATGACCCACCACAAGGGCACACGACTCCGGAGCCCGCTCCAGATGCGCTGCCACCAGCGTAGTCAGGGTCAGCTTCTTCATCAGTACAGTTCCATCAGTTTCTTGTTATCGCTCAGTTCTTCCGGCTGGCCCTCCCACGTCATTTGACCGGATTTCATCACCACGACCCGATCAGAGATTTTCAGGGCCTCCTTGACGTTCTGCTCCACCAGCAGGATCGACATCCCTGTTTTCTGCTGCAGTTCCCGTATCGGGCCACAGAGATCCTGGAACAGCTTTGGCGCCAGGCCGATCGAGGGCTCATCCATCAGCAAGCAGCGAGGACGACTGAGCAGAGCACGGCCAATAGAGACCATCTGCTGCTGCCCGCCGGACAGATCACCCGCCCGTGTCTGGTAGAATTTTTTCATCACCGGCAGGATCGACATCACCCAATCGATTCGCTCCGCCCGCTCCTTTTCAGGAACACCCGCAGCCCACATGCCCAGGCTCATTGTTTCCTCTACGGTCATACCCGGAAACACACCACGGCCCTCCGGCACCATGGACATGCCTGCCATGGTCATCGCCCGGGGCTCAGTGACTGCCGCTTTGCCATTAAACAGAATGCGGCCACCTTCATGGGGCACCAGACCAAAAATGGACTTCAACAGGGTGGATTTGCCAGCACCGTTATGGCCGATCAGGCACAGTACTTCATTGTCGTTAACATGAACATTGATGTCCGTCAGCACGGGTCGGCCACCATAACCGACCACCAGATTCTCAACCTGGAGAATTTTGTCTGTCATGGTTATCTCTCCCCGAAATAAATTGCGGCCAGGGCCGGGTCGTTCAGGATGGTCTCCGGCTCGCCATCGGCCAGCAATTTACCCTGATCCAGGAATGCAATACGGTCGGAAATATTCACCACTATATCCAGATTGTGTTCGATGATGCAGACCGTTATACCCTCCTTGACTTCTTCTCTGAGCAACTGCAGAAACAGGTTATAGGAGTTGGGGTCAAGCCCTGACGCCGGTTCGTCCAGCAGCCACAGCCGGGAATCCGTTGCCATGATACGGGCCAGGCTCAGGAACTTGCGCTCGGCATAAGCCAGGTCCAGTGCCCGGGTATGGCGCTTGTCCGTTAGCCCCGTTCTCTCAAGAATCCGGCTCACTTTATCGTATCGCCTGGCCTTGCCGGATTTTCCACCCAGCTGCCAGAGCCACGACCCCGGCTCCATCATGGTGAGGATATTTTCTTCCACCGTCATGTGGGTAAACAGCCGAAGATCCTGAAATGTCCTGGCAATCCCTTCCCTGGCAATTTTCCAGGGTGACTTTCCGATCAACGACTCTCCCTGCCAGCGCACATCACCCTCAGAAGGCTGAATGTGACCGGTAATCATATTGAACAAGGTGGTTTTACCTGCCCCGTTCGGACCAACCAGGGTTGTAATAATGCCGGCCCGAAGATTTAGCGAAACATCATTGATCGCCTGCAGACCACCAAAGTTCTTGCTGAGGTTACTGATCTCAAGCAATACCTCCTGATCATCCGTCGAGCCCGTAAAGCCGGAACCGGGAACAGGACTTGCCTTCTCCTGAGCTGAAGTTAACTGCTCGCTCATTTGCTACCTCCCGGGTGTGAACTCACAATGCCTCCAGGGCGGAAAATCATCAGCAATACCATGGCCATTCCGTACACGATCTGCTGGATGGAACCGATCTCGGTCTGAGGCAGGAACCACAGATAAGTCAGGGCACTGGGCAGGAGCATCAATAACCCGGCGCCCAGCAGCGGACCCAGTATCGTGGCGGTGCCTCCAATAATGACCATGGCCATTACCAGTACCGAAGTATCAAGCATAAAGCTCTCGACATTTATAAAACTCATGTAAAAAGCATAGAGCGCTCCGGCAACAGCGGCCAACGACGAAGACAGTACGACAGACAGGGTTTTGATCACCGTTATATTCTTGCCCGACGCCAATGCAGCCGATTCACTGTCCCGTATTGCCTTTAGGCTACGCCCGAAGCTGGTATGCACGAGCGTGCGGATAATAACAATGATAATCGCCAGACAAATCAGCGACATGACCAGAAACTGCCAGGGCTGGTATACGGGAAAGCCAAACAGCTCCACGGACGGAATCCCGATGACGCCACCAATGCCCCCGGTGAAACTCTTCCATTCCGAAAACAGGGTAACTGCCAGCACCTGCAGCCCCAGGGACGCCGCCACAAAGTATTCGCCCCGCACCCGCAGGGCGGGCAACGCCAGAAGCAGAGACGTCCCGGCGGCAGCAGCCATGGCAATGGGAATGGCCACAAAGAACTCCGGGGTAACATTCATTGCCACCAGAGCTGCAGTGTAGCCACCGATTCCGAAAAACACCGCATGGGCCAGAGAGAAGATACCGGCATAGCCGATAATGAAATTCAGTGTGGTCGACAGGATCGCGTAAACCGAGATCAGGACCAGCAAGTTCAGTATATAAGCTGTCATGTCAGCGCCTCACGAAACCGTCTGCCGTCCAAAGAAACCGGACGGTTTGAAGATGATAAAGAAGAACAGGATCGCGAAAGTAATTGCTTCGCTCCACTGGGTACCCAACTTCCACATTGCCAGGTTCTCTGCCACACCGATGAGCAAGCCGGCACAGGCGGCGCCACGGAGACTGCCAATCCCGCCCACAATGGTCGCAGCCAGGCTGATTAACATGACATGATGCCCCACAGCCGGGTTGATACCGGTACCAGCTGCGGTAAAGATCGCACCTGGCACTACCAGCAGAGACCCGAGAGCAAAGGCATAAGTCGACAACCTGCGGGGGCTGAGCCCGAATGTACGCACCAGCTCCGGATTCTCACTCAGAGCTCGCATACCCTTACCCACGAAGGTACGGGTCAGGAAGAAATGCAGTGCCGCGAAACAGATTATGGCCGCCACAATTGCCAGCCCGTTCAGCGGCGAAAGATAGAGGCCAGGAATCACCTCGATAGAGGTGCTCAAGGGGGTAGCAACAGACATGAAGCCCCGCCCGAACACACTTCCGAGCAGGTTCTGCACCACGATCCCAATACCGAAGGAAGCGACAAATACGGTAAAGAAGGAGCCTTCGTGACGCTGGATCGGTGCGTACATCAGCCGATCCAGCAAAACACCAAACACCACCGCACTGACGGCTGCCAACAACACTGCAAAGGTCCAGTGCATACCCAGCCCGGCCAGCGCAAAATGGAACAGGTAGGCCGCGATTGCAAAGGTCGCGCCGTGGGCGAAATGGAATATCTTGGTAGACCCGAAGATCAGTGAGAAGCCAGCTGCAGTGAGGGCGTAAATCGCCCCCACCTGCAAGCCGTTTGCAAGGAGTTGCAGAAACAGCATGTCAGCTCCTTACTCCGCAGTTTTGACAGAAACTACTTTGCCGCTGCCTGAGCCGTCGACTTCGAGCACCTGGATCGGTGCCAGCAGGGTGCCATTTTCCTGAAAAGACACCTCACCCCCAACCAGCTCAAAAGTGTCTGTCGCTTTACGCTGGGCCAGGAGGTTGGCGCCGGTAATCTCTTTGCCCTGTTCTTCCAGGTCCTGAGCGAGTAGTGCGAAAACTCTTACAGCGTTGTAGTAATTGGCAATGTATGACGTCGGGTTCTTGCCGTGTTCAGCATTATAGTCGTCGACAAAGCGCTTGGTGACCGGATCTTCAGAATCCCAGTCAATGCTCTGAGTCGTGAACAATGCTCCCTGGGATTCCTTCTGCTCTTGTAGCTCGGGCACGGAAAAGGCTGAATAACTGGCGATCTGCGCCTTGACACCGTTATCTCGCAGTTGTTTGACGATCTGCAACTGCTGGGAACCGTAGGAAGCGACATAGACCACATCCGGATTATCGCTGCGAACCCGGGCAGCCACCCCGCTGAATTGCTGGGCAGAAGCAGCTATCGAGTGAGACTCCACGAGCTCGGCACCCAGTGGAGGCAAGGTTTTTTCTAACTCGTTGAGAATCGACTCTCCCAGTGGATCATCAACATACACCAGGGTGAACCGCTTGTGGCCCAGGTCATTCACGGCGTAGTGGGCCAATGCCCCCACTTCATTGTTCGCCAGAGGTATAACGTTCCAGAAATATTCACCCAGCTCTGCCAGGTCCGGGCCAACACCGCCACCGTTGACCGTCACCGTCTGGCTACGCTGAGCCAGTGTGGACACTGCCTTGGAAACCCCGGTAAAGGCAGAAAGGACGTAGGGAACGCCTTCAACATTGACCAGCTTGTTCATTGCGACAACGCCCTGCTGGGGCAATGCTTGGCTGTCTTCGTAGAGAATGCTCAGATTGCCTGACAACATTCCGTCTTCATTGGCATGCTGGGCAGCCAGATCTGACCCCGACATGAATATATCACCATAGGTGGCATTAGGGCCGCTGAGCGGAAATAACGCACCAATTTCAATGTCTTCCGCCTGCACTGATGCAGCAGAAGCAAGACCTAAGGTGAGAGCGATGGAAGAAAGTGTCTTACGTAACATAAGCTATCCTCAGTATTGTTGTTGTCCTAATCAAACGTAGCACCGTTTGAGCAACACACAATTCGCCATTTGTTAAGACCCTGTTAACACAATATGAATTAAAGGGCGGTCCACGTAACGACGCTTTCATCTACTCTTGATTAGGCCCCGGGCCAGCATCAGGTCGGCCCCAACAAACATGCGAATCATGAATGGCATAAAGGAGCAGGTTCATGAACTATCGCCGCCTTGGAACCACCGGCATGAAAGTCTCTCGCCTATGTCTTGGCACCATGACCTATGGCTCGCCGAAATGGCGCGAGTGGGTACTGGACGAGCAGTCCAGTCGCCCCTTTATCAAGCAGGCCCTGGATTCGGGAATCAACTTCTTTGATACCGCAGACATGTATTCGATCGGTGAATCCGAACGAGTGGTGGGAAAGGCGTTACTGGATTACGCGCCGAGGGAAGATGTGGTCATTGCCACCAAAGTTTTTAACCCTACCGGAGATGGCCCGAACAACCGGGGCCTGTCCAGGAAACACATCATGGATGCCATTGACAGTTCACTGCAGCGTCTCGGCACCGATCACGTTGATCTGTACCAGATTCACCGCTGGGACTACCACACGCCCATCGAGGAAACGATGGAGGCGCTTCATGATGTCGTGAAGGCTGGCAAAGTACGTTACATCGGCGCATCTTCGATGTTTGCCTGGCAATTCGCCAAAGCCCAGTTCGCGGCAGAAAAGCACGGCTGGACACGATTTGTGGCCATGCAGCCGATGTATAACCTGATCTACCGGGAAGAAGAGCGTGAAATGCTGCCACAATGTGCTGACCAGGGCATTGGCGTGATTCCGTGGAGTCCGCTGGCCAGGGGTATCCTGGCCGGGAAAACCGTGCAGGGCGAAGCCGGTGAGACAGCACGGGCGCGCACCGATGAAAATACCCGGAAATGGCGCCTCGGCAGCGATATTGATCAATCCGTTATCGCCGCGCTGCAGGAAGTAGCAGAGAATCGTGGTACGTCTATGGCCCGTATTGCCCTGGCGTGGGTGCTCTCCAACCCTGCGGTCACCGCCCCTATCATCGGTGCCAGCAAACCCGGTCATATTGAGGAAGCACTGGCTGTGCTGGAGTTAGAACTGAGTGAGGAAGAAAAAATGGCGCTGGAAGAACACTATGTGCCTCACCGGGTAGCCGGTCACAGCTGAAATGTCGGGATACGACGAGAAGATCCGGTTCCCGTCGATGTAACGTCAGAACGGCAGCGTGAAAATAGCACACACCACACTGCAGGTAACCAGTGCCATTAGTGAGAGTTTCAGGCTCCAGCCATAGGAGGCTATGGTGGCGCTATAACCCGTGCATCGCTCCAGCAACAACGCATTAGCGGAATATGGTGTGCCAGCGATGGTAATACCCCATCCCGCCACCATACCCAGCCCTAGCCCCAGCAGACCGTACTCTGGCCAGATCGGCCCAAGAATACTGCCCGACAGGGTACCCGAGATAATCGGGTTCACGCCGATCGTGCCACCGGCAAAGAACAGCCAGGGCACTGCCATGGCGACCATCGGATAGGCCCAGACCGGCAAACTGAACCCCGTACCCAGCCAACTCAATGCCAGAGTGCCAATGATTCCGCCTAGAAACGAGGAGCCACCCATAATGACTAACTCGTTATTCATCATTGCGAGTGATGGCATACTCACGACCCCGTCATGAACGCGGCGGTATACCAGCCCGATGACAACAGCCGTCAGGCAACTCAGCGTCACCGCTTGGGAGTACACGAGACCGCACCCAACACTCAAAGTGAAAGCACCCACACAGACAAGGGCAATAATGCCGATGAAGCGCAACCACGGCAGCACTGCTGCATCGACTTTTTCCGGAATGATCGCCAGCTCTTCACGTGGTGGTTCGTCTTCCCGCGAAAGGGTTCCGGCAAGGAGGTAGAACACGGCAAACGGCAGCCCCAAGGCAATCAGCTTCCAGCTCGACAGAGCTGGGAGGAAAGTCACCGTCAAAACAACAGCAACGGACAAGGGCGATGCCATTGGAGATGCCCCGAAACCACGAACCACCGCCCTCGCCGCGTTCCGCGCCATCGGGCTGTCGCCCTGGTCCCTGACCTGAAGGCCGATCATGGTCGCGATGACCCCGACCGCGCCAAAATTGAGCGGCACAGAAAGCAAGGCAGTACCAGAAGTCATGCCAGCGTAGCGGAACAGCGATCTACCCCCAAACAGGCTGTGGGAAATCAGCTTCAGGTCGTCAGACTGTCCCAGCACTGCCGATAACAGCATTACGGTTATGATCAACGCCCCGATTCTAGCCATGTTGCCGGCAGCTTTCGGGACCGCTGAAGGCTCTACAGCAAGCCCGACAAAGGTCAATACCACGATTAGTGTCAAAATCGCACGGCCCACCGTACGCAGGTTACCCCAACCCATAAGAATCGCCAGGCAGGCCAGCACGGTGGCAAGGTAGTTATGACCAGGGAGAAAGTTCGCAATACCGGCAAAGAGTGCCAGGTATGTAAGCACTGTGCGAATTCCGGATAGGCTGTCCGGTCGCGAAAAAGCGTCAATCATGTCCCATCCACCTATAGTCGAAGCGTCCCAGACATATTTCGGGATGGGGCTCGCCGCATCATGAGTTCAGCGGAGGCAATAACCGGGCCTCCGTGAGCGATTGTACTTCTTCGAATGTGTTAGACCCGAACAGTTCAATCACCCGCAACCCTTCCGGTGTCACATCGAGTACAGAAAGGTCCGTAAAAATCCTGCTGACAACTCCCATGCCGGTTAGGGGAAAGGTGCAGCGTTGCAGGATTTTGGGCTCATTCTCCCGAGTGGTATGACGCATTATGACAAACAGCTTTTTGGCCCCTACGGCAAGGTCCATGGCGCCGCCCACCGCGGGCGGAAATCGGTCTTCATTTGTGGCCCAGTTGGCCAGATCGCCGTTTTCAGCTACCTGAAACGCACCCAGTACTGCAATGTCCAGATGGCCACCTCGCATCATTGCGAAGGATTCAGCATTATCGAAATAACAGCCGCCCGGCAATAGTGTGACGTATTGTTTGCCAGCATTGATCAGATTGGTGTTTTCTTCCCCGGGCTTCGGGGCAGGGCCAACTCCCAGTATTCCATTTTCGCTGTGGTAGATAACCTGTTTGTCATCGGCAACAAAATTCGCAACCCTGGTCGGCATACCAATACCAAGGTTGACGTACGAACCATCCGGAATATCTTCCGCAACGCGGCGTGCCATATCTTCAGAGCTAAGTCGGAACATGTATTGTCTCCTGTGATACGACCCGATCAATAAAAATGCCCGGAGTGACAATCCGTTCCGGATCAAGCTCGCCCAACTGGCCGATATGCTTCACTTCTGCAATTGATAAAGGTGCAGCCATAGCCATCATCGGATTGAAATTCCGGCCAGCCGTGTCATAAACCAGATTACCCCAGGGGTCTGACGCTTCAGCCTTGATGAGGGCAAAGTCTGCATTCAGTGGCATCTCCAGCACATAGCCTTTGCCGTCAATTACCCGTGTTTCCTTGCCCTCCGCAAGCTTGGTACCGTAGCCGGTCGGTGTCAGAAACCCTCCAATGCCAGCGCCCGCTATCCGGATTCGCTCACTCAGAGTACCCTGGGGCACCAGTTCAAGCTCTACAGCCCCCTCTTCGAACCGCTTTTCAAACCAGATGGAACCCGCAGAGCGCGGGAAGGAACAGACAATTTTCCTGACCAGACCATCGCGCAGCAAGCTGGCAATACCTTCCTCTCCTACCCCGGCATTATTGGAGATGATGGTGAGATCTCCCGCGCGCTGCTGCCTTAACGCTTCAATCAGGCCAAGCGGAATGCCAGAGCTCCCGAACCCGCCAATCATTACGCTCGCTCCATGCGGAATATCCATTACCGCCTCCCGCAACGACGCCACCCGTTTATCAATCATCGCCACTCATCCTTTCACGGCTTTCAGCCTCAGTTTCTGAAAACGGGAGCCTTGTGCGCCCCGAGAAAACGGTTGCCCATATACATCACTGCGACCAACCCGAATCCAAGGAGCTCAGTGAGGATGTCCGGATAGATCATCAGGCCGCCCGCAACAAGTGCCAGAACTCTCAGAGGCCAGCCAACGATTCCGATCCGATACAGATAACCTTCCATCGACGAGGCAATTAACCAGATTGCTGCAATTGCAGTACCTGCCGACAAAAGAATTCGCTCAATATCACCTTGCAGTATCAGGGAAGGGTTTACCACAAAGAGGAACGGGAGGATAAACAGAATCCCCCCCAGTCGCATGGCATAGATACCGGTTTTAGTCGCATTGGAACCCGCCACACCGGCAGCGGTGATCGCAGCCAGGGAGACCGGCGGAGTGATATACGACAACATGCCCCAGTATAGAATGAACAGGTGGCTGGCAATGGGGTTAAGGCCCGCGTTAACCAATGCCGGTGCTAACAGGATCGACAGGAATATATAACAGGCGCTGACGGTCATCCCCATCCCGAGTATAAAACTGGTGATAGCACCGGCAATCAACATCAGCGGTATACTGCCATCCGCGTAGAGCAACAGCTCCCGCGAGAACGCACCGGCAACTCCGGTATAGGAAAGCCCGCCAACTACCAGCCCGATACCCGCCAGAATTGCTACCAGATTGGAGACATTGGTTGTTAAATCTGCAATAAAGGCCTTGGCACGGGTCCAGTTCATGCGGTAGTCGCGCTTGAACAGCGCAACACCCAGCAGAACGAGCGAGGCATAGTAAGGCGCGTATGCCTCAATGCGCATGACCAGGAGCATATAAATCAGCATGACCAGCGACAGCAGATAAGGCCAGCCATCCTTCAGGGTTTCCTTGAGGGAAGGAATCTCGGAATCCGGCAAACCCTTCAAGCCTCGACGAGCGGCATAGTTATCCACCTGGAATAGCAGCGCCAGGTAGAACAGCAAAGCCGGGAGGAAAGCCGCAATCATAATTTCCGCATAGGGCACGCCAAGGAACGACGCCATGATAAAGGCAACCGCCCCCATCACCGGCGGCATAAGAGTTCCACCGGTGGAGGCACATGCTTCCACCGCACCGGCATAATGCGCCGGATAGCCAGTTTTTTTCATTGTCGGAATCGTGATCGGGCCGGTGGTGAGGATGTTGGAAATTACACTGCCCGAAAGACTGCCCAGAATACCACTGGACAGTACCGAAACCTTCGCCGGGCCTCCCCGGCTACGCCCCATCAGAGCGGTAGCAAACCGCATGAAGAAGTCACCACCGCCGGTAATGGTAAGTGCGGCACCAAATACCACAAAACCGATGACCAGCTGCGCAACCACCTGCATGGGAATACCGATAATGCTTTCCACACCAATGACATGGGCGCGAAGCAGCTCCGGCAGCTCATACTGATTACCCCAGAGAAAACCGGGCATACTGTCTGCGTATAAGGGATAACTGCCAAAAAACAGTGATACGGCCAGCAAAGGCCACCCCCCGCAACGGCGCACACCCTCAAGAACGAGCACCAGCAGAATGCCCGAAAATACTGTGGCTGCAGTCGGCGCAGTATACTCCCAGCCCATGTTGATCATGGTCAGGCCGTGGAAGCCAAGATAGCCACAAGAAACCAGTGCCGAGGAGGCAAGAACCCAGTCATACCAGTAGATTCGGTTACGGGCGCCTGACCAGGCCGGGAAGCACAAAAATGCCGCAGCTAGAAATATTCCGATGAGGTAATAAAGATAGGAGTTTCCCAAAGGTTGGAAACCCAGCAATTTGAGGTTAAAGGTCTGGTTGATCGCCATGAGCAACCCGAGAGTACCGAGGGCCAGGACTATCCAGTATCCGATTCCACGCAGACGTCCTTTGTCAGAGCTTTGGATTTCAGGAGTAGCGTTCGGGGTATCTGCAGCCTGCGGAGATGTCATGTTGGAAAGTGCTCCGGAATTAAAATAATGGGTGGCGGCGCCAGCGAGCACCGCCACCTGAGCTTTAACAAACAGCTAGACAATCAGAGAGAGTTGAGTGCCTGCTGACGATGCTTTTCCCAGATTTCGGCAAACTCTTCATCGCTCTTGCCTTCCCCTTCCGCAACCGCCTTCGGCCAGGCTTCCAACAGAGCATTCAGACGCTCAGTACGATCGTCATTCCAGGCCTGATGTTCTTCTGTCCAGATGCCTTTTTCTTTAAGGTACCGGATCGCACCCTCGTGGAACGGTACATCAATAGCTGGCACCCCGGACTTGGTGAGTTCCCAGCGAGGCATTGCAGCAGTAGCGTCCTTGTACATCGGATAGGCCTGATCCACTGCCTTAAGCATGTTGTATGCGGTATCGGCATCCATTTCCGCTTTCACAGCCATTACGGGGTAGCGATACGCCATTATGTCGACGGGGTTCTCTTCACTGATGCCTGCGCCAATCGTTTCCCGGAAGGGTGCAAAGAACGGGGCTACTTCATTTACCTTCGCCCAGGATTCCTGGTCGTCGGGATCCATGTTCAGCCAGCGAATGCCTCGAGGAGACTCTGCCAGCTCATAGACATGGCTGGGCGTAGTCGTTGTGCATGAGGCATCAGCCTCTCCCCTGGCCAAAGAGCTCATCGCACTGGCATAAGTCGGGAAAACCACCGCTTCCAAATCATCCTCAGTCAGGCCGGCGAATGCCAGGAAAGCGTTACATTTAACGTTGATTGAGGGGTTACCCGCCACGTAAGCAAAGCGTTTGCCTTCGAGATCCTCCAAAGTCTCGATACCGGCATCCTTGGCTGTGAAGATACCAATCGACGAAGGACGTCCGGCCAGGGCGCGCAAATCTTGTGGTCCCCACTGGCGAGTTGAAAAATCATAGACCCCTTCAGCTGCGAAAAAGGTTTCAGTGGCGAGAAAACCAACCGTGGCCCGGTCACTAAGTAAGGGCTGCAGGCGACCAATAGCAGAGCCTGAAGGTTGAATACGGATGCGGGTGCCGTATTTCCTGCCAAAGGCATCGGCGATGGCTGAGGCTTCTGCATAACCTGCTGAGCCTACATCATACGAGGACCAGGTCATGGTATCAGGCAGGTTGGGGTCGGCATCCTGGGCAGTAGCGCTGGTTGCCCCCAAAATCAGGGCGGCAGAGCAGACTGAAGCCGTCAGTGGCCGCATGAATTTTAAAGAGTGATTGGTCATAGGAATCTCCCGAGGTTTTTGTTGTCATGGATCAAGCCTGCCAACACAAACACGTATCGACTGAGCCACTGCGATGAAAATACATGCAGTCAGCAAAAGCTAACCGCTCTCTACCAATTGGTCAACGAATCTTCCCTTACCCCGCAAACCATTATTCTATCGATACCATGCCGAATCTTTATACCTTGCCATCACGGCGGCCTAACAGATACCCCCGCAACACCGATTAACCGAGCTACCCTGAACAAGTTCATCAATACATCAGTGAAGGAAGGAAAAGCGAAATCTGAGGGAAGAACATAAGCAATGTCAGCACGACAGCTTCCGCTGCCAGAAACCACAAAGTCCCCCTCACAATCGTCCCAAACGGAACGGCATTCCCGACCCCAGCGCTGACCACAAAAAGGTTGAGTCCAATAGGAGGAGTGAGCAGGCCGATTTCTATAAACTTGACCACCAGCACACCAAACCAGATGACGTTAATATCGAAAGCAATTACGAATGGCGCCAAAACCGGGAGTGTTACCAGCATCAAGCCGATAGGATCGAGAAACATACCCAGGATGATATAAAACACGGTAACTATTATCAGAAAAATCCATAGCGCCACAGCATAGTCTTCAACCCATATACCTATATTCATCGGTATCTGGCTCAGCGTCAGCATCCGGCTGAATAGCACCGCGCCAATGGCAATCAGGAATATCGAGGCTGTGCTCTGAACAGTCTCGGAGACCGCCTCCCTCATCGCCGACCAGCTGAAGGAGCCCTGGACAACCGCTGCAATCACGGCGATAAAGGCTCCGAAAGCGCCAGCTTCCGTGGCCGTAACAACACCCGTGTACAGACCACCCACCACACCCGCAACAATCACCGGCAGGGGCCAGGATTTAACCAGAAGACGAAGCTTTTCGGGCATCTCGTAGTGGTCGTTCGTCCGTGGTGCGAGGTCAGGATTCAACTTCACCCTGATGATGATGACAGCAGCATAGGCGAACATGGTCAGCAGCCCCGGAATTATGCCTGCCATCAGCAGTTGACCTACAGACGCCTCCATGAATACCGCATAGAGAACAAACGGGATACTCGGAGGAATAAAAGCCCCAAGAGTGCCAGAGGCGGCAACGATACCGGTAGCAAGCCCGGGATCGTATTTAGCCCGCAGCATTTCAGGCACCGCCAGGCGCGACATGGCACCAGCCATTGCCACACTGGAGCCACTTGCGGCGGCAAAGCCGGCACTTGAAACGTTCGTGGCAATTGCAAGACCACCAGGCAGAAAACTGAGCCAGGCTCGACCTGCGTCGAAGAGTGTGCGGGTGAGGCCCGTATGGAAAGCAATCGAGCCCATCAGGATGAACATCGGGATGGCGGTCAGCGACCAGTGCGCAATAAACTGGAATGTAGTCGCCCCCATGAGCGAAAATGCGGCCCCTGACCCGCGGAGGAACCAGATGCCGGTAAAAGCGGTCAAGCCTAACGCAACCCCAATGGGCAGGCGCAGAACAAGAAGTATTAGCAGTAATCCGATACAGACGAGGCCAATCTCTACAGGACTCACAGCTTATCCTCCGTCTTATCCAATCGAGGTACCACAAACTGGTAGAGCCAATACAATGATGCCAACATGGCAAGGAAGATGCCGATAACAGCCAACCAGCGGGATGGCCAGATCGACAGCTCGACAACAATCGCATCTACCGTCTCCTGGCGCTTCCAGCTACGCACTGCCTGCAGATAAAGCCCATAAGAAAAAATAGCGAAGTACACCGCTATCGCTACCACGCCAATACCGTCAACCAGACGCCGAAGGCGTCCCGAAAGAAACTGGGCAACCACATCCACGCGAACGTGAACATCGTCCGTGGTACAGGAAAAAATACCGATAAAAACCGCAGCAACCATGTAGTAGTAGGTGACCACTTCCATAGTTCCGGGAATATGCATGGCGAACACAACCCTGAGCAGCACCTCAGCCGTAACATGCAACATCATCAGCACAGTGACTGCGCCAACAGCCACTGCTGATCCGTCGCTTATTTTTTTCAGCCATCTACCCATAACCGCCTCCATCAATGGATCCTGAGAACAACCTTGCCTACCGAGCGCCGTCCCACAACACAGTCGATTGCCTGTATCACTTGAGATAAATCAAACACTTGTGGCTCTCTGACGTTAAGACTACCGGTCGAGGCAGCAGCAAACAGCCAGTTCATCAAACCACAAATTCTTGGCACAAACTCCTGGCGGCGATCGGTTTTTCCCCAACCGATATACTCGGAAAAATTCACACCGTGCAGGCTGATGTTTTTGACAAGAAGCAGATTTACCGGCGCCTGAGGAATCTCACCACTGGCAAAACCGAGTGAGAGTAAATTCCCGCCGTTCGCTGTACAGCGGATAAGCGTTTCAAATAGCTTACCCCCTACCGGATCGAACACCACATCCACCCCGCGCCCCCCGGTCTCGGCCCTGACAGCCTCCAGAAGATTCCGTTTGTTGTAATCGATCAGGATGTCGGCTCCAGCCTCCCGGGCTGCCTCCAGTTTGGACTCGGAGCTCGCTGCCGCAATGACTTTGGCTCCTTTAAGCCTGGCAACCTCGACAGCTGCCAGACCCAGCGCCCCGCCCGCACCGCACACCAGCACCGTCTGCCCATCTTTTACACCCCCGCGCTCCAGAGCGGTTGCGGCGGTTCCGAAGGACAGCGGGATACCTACCGCCCGTTCCAGTGAAACGTTATCGGGCACCGGATACACCGTAGCCGCGTCAGTGACCAGCTCCTCAGCATACCCCCCGGCATCGACAATGGCGGCTACACGGTCACCGGGTTTGAAGGTCTCCACGCCTGGGCCAGATTCAAGGATCTCCCCTGAAACCTCGGTACCCGGAATGAAAGGCAAAGCCAGCTTCCTTTGATATCGACCGGCGACCATTAATGAAATGGCGTAGCTTACGCTTGAATAATGGGGCTTGATCCGGACACACCCTGACGCCAGTTCTGGTCGCTCAACATCAGCCATTTTCAGGTTTTCATAACCAGTTAACTCTTCACACAAGATTGCTTTCATCGCTCCCCCATTCCTCAGTTGTCAGTCTTAGTCAGAGCCTGGAAACAGGCCTTCGTACTAACCAGTGACGAAATCCGCTCTTCGTCATAGCCTGCCTCCCGCAGCACTTCACAAGTGTGCTCACCCAAACCGGGTGCCGGCCTCAGGTTTTCAACAGAAGGCCCGACTCCCGGAAACTTCGGGAAAGGAATCTTTCCAAAAGCCTGATGGCTGACCTCAGGCATAAGGTTGAGGGACTGGACCTGGGGGTCGCGAAGCAAATCGGTGTAATCGTTCAGCGGGCCACAGAGAACCCCCACCTCATTCAAGCGATCGATCCAGTGGGCTCTCGGACGAGTCGCAAACACCTGTCCTATGAGCTGATGGATTTCCGTTGCGTGGCGCTGTCGCGATTCGTTGTCAGAAAAACGCGGATCCTGCTGCCACTCCGGATGCCCAAGTACCCGAGCCAGACCATAGAACATCTCATTCCGGAGGCAGACCACCGAAATGGGGCCGTCGCTGGCCTCAAAGGTGCCGGATGGAACGGTAACGTGCGCACTGCGTTGACCGCCTTGCAGAAAGGACTCCATCATTGGCATCGCCTGAAAGGCGGAAGCCCCAGCGAGCAGGGACAAGTCAATATGGCCGCCCTCTCCGGTAAGTTTTTGTTGATACAGGGCAGACGCCAGGGCAAATCCGGCATAAAGGCCTGTGATCATATCCACTGCCAGCATTCCCACCCGCTTCGGATTCCCCTGGGCGTCAGCGTTCATTACTGACATCCCGGAAATCGCCTGCAGAATACTGTCAGAGCCCGGCCTTTCCGCGTAGGGGCCGGTCTGGCCAAACCCGCTGATGGAACCCATTATTATTCCCGGGCGCAATTCGTTTAGCACGTCATAACCTAGGCCGATTTTATCAATAACCCCCGGCCGGAAACTTTCCATCACCATGTCGGACTGGCTTGCAAGTCGCTTCAACACCGATGCCCCCCCCTCCGTTCTGGCGTCGATGCAGATGGCACGTTTATTCCAGTTCGCCGAAACACTCAATGTACTATGGCCTTCCCGGCGCAGGCCCATCAGGCGCCCCCAATCACCTTGGGGGGGCTCTACCTTCAACACCGTTGCCCCCATCATCGCCAGCATCTGGGTCGCATACGGGCCCGCAAGCCCCTGACTCAGGTCCAGCACCCGAATGCCACGGAACGGCAGAAATTCAGTTGCTTCTTTACTCATTAATCAGCTCACCTTGGCAACGGCCACGAGCCCCACCGATTTGAAAGGACCCGGGCCGGATTGATCAGGATTCAGAATGCCTTGTCGTAGATTTCACTTTTCAACAAGGCAGCGTACTGCTGCTCCGTTATGTCGGGGTCGGCCAGCAATTGCTCCCACTTCTCAAGGTTGGCGATGAAGTTTTCTACAATCTGATTCGCATCCTCAACGCCTCGATCAGATGCTGTCGCCGCTGCCCGCTCTACCTGAGCTTGCATGAATTCACCGCGAATCTGCTTCATCTGGTCCGAGACCGGAACAAACCGGATACCCTGATCACTTGCTGCTTCACGAACCTCTGCCTCTTCTTTTTGATACTCAAAAATGGTTCTTGCAACTCCCACAGGAGTCGATTCGATAATTGCGTTGCGCTCCGAAACTGTCAGCTCCTCCCAGACTGAATTGCGGATGTTGAGCAGCGAGCCTCCGAGAAAGGCTCCCATCGGCAGGTCAACAACACTGTTGGCCACCTCGCTCAAAGACAGAGATTTCAGCCAGCTGGTAGCCCCGATTACACAGTCAAGCTGACTGCGTTCCATTGCTTCATAGGACTCATTGTTGGGAATGTTTACAGGAATACCCCCTATCTGACTTACCCAACGACCAATTTCCTCGCCTGCTACCCGCATTCTCATGCCATCAGGCTCAAACCCGGAGGCAAACTCATCTTTACACATAGCCTGATAAGGAGGCGTGGCATAGCTGGCAAGAAACTGAACGTCATGTTCTTCAAATTCTTCGAGGCACTGAGGGCAGCCCGTAAGAACCGTGTCGATACTCGCCGCAGTGGCAATCAGGGAGTTCTGATCCCAGAACGAGAGATCGGAGATCGTCGTATTCGCCGGGATGGCTGTCGGGTAATACACGGTTACCAGAAAGCCACCATCTATCATCCCGTCACGGACAGCTGACAGCATCTCTTTGCCCGATGCCGC
This sequence comes from Marinobacter sp., assembly GCF_039977835.1. Classification (GTDB taxonomy): domain Bacteria; phylum Pseudomonadota; class Gammaproteobacteria; order Pseudomonadales; family Oleiphilaceae; genus Marinobacter. Next base: position 30,825 of record NZ_JBDWCL010000049.1, on the reverse strand, counting down.
AGCACCGGATGGGAAGAAGCTGTACGTGATACTACCGTCGGTTCGCTTCTCCACTTCTTCCAGGAAGGCGCTTATGCCCGTGCTCGTGGGGTGCTGAGGAGGCAAGTAGCTACCGTAGGTAAGATCACGTGCCAGGACGCTGGCTGAAGTTGCAATACCAGCCGCTAACAGGCAGCCGGTGGTTATCGACTTAAACAGACCAGAATGAATTTTTAGCATTGTCGTTATCTCCAAATTCAGGGAATACGCCGCGACGACTTGTTTTTTGTTCGCTTAGCGCACACAATGTTCTCTTAGAGAACGTACGTCAGAAAAGCTCAAAAAACACCCAGTGTCAAAATGTATTTTGGGAATCAATACAATGCCGCCTGCCGCAGAAATCGACAAAAGCCTTATTGTCCATTCGTTTATACGCGGACTGGAGGTCATAAAAACTTTTGGTGAGGGCGCTTCAACACTGTCACTGTCGGAGGTTGCTGCCAGAGCGTCCATTTCGAGAGCGAGCGCACGGAGACTATTGCACTCACTTTGCGACCAGGGCTACGCCCGCACTGATGGCAAGCTTTTCTGGCTCACCCCCCGCATCCTCGATCTCGGTTTCTCGTACCTGTCCTCGATGGAAATCTGGTCGTTCGCTCAGACCCACATGGAAGAGCTGGTACAGCGTGTCCATGAGTCCTGTTCAATTGCGGTGCTGGACGGGTATGACATCTACTATGTGATGCGCATCCCCACCCGGAAGCTACTCAAAAGCACGCTGAATATCGGGTCATCGCTTCCTGCCCACGTAGTCTCGCTGGGGCGGATACAGCTTGCAGACCTCCCGGATGAAGAGCTGGACCATTTCCTTGATACCGTCAGTATCGAGCAATACACGCGGTTTACTGTCACCGACAAAGAGCAATTGCGCCGAATCATCAGGGAAGATGGTGCGAGGGGCTGGTCTGTGGTTGACCGGGAGCTCGAAGAGGGTATGTGCGGCTTATCTGTTCCGATTCATAACCGGCACGACAGAACCATCGCTGCAATCAATATCACGCTTCCGCCGAGCAAGGCAGCAGAGCCCGGCGTTCTGGATTACCTGCTGGAGCAGCTTCGGGAGACTGCTAGCCAGATCCATCAGGAGCTGATACGTCAACCATGAGGGGCCAGGAACCTCGAAGCTATACGCTATCGGCATAGCTTCGATACCAAATATGCTTTTCCCAGACAACCACTAACTTGCTAACGTATAGGTAAGGATATTTGCAGGAATCACACCGGAGAACGCTATGGTTGTCACCAAACCCTCCATGTCACTGCTTGATGCCATTACTTCCCGGCGATCAGTCAGAGGCTTTCTACCTGATCCTGTTCCAAGGGAGACGCTTGAGCACATTTTTGATATAGCCCAGCAAGCACCGTCCAACTGTAATACTCAACCCTGGCAAGCATTTGTCGCTTCGGGTGAGGTCAGAGATAAGCTACAGAAACAGTTTCTCGCTGGACTGGATCAGGGAACACCCGCCGAGCCGGATTTCCCCTATGTTTCGCGCTGGGAGGGAGAGTATCGCCATCGTCAGATAGACTGTGCTGTCGCGCTCTACAATGAGATGGGCATCGCCCGTGATGATAAGGCGGGGCGATTCCGTGCGGTACGCCGCAATTTCGAATTTTTTGATGCCCCCCATATCGTCTTTCTGGGCATGGACCGCGAATTCGGATCAACCATCGCCCTGGACGTTGGCATTTACGCCCAGACACTTATGTTGACGATGCAGGCCTTCGGCATCAGTTCCTGCGCGATGGGTAGCATGCGCGGTTATCCACACCTGGTTCGGGAGGCATTTGGACTGGACGACAACATCGGGATCCTGCTGGGCATCAGTTTTGGTTACGAAGACCCGGAAGTCGATGCCAACAGGACGCGCACCGTGCGAGAGCCACTGGCCAACTCAGTCAGTTTCCTGGGCTGACCAACCTCCGCAATGCCCGGCCCCGCCGGGCGCTTTCAGCCACAAGTAATGAGCAAGCTACCTGGAGACCGAATCCCGTGTGAGTGCGCTAGCGTTGGATCAAGCTTTCAGTAACGGCGGAGCACTGTTCCGTCGCAACGTGGCAACCATTTGCCTGTTACTTGTCTCTGCGTGCGCCATCATCCAGCAGTTTGTCACCACTGACTGGCTCAGTGGCCTGGCTGGCGCATCACTACTGCTATTTGTGGTTCTTCAGTGGCCGGGTATAAGTCTGACCTATCGGATTTTTTCTGTTATTGCTCCGGCCCTTGCCGCAACGCTCTGGTTGATTGGCAAGATTGAGGGTGAGGCAATTACCACCGGTGTTGATCGCGCTGCGTTCTTCACCTTTTTCCTTACCTCACTTGCAGTGCTGAGAGAGTCCGCAAAATCCTCCTCGCTCGTACGCAAATGCGGCAAGGTACTGGTTAACCAGCCCCCGGCACGGCGCTATATGCTGATGGCATTTGGGTCACATCTGTTCAGCGTGATGCTGAACATTGGCGCTCTCAACGTGCTTGGCACCATGGTTCGCCGAGCCATTCGTCCGACGGCAGATCCAGAAGCCCAGCGCATTGCTGCAATCCGGAGCAGACGCATGCTTACTGCGACGCTGCGAGGTTTCTGTGGTGTTCCACTCTGGGCACCAACTTCTGTGACGATGCTTCTGGTGCTGTCAGGAATTCCGCAATTAAGTTGGGAGCAGTACGCACCTCTTGGTCTGGTCTGGACGCTACTGTTCATTCTCTGGGGAGGAGCGCTGGACTGGTTTGCCTACCCGAGACCCAGAACCCGCACAACTAACGGAGGAAACCTGACACAGCTAATTCCGCTGGTAGGGCTGGTCGCGCTGATCCCCAGTCTTGCCTACAGCCTCTCAAGGCTGACCGGACTGGATCTATTTCCAACGTTGCTAATGTGCGCGCCTGTCATCGGCCTGGTCTGGATCTGGCAGCAGTACAGCGGCCGTCCGACAGACGTCAAGGCCGGGCTATTGATACGGCGGATGAGGCACTCGTTTCCGCAAACCTTCACCAACCAGCGTAACGAAGTGGTACTGTTCACCTCATCCGGTTTTATCGGCGTGATCCTGATTCCGCTGATTGACCCTGTCGCCGCAAGCACCCTGCTCACTCAGGCCAATGTCAGCAACGCGGCACTGATGATGGGCATTTCACTGGTCATGGTGATTTTTGCATTCATAGGGGTCAACGCCATCATTACGGTTACATTGATGTTGGGGGCCTTACAACAGATCCCCGACCTGAACATCTCCCCCCTGGTACAGGCATCAGTCATTTCGATCACATGGGCGGTCTTTGCCGGAGCCTCACCCTTTACGGCTTCCCTGCGTTTTATTTCCAGCTTCTCGGGTATATCTCCGCTACGTTTTGGCGTGCTCTGGAATGGCTGGTTCAGCGTAAGCACACTGGCAATCATGTACCTGACCCTTTACCTGGTGCTTTGACGCACTGTTAAAACAAACATCAATCAGGAGCAAACACCATGAGCTTACCGGACACCCTGAGGGACAAACTGGATCTCCCGGTACTCTGTTCACCGATGTTCATCATTTCCAATCCGAAGATGGTCATCGAGCAATGTAAAGCCGGAATCATAGGTTCATTCCCGGCACTCAATGCGCGGCCGGAAGAAAAGCTTGACGGGTGGCTGACCGAAGTCGGAGAGGCCCTGGCTGCTTACCAGGCCGAAAACCCGGAAGCAAAAGTGGCACCCTATGCGGTCAATCAAATAGCCCACCCGACCAACAAGCGTCTGGAGCATGACATGCAGATCTGCGTGAAGCACAGGGTGCCTATCATTATCACCAGTCTGCAGGCAAACCCGATGATTATCGAGGCCGCGCACAGCTATGGCGGGCTGGTGTTTCACGACGTCACCAATATCCGCCATGCAAAAAAAGCCCTCAGCATGGGTGTAGACGGCTTGATTCTGGTGACCGCCGGTGCCGGGGGACATGCCGGAACCCTTAGCCCGTTCGCGCTCCTATCGGAAATCCGACAGATATTTGATGGCCCGCTGATCCTGGGAGGGGCCATTACCAAGGGTAACCACATTTTGAGTGCTCAGGTGATGGGTGCAGACCTCGCTTACATGGGCACCCGATTCATCGCGACGGAAGAAGCTCATGCGGAACAGTCGTACAAAGACATGATTATTAAGTCGTCCGCGTCTGATATCGTCTACACAAATCTGTTTACCGGCGTTCATGGCAACTACTTGCGGGGCAGTATCGAGAGTGCCGGCCTCGATCCGGACAATCTTCCAGTTTCGGACAAGAGCAAGATGAGTTTTGGCTCGGGTAGCAGCAAGAGCAAAGCGTGGCGGGACATCTGGGGTGCTGGCCAGGGCGTGGGCGGCATCACCCAGCAAAAGTCTGTGGCTGCTACTGTCGCGGAACTCAAAGATGAGTACGTAGCGGCGAAAAAGCAGGTAACCAGCGGCTTCTGAACAACCGTGGACACAAAGGGGCAGCCAAGGCCCCTTTTATGTCTGCGATGGCTGGCCCGTCACGAGCGGGTAAATCGACCCTCCCGCCGCTCACTGACTGCTGCCATCCCTTCTTTGTGATCCTGTGTACTGGCCAACCGGGCCTGTTCCGCAAACTCGTGTTCAAGACGCTTTTTCAACTCCTCTACCAGGCCGTAACGAAGCGTAGCCCGGGTAGACTCCACTGCCAGTGGAGCACATCGTGCGATTTCAGTAGCCAGCGCGATCGCCTCGTCACGGACCTTGTCCGCAGGAACAAGTTTGTCTCCCAGACCAAACTCCAGCGCTTCCTCTCCCTTGATCCGGCGACCAGTCAACAGCATCAACTGTGCCCGTTGTTGGCCAATAATCTTCGGCAACACCAGACTGATGCCGAAACCCGCGTGTATGCCGAGCTGGACAAAGTTGGCGGCAAACCGCGTTTGCGGGCAGACAATCCGGAAGTCTGGCACTAGCGACAGTCCCAGGCCTCCGCCGATTGCTGCACCGTGGATGGCGCCCACCACCGGCTTGCGGCAACCAAACAGCCGGGCCGCGGCGCCATACAAACTCAGCGCATTGTTATCCGAGTCTGGTTCGAAGAGATCACTGCCACTGGAAGAGAAATCCGCGCCGGCACAAAATGCCTTGCCTCGGGCCGCCAACACGACTGCGCGACAACGATCATCCCGGTCAAGAGTCTCCAATGTAGAGGCCAGATGCTCAATAAGTGTAACGTCAAAGAAGTTCAGTGGCGGACGGCAAATTTCAACAAGCGCAACATGCCCGTGCCACTCAATAACAACGTCTTCAAAGGTATTCATCGACTCTCCTGTCAAGCTGCTCATCGGGAAACCATATGCCAGGCAGATCCGGTCGTATGGCGGGCTTCATGGGCACGAATTTCAGAAGTCACCGCCATACCCAGACGCTCTGACCAGTAGAACTCGGAGCCGAACTCCTCACGCCAGCTCCAGATTCGGCGACTGTATTGCTGCAGTGGATACTCATAACTGAACCCCATGGCGCCATGAGCCTGGTGGGCATCTCGAGCCACTTTGCCGGCTGCTTCAGATGCGACCACTTTGGCCGTTGCCAGCGCCAGGAATGCCTGCGAGCCCCCCCTCAGTGGCGCATACTGGGCAGACACCATCCTGATCGCCTGATCAATCGCCGCACCGGTGAGGGCCGCTTCACCCGCAATATCCGCCACTTTGTGCTGAATCGCCTGGAACTTACCCAGGGGGCGACCAAACTGCTGCCTTTCTTTAACGTAACCCACTGTCAGTTCTGTAATCTTTTCCAGAGCGCCTGAAATCTGACAGGCACGGACTAGCCCGCAGAACTGCTTCAAGCCGTCTGCAGTCATGCAATCTACCGGGCCGGAAAGCTGATCCGGCGCTACTGACCTGAACGTAATTCGGGACCTCGCCTCACCAGCCAGGCTTTCCCGATGCTCCACTTCGACCGCAGCGTGTGCAAACGTAGCAATTCTGACCGCACCCTTGTCTGATACAGGCACGACCAGCACTTCTGCACCGGACGCGCCTGCGGCGGCCTCAACCATGCCACTGACTTTGCCATCCACCATCAGCGGCAGCTCGCCGCCGTCAAAAGCCAGCGCGGCCCAGCTCTCGGTTGCCGCAAGCCCGCTTTCCGCCAGCAACAGGTTGGCGACCAGGGTGTCAGCCAATGGCACCGGCAGGGCAAACTCAGCGGCCTGACGAATCAGGCTGAAGCCCAAGGCCAGTGAGCCTCCGACTCCACCCGCGGGTTCTGGCACCCAGGCCAGCGTCACTCCTGACTCAAGGATGGCCTGCCGCAGCCGATCCGGCACTTCGCCTCGCTCTGAGCCGTTAACAATGCCAGCACTGCACTGGTCAGTGAAAATCCGATGTGCGGTATCGAGAACCAGTTGTTCCGTCTCTTCCATCTCAAACCCCCAAAAATCCTGGAGGGGCACGCTTTAGCGTAGCCCCATACCTCGGGCAATTATGCCCTTGAGTACTTCGTTAGTACCGCCCCGTAAGGTAAAGGAAGGCTGACGCAGAAGGCTGTCAGACATCAGCCTCTGAAGCTCATCTCCGTAGCTCTGCTTTAGATGCACTGGCCAGAACTCACGCAGCCGCTCAACAATATCCTGTTCCAGCCTGGTACCAAGATCCTTCACCAGTGCCGCCTCGACTTCGGGAGAATGACCCTGGCCTAACAGCGCTGCCACACCAAGAGACATAGCCCGCAATGCACGAATTCGGGCCAGGAGACTACCGATAACGGCAGCCTGGTGTCCGGTAATACTGGACGCACCCTGTTGCAGCACCTTTTCCAGGGCAACAAATGTGCTCAGGAAACGCTCGGGGCCTGAGCGTTCCAACGCCAGCTCACTGGTAATCTGCTTCCAGCCCGCACCAACTGCTCCCAATACCGCATCGTCGGGCACAAAAACTTTCTCAAAGTGACTTTCATTGAAGTGCTCCACGCCACTCATGTCGCGTATGCCGCGCACGGTCACCCCGGTCGAGTTCAGGGGCACGAGAAATTGTGTCAAGCCTTCATGGCGCTGGTTCGGGTCCCGCTCACTGGTCCGAGCCAGTACTGTCATGTACTGACAATGTTTCGCGCCCGACGACCACAGCTTGGTGCCGGTAATTTCCCATCCGCCGTCAACTTTCCGGGCACGAGTCCGAACAGATGCCAGGTCTGAACCAGATTCCGGTTCACTCAGACCAAGGGCCACAAAACACTCACCCGCCGCGATCCGGGGAAGAATGTTGCATTTCATGTCCTCGGTGCCGGTTGCCAGAATCAGCGGTCCACTCTGGCGATCAGCAATCCAGTGGGCGTGCACAGGAGCCCCCGCAACCAACAGCTCTTCAGTGATGACATAGCGATGCAAGGCGCTCAGCTCGCGGCCACCATATTCCCGCGGCCAGGTAACCCCTATCCACCCTTTCTGGCCCAGCTTGCGACTGAATTCCGGATCAACCCCGGCACACCAGCAGTCCGTCACTGGAATAAAACCGCCACTGCGAACCTCCGTATCGAGAAAGGTACGCACTTCTTTACGTAGCTCATCAATACTTCCATCGATTTCCGGAGCGGGAAATTTAAATCGGACACTTTCCATAACGAACGCTCTTTCAAGAATTTACATTATCTTTGGACAAAAAAAGGGCTTTCTGAAGGATCAGAAAGCCCGAAAGAAACCCACGAAAGAGGTCTAAAATAACCACATCATGAGACTATCTGACTTTTCTCATCACAACACAAATATCAATAAGTGATTAATTCGATGCCGGACAGGCATTACTTTGGTTTGCGAACTACCATCTTCCGGATTTCAGTCTTGAGTATCTTATTGATAGTTGAAACCGGAAGTGGCTCATCTACAAATGTAACAGCAGTCGGGCACTTGTAATGAGCAATTCGCTCTCGACAATAGTCCTTTATATCGTGTTCCGTAACACGACTGGTTTCCGAGAGCCTGACAACAGCATGAACAGACTCCCCCCACTTTTCGTGGGGCACCCCTACCACCGCACACTCTTTGATATCGGGATGACGAGACAGGATATTTTCAATTTCAATCGGGTAGACGTTTTCGCCGCCGCTGACGATCATGTCTTTAATCCTGCCAGAAAGAAACAGGTAACCATCCTCGTCCAGGTAGCCACTATCGCCAGTGTAATACCAGCCCTGCTTTAGAACCGCACTCGTAAGTTCAGGGGCACGCCAGTATCCTTTCATGACATTGGAGCCCTTGACGGCAATCTCCCCCACTGCTCCCGAGGGCATTGCCCCCCCCCCTGCACCCACAATCCGGACATGGTTGTGGAACACAGGACGCCCAACTGACTCCAGCCGTGCCAGCCGTTGCGGCTCCAGCGAATGATCATCACCATCAAGCACAGTGACAACCGGTGAGGCTTCGGTCATGCCATAGGACTGAGCGAACGAAACCCCGGGCAACACATTCAGGGCCCGCTCCATCAGTGCTACCGGCATGGGAGCGGCTCCGTAGCTAATAAGCCGCAAGCTGGAAAGGTCGACATCAGCAAATTGCGGATGGTCCAGAATCATTTGCAGCATGGTGGGTACGATCTGCATAGTATTGATGCGATAGCGCTCCACCAGTCGCATCACTTCCCCGACATCAAATCGGGACAGGATCACGGTGTGGGTACCCGTCATGGTAGCGGTATAAACCCTTGAGCCGGCAGCGGCGTGAAACATGGGGTTCGCCAGCAGGTGGGTTTCCCGCTCGACCATGCGGTACCAGGAGATACCGCCAAGCGCATTGGTGAACTGGTTGATGTGGGAAAGCATCACCCCTTTCGAGCGCCCGGTGGTGCCCCCCGTATAGAAAATCGCCAGGGTATCATCGTTGCCACTGGGGGAAAGTCCGATAGATTCAGCTCTGGCCAAGAGCTCTTCATAACCAAGCATGTCGTCGGGAACCTCACCGTGTCCTGCATAGACGACCCTGAGCGAAGGGTAAGTCCGCATAATGGCAGCAGCCTGGTCATGATGATGTTCGTCCACCAGCAACACGACCGGCTCCGCGTCCTCTAGGCAGGTGATCACCTCGCTTATCGACAGACGAAAGTTAACCGGCACAACGATAGCGCCGGTCATAGGCGCGGCGAAAAACAGCTCGAAACACCAATGGGAGTTGAAACCGAGATAGGCAACCCGGTCACCCGAAACCACCCCCAACCCCCCCAGGGCCAAGGAAAAATGATGGCAGCGGCTGTAGGTTTCCTCCCAGGTGAAAGTTTTGCCCTCAAAGCTGACAGAAGGACTCTGTGGCCAACGATCGGCTGTTTTCTCCAGTAGGTGCTGTACCGCAATGGCTGCAGAATCCTGGGCACCGTCGGCAAACTGCTCGTTCAACATTGAATCAGACTCCCTGGTTCATCAACCCATACTGTTGGGGATCAGCAGCGATATGATAGGGAATGCCACAATCAGGCCCAGTACAATCAGGTCTGCCACCAAGAACTTCATGACCCCGAAGAAGATGGTATGCACCTTGATTTCCCTTCCAACCACACTGTTTATCACAAACACGTTCATGCCCAACGGCGGAGTAACCAGCCCTATTTCCAGCAACTTGACTACCACCACGCCAAACCAGATCAGATCCAACCCCATGCCTTCCACCAACGGAATGACAAACGGCAGAGTCAGCAACATGGTACCAATGGAATCCAGGAACATCCCCAACACGATGTACAGCAAGACTATGAACAGCAGGACCATCCAGGTATCGAGACCCAGACCCTCGACAAATCCAACAAAGGCACCGGTTACGCCGGTCAGGGACACAAAGGACACGAAAATCTTCGCACCAACGGCAATAAAGAACAGCGATGCCGATTGGAACGCTGTCTCCTTCATGGAATTCAGAAAATCGTTCCAGCTCAGCCGGCGGGAGAGCACTCCAAAACCAATGGCAAATAACAGACAGACCGCCGCCGCTTCAGTGGCAGTAAAGATGCCACCGTATATGCCCCCAATAATGATGACCATCAGCATCAGCGCCGGCCAGCCTTTAATCGCCGCCTTAAGCCGGTCACGGTTGGTGAAGTTGAGGTCCTTGGGCGCTGGAGCATGATGCGGTTTAAGCATGGCCCAGATCATGACCACCAGGATGAACCCGACGATAGTGAGAATGCCCGGAAGCACACCAGCCAAAAATAGCTTATTGACGGATTGCTCAGTGAACATGGCGTAAAGAATGAACAGTACACTGGGTGGGATAAGCGATCCCAAAGTGCCCCCCATGGCTACGGTCGAAGTCGCCAGTTGCTTGTCGTAACCAAAGCGGAGCATCTCCGGAACACAGATTCTTCCCATGGAAGATGCACAGGCGAGACTGGAGCCAGTGATGGCGGAAAAGCCTCCGCAACCGAAAAGCGAGGCAATAGCCAGGCCACCGGGCATCTTGGCTAACCAGACTCGAACCGCTTCATAAATATCAGTCGTAATACGTGCATGGTAGGCAATGTGTCCGGCCGCAATGAACAGCGGGATCATGCTCAGTGAATAGGAATGGATAAAATCAAAGGCATTGGACTCGATCAGTGCCATGGCAGGGCGCAGACCGCGCTCAAACAGGAACTCCCCATCTGGCCGCCACGCGTAGGCCAGCAGTGAGCACACCGAGGCCACGCCAACCAGCACATAGGCGATCGGGACACGCATAATCATCAACACCAGCGCGGCGCCAAAGCCCCAACTGCCAATAACGGACGGCTCCATTAGCGCTCTACCTCATCTGCGGCTTTAGGCTGTTTACGCTTGATGACTCCCAGTGCCTCCAGGCAGTCATGGATAGCCAGATCAATCAGCCGTATAAAAAACAGGAAATAACCCAGAAAGAACAGGGTGTGCCCCGGCCATTTGGGCAGCTCCAGAAGGCCAAAGAAATAAGCCCCGGACTCGAAAGCATCCACCACGGAAATAAAGGCCGCATAGGTAATCGGCGTCACCGCAATCAATCCCACAATCACGGTCAACACGTTCAGCAGCTGTTGCACTTTTGGCCCCAGCAACTGGGTGAAGATTTCCACGGCGATAAACCCACGGTCAGCGGCCACAAATGCCAGCGGCAAAACTAGCGCGCCGATCATCATTTCGCCGACTATGACGACTTCATCGGGGATTCCGGATGAAGCAAATGTTCGTAACAGAACGCTGCTGGCAATGACGACGCAAAGTCCCAGAATACAAACCACGGCGATCAGCAAAAACACGTTCTCCAGCCAGGCCAGAGCGCCCCTTGCATGCCTCACCGCCTTCAGGGGAGCAGTCGATAAGCCTTCAGACTGCAGTCGTTCCGAACGCTCGGTGACGACCATGTGCACCTCCCAATGAGAACCCTTCCGACCGAGGACGGGTCCCGTTTACCCAGTAGTTGTATATTGTTGGCAGGTCCGTGAGGTTACCCTGACCTGCAGGCGACATTGTCGCCTGCAGAAAGCCAAGGCTTCCCGGGTTCAGCTCCGGGCCCACGGGTAACCGTTTTCGTCCAGTTCCGTCTGGTATTTGTTCAACAGAGACTGATACTCGTCCCATATGGCCTGACCATCAAGACCGGCCTCGTTCATGTCCTCAATCCAGGCTTTAACGTATTTATCCGATTCGTCAAACAGTTCAGCGCGATTCTCATCGGACCATTCAATGACTTCGACCTCATTGCCCAACTCACCAGTAGGCAGTTTTTCGATCACTTCCTGGTTGTCTGCAATTACCCTTTCGGCATAAAAGTCGACCATTTCCGAGCCAACTTCCCGCAACAGCTCCTGCTGCTCTCTTGTCAGGTCATCCCAGGTCCACTTGTTCATGACCATGGCAAAACCCGCAATCTGCCCCCAGTTCATCAACGCCACACTGGTGGTCACTTCCGGAGTCTTGAACGCCTGCATGGCGTAAAGGTAGCCACCAGAGCAGTCCACCAGACCGGTATCCAGAGCCTGATACACTTCGGAATAGATGAAGTTCACCATGTTTGCGCCAACTTCATCGAGAATCTTGGCGTAGATCGAGGAGGCGCGGACTTTCTTGCCAGCAAAATCCTCCAGCTTCTCGATTCGCACATCACCCGCACATTCGAACTGCATCGGACTGGTGGTGTAGTTGGTGACGTACACCACTTCGTTCTTCTCAAACTCCTGCTGCAACTGCTCGTTGGTCGTCATCAGTTCATACATGGCACGCATACCGACCCAGGAATCGGACTGTGGCACCGGAATATCGCCGACACTCAGGGCCCGCATTTTCTGAGGCTCATAGGCGGCCAGAACGGACCCCATATCCGCGGTTCCGGAGCTGACGCCACCCAGAATGGCACTATATTTGAGCAGCGCCCCACCCCAGTGAATGTCCAGCTTCATGTCGCCACCGGACTGCGATTCCAGCTGATCAGCGAAATACTGCAGTGCGTCTGCCCGTGCGCCCCGGTTTGGAGTTGCTTCAGCGAACCGGAACGTGGTCTCCGCCCCGGCATGGCCTAATATAGCAAGAGAGAGAACGGAGCCGACGGCCAAAGATTTCAGCGTTTTTTTGGTATCCATTGTTTGTATCCTCTTGTTTTGCGAATTGCGGCATGGCCGCCCATTCGTGATTCAAAGCCCCACCCCTGAGCCATTCAGCCTAAGGGCGGACCTGTCCATTAAATATCAGTTCTGCCAGGGGTAACCATTGGCCTCGAATTCGGACTGATACTGCTCGAGCAGTCCGATGTATGTGTCCCAGATCCGCTGGCCATCCATTCCTCTACGATTTGCGTCCTCAATCCAGCTATCACGGAATGGGAGCGTGGCTTCGAGAATCTTCTTGCGCTCTTCGGGCGCCATCGGGGTTACCGGAACCACCTTGCCAAAACCTCCATTCGCTAGGGTCTTAGCCACCTTCTCTGCATCCTCGATCGTCAGGCGGGCAAAGTGATCAATCATATTTGATCCGGCCTTCAGCATAATGGTCTGCTGTTCTTCATTTAAATCGGACCAGGCAAACTCGTTGATAACAATGGCAAAACCAAGAAGCTGCCCCCAGTCAACCCGGGTCACTGTTTCTACCACCTCATAAGTCTTGTAGGCTTTCATGGTGTAAAAGTAACTGGCAAGGCAGTCCACCAGGCCCGTATCCAGTGCCTGATAAACTTCACCGAAAGTCATGCTCACAGTGTCAGCACCCAGCTCCGCCAGCACGTTGGTATAGGTGCCGGTGGCCCGAACACGCTTGCCCTTGATATCGTCAACGGTGCGAATCTGGTTGCCCTCGGTACACTCGAACTGGACACCGGTTGTACTGAAGTTGCTGAGGTAGACCAGTGACTGACCGGCAAGCGACTCTTGAAGTTGGGACTCGGTGGTCATCAGCTCGTACATGGCTCGCATACCAACCCAGGGATCAGCGTATTCAAGCGGAATATCGCCAATACCTAGCGCTTTGAGCTCCTGAGGCTCATATGAAGAAAGCACTGAGCCAAGATCGGCACTACCCGCAGAGACACCACTCATGACGCCACTCCACTTGAGCAGCGCACCGCCCCAATGGATATCAACCTTGATGTCACCACCCGACAGGCGCTCAACTTCATCCGCATAAAACTGCACGGCTGCAGCGCGGGTGCCGCGATTAGGCCCTGCTTCTGCGTAACGCAGCACAACGTCAGCAGAGGCCTGGGTCGCCCCGGCTATCGCCAGAACAAAGCCGAAGGTCAGCGACTTGAATTTTGTTATCATGAGATTGCTCCCAGCATGGGGTTTTGTTTTTGTTGGGTGTGGCGGGTAACACGCATCCACCTCACAGAATCAAACTATCACCGCAAAGCAATATCAACAACGACCCATATTTTATAGAACCCTTGCCAGACAGGCATAACTTGGCAGACTTCAATCTGCCTGAACACCCTCCTCATTTTCGCCACCCAGGACATAGCGAAAGGTTCCCTGGCCGGTCGCGACCAGAAGCTCTTCACAAGTAATTCTTCCTTCGACGAAAAATATCTTCCTGCCGCGGCTGACTACCTCAGCTTCGACCTGCACCACCCCTGCTTGCAATGGATTCATGAAATGGGTGTTAAGCGATATCGTAATGCAACGCCTGACGTTACCGGGCACCGAACAGTATGTTCCGCAAAGCCCTGCGGCACTATCCAGCAAGGACACAAATACCCCACCGTGAACAAAACCATTCCGATTGAGATGACGCTCCGTCATCTCTGCGGTAATAACGGCTCGACCAGGCTCCCAATCCGTTACCGAAAACCCGAGAACTTCCCGAAAACCGCTCATATTTGAATCTTCAAACTGTAAGTTTGCGTCACTCATATTACTCTCACAATCTGTTGGCCGTGAATGATGTCGCCACGGTTATCCTTTTTTATTAATCCGGATTGCCAGATGACAAAGAACGGATGCTCAACGCTATCACTATGCCTGCATTGGCACAGTTATAATTTATCTATACTTTCCATGCTGATCGGATATGCCAAAAGTCAGGATTAAACAGCAATTTCGGGTTACTTTTAAAAACTGATAAAAGTCCACAAATCGTCACAAGGCAATAACATCCGGAGTCGCCATGGCTGATATAGAACATGAGATAAACAACAACATTCTGACCATTACTTTGAACAGACCTGACCGTCTCAATGCGATGAGCAACGAGATGCGCGGGGAGTTACTCCGACTGCTTACAGAACAGGCCTCAGACCTGAATGTTCGCACCGTTGTGATCCGCGCCAACGGCCGAGGATTCTGCACCGGTGCTGATGTCCAGCCGGATGAAATCCTCGGCCGTCGCGCAACCATTGGTGATCAGGTGGAAAACGGAATCAATCAGGTCATCAGGCGGCTTACCAGCCTGCCGGTGCCTGTCATAGCTGCCGTCAATGGTCCTGCTGCAGGCGCCGGCGTGAGCCTTGCCCTTGCATCTGATCTTATGTTGGTGAACCAGGATGCAGCATTTCATATTTCCTTTGCCCGTATTGGCGCAGTCATGGACGGGGGCAGCTCCTGGTTTCTGACCCGTGCCCTCGGCGCACGACGTACAGCAGCACTGGCACTGACTGGCGGCATCTTCGGGGCAGAAGAGGCACTCGCCTGGGGGCTTGCCCACAAAGTGGTGGACAATGATCGGCTCTGGGGGGCAGCCGAAGAGTTGGCCGGCGAACTGGCATCCGGACCGACCACAGCTCTCGGCCTGATCAAGAAAGAGGTGGCGATGGCCGCCACATTGGATCTCTCTTCCACACTTAGCCTGGAAGCCGAGTACCAGCAAACGGCCTTCAACACCGAGGATTTCGCCGAAGCTATCGATGCTCGTCATCACAGGAGACGGCCGGCATTTCGCGGATACTGACCCCCTGAAAAGCCCAGGAGGCCGCATGCGTGCCAGAAGTATGGCAACCTCAGATTTTGCGGCCCGCCTGCTGCCAGTATTTGTCACGGAGCCGACGTTTGAAGATCTTGCCGGAGTCCTCCCGGGGCAAATCCTTGCCAATCTCGATGGTCCTGGGAACCTTGAAACCGGCCAGGTGTTCCCGCAGATAAACCCTCACCTCATCAACGGAAATATCCCCCTCGTTTTCGACCTCCAGCACTGCCATCACTGACTCGCCAAACTCTTCATCGGGCACCCCGAACACAGCACAATCCTTGATGCCCGGATAATTGTGCAACGCTGATTCGATTTCTGCCGGGTATATGTTAACCCCGCCCGAAATCACCATATCCTTGGCGCGGTCCGCAATAAAGAGAAAGCCATCCTCATCCATATAGCCCATATCACCGGAGGTTATGTACCCGTCCTGATCGATTTCTTCCCGCGCTTCCGGCCTGCCGTTATAGGTGAAATCATGAATAGGAAAGCGGGAGTAAATCTCACCAATAGTGTTAGCAGGGAGGATATTTCCCGCTTTATCAAGAATCCGGACATCCGCCTCCGGTACAGTTTTGCCAACACTGCCTGGCTTCGCCAGTGCCTGTTCTGAGTTGCAGGCCACAACCGCGCCCGACTCTGTGGATCCGTAGAATTCGTTGATCACCGGTCCGAACCAATCGATCATCTTCCGCTTGATATCCGGCGGACAAGGTGCTGCGGCATGAATGATGAATTCCAGCGTGGACAGGTCGTACCTGTTGCGGACGTCCTCCGGCAGCTTGAGCAGGCGAATGAACATGATCGGCACCATCATCGCTGCAGTAAGCCGGTACTCCTCAATGAGCTTCAATACACCTTCGGCGTGAAAACGCGGCACAATCACCAATAAGTCGCTGATCTTGGATGCCTGCATGGCGTAACCATTGGGCGCACTGTGGTAAAGCGGCCCCGGCACCATGCAGCGGGCCTTCGGAGCACACCCGTAAACCCGGGACCGAAAATCGCGCATCCGGGCCGCCTTCTCTTCATCAAGGGCAATCCGGCGAACTCCCTTGGGGTGACCGGTGGTACCCGACGTATACAGCATGGATGATGGCCCTATCTGTGCTGGCTCAGAAATAGGCGGCTGGGCTTCGAGCCACTTGTACCAGCTGGTCTGTCCTTCCGGAATCGTGCAGGCGTGGACATCCAGACCAAAGGCTGAACGGAGATCTTCGTGGGTTTCAACCACAAGACACGTCACACGTTCGGGAATGGCGTCATGGATGGCCCGCCATAGATCGGCATGAATGATCAGCACCTTCGCGCCACAATCATTCAGAATATAGGTGAGCTCTTCACCCGCCAGATGCCAGTTAATGGGGACAGCATAGGCACCGACATAGTTGGCAGCGTGATTAGCGGTCAGAAACGGTATGTCGTTTCGCATGAAGATGCCGACACAGTCTCCAGGCTCGACTCCCAGACCTTTCAGGCCTGCGGCTGCGCGGCGGACATGTTGCTGGAATTCCTCGTGGGTAAGGTGTCTGCTTCCACAGACGATACCTTTGAAGGTTGCTTTGTCTATCGTTGTATTACTCACTATTAATCTCCTGTAACCAGCCCGCCACGTCCGTTCAGAGTGACGACTTCAACGGCCAGTAAACTGCGGTTTACGTTTTTCATTAAAGGCGCTAACCCCTTCGACCCAATCCTCTGCCATGACAGTTGCGCCAAAGGTTTCTGCTTCGGACTGTAACTGCTGTTCCAGAGAGTTCTCGGACGACTGAAGGATCAATTGTTTGATGTTGCCGTAGGCCTTGCTGGGCCCCTTAGCCAAACGTTCTGCCAGCTTTTGGGTTTGCTCCTCAAGGTCTGCCGCAGGTACTACACGATTGATCATGCCCATATCTCTCGCTTCTGCGGCGGTGAAGCGATCGCCAAGCAGGGCAATTTCCATTGCCTTCTTGGTCCCTACCAGGCGAGGCAGGTAATAGGTCGCACCACCATCCGGGCTACTGGCAATACGACTGTATGCGAGGGTAAAGAAGGCATCGTCGGAAGCAATCACCAGGTCACAATTGAGCGCCAGACTGATGCCAGCACCGGCTGCCGCACCAGATACGCTGGCAATGATTGGCTTGTTCAGCCGACGCATGGTGTACATGATGCCATTGAGATTGGTATGAATACGGTTAATGAAGGTCAGGCGCCTTTCTGCTGGTGTCAGCCTGGTGAATTCCATGAACGACTTGACGTCGCCACCTGCCATAAAGTGCTCGCCTTTACCACGCAAAACCACACAGCGAACGGCACTGTCCGACTCCAGAATCTGCAAAGTCGTCAACAACTTCTCACGCATCTCCAGCGACAGCGCATTCCTGACTTCAGGGCGATTCATCGTGAGATAGGCAACACCGCTCTTTTTTTCGTATAGCAGATGACTCATTTTCGGCTATCCATTTCAGATTTATTGAATCGGGATCTACTCAGCTGGCTACGGGCTTTTCGACTATGGCCTCAAGCTGTGCTTCGGTGAACCCCAGTGCACCTAACACGGCCTCAGTGTCAGCACCGTACGCCCGTGCTTCGTGGCGGACCTCCGGGGATGTTCTGCTGAACCTCGGAGCCGGAGCCGGCTGCATCATCTCACCAACCTTGATATAGGACTTTCGGGCAACGTTATGGGGGTGGCTGTGAGCCTCTTGCAGGTCGAGAACGGGAGCAAAGCAGATATCCGTGCCTTCCATGAGTTCACACCACTGGTCACGGGTTTTCTGAAGAAAAACACCGGCGAGTACCCGTTTTAGCTCGGGCCAACGTTCCCGGTTCAACTGGTCAGCAAACAACTCCGGCGACAAGCCGGCGACGTCAACCAGCTGGGCATAAAACTGAGGTTCGATGGCACCAATGGAAATGTATTTACCATCTCTTGTTTCATAAGTGTCATAAAAGTGCGCACCACCATCAAGCTTGTTGGTGCCTCGTTCCAGTGTATGGAGCCCCATGGCGTGGGCACTGTGGAACATGGACATCAGGACGGCAGACCCGTCAGTCATCGCCGCATCAATGACCTGGCCTTTGCCGGATTTCTGGGCTTCCAGTAGCCCGGCCACCAGACCCAATGCCAGGAACATACCGCCGCCTCCAAAATCACCCACCAGATTCAGCGGAGGTACGGGTTTTTCCCCGGCACGCCCCACTGCATTGAGCGCACCCGTCAGCGATATATAGTTAATGTCGTGACCGGCCGCATGGGACATAGGGCCGTACTGACCCCACCCGGTCATTCGGCCGTAGACCAGTTTCGGATTGCGGGCCAGACATTCATCCGGGCCAACGCCCAGTTTCTCCATCACGCCCGGACGGAACCCCTCGAACAGGGCATCAGCGCTTTCCACCAGCCTCAGTAACGCCTCAACGCCTGCCTCGCTCTTCAAATTCAGGGCGATCGAACGCTTGCCACGTCGACTGCAATCCAGCGCCACTTTCGACGCCCCGGCGCCAGGGCGCTCAACGCTGATCACTTCGGCGCCCAAGTCGGCCAGCATCATGCCGCTGAAAGGCCCCGGGCCAATACCGGCCAACTCGATGACCCGATATCCGTGTAATGGTCCCATTCCACCTCTCCATCGCCGCCGGTAGCCGGCGGAATTGTAATTTTTAACGGGTGATTACTGGCCCGAACTGGCCACAATCTTCTGGTCAAACAACCGGGCAATCTCTCCAGTGGACAGACTCAGGGTTTCGGCCAGAATTTCCTCGGTGTGCTCACCCAGTCGGGGCGCCGGACGTATAGGCCCTTGTTCCATCGAGGTGAAACGCAACGGGTGGTCGGGCATCAGATATTTGCCGATTCCGGGCTGGTCGACCATCTGGAAAAGCGGATTATCTTCAGAGCAGTCAATATCATTTTCTACAACTTCACGGATGGTCTGATACTTGCCCCAACAAGCACCCGCATTGTCCAGCTCCGTTGCCACCTGCTCGAAACGGCGTGCCGCAAACCAGGGCCGGAAAATCTCAGTGATGCCATCACGGCCCTGGTAGCGATCACCTTCCTTGCGGAAGTCCAGTCCCATTTGTTGCTGAAGCGCATTAATCTCAGCTTCAGTACCAGTCACCTCCACCAGCGCTCGCCACTGATTTGGACTGACCCCCACAACCATTACCCGCTCACCATCCTGGCACTGAAAATCGTGGCCATAGGTGCCGAAGATGTTGTTGCCAATACCGTCACGGTCAGCCCCGTTGATCATGGCCTCTGCGATATAACCAAGGTTACCCAGGGTAGCCATTGCAACATCTGCGAGCGCGATGCGGACCATCTGGCCCTCACCGGTTCTGCTGCGATGGCGTTCTGCCGCCAGCATGCCCAGGGCAATCTGCTGACCGGTGATCACATCCCAGGCCGGGAGCGGGTTATTCAGTGGCGGAATTTCGCTGCTTTTTCCCTCTCCTGTCAGTGCCGGAAATCCGACCTTGCAATTGACAGTGTAATCCAGCGCACCTCGGCCATGGCGGTCACCAATCAGGTTCAGATAGATAAGATCTTCCCGATATTCCCGCAGGCGGTCGTAGGACAACCAGCCCTTTGCAGGGAAGTTGGTCAGAAACAGTCCTGCTTCGTCACCGGGCTGGGTAATCAGGCGGGTCAGCAGCTCCTGACCTTCCGGGCGACGGAAATCCACTGCGATGGAACGCTTGCCTTTGTTAAGACTGTGCCAGTAGAGACTTTTCTGGTCAGCCGTAACCGGCCAGCGATTGTAGTCAATACCCCCGCCGATGGGATCAAAGCGAATTACGTCTGCACCCAACTGTGCCAGTGTCATTCCACCGGAGGGAGCAGCCACAAAGGCACTGCCTTCAACGACACGGAGTCCTGAGAGAATATTTTGCATGTTGTTTAAATCCTGACTGTCTGTGTGCTGGAAACAACGACCGATGTTGCTCACCGGCCAGAGGATCAGCCGGCTTCGGCGTAACCGTTGTTGATCACCACGACATCCCGCTCGATAACCCGGCAACGAAACGCCACCTGATCACTCTCACGCCAGATTTCGGTGCGAATGGTTTCGCCCGGATAAACGGGCGAAGAAAATCTGAGGCGAAGGCGATGGAGCCGTGCGGGATCGTAGTCACACACTGTTTTCAGAATGGCATGGGTGGCCACTCCGAAAGTGCACAACCCGTGCAGAATCGGCGCCTTGAAGCCAGCGGCTTTGGCAACTTCAGGTGAGGCGTGCAACGGGTTATAGTCGCCACAAAGCCGGTATATCAACGCGGACATTGGCAAGGTCGGAAGGTCACAAACCTCGTCCGGCTCACGCTCGGGAATCGGATCGGGCTTCGGAGAAGTCACGGAGGGGCCGCCAAAACCACCATCACCACGGGCGAGAGTGGTGATGATCAGGGTACAGAGGTCATCACCGGTGGCGACATCACGGACCGTGCGCTCCGACAGAATCAGGGCACCCCTACCCTCACCTTTGTCAATGATTTCATTCACTTTTGTTGTGGCTTCCACCGTGCCGGAAACAGGCAACGGTTTATGCATGATCATCTCCTGACCAGCATGAAGAATCTTGACCCAGTCAATCCCGGTATCCGGCTCTTTCGCCCAAAAGCCCGGGTAAGCCAATACGTTGGCCATGCTCGGCAACGCCTTGAGACCATCTTCGTAGACAAATTTGAGACAGTCCTCATCAAGGGGATCGATACCCATGCCGACACCCAGGGCATAAAGGATGGTGTCTTTCTCGGTGTAGGTGTGTTCGAGGCGCTCGAACTTGCGATTCATCAGCTTATCGTAATCGATAGCCACAGTGGCGCTCCTTTGTTGTTGCGTCAGTACCGGACAGGTGACCGGCCCCTCAAAGGCCGGCGCGATACTGCGGTGTCATATCCGGATCAGAACGGATCCCAGCTGAAGATATCGGCGGAGCGACTCAACGGGTAGAAGTCCGCTTCAAATGCCGGCAGTACACGGCTCAGCACGGTCTCCGGAGTCCAGCCATCAGACGTGTGGGCAGAGCGGAATGGGCGTGGCTGGCTGAACAGGAAGATCTCGTTGTTCCGAACACCGAAAATCTGTCCAGTAACATTTTTCGCCTCATCACTGCATAGTGACACGGCCAGAGTGGCAATCTTGTCAGGCGTCATCTGCTGAATTTTGGCAACGCGCGCTTTCTGCTCTTCACTATCAGTAGGAATACTGCCGATCAGGCGGCTCCAAGCAAATGGTGCAATGCAGTTAGAAGTTACACCGAAACGATGCATGTCCAGAGCCATTGACTTGGAGAGACCGACGACGCCCATTTTTGCAGCGGCATAGTTAGCCTGGCCAAAATTACCGATCAGCCCTGAGGTAGAAGTCATATTGACGAAGGTACCGCTGCCCTGCTCCCGGAAAATCGGGGCTGCCGCACGGCTGACGTTAAAGGTTCCTTTCAGGTGAACCGCCAGCACGGCCTCAAAATCGGCCTCGCTCATCTTGTGGAAAATTACGTCGCGCAGGTTACCGGCATTGTTGATTACACCATCGATGCGGCCAAACGTGTCAATGGCAGCCTGGATAATTTTCTGGCCACCTTCCCATTCAGTCACGCTGTCAAAGTTTGCAACAGCCTCACCACCGGCTTTCCTGATCTCGTCAACCACTTCCTGGGCCGGAGTGGAATCATTACCGGAACCGTCTGCACTGCCCCCGATGTCATTGACGACAACCTTGGCGCCTTTCTCGGCAAGCATCATTGAGGTCGCACGTCCGATACCACGCCCGGCACCGGTAACCACAATAACTTTATCTTCCAGAAGCTTCTTATCACTCATGACACCCTCCTACAGGTCTCTTACGAATTATTTACCAACATAGTTAACTGGCTCACCAGAAAGGTCCACCAGCCGCGGATAAGCCTTACATTCAGACGTTACTTACCAGGTTTCTTGCGATCACTTTGAGTGCCAGTGTCTCCTCAGCACCCTCGAAAATGGACAGCACACGGGCATCCAGAAAGTAACGGCTTACCGCAGTTTCCTCGGCATAGCCCATGCCACCATGAATCTGCATGGCTTCACGAGTTACCCATTCAGCTGCCCGACAGCTGAACAGCTTCACCAGGCTCGCCTCCATCTGGCCAGTCCCCTCATCCATCATTCGTGCTACCGCATAACTGAACTGGCGAGACGCCGTCAGGGTGGCCATAATGCGCCCCAGTTTCACCTGTGTAAGCTGATAGTCGCCTACAGGACTACCGAACACCTTGCGTTCGCGGGAGTAGCTCAGAGCCTTTTCAAACGCAGCCTGCATCACGCCCGTAGCCCTCGCTGCAGTCTGGATACGACCGCCGGCGAAACCGGCCATAGTAAAATAAAACCCTTTACCACGACCGCTCTCCTCTCCGATCAGACCATCAGCGGGAACGAAATAATCCTCAAAAAACACATCGTAGGAGTGCATTCCGCGATAACCCACAGTGGCAATCGCCTTACCCTGAATGACCCCACCTTGTGGTTGCTGGTGACGGAACTCATGGCCAGCTGCCGCAGGCTTCTCCACCAGAAACAGACTCAACCCCTTGTGCCCCAGGCTTGGGTCCGGTTCGGTGCGCGCCATCGCCAGTAACAGACTTGCCTTGCCAGCGAAGGTGCACCAGGTCTTGCTACCATTCAGTACCCAGCCGCCATCTACCGGAGTTGCCTTTAGCCCCAGCGATGCCACATCAGACCCAAAATTAGGTTCGGTAATGGCAATGGCGCAGAGGCTTTCACCGGAGGCAATCCTTGGCAACCAGGTTTCCTGCTGGGCCGCGGTGCCGCCTTGCAACAGGGACTTGGCAGCTATTTCGGGACGGGTAATCAACGACCCCGCTGCGCCCAACGATGCTTTGGACAGCTCCTCCGTAACCACAATCATGCCGAGACTATCGTCTCGATCATCTGGCTGTAGACCGCCGAACCTCTCAGGGATACTGATGCCGAAACAGCCCAGTTCCGCGGCCTGATTAAGGATCTCATCGGGGATGTCCAGGTCATGGCGATGAATCTTCTCAGCAACGGGAGCAACGACGTCCGCACCGAAACGGGCGAACATGTCACGAACCATCTCCTTGTCTTCATTGAGCAATGTAGGGAGCCTGCTGCTGCCACGCTCAGTAACGGCAGCGCCTATGGCTGCAAGAAATTCCGCACTACCATACCTGGCTCGCAGAACTCCCGTGGTGCTATCACAATACAGCCCAGACAGTTCAGTAATATCCAGCCCCAAATCAGTGGCACGCGCCACAAGACGTTGAAGTACCGAGGCTGCGGCTTCAGCGGTGAACGCGAGCGCGGTATCCACAGAAAGACTGTCTTCCTCCCCAGCATCGCGGGCGTAACGGCACACCTCACGGGCAGCGCCGAGCTCAGCCGTACAGAACGCCAACTCGTAGCAACTCAGCTGGTGCTTATCCAGCAGCCCTCCATCCAGCCAGCCATCAACGGTGCTGAACTCCTTGAGACTCTTCAGTCCCTGGCGAACAAACACGTCAATCGCGCTGATACTGTTATCGGCAAGTTCCAGGGCAGCAATCTGTTCACCGGCACTCATGCTCTACCTTCCTGACAGTGTGAATTAGGAGAAGCTGGCTGGGGGGAGGACCAGGTCGTCCCCGGGTGAGCCACGTTACTCATACCGGCCGATCACCGAAATACTGCAAATATTCTGGTGCGGAAAGCCACCCAGATTGTGATTCAGCGCCAGACGAGGATCCTTCAGCTGACGGTCGCCAGCCCTGCCATAAAACTGCAGATAGTTTTCGTAGATCATTCGCATCCCGGAAGCGCCGATCGGGTGCCCAAAGCACTTGAGGCCGCCATCAATCTGGCACGGAATTCGACCGTCTGCATCAAAGTCACCATTCAGCACATCCCGAACGGCCTGCCCTTCATCTGACAGCTGCAAATCCTCCATCGTGACCAGCTCAGTGATCGAAAAGCAATCATGGACTTCGGTCATACTGATTTCTTCTCGGGGTTTACGAACGCCAGCCTCATCATATGCACGCTGGGCTGCAATTCTGGTTGTTTTCAGGTAAGAACCATCCCAATTGCTGAAGCCAGCCTCGTCACCATTCGATGCCGCCAACTGCAAAGCTTTGACGGAGACTAGATCCGACTTGCCGAGGGCACGGGCAATTTCCGGTGTACAGACAATTGCACAGGCAGCGCCGTCACTCACACCACAGCAGTCAAACAGCCCGATGGGCTCTGCAATGTATGGCGCATTAATTGCTTGTTCCTCGGTAATCTCACGCTGAAGGTGGGCCTTTGGGTTCTTGGCACCATTGGCATGGCTCTTCACGGAGATGTGAGCCATGGCACGCTTCAACTCAGCCTTGTCGACACCGTGTTTGGCGCGATAGCCACTGGCAAGCTGGGCAAAGGCGCCGGGCGCTGAAAGGTTGGGCCAGTACATATCGTTTTCAACACCCCGGGTACGCTGAGGCAGGCCTCCATAGCCAACGTCCTTGAGTTTCTCCACACCGAGCGCCAGGGCGATATCGCAGGCACCCGAGGCCACAGCGTAAACCGCGCCGCGAAATGCCTCTGTACCGGTTGCACACATATTCTCCACCTTGGTCACCGGAATGTTCGGCAACCGCAGGGCAATGGACAGCGGCATGGCGCTGGAGCCGACGTTGAAAGCATCGATACCAGCACCGAACCAGGCCATTTCAATTTTGCCCTTGTGGACACCCGCATCTGCTAGGCTTTCTTCAAACGCCTCGGACATCAGGTCAGCAGGACTGGCATCCCAACGCTCACCAAACTTGCTACAGCCCATCCCAAGGATCACTACCTTATCTTTGATTCCACTAGCCATTGTTATTCACCTGTATTCGCTGCGTAAGTTATTGCTGAGCCGGGGTAGCTTTCCAGAAGTACTTCCGGAAGCCCCGCTGGTTATCGAACTGACGGATACGGAAGTGCACGGAAACCTCAACACCTGCATCTATGGCATCAGCCTCAACTTCCGTAAAGTCCATCATCAGACGACCACCGCCCTCGAACTCCACCAGGCCGAAATAGGCAGGAGGATTCCAATCGAACGTCAGGCGGTCAGCAGTCCAGGTCATCACGCGTCCCTTAACAGCCGACATCGGGTGATCGTCCTGGCTATCCAGGGCGCCACACTCAGGGTTAACGCAGTATTTTTCCTTGGGAATCTGAATCGTCCCGCATTCACGGCACTTGCCACCAATAAACCCGGTCAGCAAGTCCTTCCGCCGATACATGGCGGCCAGATAACTCTGCTTATCCAGTTCACCGCGCTTACCGACGTCACGATCAACCAGATTATTGAAGCTTAGGAACCTGTTGTAGTTTTTGTCTTCACGACGGCGGGCAAGGGCGCCACTGAAACCGGTTTTTGGTCGCCTGCCGGCAATAGCATCGGTAGCCCTGAGCAGCACGGCATCCGTACCCTGACCAAAGCCTGTAAGCAGGATCAGGTCACCGGCTTTTGCCTTTTCAAGCACGTCGGTGAGCATAAGAACAGGCTGGGCTACTCCAGCCACCCCGACCTCACCGATGTGGTTGTCAGCGATGGCCTCTGCGGCAATACCAATCTTTTTTGCAACAGCGGCGGGAGTTCTGGCCTGATCAGATGCCAGCACGAAATGAGCGATCTCGGACGCCTTCACACCAGTCTTCTCCAGCAGACGGGATACCGCCAGCGGGACGCTCTTCATATAGCCTTCATCACGGATCCAACGCTCTTCCCACTCGTAATCAATGGTGGAATCCTCACCGCGATAGTGGTCCACAAAATCCGTTACGTAGGTTTCACTACCCAGGTATTCAGCAATCACATCGTCATCGCCAACCGCAACAGCTGCCGCACCATCGCCCCACAACATTTCGGCACGGGACCCGCACTTGCTGCGACGATGCTCAGAGGCCAGCAATAGTGAGTTACCCTTGGCACGACCGGACTCCAGCATGGTGATCAGCGCTGAGGTTGCAGCACGCTGTGAAGCAGCCACATCCATCGTGCGCAGGTGATCGCCAAGATTCAGGGCCTGACTGACCACAACCGAGTTCTGCCGATCAAGGAATGGCAGCGTGGTCGAGGCGAGATACAGTGAGCTGACAGAACGTTGATCCAGAGCGGACAAACAATCCTGGCCGGCCTCGACAGCCATGGTGATGGTGTCTTCATCCCAGTTACAGACGCTACGCTCGCCTTTGGCGAGACCACGAAGACTGGCATCAAACCAGTCGTTGGCATCAGCAATAGCAGACTTCAACAGGCGAGTTCTGGGAATGTAGGCACCGTATGCGGTAATACCAGACATGGGATTTCCTTCCTTTCTTGATTACAGAACCGGCAGCCAGCGGCTGCCGGTCTGGCCAGTTTGAATACCGATTTAAAGAGAGCGCGCTATAACCAGCTTCATGATTTCAGAAGCACCACCATAGATTCGGCGAACCCGTGCATCGACGAACATGCGGGAAATCGGATACTCACACATGTAACCGTAACCACCGAATAACTGCAGACACTTGTCGACCACCACTCCCTCATTCTCGGTGGTCCACAGCTTGGCCATTGCACCCTCTTCCGCAGTCAGTGTGCCCTCGTCGCATTTCCTGATGCACTGGTCGAGGTAGGCCCAACCCACTTCCAGATTAGTCTTGATTTCGGCGAGTGTGAACTGGGTGTTCTGGAAATCTGCCAGTGCCTGACCAAACATCTTGCGCTCTTTGACGTATTCGTTGGTCAGATCAAAAGCACGCTGTGCTTCAGCCTGGGCACGGCAAGCGATAGTAATCCGCTCCCGGGGTAGCTCGCGCATCATCATGGCAAAACCCTCACCTTCCTGACCCACCAGGTTGGTTACCGGCACACGAACATCCTGGAAAAACATTTCGGAGGTGTCTGCAGCCTTTTGGCCGATCTTGTCCAGATTGCGACCACGCTCGAAACCTGGACGGTCGGCTTCCACGATGATCATGCTGATGCCGTGGGCACCTTTGCCCGGACCAGTTACACAAGCCAGCAGCACAAAGTCAGCATTCTGGCCATTAGTGATATACGTTTTCTGCCCGTTAATAACATAGTCATCACCATCACGAACAGCAGAAGTACGGATCGCCTTGAGATCACTGCCGGCGCCAGGCTCGGTCATGCCAATAGAGGCAATTGCCTCGCCGGTCACCATTTTTGGCAACCACTTACGTTTATGATCCTCGGAGCCGGCGTTCATCAGATAGTAAGCAACGATGTCAGCACTCACGGAGAAACCAACGCTGGCACCACCTATGGCATAACCCGTTTCTTCTGACAGTGCCATGTTATAGAGGAAATCCGCGCCAGGCCCGCCGTACTCTTCCGGCACGCCACAGCAAAGAAATCCGTGCTCGCCAGCCTTACGCCAGAAAGCCCTGGGCACAATGCCATCGCTCTCCCACTGCTCGATGTTTGGCTCAAGCTCTTCTCGGAAAAAGCGGCGAGCATTCTCGCGGAACAGCTGGTGGTCGCTACCGTAAATAGAACGATTATGCATAACTTCAACCCTCTTGATTACTTTCAGTCGCGATTTGGTCGCGATTAATTACGAAGCTCAATTAACCCTGCGAAGAAGTCGCAAAGCCGCGTTCCGCGGGAGTAGCCAGATGCAACCAACCGTACCAGCAAGAAAAATCTACAACAATTATATACTTTTTATACCATTCATCACTTTTTGGCATAGCATTGCTGATCAACAGGAACTAGGTCGGACCCATAAAAATAATATAGAGTAGGGAGGACTAATAATTAGTTGTTATGGGGAAATACACGTCCATGCCATTCAATCTCAACATCGACCTACGCCAGTTGAACACCTTCCTTACGGTCGCCGACACAGGTAGCTTCAGCCGCGCCTCTGAAAAGTTGTTTGTGGCCCAGCCTGCGTTGAGCCGACAGATCCGGATGCTAGAGGAAGCTCTCAACGTAGAGGTTTTCGTGCGCCACGGCCGAGGTGTGGTACTTACTGCTGCAGGAGAACTTTTATACGAAAGAGCTCGGATGCTTCTTCAAAGCCTGGAGCGAACCCAAGCCGATGTAACTGCAGTTGCGGGCGAAGTTACGGGCCAGGTAATTCTGGGACTACTACCTACCGTCGCCCATACTTTCTCCGGTGCAACCATTGAGGAGTATCGCAAACGCTTCCCTCAGGTAACTCTTGCAGTGAAATCTGCCATGAGCGGGACCCTGCAACAGATGGTGCTACAACACAGACTGAACCTCGCCATTACCTACAGCCATCACGGCAGCCAGAAGAATCTGCGCTACCGCCCGCTGATCGAGGAGCGCTTTTACCTTATATCACCCCCTAACACCAAGGTATCCAAGCTCTCCGAGATTACTCTGGATGAAGTCATGGATTTACCACTCGTGCTTCCAGAAGAAAAACATGGCTTGCGGGTTCGGATGGAGAAAGAGGCGGCAGAGCGCAATAAATCTCTCAACCTCGCACTAGAAGTCAGCGCCTGGCCAATGCTCACGGACATGGTACGCCGGGGCCTGGGTTACAGTATCCTTTCGTCAGCAGCCGTTCACGATATGACAACAAGATCCGAAGTGGTCGCCATTCCCATAACCTCCCCTGAAATTAGCAGGACCCTGGCGATTGTCACCCCGATGGACCTCCCGTCTTCAGTGGCCACTCTCAAACTGGCACAAATCATGATGCAGCAAGTGGCAATCCAGGTTCAAGCCGGAACGTGGAATGGCAAATTACTGTTTGACCCAAAAGAAATTAATCCTTCCAATCAGCCCCTTAATCTGCTCTCGGATGCCTGAAGAAATCATGGAATGAGAGCACCCACCGTTAAACCGCCCCCAAAATATAACAGCAAGGCATAGCTAGTATAAAATATAGATAATTGTTGGTGAGTTTATCCACTGCTAATTTGCAAACGCTCTCTGACGGAGAAAGACAATTTCGAAAGTACGTCAGTCAGGGTTAGTCTGGATAGATTGCGACTACGCCAACAATAATCTTTGGAGATGAAGATCCTATGCCTAACAATAAATTATCTACAGCCATAAAACTGGCTACAGTCACTATGGCATTGAGTGTCGCCGGACAAGCCGCAGCGATTGGATTTAATGCTGGCGATGCGACAGTCGATATTTACGGCTACGCACGACTCAATGCCTCCTACGATATAGATGAAGATATCAGCGTTGCTACCGGCACCCGCTCACCCGCTCAGGTGATTTCAGTAAAGTGAACACCGGCGCGGCAGAGGATAACGAAGTCTCCGGTCATTTCGGTGCCGACGCAGTACAGTCACGCCTTGGTGTTCGTACGACGCTTCCGAATGATGTAAAAGTCACCGTCGAAGGTGATTTTCGAACCAGTACCAGCACCGTGCGCCTGCGGCATGCTTTCGGCGAGTATAAGAACTGGTTGATGGGGCAGACCTGGTCAAACCACACAGCGTTCACAGGAGCTACCTCGGTGCTGGAGTTTGACGGCGTAGCGGGCAATGCGGGCCTATATAGCCGCACCACTCAAGTCCGTTACACCACTGGGGGTCTATCACTGGCGGCTGAAGATCCGAAAGCGAGCATCACTGATGGCCCTGACGCAGTATCAACCAAACAAAGCATCCCGACCTTTACTGCTCGATATACTGGCAAGTCCGGGCCGTTGGCTTTCTCCACGTCTGCATTGATACAGCAGGTTGGTTATGACACTGGGACTCAAGACGATACAGCAATGGGTTTTGCTGTCTTCGGTTCGGCCAAGTTCAACGTCACTGACACGGTCAGCCTCCAAGGCAACGTCAATTACACCGACGGCGCCAACGGTTATCTCTGGCGTTCAGGAACCAACTACTACGGTGAAGACGCCTATGTGGATTCCAGCGGAAACGTAGAAACTCTCACTGGTTACAGCGCCAATATTGGCGCTAGCATCAAGGCGGGGCCGGGGGATTTCAACATTGTTTATGGCCTCACCACCATGGACTGGGATGATGCTGTCGATGATGGCCTGGCCGTTGGGAACAAGCACGAAACCAACAGCAATGCTTTTGTTAACTATCAGTGGAGCCCGGTGACAAACATCAATCTTGGAGTTCAGTACGGCTACTACCAAGTGGAAAAAGTAAATGGTGACGATGGCGATGCGAGCCGCGTCATGTTCGCTGCGCAATATAATTTCTGATCAAGTCTAGCCTATCGTAAAGCCCGGATAGCCCTACTGTCCGGGTCTTTTCTTACTGATGCAACCCCACAGTCACAAAGGATTTCGTCTCTCGCGCTGGGAAAATGGAGAAATGAATGAAAGTTCTGGTCGCTGTAAAACGAGTTATCGACTACAACGTGAAGGTGCGCGTCAAGCCGGACAACACCGGCGTTGATCTCGCCAACGTCAAAATGGCAATGAACCCATTCTGCGAAATCGCTGTTGAAGAAGCGGTTCGCCTG
>NZ_JBDWCL010000048.1:0-158829 GCF_039977835.1 Marinobacter sp. | reverse complement strand
GGTTTCGGGGATTCGAGGTAGTTGGTCTTGGCAAGATTTCGTGCTCATAAAAAAAGCGCCATACTGTCTGGATATCCAGTAGTATAGCGCTTCTTTTGGCCTTGTCAGCCCTGCCAGCCACACTTAAGGCGAATGGCTTGGGGATCTCCCGGCCTCTTTTATCACGTTACAGCCTTATTTCTGGCTGGCACGCTCGAGCATGCGCTTGGCGCGCTCGTTGGCTTCGTCAGCAGCTTTCTGGGCTGCTTTGGCAGCTGCCAGTGCTTCGTCAGCAGTGCGCTGAGCGGAACGTGCTTCACTGGAAGCGCTGTTAGCGGTGTTCAGTGCGTTTTCAGCAGTCTGCTCGGCGGAAGAAGCGTTTGCATTTGCTTCGTCGATAGCGCCCTGGTCAGTAGTCGCACAACCTGCAGTCAGTGCGGTGGCCAGTGCAAACCCTGCGATCGTCAATTTACGCATACTATAAATCCCCTTATTGGTCGTTTTATTTCCTGCGTTCCAGAAGTCGTTGGTGCAGACATTCTGTCAAATCGGGGCCGATAGCATTAACTACTAACGGCGTCGTGAAACAGTGTAAAACACTATAGAGAGAAATGTTAACTAAGGATACGTAAAAGTTCCTAGGTTATGACAACAACTTAATTTTGCAGTAACGCTGTACGGCACAGAGGGAGTGGCGGATCAATGCGTCAGGGGACAATTGTGATGGGGGTTCCGTCGGCGACCAGTTGCCAGATTTCGTCCATCTCTTCATTACTGACAGCAATGCAGCCATCTGTCCAGTCCAGGCCCAGAAACGCAAACGCCATGTCGCCGGCCTCGTTGGGCAGGCCATGAATCATGATGCTGCCTCCGGGGTCCAGGCCCCAGGCTGAAGCCAGCTCGCGATCCTGCTTGTTTGGATAGGAGATATGAATGGACTTGTAGAAGTCGCTGTTGGGGTTGCGCCAGTCCAGCACGTATTCACCCTCAGGGGTGCGCTGGTCGCCCTCGAAGAGCTTGTGGCCGGACGGGTTGTCACCCAGCCCGATCCGATAGCTGCGCACCACCTGCTCACCAGAAAGCAGGTAAAGCCGCCGTTCCTCTTTGCGAACCAGTACTTCGCTGACCTGTGGGTCCTCAGCCATGGCACCCATCGGCAGCTCAGACGCTATCGCCGGGCTGCCGGCAAGGAGAACCAGGCAGGCCCGGGTCAACATGCAGGTGGCGGTCAGGCTTTTGATCGGCGCTGCGATCATCAGTATTAAGGTCTTCAGTGGCATACTCGAATCAATCATTACTATTTGTACACTTTATAGCACAAGAATTTTGTTAGTCGAACCAATGTTTTGACGTGGTTTTGTTAAAGAATTTTATTGATCATCCATTTTCAGGCCAACCTTTGTCACCCGGTCTGCCTGGGTTGCTCTGGCCACCAGTGTGACGGGCCCCAGTTTGACCTTGTCACCCACCACCGGATGCCCCTTGGTGCGGCGGGCAAAACACTCGGCAAGCGAGAGTTCCGGTGGCAGTTCATCAAACTCGATGCCGTACACCTGCTCGACATCACCCAGCAGGGCATCGCCATTGAGTACAAAGTCGCCGAAGAAGGCCCGCTCAGCAAGGTAGCGCGGCGCCTGACGGCCGCTGAGAGCCTTGCCAAGCTCCGGTAAAACGGCGGGAGTGGCGAACATGGCCAGTACGTCGCCGGAGGACACTTCCATATCCGGAGTGGGTTGATGGCAGGTGCGTTTACGGAAAACGCCGGCAATGGCGGTATTGTCCGGGAGCCGCAACTGGCCCAGGGGCCTGGGCGTTTCCCAGACGCTTCCTTTCAGCGGAAAGAGCATCAGCTCATGGTCACCGGCAGCCGCCACGTCCAGCGGCAGGCGTCGGTAAGGGTCTTCGCCGGCGGGAACCTCCAGCCGCAGCTTTCTTGCCAGGGGCGCCATGGTGGTGCCCTGGATCACCAGGGAAACCAGCACAATGAAGAAAGCGGCATGGAAAATCTGCTGGGCCTGGGGGATGTCGGCAATGATCGGAAACAGCGCCAGCACGATGGGCACGGCACCCCTCAGCCCGACCCAACTGATAAATCCCAGTTCCCGGCGGTTAAATCCGAAAGGCCAGAGTGTGGCCATGACCGTGATTGGCCGGATCAGGAAAATCAGCGCAAAGGCCAGAATCAGGCCGCCGCCGGCCAGCGGTAACAGCTCGGAGGGCGTCACCAGCAAGCCGAGCATCAGGAACAGGCACAACTGGGCGAGCCAGGCCAGGCCATCGTGGACCTGTAGTATCATCGGCATCATGCGCACGGGACGGTTGCCGATCACCACGCCGGTGAGGTAGATCGCCAGAAAGCCGCTGCCGCCCAGGGCATTGGTGCCGGAAAACACCACGATGCCGGCGGCTACAACCAGTAGCGGATAAAGTGAGGGAGTTAGCCTGATGCGGTTGGCCATTTCCACCACAATAAAGCCGCCGGCCACACCCACGACACTCCCGATACCGAACTGTTTTATCAGCATCACCAGTGCCATCCAGCCTTCGGATGCGCCACCGGCTTCGATCATGGTAACCAGCATCAGGGTGAGGAAGATCGCCATCGGGTCGTTACTGCCCGACTCAATTTCCAGGGTGGCGCTGACGCGTTCATTCAGGTGCAGGCCACGGCCCTGAAGCAGGGAAAAAACCGCCGCAGCGTCGGTCGAGGAAATGATGGCGCCGATCAGCAGTGCCGTCAGCCAGTGCAGATCAAACACCCACCAGGCGACCAGTCCTGCACCGGTGGCCGTCAGGAACACGCCGACGGTGGCCAGCACCAGGGCCGGACGCAATCCCACGCGGAAGGTTTCAGCCCGTGTGCGCATGCCACCGTCCAGC
This sequence comes from Marinobacter sp., assembly GCF_039977835.1. GTDB lineage: Bacteria > Pseudomonadota > Gammaproteobacteria > Pseudomonadales > Oleiphilaceae > Marinobacter. The sequence goes on along the minus strand of NZ_JBDWCL010000048.1, from coordinate 155,970 downwards.
AGAATCACACCCAGGGCCAGATTCGCGATCAGGAAGGCCAGTTCGAAGTCGTCAAACAGCAGTCCGCCGGGGCCGTCTTCCCCCATCATCATGCCGACAACGAGAAAAATGAGCAGCACCGGCATTCCCAGCCTGCTGGACAGAGGGCTGAGCATAATGCTGATGACCAGCATCAGTGCGCCGATCAGGGTGAGAATCGGATCCATTCATGCTCCGGTTCGGGAGTAGACTTCGATAATAACAGCTTGAGCGCCGTGTCAGTGCAGTTTCAGGCGCGGATGCATGGCACGGGTGATTCGGTCCATGAGCCAGATAACGCCGGTACGCAGAAAGCCGTGCAGGGCCACCTGGTGCATTCGGTACAGGGAAACATAGAACAGGCGCGCTACCTTGCCTTCAATGTACATGCTGCGGCCCGACAGGTTACCCATCAGGTTGCCCACAGTGGTGTAGCGGCTGAAATTGATCAGAGAACCGTGGTCGTTGTAGACGAAGGGCACGGCTTCGCCGCCTTCCAGACGATGGCGCAACGTCTTGAATAGCACATCCGCCTGTTGGTGAGCGGCTTGTGCACGAGGGGGCACCGGGCGATCTGAATTCGGCTGGGGGCATTCTGCGCAGTCCCCGAAGGCGAAAATGTTCGGGTCTGTGGTGGATTCGAGGGTTTGTCTCACCTTTATCTGATTGCCGCGATTGGTTTCCAGCCCCTCCAGCTTTGACAGAAAAGCCGGTGCCTTGATGCCCGCCGCCCATATGGTCATTTCCGAGGCAAGCTCGGTGCCGTCCTTCATCAACAGCGCACCGCCCCGAATTTCACTGACTGGCTGGCCTGTCATCACCCTGACGTTCTGATGCTCCAGCTCACGGGTCGCCGCGGCAGACAGCCGCGCCGGAAGCGCTGGCAGAATGCGCTCTGCCGCTTCAATAACGGTAATGGAGACATCCTCCGGCCGTAGATGGTTCATGCCATAAACTGGCAGTTCCCGGGAGGCCAGACGCAGTTCAGCGGCCAGTTCCACGCCGGTGGCGCCGGCCCCGATAATAGTGATGGGCAATTCATGGCCATTACCGGAATGAGCTTCGTGGTTCTTGCGCAAGAAGGCATTGAGCATCAGGTTGTGGAAGCGTCGGGCCTGGTTGAGACTATCCAGGAACAGGCAATGCTCCTGGGCGCCGGGAGTCCCGAAATCATTGGCATTACTGCCCACGGCAATCACCAGCGTGTCGTAGCCAATACGGCGCTCAGGCACCACTTCCTTTCCTTCATCATCATGGAAAGCGGCAATCACGACTTCCTTTGCATTGCGGTCAAGCCCGTTCATCCGACCCAACTGGAACTCGTAGTGATGCTTACGGGCATGAGCGCGGTAATTGATTTCGTTGGCGCTTGCGTCCAGGGAGCCGGAGGCCACTTCGTGGAGCAGCGGTTTCCAGACATGGGTCAGGCCGGCATCCACCAGGGTAATACGGGCCTTGTGTTTCTTCCCGAGTTTGTTGCCAAGGCGGGTGACCAGCTCAAGGCCGCCCGCGCCGCCACCTACGACTACGATGTGGTGCAGGTTTTCCATAACAAGGGTTTCCTGAAGTAAAGAAAGGCTCAGTGGCGGGCGCGAAACTGGTCCAGAGTAGCGGCCATGTCATCCGCAAGCTCGGCGATCTGTTCAGGGCTGACATCCCGCTGTGCAAACGAGCGGAGACCGATAAGCTGGGCCTGGAGAAAGCGTGCCAGCCGGCCACAATTGGTATCCGGCATCAGTTCGCCCTGGATTCTTGCCTGTTCCAGAAGGTCTGTCAGAGCCTGTTCGATGGTGTTCAGGATGGCATTAGCCTGCTCGGCGATGGCCGCGTTGGTATTGCTGGCTTCCAGCAGGGTTTTTACGATCATGCATGCTCTGGAAGGCGGTACCTCTTCCTTGCTGGACTGGCGGCCAACAAGACGCAGGTAACTCTGAAGCCCATCCAGCATCGAGGAATGCCCGGCGAGGTGCTCGCGGAGCTCGGCACCGCCCTGCTGAGCATAGGCAGTCAGGGCCTCGCCAAACAGTCCATCCTTGTTCCCGAACGTGGCGTAGATACTTCCCGGGCGCATGTCCAGCGCCTGTTCGATCTGCTTCATGGACGCGCCGCTGTAACCGCGCTCCCAAAACAGGTTCATGGCTTTTTCCAGGGCGACCTGTCGATCATAACGAGCATTTCGGGCCATTGTGCCTACCAACATCTGACGGTTGAAATCATTCCCAATCATAACTTGAGTGATCGCTCAATAACAGTTACGGTAGCTGAGTAGTTGATTGTTCACTCAAAAACGAATCCCGAGGAGACCGTTATGTCAGATTTTCCTGTTCACGATGTGGATTCCGCACCGGAAAAATCCAGGCCATTGCTTGAGAACTCCCTGAAGGGGTTCGGCATGATCCCCGGATTGCACGCCGTGATGGCGGAAGCCCCGGGCGTTCTGGAGGCCTATCAGAAACTGCATCAGCTGGTACTGGACAGCAGTTTCGACAACGATGAAAAAACCGTGGTCTGGCAGACCATCAACGTCGAGAACGCCTGTCATTACTGTGTGCCGGCCCATACCGGTATTGCCAGGATGATGGAAGTATCAGACGACATCATCAACCCGTTGCGGGACGAAGAACCGCTGCCCAGCGACAAGCTGGAGGCCCTGAGGACCTTCACCCTCGCAGTGATGAACAAGCGGGGCAATGTCAGCAAGGAAGATCTGAATGCGTTCTACCGTGCTGGTTACAATCACCGCCAGGTACTGGAGGTCATTCTGGTGTTGTCCCAGAAAACCATGAGCAACTACATCAACCACATTGCGGAAACCCCGGTTGATGAGCCGTTCCAGAAGTTTGCCTGGGAAAAGAAAAAATAAGGAGGTGGTATTTTTCCACCTCCACGGGTGCGGGTCAGCCCGCATCCGTGGCCAGTATGGTGACCTGCCGCTGGCGCTTCCTCTCCAGCCGTTTGTCCACGCATTGGTCCTCGTCTTGCAGAATCACCACGCATTCAAGACACTGGATACACTCGTTGTAGTCGATACGACCGTCTTTGCGGATGGCATTGATGCCGCAGCTGTTCTTGCAGTGCTGGCAGGGTTTGCCGCACAGTTCCACACGGTCCAGCCAACTGAACAGTCGCAGTTTGCCCAGAACTGCCAGTCCCGCCCCCAGCGGGCACAGATAGCGGCAATAGAACTTGTGAATAAACATGCCGATCACCAGCAGACCCATGGCATAAATGACAAAGGGCCAGGAACGCACAAAGTAAAGTGTGATGCTGGTTTTGAACGGCTCCACTTCCACCAGCTTTTCCGCCAGTTCCAGTGAGTAGAAGGCTGTACCCACCAGCGCCAGAAGTATCGGGTATTTCAGAAGAATCAGCCGCCGATGCCATTTCTCCGATATTGTGATCTGCCGGAATTTCAGTTTCTCACCCAACCAGGCGGCCATTTCCTGCAGCGCCCCAAAGGGGCACAGCCAGCCGCAGAACAATCCTCGGCCCCAGATGAACAGGGTGATGAACGTGTAGGTCCATAGAATGAACAACACCGGGTCCATCAGGAAGACATTGAGGGAAAAGCCATCACGGATGGACAGGAACAGGGTGTAGATATTCACCACCGAAAGCTGCCCCTGGACATAGAACCCGATGTAGAACAGCGTGAAGTACAGGAACCCCCAACGGAAACGGCGTACCAGATCGGGATATCGGCTCAGGGTGCGCTGGCGGGCGAAAAAGACGGTCAGAATGGTCAGGCTTGCCACCAGTATCGAGATGGTCAGCCAGCGCTCGTTCCAGAGCCCGATCCACACCGGCTGGCGACTGTTTTCCGGCCGCGGGGCAACCTCGACCGTCTCGAACAGTTCGTTGGCGAACGCCACCGGAATATCGAGGTTGGTGCTGTCTGCAACCAGATGGTTCTTGCGCAGGGTAACATTCATTTTCAGGGTCGCTTCCGCCCCCGGGTTGAACCCGGCATTGCCGCCAACCCGGAACAGGGTTGCCATTTCCATGTCTGGCATGCCATCGGCACTGAGGCGGATGGCCTGGTCGAATACATTGATGTCACGAATCTCGACCGCGAGGTTGTTCTGTTGCAACCCGAGCCGGTCCGGTGAGCTGCCCGGGGTGAAGTCGTCAGAAAGGTGGGGGTAAAGCCCCCGGGAGATCACTGCCATTATCTGGGCATCCGGCCCGATGCGTTCTTTCAGTTGTGAAAAGCCTTCATCCCCAAGGAGGTTTCGGCCCACCATGGGTGAATTGATGTAACCAAAAAACAGTTCCGTGAAAGGCTCGTCAGGCTCTGGCTGCGGCATCTCCGGGTAGTCGGAGAGTGAGCGTCCGGTCTTTTGCTCGAACTCCTCAGGGGTGAGACGGAAATGGCCGATGTACCCGCGTTCAACCAGTTCTGACCAGGACAGAGTGTTATAAAAATCTGCCCGGGCCCGGGTGGGGGCCTTCTGGGAGAATCCCTCCAGTTTCTCCCGCGCTACCTTGAGGGCGGATGATAGGATGGTGTCGTTGATGATCAGTACCGAGACGGTTGCCTTGCTCACGCCGTCAAACTGCACCACATTGCCCTCGGAATCCGTGCCGGAACGGTTGCCCGATGTGCTGATGATGATCTGTTCCGTCAGCGCGCGGCCTTCGTACTGGCTGATGAATTCGAACAGGGGCTCTTCACCCAGCCCGTGGAGGAATACAGGCTCGTGATGGTTGAGTATGTGAACCCCGGTGAAGCGGCCGCGGGTATCCAGCCCGATCAGCATACTGATGGGCTTGCCGGCAAAACCCTGGAGCCGGCTCAGATCGAGGGATTCGTAGGCGTAGCCCAGCAGTTCCTGGAGCTGGTATACGGGATAGACCGGGTAATCCGGCAACTTGTCCCGGATTTCCGTGGCCTTGGGGAACAGTTCCTGGATAATCGCCCGCTTTTCATCGTCCAGCGCGCCCTGGGCCGCCGGGAAAAAGCAGATAAGGGCCAACAGCAGAAACAGCCGCCCGGGCATGGCATCTCTCCAGAGTCTTCTTGTTGTTGGTGCTGTCAATGCTAGAGGTTTGCCGGTGCAGCACAATGCTACCTGCGGGCCGGGGGCATGCTACTTTGTGAGGAGAAACAAAGGGTGAGGAGAAGCGCAGGGGGCTCCGCTGCGGAGGAGTGCTGAAAAGCGCTCAGGTAAGACGTATTACCCTTGCCATCAACCGGCGCCAGTCAATGGGCAGACTTTTTTCCAGTGCCACCAGTAAAGGGTCTTTGGCGTGCAGTGCCTCAAATGGGCCTTTGCTGGCAAAAATCACCGTATTGTTGGCTTTGCTCTTGAACAGCAGCAGCGCCGCAAACTCGCCCCTGAGCTGACGGAAGAACGGCCCGTTGATGTCCGGTGTGCGGTGGTAGTTGATGGAAAGCCAGCCGCTGTCGCTCAGTACGCGGCTGCATTGTCTGATAAACTCGCGCTGGGCCTGTGTGGGGCTCATGCGGTCGGAGTTGTACATGTCGGAGAGGATCAGATCCGTGGTGCTGTCCGGTGCCTGACCCAGTGCATCCCGGGCGTCACCAATGGTGACTGTAAAGTTGGCGGATTGCGGCAGGCTGAAGTACTCTCGGGCAACCTGAAGAACGCTGGGGCGCAGTTCCACGGCATGCACCTGGCATTCAGGCAGCAGGTGCAGCAGTGCACCTGCCATTACCCCGCCACCCAGGCCCAGAACGGTTACGTGGGAAGGCTGCCCGAAGGCAGCCGGCAACAGCATCGCGCGGCTGTATTCATGGACGGGAAGATGGGGCCTGCGGCGGTCTATCTTGCTCTGCTCAAACACCGAATCAAAGGTCATTACCCGATGTTTGCGATAGTCGACTACCAGAATGCCACCGAGTGCGTCCCGGGTGTAATGGATAATCTCGCCCTTCAAGGTGGCCTTCCTCGTCTGATCGCTGCGCCGCTATTCTGGGCATTTACCCGCGGGTTCTCAAGTCGGATGACCGCGCCGGAGCCGGCCTGGCCATGAGTACCGATGCGTTTAATGCTCTGGCCTGCCCACTCGATGGTGGCCCCCTGACCCAGGCCGGTGCCAGTTGGCGTTGCCCGGCAGGCCACAGTTTTGACGTCGCCCGCCAGGGGTATCTCCACCTGCTACCGGTTCAGAAGAAGCGCTCGCTGGACCCGGGTGACAGCAAGGCCATGGTAGCCGCCCGCCAGCGCTTCCTTAATGCCGGTTATTATCAACCTGTCGCCGAGGCGGTAAACGCCGCCGTGTTGAAAGACACCATTAGCGCTGCCGCCCCTCTGGCCTGTATGGACGCCGGCTGTGGCGAAGGCTATTATCTGCGCCGGCTCGCCGCAACGGACCTTCAGCTCTCGCTGATGGGGCTGGATATCTCCAAATGGGCAACCCTGGCGGCGGCCAGGCAGGACAAGCGTCCCCGCTGGGTGGTGGGCAGCAACGCCAATCTCCCGGTGTTGCCCGGAACCCTGGATGTGCTGCTCTGCCTGTTTGGTTTCCCCGTGTATTCCGAGTTTGCCCGGGTACTGAAAACCGGCGGGGTCCTGGTGCAGGCCGATGCCGGCCCCAACCATCTGCGGGAACTGCGGGAGATTATCTACCCTTCACTGAAGCCCGAGAAAACGCCCACAGAACATCCACCCGAAGGTTTTTCGATCGCGGGCAAGGAAACCATCAGCTACTCCCTGACCCTGGCCGGCCAGGAGGCGATTGCTGACTTGCTGGCCATGACACCGCATCTGTATCGGGCCCCGGCCGAGGGGCGTGCTCGCGCCGAGGCGCTCACCACCCTGACGGTCACTGTCGAGGTGACACTGCAACGTTTCAGCCATCAGGCACTCGCTGTTACGTCAACGCCCTGATGGCCTCATCTGCTCCGGCGGAGGTGGCAAGATTCAGCGCAGAGTGGCCATCTGCATCGGCCAGAGCCTTCTGCGCCCCTGCTTCCAGCAAGCACTCGATCACAGCCCCCTGATTGGATCGGGCTGCAGCCATTAACGGTGTTTGCAACTGATCATTGCGCAGGTCGGGATTTGCACCGTTCTCCAGTAGCAACCGGGCAGTATCGGCGTGACCGTTGCTGCAGGCCAGCATCAGCAGGCTGTCACCGGTACTGGTGCGGATGTCCACGGGAACGCCGGCATTGAGCATCACGCTGAGTGGGCCTGCGCCGCCGTTCCGGGCCAGCTCGAAAAGGCCCTGAGCAAAGGCAATGGCGTCTTCGTCCTTCTGATTTCCGGGGCTCTGGGGTTTCCCCGGTTTGTTGCTGGCCATGGTCTTCCTCTTGCTGTCTCGCGTATAGAAGCAAACCGTATCATGTTCCTGGCAGACTACGAACTGGATGCGGCCACGACGTGGCTCTGGACAGACCCACGATACCACTGTTAAAACCGTCGTATCAGGCAAGAAAAACCATCGAAGGTACAGGAGAACAGAACAGTGAAAATCAAGGTTCGAGGTATAGAAGAAGACCAACCGGTGCCGGAGAAATTTGCATTCGGCGTATACAGTGAACAGGACCACATGAGTTTCGGCCCCAACCGTAATCCGGAAGTGACCTGGGATGATGTGCCGGAAGGCACCAAAAGCTTTGTGGTGATGATGTTTGATCCGGACGTCCCCAGTGTTGCGGATGACGTCAATCAGGAAGGCAAAACGGTATCAAAGGACATTCCCCGAGTGGATTTCTTCCACTGGTTGCTGGTGGATGTGCCGGCATCGATTTCCTGCATCCCCGAAGGCGAAGACAGTGACGGGGTGATTCCCAAGGGCAAGGAACCGGGGCCGGGCCCGATCGGACTTCGAGGGGTGAACAATTACACCCAGTTTCTGGCTGGCAACCCGGATATGGCTGGCACCTACGCTGGTTATGATGGCCCCTGCCCGCCCTGGAATGATGAGATTATCCACCATTATCACTATGAGGTTCATGCGCTGGACGTTGAGAGCCTCGGCCTTGACGGCGAGTTTGACGGTCCGGCCGTGCGGGAAGCCATGGCCGGTCATGTGTTGGCCAGTGCCCGGGTAACCGGTACCTATACCCTTAACCCGGATCTGCGTTAATGTCTGCAGTTCAATAATGCCGGAAGCTCAATGAAAGTAGCTGCCGGCTGGCGTTTCAGGCTGGGTCTGGTAGCTGCGGTTGCCTTGCTGATGGCACTGGCAGTGGTGGGGCCAATACCGACCCTGCCCGTCAGCGCCGCGTCAGGCCTCGCCTTTGGCGTGCTGATGGGTACTGTGCTGGCCGCTGCGGGGGCTCTGACCGGTGCAATGATTGCGTTTTCTGTGGCCCGATTGCTGGGCCGGGAGTCGCTGAAGCAGAAACTCTCAGCGACTCCGGTTTTTGCTTCCGATGATTCCCAACGACTCCTGTTCTGGGCGGTGTTCCTGACCCGTCTGATCCCGCTTTTGTCCTTTGCCCTGATCAGTTATGCCGCCGAGGGTAACTCTGAGCGATCGTAATGACCTGACCTGATATCCGGAGCAATCAGGTTTTGCATTATGAAATGCGAATCGTTAGCATTTGCGTCTCATTACTTTGAGTTAAGGTCTGTCTATGAAAACTCCGGAATCACGTCCACTGCTACTGGCCCTGGCAATCGCAGTTCCTGGTACTGCCCTGGCGCAACCAATTGACGACACCCTGTCAGGCCAGGATGTCCATCAGCTGCCTGATCTGGTTATTGATGCCACCCGCAATAAAAGCACTGCCGGAGAGACTCCGCAGAAAACCACCATCATCACCCGGGCACAGATTGAGCAACAGCAGGCCATTTTCTCTGATCCCGGGCAGGTACTGAGCAACCTGATCCCTTCCTACTCACCCGGCCGCCAGAAACTGTCCAATGCCGGGGAAACCTTCCGTGGGCGGTCACCCCTGTTTCTGGTGGATGGTGTTCCCCAAAGCAACCCATTGAGGGACAGCGCGAGGGACAGCTACACCATCGACCTGGATATGGTAGAGCGTATCGAGGTGATCCATGGCGCCAGTGCCGAACATGGCCTGGGGGCAACCGGTGGTATCATCAACTTTGTGACCCGCAAGCCCGAGAGTGGCCAGGTTTCCCAGTCGGTATCCGCCAGTATTACCACTGACGACGACGTGGATTCCGATGGCCAGGGGTACAAGCTTGGGTACCGGTTAAGCGGCCAGCAGGACCGCTGGGATTACCTTCTTGGCGGCAGTTTCCAGGAGCGCGGTGTCTATTATGACGGCAAGGACCGGCTGGTGGGTGTGGCCTATCCGGGGGAAATCCAGAACTCCACCAGCCACGATGTGCTGGCGAAACTGGGTTACTGGCTGGACGATGACCAGAGCATCGAATTCTTTATCAACCGGTTCGAGCTGGAAGGCAATGGCGATTACGAACCGGTGCCCGGCGACCGCGACAACGGCGTGCCCACCACGGCCCGCAAGGGTAACCCTGACGGCGAACCCGGTTTCAATAAGGTTACCACGGCCCGTTTCTCCTACACCCATGGCGATTGGCTGGGCAACCGGGTTGACGCCCAGCTCTACAGCCAGACATTCCGGGCGCAGTTTGGAACTACGCCGTTCTTCCCTTATGAGGACAGCAACGGCGATACCCGGTTTGATCAAACCCGAAACGAGTCCGACAAGCTGGGTGGAAAATTCACGCTCACCCGCGACGGCCTGTTGAATGACCGCCTGACCCTGACGACCGGCCTGGACGTTCTCGAGGACGAGACCCGGCAGATGCTGGTGGAAACCGGGCGGACCTACGTGCCGAAATCCCGTTTTCGCAACTATGCCGCCTTCCTGCAGGGGGATATCGCCGTTACCGACAGCCTGACCCTGCACACGGGCGTTCGCCATGAGCAGGCGGAGCTCCAAGTGGATACCTATAACACCATCGACCGCAGCAACGTTACCCAGGACAATGTGACGGTACAGGGCGGTAACCCGGACTTTGACGAGACGCTGTTCAATGCCGGTGTTGTATACCAGGTGACCGACTGGGTCCAAGTGTATGCGAATTACTCCGAGGGCTTCGGAATGCCCGATGTGGGGCGGGTTCTCAGGGGTATCAGTGACCCAGGCCAGGACGTTGACAACCTGCTGCAGCTCCAGCCCATTGTGACCGACAACCGTGAAATCGGCACCCGCTTCAACTGGGACCGGTACCGCCTGGAAGTGAGCTATTATGAGTCGGACTCGGACTTCGGTGAGCGCTTGACCGAGGAAAACGGCGTTTGGGTCGGGAACCGGGAAAAAACCGAGATCAAGGGGGTAGAGGTCACTGCCGGTGCTGACGTTACCGCAGCCCATAACCTGGAATTTTCCTACACCTATGCCTCCGGAAAGTCCGACACGGACGGTGACGGCGAGGTTGATACCAAACTGAGTGGCATCAACATTGCACCGGAGACACTGCGACTGAGCTGGTCAGCGGCCTGGACACCGGCCTTGTCAAGCCACCTGCAGTTCAGCCAGTTTCTGGACCGAAATGTTGAAAACGATCAGTTGGACTTCGACGGGTACGGCCTGCTGGATGGCAGCATCGCGTACCAGTCCGGTCTGGGAAGGGTATCCCTGGGTATCGAGAACCTGCTGGATAAAGACTACTTCACCTATTATTCCCAGGCGGGACGGGTCAGTGACGACTATTACTTCCAGGGACGTGGTAGAACCATCACACTCGGTTACCAGATGGACTTCTGACAACCCGCCAGTCAACAGTCCCGGGCCGGCCCCGGGACTGCGCCTCTTATGCCAGCTCGCGCCTGAGCCGGTACAGCAGGTAAACAAAAAACGGCGCGCCGATACCGGCCACAAAAATACCTGCCGGCAAATCCCTGGGTATAAAGGCCACCCGTCCGATCCAGTCCGCATACAGCAGAATCAGTGCGCCGATCAGCGCCGCTATGGGTAACAGACCGGTGTGGCCGCTGGTGACCAGCCGCCTTGCCATGTGTGGTGCAATCAGGCCAATGAAACCGACTGCCCCGCCGTACGCCACCGCGGAACCGGCAAGCGCCACTGCCAGAACAAGGAACAACAGGCGATGACCCTGCAGCGCGCTGCCCAGGCCTCGCGCCATGTCCTCCCCCATGGACTGGGCATCCAGGTGTCGCAGTTTGATGAGTGCCAGGGGCCAGCAAACCACCAGCCAGGGTGCCAGGGCCGTGACGTCGTGCCATTGCGAGGCATAGAGGCTTCCCGTCAGCCAGATGTAGGCGTTCATGGCGGTGGAGTCGGGGCTCAGTACCAACAGGAGGGTAGTAACCGCCGTCAGTGCCGCTGCCAGCCCGACGCCCACCAGCACCAGCCTGGCAGGACTGATACCCCGCTGCCAGGCCAGGGCCGTAATGCACAGGGCCACAGTGAAAGCACCGCCCATGGCAACCGGCGCGAGCAGCAACGAGGTGCCGGTGACGCCACCCAGCCAGAGAAACAGCACCGCCGCCGCAGACGCCCCGCTGGTGATGCCGATAACATCCGGCGAGGCCAGCGGGTTTCTTACCAGGCCCTGCAGGATCAGCCCGGCGGAACCCAGTGCGCCGCCCACCAGGATGGCCATGATCACCCTTGGCAGACGGATTTCCAGAATGATCAGTGCCAGCTCCGACCGGGCTGGGGCGGCCAGGGTGCCGAGCACATCCATAAACGACGTCGGATGGCTCCCGGAGGCCAGGGCCAGGACACTGCTGATGACCAGCAGCCCTGCCAGTGTCAGTGTGACGATGAGAACCCTGGTGTTCAGTTTTACCGACCAGCGGTCGCTGGCTGACCGAAAAACGAGTGAGCGGTTCATGATACTTTCCTGACATGGCGGGCAAGGTGAAGGAAAAGTGGCGTACCCAGCAACGCTGTCATTACACCTACCGGGATTTCCTGGGGCGGTATCACCAACCGGGCCACCGTATCGGCAGCCAGGAGAAGTGTGGCGCCAAGAATGGCAGACAGCGGGAGCAGCCAGCGATGATCGGTGCCGAAAATCCCCCGCGCCATATGCGGGACTATCAGGCCCACAAACCCGATCAGCCCGGCCATGGCTACGGAGGTGCCCGCCAGCACAATGACCACCAGGCCGATAAGCAGCCGCACCTGCCCCACCCTCAGGCCCAGGCCACGGATGACCTCGTCGTCCAGCCCGAGCAGGTTCAGTTGCCGGGATAACAATAAGGCGATGAGCAGTGCAAGGAAGAACCCTGGCAGCAACGGAGCTATGGCATCCAGCTCGCGCCCGGAGACGGAACCCGCCAGCCAGAACAGGATGCTCTCAAATCGATCCTGGTTGAGAATCAGCAAGCCCTGGGCAAAGGACACAAACAGGGCGGTGACCGCGACACCCGCAAGCACCGTGCGCACCGGGGAAATGCCGCGCCCCGCCTCCTGTCCCAGGAAGTAGACCAGAAAAGCCGCGGTGGCCGCCCCGGTAAAGGCGGCCCAGACCAGTTCGGAGGGCGAGGTCAGCGAAAACAGTGTGGCGCCCACCACCACGAAGAACATGGCCCCGGCGTTGATGCCCAGAATGCCGGGCGAGGCCAGCGGGTTGCGGGTGAGCGTCTGCATCAGCACGCCGGCGATGGCAAGCCCCGCGCCCACGATCATGGCGGTCACAGTGCGCGAGAAGCGTTCGGTGCGGATGACCAGATGTTCCAGGGAGCCGGAATCGTAATCCAGAAGGCTGGTGACAAGCATATCCAGCGAGACCGGTATGTGGCCAAACGCCAGGCTGGATACCATGGCCACCAGCAGCAGTCCCAGGCAGATCAGGGTGCCTGATGTTCTTGCCAGCAGTGAGGTCAGCATTGGGGGCACTCCTGGTGGTCGGGCTGCTCCAGGTTGTAGTGCTGGTAAAGTTCATCAAGCATCCGGTTAGCGGCGATGATGCCGGCGCCCATGTTCCAGGTCACCGGATCCACATGGTAGACATCCGCCTGACGGACCGCCTGCAGATTCTTCCACAGGGGATGGCTGGACCAGGTCTCGTAGGTGCGCCGCACCGCCGGGTCGTCTTCCATGAAGATAAAGACTGCCTCGGCATCCATCGCCGGGATACTTTCCTGGCTGGTGAGTTTTATGCCCCAGCCCTCCTTGCGATGGTCAGCCGGAGCAGCAAACCCGAGCTCGTCCAGAACGGTGCGGGCGAAACCGGCATAGTAAATGCGGGCATGGTCGGCGCGAAAGCTCAGGATGGCCACTTCCTGGGGCCACTGATCACCGAGTTTGCGCCGGATCCGCGCCCTGAAATCGTCCACACGGGCCTGCCACTGCGCCAGCAGTTCATCGCCACGGGCCACGCGACCGGTGGCCTTTGCCATCAGCTCAAGCAGTGCCTTGAAGTCATAGACGTTACCCGGAATGACCGTGGGGGCGATGCGCTCCAACAGCGGGTAGATGGTGCGGTGGCGGTTTCTGGCCCCGACAATCAGGTCCGGCGACAGCCAGGCAATACGTTCCAGGTCCGGCTGGGTTTCCAGCCCGAGGTAGGTGACCTCCTGAAGGTCCTGCCGCAGGTAGCGGTACATGGGCTTTTCGGTCCAGGATTCCACCACGCCCACCGGTTCGATGCCCAGCGCCACGGCGGTATCGGTCGCGCCCTGGTAGAGGGACACAACACGCGCAGGGTTGCCGTGGATGGCGGTGCTGCCGAGGGCGTGTTCCACCACGGTGGGGGAACTGGCGGTGCTGGCTGTCGGCGCCCAGGCCAGACAGGTGGCGATCAGAAAGAGGCCGACATAGCGGAGCATGGCAAATCCGATTGATTGACGAGGTACAACGTGCCGATTTGATAATGAGAATGGGAGATAATATCATCTGGCTACACTCGAACGCGACGCAAACATGCCCCTCAACCAATATTCTTCTACACCGGATCCCGCCGACCCGCACCGGTTGCGTGGCGAAGCCCTGTGCGCCGGATACAACGGCCGGCAGGTGCTGGCGGATGTGGACTTCACGGTGCAGGACGGCAGTGTCACCGTTCTGCTGGGGCCCAACGGTTCCGGTAAGTCCACCCTGCTCAAAACCCTGGCACGAACCCTGGCTCCCGACGCCGGCAGGGTGCTTCTGGATGGCACGGATATCCATCGGCAATCCACCAGGGCCGTGGCGCAGCGCCTGGGAATATTGCCACAAAGTCCCTCCGCCCCGGATGGCCTGACCGTGAGGGAGCTGGTGGGGCTCGGTCGTTTCCCCTACCAGAGCCTGATGCGCCAGTGGTCCAGACACGACGAAGCCGCGGTTGAAGAGGCCATGGCCGTGGCCGATGTGGCCGCCTTCGCGGACCGGCCGGTGGACGCCCTCAGTGGCGGGCAGCGCCAGCGTTGCTGGATTGCCATGGTGCTGGCCCAGGAAACGGAGCTGCTGTTGCTGGACGAGCCCACCACCTTCCTCGACCTGAAAGTGCAGGTGGATCTTCTCGAGCTGCTGGTTTCCCTGGCCCACCAGCAGGGGCGTACCCTGCTGGTGGTGCTCCACGACCTGAACCTGGCCGCCGCCTATGCCGACCGGCTGGTGATGATGAAGGCGGGCAGGATCCTGCACGATGGCACACCGGAGGCGGTTTTCACGGCCGACAACCTCAAGCAGGTGTTTGACCTTGATGCCCAGGTGATCCGCGAACCCCTGGCGGGCCGGCCAGTCTGTGTGCCGGTCAAACGGGCACTGGCAGGCAGCGCAGTCACACCCTCGGTGGCAACCGTATGAACGCTGCTGTGCATCGCTTCTGCTCCGTTGAAAGCGTGCAGGCTGGCGACCCCCTCGCTGGCACCGCCACCCACCCCGCCAGCAACCTGCTGATCAGTTGGCCACGGCCAAAGTGGTCCCGCAGTCTGCGAATTGCCCGGGACATGGACGACGATCTGGCCGAACGAATAGACCGCCTTGCCGCCGCTGGACGGCGGGTGAACCTGATCGACCAGCGCGGTCGCCCGGCTTCCAGCCACCGGCTCTACCTGCTGCCCGAAGGGCGCTGTTTTGATGTGCCCCGTGACAAGCTGAACGCGCTTCTGGAGGACCTGGAATCCGGCAATGACCTGGCTGGCTGGGCCGGAGTGGCGATGACGGAGCCCCTTGTGTTGTGCTGCACCCATGGTCGCAAGGATAAGTGTTGCGCCAAGTTCGGTTATGCGGCCTACCAGGCATTCGCCTCAACAGTCACGGAGCGGAAGCTTCCGTTCGAGGTCTGGGAAAGCTCCCACCTCGGTGGATGCCGGCTCGCCGCCAGCGTGATGGTATTTCCGGCCATGCGCAAATATGGCCGGGTGGCGCCGGAACAGGTGTTGCCCCTGCTCGAGCACGAGGCGGATGGCATGCCCTACCTGCCCTGCTATCGGGGCCAGTCCATGCTGACGCCTGCGCAACAGTGTGCCGAGATCGCTGCATTGGAGTGGCTGGAAGCACGGAAGATCAGCGCCAGGCTTTCAGTGAGGGCCGAATCCGAGGGCGGCGAGGGCAGCGATGTTGCCGTCCACGTCTACTGGCGTGCGGAGGATGCCTCAGGCGTTCTGGTGGCACAGTGCGGAACCACGGAGGTGATGCGAGTGGATACCTGTGCGGATCTGGATGAGGGCCCCACGACGTCCGTTTGCTGGGTGGTCAAAGACATCAGGCCGCTTTGATAGCGGACTGATCGCTGGGAGTTGGCGGCCTGGCGGAAATAAAACACCACCCCCAGACCGCGGTTGAACAACTGCTATTCAGGTTTCTGCCAGTCCCCCGTTTACCAGTCCATTCCGTAGGTCAGCATGACCGTGCGGCCCGGTGCGGTGGTGTATTGGGTGTCGAAATTGTAGATCTGCGAGATCACCGGGAAGTAGTCTTCGTTCAGCAGGTTGCTGATCGCCAGGGTGATGTCGCCGTTACCGGTCCGCCAGCGGCTGCTCAGGTCCAGAACAGTGAAGGATTCCACCTCACCTTCCCCGAATCCGTTTCCGCTAAAGCGGTCCCGGTCGCCCACCACCATGGCTTGCAGGCGATTGGTCCAGCGTGCGGTGGTGTCGTGTTCCACGTAGCCGGTCACCTTGAGCGGCGGAATGCGGTTGCCGGCCAGGTAAGTGTCGTAACTGCCGTTGTCGTCCGAGTCCACCTTGCCTTCCAGCCAGGTGAAGGTACCACCCGTGCTCAGGTCGCTGGTGGGATAGACATTGAGTTCCGCTTCAAAACCGTAGATGCGTTCAGGGCTTCGGAGCACCGGTATGGGTTCGTCGGCGTTGGCCGCCGCCAGGCTGGTGCCCAGGTCTGACTCACTGTAGAACAGCGCCAGGGCAAGATCGGCGCGATCCCATACCGCCTCGGTACCAAGCTCATAGTTGTCGACGACCTGCGGCTCCGGGCGGATCTGCTCAAGCGAGGTGCCCTGCTGGGGCTGGCGCAGGGTGCGGCCAATCTCCGGAACGGTAAAGCCCTGGGAGAAGCTGGCGGTAGCCGCCCAGACATCGTTTACCTGGTATCGGGCGCCGGTATTGAACACGGTTTCGCTGTATTCCAGCTCTCCGCCTTCTACATCAGCACCGAAGACGGTGATGTAGTCGTCCACTTCAAACCAGAATTTTTCGTACCGTACGCCGGCATTGACGGTCCACTTGGAATCCAGCCGGATCTCCGCCTGCAGGAATGGCGCCACGCTGTTCTGGTCCATCTCCGGTACGAAGGTTCGTCCGTCCCCCAGTGGCTGCGAGGTGGTCTCCATCAGGGTATCCAGGCCCCAGAGCAGCTTGGCCCCGGACATGACGTCAAACGGCGTCTCGAAGTCGAGGCGTGAGCCAATGCGCTCGGATTCGGTCAGTGACTGGCCGCCACCGGGATAAAAGGTGGCAAAGTATCCGAAACGGGTCATGTAGTCGCGATAGTAGAGTTGTGCTCCCAGCGAGGTGTCACCGAACAGCTGGCGGTCACTGTAGGTCAGGTTCACGTTCAGGTTTTCGGTGCCCTGGTCCTTGCCGCCCGGGTCGCCTTTCACGGCGCGGGTCTTCTGCTCGCCATACACGCCAGGCTCAAGTACATAGTTGGTGTCCTGTTTGATGTCGTAGTAGCTGGTCGTCAGTTCCAGCCGTTTGTCGGCATCCAGGTCAAAGCCGAGCTTGGCCAGAAGATCGAACTCGCGGGAGTCGGCAATACCGCCCTGGCCGTTCGGGTCTGGCGGAATGCGGTCGCCATCGGCGTCAAAGGCATTGGCCCGCTGCTCGTAGGAGCCTCGGAACTGGTAGTCAAAGGTGCCGGAGCCACCGGTTACGCTCTGGGACAACCCGAACTGCTCGCTGTCCTTGATATGTTCGGTGGAGAAACCGCCATTCAGTTCGGTGCGGTAAAGGGGCGCGCCTTTCTCGTTCTTGCGGGTGATGATGTTGATAATGCCGCCGGTGCCGCCGAAGCCGTAGACACCATTGGAACCCCGGATCACCTCGATACGCTCAATGGAGGACGGGTCAATGGAGTTCAGGGAATGCAGCCCGTCACGAAGACTGATGGTCTGGGGAATGCCGTCAATCAGCACGAACAGGTTGCGGCCCCGCAGGGTCTGGGCAACCGTGGTCAGGCCATGGGTAGAGGGTGACAGGCCGGGAACGGTCTTGGCCAGGATGTCGCCGATGTTGCCACCTAAAGCGGACTGTTTGTCGATTTCATTGCGGTCCACAACCGTCACTGCACCCGGGTTCACATTCAGGGAATCCAGGCCACGAGTGGCTGTTACTTCAAGAGTATCAAGGGATTGGGGAGCCTGATTGGTGCCTTCCTGTGCAGTTGCGGCTGATGCGCATCCCAGCGCAAGGATCATTGAAAATCTCAGTTTATTGATTTGTTGGGGCATTGTAGGGCACCTGGTGGTTAGTCTCGGTCAGTGTGCGGAAGCTAAACTAAATGTAATCGATTATCAATACCAAAAAAATGTAACAAGTTGCAGTGGCACGTGTCAGGGGGTGGGCGAAAGGCGAAGTCCGTAGCAAGGCGGGGGGCCGATGCAACAGATATGGCATTTATTGACTATGATTGGGTCTTGAACGGGCCGGGCAAATTTCCGGAATTACTCTAGCTACTGACACGCGGGAGATATAGCTGATGAACAGGGCATGCGTTGTTATGGGTGTTGGGCCTGGCAATGGCGAGGCCTTGGTCCGGCGGTTCAGCGATGAAGGTTTTCAGGTGGCGATGGTGGCTCGCAGCGAAGACTATCTCAAGCGGCTGGCGCAATCGGTCACCGGTGCCCACGCCTTTGCCTGTGACATGATGGAACCCGAGCAGATTACTACGGTGATGGCTGCCATCGAGAGCAAGCTGGGACCGGTTTCGGTGATGATGTATAACGCCGGTGGTGGTGTGTTCAAGAGCGCGGAAGAGGCCAGTCTGGAAGAGTTCGAGGCCAATTGGCGGCTCAATGTTCAGGGCCTGGTGGTTGCCACCAAGGCTGTATTACCGCAACTGCGGCAGCACGACACCGCCAGTATTATCGTCACCAGTGCGTCGGCGGCGACACGGGGCCGGGCCAACACTGCACCCTTTGCGTCGGCCAAGGCGGCCCAGCGCAGCCTCGCCCAGTCACTGGCCCGCCAGCTTGGGCCAGAGAAGATCCATGTAGCCAATGTAGTGATTGATGGCGTGGTGGACCTGCCCCGCACCCGCGAGTGGCTGGCAGACAAGCCGGATGATTTCTTCGTCAAGCCTTCCGCCGTGGCAGATGCTGTCTGGAATCTCAGCCAGCAGGATCCTTCCGCCTGGACCTTTGAGCTGGATATCCGACCGTTCGGGGAAACCTGGTAGTAGCATTCGGGCGGTCAGACAGGATTGGTGGCCAGGATTTTCTTCAGAAAGTCTTTCGTCCGGGGGTCCTTCGGGTTGTAAAAAATTTCGCTGGGCGGCCCCTGCTCCACAATCCGGCCGCCGTCGATAAAGATCACCCGGTCAGCCACGTCTCGGGCAAAGGACATTTCATGGGTGACTACCATCATGGTCTGGCGCTCTGACGCCAGCTTTTTCATCAGCCCCAGCACTTCCTCCACCCACTCCGGGTCCAGCGAGGAGGTGGGCTCATCAAACAGGATGACTTCGGCACCGGCGGCCATGGCGCGACCAATACCGACCCGCTGCTGCTGGCCGCCGGACATGGACGCGGGATAGGCATCTGCTTTCTCCCCCAGGCCGATCTGTTCAAGAATCTCACGCGCCCTTTGGTAAGCTTTTTCCTTGGGCCATTTATCCACCACCAGCAGCCGCTCGGCGATGTTCTGCAGCGCCGTCTTGTTGGCAAACAACGCATAGTTTTGGAACACGAAGGCGGTGCGCCGCCGCATGGAGAGAATCTCTGCCCGGCTCGCTCTTTTCGCATCTACAGTGAGGTCCCCCACGGTCATTGTGCCGGCGGTGGGGTGTTCCAGGAAATTGACGCAGCGTAGCAGGGTGGATTTCCCGGTGCCCGAGGGGCCGATGATCACGACGATTTCGCCTTTCTCAATGGTGAGGTCGATGCTGTCGAGAACCACGGCTTTGCCAAAATGTTTGCTCAGCGATTCCAGTTTGATCATCGGCTATAGGCCCTGTTCAGACGGATTTCCAGATGGTGCTGAAGCTTGGAGAGCAACTCCACCACGATCCAGTACATGATGGCGGCGACAATGAACGCCTCAAAGTAGAGGAAGCTGCCGGCGGCCTCTTTCTGGGTGGCACCCATCAGTTCCGTGACCCCCAGGGTAAAGGCGAGAGAGGTGGCTTTGATCATGTCGATGAAGTAGTTCATCAGTGTGGGCAAAGCCACCCGTGTGGCCTGGGGCAGGACAATTCGCCGCATCATCTGGCCATTGGTCATGCCGATGGACAGGGCGGCCTCGGTCTGGCTGCGATCGACACCCACGATGGCGGCGCGGATAGATTCGGCCATGTAGGCGGAAAAATGCATGGTCAGGCCCATGATCGTTGCCGTAATCCCGTCGATCACCGTCAGGGCACTGACCAGTTGCGGCAGCCCGTAGTAGAACAGGAACAGCTGAACCAGCAGCGGCGTGCCCCTGAAAAAGGAGATGAATACGATGGTCAGCTGATTCAGGACCGGGATACGGAGTACGCGGATAACGGCAAACAGGCAGGCGAGGATAAGCGCCAGCACCATCCCGGTGCCCGCCAGCTGCAGTGTGAGGGGCAGGTACGTGAGCAGAACAGGTACCAGCCCGAGCATGTATTCGACGTTCAGCACGTCCATGGGGAGTCAGGCCTCGGTTTCGCCCTTCAGGGCCGGGTGATGTCCGTGCCGAACCATTTCTCGGAAATGGACGCCAGGGTGCCATTGTCTCGCAGAGTCGCCAGGGCCTTGTTCACCTCGTTCCGCAGGGCCCGTCCGGCCTCGGTGTCAGGGAACGGATAGGCGTTGGTGATCTGGGAGAAGGTGGGGCCGGCCAGTTCCAGGGGCAAGGGCTTTTCCTTGATGATCTGACTGGCGCTGACACGGTCCATTACAAAGGCATCAACGCGGCCCAGGGCGGTGTCCCGCTCAAGGTTGCTTTCATAGGTCTTGATGTCGATCTGGTCCGCGTAGGGCAGTTCCCGCAGCAGGGCCTCGAAATTGGAACCCAGGTTTACAGCAACAGTTTTTCCCTTCAGATCTTCCACGCTCTGAATCTCGGTGTTGCCTTTCTTGGTCACCACCTGGGCCCCGTCATAGACGTAGGGCTCGCTGAAAATATAGGCTTTCTGGCGCTCTTCGGTGATGGTGATCTGATTGGCAACCGTGTCTATGCGCCCGGATTCCAGCATGCCGAAAAGGCCCGAGAAATTGGCGGTTTCGTACTTGATATCACGCCCCATCTCCTCACCAATGGCATTCATGACATCAACGTCGAAGCCTTTGAGCTGATCCTGCTCTACAAAGGTAAACGGGAAGTACTGGCCGGACATACCGACCCTCAGCGGGCCGTCCTGCGCAAGCAAAGGGGCGCTTGCGAGTATGGCAATCGTCAATAACGTGTTGATCAATAGCGTTTTCATAAAAAACCTCCTTCCGGCGTGCATCCTACTTGAAGGATAGTCGTGGGTGAAAATAGGGCAATGACGCATATCATTGGCTGTAAACGAGCTTCTCGATATCCGCGAGGAGATCCGAAGCATCGGTTACACGTGCCAACCAGCTCAGCGGAATACCGCGGTCACCACCCACTCCGTATATGGCCGCCATGGCCGGGCCGATGATCCAGGCCCGGCCACAGGAATCGCCGCCGCAATGGATGTTGGCGCGAACGGCTTCGGTATAACTGCCTGCATGGTTCAGGATATGGAAAATCACCGGCATGGCCTCATTCAGATAACAGGTGCGGCCGAAAGTTTGGCCTGCATTTTCCGCATCCAGTGATGAACCGGATCGGGCGTTGTCCAGGCTTTGCCGGTCCCGTACCTCGGCTTTGGCAGTTTCCAGCGCTTCCGATAGGGGGTTGCCCTGGAAAAGCTGGTCCAGAAGTCGCGCTGCACATTTTGCCCAGGCCACGGCTTCATCATTGTGATTGGTCACCCGGACAGCGGCCTCGATGATCTTCATCAGCTCATTGCTGCCGGAATAGCAGGCCACCAGGGGCGGCAACTTGGAGACCGCCGGCAACTGCATGTCGTCGGCGCCGCTCTCCGGCAGCAGGTGCCTGTCGATGGTTTCGGCAAGGTAAACGCCGGCTTCCTGTATCTCGGATTCCTGATAGGTAAGGTTGATGGCACGGCGAACCGGTTCCGCCAACTGATCACCACTCAGGCGCCGGGTATAGGGCAAAACCTTCTGCACCAGTATCCGCTTCTGTTTTTTGCTCAGGTCAGCCCTGGTGGTCGACTGCGCCTGTTTGATGGCATTCTGCTCAATGGAGTCCAGGTTGTTCAGGGTCACACGTGTGGGGTTGTCGATATAACCCTGCCAACGGCCGCCAGGCCCGAAGAATGCTCGAAAGCGCCGCTGGTAATCGCGGATATCCAGTTGGCCCTCACTGGCCAGAAGGCTCTGGGTCAGTACCTCCGTGGCTGCGCCATAGTGGCTGATATCGCCAGGCTGTTTGTTCTCGTGCGCAAAGTACCCGAATCCGCCTTTGTAATAGTCGGCTTTCGGTGGCAGGAATTCCGGCGACTGGCCGCCCACTTCATGGATTCGCCGGCTGTCGTACAGCCAGTGCAGGCCCAGGCTGGCCGCGTCCGCAACCCAGCCGCCGGCAAGAGCGGCGATGATGGCGGGTTTTCTTTCGGTGGATACGTTGTGGGTCATGTGAAATCGCCTGTTCTTCTTTTTGCATTCAGGGTCTGGGCCACCTGCTCATCAATGCGGCGGACCAGTTCCGGGTCCGCCCTGCCGGAGGAGTGAGCCTTTATAAGATCGGTGCTGGTGCGAAGGTTACCGATAAACGAGCGGCAGTCCTCGCACATTATCAGGTGCATTTTCACCGCCAGTTTCTGCGCTGTGCCCAGTTCGTCGTCAATGTAGTCACTGGCGATCCTCGCCAGCTCCCGGCACATCAGCATTCGCCCCTCTCCTGGAAGGTTTCCACCATAAGAAATATCTTCTGCCTGGCACGATGTAAAAATACACGAAGGTTAGAGGCACTGACATCCAGAATTTTACAGCCTGAATCAATATATCTTCATCAGACTGATGCGTTGCGGTTTCCATTCCGTATACCCCCGGGACACCTGCGTTAGAGCCTTGTTATAAAGATGTTATTGGACTTCCGGAACCGACTGGAGAATGGTATGTCCATGTTTGGCATGAATAGTTCCGGCGTAAATGAGCAATCGTTCAAAAAATTCTAGACGTAAGCCGGTTTAACATCCAGCATTTAGCTGTGTCTTTCTGGGCAACCTGGTTTATTTCTTAACGGATGGATTCTGACATGAACTCGAAAAAGCTCATTCTGCTTGTCGCTATCGGTGCGGTGGTTGCACTGTTTATCGGCTTCGGTGGCCCGGAGATACTGACCCTGGAAAACCTGCAGAAGCACCAGTCTTCCATTGAGCAATGGATCAGCCAGAATCTGTTGGTCGCAGTGCTCGGTTTTGCCGCCATTTATGTGGTGGTTACTGCGCTGTCCCTCCCAGGTGCCGCCATTATGACTCTGGCCGGTGGCGCGTTTTTCGGTAACGTTTATGGCCTGATTGCGGTGTCGGTGGCGTCAACCATCGGCGCCTCTCTGGCGTTTCTGGTGGCGAGATTTCTGATTCGGGACACACTGAGACGAAAATACGCGGAAACCGTCGCCAAGATGGATCGCGGTATCGAAAAGGACGGCGCCTTTTATCTGGCGACCCTGAGGCTGGTGCCGGTCTTCCCCTTCTTCCTGATCAATCTGGCCATGGGGCTGACTGCCATGAAGCTGAAAACCTATGCTCTGGTAAGTTGGGCGGCGATGTTGCCGGGTACGTTTGTTTACGTGAATGCGGGCACGCAACTGTCAAAAATCGAGTCCACGGGTGACATCCTGTCCGCCGACCTTCTGCTGTCATTTGCATTGCTGGGCCTGTTCCCGCTGATTGCCAGGTTTATTGTCGGCGTTATCCGCAAACGCCGGGTGTATGCGGGCTGGCAGAAGCCCGAGTCGTTTGATTACAACCTGCTGGTGATCGGTGGCGGCTCTGCGGGCCTGGTATCGGCCTACATCGCTGCGGCGGTCAAGGCCAAAGTGGCGTTGATCGAGAAAGACAAGATGGGCGGTGACTGCCTGAATACCGGCTGCGTGCCGTCCAAGGCGCTGATTCGCAGTGCCAAAGCTGCAGACACCCTGCGCCACGCCAACCGTTACGGCCTGGAGTCCGTGCCCGTTAAAGGCTCGTTCAAAAACATCATGAACCGGGTGCAGGACGTGATCACCAAGGTGGAGCCCCACGACTCGCCAGAGCGCTATCGCAAGCTGGGGGTGGACTGCATCTCCGGCACCGCCAGCTTCGTATCCCCCTGGGAACTGGAAGTTGTGCACAAGGATGGCCGTACCGAGCGTCTGACGGCCCGCAGTATTGTGGTTGCCACCGGAGGAAAACCGGCAGTGCCGCCGATTCCCGGGCTGGCTGAAATGGCGCCGCTGACCTCCGATAACCTGTGGTCGCTGGACACCCAGCCGGAACGTTTGCTGGTGCTTGGTGGTGGCCCCATCGGTTCAGAATTGGCCCATGCTTTTGCGCGGCTGGGTAGCAAGGTAACCCAGGTGGAGATGGGCGACCGAATCCTGGCGAAGGAAGACAGTGACGTGGCTGAGGTGGTGATGAAGCAGTTTCAGCAGGATGGTATTGATCTGAGGCTGAACCATGCAGCCAAAGAATTTGCCTTCGAGAGCGGGGAGAAGGTGGCCTACTGCGAGCACAACGGCGAACGCGTCAGGATTCCTTTTGATCAGGTTCTGGTGGCCGTTGGCCGTGCAGGCAATACCACCGGCCTGGGACTGGAAAAGATTGGTGTGGAAACACTGCCCAATGGCACGGTTCCGGTGGAGGAAGACATGAGCATGCGCTTCCCGAACGTGTTCGCCTGCGGCGATGTGGCTGGCCCCTACCAGTTTACCCACTCGGCCGCCCATCAGGCCTGGTACGCCGCAGTGAATGGCCTGTTTGGCCAGTTCAAGCGCTTCCGGGTGGATTACCGGGTGATGCCCTGGGTGACTTTTACCTCGCCGGAAGTGGCGCGAGTCGGGCTTAGTGAGACGGAAGCGAAGGAAAAGGGTATCGCCTATGAGGTGGCGCGCTACGGCCTTGACGACCTGGACCGTGCCATTGCCGAAAGTGAGGACTATGGCTTCATCAAAGTGCTGACGCCGCCGGGTAAGGACAAGATACTGGGAGCGGTTGTTGTCGGCATGCATGCAGGCGAAATCCTGGCGGAATTCACACTGGCCATGAAGCATGGCCTGGGCCTGAACAAGATTCTGGGTACCATTCACCCTTACCCGACCTGGAACGAATCGGCCAAATACGCCGCTGGTGAATGGAAGCGTGAACACGCCCCACAGGGTATTCTCAGGCTGCTTGAGAAGCTCCACGGCTGGCGCCGCGGCAAACAGCCCCGCGACAAGGCCGTAAAAGAAGCGACGACGTAAAACAAATAAAAAGCAGCGGTGTTGTAACGTCGCTGCTCCTCGTCTGTCTGTACACAGAGATTCACTGTATTAACACGGAGCAGCTATGCCCCCGACTGAAACCGCCGAAAGACTGATTCCCTCTGTGGACGTGCTGGAACCCCGGGCCCGCGACAGCTGGACCCACACCCGCGACGGCGACCCGCGCGGCTACATTGACTCGGATAGACTCAAGGAGCTGTGGATTCACACCGGCACCGCCTGCAATCTGGCCTGCCCGTTCTGCCTTGAGGGTTCACATCCGGGCGACGGGCGCATTCCCGGCATGAAGCTGAGCGACGTGAAGCCATTTATCCACGAAGCTCTGGACATGGGTGTTGAGCAGTTCTCTTTCACCGGCGGCGAGCCGTTCGTGATCCGGGACTTTATCAATATCCTGGATTACGCCAGCCATCACCGGCCGTGCTTCGTGCTGACCAATGCCACCGATCCGCTGCTGAAGCGCCGTCACCAGGTCCTGCCGTTACTGGACAATCCCTACCCGATCCACTTCCGCGTCAGCCTTGACTTCCCGGATCGTGCCCGCCACGACGTGGACCGGGGCGAAGGCAGTTTCGACAAGGCCCTGGAAGGCATCCGCTGGCTTGTGCATCAAGGGTTCAAGGTCTCCATCGCCCGCCAGACCGATCCGGGTGAAGTTCCTGCCAACGTGGAGTCCGCCTTTCGCGGCATCTTCCGTGAATGGGGCATTCCGGAAACTCTGGCCTTTACCGCCTTCCCGGACCTGGGTACACCGGGCTCGGAGGACGGTAGCCCGGAGATTACCGAGACTTGTATGGAGAAATACCCAACCAAGGAGGCCCGTTCCCACTTCATGTGCACTTACACGCGCATGCTGGTGAAACGGGGTGACCGGGTGCGGGTGTATGCCTGCACTCTGGTGGACGATGACCCTGAATATGATCTTGGGGGGACGCTGGCGGAGAGTATGGATGAGCGCATTATGTTGCGGCATCACCGGTGTTTTTCCTGTTACCGGTTTGGGGCTAGTTGTTCGGCGCCCGGTTGATTCTTTTTAGGACTGGTTGCTGGGAGTTGGCGGCCTGGGGGTGGTGTTTTATTTCCTTGGGAAAAAGAACTCGCTTCGCTCAGACACCTTTTTCCTGGCGGAAATAAAACACCACCCCCAGACCGCGGTTGAATCACTGCAATTCGTTGGGTAAAGACAGGAACGTTTTTCGCTGCTGCTTCGGCTGTGAAACCGGGGAAGCAACGCAGAATTTGGACAAGGGGACGGTGGGTCGGGGGTCAAAAAATGTGGAGCGCCAGGGATGGCGCGACCAAGCCCCCCATGGATGGGTTCACGGGCGTTTTTTTGACCCCCGACCCACCGGCCCCGATAACTCCCGAACTTGAAGACACGGGAAAAGCCCCGGACAACAAAGAACGAGGACAGAACAGGCAATGAACTTTACGGAAGCTTCCCTGTTTTGGGGATTTTTGGTGGTTTATGGGGTGGTGATGTATGTGTTGTCGCCCAAGAGTAAGAACGCCAATTCTTTCTACAAGGGAGCTGATGACGAAGGCAATCCGGTGGGCCAGTGGTCGCTGACGGCGAGTATTTTTATCAGCTGGATTTTTGCCAAGTCGGTGACCAACGCCGCCAACCTGGGTGCCGCCTACGGCGTAACCGGTGGGCTTGCCTATGCCAGTTACTGGCTGTCGATTCCGGTGGCCGGGTACATCATTTACCTGATCCGTACCCAGACCGGGGCCCGTAGTCTGCAGGATTTCCTGACGTCCCGGTTTGGCCGGCTTGCCAGTCTGGCGTTTGCAGCGGCGATTCTGATCCGGTTGTATAACGAGGTTTGGAGCAATACCGCTGTGGTCGGTGGTTACTTCGGGCTGCCTGGGGAGTGGGAGTACTACGGTGCGGCGATGCTGTTTACCGTGTTCACCCTGGCCTACAGCCTCAAGGGTGGTTTGCGGTCGTCGATTTTTACCGATGTGATCCAGGCCTTTGTGTTCGTGTTCTTTGTCGGGGCGGTGCTGTTTCTGATTGTGCCGGCCAACGATACCAGTGCCCTGCTCTCCAACGGGGAATTCAAGCTCAATGCCGGTTTTGATCTGTTGCTGGTGGCATTGTTGCAGATGTTCAGCTATCCCTTTCATGATCCGGTGCTGACCGACCGGGGGTTCGTAAACAGGGAGAAAACCATGCTCAAGAGCTTTGTGGTGGCGGGGCTGCTGGGCTTTGTGGCGGTGTTTATCTTCAGCCTGGTGGGTGTCCATGCCCGTCTCAACGGTATTGAGGCCATGGGCAATGCGCCGGCGGCGGTGGGGCAATCGCTCGGCCTGGCCGCACTGTTCTTCATGAGTGTGGTGATGATGACGTCCGCCGGTTCGACGCTGGACTCCACGTTCAGCTCGCTGGCGAAGTCGCTGGCGGTGGACCTGCCGCGGTTGGCAAAGCGAGCGAAGGATCGGTTGCCGAGTGTGAGGGTGGGGGCGGTGATCATGATTGTCTTCGCTTTGCTGGGCAACCTGCCGATGTTCGCCGGTACCGATATTCTGAAAGCGACAACGATTTCCGGGACTATGGTCATGGGGCTTGCACCGGTTTTTCTGTTTTACGGCTTCACCCGTTGGTCACCCTGGAGTTTTCATCTGAGTTTCTGGACTGGCCTGGGGCTGGGTGTGCTGTTGGCAGTGGGTCTGATCCCGTCCAGCTGGGCCATTGGTGAAGGAGCTTATGCAATGCTGCTCGGTGTGAATGCCTACGGCTTCCTGATCTGTACGGCCGGCTTCTTCCTGCCGTTGGTGGCTCGCAAGCTGGCCGGGCGCTCCCTTGCGGCCGGTGAGGTCTAGGCATTGGTATGAGCGAAGGTCGAAGCTGCCCCCTGGCCTATCGATACAAACCCTCCGACTTGTGCCGGGAGCCCCGGCAGGTTAATGAGGACGTGCTTTACATCATTGGCGGGCTGTACGGCAACCCATACGCTCTAGATGAAATTGAGCGGATGGCGCTTGCGGAGGAGCGCCAGGGGCACAGGGTCAAGCTGGTGTTCAATGGTGATTTCAACTGGTTCAACGCCAGCGATACCCTGTTCAGGGAAATCAATTGCCGGGTGCTGGATCATACGGTCAGCCTGGGTAACGTGGACTACGAGCTGGCCATCCCAAGTGATGGTGCGGGCTGTGGCTGTGCTTACCCGGACTTCGTTGACCAGGGCGTGGTCGAGCGTTCCAACCGCATCATGGAGCGACTGCAGGGAGTGGCTTGCGACCACCCGGACATCCAGAAGCGACTTCGCCTGCTGCCACGCTATCGCTGCCTGTTGTTTGGAGGCCTAAAGATTTTAGTGGTGCACGGCGACCCGGAGTCTCTGGCGGGATGGGGACTGGCCCATGAGTCGTTTGTGGCGGCCAATGAATTGAAGCTGGCTGAATGGCTTGCCGAGTCCGAAGCCGATGTAATTGCCTCCACACACACCTGCCTGCCTGTGCTCTGGTCAGGAACGGTGGAAGAGCGCAGTCGCGTCGTGGTTAATAACGGCTCCGCAGGTATGGGGAATCTGGAACACGACCCGCGGGGCCTGATTACCCGCATTGGCCTGACAAGTCCGCAATTTGAGCCTGTTGCCGGTGTTGAGCGGCGAGGGCTGAACGTGTCCCTGGTGCCCGTTGCCTACGATATAGGAGCCTGGCTGCCGCGCTTCGATCAGCTGTGGCCTGGTGGTACGGCAGCGGCTGTGTCGTACCGGAGTCGTATTGTCGACGGCACATCCCTGACGTCAGATCGTATTGTTTTCCCCTCCGCTGTGTAACGAATTTGTCACTGGCGCAGGCCGCAATAGAGGCTATTCTTGGAGAGAAGGGCTGCGTTTCTGGCAGAGTCGTCAGTAAGCCTGACTTGAAATATATTTTGTGGTCTATATAATTCTACGCTAACTTTTTGAGGCGAATCGATCACGTTATGACATCTGAAGGCTCGAATACCACCGCCATCAACCTCCGCACACCGGTCAAGGATGATGGCTACAGGCTCCACCAGCTGGTAGCGGAATGCCCGCCGCTGGACCCCAACTCGATATACTGCAACCTCCTGCAGTGCAGCCACTTTGCCGAAACCGGCGTGGCGGCGGAGATAGACGGCGACCTGGTCGGCTTTATTTCCGGTTACATCCCCCCCCAACAGCCCGAAACCGTCTTTGTATGGCAGGTGGCCGTTCACGAGAAAGGTCGTGGGCAGGGCCTGGCCAAGCGGATGTTGAAGGCGATTGTGGCCCGGGACGCATGTAAAAACGTGACCCACATGGAAACCACCATCACTGAAGATAATGAGGCTTCCTGGGCGCTGTTCCGGTCCTTTGCCCGTGACATGGGTGCTGAACTCACCTTTCACGAGCACTTTGAGAAAGAGACCCACTTCGGCGGCAAGCACGACTCCGAATTCCTGCTCCGCATCGGGCCTTTCACCAAGCCGGCCTAGCAGCCTTCCCGAACGACCGATACCCCTGTTTGGACTGGCCGGCAGATTGCTGAGGTGAATCTGTCACAACGGCCTAAACCAACGTGCCACCGCACAACTACCTCGAACCTGACATGCTAAGAGGCAAGACCATGGAACTTTTCAAGTCGACTGAATCCGAAGTACGTGTTTACTCCCGTGCCTTTCCGGTGATTTTCAACCGCGCCAAGAACGCGCACCTCTACACCGAGGATGGCAAGGAATACCTGGATTTTCTCGCCGGCGCCGGCTCCCTGAATTATGGCCACAACAACGACATTCTCAAGAAAGCGCTGCTGGAGTACATTGAAAGCGATGGTGTCAGTCAGGGCCTGGATATGTTCACCACGGCAAAGCATGACTTCATTGAGTCCTACAAGAAGCACATCCTGGACCCCCGTGGTCTGAACTACAAAATGCAGTTCACTGGCCCGACCGGCACCAACTGCGTGGAAGCGGCCCTCAAGCTGGCCCGCAAGGTAAAAGGACGTAATGGCATTGTCTCCTTCACCAACGGCTTCCACGGCGTGACCATGGGCGCCGTTGCCGCCACCGGGAACAAGCACCATCGTGGCGGTGTTGGCACCCCGCTGGGTAACGTGGACTTCATGTTCTACGATGGCTACCTGGGTGAGAATGTGGATACCCTGGAGATCATGGACAAGGTGTTGTCCGATGGCTCGTCCGGCTTTGAGCTGCCGGCGGCGGTGATCGTCGAGGCAGTCCAGGGTGAAGGTGGCCTGAACGCCGCCCGCGCTGAGTGGTTGCAGGGCCTTGAGAAGCTGTGCAGGAAGCACGATATCCTCCTCATTCTGGACGATATCCAGGCAGGCAACGGTCGCACCGGCGAGTTCTTCAGCTTCGAGTTTGCCGGTATCAAGCCAGACATCGTGACCGTTTCCAAGTCCCTTAGTGGCTATGGCCTGCCCATGGCGCTGGTGCTGTTCAAGCCGGAGCTGGATATCTGGAGCTCGGGCGAGCACAACGGCACCTTCCGCGGTAACAACATGGCCTTTGTAACCGCCCGCGCAGCCATAGAAACCTATTGGAAAGACAACGCCTTTGCCAACGATGTGAAGGCCAAGACCGAAGTGCTGGGTGAAGGGCTGCAAGCCATCTGTGACAAGTATCCGGGCGAGTTCCGGATGAAAGGCAGGGGCATGATGCGTGGTATTGAAGCCACCCGCGCCGAGCTGACCGACAGGATCACCAGCCGCGCCTTTGAGAAGGGCCTGATTATCGAAACCAGCGGCCCCAACGACGAAGTGATCAAATGCCTGATGCCGCTGACCACCAGCGACGACGATCTGCGTAAAGGTGCTAGACTTCTGGCGGAAAGCGTGGATGAAATCATGCAGGAAGGAATGAGCAAGGCGTCCTGAGACGCCTGTCATCCCCCAAAATTCATTCTGCAGGATAACGACGGTAACACTATGACTAGCGAACAACACACCGTAGAGAAGATTGGCGGTACCTCGATGAGTAACTATGAGGCCGTGCGCGACAATATCATTCTCGGCGGGCGCGAAAAGGACGACCTCTACCAGCGCATATTCGTGGTCTCCGCCTATGGCGGTGTCACCGATGAACTGCTGGAGCACAAGAAAACCGGCGAGCCGGGCGTTTACGCACTGTTTGCTGATGCGGAATCCGACTGGGCCTGGGGGGATGACCTCACCAAGCTGATCAAGTTCCTGACCGACATCAACGGTGATCTGTTCCACGATCCGATGCTCAAGCAGCAGGCGGACCAGTTTATTACTGACAGGATTGAAGGGGTTCGTGGTTGCCTGATTGATCTGCAGCGCCTGTGTTCCTATGGGCAGTTCCAACTGGAAGAGCATCTTCTGACCGTGCGGGAAATGCTGGCCGGCATTGGCGAAGCCCACAGTGCCTTCAACACGGCCCTGAAACTTCAGCAGGAAGGCATCAACGCACGCTTTGTTGACCTCACTGGCTGGCGCGACAACGAGCTGTTGCCACTGGACGAGAAGCTCAAACAGGCGTTCGATGCGGTGGACCTTACCCGTGAGCTGCCTATTGTTACCGGCTATGCCCAGTGCAAGGAAGGCCTGATGCGCACCTTTGACCGCGGATACAGCGAGATGACCTTCAGCCGCGTGGCAGTCATCACCAATGCGCGCGAGGCGATCATCCACAAGGAGTACCATCTGAGCTCTGCCGATCCCAACATTGTCGGTGCAGACAAGGTGGTGCCGCTGGGGCGTACGAACTACGATGTGGCGGACCAACTGGCGAACCTGGGAATGGAAGCCATTCATCCGCGTGCGGGCAAGGGCATGCGCCAGAATGAGATCCCGCTGCGGGTCATGAACACCTTCGAACCGGAACACACCGGCACCCTGATCACCGGTGACTACGTCAGTGAAAAGCCGCAGGTAGAGATCATCGCCGGCAACAAGGGTGTTTTCGCCATTGAGGTATTTGATCAGGATATGCAGGGCGAACCCGGCTCCGATCGCCGCATTCTGGAAGTGCTGGGGCGTTTCAAAGTGCGCTTCGTGTCCAAGGACACCAACGCCAACACCATCACTCATTACGTGGACAGCACACTCAAGCACGTCAAGCGGGTGGTGCGGGCACTGAAAGACGAGTTCCCCAATGCGGAGATCAGCACCCGCAAGGTAGCGATAGTGTCTGCCATTGGCAGTGATATCAAGATACCGGGCATTCTGGCACGGTCGGTCAAGGCACTGGCTGACGAAGAAATCAATATTCTGGCCCTGCACCAATGCATGCGCCAGGTGGACATCCAGTTTGTGGTGGATGAAGACGCCTACAAGAAGACCATTGTGGCGCTCCACGGTGTATTGATTGAGCCCTACAACCACGAATACGCCATCGTCGCTGCCTGATCTGGCACCGGGAATCCATGGCCCTGTTCCGCGCGTATCTTCTATAAATTTACGACCGGAACCTGTGCCATGAATGAACTTCTGAGCCCGGGGCCGTCTCCGACCATAGCCCACTCCGGCGAAACGGAATCCCTTGTAGGGCTGTACTTCAGGGATGCGTCCCGTTACGAACTGCTGACCAACGAGGGTGAGCGTCGTCTTTCCCGACGACTGTCCTTCTGTTACCGCATTATCTCGGCAGGGATGGGCTTACCCGAGGACACCCCCCAGACCTATCGGGAAGTCGTCGGAAGCCTCGGGGATGCCTGTGCATTCTCAACCAGATGCCGGCGTGCCTATCACCTTGCCACAGACAGCCGTCAGCGGCTGATACAGAGTAACCTGCGGCTCGCGGTACATATTGCACGGCGTTATGCCAACCGCGGTATCCCCATGTCTGACGTTATCCAGGATGCCAACGTTGGTCTCATCAAGGCTGTAGAACGGTTCGACCCCACCAAAGGGTTTCGTTTTTCCACTTACGCCTACTGGTGGATCAGCGAAGAGGTGAAGCGCTGTATGAAGCGGGGTACCCGCCTGGTACATACCCCCGAGAACGTGGTGGACGAAATTCGTCTACTTCAGAAAACCGCCCTGATGCTTCACCAGACCCTGGGACGCACGCCGTCACAAAGTGAGCTGGCACGGGAAATCGAAGTATCGCCTTCGCGAATCGGCGAATTACGTGCCCTGGCAAGTATGGAAGTGTCGGTGGATATGCCGGTAACCGCTGAAGGGAGTGTCACCCTTGGTGACAGCCTGAGCGCGGGTGAGCAATCCGCGCCTGATCATGACATGCTCCACCGGGACCGCAAGCGTACTCTGGCGGCGTTGCTTGCGGAACTCAGTTCACGGGAAAAAGACGTGCTGTCCCGACGCTTCGGCTTGGGCCTGCCAGAACCGGAAACCCTTCAGGTTATATCCGATCATCTCGGTATCAGCCGAGAGCGGGTCAGGCAGATAGAAAAGGGAGCCCTGAGAAAACTGAGAGGTCAGCTCGAAAACCCGGAAGAAGCACTCCGGAGCTAGGCTCCGGAGGTTGGGGGCGCTCAGCCATGGGCCATAAAGAACCAGGTACCGGCCGCCACCTGACACAACAACACAATCGCCGTCAGAACCAGCCTCAGTTTCAGGTACCACTGGGGCCAGTATCCCCTCATCCAGCGAGCGTCCACTACATAGAGTGCAATGTAGGCCACGGTATAAAGCACGACCTGGGCGGCGACGGGCAGCAAAAGCCCGATGCCTGCCGAGATAAAAAATACCTGGCTGAGCAGCATGGTGACCAGCGGTGAGAGAGGATAGCACCGGTTTTCCAGCTGCATGGCCAGAGGCCAGTAGATACCCGCCATAAAGGCAAGAATGCCGGCGCTGTAAAGGTAGAAATAACTGATGATGACCACGCTTTTGGCGGGCATCATGAACAGGCCGAGGATCGCGGCAAGAAACGGCAACAGGCCGGCAATGCCAACGACAATCGCCAGTCTGGCGACCGCAATCACGAGTTGCGCCCCTGCACCCTTATTCTCATGGGTTTAATGTCGGCAGGCTCCATGCCAATCATCTCGTGGTAGGCGGACGGATGCACCACCTCAGTGGACATGATATTCAAACTGGCCAGGGTGTCCTGGATTTCCCAGCTGCTGCGAAACAGGCGGGTATGATTCCTGGTGTCGGAAAGGAGATGATACGTCCCGTCAATGACCAGCCTTGCCATGTACTGCTGCCCCTCCAAAGAGATGATTTCCAGCAGGTCAATGGTCAGGTCAGGTATGTGCCTGAGTTCTTCCAGGGTTATTCTCACCGTTTTGCTCTCATAGTCGTACCCGGGGGATGATGTACTACCCACGGACTTACGAGAGGCGGATCGTTTGGGATCATCCGGGGGCCGGATACTGGCAGGAAAAACGGGGGTTCACACCTTGCCGGCAAGCTCCCTGCACACCGAATGTTGTGGGCAGCAGGTGAGGTGGTCGTTCACCATCCCCACCGCCTGCATGAACGCGTAAACAATGGTGGGGCCTACAAAATTGAACCCCTGCTGTTTCAGCGCCCTGGACATGGCCTCCGCTTCCGGGGTGTATATCGGGACCTGACCGATGTTGTCCCAATGGTTCTGGATTGGCGCGTTACCCACGAAGGACCACAGGAAGTTGCTGAACGAATGGCCCTGCTCCTGCAGGTCCAGATAGCCTCTGGCGTTACGGATAATGGACTTCACCTTCAGACGGTTGCGGATAATGCCCGGGTCCTGCAGCAGCGATTCAATCTTGCTGTCGTCGTAACGGGCAATGCGCTGGGGGTCGAAGTGATCGTAGGCGGCCCGGTAGCTCTCCTGTTTCTTCAGAATGGTAATCCAGCTCAGTCCGGCCTGCTGGCCATCGAGGCACAGTTTTTCGAACAGCGCCAGGTCATCGTATTCCGGCCGGCCCCACACGTTGTCGTGGTAATCCATGTAGAGAGGGTCGTCGCCACACCAGGGGCAGCGTTGCTGATCTTCCATAATCACTCCTGCTTGCGGATGATGACGGGATTGTGGAACAGCCAGTTCACCGTAGCAATGGACTGGGCCGGCTGGCTGGCCTGCAAGGGGTCCCCGGGAGTCTGCAAGAGTACCCCTGAGGGTAACGAGCGACCGGATTGATGGTAAACCAACGCCACCAGAAAATCGCCAACCAGGCCAGCGGAGGCCATCCAGCCATCGTCCTCGCGATCCCCGAACAGCTGAAATTCCGGGGTTACCTCCAGTGTCTGTAAATTACCGGCAATACCCCGACCGGTTGCTTTCAGCCAGGCCTCCTTGAGCGTCCAGACCTTGAGGAAGTCCTCGCAGTGGTTAGCGTTGAGCAGCCAGGCTTGTTCGCTGGGTGTGAACCAGCGCCGGACCACTTTCTGCCAGTGCGGATGCCGGCTGCGGGGCTCGATGTCCAGCCCCAGGCCGGGGGTGTCTGACACGGCACAGGCAGAGTAGCCGTGGCTGTGGCTCAGGGACAGGTGCCATCCCGGAGGATGTTCTGAGCAAACTGGCCTGCCGTCGACGGGACGGCACTCCGCACCCGCTGTGCCGGAAGCGCCTGCCAGCGCCTGACGAATCAGCCAACGGCTGCACAGGTATTCCTGGCGTCGAATGCCGCTGAACGCCGCCACCGTGGCCTGTTCAAACGCAGTCAGCCATTGCGGCGTGGCCGGACTTTCCACGAGCGGTTCCCGGCACAGCCAGACCGTGGGAGCTTTCTCAGGGTTGGAGACGGTCAATGATCCACCCGTTGTCCTGTTTCACATATTCAAACCGGTCGTGCAACCGGCTAGGACGACCCTGCCAGAATTCGATGCGTTCGGGCACCACCCGATAGCCACCCCAGAAGTCCGGCAGTGGTATCTCGCCTTCGCTGAACCGGCGCTTGATCTCCGCCACTTTCTGCTCCAACAGTCCGCGGGAGGTAATGGCCCGACTTTGTTCCGATACCCAGGCCCCGATCTGGCTGCCCCGTGGGCGTGAGGCGAAGTAACGCAGTGATTCGGATTTGCTGACCTTTTCGACCTTTCCCTGGATTCGTACTTGTCGGTTGAGGGCGATCCAGGGAAACAGCAGCGCTGCTTTCGGGTTCTCTGCCAGTTCCCGTGCCTTCCGGCTGCCATAGTTGGTGTAGAACACGAAGCCGGACTCATCGAAATACTTCAGTAGTACCGTGCGTATATCCGGCATGCCGTCACCACCGGTGGTGGCTAGCGACATCGCATTGGGTTCGAGAATGCCGGCTTCACGGGCATCGCCAAACCAGGTCTGGAACTGTCTGACCGGGTTGTTATCGAGAGCATCGCGATCCAGGCCTTCGCTCTCGAAGTCGCGTCGCATATCGCTAATGTCCATCAGGGTTACCTGTGTCAGGGATCGATCGTTTAATACGGTGACATAAGAATATCGGCTTCCTTGCCCCCTGTCAGTCTGCCAGCGGTTCCGGCTGACAAAACCGTTACTTGCGGACTATCCTTGGTAGACTGGTATGGGCTGTGCTGTAGCCCTCACCAACAACCAACAAGGAGAAAACAGGGTGGTTGCAAACCGCACACGACGATTGGCCAGAAATATTTCGGGCGTTGTACTGGTTCTGGTCGTGATCTATGCCCTTGTGGGGTTCGTTGGGCTGCCCTGGTGGCTGGAACGGACATTGCCGGAAAGGTTGGACCAGCACATGGGGTGGCAGGCAGAGGTGGAAGATATCCGCGTGAACCCGTTTACCATGAGCGCCGAGGTCCTGAATCTGGCGGCGACCGACAGCGATGATGAACGTGTTGTCGCCTTCGATCGTCTCTATGCTAATCTCGGGCTCTGGCGGCTGGTGACCGGTGTTGTTGCGCTACAGAACATCGAGCTTGAAGAACCCTATATACGTCTGGATCTGCTGGACGACTACAGTGTCAATTATGCCAGGGACTGGCAGGCAAACAATCCGCCGGCAGAACAAACGGCCACCGAGGAAAATTCGTCCGCAGAGCCGGCTCATGTGTACTTTGACCGGGTCAGGGTGGCCGGTGGCGAGCTGTTGTTCCGGGATTTCAGCCAGGGAGCAAAGGAGGAGTTCCGGGTCACTCCGCTGGACCTGTCGCTGAACGATCTGGCCACCTGGCCACGGGATGGGGTTGATAGCAACTATTACCTGTTGGCAGCGGTTGGCAGCCAGACCATCGAGTGGGAGGGGGATCTGAGCATTACTCCCCTGTATTCAAAGGGCTTTCTGAAGCTCGGGGGGGTGACCCACGTCACGCTTCAGCATTTCCTCAAGCCCTACCTTCCCTATCAGCTTCGCAGCGGGAGTGTAACGTTAAGTACCGAGTACGAGCTGCAATCCGCCGGTGAGCTGTTCCTGACGACCTCCAATGGCCAAATCACCATTGATAACCTGGGTCTTGGCCAGAGGGATAATGACGAGGAACTGCTTACCACGCAAAGCGTCCGTATTGGCGACATACGGTTCGGGCTCAATAGCCGCGAAGCTGCCACGGGAACCGTCAGTATTGAGGGCGTTAACCTGTCACTGCATCGCAACGCGGATGGGTCGATCAACCTGCTTGAGCCACTTCAACAGGGGGATGGCAATGACTCGACAGAGAGTTCCGCATCCGGCGACACCCCTTTTCGCTGGTCAGTGGCTGGTGTAGAACTTGCCGACAGTGCCGTGAACTGGCGGGATGAGCAGCTGCAAACCGAAGCGGCGCTGTCGTTAAAGGACCTGAATATAAGCGTTGGCGAGCTTTCCCACCGGCTGGAAGAGCCGGTCAACTACAAGGCGGACGCTACTCTGGGAGACGGTGGTCGCCTCGTGTTTAATGGCCAGACCACACTGGCGCCCTTCACTCTGGAAGCGGGCGTTTCCGGCTCTGATATTGCCCTGGCCCAGTTCGGTGCCTATATCAGCCAAGAGGCAAACCTGGATATCAGGGACGGCCGCCTGAATATGGACGGAAATCTGGATCTGGATCAGCAGCAGGATCCGCTGACGGGCACTTTCAGTGGCACCGGCGAAGTGACGTCACTGGATGTCCGGCTCGGCGACAGTGAAGAGAAGTTGATTTCCTGGCAGAACCTCCGACTGGAGCCGGTGGAATACAATGTGGCACCCGCACGGCTGGAAATCGGCACGGTCACTCTTGCAGCTCCGGCCGTCAACGTGGTTCGCGGCGCTAATGGCGTGCACAATCTCGAGCGAATCATCCCGTCAACCCAGGCGGAAGACACTGACACGGGTTCGCAGGCGAATGATGGAGAGCCTCAGTTCATCTTCCGCATCGGACAACTCATGCTCGAAGAAGGTGCTGTGTCCTACACCGATCGCACCATGGACCCGACCTTTACCACGCGTTTCGATCAACTGCGTGGTTCGGTAACCGGCCTGAGCAATATCGCGCCGCAGCAGGGTAAGGTATCGGTGCAGGGCCGCGTCGGAGACGTTGCCAGCATGACACTCGATGGTTCCCTCGGGACGCTGGGAACGGAAGACACCAGTGAACTCAAGCTGAGCATGGAGAACCTTTCCCTGCCCATGTTATCGCCCTACTTCGGCCGCTATCTCGGTTATGGAGTCGACAGCGGAAAACTGAACCTCGATCTGGATTACAAATTCTCCGGCAGTAATATTGACGCCGGCAACAGTGTCATCATGAACCGTCTCGAACTCGGCGACCCCGTGGCCAGCGATGATGCGGTCAGTGCGCCGGTCAAACTGGGCCTTGCCTTGCTGAGAGACCGGAACGGGGTCATTGATATCAATCTTCCGATCAGTGGCGACCTGGAAAACCCCGAATTCAGTGTGGGTCAGGTGGTGATGAGAGCCTTCGTCAATCTGGTGGCCAAAGCTGCAACATCGCCCTTCAGTATGCTGGGCTCCATCGCGGATATGGCAGGGCTGTCAGGAGAAGACCTGGGCCAAATCCGCTTCGAGCCCGGCCGGGTAGCACTGGCGGAAGGCGAAAATGCCAAGCTGGAGGCACTGGGCACAGCCCTTAGCGACCGTCCTGCGCTCGTACTGAATGTTCGTGGAGCCGTTGCACCGGAGGCGGATGCCAAAGGATTAAGGCGGGAGAGGCTGTTCGAGCAGTTGGGTATTGCGGAAACAACGTCAGCATCCCAGCGTGTTGCACGCCTGGAACAGGCCTACTCCGAGTCCGATAACATCGCCACGCTGAAGGATTTCCGCGACGATGTTGCCGGAGAGAGTGGCCAGGTCAGCCAGTCGG
The DNA here is from genome assembly GCF_039977835.1 of Marinobacter sp. Classification (GTDB taxonomy): domain Bacteria; phylum Pseudomonadota; class Gammaproteobacteria; order Pseudomonadales; family Oleiphilaceae; genus Marinobacter. Next base: position 116,823 of record NZ_JBDWCL010000048.1, on the reverse strand, counting down.
GATGGGAACAGGCGCTGGTGGACCGGCTGATTACAGATGTCGACTTGCCACCGGAAGCGCTTGGTAATCTGGCCTCGGCGCGGGGGGTCTGGTTACGCCGGCAGATGCAGGAGAACCATGACGTGCCGGAAAGTCAGCTGTTTCTGCTGGACCCGGTGCGTAACGCAAGCGCCGATGAGGATGGCAAGGTAACCATTGGGTTTGAACTTGATGCCCGCTGATGGTGCAGGTCAGTTACTGGCAAGTTCCGGTGGCAACAGCAGCCCATGATGTTCAACCATTTGCTGGTAACGGCCGTCTTCGATCAGCGGCATTAACAACTGCTCCAGGGCTACGGCCTGCAACGGGCCGCCTATCCGGGTGAGGATGCGAAGCTGGTAGGTCTGATCGGTTACTTCGGACACCAGAAACCGGTCTTTGTCCTCCGGGTGTTGCTTCAGATACATCTGGAGATAGGACCGGTTGATGACAGCGACTTCAGCAAGTGATGGCCGGTCAGCCTTGATAAGGTTCAGGTTGCGGTCGTGACTGTGGGAGAATTCGATCTGGAAGCGTTCTTCCAGTTCGGCATCGTCCGTTGTCAGGCCCGCGAAGCCGTAATGATAGCCGGATATGGCGACGATGGTGCGGTCAGCAATATTATCGAAAAAGCTTTGATCCCGGTCGGGCTTGTTGAGAGCTACGTAGATGTCCTGGTCTGTCAGCACCGGGCGTGTGGCCTCCACCGACAGGGACTCCCAGCCCCAGTTCAGACTCTCGAAGAAGATGACGTCGTAGAGCCCCGCTTCAAAATCCAGGTGCCTGCGTTTGGGGGAGGTATGGACGATGCGAAAGGTGAGGTCGCTGTGGGCAGCGTCGAGTTCGGCAAGGATATCCCCCAGCAAGCCGTCCGCACGGTCATTATCTCGTACGGCCGCGACGGGAGGGAAGTTATAGACGCCGACGGCAATCTCGGTTTCTGCTGAGGCATTGGTGATGAACCCCAGTGCCAGAGCCAGTATCGGGCCAGAATACAGAAAAGCAGTTTTCGTCAGGCATGTGAGATTCAAGATTGCGGTTCCGCGCTGGTAACTATTGAACGAACATTCAGATTAGCACTGTTATTTCGTAACCATAAGAGATTAATTATAAACTCATGCAAAACGGTACATTTTTATGAGCCGCCCACTGAGCCATTTCTTTGCCTATATATCCCGGCTTCGCTGGATAAGACGCTGGGGCCTGATGCGTAACGCCATCGAAGAAAATGTCGCCACCCATTCCTGGGAGGTGGCAACCCTGGCCCACGCCCTTGCCATTATTCGCAACCGACACTTCGGAGGGCAAGTGAATGTTGACCGGATTGCGGCGGCAGCGCTCTATCATGACGCCACCGAAGTGATAACGGGGGATATGCCGACACCGGTCAAATATCACTCCAGGGTTATGCGCGAAGCGTTCGGCGACATCGAGCACAAGGCTGAGGCGGAATTGCTCGCCCTGTTGCCGGATGATCTCCGTGACGATTTCGATCCTTACATCAGTGAGTCCCGGTGGGCACCGGAAGAGAGGGAGCTGATCAAGGCTGCTGACCGGTTGTCCGCGTTACTGAAATGCCAGGCGGAAATGCAGGCGGGTAACAAGGAGTTCGAGCCGGCCGCCGGTCACATCCTGAAAAAGCTGGAGGAGGAGGCTCTGCCGGAGGTGATGTACTTCCTGGAGGTGTTTGCGCCGGGCTACCAGCGGCCGCTCGACAACCTTTTGGGGTAAGGCTTGCGACGGCCACTGGTATGGATGCTCACTATCAGCTGTTGCCGGCTGATGCCACCATGCCACCGCGCAGGCCGTCCTGCTTCACGCTCTGGCGCACGATATCCTCGGGGCTGCCTGCCAGCTCCCGGAACATGCCCATGGAACCCAGCAGGGCCGAGGACTCATAAGGCACGAACACCCGCTCTCCGTCCTTGGCCATGTTTGGCAACACCTTGATGTAACTCTGACCCAGCAGATAACCGATAACCGTCTGCTTGTTCTCTTCGGAGTCTCCGATGGCGCTCAGCACCAGTCGAATGGACTCCTGCTCACCCTGCGCACGCAGGATGGCGGATTGCTTGTCGCCTTCCGCATTGAGAATGGCAGATTCGCGCTGGCCCTGGGCCATGGCAATGGCGGCGGACTTCTCGCCTTCTGCCTCGGTGACGGTGGCACGGCGCTTACGCTCTGCAGCCATCTGCAGGCGCATGGCCTCTTCCACCTCTTCCGGCATGCTGATGTCTTGAACCTCAACGCGGGTCAGCTTCACCCCCCATTTCGAGGCGGCTTCTTCCATTTCCGCCTGGATGGCGTTGTTCACTTCGCTGCGGGACTCGAACAGCTTGTCCAGCTCCATCTTGCCCACCACCGAACGCAAAGTGGTTTTCGCCAGTACCTCGACCGCCTGGCTCATGTTGGCCACTTCGTAAACCGCACGACGCGGATCAATGATCTGATAGTACAGCGCGCCATTGATATTCACGGTTACGTTGTCCGTGGTCACTACCGGCTGGCCCGGGAAGTCCATCACGGTCTCGCGGCGGTCAATGCGCGTTTCAAAGCTGCTGCTGGGGTGGTATTCGTCGCCGATACGCATGTATCGGGTCATGGTGATGGCGCGCGGGCGCTCAATGAACGGAATGATGATGTTCACACCACTTTCCAGGATACGATTGAACGAACCCAGACGCTCGATAACCATAACCTCGGACTGGCGGACGATAACCAGGCCCTTGGCGATGATGAAAATGCCAATGACAACAAAGATGAGGCTGATAACCAGCCCGGGGGAGATAACCGATTCCATTGTTTACTGCTCCTTGTGATTGATCGTGTGAACAACGGCAGTGGTGCCGTCAAAACGTTCGAAAATAACCTCGGTGCCTTCCGGCAGTTCGGTCATGCCGGTATCGCTGGTGCGCAGGCGATAGAAATCGCCATTGACCTTGAGGCCGCTGGCGCCGTCGAAGTCCCGCTTGACCGTCCTGTACGGCCTGCCTTGCTCGACGCCCGTGCCGGTTGTTCCATACGCCACGCCTTTGGGAGAGAACCGCGGCTTGATCCAGCGAATGGCAATAGGAACCAGAATGCCGGAAAATACGCCCATACCCACCAGTTGCCACTCAAACGGCGCGCCCAGAAAGGTCAGCAGGGCCGTCAGCGCGGCGGCGATACCCAGTGCCAGCAGCACCAGCACGCCGGATGTCAGCTCCGCTAGGCTCAGCACCAGGGCCAGAATCAGCCAGAAATGCGTCAGACTCCACTCCATACAGAAACATCCGTTAGTGACAGATAAACGATGAGAGCAGCGGATTGTACCCTGTCACGGATGTACGGGTCACAGAAACTGGCTCTATTGCCCCGCTATGACCCGCATTATTGCCATATCCCCCGGCCAGACACCTGTTAGAGTAAGCAGTCCATCGCATAACAAGAGGTCATCGACGATGAAGGATCTGAACAACAGGGTAGCCGTGGTTACGGGTGCGGGTTCCGGTATCGGCCGGGCGCTGGCCGCGGCACTGGCGGCAAAGGGGTGTCGGCTGGCGCTGTCGGACGTTAACGAGGCTGGCCTCGCCGAAACGGCGGCCCAATGCAGCACTACCGAGGTCAGAACCTACCGTCTGGATGTGTCGGACCGTGATGCGATCTACGCCCATGCCGATCAGGTACTGAGCGATTTCGGGCAGGTCAATCTGGTGGTCAACAACGCTGGTGTGGCTCTGTCCTGCAGTGTTCGGGAAATGTCCGACGAGGATTTCAAGTGGGTCATGGACATCGACTTCTGGGGCGTAGCCCATGGCACCCGGGCATTCCTGCCACACCTGATAGCCTCCGGTGACGGCCATGTGGTTAACATCTCCAGTGTGTTCGGCCTGATTGGCGTGCCCAAACAAAGCGCCTACAACGCTGCCAAGTTTGCGGTTCGCGGTTTCACCGAATCCCTGCGGCAGGAAATGAAGCTGGAAAAGCAGGCGGTGGCTGTCAGTTGTGTACACCCCGGCGGTATCCGCACCAACATCGCCAACTCGGCCCGGATGGGTAAATCCGAGAACGCCGATGCCCAGCGTAAAGGTTTCGACAAGATTGCCATGACCACGCCTGACAAAGCGGCCGAGACTATTGTAAGAGGCATTCTGAAGGATGAGTCCCGCATCCTCGTAGGTCCTGATGCGTGGGGTATTGACGCCCTGAACCGGGTGCTTGGCTCTGCCTATCAGCCGCTGGTTGAGCGATTTTCGCGCAAAAATCTGTACCTCTGATCCGCCGGGCGGACAGCGCCCGGAAGCCTGCCTTGCGACCCTGCCGCCGGAGTGATTGAAGCCCGGCGGCCGGCCCTGTATATTTTACGTACAGGGGAGCTCCCGTCCGCTGTTGTTCAGGGAAAGAGGCAGGATGAAAACACCACAGCACCCGGACCTTGGGGCCTCGCTTGAGCAAAGCCGCTCAGGGCTGCGGGACACCCATCGCCGCTCGCTGATGCGGGCATTATTTCTGGTGACCGGCTCCGCGCTTGTGGTTTTCGGCTGCCTGCAGATTCTTAATGGCTACCTCTGGCTGGGTACCGGCGAGCTCGTCGCCAGTGGCGTGCTGTTTCTGGGGGTCCCCCGGATCAATCGCACGCCGCATCTTCAGCGCTGGATTTACTGTTACCTGACCACCGGATTTTCCTTCTTTCTACTGATCATGTTGGTGCCCGAAGCCTCGGTGACCGCCTATGTCTGGGTGCTGATGATGCCGGTCCTGGCCTATCTTCTGCTGGGCAAAAAAGAGGGCTTCGTGCTCAGCGTGCCGTTTATGGTAGCCGGCTGTATCGCCTTTTATGTGCATCTCGAGTTTGTGGCTGACGCACCGACCATGATTGACCTTCTGAACATGGTGCTATGCGCCGTGCTGATGCTGGGATTCATTCATCTCTATGAAACCCGCCGGGAAGAAGCCGAACACAAACTGTTTACCCTGGCGCAGACCGACGCCCTCACCGGCCTGTCCAACCGCGCCAGTTTTCAGAGTACCCTGGCACGAACCCTTGCGGAGTGCGATCGCAGTGGCCTGGGATTTGCCCTGGTGATCATGGACATCGACTACTTCAAAATCGTCAACGACACCATGGGTCATGACGCGGGAGATGAGGTGCTGCGCAATATCAGCCGCCGCCTGACCGAACGCCTGCGCACGACCGACAGTGTCGGCCGGCTGGGCGGGGAGGAATTCGGCCTTATTCTGCGGGACGTCAAGCCAGAGGATTCCTTCCAGTTGATGGATGAATTGCGCCAACGTATTGCTGACAGCGATTTAAAGTACGGCGACGCCATGATCAATGTGACGGCATCGTTTGGTATTGCACACTACCCCGATCACGGCAGCGACGCGGAATCACTGTTCCGGACCGCCGACCGCTGCCTGTTCAGCTGCAAACGCGCCGGTCGTAATATGGTTGCCAGGGCTGGAATGTCTGCAGTCAAGGGGCAGCGCCTTGCGGGCGGATCAGTTTGAGCAGTGAGGTACCGGCCTACGGCTGCACGGAGTCAGTCGCTCCTCACTGAATCGTCCGACGATTACCCTTCTGGTACTGCGGGGCAATGTACTCGTTGATCTGTTCCTTGAAGCGGGCAATCAGCTCACTGTTGTCGTGGTCCCAGGGGTGGAAACCTGGCTTGAAGTATTCCAGCCAGGTCGGAATCAGGCTGGAGAAGGTGCCATTCCTGCCCCACATGCGCCAGAGGCCGCGGGCACTGTCCTTCAGCGAAAAGTTCTTGCGGTCGTTCAGCATCATCCGCGTGGTGAAGTAACTGGCCATCACACCCAGTGCGGCCGTGCTGAACGCCAGATAGAAAGTACGCTCTGCGTAGGTGCCGCCGGCCTGGTTGAACACATCGTAGGCCACTGCCTTGTGTTCGGTTTCTTCGATGGCATGCCATACCCACAGTGGGCGTATGGTCTCGTGCATGTCCTCACGAACGTCGTCTCTCGCCAGCAGCATGTCCGCCATCATTGCCGTCATGTGCTCCAGGGCACAGGTGATGGCCAACTGGTGGCGTTCGGGCAGCTTCCTGGCAATCCCCAGCACCACTTCCAGGTGCTCCTCAAGCTCTTCCACCGGCATGCCCTGGTCCCGCACATGCTGGTTCATGGCCTTGTGCTCCAGGGAATGCATGGCTTCCTGACCGATAAAACCCCGCACATCCTTTTTCAGTTGGGGATCGTTAAGCTGGTCCTGGAAGTAGCGGACCGAGTCCACGAAGAACTGCTCACCCTGGGGAAACAGCACAGACAGCGCGTTCATGGTGTGGCTCAGGGTGTAGCTGCTATCGAGCCAGTAACGGGGAACCTTTTCCCCGAACTCGAAACCCATGCGTTGAGGTTTGATGGCGACGTTTTCCGGCGTGCGTGCAACCGGGTTGGACTCGGTGGTTTTCGTTCTCAGCATGTCGTTACTCCCGCGCTGTGGCGCTATGCCTGATGTGATGGCTCCAGTGTGGGTGAGTCAACGCAGCCTTTGAATGCGAAAAGGGGACGGGCGTCGTGGAGTAGGGGCCAGAACCGGCCTTGATTGACTGAGCTGACGTAACTGCAGGTGCCTCCAGTCACAGTGCCGCTTTGGCGGGCTTCTGATAGCATCGGTAGCAGTGAGTCCTCCCCCAACAAAAAGGAACCTGCATGGCGAACCCGGGCCCGGAGAAAGAACGGCAGATGCTGGGACTGTTCCTGGTTCCCGGTGTGTACCTCCGGGTGCTGGCGGATGTGGTGCGGCAACTGGGCTACAACGACCGCAGTCTGTATGAGGGCATGGAGTTCGCCCCTCAGGACCTGCAGTCCAACGACAGCCGGGTCTTCGTTACCGACGCCATCGTGATGGTGGAACGGGCCCTGGACCTGGCCGGTAAGAACGGCCTGAGCTTCATGCTGGCCCGCGAGCTGCGGGTAACCATCCACGGTACTCTCGGCTTTGCGGCCCTGACCAGCCCCACCCTCGCCGGCGCCCTGGATTCGGTGCGGCGTTATCTGCAATTACGGGTACCCTTTCTGACCATGACTTTGACCGATACCGGCGATCATGTGCTGGTGCGGTTAAAAACCGAATTCGACGTACCCACCCAGTACCGCTTTCTGGCAGAAACCGTAAGCGCGACCCTGATGCTGCTGGCAGAACAGCTGATTGACCGGGAAGATGCGGATAAACGGGGCTTCCCGCTGGCGGACGGCAAACTCCCTGGCGTGAAAGTGCGACTGACCTCACCGGAACCGGCGTACTACCGCAAGTTTGCTCCCCAGTTGCCAGTGCCCTTCGAGTACGGCCAACCCGAGGAAACCATGGTGTTCCCCAAGGGTCTGCTGGACACCCGCATGCGCCTGGCAGACGCGGAAGCCTCCCGGATGGCCCGGGACCAGTGCGAGTTCGAGCTGCAGAAGGCGCTGAAAGACCAGGGCGACATCACCTACGCCATCCGTAACATGCTCCACATGATGCCCGGGCCGCTGCCGTCCCTTGAGGCCATGGCGAAACGCTTTTGCGTGTCGTCCCGAACCCTGAAGCGGCGGCTGGCGGAAAAGGACACCACCTACCGTGAAATCGTCGAGGCCGTACTGAAAGACCGCGCCATTCAGCTTTTGCGGTATACCAATCAGTCGGTCAGCGAGATCGCCTACGAGCTGGGCTATGCCGACCTGTCCAACTTCAGCCGCGCGTTTCGCAAGTGGACCGGCAAGTCGGCCAGCGAATTCCGCGAGGGTGGTCCGGATCCGGCGCCTGAGGTTGGTCCGTGACAAAAACCTTCCGGTAAGGCGACAGGTCAAAAATGCTGTGCTAGCTTGAAAGTTCGGTTACAGAAAAAACAGGACATTGTTGCGATTGCTTATCGCAATAACCTGATTGCGACTAGGGAATGCAGCAGTCCATGGCCGTGCGGCTATCTGACTGGCTCGCTAACGCATTGAGTGGGGTCTGTAGATGCCACCTTTCGTCAACGGATACATCCGATTCGTGGATGCTGTAAATTACCGTATTGGCAGAGCGGTGATGTACGGCATCTTTGTCATGGTCGCGATTCTGCTATGGTCGTCCATTTCCAAAGCTTTTTTCCTTCCCTCTTTATGGACGCTCGAAGCCGCGCAGTTTGCCATGGTGGCGTATTACATCCTGGGCGGGCCCTATTCGATCCAGCTGGATGCCCATGTGCGCATGGACCTGTTCTACGGCAACTGGTCAGCTCGTAAAAAAGCCTGGTTTGATGTCTTCACCATTTTCTTCCTGATTTTCTTTCTGGGCGTACTCCTTTACGGCGCCTATGACAGCACCAGCTATGCGATTCAATACGGCGAACGCAGCGCATCCGCGTGGCGACCCTACATGTGGCCGATCAAGGTGGTGATGTGCATCGGCTTCTCACTCATGTTGTTGCAGGCGGTATCGGAGCTTTTCAAAGACATCGCTCGTATTCGGGGAGAAGACCTCTGATGTCTTACGATCTCATCGCCCTTTTCATGTTCGCCTCGATGATGTTGATGCTGATGACCGGCCAGCGTGTGTTCGGGGCAATCGGCGCCGTAGCGGCAGCATCCGCGCTGGCGCTGTGGGGAACGGGAGGTTCCGATATTCCCTTCTCTTCCGCCATGAAGCTGATGAACTGGTATCCGCTGCTGACGCTGCCGATGTTTATCTTCATGGGCTACGTGCTCTCGGAATCGAAAATCGCCGATGACCTCTACCGAATGTTCCATGTCTGGATGGGGCCGATTCATGGCGGGCTTGCCATTGGCACCATTGGCCTGATGGTGCTGGTGTCGGCCATGAACGGTTTGTCGGTTGCCGGTATGGCCATCGGTGCCACCATCGCCCTGCCCGAATTGCTGCGGCGGGGTTATGACAAGCGCATGGTGACTGGCGTGGTTCAGGCGGGTTCCTCCCTGGGCATTCTGGTGCCGCCCTCGGTCGTGCTGGTGTTATACGCCATGATTGCCCGCCAGCCGGTGGGGCAGCTTTGGCTTGCGGGCGTTGTGCCCGGGCTGATCATGGCCTTGATGTTTATCGTGTACATTGCCGTGCGCTGTCGCCTTCAGCCGGAACTCGGGCCCGTGCTGCCAAAAGAGGAGCGCCAGGTCAGCCTGGGTGAAAAGTTACGCCTGTTGCGTGCCGGGGTTCTCCCGGTGGTTATTTTCGCCTCCATGATGGTGCCGTTCGTCAACGGCTGGACCAGCCTGGTGGAAAGTTCGGCCATCGGCGCCATGGCGGCATTCACCGCGGCGATCCTTAAACGCCGGATGACCCGGGCGGTGTTTGAGGCTTCCGTGCGACAGACGCTGGCCATTTCCTGCATGTTCATGTGGATCATCCTCGCCGCCCTGGGTTTCGGGGCGGTGTTTGATGGGCTGGGCGCGGTGAAGGCCATCGACAACCTGTTTACCGAACAACTGGGGCTGAACCCCTGGATGATCCTGATCATGATGCAGTTGTCGTTCCTGCTGATGGGGACCTTCCTGGACGATACCGCAATGCTGGTGATTGTGGCGCCCCTGTACGTGCCTCTTGTGGCGGCCCTTGGTTTTGATCTGATCTGGTATGGCGTTCTCTACACAATTACCACCCAGATCGCCTACATGACGCCCCCTTTCGGTTACAACCTGTTCCTCATGCGGGCCATGGCGCCGCCTGAAATTTCCCTGCGCGATATCTACAGTTCGATTCTCCCGTTTGTCTGCGTGATGCTGGTGGCACTGGCGCTGATCATGGCGTTTCCACAGATTGCGCTCTGGCTGCCGGAGTACGTTTACAACAAGTGAGTCTTCAGGATTTTTGGATGAGTACGAATGTCGAGTAACACCCCGGAGGCCGGCCGGCTTCCATAACAAGCGTCAGTCAAGGAGGTCGCCATGACCACAAGACGTAAATTTCTCGCATCAGCATCCGTAGCAGCACTGGCCGGGGCCGCCGCCCTCACGCCGCCCAGACTATACGCGCAGGAGCCGAAGATACGATGGCGACTGCAAACCTACGCCGGGCCGGCCCTGGCAGAGCATGTGGTCAAACCTGCGATCGACAGCTTCAACCGTATTGCCGGCAAAGAGATGCAGATTGAGCTCTATTTTGCCGATCAGCTTGTTCCCACGGGGGAACTGTTCCGTGCCATGCAGAAAGGCACCATTGACGCGGTTCAGTCCGACGATGACTCCATGGCCTCACCCACCGAGGTTACTGTTTTCGGTGGCTACTTCCCGTTCGCCAGCCGTTATTCGCTGGACGTGCCTGTGCTGTTCAATCAGTACGGGCTCAACGAAATCTGGGACGAGGAATATTCCAAGGTGGGGGTCAAGCACCTGTCTGCCGGTGCCTGGGATCCCTGCCATTTCGCCACCAAAGAGCCGATTCACAGCCTCGAGGATCTCAAGGGCAAGCGGGTCTTCACCTTCCCGACCGCGGGCCGCTTCATGAGCCAGTTCGGCGTGGTGCCGGTTCAGCTGCCCTGGGAGGATATTGAAGTCGCGGTGCAGACGGGTGAGCTGGACGGCATCGCCTGGTCGGGTATTACCGAGGACTACACGGTGGGCTGGGCGGATGTGACCAACTACTTCCTGACCAACAATATTTCCGGGGCCTGGGCGGGATCCTTCTTCGCCAATATGGATCGCTACAACGAGCTTCCGGATCACCTCAAGGAACTGCTTAAACTGACCATGGACAGCTCTCACTATTACCGTCAGTGGTGGTATTGGGGAGGCGAGGCCAAACTGCGTACAGACGGCACGAAAATGAAGCTGACCACCATTCCGGACAAGGAATGGGCAGAAGTCGAAAAAGCGGCGCGTGTCTTCTGGGACGAGGTCGCCCAGGAATCCGAAACCAAGGCGCGGGTGGTCAAGATCCTCAAGGAATACAACGAAAAAATGGAGAAAGCCGGACGGCCCTATCGATACACCTGAGTGGGTCGCGAGAAAACCCTGCGTTCAGTGGCCATCAGTTTGATGTCAGTTGCCACTGAACGCGGTGTCTGTTTGCCTAACTGATATTGCGGAGCCATGAGATGGCAGCTCAACTGTCCTTTAAAGAACTGAAAAAGAGTGTTGAAGACGGCACGATTGATACGGTCGTGGCAGCAATCCCGGATATGCAGGGTCGTCTCATGGGCAAGCGCTTCCAGGCCCAGTACTTTATAGACACTGCCTGGGAGGAAAGTCACTGCTGCAAGTACCTGGTGGCCACCGACCTGGAGATGACAACGGTGGAGAACTACGCCTCGACCAGTTGGGCGGCCGGTTACGGCGACTATGTGATGAAGCCGGATCTGACCACGCTGCGACGTTTGCCGTGGCTCGAGGGTACCGCCTTCATCCTGTGTGATCTGATTGACCACGTCACGCACGAGCCCGTTCCACACTCGCCCCGGGCGGTGCTGAAAAAACAACTGGAACGGCTGTCGGCCATGGGGCTACAGATGACCACGGCCACTGAACTGGAATTTTTCATCTTCCGGGAAACCTTCGAGGAAATGCAAAAGCGTCAGTATCACCACATGACGCCCATCAGCCCCTATAACGAGGATTATCACATCTTCCAGACCACCCGTGAGGAAGATGTGATGCGCCCGATTCGCAACGGGCTCTACCAGGCGGGCATCACGGTTGAGAGCAGCAAAGGTGAGGCCGACGCCGGGCAGGCCGAACTCAACATCCACTACTCCGACCCGCTCACCATGGCCGACACCCACGTTCTGGTGAAGAACGCCGTCAAGGAAATCGCGTGGCAGCACGGGCGCAGTGTGAGCTTCATGGCCAAGTGGAATCACAACGCCGCCGGGTCATCCAGCCATATCCACCAGGCCCTCTCGGACAGCAAGGGCAAATCGGTGTTCTACGACCCCAGTGGCGCCCATGGCATGTCCAGAACCATGGAGCATGCGTTGGCCGGGCTGCTGGAATACGCCAACGACACCACCTTCTTCCTCGCGCCCTACGTTAACTCGTACAAGCGATTTGCCGCCGGCACCTTCGCGCCGACCAGTACCGTCTGGTCCATCGACAACCGGACCGCTGGCTACCGGGTTGTTGCACCCAACACCGACGCCGTGCGGGTGGAGTGCCGCATCGGCGGTTCGGACCTCAATCCGTATCTGGCACTGGCGTCGCAGATTGCCGCCACCATCGCCGGCATCGAAGGCAAGCTCGAGCTGGAGCCGGAGTTTTCCGGCAATGCGTATGGCGCCGAGTCCGCGCGCAGTATTCCAGCCACATTGAGGGCAGCCACGGAGTCGTTACGCGGCTCGACCATGCTCCGGGAAGCCATGGGCAGCGAGGTCATTGATCACTATGTGCGCTGTGCGGAGTGGGAGCAGGAAGACTTTGATCGTGTGGTCACCGATTACGAAGTCAAACGTGGATTTGAGCAGGCGTAGGACACAGCTATGAGCACAACCATTCAATGCATATCACCCATCGACGGTTCCGTGTACGTGGAGCGCCCGACGCTCTCCCTGGAAGCCGCGCTGGAGGCCGTCGACAGGGCAAAAAGCGCCCAGTCCGAATGGGCCGCCCTGCCGCTGTCGGTTCGGATTCAGAGGGTCCGCAACGGCATCGCCCGTTTGGGTGAAATGAACGACGACATCGTTGAAAAGCTGGCCTGGCAGATGGGACGGCCCGTGCGCTACGGCGGCGAGTTCGGCGGTGTGGACGAGCGTGCCGGCATGATGGCCGATCTTGCGGAAGAAGGGCTGGCCCCCATCGAGATCGAAAACAGCGCTTCCTTCCATCGCTACATCCGGCGTGAACCCCATGGTGTCGTGCTTGTTGTTGCGCCCTGGAACTATCCGTACATGACCGCCGTCAATACGGTTGTCCCAGCGCTGATTGCCGGCAACGCGGTGTTTCTCAAACACGCCTCACAAACACCCCTGGTCGGTGAGCACATGGCTGAGGCGTTCCACGCCGCTGGCATCCCCAGCGAGATCTTCCAGAACGTGTTCCTGTCCCACGAGGCCACGTCCGCGCTGATCGCGGAAAAAGCCTTCGGTTTTGTGAATTTTACCGGTTCGGTAAACGGGGGGCGGGCCATCGAACGCGCCGCTGCCGGCACCTTTACCAGCGTCGGGTTGGAACTTGGCGGTAAGGACCCGGGTTATGTGATGGACGATGCGGATCTGGATGCCGCCGCGGAGACACTGATCGACGGTGCCATGTTCAATGCCGGTCAGTGCTGCTGCGGCATTGAGCGTATTTACGTCGCCGAGAACCTGTTTGAGGCGTTTGTTGAGAAAGCCGTTGCCATCGTCAGCGGCTACCGGCTTGGCAATCCGCTGGACAAGGCCACAACGCTCGGCCCGATGGCGCATGTCCGCTTTGCCGACCATGTCCGGGAGCAGACGGCAGAGGCCATTGCCAGCGGGGCCCGGGCCCTGATCGACCCCGAGCTCTTCCCTGATCAGGGCGGCGCCTATCTGATGCCGCAGATCCTTATTGATGTGGACCATTCCATGCGGGTCATGCGGGAGGAATCCTTTGGCCCGGTGGTCGGCATCATGAAAGTCAAAGACGACGCCGAGGCGGTCGCATTGATGAACGACAGCGAATTCGGCCTGACCGCATCCCTGTGGACCCGAGACATTGAACGTGCCACGAGGGTGGCCGATCAGATCGAAACCGGTACGGTGTTCATGAACCGTTGTGATTACCTGGACCCGGCGCTTTGCTGGACCGGCTGCAAGAACACCGGTCGCGGTGGCGGGCTTTCGATCATCGGCTACCACAACCTGACGCGTCCCAAATCGTACTACCTGAAAAAACCGGCAATCTGAAACCGGATCAACAGAACACCCGATTCTCTGACGAGGGGCTGACAATGACACTCTCCGCAAACTGGTCCTATCCCACGGATATTCGTTTTGGCGCCGGCCGCATTGCCGAACTCGGCGAATGCTGCAGGGAGGCAGGTATAACCCGGCCGTTACTGGTGACCGACCGAGGGTTGGCAAGCCTTCCCATCACCCAGAACACACTCGATTTAATGGAGCAGGCCGGCCTTGGACGAGCCATGTTTTCAGAGGTAGATCCCAACCCCACGGAAATCAACATGGAAGCGGGCCGGAAGGTCTACCTTGATGGCAACCATGACGGTGTGATCGCCTTCGGCGGAGGCTCGGGCCTGGACCTCGGAAAACTGCTGGCCTTCATGGCGGGCCAGACCCGGCCAGTGTGGGATTTTGAGGACATCGGTGACTGGTGGAAACGCGCGGATGCCGACGTAATTGCCCCCATCATCGCCGTGCCGACGACCGCTGGCACGGGGTCGGAGGTCGGCCGGGCCAGCGTCATCGTCAATAGCCAGACTCACGTCAAAAAGATCATCTTTCATCCGCGAATACTGCCGTCGATTGTGATCTCCGACCCAGAGCTGACCGTTGGAATGCCGCCGTTCATTACCGCGGGAACGGGCATGGATGCGTTTATCCACTGTTTTGAAGCCTTCTGTTCACCCAACTTTCACCCCATGAGCCAGGGCATTGCGCTGGAGGGCATGCGGCTGGTGAAGGAAAACCTTCCCCGGGTGTACGCGGATGCCGCCGATATCGAGGCGCGCGGGCACATGCTGGTCGCCGCCGCCATGGGAGCGGTGGCTTTCCAGAAAGGCCTGGGGGCGACCCACGCGGTGTCCCATTCGGTCGGGGCTATCTATAACACCCATCATGGCATGACCAACGCCGTGGTACTGCCGTCGGTCATCACCATGAACCGGCCGGCGATCAAAAACCGGGTCGACGATATTACCCGCTACCTGCGCATTGCCAATGGCTTTGACGGGTTCACCCGGTTCATCATGACGTTGCGGGAATCGCTTGGTGTTCCCGAGCGCTTGAGGGATATGGGTGTGGGGACGGATCGCATTGAGGAAATGATCGGAATGGCCCTTGAGGACCCCAGTGCCGGTGGCAACCCGGTGCGTATGACTGCGGAAAACACGCGAGCTTTGTTTGAAGCCTGCATCTGATTAAATTATTGTCGGTTCTGGTTAAAACTCACGCCAAAAGGAATCCAAATGGCAACCACCCAGGACACCCACAGCAAATTCATCGGCTACCTGCTCTGGATCTTCGGATTCCTGGGCTCTCACCGGTTCTACTACGGCAAGCCGATCACCGGCACCATCTGGTTCTTTACGCTGGGGCTGCTGTTTATCGGCTGGATCATCGACCTGTTCCTGATACCGGCGATGGATCGGGAAGCGGACATACGGTTTGAGGCCGGTGAGGTGAGTTACAACATCAGCTGGATTCTGCTGACGTTCCTGGGTGTTTTTGGTCTCCACCGAATGTACATGGGCAAGTGGGTCACCGGGATTATCTACCTGCTAACCGGCGGCCTGTTCCTGGTCGGGGTGCTGTATGATTTCTGGACCCTGAACAGCCAGATCTCCGAACGCAACCGCGAAATGAGGTTCGGTTAAACCTCAAAGCCCGGCTGCGCTTTCCAGTTCAGTCAGGCCTTCTTCCAGGTAATCCAGCATCCGCTGCAGGCTGGGCAGGGTTCGGCGGCAGCCGATCAGGCCGAACTCTATCTGGTCGCAGTAGCTGGTCAGAGTCATGTTCAGGGCGATCCGGTCCATGGCGATGGATACCGGATAGATCCCTTCCAGTTTCGCACCGTTCCAGTAACTGGGCTCTTTGGGCCCGGGCACATTCGAAATCACCACATTGAAGGTCTGCCACTTCGGCGCAAGACCAGTCAGCAGGTTGAAACCCGCCGGTGCCAATAGCAGTGCGGTGTAGTTCAGTATCTCCTCGGGGGACATGTTTGCATAGCGCTCCTTGGAGGCCTTCACGTCTTCATGGATATAGCGCAACCGCTCGGCGGCATCGTTCAGGTGGGTGCCCAGTGAGGCCAGGATGATGCCCACCTGGTTGCCGCCGGAACTGTCGTCCTTACGCAGGGAAACCGGAACCATGGCCACCAGGGGTTTCTCTGGTAACGCGTCCTGATTCATCAGGTAGGTGCGCAGCGCCGTGGCGCACATCGCCATGACCACATCATTGACGGTTGCCCCATAAGCCTCGCATACAGTCTTGATGCGCTTCAGGCAATAGGACTGGGCCGCGAAGCGGCGTGAGCCGGTGATCTTGTCATTCAGGACGCATTGAGGGGCGTGGAAAATGGAATCGTAGGCGGGGTCCTTTCGCGCCCGGTTGACGGTGCCCAGCAACGCTCTGGTCACGGCCGGCACTGTGCCGAGCTGTTTGCCGGATTCACCGAGCAAATGGGCTACGTTGTGCCACATGGACGGGCCGTTGTCGTCGGCGCTATTCCGGCTGCGAAGGGGCAGAGCCCAGATCGGGGGCATGCCCCGTTGCTCCGGGTCCCGGGACAGCATGCGCTGGAACAGTCGCATGGCGGACACGCCGTCTACCAGGGAGTGGTGTACCTTGATGTAGACAGCGAATTGCCGGTCTTTCATTCCTTCAATGAGGTGAAACTCCCACATCGGCCGTTCCCGGTCCATCAGGTGGCTGTGTTCTGCGGAGACAAACGCCAGTAACTCCCGAATGCGGCCAGGGGTAGGCAGGGCTTCAAAGCGGAAATGGTGCTCAAGGTCCAGGTGCTCATCCTCCACCCAGACCGGCTGGCCAAACCGGTTTTTCAGGCGCCGGTCAAACGGGGGAGTCACTGTGCACTGTTCCCGCAACTGGTCCGCCAGTCGTGCGACGTAGTCATCCGGTGCACCTTCGGGGAAAGAGAACAGCTGCAGGCCGCCAACGTGCATGGGTTGCTGGCGTTTTTCCAGCCACAGAAACACCTGGTCTATCGGGCTCAGTGGTTTCACAGTGCGAATCTCGAATGGTTCTGGTTGTTGTGGGGCCCACAGTGTTGCAGCATTTGAGGGGCGGGGGAAGTGCCGGTTGCTGGCCGAAAAGGCCTGAAGGCCGCGCGCCGGCAAGTCTGTCCGGCGTTTCAGGACGTAGGTTCAGAACAACGTCGGGAGACAGAGCTCATCGATACAGCGGTGCTGGAACCAAGGGGACATTCAGTGAGACCAATCGTCAGACGACTGGGCTTCGTGGCCGGGTTGTGGTGTTTTGCGCTTTCGCTGGTCCAGGCGCAGGCCCGTCCCGGGGTTGAACTGGAGCGGGTGGAAACCTCCGACATCATCAGTGAGGTCAGCCTCAACGGCACTGTGAACGCTCTGCGCACTTCCCGGCTGTCCACTGCGGTGGCGGGAACTGTTGACGAGGTACAGGTTGAAACGGGGGACAGGGTTGCCCGGGGCGATCTGTTGATTGGTCTCGATGATGAGCAGGCCGGGTTCGAGCTGGAAAGCGCCCGCGCGGATGCATCAGAAGCCCGTGTGCGGTTGGAAGAGGCAAAACGTCGGCTGGCGGAGGCCCGTTCGGTGGGAGCGGGCCGAAACATCGCGGCAACCGAAGTCAGTGCCCGTGAGAGCGAAGTGGCCGCCACTGAAGCCGCTCTTGCCCGCCTGCGTGCTGAAGAGAAGCGGCGTCAGGTCGTACTTGACCGTCATCGTATTGAGGCGCCGTTCGATGGCGTCGTGAGTACCCGTACCAGTGACCTGGGAGAGTGGGTGACTCCCGGTGATGAACTGCTGACCCTGGTGGATATTACCAACCTCAGGCTGGATTTCCGCGTGCCCCAGGATTACTACCAGCGCATCACCGACGATTCCGAACTGCTGGTGCACTCCAGCGGCCCGGGCCGGGGCTCTGTGCCGGTGACCATCGAGTCCCTGGTGCCGGTCAGCGATCCCAATGCCAGAACCTTCCTGTTGCGGGCCACCGGGCCGGAGAAGCTTGGCGTACTGCCCGGTATGGCTGTACAGGCAACGCTGCGGGTGTCCACGGGCGAACAGGGACTTACCGTATCCCGCGATGCCATCAACCGCTATCCCGACGGCCGCGTCACGGTTTGGATTGCAGAGCCGGCTGAGGAAGACCTCTACGAAGTACGGGAGAAACGGGTGGAGGTAGGCTCCGGTTTCGACAACCGCATGCAGATACTCAGTGGCCTCCAGGGCGACGAACAGGTGGTGATCCGCGGAAATGAGTCCCTGGAGGACGGGGCACGGGTGAGGCTGGCTGAGCGGGGATCGCGCTGATGTTTGCCGGCGTCATTCGCTACGGCACCCTGGTGACCGTCGTCACGCTGATTATAGCCGTTATCGGTGCAGCAGCGGCGCTGCGAATCCCCGTGCAGATGATTCCGGATCTGGAAACCCGCACAATCACCGTGGAAACCCGGTGGCCGGGAGCCACGCCCCAGGATATCGAGAAGGAGATTCTGATTGAGCAGGAGCGGTACCTCCGCAATGTGCCGAACCTGAGTGAGATGGTTTCCAGCGCCGCAAGCGGTTTCGCCGAGATAGAGCTGGAGTTCCCTTTTGGCGTTGATATTACCGAAACCCTGATTCAGGTGAATAATGCCCTCAGTCAGGTTTCCAACTACCCGGTCAACGTCGATGAGCCGCGAATTGTGGCGGCGTCCTTTTCCTCCAATGCCTTCATGTACTTCCGGGTCTCGACATTGCCGGACAACCCCCGGGAGCTGGACATCGACCTGATGCGCGACTTCGTGGAGGACCGTGTCCGCCCCCGCATGGAAAGCGTGCGCGGCGTTTCGGAAGTGTCCGTGGGCGGCGGTGCCGACCGTCAGATGCAGATCACCGTGGATGAAGCAAAACTGGCCCAGCGTGGCCTGAGCCTGCTGGACCTGCGGGACGCCATCACCAGCCGTAACCGGGATGTTTCCGGGGGTGAAGTGGACGCCGGTAAGCGCCGATACCTGCTGCGCACGGTCGGGCGATTCCGTGACATTGAAGAGCTGCGTAACCTGGTGGTTTCCCGCACCGGCGACAGTGTCATCAGGCTGTCCGACGTTGCGAACGTTCGCCAGGACCACTCCCGTATACGGGAACTGTCCTACATCAACGGCCAGAGGGTGCTGGGCCTTCAGGTACGGCGGGAAAGCGGTTCCAACGTTATCGACATCAAGCGGGAGATGCTGGAGGAAGTAGAGAACCTTAACACGGAAGTGCTGGAACCGGAGGGCCTGCAGCTGGCCCTGACTGCCGACGATGCCCGCTACGTGGAAGCCTCGGTTGCCAACGTCTGGACCAACCTGGGCATTGGTGCGGTGTTTGCCACCCTGGTGATGTTCCTGTTCCTGCGGTCGTCCCGGGCCACCTTTGTCGGAGTGGTGGGCATCCCGCTATGTGCCATCGCGGCGTTCCTGGGGCTGATGATCACCGGCCGTACCATCAACGTGATCTCACTGGCTGGCGTTGCCTTCGCCATCGGCATGACGGTGGACAACAGCATCGTGGTGCTGGAGAACATCGAGCGCCACCGCCGCCTGGGGCTGGACAGGTTCGAGTCGGCGTTGAAGGGGGTGCAGGAGGTATGGCCGGCGGTGCTGGCTTCCACCATGACCACCATCCTGGTGTTCCTGCCGATCCTTTTTATCGAGGAAGAAGCCGGCCAGCTCTACTCCGATGTGGCCATTGCTATTTCGGCGGCAATCTTTGCCTCCATGCTGGTGGCGGTGACCGTGATTCCCATGCTGAGCGCGCGGCTGGATTTCGGCATCCGCGAAACCGATACCGATCAATTCGGCAATACCGTATCCGGTGGCTGGGCCGGTGCCATCGTCGGTGCCGTGCGACGTATGGTCAGCGGGCCGGTGCGGCGGGGGGTGGTCATTCTGGGCACTGTCGCACTGAGCTTCTGGATTATCCTGTTCCTCACCCCCGCGGCGGAATATCTGCCCGAAGGGGAGGAGCCGAAAACCTTTGCTTCCATGAACGCCCCGCCGGGCTACAACCTCGCCGAGATGGAGAGCATCGCCAAGCAGGTGGAAGACCACTTCCTGCCCCATGTGCAGGCAGATCCTGAAGCCTATGAAAGCGGAGAGACCCCGATACCGCCGCTGGCGTACCTGAACATGCAAGTGAGCCCCACGAACGTGCGGA
Organism: Marinobacter sp.; assembly: GCF_039977835.1. Lineage (GTDB taxonomy): Bacteria > Pseudomonadota > Gammaproteobacteria > Pseudomonadales > Oleiphilaceae > Marinobacter. The sequence goes on along the minus strand of NZ_JBDWCL010000048.1, from coordinate 96,857 downwards.
TCATCGCGGAAACGGTTAACGCCCGCCACATTGAAGCACTGATGGATCAGATCACCGGGTTTTATGAACAGTTTCCCGGCATGCGTGCGTTTGCCGCCAAGGGCTCCATTATTTCCAGCAACGATGGTGGCACCCGCAGTATCAATCTCGATATCTCCGGGCCGGATCTGGTTTCCATCTACGAAGTCGCCAACATCGCTTACGGCCGTGCGCGGGAGATTTTTGATAACCCCCGCATCCAGACCCAACCCGCTACCCTCTCGCTGGCCCAGCCACTGATCCAGGTGCAGCCGGACTGGGATCGGGCGGCGGAGCTGGGTCTTGATACCGAGGCGATAGGTTTCACAGTGGCGTCTCTGACAGAAGGTTCCTATGTGGACGACTTTTTCCTGGATGACGACAAGATCGATATTTATATCTACGGCAGCGAGGGCCGGAACCCGAGCCTTGACGAGCTTCCGGATGTGATGGTGCATACGCCCCAGGGCGCAACCCTGCCGTTGTCGAGCCTGGCGACCATTGAGGAAACGGTGGACACCAGCACAGTCCGGCGGCTGGATGGCCGCCGCACGGTGACCCTCAACGTGATTCCACCCGACGATGTGCCGCTGGAGGCCGGTGTTGAACGGGTACGGACTGAACTCCTGGGCACCATGCGCGACAGCGGCGAGTTGCCCACAGGCGTGTCCATCAACATCTCCGGTGCCAGCGACCAGCTCAACGCCACCCGCGATGCCCTGACTGGCAATTTCATTATTGCGGTGGTAATCGTCTACCTGCTGCTGGTGGCCATCTTTGCCCACTGGGGGTTTCCGCTACTGATACTCACAGCGATTCCGCTGGGTATTGCCGGCGGTATAGTCGGGTTGGCTTTAATGAACCTGGTGGGAGGTTTACTGCCAAAAATCGGCCTGCTGCCCCTGAGCCAGCCTTTCGACATGATCACTATGCTGGGCTTTCTGATCCTGATGGGAACGGTGGTGAACAACCCGATTCTGGTAGTGGAACAGGCAAGGCAGAACCTGCGACACAAAAATGTATCCGTGGTGGATGCGGTGGTCGGCGCGGTAGAAACCCGCCTGCGGCCTATTGCCATGACTACCCTGACCACCATTTGCGGCCTGTCACCGCTGGTCTTCCTGCCGGGCGAAGGCACCGAGCTCTATCGTGGCGTGGGTGCCATCGTTCTGTTCGGGCTGGCTGGTGCGGCGACGGTGACTGTTACCTTTTTGCCGGCTCTTACCGTATCCGTACTTGGGTGGCGTCGTCGGCGCTCTGCCGTCTAGCTTGGGGGGAGTCGCCACTTCGGGGGGTAGGGGTATTTTTTCTTTGGGAAAAAGAACTCGCTGCGCTCAGACACCTTTTTCCTGGCAGAAAAAATACCCCTACCCCCCAAATCGGCTTTTTGCACCTCTGCGACAGCCTGCTTTCAGTACTCGGTGATGAGCGGTTACGCTGCTACTGATTCTTTGTTGGTCGCCGGAATCTCTACCCGGACGTTGTTGCCATCCAGCAGGACCGGGTAGGTTTTAACGGTTACGCCCTCGTCCTCCAGGCACTGACCTGTCTGCAGATTGAAGTGCTGCTTATATAGCGGTGAAGCCACCACCGATTGCCCTTTCAAATCACCGGTAATGCCCCGCGCCAGCACGTTCTTACCGGTAAACGGATCGGTATGGCTGACAGCAAACAACGCAGGTAGCCGATGCGGCAAATAAAAAACCGCCACCGGCCCATCCTCCGTCCAGACCGCAACACCGGACTCCGGCACAAGGTCATCAACGGTACAAACAACGTCCCAGGAAGTGCGTCCTCTCATAACGTTCTCCAATTTCAATCTGGTTTATTCAAAATGTTGATGTGAGCCCTGCAGCGACAATGACCAGCTATCATCCGCTACTGGATAAGTCTTTAAACTGCGACAACTGGTGCCCAGATGAGCGTGGGGGGGCGAAATTTTTTCCGCCAGGAAAAGATGTCTGAGCGAAGCGAGTTCTTTTCCCAAGGAAAAATATTTCGCACCCCCGCGCTCCGCCCCCGAGTCATCAATCTTAAGCAGGCTCCACCTCACCCACAGGCCGCCTCTGATCCCGCTCAGTAGTCCATTGTTGAACTGGATCTTTCTTGGACGGCGCATTAACAAACTCCCGGAAGCGCTTCCGCTTCTCAGGATCCTCCACCGCCGTCTTCCACTCGCACTGATAGGTATCCACCAGATCCGCCATGTGCTGCTCAAGCTCGCCGCAGATACCCAGGCTGTCCTCCAGAACCACCTGTTTCAGGTAGTCCAGGCCGCCTTCAAGGTTCTCCATCCACACACTGGTACGCTGCAGGCGGTCGGCGGTGCGCACGTAGAACATCACCACCCGGTCAATCGTGCGGATCAGTTCCTCATCGGATAGATCAGTGGCGAACAGGTCGCCATGGCGCGGGCGCATGCCGCCGTTGCCGCACACGTACAGGTTCCAGCCATTTTCGGTGGCGATCACCCCGAAGTCCTTACTCTGGGCTTCCGCGCATTCACGGGTGCAGCCGGAAACCGCCATCTTCACCTTGTGGGGCGCGCGAAGTCCCTTGTAGCGGTTCTCCAGGGTGATCGCCATCCCTACGCTGTCCTGCACGCCATAACGGCACCAGGTGTTGCCCACGCACGATTTCACCGTGCGCAGGGACTTGCCGTAGGCGTGGCCGGTTTCGAAACCGGCGGCGATAAGTTTTTCCCAGATGTCCGGCAGCTCGCTCAGGGTGGCGCCGAACAGGTCCACCCGCTGGCCGCCGGTGATCTTGGTGTACAGGTTGTATTCCTTGGCCACTTCACCCAATACAATCAGCTTGTCGGGGGTGATTTCACCACCGGGAATGCGCGGCACGATGGAATAGGTGCCGTTCTTCTGCATGTTGGCCATGAAAGTGTCGTTGGTGTCCTGAAGCGGCACATGGTCGGTGGCCAGGATGTGCTCGTTCCAGCAGGTGGCCAGGATGGAAGCCACAGCCGGCTTGCAGATGTCGCACCCATGGCCCTTGCCATGGTCCTGGATCAGGGTCCGGAAGGTGCGGATGCCGTTCACCTTGACGATATTGAACAGGTCCTGACGGCTGTACGGGAAGTGCTCGCAGATGTCCTTGCTCACTTCCACGCCGCGTTTTTCAAGTTCGCTGTCCACCACGTTCTTCAGCAAGGCGGCGCAACCGCCGCAGCCGGTACTGGCCTTGGTCTCGGCCTTGACTGAACCCAGGTCACTGCAGCCGGCATCAATCACGCCGCAGATATCGCCCTTGGACACGTTGTGGCAGGAACAGATCGAGGCCGTTTCCGGCAGGGCGTCCGGGCCCAGAGTCGGGGCGCCGCCCTGGCTTTCCGGTAGAATCAGGGTTTCAGGATTCTCTGGCAGTTCGATGCCGTTGAGGGCGTATTGCAGCAGAGTGTCGTAGTGGCTGTTGTCGCCGACCAGGATGGCGCCCAGCAGTTTCTTGCCGTCCTCGCTGATCACCATGCGGCGGTAGTGGCCGGCCTGCTCGTCGTTGAAGCGGATGTTGCGGGCACCCGGTGTTGTGGCGTGGGCATCGCCGATCGAGCCCACGTCCACGCCCAGCAACTTGAGCTTGGTGCTCATATCGGCGCCGGTGAACGCCGCTTCGGTGTCACCGTTCAGAACCGAGGCCAGGGTGCGGGCCATGGTGTAGCCCGGCGCCACCAGGCCGAAAATCTTCTCGCTCCACAAGGCACACTCGCCGATGGCGTGGATGTGCGGGTCCGAGGTGGTGCACTGGTCGTTGATGACGATGCCACCACGCTCACCCATGGCCAGGTCGCTGGAACGGGCCAGTGCGTCCTGGGGACGGATACCGGCGGAGAACACGATCAGGTCCGTTTCCAGGTGAGTGTCGTCACTGAAGTTCATTCGCAGGCGGGCGTCTTCGCCTTCGATGATCTCGGTGGTGGCTTTCTCGGTGTGGACCTGCACGCCCAGTTCTTCAATTTTACGCTTGAGCAGAGCGCCGCCATCGCTGTCGAGCTGCACCGGCATCAGGCGGGGTGCAAACTCCACCACGTGGGCTTCCAGGCCCAGGCTCTTTAGGGCATTGGCCGCTTCCAGGCCCAGCAGGCCGCCACCGACCACCACGCCGGTTTTGGCACCGTCAGCGCTGGCGCGGATGCTGTCCAGGTCTTCCAGGGTTCGGTACACCAGGCAGTGGGGGTGCTCGTTGCCCTTGATCGGGGGGACAAACGGGTAGGAGCCGGTGGCCAGCACCAGTTCGTCGTAGCCGTAGTCACCCATCGGTGTGGTGATGGTCTGGTTGTCGCGGTCGATACCGGTCACCTGTTCGCCCAGGCGCAGGTCGATGTTGTTTTCCGCGTACCAGTCGGCGGTGCCCATGGCCAGGTCGGCGTGGGTGGAGCCGCCGAAATATTCGGACAGGTGAACCCGGTCATACGCCAGCAACGTCTCTTCGCCAAATACCTTGATGTCGAAGTCCGCTGCAGCGGGCGTTGCTACCAGTTGCTCCAGGAAATGGTGGCCGACCATGCCGTTGCCAATCACGATCAGGGTTTTCTTGCTCATGGTAATTCCTCTCTCTGTTCCCGGCCGCCTTACGCGGCTTCGCAGTAGTGCTTGCCAAAGGCCAGTTGGGCCCGGTAGGGGCTGATGTCATCGGCCTGTTGAATGCGTTCGCTGTACCAGGAGCCGTCGCTGGTTTCGCCAAATAACACGGCACCAGTCAGGCGCTGGTCGCGGACCAGAAGGCGGCAATAGCGATTGGTTTCGTAGTCCTGCCAGACCACGGATTCGGTATCCGCGTCCGCTTCGGTCTGGCCGCAGGAAAAAATGGGAATGCCGCTGATCTTCAGGCGTGTGGCAATAATGGATGGCTCAAAGGCAGCCTGGCTTTCCGGTTCGCATAACACCTGTGCCAGTACATCCGCCTGTTGATAACCCGGCTCCACCAGCCCGAAGGTCTGGTTCCCGACCTGGCAGCATTCGCCCAACGCATGTATGTGGGGATCACTGGTCTGCAGTTGCGCGTTCACCCGGATGGCTCTGTCACAGTCCAGGCCGGCCTCCCGTGCCAGTTCCGTGTTCGGGGTAATACCGGCGGCAATCACCACCAGGTCGGTACTGATCAGGGTTTCGTCATCCAGTTGCACTGCACGTACCAGATTGCGGCCAAGTAGCGCTACCGGAGAGGTATTGGTGCGAATGGACAGTCCGCGGTCAGTCAGGGCACCTTCCAACAACGCGCCACTGGCGCGGTCGAGCTGCCGGTTCAACAGGTGGTTGCTGCGGTGCAGTACGGTGACTGCCATGCCGCGGCAGCGAAGTCCTTCGGCTGCCTCCAGCCCAAGGAATCCGCCGCCGATAACCACAGCCCTGCGATGTCGCTGGCTGATGTTGATGAGTCTGCGGGTATCCTGCAGGTCGCGGAAACCCATCACGCCTTCCAGGTGCTCGCCCTCCAGGCCCAGGCTGGCGGAGCGGGAACCGGTTGCCAGAACCAGGCGGGCATAGGGCTGGATCACCCCGCTCTCGGTGCTGACGGTTTTTTCCGCGCGGTTGATGGCAACAACCGGATCGCCCTGGTGCACTTCGATGTTGTGGTGGCGATACCAGTCGGGTTGTTGCAGTTGCAGGCTGTTCTCGTTGGCCTCGCCCGCCAGCACAGCGGAAAGCTGGATGCGATTGTAGGCCGGCGTTGCTTCGCCGTTGAACACCACAATCCGCGCGAAAGGGTTTTGCGGTTGCTCAACCAGCTGTTCGAGCAGACGCTGGGCCACCATGCCGTGCCCGCAGATAACGAGAGTCCGTCCTGTTGCTGCTCTCACGATCGCCATCCCCTTCTCCTTCCAAACAAAAAAAGCCGGAGCATCTGATCCCCGAAGGGACTCGATGGTCCGGCGCCAATGCCAACAACAATGATCTGATGGTCCGGCCGATCCGTGGCCGGGACATTCGTCCCTATCTGAGTAATAGCGAAGGCCGTGCCAACATGATTATTCCTTTATTTACAGAATGTTACCGCTATCGGCGTTAAGGCGGACCCGAAATCCGTGCGCCTTGACAGGGCGACGTGCACCGTATGAGTGCTTTCAGGCGATGCGCCGAACCGGGCTTTCGGAACGGTCGTTGTCCACGTCCGGCGAGTCAGTATCCTGCCCGGAGGCTTTGGCCCTGGCGGTTGGCTCATCCTGCTTATCCTCTCCCTTGCCGGGGAAACGCTGCTTCTCGTAAAGGAAGGACAGCACCGCCTGGCGATAGCGCACATACTCGGGGTGATCGGCCAGGGTGACCCGGTTGCGAGGCCTCTCCAGTTCAATGTGCAATTCCTCGCCGATGGTGGCCGACGGTCCATTGGTCATCATCACGATCCGGTCCGACAACAACACCGCCTCGTCCACATCGTGTGTAATCGTGATCACTGTGCTGTTCAGGTCCTGCTGGATTTTCATCAGTGAATCCTGAAGATGGGCCCGGGTCAGTGCATCCAGCGCCCCGAACGGTTCGTCCATCAACAGCACGCTGGGTTTCATCGCCAGCGCCCGCGCAATACCCACCCGCTGTGCCATACCGCCGGAGATCTCTCCGGGGCGTTTATCAAGTGCGTGGTCCATGTTGACCAGCCTGAGGTTGTGGAGAATCCATTCCTTCCGCTCCGCCTTGCTCATGGATTTGCGGAATACCTGCTGCACAGCCAGTTCAACGTTCTCATAAACCGTCAGCCAGGGCATCAACGAGTGATTCTGGAACACCACTGCCCGTTCCGGCCCCGGTGTGTTCACCTCATGCCCGTCCAACACACAGCCACCACGGGTGGCCTGTAGTAAACCGGCCACGATGTTGAGCACCGTCGATTTGCCGCAGCCGGAATGGCCAATCAGTGAAACGAATTCCCCTTTGCGGATCTTCAGGTCAACGTTTTCCAGCGCGACGAATGGCCCATCCTTGGTGTCAAAGGCCATCTGTACATTGGTCAATTCGAGGTGTGACTTACTCATGTTTTTTCTCCTCTTGTTTCGGAGTACGAGCTGGCAGGGAGGGTGGTCGGGGGCACGCTGTAAATACGTCCCTGTACGCTCGACAAAAACATCCCTGTTTTTGACGTCCCCGGACCACCCTCCCTGCCAGCTCTATGCCTAGTACTATTCGTTCCACGCCACTTTTTTCTGGATCACCAGCATAATTCGGTCTAGCAGAAACCCTATGAATCCGATTGCCAGTACAGCCACCATTATTCGGCTCAGGGACTGACTGCTGCCGTTCTGGAATTCGTCCCAGACGAACTTGCCCAGGCCAGGACTCTGGGCAAGCATCTCAGCCGCTATCAGCACCATCCATGCGATGCCCAGGGATACTCGCAGTCCGGTGAAGATCATGGGTACGGAAGAAGGCAGCACTACCTTTCGCACATGGGTCCAGAACGAAAGACGGAGCACCTTGGAAACATTCAACAGATCGGGGGTAACTGCTGACACCCCCACACTGGTGTTGATCAACGTGGGCCAGAGACTGCACAGGGTGACGGTGATCATCGACGTCAGGAACGACTTCTCGAACAGGGGGTCGTCGCTGACGTAGGTGGCGGAGACCACCATGGTGACCAGTGGCAGCCAGGCCAGCGGTGATACCGGTTTGAAGATCTGGATCAGCGGGTTCACTGCGGCCGAGAAGTGGCTATTCAGGCCGATGATGACGCCAAGTGGTACAGCGATGATGGTGGCCAGCACAAAACCGGCCAGTACGGTGCCCAGGCTGGTGAAGATCTGGTCGATAAACGTGGGCGCGCCGGGGTAGTCGCGAATCTTCACTTCCGCGACCGGGTTTTCCGCCAGAATGCGTTCGTTACGCTCCTCCTGCATGGTAACGAACTGGGCCGCCCGATCCCGCTGGTTGCTGTGCTCCTGCCACAGCTGGCCGGACTGTTCCATTACATCCGCCGGCCCCGGGAAGGCGCCCAGCGACGTCTGCACCTGGGGCGCGGCGAGGTGCCAGAAACCCAGGAACAGCGCGATACCGATGGCCGGTAGCAACAGCTGGCGGCCGGTTTCGGCCAGGTTCTGGCCGGACAGTTTTTCAGTCAGCGCACGAAGCCAGCGTTGGCCATGTGATAATGAGTCGGTCTGGCTGAGCGTTGTCATGTGATATCTCCTGACACTCAATGCTTAAGGGGTTTGCGAGCCTTTCAGGCCAATCTCAAAGCTGTCGATGTAGGCGTTCGGCTCCCTTGGGGTGAAGGCCACGCCGTCGATCAGCTCGCCCTGGTGCGGGCGGGTGAAGTTTTCTGCGTCCAGGTCCGGGAAATCCTCTGCACTAAGGGTGCCATCGTCGATGAGCGAGCGGGCGGCTTCCTTGTAGATGGCGGCACGGTAGACCCTGGCTGCCGTTTCCATATACCAGTCGTCGGATTTTGGCTCCGGGATCTGGCCCCAGCGGCGCATCTGGCTCAGGTACCAGATGGCATCGGAGGGATAGGGATAGGTGGCGTAATAGCGGAAGAACACGTTGAAGTCCGGTACTTCCCGTACATCGCCCTTCTCGTATTCGAAGGTGCCGGTCATGGAGTTGGCGATCACTTCTTCATCGGCACCGACATAGTTCGAACGGGACAGGATCTTTACCGCTTCCTCGCGATTGGCGTTGTCGTTCTCATCCAGCCAGTGGGCCGCGCGAATCAGCGCCCGCAACAGCCTCAGGTGGGTGTTGGGGTATTTCTCGGCCCAGGCTTCAGTTACCCCGAACACTTTCTCCGGGTTGTTGGGCCAGATTTCGTAATCGGTGATCACCGGCACACCAATACCCTTGAACACCGCCTGCTGGTTCCAGGGTTCACCCACGCAATAGCCCTGGATGGTGCCGGCCTCCATGGTGGCCGGCATTTGCGGTGGCGGCGTGACGGACAGGTGTACGTCTGCGTTGATCGTTCCGCTGGTGTCTCCCCGTTGCGGGGCGTAGAGACCGGGGTTCAGACCACCGGCTGCCAGCCAGTAGCGCAGCTCGTAGTTGTGGGTGGAGACCGGGAAAACCATGCCCATGCGAAAGCGGTCACCTTCGTCACGGTACTGTTCAATAACCGGCTTCAGGGCAGCGGCACTGATGGGGTGGGCAGGCTTCCCTTCCGCATTCCTGTCGATGTGTGGTGTCATTTGTTCCCAGACATCGTTGGAAACGGTGATACCGTTACCGTTCAGGTCCATGCTGAACGCCGTGATGATGTCAGCCTGGGTGCCATAGCCGATGGTGGCTCCCAGTGGCTGGCCCGCGAGCATGTGAGCGCCGTCAAGGGTACCGGTTACTACGCCGTCCAGAAGCACTTTCCAGTTGGCTTGGGCTTCCAGTTCCACGAACAGGCCTTCGTCCATAAAAAAGCCCTGCTCCCAGGCAATAGCCAGGGGCGCCATATCGGTCAGCTTGATGAACCCGAGCCGTAAGTCGGGCTTCTCCGGCGGGCCAATCTCGGCCAGCGCTGAACTGGTTCCTGCCAGTATCAGTAAGGTGGCTGCCAGTGTTTTCAGTTGCATAATGTTCTCCCGGTGTTTATTCCAGGCAAAAAAAAGCCTGCCCCCCGTTACCGGGGTGCAGGCGTCAATGCCTGATATTTTCAAGTGTCCATGACTGCCGAATGGCCGTGCAGTAAATACAAGATCGTCTGTACTCTGTTAAGCAGATGGCATGCCAGTTCTTCAAGGCATTGAAAATAAAGAATTAGTCTATCTCCCGGGTGTCAGTTTCCCGGTTCCGGTGGCTGTTTTAGTGCGCGGCGCCTCATTGTTGGGCGGGCCGGGATGGTCGTGGTTCTCTGCCATCCAGTCGTGGAGGTGTTCGCCCAGAAGCTTGTCGCTGGCAACGTCAACGGGGCCATAACGGCCGGAAAGCGTGAAGGGAAGCCGGTGCCGCCCTTCCATTTTGCTGTCGATAACCGGTGTGTCGATCCCCATGGAAGCGGCTGCGTCCCTGAACAGGTCAGGGCGCACCACCTGGCGCAACATTGCACCACTGACGGGGCCGAGCTGCCCCCGGAGTGTCAGCCGCGAGGCAAGCCAGTGGGCCTGGGACAACCAGGGAAAATTGGCGGAGCGGCGGAAGAAGTGTTGTTCCAGTCGCGGGTGGAAAAGGCTGTAGGGATGGTTGTCCAGGGCATTGATCTGCTCGCCGAGGTATTCAGGTTTCGCCAGAATCTCCCTTAGCAGACGATGGTTATGGGGGGTGTCCAGCCACCGACAGGCCGCAAGCAAGGCGCGCAACAGGTGCCGGTACATCACGCCGTGCTGCGACATCCAGTCAGCGCGCATCCCCAGGACTTTTTCCGGTGCGTTCTGCCATATCTGGTGACCGGAATGGAGGATGTGCCCCAGCTTCTCGTACTCCAGCAGGCTGTTCCAGGGTTCGCCAACGCAACAACCCTCAATAGTATTCGAACGGAAGGCGTCGACCATCTGAATCGGCGATACCGGGGTAATCTGGATATGATGGTCCGCATCCGGGCCGGCGAAAGCCAGCCAGTCACGAAGCTGGAGGTCGTGGCTGGACCAGGGCGCAACGGAGGCCAGTTGTATTGGCTTGCCTCGCTGTTTTGCCAGGCTGATCAGTGCCCGCGCCGTGGCAATGGGATTGTCCAGGCCTGTTGCCGACCGGAGCAGTTCGTTAAAAAGCCGGTTGCCAAGGGTGATGCCGTTACCGTTGCGGCTCAACACCATGCCTACCACGACAGGTACCTTTGGCCGGTCACTGGCCAGGGACATGCTCAGGGGCATGGGGGCCAGCATATGGCCGCCGTCAACAAGTCCGAAAGTGACCTTGTCCCGAAGGGAAGCCCAGGAGCCCTCCCGCACCAGTTCGACATCCAGCCCCTCAGCATCGAAAAGCCCGAGTTCACGGGCAACAATCAGCGGCGCGCTGTCCAGTAGCGGCACAAAGCCCAGCCGAACGTGGAATCCGGGATGTCTGTGGAGTGGTGTGGGTTGAACCATTGCTTCTCCGTCTGGCGTGACCGCTACGAGGCTTTCCGGATTGGCCCGTCCGGCCCATGGTTGCGCCTTTCGATCAGGGCAATCACACGATGCGCCATGACTGCCAGGCGTTCGCTGTGCTCCATGGCGGAACTGCGCAGCATACGATAGGCGGTTTCTTCATCGCAGCTCTCATGCCGCATGATGAGACCCTTGGCTTTTTCGATCGTCTTGCGATCGTGCAGCGCTGAGCGGGTTTCCTCCAGCTCTGTGCGCAACGCCTGAAAGGATTCGAACTGCGCTACCGCCGAGTCGATAATAGAGCGAACCCGTTCCGGCTGTATGCCATCCACTACGTAGGCGCTGACTCCCGCCTTTACGGCTGCGTGAATGGTGGCGCGGTCTCCGGGCTGATCGGCAAAAAAGACGATGGGTCGTGGGGCATGGATGTTGAGAGTGCTCATGTTTTCGAGGGTGTCGCGGTCCGGTGAATCCATGTCAATGATGACCATGTCCGGCTGGTCCCGGGCCACGGCTGCCGTGAGGCCGGTGGCATCCGGGCGCTGGCGGATCACTTCATGGCCTTCATGCTGGAGTGCGGCACACACCTGGCTTGCCCGTTCGGGGTCGTTGTCGATCAGGAGGATACGAAGGGGGTCCGGCGAATTCATGGTGGATTCCTCAACTGAAAAGTCGTTGACTGCAAATGGCTGATCATTCGGCGAAGTGGTCGCCGCCTTGTGCAGATGTAAAAGCAATAAATCTGCCAGAGTCCGGCAAGGACCCTGGCGTGGGGGCCTGGGCAGATCCTGCCAATCTTTTTTAGGCGTCTCTGAATAAAACATTGCGCGGTCGTTGGGCATTTTCGGCGGTTTTGCACCGTTTTGAGTCTGAAATGCCCTGTTGATGACTTGCTCGCACAGGCACAAATGCTGGCGGCGATAGATTCTGCTAATGATGGCCCTGGATTTGCACATGCGCATAAGCATTACGTGAGGACACCGGGCCGACGCAGCCCCGGTGAATAATTCTGGCAAAGAGGCCCGCATGCCCGGTCTGTTCCACAACAGATCGGCATTGCGGGTTTTTGTGTTTGCAATGCTCAGGAGATATCAGTGAACTCGCTGAAAACCGGTAACCCATCTGTGCGCACTACCTGTCCCTATTGCGGCGTCGGGTGTGGCGTTATGGCGAACCCTGACACCCGCATGCCGGTAGCCGGAGATGCCGGCCATCCCGCCAACCATGGACGGTTGTGTGTAAAGGGAGCCAGCTTGCACGAGACCACCGGCGTGGAAGGAAGGTTGCTGTATCCGGTTGTCAGAGGGCGGAAGTCTGACTGGGGCACGGCGCTTGGTGAAGTGGCTGGAGCCATCCGCGACAGCATGGAAGCATACGGGCCGGAGTCCGTGGCCTTCTACCTGTCCGGGCAGTTGCTGACGGAAGACTACTACGTGGCAAACAAACTGGCCAAGGGCTTTGTACGCACACCGAACGTGGATACCAACTCCCGCCTTTGCATGTCCTCGGCGGTGGCGGCCCACAAGCGGGCCTTCGGTGCCGATGTGGTGCCCGGCTGCTATGAAGACCTGGAGCTGGCAGACCTGCTGGTGCTGGCCGGCAGCAACGCGGCCTGGGCCCACCCGGTACTTTACCAGCGCATGAAAGCCGCTTCCGGGGAGGGACGTCGGGTAGTGGTCATCGACCCCCGGCGCACCGCTACCAGCGAGATTGCGGACCTGCACCTGGCGCTGCGCCCGGGCACCGATACGATCCTGTTCAATGGGTTGCTGGTCTGGCTGTCGGATAATAACGGGTTGGAGCAGGCCTATATCGAGCATCATTGCCAGGGGTTTGAGGAAGCCCTGGCAAGTGCGCGGGTAGCCGCGCCGGACCTGGTGTCAGTGGCCGAACAATGCGATCTGAGTCCGGACGACGTGGAAACCTTCTATTGCTGGTTTGCAGTGACACCACGCACGGTTACCGGCTTCTCCCAGGGAATTAACCAGTCCATCGCCGGCACCGACAAGGGCAATGCCATCATCAACTGCCATCTGGCCACAGGTCGTATCGGGAAGCCCGGTGCGGGCCCCTTTTCCCTGACCGGCCAGCCCAATGCCATGGGAGGACGGGAAGTGGGTGGTCTTGCCAACACACTGGCTGCTCACATGGATTATGAGAGCCCTGGTGCAAAATCGAGAGTGAGTGAGTTCTGGGGAACCACCGGGGTGGCTGACGGGCCCGGGCTGAAGGCCGTGGACATGTTTGAGGCGGTTCACCGGGGCGATATCCGGGTGATCTGGATCATGGGCACAAACCCGGCGGTCAGCCTGCCGGATTCGGCCCGGGTCCGGGAAGCGCTGGCACGCTGCCCCACAGTGATCGTATCCGACTGCATGACCCGGACAGACACCACCGCCTATGCCGACATCCTGCTTCCCGCCGCAGGCTGGGGCGAAAAGGATGGCACGGTAACCAACTCGGAACGGCGCATTTCACGACAGCGATGTTTCCTGCCCCTGCCTGCAGAGGTAAAACCGGACTGGTGGATAATGAGCGCGGTGGCGGACAAACTGGGCTTCGGAGAAGCCTTTGGCTATCGGAAGCCAGCAGACATATTTCGCGAGCACGCGGCTCTTTCCGCCCATGAGAACCAAGGTGAGCGCATATTCAATCTTGCTGGCCTGGCAGGCCTGACTGATCATGATTACGAGGCCCTGGAACCAATCCAGTGGCCTGTGATGAAAGACGCTGGTGCATCCCGCTCGACAAGACTGTTTGCAGATGGTCGTTTCGTAACCGACAACCATCGGGCCCGACTCGTCGCTATTAACACCGTATTACCGCGACAGAAAACCTGCGACGACTATCCCATGGTGGTTAATACCGGTCGTATCCGGGACCAGTGGCACACCATGACCCGAACTGCCAGCGCCCCGCGATTGCTGGCCCACCGTTCGGAGCCGTTTGTTGACGTGCATCCCCGGGACATCGCCAGGCTGAATCTGGTGGAAGGGCATCTCGCCCGGTTGACCCTGGAAAGCGAGCAGTTTGTGGGGCGGGTACGACGCTGTGCTGAACAGCGACCAGGGGAGGTTTTCATTCCCATTCACTGGAACCGTCAGTTCGCCTCCAATGGCGTGGCTACCGTGCTGACCGAGCCTGTAGCGGATCCGGTTTCCGGCCAGCCCGAAGCAAAACATGGCCACGCTGCCATCACTCCATTCCGTGCCGGCTGGCACGGGCGGTTGCTGGTTCGATGTGGTCGCCCCCGACGCTGGCACTCAGACTACTGGTGCCATGTTCCGCTTAATCACTGTGACAGTTGGTGGGTCGCCGGCCTGCAGCCGGTTCAGTGGCTGGATGCAATGGCTGACTGGCTTGGCGGGGGTGCTCATCTGGTGATGGCTGATCCGGCCCAGGGGTGTTTCCGTGCCGCCCGTATCGTCAACGGTCAGTTGGAGGCGGTGCTGATGGTGGATAACGAACCTGCGAGAATTCCCGATGCGGGCTGGCTTGATGACTGTTTTTCCGAGCCGGTGCTGTTGGAATCCAGCCGTCGCGCCCTGCTGGCCGCCCGGGACGTGAATGTGGAGGACCCGGGCGCGATCGTCTGCACTTGCTTTCAGGTGGGTGAGCGCCAGATCGGAGCCGCCATAGCTGGCGGTGCGGAATCAGTGGCTGCGCTTGGAGAGCAGCTTCGTTGCGGGACCAACTGTGGCTCCTGTATTCCGGAACTCCGCCACCTGGTTGAAGCCTCAGTCAGCGAGAGCCTGTAGCAGTACCACTGGCACCCGGTACCGTAAGCCGCGGCATGGGCCGGTACCCTCTACCGTACAGGTTTTCCGGTTTACCCGGATAATCGTGCCCTGCAGTTGTCGTTTGCCGGCACCAAAGCCCACGGCGTCTCCCACAGTCCATCTGGCCATTAACCGGCGGGTATCCGGTGCCGGTATCGTCTCATCCGGTACAGGCGTGCCCGCATGCTTTGCCAGCTCCGCCAGATGTTGCCTGGCAGCCTCTGCACCACCGCTGCTGTGGAGCTCATCCAGTATGCGGTAGAAATGCCGGTTATGAACGGAGCCTCGATAGCGCTGGCCGGATACATGCTGGAGCAGG
The DNA here is from genome assembly GCF_039977835.1 of Marinobacter sp. Lineage (GTDB taxonomy): Bacteria > Pseudomonadota > Gammaproteobacteria > Pseudomonadales > Oleiphilaceae > Marinobacter. The sequence continues at coordinate 81,796 of NZ_JBDWCL010000048.1, read as the reverse complement.
TGAGCAAACTCGTGGCAACAGGTGTGGGCCAGCAGATTCAGCGTGGTGACTTCGCCGTTGAAATATCGGCGCTGACGTATCTCCCGCCCGGAAAGCCAGCCGGCGACCGCATCAGGCTGGTGCTTTGAGATGATCATGCGTTTGCCGTAGGTGATCTGGTGCTGTTTAAGGCGCGGGTCAAAACGGTGATAGGTCGCCTGGCCGGAGCCGACCCGGCATAGCAGGGTTGTGGCCGGTGCCTGCTTCTGGACCCAGCTTTTTGCAGGGGACCAGAGAATTGCGCTGGTGGTCTCGCACATCAGCTCGCCCAACCGGTGGGCTCCAGAGGGATCAATAGTCATTGGTCAGACGCAGGCAGCAGGAGGGAAGAACAATCATTGCCCGATAATACCGTGTCCGGGGCCTGCCGTAAAAACAACAACGGCCAGCAAGTGCTGGCCGTTGTAACTGGTCGGACCGGAGGGCTTAGCCTTCGATCGGTGAACGCCAGTCGTCTGCACCGGAAGTACCGGCGACGGCGTGCTCCCAGGTGACTTTGCGGTAGGACAGGGACGCGGTTACCAGCTGGGTAAAGTCGGCACTGGCGGCATCCTGGCAGTGCGGCATGTCGCACTGGATGTCGATGATGGTGGCATCTTCCAGAATGGTAGAGAAGAAGTGCTCCTGCTTGCCCTCAACAGAGGTGCGGTACCACTTCAGCTCAACTTTCGGCAGCATTTCACCGGAAGCGAGGGCGTTGTACATCAGCGGCGTGGCTTTGTTCAGGGCGGACGTGAACTTGAACGGCTTGTGAACGCGCTGGCCGGAAGGCTGGCCGGACTGCGGGTCAGTCGGAACGGTTACAACGTGGCTGAATTCCTGGACCAGTACTTCGTCTTCGTGCCCTTCAACGTAGATGTTGCCTACGGAATCGGAAGTGAATGCGCCGGCGGTGATGTTACCCTGAGTCTGGCCTTCGATGCTGATATAACAAGGAGTTGGCATAGTCTGCTCCATGACGAATGAGTGAATAAGTGTCCTTGGGTTCTCCCTGGACGACTACTCTCTAACAAAGGCCGTGCCATGAATGAAAAACTGTTCAATAACAATGGGTAAGGGTTCTCTGGTAAGTGGAGCGAGGGTTGTTCGGGCAATCCTTTGCTGGCCTGGAGGCGAGATATTGCTGACCGGGCAACATCTTGCTCATCGCAGGCGGAATCTGACAGGCAGGGCGTAGGTGAAGGTCTCGCCTTTCATGGCCTCCGGAACCTCGGGTAGGGGCTCCGCGTCCTCAAGCATGTCCAGGGCGGCGTAGTCCAGCAGTGAATGGTCCGAGGACTTGCTGAGGTAATACTGAACCAGTCTGCCATCGCGGCTGAACTCAAACACCAGAACCGGAGACCCCTCCTGCCCCAGGCGGCGGGCGCGGCGCGGGTATTCGTAGAACTGGCTGAGGTGCCGGCTCAGTCTGGTGAGGTAGCTGTCTACCTCGGAGGATTGTCCGGCCGTGAGCTCCACCTGTTGATTGGGGCTCTCTTCCTCGGCAGTGCTGGCCGTGGGCGCCTCTGTACTGGTTTTACTTTCACTTGTGTCGGCCTCGGCAACCTGCTCCACTACTTCAGGCTCAGGCTCAGGCTCAGGCTCAGGCTCAGGCTCAGGCTCAGGCTCAGGCTCAGGCTCAGGCTCAGGCTCAGGCTCAGGCTCAGGCTTCGGCTCCGGTTCTGGCTCAGGTTCCGGTTTAGGCTCTGGCTCTCGTGGTTGTTCCTGACTCTGTGGTTCGGGCGTCTCCGGTTCTTTCGGTTTTCGGGCTCCGGCCAGAGATATCCGGATAGCCGGAGCGGAATTGACCGCCGAATCCCCAAGCGGTTTGAGTTCAGGCACCCTGTCAGGCGCGGCAATCACCAGGACCACAGCGGTAATGGCAACGGACAGGATCAACAGCAGGCCGCGGACGGTTTTACTGGCTTCCATCAACTGGCAGGCTCCGTCAGCAGAATGACTTCCTCATAGCCACTGTTCTCCAGCACCCGAAGCAGGGCCTCGAGTTCATCCATGGCAATATCCTGCTCGGCTGCAATTTTAAGGGGGGTCTCGGCATCTGGGGTGGGTAGTGCGTCAGAAAGGCTGTCGGCTCCCACTGTTTGCCCTCCTACCTGCCAATCCCCGGCGGCAGTAACGATGAGATCAGCATGTGGTTGCTCATGGCCGGTCTGATCTGCGGTGCCGGGGAGGTCCGGCAGCGGTGTATCCGACAACTGCCCCGCCACGATAAAAAACATCAGCAGCAGGAAAACCAGGTTAATGAGCGGCAGCAGGGCATCTTCCAGGCGTTCGATGAGAGACTTGCCGGAGGTTTCCGGGGATGGAACGAGATCGCTCATGGTTGCTCCGCGGGCCGCGGTGAACGCTTCCAGTGGGCAGTGAGGCCGCTGTCTGATAGTTGGCTGAAAGCCGAGGTGAAATCCGTCAGGCGTGTAACAGGTGCGGTTGCCAGATTGATTTCGTCGATGCCACTGGCTTTCAGTTCAGCCACAAGCGCCTCAATTCTGTAGGTTTCACCCCGCCAGACGGCCTGGCCCTCACGCTGTACTGTGATCTCTGGTATGGGCTCTCCGGTGACCGGGCTGGTATTGCCAGTGCTGTTGCTCAACTCCATGAAACTCACGGGCAACAGCCTGCTGGTGAGCATGAAGAACACCAGCAGAATAAATACCACATCGATCAGCGGCGTAATGCGGATGGGAACCGGCCTTGCCGGCCTGGGATCAACCAGTTGCATTGGCCAGTCGGCCTTGCTGTCCGGTTGCTGGATAGTCGGCAAAACGACGGGATGGGGGTGAAGCGTCGGTCCCCGCCCCGGCGTTTTCGGCGGTTTCATGGTTCCCGGGCGCTGCTGCCGGGACCGACAGCACGGTTACAAGGGCGCTGTTGATGGTTTTCTGGATCCGCCGCAGGCGGAATTCAATCCAGGCTGCCAGCGCGGCAAACGGAATGGCGATCACCAGACCTGCAGCAGTGGTGGTAAGTGCCTCGTATATGCCTCCGCTCAGTTGGGAGGCATTGGCTCTCCCTTCTGTGGCAGCCATGGCGCTGAAGGCTTCCATCATACCCATGACTGTGCCCAGAAGGCCCAGAAGCGGCGCAAGGGCGGCGATAACCTCGATAATTTTCAGCGGTGCCTCAAAAGGTTCCAGGGCGTTATGGGCATCTCTGGCGACGGTTTCGCGGATCTGCTGGGGGTTCGTGCCCGCCAGGCGGGCATTCATGGTACCGACAATCAGGTGGTGCAGCGGATTGAGGCGGCTGAACCGGCTGGAATTGCGGCTAAGGTGGCCGGGCCCTTCACTGTCGGGCTTTTGTTGCCAAACCGTAATGCCTTTTTTAAGTTTTTTGGTGAGCCTGGGCGCAAAAAAAGCCCCGTATAACATGAGGTAAACGAAGGTCACGATGCCCGCAATTGCAATTGCCAGCAGTACCAACATTACAGGGCCGCCCATTTCCAGCAGTTGGCTTACCGGGCCGGCACTGATGTCGGTGGCGTCGGCGAGCAGGGAGTCTGTCATTGCGGTAACCTCAATCTACAAATAGATCTAAATAATAACGATTATCATTGAATTTGCAAGCCCCGTAACCTTCTGAAAGCCAGCTGTCTGTTAGACTGGTCATCTATAATCAATGACAACAAACGGTGCTATGCCTTGTGAGCCAGATATCTGGTAATCCCTGTGAAAAACCACCAGGTGCATTGAGTAATTACTTTCGGTGTTCGGGGGCCTGCTGAGGGTGTTGAGAAAGCGTTGGTTCGCCAGTCTCGTCAACCGGGCCGTTGCCTTTGTGGTCTTCGCCATTGTGGTTTCAGCTTTAGCCGTGGCGGTTGTCAGCTCTCTGGTCAGTCGTGCTGAACTGGAGGCCCAGGCCCGCCAACAGGTTGAAACACTGGCTGACCTGGTCGCCGGTGACCTGGACACCCGGCTCGCGCAACGACGTGATACGCTCGCCCATGTTGCCGAGGGGTTCGCCATGGAAGAGAGCGTACTGAAAGCCCGGGCCCGTGTGCTTATCAGGCGCGAAATTGCCCTCCAGCATCTGTTTGACGGTATCTATCTGTTTGATACCGAAGGCAATGTCATCGCCGAACATCCCCTGCAGTATCAGCAGACCGGGCTGAACATCAGTGACCGCCAGTACTTCCGGCAAACTTCAAACCAGCTGACCCCGGTGATCAGTGAACCCTATGTGTCGAATTATCAGGATCGCCCGGCGATCATGATGACCGCTCCCGTTTTCGACCATCGTCAGCGGTTTATCGGGGTTCTCGGTGGCGCGATCTATCTTGCCGGCGACAATTTCATGCAGGAAATTAGCGGGGTGCGTATTGGCAACACAGGCTACGTCGGTATCGCCACGCGCAGCGGCGTGACCCTCGCCCACGGCCGCACCGGTGAAACCATGACAAAACTGAGGCTTGAAAATCCGGTACTGCGGGATGCCATCTCCGGGTTCGAAGGCACTGCCAGAACTGAAAATCAGGAAGGTATCACCACCATCATGTCGGTGCAGCAGATGTCCCAGGTACCCTGGTTCGTGGCGGCGATTTGGCCGGTAAAGGAGGCCTACGCCCCGGTCAGCCGGCTGGAGGAAACGTTTGCCCAGGTGCTGTTGATCGTGATTCTGGTGGCGGCTCCGCTGGCGCTACTCGTCTTCCGGCGGCTGATGGCGCCACTGCGTAAACTCGGTTTCCAGATCAGCGAGCGCCATCTGGGCATCCGTACCGAGCCAGTTGATGTCGCCGGCGGTTCGGAAATCCGACAGGTGGCAGAAACCTTCAATACCGTCATGGAAGAGCGGGATGAAGTGATGGCGTCGCTGGCTGAGCGCGAGGCGTTCTTCCGTTCTCTTACCCAGAGCGCGCCGATCGGTATTATTCAGACGGATGTTCTGGGCCGGATTGAATTCGTGAACCCCGCTTTCGAACGTATTGTAGGAATAGACGCCAATGACCTGCTGCATACTCCGTTGGTTGAGGGAGTATATGAGGAAGATCGCGCCAGTGCCGTGGAAGACTGGCGGGAAGCGCTCAGAAAGAATGCGGTTTTCCTGGGGCGTTTTCGCCTCAACACCCGGAGAGACCAGCAACTGGTCTGGGCGGATGTAATGACCGCCATTTTCGGCACCGAAGAACGAACATTGGGCACCATTACCGTGGTGCGGGATATCACCCATGAACTCGAAGTCGAGGCGGAGCTGGCCGAAGAGCAGGAACGCGCTGACAGCATTCTCGGGGTCCTTCAGGAAGGTGTGCTGATGCTCGATGTTGACGGCGTTATCCGCTATGCCAACGAGGCCGCCTGTGGTTTCCTGGGTCTGCCGGAAGGGTGTGAGCAGGCCAATTTCTTTGAGCGGGTCTCGATAGAAAGCGAAAACCGCCGCTGGGAGTCGGATGATTTCCTCCGCAGTGCCGATGTGGACAGTCTGTATGCGACCATGAGGAACAGTCGTGGTCGCACCTTCGATGTGGACCTGACCATGCTCCATCTGCGCAGGGGCGGGGCTCATCATCAACTCATACTGGTGATCAGGGACGACAGCGAACGCCGCCGTGAAGAAGAGCGGCTGTCATGGGAGGCAACTCATGACAGCCTCACAGGGCTGATGAATCGACGCGCATTCAACTCATCGCTGGTGAAATGTCTGGGCGACGCCAGCAAAAAGACCGTTGCCAGTGTGCTGATGCTGATTGACCTGGACTACTTCAAGCCGGTCAACGATGAGGGTGGGCACCTGATGGGGGATGACCTGCTGGGACGCCTGTCAGATCTGCTGAGGGCGTCAGTGAGGCAGTCTGACACGGTGGCACGCCTGGGTGGCGATGAGTTCGGCATTATTCTGCCCGCCTGTGGCCTGGAACGGGCGGTGGAGCTGGCGGAAACCATCCGCCGGGGTATCGAGTCCATTCGAATCGAGCAGGACGACAAATCCTTCGGGGTTACCGCGAGCATCGGCCTCACGGAAATGTCGGAAGCCGATTCCGGCCCCCGTGAAATCATGGCGAGAGCTGATGAAGGCAGCTATGCCGCCAAGGCTCGTGGCCGCAACCAGGTGGTCACCGTTCCTCTGCCGCCCCAGGACCAGCTTGTATGAGGGGGCTGCGGAACCGGCTCTGCCCTACCACCAACCCGCAGCACCACCGGCCTGCCACAGCAGGCGCAGGGCCAGTAGTGTCAACAGAATATTGAACAGGCGGCTGAAGTGCTGGTTACTCATGGACCTGAGCACGTGCAGCCCCAGCCAGGTGCCGGCGAAACCGAAGGCAATCATCGCCACGATAAACAGCACCCAGTCCCGGAACATAAAACCGGCAAAACCGAATACCAGGGCCTTTGGGGCATGCTGCAGCGTCATGGCCATGGCAAACGTGGCTACCGTAGTGAAGCGGTCGCTGTGCATCTGCTTGATAAAGGAGGCCACCAGCGGGCCGGTAGCGCCCACGAACAGACTGATGAAGCTGGTCAGGCCCGACGCCAGGAATATGCCGCTGCTGCCAAAGACGCCCCTGGGCAATGCCGGCCCCCAGCAGAGGTAGAGAACGAACAGGCCAATGGTCAGTTGCCAGAGATAGGTTGGCAGGTCCACCAGTACCCAGGCGCCCAATCCAGCCCCCAGCAGCACACCGGGTGCGAAGGCCGCGATGGCCTTCCAGTCGGTATGGCGCCAGGTCAGGCTTGCCCGCCCGGCGTTCGAACCCAGCTGGATCATGCCATGTACCGGTATGATTGCCGCGGGAGGGATCCAGAATGCCATCAATACCAGTAACAGCACGCCACCGCCGGCACCAAGGCTGGCGGTGATCATTGAGGTTACCACTGAGCTCGTCAGGAGTATGGCTGCGGTTGTGGCTGTCAGCCCCTCCGGAATCAGTGTCAGTTCCAATTCGGACTCCCGGAGCTGGTTACAGGTTGCAGAAAGACGCACCGCCAAGGCGCGCTGATTTGCACAATGCCTCGGCGGCAAGCTGAACGTCTGCCACATAATACAGCGAGGCCAGGCCGAAACGGTCGCGCCCCAGGTTGTGGAACACCATCCCGAACGCAATATCACCGGCACTGAAGTTATCGTGTTCCCTTGCAAAATAGGCGGCGGGCCGGGACAGGGTATCGTCCTCCAGCAAAGCTTCGATACGGCTCGCCCCGCCGTGGTAAGCCTGAACCAGTAGTAGGGTAAAAAGCCGGTCACGCTTTTCGTCGGGCAGATCGCCAAAACGCCGGTTGAACGGTTCCTGCAGATTACGGGCATTCTGGTTCATTAACCTGAGGGCGCAATCAATCTGGGCCAGCCGGTGCCAGTGGTTGGCCGGCTTTATCTGGCAGTCGCTGAGTGCCGAGGGTGATAGCTGCAGTATGCCCTTGGCATCGGCGATGGAGTGGGCGCGTTGCTGGCCGCTGCTTTCGATCAGCACCTGCCCGGCAAGGTACGTGGGCAGTTTTGCTGGCAGATTGTTGCGTTGCTGGCGCGTTTCATAGACATACATCAGCGCTTCGTGAAGAGATTCAGGGTTTTCCTGGGAGGCAAAGACAAGGTCATCCCACGCGCCCCAGATCAGCGCGGAGGGCAGCGTGCCCAGATAACGCGCCACGGCTTCGTCCAGATTGACATGAGGCTGGTCACAGGAGAGTGCAAAAGGATAGCCGGTTTTGCCAGGGCCGCCGACCGCCCAGTTGTCTGCGCGGCCGCTGGTGGCAAGTGCGCGCCTGGTGTCGTTCAGGCGTTTCTGGGTGGCCTTACGGCTGTTTTCGTCGTCAATATAGCCAAGGAACTGGCCGCGCATATTGAACAGAATATGCCGGTCCGGATCCGAGCAGTACCCGGATTCTTTCAGTACCCAGTGTCGGATGGTGATGATGTTTTTATAAACTCCCTGGCTCACCCAATAGGGGGAGTCGCGAACAATGCCGGTCCAGTCGTCGACCGGCTCTGGCGGTTGTTCGCTGGCGTACAGAAATGGTGCGATAATGGACGTGACCATGAAAGCGACAGCAAGTGTGCGACGCCCGGGACTCTTGTTCATAGGCGATAGTTCCCTCAATCTCCAGTGTTCAGAATAACAAACGGAATCGATCATGAAGCAATCCGAATACCTCCGGTACGACGCGGTAGCACTTGCCGACCTGATTCGCCGTAATGAAGTATCAGCCCGTGAAGTCTGTGAGGCGGCTATAGAGCGGGCCTCGGCTGTTAACAGCAGGCTGAACGCTGTCTGCTACCCCCAGTTTTCGGATGCGCTGAGCCAGAGTTATCCGCCTGATGGTACCTTTTCCGGCGTTCCCATGCTGCTTAAAGATCTGGCCCAGGAGCAACAGGGGCACCCCTGTACCTTTGGCAGCCGTGGGCTTAAAAACAACGTTGCACGGCAGGACTCGGAATACGTTCGCCGGGCCCGGGCCGGCGGGCTGGTAATTCTGGGTCGTACCGCAACCCCGGAGTTCGGTCTCAAGGCGGTAACCGAGTCAGCCCTGTGGGGAGCTTCCCGCAATCCGTGGAATACCGATCTGACGCCCGGCGGTTCCAGTGGTGGTTCTGGTGCTGCAGTAGCGGCAGGAATTGTGCCCATGGCGGGGGCCAACGATGGCGGCGGGTCGATACGGATTCCCGCGGCCTACAATGGCCTGTTCGGGCTCAAGCCTTCCCGTGGCCGGATTTCCGCCGGTCCCTTAAGCGGAGAAGCCTGGACCGGCGCGTCATCCGACCACGTGGTGACGCGGACGGTTCGCGACAGCGCGGCCATGCTCGACGTTCTGTCGGGTCCCTCGGTGGGCGATCCGTTTGCTATTGCCCCACCATCAGCACCCTACGCAGAACTGATGCAGCTGTCCCCACGGCGCCTGAAAATCGGCGTTTTTACCTCCTCCCCGTACGATACCGAGGTGGCCCAGGAGTGTGTGGATGCGGTTGAAGACACCGCCCGTGTCCTCGAAGCACTGGGGCACGATGTGGAGTATGCCCGCCCGGAGTTCGATGGTATGGCGCTGGCTCGCTGTTATCTGGGCCTGTATTTTGGGGAAGTATCGACACTGATGGAGAAGGCAAAAGCCGAATTCGGCGCCCGGGAGGAGGATTTCGAGCTCGATACACGCCTGCTTGCCATGCTTGGCAGGACCATGCCGCTGCCGGACTATGTCCGGCGGAGGCAGCAATGGAATGACTTTGCGCGGGCGCTCGGGGCATTTTTCCAGGGCTACGATATGTATCTCTGCCCCACCGCCGGGCAACTACCAGCAAAAATCGGTGAACTGGACACCCCTGGCCACCTTCAGTTTGCAGCCCGCCTGATGCTGGCTCTCAAGGCCGGTAAACTGTTGCATCGCAGCGGGCAGGTGGACCAGATGGCTCTGGATAGCCTGGGCCGCACACCGTTCACACAGTTGGCGAACCTCACCGGAACGCCGGCGATGTCAGTGCCCATGTACTGGACAGCCTCCGGACTGCCTGTCGGTGTACAGTTCGGCGCACCTCATGGTGACGAAGCCACACTGCTGCAGTTGGCGGCGCAGCTGGAAGAGGCCAGCCCCTGGTTTGGTCGTTATGAGTTGCTGGAGACGACAGTATGAAACTACGCTCTGAAACAATAAATGACGTAATGTGATCCGCGATCACCGCATCCACGTTTATCTTTATGGCAGTAACAGGCTATGCTGTGAGTCAGGGAGAACCCTTTCTCCCTGAAAGACCCTGATGGCATCGAGGAGGCGAGCGTATTATGAACCAACCGATGGCAATCGACGAACTGGTGTCTGTAGCACAGGCCGAGGCCATGGGGGAGCTTGATGCCCCGATGATGGCCATCGTTCTGTCCAGCGAACAAAGCTACGACTTGCCCATAAACTCTCTTGAAACCGATGCCGACAAGGCCCGCTGGGGACTGATCCTCCGCGCTGCCCGTGAGCATGTAGAAGCCGATGCGGTGGCTGTGCTCTATCCGGCGTGGACCACTATTCGCAACAAAACGCCGGCAAAGACCGATACTGTCGCTGAAGAAACCCGAGCGGCGGAAGACCTTGACGATGAAGCGGTGCGTGGTGAAGACCCGTCCGAGCCCATCGACACGCTTTTTGTTCAGCTGCACACCCGCGACCGGATTTACTGGCGCGGCTTCGAGCAGATCCGTGATCCCAAGCACCAACGGATTATCGGTTTCCGTCGCATCAAGGCCCTGTCCACAGAGTATGGCCGCGATGAAGCCCCTTCCGTCACCTCATGGCTCAACACCCTGTTTGAGCCCCTGCCTGATGAAGGCCAGGAAACCGAGGTGGATATGGAGCTGGCGGACCTTCTGGATGAGCCTGAAGTCAGCGCCGCACTGTATCCGCGTCAACTCCGTTCCCTGCACTGATTGAGCTGCACTGCAAAGGCCCCGGGTGTCACAGAATACCGGGGCCTAGTGCTTCAGATCGCAGCTATTCATACTCCAGTCCGGTTCAGAATGGTTACTCCAGCTCGACACCGATGTTGAGTCTGTTGTGCATCTTTAAGGCCATACCCGACGTACTGTTGATATAACCCATAAAAACAGGCGGTAACGCGGAGATGATGGCCATGGATGTTGAGCAGGATGAACTCATGGGGTTGCTGATTGCAGTTGCCCGCGAAGACCGGGCCGCGTTCCAGCGGCTGTATGAGAAGGTTTCCGCGAGGATGTTCGGGCTATGCCTGAAACTGGCCAGCCAGCGGGATCTGGCGGAAGAAGCAGTGCAGGATGCCTTCGTGCAGATCTGGCACAACGCCGGTGAGTATCACGACGAACGTGGCGCCCCCCTGAGCTGGATGCTGACCATCGCCCGTTACCGCACTCTGGACCTGATGAGGGTCCGCAAGGCGAAGCAGACGTCAGGCGATAGCCACCTTGAACATGTGGAAGACGGGCGCGAAGGGCCGCTGGATGTTTCTCTTCGCAGTGCCGGCGCCGCCGAACTCACTGGTTGCCTTGAGGAGCTGTCAGAGCCCCAGCGTGACAGTATTCTGCTGTCCTATTACCGGGGTTTTACCCACGACGAACTGTCTGAGACGTTGAGCTCTCCCGTTGGAACGGTCAAAAGCTGGATCAGGCGCGGCCTGATGGCTCTCAAGAGGTGCCTGGAGCGATGAAAAAGACACCGGAAAGAATTGAAGCACTGGCTGCGGAATATGTTCTGGGCTCCCTCCGCGGGCGGGCACGCCAGCGGTTTGAACGCTGGATGATGGAGTCGGTCAGGGTCCGTCAGGAGGTCTGGTTCTGGGAGGGAAAGCTGGGCCCCCTGGGGGCACGCATTGAGGAAGAAAAACCTCCGGCGTCGGTATGGTCCGGCATTGAGCGGCGGTTGTGGCCGCAAAGCCGGGACGCGACACCCACAACGGCGGCCAATGACGGCGCCGGTCGCTGGTTATGGCCCGGCTGGAGCCTGGTGGCAACGGCGGCAACGCTGGTGCTGGCGGTGATACTGTTGCAACAGCCGGCATCTCGTGATGACCAACGACTGTCTGGTGCTATCGTACAGGCTGAAACGACTGATCCGTTGTGGCTGGTGAGCGAGTCCGCGCTCGACCGCCAGCTGAAACTGCGGCCCGTTGCTGCCACAGCGGCTGAGCAGGGCAAGGATTATGAACTGTGGATCGTGCCTGAAAACGGACAGCCAGTGTCACTGGGGGTCATGCCAGTAGGTGAAACCTATCAGGTTACCCTTGACGACGAAACCCGGGCCCTGCTCAGCAGTAGCCGCACCCTGGCTATCAGTCTGGAACCGGTGGGAGGGTCGCCGACCGGGGCGCCGACCGGTCCGATTCTGCACGTGGCCAAGCTGTACGAGCTCTGATCCTCCGAAAGCGGATCAGTTGCTGGACAGCAAGGTGATGCAAAGCTGGGCGTTCTGGACGAAGTGCCCGAACGCCGTCAGCTGGTCGTCAGAAGGCACATAGTCGGCGGCTGCGTTGTCCGCGTAAAACAGGCCAACAAGCCGCCCCTTGGCTTTCAATGGGCCGACCAGTGCCGGCACATTGCCCAACCAGCGATCATAAGGGACGGGCTCTGTTCCTGATTTTGGCTGGTAGACGTAACAACTGGCATGGGGCAGCAGTGCGCCCAGCGGACCGGTGCCGTCTTTTCGCACGGTGAAATTCTCTTTCCAGCTCTCGGTACCCTTACCGCCGAGTTTGCGGGGGATCAATTCCAGCCCGCTGCGGTCGCTCATCAATAACACAACGCGCTGCATCCCCACGGCCCGGTGTATGCCTTCGATCACCAACTGGCAGACTTCATTGATATCCGGTTTGTCGGTCAGGCTGTGGGTGAGGTCCCGGAGAATCTGCAGTTGCAGACCGGGGTCCACCTGCGGCGCATGCGCTGCCTTGCTTCCGCTGTCTGACTGACTGCCGGGCATCAACGCGGTGACCTGGGGAATGCCGAGTGATACGGCTACCCTTGCGGCTTCACCGGCATTGACCTTGAGCTGATCCCGGACCACGGCGGGGTTCTCGCCGATGTCTTTGCCCAGCGCTTCCGCCATCTCTTCCATTGCTGCGCCGCGCCAGCCGTTCTCGGACAGCTTTGCCATCTCCACAGAATGACGTACCAGGCTGGCGGCCTTGGAATTGGCCTGCCCCGGTGCCACGACTTCCCGGATGAAAGGGCCCAGAGACCAGGCTTCCACCAGGCCCCGGGTGATTTCCGTAAACGTTGTGTGGAGTACCGCTTTCTGAGCCTCCACCGGCGGTTCATTCGCGCGTAGTTCTGCTTCCAGTTCGTTGGCCTGCTCGGTCTCGCAGGACCAGAACGCCAGCTCGCCGATATTCATCAGCAATGCCCCGATAAACACCTCCTCAAGCGCATGTTCGTTACGCTTTGGCAGCAGGCAGCGTGCCTGGACGGCGGCATGTATGGCACGGGCCAGGCAGCGAAGCAGGTGGGGCCGGTCGTTGCGGGCGAGCAGGGAGTCCACGATCAGTGAGGAGATCGCCATGGACTTCACCGCATCAAAACCGATGAGTGTGATGGCCCGGCTCACGGTGCTGACCTGGGTCCGGGTCTGGTTGTAGAACACCGTGTTGGAAAGCCGAAGAACCTGAGAGGTGAGCTGGGCGTCATTGAGAATGACGTTGGCCAGTTCGTTGACAGTGCTGTTGCTACTGTCAGTGAGCTCGTCGATCCTGCGTAGCGTGTTGGCCAGCACCGGCAGTTCAACTTTGCTCAGATAGGTGACCCATGCCTGGGTGGAATTCATCCTTGAGGGCGTGGTCTCGGTTTTTGTCGTCAAAATATCGTGCGCCTCGGAGGGATATTTAAAGGTTCTTTTGAGGGGGTAAGTTTAGTCCAGTAAGACCGTGAATGTCAGGTGACGGATTGTGTACGGGGATATACCAAGGTTCGGGATTCGGGTTTGAAACCGGATTCGTTTATAATTGCGCGTTTTAACGCTGCACCCACAAGGCGCTGACAGGGCAAAGCTGTGATTGTATTTGACCAGGTACAGAAGTCCTACCAGGTAGGCGGGCGGGCGATCCCCGCACTTCACCCCACCAGTATGACCATCGAAACCGGCGAGGTATTTGGCATCGTCGGCCACTCCGGCGCGGGTAAATCCACCCTTGTGCGCCTGATTAACCTGCTGGAGCCTCCTACGGGTGGCCGCATTCTGATCGATGACGAAAATATCACCGGCTACAACGCCAGTGAGTTACGGGCCTTCCGCCGCAAGGTAGGCATGATCTTCCAGCACTTCAATCTGCTGTCGTCGAAAACCGTGGCGGACAACATCGCCTTTCCCATGAAACTGGCTGGTATCTATTCCCGCACCGAGATCCGTGATCGGGTGGACGAGCTGTTAAAACGGGTCAGCCTGGTGGATCAGGCCAATAAATACCCGTCGCAGCTCTCCGGGGGGCAGAAGCAGCGTGTGGGTATCGCCCGTGCACTGGCCTGCCGGCCCACGATCCTGCTGTGCGATGAAGCCACCAGCGCCCTGGATCCGCAAACCACCCAATCGGTGCTGAAGCTGCTGGCAGACATCAACCGCGAGCTGGGCCTGACCATCGTGCTGATCACCCACGAGATGGACGTGGTGCGCCGGGTCTGCGACCGTGTTGCGGTGATGGATGCCGGCGAAGTGGTGGAAATGGGTGCGGTCAGCGATGTCTTCCTGCACCCGAAGCACCCCACTACCCGGGACTTTGTGTTCGAGAGTGAGAATATTGACCGGGACGAAATGCAGCAGGATCTGCAACAGGCCAAAGGCCGCATCCTGCGCCTGACCTTCCGTGGCGAGTCTACTTACACGCCCCTGCTGGGGAGCGTGGCGCGAGAGTCAGGGGTGGATTTCAGCATCCTTTCGGGCCGTATTGATCACATCAAGGACACGCCTTACGGACAGCTGACGCTGTCACTGGTCGGCGGTGACCTCGATACCGCCATGCAGGCCCTGGAAGCCGCCGATGTCCATGTGGAGGTGCTGCGCTGATGGAAGCTTTGACGGAAAATCTGCTCAGTAATGTAGACTGGACCGAAATCGGCTGGGCCAGCTGGGACACCCTGGTTATGGTGGGTATGTCGCTGCTGTTCAGTGTGCTGATTGGTTTGCCTCTCGGAGTGCTGCTGTTCCTGTTCGGGAAGCGACAGCTCCTGGAACAGCCCATTGCCTACGCGGTTCTTTCCTTCGTGGTGAATGTACTGCGCTCGGTGCCCTTTATCATCCTGTTGATCGTGATGATACCCTTCACCGTAATGCTGATCGGCACATCTCTTGGTGTTGCCGGTGCAATTCCACCTCTGGTGGCAGGCGGTGCTCCGTTCTTCGCCCGTTTGGTAGAAACCTCTCTGCGAGAAGTGGATAGAGGTATCATCGAAGCCACCCAGGCCATGGGAGCGACGGTGAAGCAGATTGTTTTCGGGGCCTTGCTGCCCGAGGCCCTGCCGGGCATCATCGCCGGTATTACGGTTACCGCGATTACTTTGGTGTCTTACGCAGCGATGTCCGGCGTTGTCGGTGGCGGTGGTTTGGGTGATCTGGCCATCCGCTTCGGTTACCAACGATTCCAGACCGATGTCATGGTGATTACTGTCGCGCTACTGGTTATTTTCGTACAGTTGTTGCAAATGGCTGGTGATCGCCTCGTACTGTATTTCAGCAGAAAATAGTGACAGTTCAGCAAAGGCATGCGGCTGGAATCACCTTCCGAAAACGTGGAGCGCCAGGGATGGCGCGACCGAGCCCTACAGGGATGTATTCACGGGCGTTTTTCGGAAGGTGATTCCAGCCGTGTGTCGTACTCCCAGACTGAATACGTTGTTCACGGAATCCAACAGGAGAAGATTTATGAAACTCAAGAAGACGCTGGTAGCCCTGGCTGCCGTTGCAACATTCTCTTCCGCTGCGCTTGCTGAAAAGCTTTCCGTAGCGGCAACTCCGGTACCCCATGCTGAGATTCTGGAGTTTGTTAAGCCAAAACTGGCGGAACAGGGTGTGGAACTGGATGTGAAGGTGTTTACCGATTATGTCCAGCCGAACGTACAGGTAGACCAGAAGCGGATGGACGCGAACTTCTTCCAGCACCAGCCATACCTGGATGAATTCAACGATGGCCGTGGCACCAATCTGGTCAATGTTGTGGGTGTTCACGTTGAACCATTTGGTGCCTACTCAAGCCGGATTGACTCTCTGGAAGAGCTTGAAGACGGCGCCACAGTGGCAATTCCAAACGACCCGACCAACGGCGGGCGTGCACTGTTGCTGCTTCAGAAAGCAGGCCTGATCACCCTGAAGGACGACAGCAAAATCACCGCAACACCCCGTGATATTGCCGACAACCCGAAGGACCTGGAGTTCAAGGAACTGGAAGCGGCTACACTGCCACGTATCCTCAACCAGGTTGATCTGGCGTTGATCAATACCAACTACGCGCTGGAAGCGGGCCTTAATCCGACTGAGGATGCGTTGGTGATCGAGGGTGCCGAGTCGCCGTATGTGAATATTCTGGTGGCCCACGAAGACCGCGCCAACGATGAAACAATCCAGAAGCTGGCGAAGGCGCTGACCACGGATGAGGTCAAGGCGTTTATCAAAGAACAGTACGAAGGGGCCGTGGTACCGGCATTCTGATGGCCGGCTAAAACGGTCTACAGGCAAAGGGCAGGCCAACACCTGTCCTTTTTTATGGCTGGAATTGGCCGAAATGACGCCACGTCTGTCAATTGTGTCATGGCCAGGATTGTGCAAAAAGAGTACAAGTGTTCGCCGAAATGAGTAGTAAAAACAACAATTCGGAGAACTCACTATGACACCTGTCAGGTCTTCTCGCCGACGTCAGGGCATCGCCGCGCTTGCACTCTCGTGTCTGCTTTTATTGTCCGGTAATCCGGTATCCGCCAGTGACACCCGGGACGTGATTTTTGTCGGGAATAACTGGGAAGGCACTATTGATGTGATAGACGCACATACCTACGTGCCGATCGGGCGTATTAACGGTATTCCCGACAAGCGCCAACGCATGATGGAAATCCTGTTCAATCCGGTACGGCTGGTTTTCTTCAAAGCAGTGCGTCACCTGATTGGTGAAGGTAACGATCAGTACGTGGATGACATGTACAGTACCCGGGACGGTCGATTGCTGGTGGTGTCGCGCCCCAGCTTTGCCGACGTGGTGGGTATTGATATTGCCAGCGGCGATATTGCCTGGCGCTTTGAGGTGGAGGGTTACCGCTCTGATCACATGGCATTGTCGCCGGACGGGACCCGGGTTGCGGTTTCCGCCTCCACCGGCAATGTGGTGCATGTGCTGGATGTGGAAACCGGGCAGGAGGTTGGTCGTTTCCCCACCGGCAACTCACCCCATGAAAATGTCTACTCCGAGGATGGCAAACGTATTTACCACGCCAGCATCGGGCACGTGTTCACGCCGCTGGACCAGAATTTCATGGACTTCACCAAGGGCGAGCGTCGGTTCCAGGTCGTGGATGCCGAAAACCTGGAAATCATCAAACAATTTGATCTCAAGGATAAGTTGGACGAAGCCGGTTTCAGTCATCTGAGCCCGGCGGTCCGGCCCATGGCACATACTCCGGACGAGCGTTACTTCTACTTCCAGCTGTCCTTCCTTCATGGTTTTGTCGAGTACGATATGAAGGAGGACCGTATTACCCGCCTGGCGGAACTACCGAACCTGATTCCTGAAACACCAAGAGAGCTCTACATCAACGATTCCGCCCACCATGGCATTGCCATGAATGGCGATGGCGATACCCTGTGTGTAGCCGGCACCATGAGCGATTATATTGCCATTGTGGATCGGGAGAGCTTCAGCCACGACATTCTCACCGGGCTTGGTGAAAAACCCTACTGGGTAACCACCAATGAAGCCGGAGACCGGTGTTATATTTCGTGGAGCGGCACTGACCAGATGTCAGTGATCGACATTGATTCGGCTTCCGAAATCGCGCGGGTGGATGTGGGGGATCATCCTCAGCGAATTCGGGAGGGTGTGGTGCCGGAGGGTTGGTGATGCAGGGAGAAGGGCAGGCTTCGCCTGCCCTTCCGGGTACACGGCCCTGCGTCGTTATTCACCACTCCAGTTGGAGCGTGGGTCCGGCGTCATCCGCAGGTAGGATTTGACCGTCCTGTAGCCTTTCGGGAAGCGTTCTCTGATCTCATCCTCGTCCTGCAGGGACGGCACGATAACCACATCGCCGCCGGCTTCCCAGTTGCCCGGAGTAGCCACCTTGTGCTCGTCGGTCATCTGCAGTGAGTCGATCACCCTGAGAACTTCGTTAAAGTTACGGCCGGTGCTGGCCGGGTAGGTGATGATCAGGCGGATCTTCTTGTTGGGATCAATCACGAACAGCGAACGAACCGTCAGGCTGTCGTTGGCGTTGGGGTGGATCATGTCGTAGAGCTCGGACACTTTTTTGTCCTGGTCGGCAATGATCGGGAAATTCACCGCGCAGCCCTGGGTTTCGTTGATGTCCTTGATCCACTCCTTGTGGGAATCCACCGGGTCGACGCTCAGGGCGATGGCCTTGACATTACGCTTGGCAAACTGGCTTTTCAGCTTGGCGGTCAGCCCCAGCTCGGTGGTGCACACGGGCGTGAAGTCTGCCGGATGCGAGAACAGTATGCCCCAGCTGTCGCCCAGCCAGTCGTGAAAACTGATCCTGCCTTCACTGGACTCCTGCTCAAAATCCGGTGCGGTATCTCCCAGACGTAAACTCATGGTGTTTCCTCCTATGGTGATACAAAAGCCCGGCCAGATAGAAACGCCGGCATAATGATTCAGTCTATACGAAAAACTGTGGTGACGAGTGAGTGAAAAACCAAGGGCGGTTGATCTGCCTCACCCGTCACCAGCGGCTCATTGATTCACACCAAGAGAACGCTCTTTCTCGAAATGCTCGCGGGTCAGTTTGAACACCACGGGGCTGAGCAACAGTAATGCCACCAGGTTAGGCAGCGCCATCATGGCATTAAGGGTATCGGCAATCAGCCAGATCAGGCCCAGATTGATGGTAGCACCAACCGGGATGGCGAGGATCCAGACCACACGGTAGGGCACAATGGCCTTCACACCGAACAGGAACTCGATACAGCGCTCGCCGTAGAATGACCAGCCGATAATGGTGGTAAAGGCGAAAATCGCCAGGGAAATGGCGACAACGTAGTTGCCGAATCCCGGCAGGCCGGTCTCAAAAGCCAGCGAGGTCAGCGCAGCACCGGTTTCGCCAGATGTCCAGGCACCGGAGCTGATGATGACCAGACCGGTGATGCTGCACACGATAATGGTGTCGATAAAGGTGCCCAGCATGGCGACCATGCCCTGGCTGATCGGATTTTTGGTCTGCGCCGCGGCATGAGCAATGGGGGCAGAACCCAGGCCGGCCTCGTTGGAGAAAATACCCCGGGCCACGCCGAATCGAATGGCAGCCCACACAGCGGCACCTGCAAAGCCACCCTCGGCAGCTACCGGACTGAAGGCGTGAGTAAACACCATGGCAATGGCACTGGGTATCTGGTTGGCATTGATAGCCAGCACCACCAGGCCAACCAGTACATAGGCGACCGCCATAAAGGGTACCAGGGCACTTGCAACCTGTCCGATTCGCCTGATGCCGCCAATCAATACCAGGCCGACCAGAATCATCAGGATAAGCCCGGTTGCCCAATGGGGCAGGTGAAAGTTGGTCTGCAGAACATCGGCCACGGAGTTTGCCTGCACGGTGTTGCCGATCCCGAAGGCTGCCACTGCCGCGAATACGGCAAACAGCACGCCCAGCCAGGCCCACTTCTTGCCCAGCCCATTGCGGATGTAATACATCGGCCCGCCTACATAGTTACCGCGTTCGTCCACTTCCCGGAAACGCACGGCCAATACGGCCTCGGAGTATTTCGTGGCCATTCCTACCAGGGCTGTCAGCCACATCCAGAAAAGGGCTCCGGGCCCACCCAGAAACACCGCTGTGGCGACCCCGGCGATATTACCGGTACCGACCGTCGCAGACAGCGCTGTCATCAGCGCCTGAAACGGGGGTATATCACCTTCTGACTCAGCGCCGGTACGGCCTTTCCACATCAGCCGGAAACCGGCACGCAGTTTCAGTACCGGCATCAGCTTCAGGCCAATGCTCAGGAACAGTCCGACACCGAGAATCATCACCAGCATGGGTGGGCCCCATACCAGTGCGTTTATGCTACTTATAAAAGATTCAAAGGCTTCCATGGGAGTCTCCCTGTTTCCGCCATGGTTGAAACACTCCGGCCGTGACGATGGGCGGAGCAGATTTTTACTTCCCGATAAGGGTATAACCGATTGAGTTTAGACACTTATTCTGATCTGTAAATAGCCGGCGGGCGGAATTCGATATTCCGGGGTTTATACTTCCAGTTTTCGCCTCCATTGCCTATGTTTATAGGAAGAAGTATCCGGAACCTTAATGGTCAGGGAGCCTGCCAATGCAATCGTTGAAAGTGTCCGATGTCATGTGGAATCACATCGAGCCCATTCGTTGTGGTACGCCTTTAACCAAAGTGGTCAAAACGTTGCTGCATAACCACGTTACCGGACTGCCGGTTGTGGATGACCACCGCAGGGTTATAGGCTTCATCTCGGAACAGGATTGTATCCACGCCCTGCTGGTGAGTAATTATCATCGCGAAGGCGATCCGACGGTGGATGACGTCATGTTCCGCAATCCGGTGACCATCTCGCCGGAAATGTCCGTGGTTGATCTGGCCCAGAACCTGGGCGCCGGCAAGCCCAAGGTCTATCCGGTGGTTGACCATGAGCGCCTGATTGGCATCGTAACCCGAACGGCCATCCTGGCGGAGCTGGCAAAAGCCGGTTTCGGCATCGAGGTGCCCAAATACGCGTTGTAAAATTTCCTTTGCTCCAGAGGTGACCATGGAACTGCTCTCCACCAACGTCTGTTTTGACGGTGAACACCGTCGTTACCGGCATCATTCCGCCGCGCTGGACTGTGACATGGAGTTTGCGGTTTACCTGCCCCCCGCGGCCCTGGGCAGCGACTCGCGCCAGGTACCGGTACTTTACTGGCTGTCAGGGCTGACCTGTACAGACCAGAATTTCATGCAGAAGGCGGGCGCCATGAAGAAAGCCGCCCGTCTGGGTTTGGCTATCGTGTGTCCGGATACCAGTCCCCGCGGCCTGGACCTGCCCGGTGAGCATGACAGTTATGATTTCGGCAGCGGCGCAGGCTTCTATGTCAACGCCACCCGTCAGCCCTGGGCGTCCCATTACCGCATGTACGATTATGTGGTCAAGGAACTGCCACAGGTGGTGGAAGGCCACCTGCCGGTGACGGAGGACCGCAGCGTCAGCGGCCACTCCATGGGCGGGCACGGGGCCCTGATCGCAGCGTTGAAGAATCCCGGGCTGTACAAGTCGGTTTCTGCGTTTGCGCCCATTGCCAATCCCAGTGAATGCCCCTGGGGCCAGAAAGCCTTCAGCGGGTATCTGGGTGATGACAGAAAAACATGGGAAGAGTGGGATGCCACGATGCTGATCCCCACGGCAAGAGAGCGACTACCGCTGCTGGTAGACCAGGGCACCGCCGATGAATTCCTCGACAGCCAGCTCAATCCGGATGCGCTGGCAGATGCCTGCGAAAAAATGCATCACCACATCAACTTGCGGATGCATCGGGGGTACGACCACAGTTACTTCTTCATTGCCTCGTTTATTGATGATCATCTGGATCATCATGCCGAGGCTCTCGGGCTGAGATAACGGCCAGGGTCAGCGGAAGCCCCAGAGCAGCCCGAAGTCCATGGAGGGCATCACTTCCGGCTGCTCGATATCCCGGACATTGAACTCCAGCAGGCTGCAGTCCCGCTCGAACGAGCCACTGTAGCGGTTACCCCGTGGCCCGATGATCGCTTTTGCGAAGGGCCCCCGGTGGCGGTGAGGACGCCGTACAATCACTGCGATTTCGTTGTTGGCCAGTCGTACCAGAGTACCGGGCGGGTATTCGGTAAGCACGGCCAACAGGGCGCGGGGTATCGCTGGGCGAAACTTGCCGTTGGCCAGCGAGTTGACCAGTTTACGGGCCTCCACAACGTTCATCCGTTCACGGTAGGCCCGGCGTGTAATCATCGCGACATAACGTTCCGCCAATGCGAGAATTTCTGCCTCACCGCGGATATCGGTGCCGCTAAGCCCTTGGGGATACCCCGAACCGTCCGCCTGCTCATGGTGCTGGGCGATGATCTTCAGTAACAGCGGGTTGGTGATCTCGGCGTCTTTCAGTGCCTGGATGCTGCGTTCCGGGTGCTTGCGTATAACGGCACGCTGCTCATCAGTCAGCAGCCGGTTGGACGCATTCAGCTTATCAGCCACTGGTACCAGCGCCAGATTGGCAGTCAGCGCTGCGCTTATCAGCACGGCAGTCCGTTTGTCATCAAGTCCGAAACGGCGCGCGGTGAACTGGCAAAGCACGGCGTAGAACAGGATCTGTTCGTGAATGGTGGGCTCGATGGAATACAGGTGTACAAGCGCCAGGCTGGCTTCCGGCGACTCCTGGCACATCTTGTCAATCATTCGTGACAGGCCCAGCACTCGTTTGAGGGCGCTTTCTTCCCGTCTGGTAACGGCGTTGAGAGCGGACTCCAGTGTTTGCAGCAACAGCGGGTATTCGGCAAACGGGTTGAGAACCCGGGTATCCTCCAGAACCTCATCCTGCGGGCGTTCAATGTTACGGGGCTGGAAAAGACCACGTTCAAACAGCTGCTCGAGCTGAATGTCATTCTGAATGACGTAACCCTGGCGCAAGAGCACATTGCCATCGGCGTCGAAGACCGTCCAGGGTAAAGGCTTTCCAATGGTCAATGCGCCGGGTGCGATACGGACAAGATTCGGCACTCTGTCGCTTCCTGATGCTTATAATAGTGAGGCTTAAGTCTACCTCTGAATCCATGTTCAACTCCAGAAAGAGGTGGTCAACTCTTCCGTTTGTTCAACGAGGCGAACCGGATGACAGTGCTCGGAAATTTCTTGAGTGAGCATGCGGGTACCCGCCGGTATTGTTGAACGTTTGTTAAATTTCATAGGGTGCGCTGCCAGTGGTTGAATCTTGGGCTATGATAGTTTGCTAATAAGACTTTGGTCGGGTACGTCCTGAACCACAATAACAAAGAAGTTGGAAAATCTGTCCGGCTTTCCCTATATCGGTAAGCACTATGTTCTATCGTCTGAAAACTGACTTCCGCCTGTCCATCATCACGCTGCTGGGCATCAGTGCCATTCTGGGCATCAGCCCATTTGCGGTGATGCGGTTCGTGCAGGGGAATATGCTGGCGGGGGTGGTCGACCTGACCATCATGTTGTCCATTTCGGCCGGGATGGTGTACGCGTGGATCACCGGCGATACCGCGCGCACCGGCCTGGCTATGGCCATTGTGGCTTCTGCGGGTGCTGTTACGGTCGGTGCTGTGGTTGGAGAACCGGGTCTTTTCTGGTTATTTCCATGTCTGGTGACCAGCTTTTTCCTTACCGAATCCCGCTACGCGATCTTTATCAATCTGGCGGCGGTGGTTGCGCTGATGGTTCACGGCGTTGCTTTCAGTTCGACTATCCAGATGTTCTCCTTTTCCGCGACGGCCGTGGTGGTCAGCTGCTGCGCTTACGTTTTTGCCTTCCGCAATGAAAACCAGCGGGAGCGCCTGGAGCACCTGGCAACCATTGACCCACTGACCGGCGTCAAGAACCGGCGCTCCATGGACGAAGAATTGGCAATGGCGGCCGCCAGCGGCGCCAGAACGGGGATTTCCTATGCCCTGGTGCTGCTGGATATTGATCACTTCAAAAAGATCAATGATGAGCACGGCCACGGAGTGGGAGACCACGTGCTGACCGACCTGGTGGCGCTGATTGAGCAGAATATCCGCAAATCCGACCAGCTGTTCCGGTTTGGTGGGGAGGAATTTGTGCTGCTGATGAGCGGCGTGGATGAAACAGGGCTCAGGGCGGTGATGCACAATCTGCAACACATCATGCACAGGTTTCTGAAGCACCCCGGCGGCGGTCAGGTGACGGCTTCTTTCGGCGTTGCCCTGTTAAAAGCCGGCGAGAGTCCGGATGACTGGCTGGCCAGAGCCGATGCTGCGCTTTATGAAGCCAAAGCCAGCGGCCGTGACCGGATTGTTTACGCAGATGACATCGTTGCCGAGGAGCCGGCGGCGGAAACTGCCTGAAGATCTTAGTTTTCCGCATCCGGAGCAAACAGGAACAGCCGTAACCCCAGCAGAATGCTGGCAGACGCCAGACCACCTGTCAGCCCTACCCAGAAACCGGCAGCACCCATAGCCGGCAACAGCCAGTCGGTAAACGTCAGCACCCAGCCCAGGGGCAACCCCACGATCCAGAACGAAAACAGCATGATGAACATGGGAATGCCGGTGTCCTTGTAGCCCCGCAGGGCACTGATGCAGGTAACCTGTATGACATCGGCGATCTGGAAGAAAGCGGCGTACACCAGCAGCGTAACGGTAACGGTCTGAACCTCCCCATCGCTGGTGTACAGCGCCGCAATTCCATCGGCAAACACAAACAGCAGAACAGCAAACACCAGCGCCACAGCCGAGGCGAGAATCAGCGAGCTGCGGGCAATGAGCCGGGCGGTATCCGGCGCCCTCGCTCCCATCAGAAAGCTCACCCGCAGGGTCAGCGCCATACCTATGCTCAGTGGCAGCATGAACAGCAATGACACCACGTTCAGTGCAATCTGATGCCCTGCCACAATCACCGGTCCCAGGGGAGCCAGGAACAGAGCGATCACCGAGAACATGCTGGCTTCCACGAAAATGGTAAAGCCGATCGGGATGCCCAGGCGCAGAATATAGCGTATACCGTCGGCATCCGGCCTGGCCCAGTCCGCAAGCAGGTGAAACCGGCGATAGACGGCACTGCGGTTCAGGTAGACCAGCAGGGCTGTGGCGGCCACACCATTGGAGATCGAGGTGGCCCATCCGCAGCCAATCCCGCCCATGGCCGGCATGCCGAGCTTGCCATAGATGAGGATGTAATTGAGCGGCAGGTTGACCAGGGTGCCCAGTACCGAAAACGCCATGATTACCCGCGTATGGCCCAGCCCGTCCGTCAGTCCGCGCAACGCCATCATCAGGAGCATGGCGGGTATGCCCCAGGCAAAGGCGTCCAGGTAGCCCTGACTGATACGGGCGGTGTTGGCTTCCAGGTTCAGGGCGCTGAGTACCGGGTGTACGTTGGTCAGCAGCAGGATCATGATCACCGAGCCACCCGCCGCTATATACAATCCCTGCCAGGTGGCCGGCATGATCTTTTCCGTGGTGCGGGCGCCGTTGTAGCCGGAGATAATCGGTTGCAGAGCCCCCAGCAGCCCCATGAAAAACAGAAAAACCGGCATCCACAGGCTGCTGCCGATACCCACAGCCGCCAGGTCTTCGGCACTGGCATGGCCAGCCATCACAGTATCGATAACGCCGTTGGCCATCTGGGCCACCTGGGCAATCAGAATCGGGCCACCGAGAACAGCCAGCGTGCGCCACTCGGTCAGCGTACGGCTGACCAGCGGCTGACGGGCTTCGGGTAGGGGCTGGTGGACTTCATCCATGGAATCGCATGCCTGGGGTCAGGTGAAACGGAATGACTCGGAAAGGCAGGATGGTACCCTATTCCCTGTACAGGATGGCATAGGGTGTTTCCGTGGCGCCTGTGTACAAGATTGCCTGGTAACGGGTAAAGTGCCGCCTTTACGGATTATGGGTGCGGGTAGCATGGGTCTTCTGGTCTTTGTAACAGTTCTGTGGGCGTTCTCATTCAGCCTGATCGGCGAATTCCTGGCTGGGCAAGTGGACAGCGACTTCGCTGTACTGACCCGGGTGGTGCTGGGTGCCCTGGTGTTTCTGCCTTTTACCCGTTGGCGCGGAGTGCCTGGCGGGTTGAAGTTGGGCGTTCTGGTGACCGGCATGCTGCAGTTCGGCATCACCTACTTATGCCTGTACCGATCATTCAGCTACCTGACCGTACCGGAAGTATTGCTGTTCACGATCTTCACGCCTTTGTACGTCACCCTGATCGACGATGCGCTCTACCGCCGTTTTTCCCCGGTAGCCCTGGTGGCAGCGGCAATTGCCACCCTTGGCGCGGGCATTATCCGCTATGACGGCCTCAGCCAGGATTTTATCACCGGCTTTCTGCTGCTTCAGGTCGCCAACTTCACCTTTGCGGCGGGCCAGGTCGGGTATAAACACACCATGATGCGGTTCCCGACCACTGTGCCGGCGTACCGCACCTTCGGCTACTTCTTCGTTGGTGCGCTGATTATCGCCTTGCCTTCCTTCCTGATATTCGGCGACGCCAGCCGACTGCCAACCACCTCCTTACAGTGGGGTGTTCTCGCGTGGCTGGGGCTGGCGGCATCCGGCGCGGGGCTTTTCCTCTGGAACCGCGGCGCTTGCGTGGTGGATGCCGGCACACTGGCCATCATGAACAACGCGCTGGTGCCGGCAGGCCTGCTGGTCAACCTGCTGATCTGGAATCGGGACGCTGACCTGTTGCGCCTCGCCCTTGGCGGTAGCGTCATCGCAGTCTCCCTGTGGGTGAACGCCCGTTATCACCCGCGGGCCCGGCTGGCGGTTTCAGCATAAGTACCTGCACGGACTAAGGTCTTCCTGGCTCCTGCCGTTACGCTCCTGTACGCAGGGTACCCTTTGATGAATGTCAACGATGTTCATCCCTGGGTGACCCTTGTGCTTCACGTCTTCCCCGCAGTCGTTCCTGATTTACAAGGTGTTTTTATGCGCAACAATCTCCCGGTAACCCAGCGTGAAGTCAGAATGTCCGAGGCTGGCCGGTTGATCACCACCACTGATACCCGGGGCATCATCACCTACTGCAATGATGAATTTGTGCAGATCAGCGGCTTTGCCAGGGAAGAGTTGTTAGGGCAGCCCCATAACGTGATTCGTCATCCGGACATGCCTGCGGCCGTGTACAAGGGCATGTGGGAGTACCTCAAGGCCGGCAAACCCTGGATGGGTGTGGTGAAGAACCGCACCAAAACCGGAGACCATTACTGGGTCAGTGCCTACGTAACCCCGATCCTCGAGGACGGGAAGATGGTCGGTTACGAATCCGTGCGGGTCGCACCTGGCCGTGACGAGGTTGCGAGAGCGGAGAGGCTGTATGCGCGAATGTCCAGGGGAGGCAGCGCGGTCCATTTGTGGAGCCGGCTGGTTTCCGTGTTGAAGTCGGGCTGGCCTTTTGCGCTGTCGCTCGTGATGAGCCTGGGCGCGGTGGCCACCCTGGGTAGTTCAGGGCTGGCACTCCTGGTGATTGTGGCGGCGCATGTGCTGGCTGCCGGACTGACCCTGAAATCGGTTACCAGTCGATTGCAGCGGGTGCTTGATTTACGCCCCGATGCCTTCAGCGATGCCGTGGTGGCAAGAACCTACAGCGATGAAAGCGGTCTGTTTGCGCAGCTCGCCATGCTGATCATGAGCGAGAAGGCGCGGATTCGTACCGCCCTGGCACGTATCGACGACCAGGCGGAGCTGCTATACGAGCAGGCCAGGGCCAGCCATGGATATATCAGTGAAGGGGCGGAGGCGATTGCCAGGCAGCGGGCGGAAACCGACCAGACGGCCTCCGCTGTGAACGAAATGACTGCTTCCATTCAGGAGGTGGCAGGCACGGTCAGCGAAAATGCCCGGGTGGCGGATGAGGCCAACCGCATGGCGGCTACCGGCAGTAAACGAAGCGGCGAGGCCCTGACTGCCATCGAGCAGCTGGTTACTCGGGTCAACGGGATTGGTTCGGCGATCGAAAAACTGGGTGCTTCCACCGAGAGTATCGGCGAAGCCGCCAGCCTGATTTCGGATATTGCCGAGCAGACCAACCTGCTGGCACTGAACGCGGCGATTGAAGCCGCCCGTGCCGGTGAGCAGGGGCGTGGATTTGCGGTGGTGGCGGATGAGGTCCGGTCCCTGGCCCTACGCACCCGGGATTCCACCGTGCGCATCCAGAATGTCATCGACGATTTCCGCAACCAGGTAGAGGAAGCGGTTCAGGCAACACGCGAAGGCGAACAGGATGCCGGCAAGGGCCTGAACAAAGTGCGGGAAGCGGAAACCTCGCTGCAGGAAATTGTCTCCTCCATCCAGGAAATATCTGACAGCTTTATCAGCATGTCGGCAGCTTTCGAGGAGCAGAGCCAGGTGTCGGAGGAGATCAATCACCAGATCGTCAATATCGCCGAGCTGGCCGACCACAGCACCCGGAAAGCAGAATCCGCCACGGACAGCAGTAACCACCTGAGCGGCATGTCCAGAGGCCTGAAGGATCTGGTTTCCCGTTTCGTCAGCAAAAATGGCTAGTTACTGGCTGCGGCGCCGGCGCATGACCGCAGCCGGTGCCGTTGTCGACTGGCATCCTGTGCCCACGGCTGGCAAAATCGCGCCCCAATAGCCGAAGCAAGTCTTCGGCATACCTCTTACAATCGATTCGTCAGCGAAAAGCACAGGATGAAACAATGACTGATTCAAGATCGACCCCGATCCATCGCGGCCTGTGGTCTTCCCGGATGGCGTTTATCCTCGCGGCGACCGGTTCGGCCGTGGGGCTCGGCAATATCTGGAAGTTCCCCTATGTGACCGGCGAAAACGGCGGCGGCGCTTTCGTGCTGGTCTACCTGCTGTGTATCGCCATCGTGGGTATTCCCATCATGATGGCGGAAGTGTTCATCGGCCGGAATGGCCGGCATAACCCCATCACCAGTTTTCGTCTGGTGGCCGAGCGCAACCTGGCGTCTCCGGCATGGCGAATTTCTGCCATCGTGGGCGTGCTGGCGGCCTTCATTATCCTGTCGTTCTATTCGGTGATCGGTGGCTGGGCCGCCTCCTATGTTGGTCACGCGGCCATGGGCGACTTTACCGGGCAGAGCGCAGACGCGATTGGCGAGTTGTTTGGTGGCCTTCTGGCCAGCCCGGTTACGCTGTTGATCTGGCACAGCATCTTTATGGCCCTGGTGATTTTTGTCGTGGCTCGTGGCCTGAAATCAGGCCTTGAGAGGGCAGTGACCATTCTGATGCCGGCACTGTTCGTGCTGTTGCTGGTTGCCGTTGGCTATGCCACGACTACCGGTCACTTCGGAGAAGCGGTTGCCTTCCTGTTTACACCCAATTTCAGCGCCCTGACCGTGGATGGTGTACTGGTTGCCCTGGGCCACGCGTTCTTCACCCTGAGCCTGGGCATGGCCATCATGATGGCGTATGGCTCCTACCTGTCGGATGACGTTTCAATTGGGCGTACGGCGGTTACTGTTTCCATTATGGACACGGTTGTTGCGCTGATGGCTGGCCTGGCGATCTTCCCGGTGGTGTTTGCCAATGGCCTGGAAGCGGGCGCCGGCCCCGGCCTGATTTTCCAGACCCTGCCACTGGCCTTCGGCCAGATGCCAATGGGCAGCGTGTTTGGTGCCCTGTTCTTTGTGCTACTGCTGTTTGCCGCCTGGACATCGGCCATTTCCCTGCTGGAGCCGGTGGTGGAATGGCTGGAAGACAAGCTGATCTTTGGCCGTATCGGCAGCACCATTGTGGTGGGCGTGGCCTGCTGGTTACTGGGTGTTGCGTCAATCCTGTCCCTGAATGAGTGGTCCGGCTTTGCGCCTCTGGGTATGTTCGAGCGCTTCGAAGGCAATACAATCTTCGACCTGCTCGATTTCTTCACAGCCAATGTCATGTTGCCGTTGTCGGGACTGCTGACTGCCCTGTTCGTTGGCTGGGTGGTGGCAAAAGAGTCACTGCAGAGCAATCTGGCGCTGAAAGGAGGAAGTTTTACCCTCTGGTACAACCTGGTTCGCTTTGTGACGCCGGTTGCGGTCGCCATTGTGTTTGTCTACAACCTGCTGTCATAAGCGTGAGGGTTTAGAGCAAATTTGGACGCAAGGAAAACCCGGCCAATAAACGGCCGGGTTTTTTGGCTCTATTCATCTGCCTCGGTAGCCGCGCGCAAAGCTTCCAGATGCGGCCGCACCGCCCGCTTGTCCGCTTCCGGCGCGTTGGCTGCCTGCTTGTACGCCGACATGGCGCCGCCCATCATTTCCCGCATCTGCTGTTTCTGAGCCTCGCTCATGTTGGGATTGTTGTCGATTTCCTCCATCGCTTTGGCCATCTCCTGGTTCACCTGCCCGGACTGCTCACCCATTTCAAGGGCGCTCCAGGCCTGAAAAATACGGTCGCCGGTTTTGCCCCACTCTTCGGGGCTGGAAAAGCCGTGTTGCTGCACCACCTCCTCCAGCCGGTCATGCATCTCATGGCCCTCCATTTTTTCAACCGAAGACGAGAAAATTCGCGACAGGTCCGGCATTTCCGCAGGGTCCTCTTCGCTGGTGAGGTCTTCGTTCAGATCTTCGAATTCATTTTCCATGCCCTGAAGAGCCTCAAGGCTACTGATGAACGCACGGACTGTCTGGTCGGTCAGCGTTTCGGCATGGGCACTGAGGGGGGATAAGGCAAACAGGCAAATAATCGTCAGTAAGACGGGACGTAGTCCGATCATGAGAACATCTCCTTATGGTTGGGCATTCCCGCTTCCATCGGGCGGGGATGCCCTAAAGGTAGTTCTCCGTTAACCGGCCCGCAATACCCGAGTGTAATGCACAGGGCTTCGAAGAGCCGGGCTGCTTCAGAACAGGAGGTTCGGCAAATAGGTGGCAATCTCCGGAAATACCATGAGACAGCCAATACCCACGATCTGGATGAGCACGAAGGGAATCACCGACCTATAGATGTCGCCCATGGTTATCCCTGGCGGCACCACCCCTTTCAGATAGAAAAGGTTGAACCCGAACGGTGGCGTCATATAGCCGATCTCCATGTTGATCACGAACAGTATCCCGAACCAGATTGGGTCAAAGCCCATGGAGGCAACGATAGGCGTGAACACCGGCAGAGTGATCAGCATGATGCCAACCGGGTCCAGCACCATGCCCAACAGGAAGACAATCAGCATCATCACGATGATGACCGCCCAGGGTCCGCCGGGAATGGACTGGATCATGCCCTCTATCATTGGCTGGGCACCCATACTCTGGTAGGCGGCACTGAAAGCGTGTGCAGCAAACAGGATCCACATGATCATGCCTGTGAGCTTGAACGTCCGTATCGAGGCATCTTTGATCAGTTCGATGTTCAGCGCGCGGTAGACTGCGGCCGAGATCAGCGCGCCAAGCACACCCATCGCCGCCGCTTCCGTGGGCGTGGTGATGCCCCCGATGATCGAGCCCAATACCATGAACACCACCAGCATAGGCAGCAGCACGGAACGCAGGGCCGCGAATTTTTCACCCCAGGTGCCCCGTTCTTCCTTGGGCAGGTCCGGAGCCAGGTGCGGTTGCAGGTAGCAGCGGATCAGAACGTACGCAGAGGTAAGAATCATCAGCATGATGCCCGGCAGTATGCCGGCCGCAAACATCTTGCCCACCGACACGCCGGTGATCAGGGCATACAGAATCATCAGGATGGAGGGCGGGATGAGCACACCCCAGCCACCGCCGGTGTTGATGACGCCAAGCACCATCTTCCTGTCGTAGCCACGCTCCAGCATTGCCGGCAGGGCGATGGTGCCCATGGCGACAACCGCCGCACCGCTGATACCGACCATCGCTGCGAAAATCGCGCAGATCACCAGGGTGCCAATGGCCAGCCCGCCGCGGACGCCACCGAACCACAGGTGCATCATCCGGTAGAGGTCCCGGGCGACCCCGGTTCGCTCCAGAATCATGGCCATGAACACAAACAGAGGGATCGCCACCAGCGTAAAGCTTTCCATGGTGCTCCAGATCTGCGAAGCCACCAGGTAGAAGGAGTCGAAGCCCCAGGTAAAGTAGAGAAACACCACCGAAACGCCGCCAAGCACAAACGCCAGCGGCAGGCCCAGCACCAGGAAAAACAGCAGGGAGCCGAAGAAAAGCAGGGTCAACGCTTCAATGCTCATGGCTTCTCCTCCGGCAGTTCCTCTTGCTCAGGTTCGGGCTGGTAATAACTGAGGTTGAAAGCAATGGCTATGTCCTGCAGCAGCTTCACGATGCCCTGCAGGATCAGTAACAGGGTGGCCAGTGGGATGAAGGCTTTCACCGGCCAGATGGGGGGATCCCAGGCCGAATTCGATGTTTCCCGGCCACTGAAGGATTCCCAGGCCATGTCCACGGCGAAGTAGAATAGCGCCAGGGTGAACATGAAAAACAGTATCGAGGTAAACAGGTCCAGAAAAGCCCGTTTGCGGCGGCTGAATTTTGAATAGACCAGGTCCACGTTGACGTGCCCGTTGTTAGCCAGCAGATAGCCACCGGCCATGAGTCCGTACACCCCGAAAAGCAGCTGGGTCAACTCGCTCGTCCAGGACAGCGGCGACTCAAGTACATATCGAAAAGCCACCCCTGTGATCAATAACAGGAACATGATCATGACCAGATAGGAGAACCACCGGCCGAGCAGGTTATTGAGCCGGGTCACTCCAGTCATGAATGCGGTTAGAGCGCGCATCTTGTCCCTCCGACTTTAAGGGCTGGTTGAGATGAATTTGATTGGCAATGAAAAACCGGGCGCTAAGCCCGGTTCTGTTATTGCCTGATTACAGGCGGCCGAGTTCTTTCAGGTATTCCTTGACCATCTCAACGGCCTTCGCGGCGTTGTCGCTGGTCTTGGCTTCCTCATCCCAGAATTTCTGGGCCGCTTGCAGCATGTGGTCCTGAACATCCTGTGGCAGTGTGTTGATTTCAACACCCTCCTCTTCCACGGCCTTCTGCAGGGTGACTTTTTCCTTGTGCTCGTATTCGTTGGTGCGTACCCAGAACTGTTCTTTCAGGGCATCCTTGACCGTGGCTTGCATCCCTTCAGGCAGGGCGTCGAGCGCCTTCTGGCTGACAATGATAACGTCAGTGCCGGCCACGTTCAGGGCAGGCTTGACGTGGTATTTGGCCACCTCGTACAGGGACATGCTATAAGCGCCCTGAGCGGCGCCCCAGTGGGCGCCGTCGACGATACCGGAATCCAGTGCTGAATAGAGCTCGGCACCGGTAATGTAGGTTGTGGCCGCACCGGCTTCAGCGAGGAACTTCTCCAGTGCACCGGAGGAGCGGATCTTCAGTTGCTTCAGATCTTCGACGCTTTTGATTGGCTCTTTGACCACCATCTCGGTCTGATAGACCTTGTCGGTGGCCCAATAGACGTTATGCTCAGCGGCTTCTTCCCTCAACATCTCCTCAAAACCCATGGCCATATGGAAATACGCGGCTTCGGCCGGGGTCTGGAACGCCAGCGGCAAGCCGGACGCGACACCAGCCAGGCTGATCTTACTCTGAGCGTAAGCCGGGGAGATGGTACCCATTTCCAGAATGCCGCGGCTCACGGCGTTGAAGGTTTCCGTGGGCTTGAACAGCGCGCCAGATTCATACAGTTCCAGTTTCAGGCGACCATTGGTGCGCTCTTCAATCACGTTCTTCAGTCGAACCAGGCTGTCCTCGTAGGAGCTGCTGGCGCCCGGCCAGTGGGATTGTACCTTCCAGGTCGTGGTTTCCTGGGCGGTAACCGGCGCACTGGCCAGGGCTGCCGTCAGGCCCAGAGTCAGGGCTGAGGCGTAAACAGTAAGGGTTGTTCTGGCGGTGGTTAGTATCTTCATTGTTGGACCTCGATCATTATTGTGTTAATCGTCCCGTTCCTAGTTTCGCTCTGCAGAACTGTTGACTGCAGAATGAATCCTTGTATCCGAATCTATCACACGCTTTGCTTTTTGCAATAGGATAGAAGTGGATATTCTGTTAGCGATCTCCCGATCATAGAATTGAGTATAGTGAGGATCGCTGAACATGAAGCGGGATCTGTCCATTTCGTCATCCTGCGCTGCTATACCGTCACGGCCAATAGGGGGCCCGGAGTTCTCGCTTCAACACCTTGCCAATGGTGGACCGGGGCAGCTCCGTTCGGAGTTCAACGCCGGCCAGGCGCTGGGTTTTGCCCAGCTTGCCGTTGGCCCAGGCCAGCAGTTCTGCCTCGGTTTGTTCCCGGCGTCCGGCGCCGGGTTCAAGCACCACCAGGGCCAGTGGTGTTTCTCCCCATTGTTCGCTGGGAATGCCAATCACAGCGGCGTCGGCCACCGCCGGGTGCGACAGCAGCACCTTTTCAATGTCCACCGCGTAGATATTGAAGCCACCGGAAATAATCATGTCCTTGCGGCGGTCGAGTATGTAGACGAAACCGTCCTCGTCCACCCGCCCCATGTCACCGCTGCGGTAGAATACCAGGCCTTCCGGGCTGGTCCAGATCATCTCGCGGGTCTGGTCGTCGCGGTTGACGTAACCGCGCATCATGGAAATCGCGCGGCCGACGATTTCTCCGGTTTCGCCCCTTGGCAGTTCGTGGCCCTGTTCATCAATCACCCGTACCTCGGCACCCTCTGTTGGGAGCCCTACTGAATCCCATTTGCCGGGGTGGGCGGCACAGTCCAGGCAGGTGGAAATGCCACCTTCGGTAAGGCCGTAAACCTCGCGGATGTTCCCCGGCCAGCGAGTCATGGCCTCGCGGATAACCTCGGCGCGCAAAGGCGCGCTGGTGCATAGTTTCAGCTGGAACGATGACAGGTCGAAACGATCGAACCCGGGGTCGGCCAGAATACGCTGGTACTGCACCGGCACCAGCATTGCGTGGGTGACGCGGTGGTGTTCGGCCAGTTCCAGAAAACGCCGGGCGTCGAAACGGGCCATCAGGACCAGCGTGCCGCCATGGAACAGCGTGGGGAGCACGGATACCAGTGTGGTGTTGGAATACAGTGGCGTGGAAACCAGGTTCACTGCATCGCCATCCAGGCCAAAGCGGCTCATGCGCATCATTTGGCGCTGGCGGAAGCGGTAATCGTGGAGAATGCCCTTGGGTGTTCCGGTAGTGCCGGAGCTATAGATAATGTTGAACGGGTGATCCAGGCTAACCTTGGCCGGCCTGGCCTCTGCATCGATATTGCCGAGCCATTGGTCCAGGTTGTTCATCCCGCCGTCGCCGTCTGTGCCCAGGCCGATGCACCCTGCTGTCGCAAGAGAACTCAGCTTGCCTTCCATGGCATCCAGCAGCCGCAGATCCTTTCGGGAAACAAACAGGTAACGGGCAGCGCAGTCGTTGATCATCAGTGCAAGGCTGTCACTGCTGGCCATGCCTGATAACGGCACCATGCAGCCGCCGGCCACCAGCGTGCCCAGATACACCGCTACCGCTTCCATACGGTTCTCCGACAGCATTGCCACCGTGTCCCCTTCCTTCAGTCCCTCGGCCCGCAACCGGTTCGCAATGCGGTTGGCGAGGTGCACCAGTTCGCGCCAGGTGACGCTGCCCTGGTCGTCGATCAGGGCAGTCTGATGGGGGCGTTCGTCAGCAAGATCCTGAATGCGCTCACCAATGGCTGCCATGGTTTCTTCAGGGTTCACCGGAGCGTGTACTGGCATTTGCATCAAGCTTTCCATTTTTTGGCCTCTCGGTGTTATCGTGTTTTATCTAGTGAAATTTACTTTCGTTTATATTGACTCAAAACCGGAAGGCGTGACAAATTACCTTGAAGTGAATTTTGTGACGGCGCGAATAAACCACAACAAGGAGCATCGGCATGGGGCGTTTCGATAACCGGGCAGCCATCGTCACCGGAGCTGGCAGCGGCATCGGGAGAGCCACCGCGGTACGCCTGGCCCGTCAGGGTGCGTGCGTGATGATGGTGGACCGCTCTGAGGCTGGTCTGCTGGATACCGAAAGCCTGTTGCCAGAGGGGGCGCACGCCCTGCGACGGATTGCCGACGTGGCTGATGAGGTCCAGGTCAAGGCGCTGGTGGACGAAGCAGCCGAAACGTTCGGCAAGATTGACGTGCTCTGCAACATTGCCGGCATCGCCAGTACGGGCGATGGACACCCTGACATCACGCGCAATGATCGGGAAGAGTGGGAGAAGGTGCTGTCGATAAACCTGATCGGCACCATGTTGTTCATCAAACACGTGGCCCCCCATATGCAGGCTCGCCAACTCGGTTCGATTGTGAACACCGCCTCCGTGGCGGGCATCCGCTCCGGCGCTGGAGGCAATGCCTACAGCGCGTCCAAGGCGGGGGTGATCAACCTCACCATGACCGCCGCCTGCGATCTCGGTAAGGACAATGTGCGGGTGAACGCCGTGTGCCCTGGGCTGGTGGAAACGGGTATGACCCAGGCCGTGTTCGACTACGCCCGCACCCACGAAAAGGCCCACAAGCTGGGATCACGGTGTGAGTTGCGCCGATACGGCGCGCCGGACGAAATTGCCGCGGCGATTCTGTTTCTGGCGAGTGACGATGCCAGTTACATCACCGGTCAGGCCCTGGCCGTGGACGGCGGCAACACCGCTTCTTTGAATCTGCCCGGGATGAAAGTGTAATGAGTGAACAAGAACCGCTGTTTGCCGATGGAACTGACTTGCCGGGCTTTCACCGTCTGCTGGGGTATCGCCAGCTGTCGTGGGAAGAGAACGAGGCAGTGCTGGAACTGGCACTGCAGCCTCAGCACCTCAATCTGGGCGGAGTGATCCACGGTGGGGTGCTTACTTCCCTGCTGGACGTTGTCATGGCCCAGGCAGGCACCTACTGCCCCTATCCCGGGCGTATGCGCAAGGCCATCACCCTGACACTGACCACTACCTTTACGGGTCAGTGTTCCAGCGGAACCATCAGGGTCACTGGCCGCAAGCGCGCCGGTGGAACCCGTATATTCAACAGCACCGGCGAGGTTCATGACGAAAAGGGCAACCTGCTTGCTATCGCCGAGGGTACGTTCCGGATCCGGTCCGGCAGTGACAAACCGGAGGGCGTTCCGATCTGACGGAACGGTTACCGATTCAATGCCAACATCAAGAGGAAGCGGACATGTTTGAACTGTCTGACAAAGCAAAAAAACTTCAGGCGCAGTTGAACGAGTTCATGGATGCTTACATTTACCCTAATGAGCACAAACATCATGAACAGGTCGAGCAGGCGGAAAATCGCTGGGCTCCGGTACCGATCATCGAGGAGTTGAAGGTCAAAGCCAGGGACGCCGGCCTGTGGAACCTGTTCCTGCCGGAAAGCGAATTCGGCGCGGGACTGACCAACTACGAATACGCCCATCTGTGCGAGGTCATGGGTCGTTCCGCCATGGCACCGGAGGTGTTCAACTGCTCTGCGCCGGACACCGGCAACATGGAAACCATCGCCCGCTACGGTAATAAAGAACAGCAGGAAAAATGGCTGAAGCCCCTGCTCGATGGCGAGATCCGTTCCTGTTTTTCGATGACCGAACCCGACGTGGCGTCTTCCGATGCCACCAATATTGCCTGTGAAATCCGTCGCGAAGGTGACGAGTATGTGATCAACGGCAAAAAGTGGTGGTCGTCGGGTGCCATGACCACCACGTCGAAAATTGCCATCGTGATGGGCAAGACTGATCCGGAGGCGGAAAAGCACAAGCAGCAGTCAATGATTCTGGTCCCGCTGGATACGCCGGGGGTAAAGATGATTCGTCCGCTGACGGTGTTCGGCTATGACCATGCACCTCACGGCCACGCTGAGATTCACTACGAGAATGTGCGGGTGCCGGTGGGGAACCTGTTGCTGGGTGAGGGGCGTGGCTTCGAAATCGCCCAGGGCCGCCTCGGGCCGGGCAGGATTCACCATTGTATGCGCACCATTGGTGTTGCCGAGCGGGCACTGGAGCTGATGTGTAAACGCGCCAGTTCCCGTGAAGCCTTTGGCAAGCCGCTGTCCAGCTTCGACTCCGTCCGCAAGGATATTGCCCGCAGTCGCATCGAGATTGAGCAAGCGCGGCTGATGACGCTGAAGGCGGCGCACATGATGGATACTGTGGGTAACAAGGTGGCCCGGCAGGAAATCGCGATGATCAAGGTGATTGCGCCGAGCATGGCGTTGAACGTGATTGACCGTGCGATTCAGGTTCACGGCGGTGCCGGTGTGTCCCAGGACACCTTCCTGGCCGAGGCCTGGGCCAAGGTTAGGACCCTGCGGCTGGCGGATGGGCCGGATGAGGTGCATCTGGATTCGGTGGCCAAGATTGAGCTTCGCCAGTATCGCTGATTTTTTTCGGCCCGATACGTTGGGTGTTTGAACGAACGGGGAGGAACCTGCCGGGACACGCTGTGAATACGTCCATGTACGCTCGACAAAAACATCCATGTTTTTGACGGTCCCGGCAGGTTCCTCCCCGTTCGTTCCCAAAGTTTTGAGCATGAGGTTCGAGTATGAATAACCCGCTTTTTGACATGACCGGTAAAGTTGCACTGATCACCGGCTCCACCAAAGGCATTGGCCGTTCCATTGCCGAAGAAATGGCGAGGTTGGGTGCGAAAGTCGTGATCTCCAGCCGCAAGGCGGACGCCTGTGAGCAGGTAGCCAACGAATTGAAAGAACAGGGCTACGACGCCATCGCCATTCCGTGCCACGTAGGCAAGAAAGAAGACCTGCAGAACCTGGTGGACAAGACGAACGAAGCCTGGGGCTCGATAGATGTATTGGTGTGCAATGCGGCCACCAACCCGGTGTACGGCACCACCGCCGAGATGACTGACGATGCCTGGGACAAGATTATGGACACCAATGTCAAAGGCACCTTTTGGCTGACCAACATGGTATTGCCGCAAATGGCGGAAAAAGGTGAAGGCGCGGTTGTGCTGTTGTCCAGTATTGCCGGTATCCGCGGTAACACCACCATCGGTACCTACGGTGTTTCAAAGGCAGCGGAAGCAGCATTGGCCCGCAACCTCGCTGTGGAGTGGGGCCCGAAGGGTATCCGTGTGAACAGCATTGCTCCCGGATTGATCAAAACCGATTTCGCCAAGGCCCTGTGGGAAGATCCGGTCCGTGTCAAACGCGCCGAAGACAAAACGCCGCTGAGACGAATTGGTGAACCAGTGGATATTGCCGGCCTGGCTGTCTTCCTGTCGACAAAAGCCAGCGCATATATCACAGGCCAGGTCATCGTAGCCGACGGCGGCGAAACCATTTGTTGAGAAGAGGCATCACCGAAAGTATGCCGAGGTAGGTGGGTGGGGGTGTCTTTGTGCAGGGAATAAAGGTGTCTGAGCGAAGCGAGTTCTTTTTCCCGGAAGAAAGACACCCCCACCCACCGCCCCTATGACCGGGCCGCCACGCAATAAATGAAGGCAACAGCAAAGATGAGCATGAACCCTGAACTGGTAGACGTCCTGCCAGCCCATAAGTTCGACGAGTCCAAGCTTCTGGCTTGGCTTAAGGAAACACTGCCAGATTTCGGTGATCGCATGGAGGTCAAGCAGTTCCAGGGCGGACAGTCCAACCCTACCTTCCTGCTGAACACCGACAGTGGCCAGTATGTGCTGCGCAAAAAGCCACCCGGAAAGACGCTTCCTTCTGCCCATATGGTCGAACGGGAATACAAAGTCATGCGTGCGCTGTCCGAGCACACCGATGTTCCGGTCCCGATCACCCGTGCCTTGTGTGAAGACAGCAGCATCATCGGCACACCTTTTTACGTCATGAACTATCTGGAAGGCCGTATTGTCAGCCATCCGGCGCTGCGTGCACTGGAACGTTCGGAACGGAAGGCAGCTCACCTTTCCGCTATCGATACGCTGGCGGCTCTGCATGCGGTGGACGTGAACCAAATCGGGCTGAGTGATTATGGCCGTCCGGAAGGCTATGTGGCGCGGCAGGTTGCTCGTTGGAGCAAGCAGTACCTTGCAGCCAAGACCGATGACATGCCGGCCATGGATAAACTCATGGAGTGGTTACCCCAGAATCTCCCGTCTACCGACGAGTGTGCCATCGCCCACGGCGACTACCGTTTTGGCAATCTGATGCTGGCGCCGGACAAGCCAGAAGTTATCGCCATTCTGGACTGGGAGCTCTCTACGCTCGGGCACCCGCTGGCAGATCTTGCCTATTACTGCCTGCCCTATCATTTGCCTTCAGATATGGAAGGCATGCGCGGGCTCCAGGGCGAGGATCTGGAAGCGCTGGGCATTCCTGACGAGCAGGAAACCATCACGCGCTACTGTCAGCAGAGTGGCCGTGACGGCATTGCCGACTGGCATGTATTCCTGGCGTTTTCGCTGTTTCGTCTCGCGTCCATCCTGCAAGGGGTCTATGCCCGCGCGTTGCAGGGTAATGCTGCCAATGCCGATGCGTTGCAGGTCGGCAAGCGGGCCAGCCTGCTGGCGGAGGCCGGGTGGCGGATTGCCAGTGAGGGGGAGCGAGTATGAACGAGCCGATGGTGCAACGCATTCTGATCACCAACGACGATGGTATCAATGCGCCGGGCCTGAGAGTGCTGGAGCAGATCGCTCGCAATCTCGCCGAGGAAGTCTGGGTGGTGGCGCCGGAGCATGATCGCAGTGGCGCCGGCCAGAGCATTTCCATTCACGATCCGTTGCGGGTGTATGAGCAGGGCGACAGGCGCTACGCGGTGTCCGGCACGCCGGCGGACTGTGTACTGTATTCGCTGGCGCAGTGGTTCGGCGAAACGCCGCCGGATCTGGTGC
This sequence comes from Marinobacter sp., assembly GCF_039977835.1. Classification (GTDB taxonomy): domain Bacteria; phylum Pseudomonadota; class Gammaproteobacteria; order Pseudomonadales; family Oleiphilaceae; genus Marinobacter. Next base: position 41,749 of record NZ_JBDWCL010000048.1, on the reverse strand, counting down.
TATCGGGGGTGAACTGCGGCGCGAACATCAGTGACTCGGTGCAGTACTCCGGTACCGTGGGCGCGGTGCTCAGCGCCGAGCATATGGGCATACCCGCCATCGCGCTGAGCCAGGCGTTCCTGAGCCGGGAAGGGGTGGATTGGGGGCCAGTTGCCATGTTCGGAGAATCTGTGGTGCGCCAATTGTGGCAGCCGGGGCAGTGCCACGCCTGGAACGTGAATTTCCCGGCCTGCGAGGCGGCGGTGATCAGTCAGGCACGTTTGTGCAAGCAATCCAACGGATCGATCCAACGAGCCCGCCTGCTTGCGGGTCAGGATGCCCGCAGTCTGCCGTACTGGTGGCTGGGGTTTGATCGCAGCTCCCGTCATATTGTGGCGCCCGGTGAAGACGTCAGTGTGTTGCGGGACAGTGCGGTTGCCATTACGCCATTACGTCATCAGGAACGCCTTCCCGGCGATACCGACATATTTGATCTGGTCGCCGCGGCGGCTCACTGAACCGAACAAGGGGAATACAACAATGACATTTACTCGCCATTACGCCGTTTGGCCGAAAGAACTGCCCAAGAGCATGGCGCTGCCCCGGACCAGCGTGTTTACCAATCTGGAAATTTCTGCATGGCGGTATCCGGATCGCACCGCGATCATTTTCTACGATGCGCCGATGACCTACAGCCGTCTGTTCCAGGAAGTCGAGACCATGGCCGGCTACCTGCAGGCGCAGGGTATTGGAAAAGGCGACCGGGTGTTGTTGTACATGCAGAACTCGCCCCAGTACGTGGTTGCCTACTACGCCATCTTGCGTGCAGATGCGGTTGTGATTCCGATCAACCCGATGAACCGGGCGGCGGAACTGGAGCATTACGTGGCCGATACCGGGGCCAGTGTCTGCCTGGCGGGCCAGGAGCTGGCGGGATTTATTGCCCCTCTGCTGGAAACCACCGATCTCAACCATATCGTGGTGGCTTCCTACAGCACTTACATCGCCCCCGACACCGATCTGGATCTGCCGGCAGAGGTCGCTGCACCGGCCTGGTCGCAGGAGGTGGCTGGTATGGTTGGCTGGGAGCAGGCACTGGCGGCAGATCTAAAACCCTCAGCCCACACAGCCGGCCCGGATGATCTCGCCGTTATTCCCTACAGTTCGGGCACCACTGGCGCCCCCAAGGGCTGCATGCACACTCACCGCAGCGTGATGGCGACTGCCGTACACCGGGCATTCTGGAACCTGAGCACTGCCAACACGGTGCAACTGGCCACCTTGCCGTTTTTCCACGTCACCGGCATGACCGGTTCCATGAACAGCCCGATCTACAGTGGCTCTACCTCCGTCATTATGACCCGTTGGGATCGCACCACCGCAGCACGGCTGATCGAGCGTTACCAGGTCACCGGCTGGACCAATATCGTCACCATGGCGGTGGATTTCCTCTCCAATCCGGACATCGGCCAGTACGACCTGACCAGCCTCAATACCATCGGTGGTGGCGGCGCAGCCATGCCGGAGTCGGTGGCTGCCAAGCTCAAGACCATGACGGGGCTGGACTACATCGAGGGGTACGGGCTGTCAGAAACCATGGCGGCCACCCACATCAATCCGTCTGATCACCCCAAACCGCAGTGCCTCGGTATTCCGGTGTTCGATGTGGATAGCCGCATCATTGATGTGGAAACCCTGGAAGAGAAAGGGCCGGGTGAAGTGGGGGAAATTGTCTCCAATGGCCCCCAGGTCACCCAGGGCTACTGGAAGCGCCCCGCGGAAACCGAAGCCGCGTTTGTGGAGATCGACGGCAAACGCTTCTTCCGCACCGGTGATCTCGCCTATTACGACGAAGAGGGTTATTTCTTCATGGTGGATCGGGTCAAGCGGATGATCAACGCCTCAGGTTACAAGGTCTGGCCCTCGGAAGTGGAGGGGCTCATGTACCGGCATCCGGGAATTCACGAGGTGTGCATCATTTCGTCGCCGCACCCCAAGCGAGGGGAGACTGTAAAGGCGTGCATCGTACTGACGCCCGACGCCGATGACACCACCACGGAAGCGGACATCATCAGCTGGTGCAAGGAACAGATGGCGGCCTATAAAGTGCCTGAAATCATTGAGTTCGTGGATGAACTGCCGAAATCGCCGACTGGCAAACTGATGTGGCGAGCACTGCAGGAAGAGGAGTGGAAAGACAAATCCTGAGTGTTTATTTCGAATTCAGTGTTCCGCAATGCGAAACCGAATTCTAAATATTGACATATGAGACGTTCGATGTAATTGTTTCAGTATGCCGACGCAGGACCGGATGGTTCTGCGCAAAACCGCAACAACAACAAGATAGCGGAGGAGCACACTTGAGCCTTTTCTTGCAACAGATCATCAACGGGTTAACCCTGGGGAGCATCTACGGTCTCGTAGCCCTGGGGCTGACGCTGGTCTACGGAATACTCCATATACCGAACTTCGCACATGGCGCGCTGTATATGGTCGGGGCATTCATGTCCTACTTCTTCATGGTGGACCTGGGAGCCCATTACTGGGTCGCCATGGCAGGATCGGCAGCCGTTGTCGCCGTACTTGCGATATTGTGCGAACGCCTGGTGTTCCACCCTTTGAGACACTCGCCGCCCATCCACGACAAGATCGCCGCCATCGGTATCCTGTTGTTCCTGGAAGCGGTGGTGCAGATGTTCTGGGGTTCGGATTTCCGCCGCATGTCCTCCCCCTACAGCGGTATCCTGAATTTCGACGGGCTGATCATTCCGGAGCAGCGGTTGCTGATCATTGCCGGTGCCTTCGTCCTGGTGGTGGCACTGCAACTGTTCCTGCGCAGGACCATGACCGGTGCCACCATCATCGCCATGGCTCAGAGCCGTGACGGCGCCTTCCTCGTCGGCATTGATGCCAACCGTGTGGCGATGATGACCTTTGCCATCTCCGGGATACTGGCCGCGTTTGCTGCGACCCTCTACGCCCCCATCAACCTGGTATACCCCGCCATGGGCCACCTGGTGATCATGAAAGCCTTTGTCATCATCATCCTCGGTGGCATGGGCAGCGTTCCCGGCGCCATCGTCGGGGGCATGATCATCGGCTTTGCCGAAGCGCTGGGTGGTTTCTACATCTCCACTTCCTACAAGGACATCATTGCCTTTGGCCTGCTGGTACTGATTCTGTCCATTCGTCCTCAGGGCCTGTTCGCGAAGGGGGCGCACTGATCATGTTCAAGTTTGCATCCTTGCTGATGACACCAGCTGCAAAGTATCTGATGCTGGCCTTTGCCGTGTTGTTCCCGCTGGTTGCGGCGAACGAATACCAGGTTTATGTCATGGCCACCGCCTTTGTCTGGGCGATCGCGGTCTATGGCCTGAACATTATCACTGGTTTCTGCGGCCAGCTGAACCTCGCCCATGGCGGCTTCTTTGCCATCGGTGCCTACACCCTTGGCCTGCTGACGGCCGATTATGGTTGGAGTTTCTGGCCGGCCTTCGCCGGTGCCCTGCTGATGACCGCGGTTCTGGGGTTCCTGGTGGGCATTGTCTCGCTGCGCCTTAAAGAGCATTACTTCGCCATTTTTACTCTGTGCGTGGGTTTCATCATCTACCTGCTGATCGACAAGTGGGAGGAACTGACCCATGGCGCCATCGGGGTCCGTGATATCGCCGCACCCTATGGTTTTGGACTGGTGGATTTCACCGAGACCACCCCGTTCTACTATCTGGTGCTGGCGTTTCTGGTGTTCGCGATCTGGTTCATGGGGCGGTTATCAAAGTCCCTGCTGGGCCGCACCTTTATTGCCATCCGTAACGGCGACGAGCTGGCCCAGTCACTGGGTATCAATCTGATGCGCAACAAAGTCCTGGCATTTGTGCTGTCCACCACCTACGCCGGCCTGGCGGGTGCCCTGTATGCCGGCATGGTGCGTTTTATCGGCCCGGAAGAGGCCAATGTCCAGCATACCTTCGACATGATCACCTACCTGCTGGTGGGCGGTATCGGCACCATTATGGGGCCGCTGCTGGGCACCATTGGTCTTGTGTGGATTACCCAGTCGCTCCAGTTCCTGGAAGAATACCGGATGATCATCTTCGGCCCGCTGCTGGTGCTGCTGGTGATCTTCTTCCCCCGGGGCATTACCGGCTCGTTCCTGACCTGGATGCACCGCAAGTCCCAGGCACTGGCGCCTGCGAAAAAGCGCCAGGAAAGCAGGGTAAACACCTCACAGTCCCGGGAGGCAGAAAGCAATGCTTAAGGTAGAACATCTGACCAGAATGTTTGGTGGCCTGGCGGCGGTGAACGATGTGTCGGTCGAATTCGAAGCCGGCAAGATCAACGCCATCATCGGCCCCAACGGTGCCGGCAAGAGCACTTTCTTTAATCTGATCTCGGGTCTGCACCAGCCCACCTCCGGCCGTATCCTGCTGGACGGTGTGGATGTAACCATCCTGCCAAGCGACAGGGTGGCGAAGATGGGCGTGGGCCGCACGTTCCAGACCACCAACCTGTTCGAACAGGCCACAGTGCTGGATAACCTGATCGTGGGGTATCGCCTGCGCACAAAGTCCGGCCTGTGGGATGTGCTGATCAATAGCAAGCGCCTGCAGCGGGAGGAAAAGGCTGCACGGGATAAGGCCATGGAAGTGCTGGAATTTGTCGGCCTCGGCCATGTCGCCGGCCAGTTCATCGCGGATATCACCCAGGAGGAGCGCAAGCGGGTGGCCTTCGCTCTGGCGCTGGCGACGGATCCCAAGATCGTGCTGCTGGACGAGCCAGCGGCCGGGATCAACCCGGAAGAGACCGTTGGCTTCGCCGCTCTGATGCGGAAAATGGTGGATGAAAAAGGCCTCACCGTGTGCCTGATTGAGCACAAGATGGACATGATCATGAGCCTGGCGGACAAGATCATGGTGCTGGACCATGGCGAAAAGATTGCCGAGGGCACCCCGGAAGAAGTGCGCAACAACCCATTGGTGATCGAAGCCTATCTGGGAGGTGACGAAGATGCTGCAGCTTGAACACGTGGATGTCTGCTACGGCAGCTTCAAGGCCCTGACCGATATTTCCATGGCCGTGGAAACCGGTGAACTGGTGGTGCTGCTCGGTGCCAACGGCGCCGGTAAGAGCAGCCTCTTCAATGCGATCAGTGGATTGGTGAAAGCGACAGCCGGCGATATCCGCTTCGAAGACAAGCAGCTCAACGGCATGAAAGCCAGCGCTATTGTCACCAGCGGCGTGGTGCAGTGTGCCGAAGGGCGCAAGCTGTTTCCCCGCATGAGCGTCATGCAGAACCTGATGATGGGTGCGTATGTGCATCGCCGGGATCGCCAGGGTAACAGGAAGCGCCTTAATGAAGTACTGGAGCTGTTTCCGATACTGGCGGACAAAGCCGGTGAAGAGGCCGGGTCGCTGTCCGGTGGTCAGCAGCAGATGGTGGCTATCGGCCGTGCGCTCATGAGCCGGCCACGGCTGCTGATGCTTGATGAGCCATCCCTCGGGCTGGCTCCGCTTGTGGTCCGGCAGGTGTTTGAAACCATCCGCCAGATCAACAGCCTGGGAACAACCGTGCTGCTGGCGGAGCAGAACGCCTTTGCCGCTCTCAAGATTGCCCATCGCGCTTACGTTATGGAAAACGGCCACCTGGTCATGGAAGGGGACCGGGAAGCGATGCTGGGCAATGAACAGGTCCGCAAGGCGTACATCGGGGCCTGAACGGCCTGAAACGTAAAAATGGAGTGACAAGCACAACACAACCAGGAGAGAACAATGAAAATAGCCAGAAAACTGGGCCAGGCTGTCGCAACAGTGACCCTTGGCATGAGCCTTTCCGCCGGCGCACTGGCCGGTGAAGTGAACATCGGATTCACCGGCCCGTTGAGCGGCGGTGCCGCGCTTTACGGCGAAAATACCCTGTCAGGGCTGCGAATGGCGGTGGACGAGATCAACGCTGCTGGCGGGTTTGATCTCGACGGAGAGAAAACCACCATCAACCTGGTTGCCCTCGACGACCGCTATTCGCCATCCCAGGCCGCCACAAACGCCAAGCGCCTCAAACAGGAGTCCGAGGTGTCGGCCGTGTTCGTGCCGCATTCCGGTGGCATTTTTGCGCTGCAGGACTTTAATGAGAAAGACGATTTTCTGGTGATGGCCTATTCCAGCGTGCCGAGTATCACCGAACAGGGAAACCGCCTGACCCTGCGTATTCCGCCCACCTTTGATGGGTATGTGAAAGCCTTCACCGACTACGCACTCGAGCATCAGGGCGAGAAACTCGGCATGGGTGGTGCTACCCACGAGTACGCCAAGATCTGGGCCACCATGATGAAGGATGAGTGGCAGGCCAAAGGGGGTCAGGTAGTGGCCGATACCCCGATGGATTACAACAAATCGGCGGACTTCTTCACCGGTGTCAGCCGCATTATCTCGGAGAGCCCGGATGTTATGTTTGTCGGCGGCGCCTCCGAACCCACCGGGCTGGTTGTGCAGCAGGCACGGCAGATGGGCTTTCAGGGTGGGTTCATCGTGATGGACCAGGCCAAGCTGGATGAAGTCGCTGATGTGGCCGGTGGGCTGGAGATGCTGGAAGGTGCCATCGGTGTGGTCCCCCTCAGTGTGTATGACACCCCGGCCGCCAAAGACTTCATAAAGCGCTATAAGGCTGAGTACGACAAGACCCCGGGTTCGGAGGCCGCGTATAACTATCTGGCGCTGCATGCACTGGTAGAAGCCATGGATGCCACCGACTCCACCGACCCGAAAACCCTCCGCGCAGCTGTGGGCGATGCCCTGAAAAACATGGACGCCAGCAAGAACCCCTACGAAGTCAGCGAAGTGACCGAAAACGGCGGGTTTGTTACTGAAACCACCCTGGCAGTGGTCAAGGATGGTGAGATTGTTCAGGAAGAAATTGACTGACCATATACTTGCCGGAACAAAGAAAAGGGGCCGCGCGGCCCCTTTTCTACGTTATGGCGGCAGATAGCTAGGCGACGTACATGACCAGATTCTCCGCCACACAGCCCGGCTTGTCCTCGCCCTGAATTTCCACAGTGGTCCGGTAAGTGGCCATGGTGCGCTGCTCGTCCACTCTGGACACCTCCATCAGTTCCATTCTGCTCCGGATAGACGACCCGGATTTCACTGCGGCGGGGAAGCGCAGTTTGTTTATCCCGTAGTTGATGCTGGCGCTTTTTCCCTGCACGTCAATCACCTGCTGATTCAACAGGGGAATCAGGGAGGCCGTCAGAAAACCATGGGCGACAGTCGTCTTCCAGGGTGATTCCCGCCGTGCCCGTTCGACATCCAGGTGGATCCACTGATGGTCACCCGTGGCATCGGCAAAAGCCTGGATCATCTCCTGGGTTATGGTTTTCCAGGGGCTGTGACCAATCAGGGACCCCGTATGTTTTTCCAGGTCCTTCAGCTCAACGGAAAGCATGCCGGCATCCTTGACTAGATGGTTGAAGCAGAACTGACATTATACGGCGTACCCGGGGTTCTTGCTGTCCAGTAGCCGGACCAGTGCCGGCCATGTCAGCGCCGCTGCGCCCCCCAGCGCCTGAGACTGATCCGTCGTGGTCCTGATGGCCTGTTCAGAGGGCATATAGGTCGGCCCACAGCTCTGGGCCTTGACCTGAATCTCACAAGCCTTCATCAGGAAGTACAGATAGGTGAACGTCTCCGGCACATCTTTCCCTGCCGTCAGCACACCGTGATTCCGCAGCAGCATCATTGACTTGTCCCCCAGATCACTGATCAGCCGCTCGCGCTCGTCCAGATCCAGGGCGACGCCTTCGTAATCGTGATAGCTCAGGTGGTTCAGGCACAGCATTGCCGTCTGGCTCAGGGGCAGCAGGCCATCGCGGTGGGCCGAAACTGCCACGCCATCGGGTGCATGCAGGTGCATCACCGCGCCGGCATCTTCCCGGCCCATGTGCACCGCGCTGTGAATGGTAAAACCGGCCGGATTCACCCGAGCGAGACCACCGGACTCCACCACCTGGCCGTCGCGGTCCACTTTCACCAGCGACGACGCAGTGATTTCATGGAACAGCAGTCCGTAAGGATTGATCAGGAAATGATGGTCCGGACCAGGCACCCGCGCCGAAAGATGAGTAAATACCAGGTCATCCCAGCCAAACAGCGCCACCAGCCGATAGGCGGCAGCCAGTTCGGTGCGTACCTTCCACTCGGCCTTTTTCAGATCCTGTTGTGTTGACTGCTCGCTTGCTGTTGTCATGGTGATCGTCCCGCTCTCTCAGCTTGCCTGCAGCAGGGCGGCGTAACGCTCCAGGTGGAAGTCGTCATCGCCCAGCTGGTGATTGATGGCGATCAGTCGCTTGGCGTAATGGGCAAAATTGTACTCCCAGGTCATGCCAATACCACCGTGGGACTGGATGCCCGCCTCGGAAATAAACTGGCCGGCACGTCCAATCACGTTCTTGGCGGCAGCCAGAACGCGACGCCGTTCATCGCTCTGTTCGCCGTCGGCAACGTTGGCCGCGAGGATTGCCATGGAACGAGCCTGCTCCAGCTCCGACATCATGTCCACCATGCGGTGCTGCAGAACCTGGAACTTGCCGATGGGTACACCAAACTGCTTGCGCTGTTTGAGGTATTCCAGCGTCAGCTCATTGGCCATTTCCATCACGCCCACGGCCTCGGCACACAGGGCAGCGATGGCGCGCCCGGCCTGGTACTCGATCACGTCGCCAGCCTTGCCTTCTTCACCCAGTAGGCTGTCTGCTCCAACCTGGACGTTGTTCAGGCTGATATCGCACCCCCTGGCACCGTCTATGGTGGGGTAAGAGCGACGTTCAACGCCGGCAGTATCCGGGCTCAGGGCAAACAGGCTGATGCCGTCGGCATCGCGGAGATCGCCCGAGGTGCGGGCAGATACCACAATCACGTCGGCACAGTGGCCACCGATCACCACCGCCTTGCGACCATTAAGCAGGTAGCCCTCACCGTTTTTCTCGGCGCGGGTTTCCACGTTGTTCAGGTCGTAGAAGCTCTGCGGCTCCTGCAGGCCTACTGCGGCTTTCAGTTCACCGCTGGCGATACCGGTCAGCCAGTGTTCTTTCTGGCTGTCGTTGCCGGCATGGGCGATCAGGCCGCCACCGAAAACGATCGACTGAAGGTACGGCTCCAGGCACAGGCCCCGGCCCAGCTCGGCCATCACTGACTGCACTTCCACGCCTCCGCCGCCGAAGCCGCCGAGCTGCTCGGAAAACGGCACAGCCGTCAGGCCCAGTTCGCTGAGCTGGTGCCAGAAATCAGCGCTGAAGCCCAGGTCGGTTTCGCTGAACCCCAGGCGCTTTTCAAAACTGTATTCACCGCGCACCAGGCGGGCCACGGTGTCCTGCAGCATCTGCTGCTCTTCGTTGAGTTGGAAATCCATGGTCGCCTCCTTAAAGCCCGAGAATCATTTTCGACACAATGTTTTTCTGGATCTCATTGGACCCGCCGAAAATCGACAGTTTGCGGTTGTTGAAGTACTGGGCTGACAGTGGCGCGGCGTCCTTGTCGGATAGGAATTCGCCGTCGTAATCCATGTCCATCTCTTCTTCCACAAAAGGCAGAGCGTAGGGGCCGATGGCGCGACGGGCCAGGTCATTGATCGACTGACGGATCTCCGTGCCCTTCACTTTCAGCATTGAGCTTTCCGCGCCCGGTACGCCGCCCCCTTCCACAGAGGCAATGATGCGCAGATTACTGATGGCAGCAGCGGTGAGGTCGATCTCCACCCTGGCAATACGCTGGCTGAACGAAGGGTCTTCGATCAGCGGTTTACCGTTTTTCAGTCGCCGGCCGGCCAGTTGCTTGAGGTGCGAAAGCGCCGCCTTGGACATGCCGATACCGGCCAGGCCGGTGCGCTCGTAGGTGAGGAGGAACTTGGCGTAGGTCCAGCCCTTGTCTTCCTCGCCGACGAGGTTTTCTGCCGGTACTTTGACATCCTCGAAGAACACCTCGTTAACTTCGTGTTCGCCATCAAGGGTGATAATCGGGCGCACGGTAATACCCGGCGTGTTCATGTCGATCAGCAGGAAGGAAATGCCTTCCTGGTTCTTGACCTCGGTATTGGTGCGCACCAGGCAGAAGATCATGTTGGCGTGCTGGCCCAGGGTGGTCCAGGTCTTCTGGCCGTTGACGATGTAATGGTCACCGTCCCGTACCGCTCGAGTCTTGAGAGAAGCCAGATCGGAGCCGGCACCGGGTTCGGAGTAGCCCTGGCACCACCAGTCCTCGCCATTGAGGATGCGCGGCAGGTATTTCTGTTTCTGTTCTTCATTACCAAACCGGATGATCACGGGTGCCACCATATTCACCCCGAACGGGATGGAGCGGGGAACACCGTAACGGCAGGATTCTTCGTCCCAGATGTGCTTTTGAACCGGCGTCCATTTCACACCGCCGTGCTCTTCCGGCCAGTGGGTGGCGTACCAGCCCTGCTCGCTGAGGATTTTCTGCCACCGCTGATGGTCCTCTTTGGACAGGCGTCGGAATCCTTTTACTTTGGCGGCAATGTCTGCCGGCAGCTTCTCATCCAGGAACGCTCTTACCTCGTCACGGAAGGCAAGTTCCTCGGCCGTGTAGTTCATGTTCATCGGATAAACCTCGTCAATGCATTACAGCGAAAATATATACCGCATAGCAGAATTACTCAATGATTATTCATTGGTTGTCTCTGTGTCAATGCAATGGAACAAGAAAACACAGAGTAATTACGGCTTTCATTAAAATTTGGTTTCATCGACTTATGAATAAAAAAATAATTGTCTACATTCAAAACACGGAAGTTGGTACTGCTATGCGAAACCACTAAATATCGAATTACCGCACAGCGAAACAAGGTGGTTGGTTTTGCGTGGCTCGGTGCCGGCGCCGGAACGTTCAATAACAACGACATGGAATCAACTCCGTTAAGAGGTTTGAGATGACAACAAAAAAATGCTTTCAAACACGCCCTATGACCCGTGCCATAACCTTTGCCGGGCTGCCACTGATGGCCCTTGCTTCCGGCTCTGTCCTGGCGCAGAGCTCCGAGCTGGATGAGCTTCGCGAGCGGGTACAGCTGCTGGAGAGCAAGCTGGAAGGTGCTGTATCCACCGCACCGGAACTTACCGAAGACAACCCCTATCTGTTGCGCGATGGCGACGGGATCAAGATCGGGAGTACCACGATCTCATTTGGTGGTTTCATCAAGGCAGATGCGATTTTCGGCTCCCACGGAAACGGTAGCCTCAACAGTTACAGTGTCGGCTTGCCCAGGACCTTTGCCAGCGCGGCCGCCTCGGATGAAAGTGACTGGAAGACCGGTTTCTCGGCCCGGGAGTCGCGCATCAGTATCGGTACCAAAACCGACGATGTCGTGGGGCATACCTTGACCACCTACGTGGAGATGGACTTCAACCAGGACCTCAACGACGGTTTGAGTGAAACCGGTAACGAAATCGTGTCCAACAGCTATTCCCCGCGCTTGCGCCAGGCCTATGGGTCCTGGAATGGCTGGGACTTCGGCCAGACCTACACCACATTCACAGACCTGGCCGCAATGCCCGAAATTCTCGATCAGGGCAAGCAGGCCGCTTTCATCTACGCCACCCAACCGATGATTCGCTACAACACGGCCGCACCCGGGGGAAAGCTCATGGTGTCCCTGGAGAACCCGGAAGACGGCTATTACGGGAACTCCTATGACGACCAGTCCTATCCGGACCTGGCCATGCGGTATCAGATTCGCGGCAATTATGGGTTTTACTCGGTCGCCGGCCTGCTGCGGAATTTTGAAGATGATGCCGCCGATGAGACGAGGACCGACGGTGCGGTCTCCCTGAGCGCCCGCATTCCCACCATTGGCCGTGATGACCTGCGGCTGCAATACAGCTATGGCGCACTCGGCCGGTACATGGGGTTATTGACCTACCCGGATGTCGATCTGGCCGCGCTGGCCCAGGGTGATGTGGAACCTCTCAAAAGCTACGGCGCCACAGCCGCCTATCGTCACTTCTGGGCGCCGGCGTGGCGCAGCAGCCTGACAGTCTCCCACACCGAAATTGTTGATGATCTTGCAGCGCCCCCCTCAGGTACTCTGAGCTATTTCGATGCTTCCACGTCGGTTCACGCCAATATCGTGTGGTCTGCCCATAGTAACCTGATGCTGGGGCTGGAATACGCCTACTGGGACTTCGGGGAGATTGCCTCCGGCAGCAGCGAGCAGTACGAGCAGGTCATGGCTTCCGCGAAGCTGAGCTTCTGACTTCAGCCATAAAAAAAGCAGAGCCGGAGCTCTGCTTTTCCAGGGCAGGCCGGGGAATCAGCTGAAAGCCTGAATCCCGGTCTGGCCGCGCCCCAGTATGAGGGCGTGAACGTCGTGGGTACCTTCGTAGGTATTCACGGCTTCCAGGTTCATCACGTGGCGGATCACGTGGTATTCGTCGGAGATGCCGTTACCGCCGTGCATGTCGCGGGCAACCCTGGCGATGTCCAGGGCCTTGCCACAGTTGTTGCGCTTGAGCATGGAGATGGCGTCCGTGGAGTAGTTACCGGTATCCATCATCCGGGCCAGTTGCAGGGCGCCCTGAAGGCCCAGGGTGATTTCGGTTTGCATATCCGCGAGCTTTTTCTGGATCAGCTGGTTGGCCGCCAGTGGCTTGCCAAACTGCTTGCGCTCAAGGGTGTAATTAAGTGCTGCGTGCCAGCAGAACTCGGCGGCGCCCAGGGAACCCCAGCTGATGCCGAAGCGGGCCTTGTTCAGACAGCTGAAAGGACCTTTCAGGCCTTCCACGTCGAGCTTGTTCTCGTCGGGGACAAAGACCTCATCCATGAAGATGGAACCGGTCTCGGAAGCCCGCAGGGAAAATTTGCCTTCGATCTTCGGCGTATCCAGACCCTTGGCGCCTTCGCGTTCGATCACGAAACCGGTGATCTTGCCTTCCAGCTTGGCCCAGACTACGCAAACATCGGCAATGGGTGAGTTGGTGATCCAGGTCTTGGAGCCGCTGACCAGATAGCCGCCGTCGACTTTCTTGGCGCGGGTTTCCATATTGCCCGGGTCAGACCCGTGGTTGGGCTCGGTGAGGCCAAAGCAGCCCACTTTTTCGCCGGAAGCCAGTTGTGGCAGGATGCGTTTTTTCAGCGCTTCCTGGCCGAAGGCGTGAATCGGGTGAATAACCAGTGACGACTGCACGCTCAGTGCTGAGCGGTAGGCGGAGTCCACCCGTTCCACTTCCCGGGCGATCAGGCCGTAGCACACGTGGTTGAGGCCAGGGCCGCCGTACTCTTCCGGCAGGGTGGCGCCGAGCATACCCAGTTCGCCCATGTCGGTAAAAATGGAACGATCGAACTTCTCGTGCCGGTTTGCTTCGGTAATGCCGGGCATCAGGCGCTGGTCGCAGAAGGAACGGATGCTGTCACGTACCTGACGCTCGGTTTCATCCAGTTGCGTGTCTAACTGCAGCAGGTCATCCCAGGGTGCGGAAGCCATGGTGTCTCTCCTCAGAAATTGGTCGGTTGCTCGTTCAATCTGTCGTGTGGCGGTCAGTGCGATCCGGGCGCACGGTCGCCATTACTCCGGCATGTCGACCGAAGGGCGTTCTCAGCCCGTCGTAGATAAATGCGCTCATGGCATCTCCCGTTTCATCAACTGGCAAGTCCCTATTGTGATCCTCCCCTGACGGGGAAGAAAGGTTCGGGGCTTGTCTTGTCATTAATGTTAATATAGTTTCGTATAGCGGAATTAAGTTTTGTATATTGAGAGCTAAAGACTAATCCGGGGCTGTGAGAAATGCAACCGATACATTATCAAGGGTCGTGAATCTTATATGAGCCGATTTCTGGTTCCCGTTGCCGTGCTGCTGGAGCTTGCGGCGCTGTGTCTTGGCAGTCCCTGGCTCAGTGCGTTGTCCGGTGTGCTGTTCCTGATGTATTTCCTTTCGACGCTGGGGCGGCTGCAGGTCTACTCCCGTTACCTTTTTCTGATAGCCACTCTCGTGGTTTGTTCCCTTGCGCTGGCGGGAAAGCTGGGGGCCGAAGAGTTGCTGCGCGCGGCTTCCAATGCGGCCTTTTATGCCACGTTTCTGGGCAGCCTGGGCATGATGCAGTGCCTGGTGCGCCGGCTGGAAGTACTGCAGCGCATCCACGATATACTGCTCGGAGGGCGCCCGGCGCTGCTGTACCCGAAATACGCGGTGGTCAGTTGCGGCATTGCCTCGGTGCTGAGTTTCGGAGTCATGAACCTGCTCTGCGGCACCCTCGCGGACACCCTTCGGGAACGGGGGGTTACCGGCGCCTCACGGCTGCGCTGGTTGCGGAGTGTGCTGATCAGTACGCTGCGAGGGTTTGCGTTGGTGCCGCTGGTTGCGCCCACCAGTGTGGCAGTGGCCATTATCACCCGGGAGGTGCCGACCCTGAGCTGGTCGGGGCTGTTGCCCTACGGTATTGGCAGTGCTGTGCTGCTGATACTCATTGGCTGGTTTCTTGAGCACAAACGCTTTCGCCTTGTCAGCAGCGAGCGGGAAGCACTGGAGCACTGGCCCGCCGGCAGCGGCCAGCTGGTTCTGCTGGTTACCGTGATTTTTGTTGCCATGGCGGTGCTGGTGCAGGTGTCTGGCCTGAGAGTCTCGGTGGCGGCGATGCTCACGGTGCCGGTAGTCACCTTCCTTTATATGTTGTGGCGCGATCGCTCGCTGCAAGGTGTCGCACGGGAGTCGGTGGATAACATGCTGGGCATGAGCAACGAAATGTCCATTTTCGCTGCCTCGGCGGGCCTCGGTGTCGCGCTGGTGGCAGTGATTCCGGCGGACGCCCTGGCGGGGCTGGCGCCAGGAGAGTTGGGTGTGTTCCTGCTGGCGGCGGGCGGCCTGCTGATGATGCCCATGCTGTCCGCCATTGGCATCATTCCGATTACCGTGTTGAGTGTGCAGGCGGGGCTTATGCCGCAACTGGTCGCCGAGGGGGTGGACCTGCTCCCCATTGCCGTGGCCCTGGTGATTGGTTTTTCCCTGGCGATGATGTTGTCGCCATTCGGCCCCGCGGTAATGTTGCTGTCGCGGTTTGGTCAGGTTTCCCGCTGGGTGGTGGCGTTTGGCTGGAACGGGCTGTTCGTGCTGCTCTCCATACCCTTGTTGCTGCTGATGCTGTGGGGGCTGTTCGTGGGGGCGCCGCGGTCAGTAGCCGCGGCTGGTGTCGACGATCCCGGTAATGGGCTGGCCGTTGTGATGGGCGCGAATCTTTCCGGTTATCTGCTCCAGAGTGGCATCCCGCAGAGTGCGGGCGGAAATGTGCGGCGTGATGGTGACCTCAGGTCGTTGCCAGAACGGATGCCCGTCGGGTAACGGCTCCTGGCGGAACACATCCAGTGCGGCCCGCGCCACATGGCCCTCGTCTATGGCCTTGATCAGGTCGTCTTCCACCAGGTGCTCACCCCGGCCGACGTTAATCACCACGGCGCCGGGCAGCAGCTGGCTGAACAGCTGGTGGTTAAGGATGTCGCGGGTTTCTGCTGTCAGCGGCAGAGTGTTCACCAGTACCCGGGTTGAACTCAGAAAAGTTGGCAGTCCGGCCGTGCCGGCGTAGGTGGTCACCCTGTCCAGGGTGTGGTCGCTACGCGCCCAACCGTTAACCTGGTAATCCAGGTCGGCGAGCGTTCGTGCCACCCGTTTGCCAATATGGCCCAGCCCCATGACTCCCACCGGCCACTCACTGCGTTTGATCGGCCGGTGAATTTTCCATACGCCCAGCCGCTGTTGCTCGCGGTAGGTTTCCATGCCCCGGCTGGCTTCCAGCAGCTGGTGCACCACGTACTCCGCCATCTGAACTGACATGCCGGCGTCTTCAAGGCGCACCACTGGCAGGTGAGGGGGCAGGTTGGGCACTGCCAGCAGGCCGTCGATGCCGGCGCCGAGATTGAACACCGCCTTCAGGCTGGTCTCGCGGTTGAACAGTTCCGCTGGTGGCTGCCAGACAATGGCGTAGTCGGCGTCCACCGCCGGGCCATTGGCGTCCCAGACGTGAACCTCGGCTTCTGGCAGCAGTTCCTTGATGGGTACGGTCCAGCGCTCTGGTTTGGGGTCTCCGGCTACAAACAGAACTTTCATGTGCTCTCCCGGGATCGTCAGATGGATGAAACTTCTTTATAATGTTTCGCTTTGCAGAATAATATACCGAAATAGATTCGTAAACCCGGGTCTGTGTATCGCAAAAGCGGCTACCATGTGAAACATAAAGGAAGAGTGTTTCATGTTTGGCAGGACTTTTAGTTATTTTCAGTACACTTTGTGGTACTTGACACTTGCAGCCATTAAAATAGCGCAACTTTTTCTATCTGACCAAGTTCCCAGCACTGTTCCAGGCACTGTGGGCTTACCGTATCAGGCAATGCTGTTGGAGGATGCCCGATTATGAACAAAGCACAAATCACCTCACCGGAACTGATGGCGGCCTCCGGCGATGGTGAGCCGGTAAAGCCGGAAAAAGACCGCAAGTTTGTAGAGGCGCTTTCCCGCGGTCTCGACGTGCTTCGTGCCTTCAGCCAGGGCTCGGTGATTCTGGGTAACCAGGATATCGCGCGCCTGACCGGGCTGCCGAAGCCCACCGTCTCGCGCATGACCTACACGCTGACCAAGCTTGGCTACCTCAGCTACAACCCGCAACTGGAGAAGTACCAGCTTAGCTCTGGTGTGCTGGCCCTGGGTTACGCTTACGTATCCAACCTGAAAGTGCGTCAGCTGGCCAAGCCCTATATGGATGAGTTCGCCCGCCAGACCAACATGTCGGTGGGCCTGACCTGCCGTGACCGCCTGCACATGATATATGTGGAGAACCGGCTACCTCCGGAAGCGTCCCTGCTGCGCATGGACATCGGCCTGAAACTTCCCATGGCCACCACCTCGGCGGGTCGCGCCTATTACTGCGCCATATCCGAAAAAGGCCGCAAGGTGATCGATGACGCCATGGAGGCCAAATACGGCGACGCCTGGCCGGAAAAGAAAGAAGGCCTCGAGCGCTCGATGGAAGACTTCAAGAAACATGGCTTCTGTCTTTCCCTTGGCGAGTGGGACCGCAACATTAACTCCGCTGGCGTGCCCATTCACCTGCAGGACGGGACCATTATGGCGCTGACCTGTGCGGCACCGTCCTATCTGGTGCCGGGTGAAAAACTGCGGACGTCCATTGCTCACCAGCTGGCAATGCTGGCCAGCGATATCGAATCGCTGGGCGTTTGATCCGACACTGGAGCAAGGAGCTGGCGGGCAGGGCGTTCCGAAACACGCTGTAAATACGTCCCTGTACGCTCGGCTCCGCCATCCATGGCTCCGCACGGTTTCGGAACGCCCTGCCCGCCAACTCCCCCGAAATTTTCTCTAGAGCCCTGGGATTCGTCTCAGGGCTTTTTTGTATCCGTGATTTAAATGGAGGTTGAAACCTGCCAGAAACTTCTATTAAATCGTTCCTATGTTTCGCTTGTTAAAACTATATTCCATATCGAGCTAGGAGAGAATATGTCTGAGGTCGTAACTTATAACCGGGAAGGCTCCATTGGTGTGATCACCGTGAATTACCCGCCGGTGAACGCCCTCAGCCACGGGGTTCGTTCCGGCCTGGTGGCTGCACTTGAGCAGGGCCAGAAAGACGCCGACGCCAAAGTGCTGTTGCTGGTGTGCGAAGGCCGCACCTTTATTGCCGGCGCCGACATTCGCGAGTTTGGCAAACCGATGCAGGAGCCGGGGCTGGCGTTTGTTGTAGAGCAGTGCGAAAACTCCGAAAAACCGATAGTGGCAGCCATACACGGGACCGCTCTCGGTGGTGGCCTGGAGACCGCTCTTGGCTGCCACTACCGGGTGGCACTGAGCAGCGCCAGGGTGGGTCTGCCTGAAGTGAAGCTGGGCCTGTTGCCCGGTGCTGGTGGTACCCAGCGCTTGCCGCGTCTGACGGGTGCAGGGAAAGCGCTTGAAATGATCACCACCGGTGACTTCGTGGCGGCTCAAGATGCCCTCGCAGCGGGCATCCTGGATGCGGTTGAAGACGGCGATGATATCCGGGCTGTCGGTCTGGCCTATGCACAGAAGGTGGCTGATGAAGGCAAACCGGTCCGCCGGGTGCGGAACCTGACCGACAGGATCGACGCCGATAAAGGCAGTGACGTGTTCCAGCAGTTCCGCGACAGCCTGCAGAAGAAGGCCCGGGGCCTGTTCTCTCCGTTCAAATGTGTGGACGCAGTAGAAGCCGCTTTCAATCTGCCGTTTTTCGAAGGCATGAAACGTGAACGCGAGCTGTTTACCGAATGCATGGACTCGCCCCAGCGTAGCGGCCTGATTCACTCGTTCTTTGCCGAGCGTGAAGTGTCCAAGGTCAAAGGTCTGCCCAAAGACACGCCGGTTCGTGAGATCCGCAAGGTGGGTGTTATCGGTGCCGGTACCATGGGTGGCGGTATAGCCATGAACTTCGCCAACGCCGGTATTCCGGTGACCATCGCTGAAGTGAAACAGGAGGCTCTCGACAAGGGCCTGGCGGTGATTCGCAAGAACTACGAGAACACCGCGAAGAAAGGCCGCATAACCCAGGCCCAGGTTGAGGAGCGCATGAGCCTGATCAGCGGCACCCTGACCTATGACGATTTCGGCGATGCGGATCTGGTGATCGAGGCGGTTTTCGAGAGTATGGACCTGAAGAAGAAAATCTTCGGTCAGCTGGATGAGGCCTGCAAGCCGGGTGCGATCCTGGCCTCCAATACATCCACCCTGAGTATTGATGACATTGCCGCCGCAACCACACGCCCGCAAGATGTGATCGGGCTACACTTCTTCAGCCCCGCGAATGTCATGAAGCTGCTGGAAATTGTGCGCGGTGAGAAAACCTCGGACGAGGTGAAAGCCACTGCCATGGCGCTGGCGAAGCAGATCCGCAAGGTGGGTGTCATGGTGGGCAACTGCTATGGCTTTGTGGGCAACCGCATGCTGCACAAGCGTGGTGCCGAGGCCATGGCGCTGGTCAATGAGGGCGCAAGCCCACAGCAGGTGGACAAGGTGTTGACCGATCTGGGCTTCCCCATGGGGCAGTTTGCGATGTCGGACCTAGCCGGTATCGATATCGGCTACAGCATTCGTCAGGAGCGTCGCAAGGCTGGCGAGGATGTGCCGGCAAGCTGGATGGATAAGCTGGCTGAGCAGGGGCGTCTTGGCCAGAAGACACAGGCGGGGGTCTACAAGTATGAGGAAGGTAACCGCAAGCCGGTCCCTGACCCGGAGGTGGACCGGATTATTGCCGAGTTCCGTCAGGAGCAGGGCATTACGCCCCGTGAGATCACTGACCAGGAGATCCTGGAGCGGTGTATGTATGTGATGATCAATGAGGGTGCCAAGATTCTGGAAGAGGGCATTGCAGACCGCGCCCTGGATATCGATATCACCTGGATCTACGGTTACGGCTTCCCGGCCTACCGCGGTGGCCCGATGTTCTGGGCGGACCAGATTGGCCTGGACACCATACTTGGCACTATTGAGCAATTCTATGATGACCTGGGGGGAGAGCAGTGGAAGCCCGCAGCCCTGTTGAAAAAACTGGTTAGTGAAGGCCGCCGGTTTGGGAATCTCTAAAAGCCTGGCCTGATGGTTTTGGGGGCTGGTCCCGGGCCGGGGTTTGAGCCACCTTTACGTTTTCGAAGGAGTTTGTTATGTCTGATGCCGTTATTGTTTCCACTGCCCGTACCGGCCTTGGTAAATCCTACCGTGGCGCATTGAACAACACCCACAGCGTGGACCTGGCCGGCCATGTGATCCAGCACGCGGTGCAACGGGCGGGTATTGATCCGTCCATTGTGGAGGACGTCATTCTTGGCGCCACCTTCCACGAAGGCGCGCAGGGCAAGAACATCGCCAGGTTGGCGGCGATTCGTGCCGGTTTGCCGGTGACGACCGCTGGCCTGTCCATCAACCGGTTCTGCAGCTCCGGCCTTCAATCCATTGCCATTGCCGCCCAGCGGGTGGTGTCGGAGAAGGTACCGGCCATGGTGGCTGGTGGTGTTGAATCCATTTCCATGGTGCAGAACGAGAAACTCAACAGCTTCCACGCGACCAACGACTGGCTGATGAAAAACAAGCCCGAGCTGTACCTGGCGATGATCGAAACCGCCGACATTGTGGCCCAGCGTTATGGCATCAGCCGTGAGTCACAGGATGAATATGCGCTGATTTCCCAGCAGCGCACCGCGGCGGCCCAGGAGGCGGGCAGGTTCGATGATGAGATTGTGCCTTTCGACGCCACGATGATGCTGAAGGACAAGGAAACCGGCGACATCAGTTATAAAGACGTCACCCTGACCCGTGATGAGTGCAACCGCCCCAACACCACTTTGGAAGGCCTTCAGGGCCTGAATCCGGTGCGCGGGGACAACCAGTTTGTCACGGCTGGTAATGCGTCCCAGTTATCTGACGGTGCATCGGTTTGCACGGTGATGAACAGCACCTACGCCGAGAAGAACAATATCGAACCCATGGGCATTTTCCGTGGTTTTGCGGTGGCTGGTTGCGAGCCGGACGAAATGGGCATCGGCCCTGTTTTCGCAATTCCACGACTGCTGGAGCGTAATGGCCTGACGATGGATGACATTGACCTGTGGGAACTGAACGAGGCCTTTGCATCCCAGGTTGTTTATTGTCGCGATCGTCTGGGTATCCCGATGGAGAAGCTGAATGTTAACGGTGGTTCCATCTCTATTGGCCACCCATACGGGGTCACCGGTTCCCGCCTGACCGGCCATGCCCTGATCGAAGGCAAACGTCGTGGCGCCAAATACGTTGTCGTGACGATGTGCATCGGCGGAGGCCAGGGCGCGGCTGGTCTGTTCGAGGTGGTTTAAACCTCATGCAACAGAAGATCATCAACACTCAGGACCTGGCATTCCAGCTCTTCGAACTCCACGAAGTTGAAAAGGTTCTGGGCTACGAGCGCTATGCCGAGCACAACCGCGAAACCCTGCAGGCAGCACTGGACCTGTCGCTGAAGGTCGCCGCCGAGGAGTTTGCACCTCACGCCCGCCTGGTCGATGAAGAAGAGCCCAGGTTTGAAAACGGCCGCGTGGAAATGCGCCCGGAGGTCAAGAAGGCTCTGGATGTCTTGCGGGACACTGGCCTGATGGCCGCCGGCCAGGACTTTGACCGCGGCGGCATGCAGCTGCCTGCGGCGGTGGCGCAGATGTGCGTGGGCATGCTCAAGGGCGCGAACGTGGGCACTCAGGGCTATGCCGGGCTGACCATTGCCGCGGCGAACCTGATCATGGCCCAGGGTAGCGAACACCAGCAACAGACGTACGCCGGCCCAATGATGGCCGGGCGATTCTTCGGCACCATGTGCCTGACCGAACCCCATGCCGGTTCCTCCCTCGGGGATCTGCGCACCCGCGCGGAACCGCAGGATGACGGCAGTTATCGCCTGTTCGGCAACAAGATCTACATCTCCGGTGGCGACCATGAGTTGAGCGAGAACATCATCCACATGGTGCTCGCCCGCTTGCCGGATGCCCCTGGCGGTGTAAAAGGCATTTCCCTGTTCATCGTCCCCAAAATCCTGGTTAACGAAGATGGCAGCCTTGGGAAGCGCAACGACGTCGCGCTCGCCGGCCTGATTCATAAGATGGGGTATCGCGGAACCACCTCCACCATGCTCAACTTTGGTGAGAAGGACGGTGCCATGGGTTATCTGGTGGGTGAGCCTAACAACGGCCTGGCAGCCATGTTCCACATGATGAATGAAGCCCGCATTGGTGTCGGCCTGGGTTCAGTCATGCTTGGTTACACCGGCTATCTCCACGCCCTCGACTACGCCCGCGAGCGCAAGCAGGGCCGCCCTGTTGGTGAGAAGGGCCCCAACTCGCCACAAGTGCCACTTATCCGTCATGCCGACATCCGCCGCATGCTGCTGACCCAGAAGGCTTATGTGGAAGGCGGCCTGGCGTTATGCCTGCAGGGCGCCATGCTAGTGGATGAGAAAAAGTACGGGGAGACTGCAGAGCAGCGCCAACTCGCCGCCGGGCTGCTGGATCTGCTGACGCCTGTCATCAAATCCTGGCCGTCCCAGCTCTGCCTGGAAGCCAACAGTCTGGCGATTCAGGTTCATGGCGGTTACGGCTATACCCGTGAGTATCCTGTTGAGCAGTTCTACCGCGATAATCGCCTCAATCCCATCCATGAAGGTACCCACGGGATTCAGGGCATCGACCTGCTGGGTCGCAAAGTGTCCATGGCCGGTGGCCGATATTACCAGGAATTGGTGGAACGCATAGATGCCACCCTCGATGAGACCCGTGATATCGAGCGCTTGGTTCCGTGTGCGGAGAATCTGGCCCGGGCGGTAAGGTCCCTGTCCGCGTCGACGGACGCCATCAACGCCGAGAAAGCCAAGGGCAACGTGGAACAGGCTCTGGCCAACGCTTCGCTCTACCTGGAAGCGTTCGGCCACACCGTGGTCGGTTGGCTCTGGCTGCGTCAGGCCATCCGGGCCATTGCCGGACTGGAGGGAAGCGGTGAGCAGACAGCTGAGTTCTATGAGGGGAAGGTGAAAGCCTGTGAGTATTTTTCCAGGTACGAATTGCCCAAGGTGGTCAGCCTGGCCGAGTTGCTGGCTGGAGTGGATACCACGGTGCTGGGTATGCAGGATTCTGAATTCTAGGAGCTAAAAAGAATGGATAGGAAAGCCAAAGCCGTTGTCTGCCGCGAATGGGGGCAGCCCGTGCAGGTAGAGACCATTACCGTGGAAGGCCCGAGACGGAATGAAATTACCATCAAGATAGGTGCCTGCGGCGTCTGTCACAGCGACCAGTCTGCCACTACCGGCAAAATTCCCTACCCGGCGCCGCTGGTTCTCGGCCACGAAGCCGCCGGCGTCGTCATAGAAGTGGGCGAGGGTGTCACCGCCTTCAAGGAAGGCGACCATGTTGTCAGTTCCTTTATATCCATGTGTGGCAAGTGCCGCCAATGTGTAAGAGGCCGTCCTGTCCTCTGTGAAAACGCCCGCAAGGCCATGTTTACCCTCCCCGACGGCAGTGTTCGCACCAAAGGCGCGAATGGAGAGGACCTCAATGTCTTCGGCGCCTGTGGCGTGATGGCGGAGTACGCCACCATGCATGTGGACAACTGCGTCAAGGTGGACGAATCCATACCCATGCAGAACGCCGCCCTGGTGGGCTGCGCAGTGATGACCGGTGTGGGTGCTGTGTTCAACACCGCCAAGGTCGAGCCCGGTTCCCGCACGGCT
The DNA here is from genome assembly GCF_039977835.1 of Marinobacter sp. Classification (GTDB taxonomy): domain Bacteria; phylum Pseudomonadota; class Gammaproteobacteria; order Pseudomonadales; family Oleiphilaceae; genus Marinobacter. The sequence continues at coordinate 18,517 of NZ_JBDWCL010000048.1, read as the reverse complement.
GTGTTCGGAATCGGCGGCGTGGGGCTGAACTCCATTCAGGGTTGTCTCGCCGCCGGCGCTGAAATGATTGTGGCCGTGGACAACAATGAGAGGAAACTGGAAATGGCCCGGGAATTCGGCGCCACTCACACCGTTAACATCAGCGAGGTGGACGACGGCGCCAGGGCGGTGAAAAAGCTCACCGGCGGTGTCGATTACGCGTTCGAATGCGTCGGCGCCGGCGCAGTGGTCGAGCAGGCCTACAAATGCCTCGGGCCCGGGGGCACCGCAGTGGTGGTGGGCGTTTCGGACCCGAAAGACAAGACCTCGATCACCACCCTGACCTTGCCTGCTGACGAGAGAACTCTCAAAGGCAGCTGGCTGGGCTCTGCACGCCCCCAGTACGACTTTCCCCGTATCCTGGGGCTGTACAAGGTTGGCAAGCTCAAGCTTGATGAACTTGTTACCCGCACCTATCACATTGATGACGCACCCCAGGCGTTCGATGATATGTTGGCCGGCAAGAACGCCCGTGGCGTGATCGTGTTCGACTGATTCAGGAGCAGAACCATGAAAGATCTCAGCAAGAACTACATTAACGGCCAGTGGCAGGACTGGGGTGGCGACAACATTGATGTCCATGAGGCCGCCACAGGGGATGTGATTGCCAGGGTTCCCGCCTCCGGCCGTGAGGAAATGGAGCAGGCTATTACTGCTGCCCATGCAGCTTTCGAGAGCTGGTCTGAGAGCACCCTGGAAAAGCGACTTCACGTGCTGGAACAACTCCACGCCGGCCTGAAAGAGCGGGCACCGGAAATTGCCGAAACCGTGTGCCGGGAAGTGGGCATGCCCATCAAACTGGCCACCGGGATTCAGGCGGGGCTGCCTGCAACCATCACCAAAAGTTATCTGAAGCTGTTGCCGGACTTCCCGTTCAGTGAGCAGGTGGGCAATTCCGAGGTGCAATACACGCCGGTCGGCGTGGTGGGTTGCATCACCCCCTGGAATTACCCGTTGCACCAGGTGATTCTCAAAGTGGTTCCGGCCATTGCCGCCGGTTGCACAGTGGTGCTCAAACCATCCGAAATCGCCCCCCAGAGCGCCTACATACTGGCGGAAATCCTGGACCAGACAGATCTGCCCAAGGGCGTCTTTAACCTGGTCTGTGGCGAAGGCCAAACCGTGGGCGACACCCTGATCAAACATCCAGCCGTCAACATGGTGTCCTTCACCGGCTCCACCCGTACGGGCAGCCTGATCGCCCACGCCACTGCGGATGACTTCAAGCGTTTTGCCCTGGAAATGGGTGGCAAGTCCGCATCGGTCGTCCTGGCGGATGCCGACCTGGCCAAAGCGGTGAAGGGAACGGTTAACAACTGCCTGCTGAACTCCGGCCAGACGTGCACAGCTCTGACCCGCATGTTGGTGCCAGCAGACAAGCATGACGAAGCCTGCGAACTGGCCGCTGCAGCAGTGGCGAAAATGACCCCTGGCAACCCGCTGGAAGAAACCACACGACTGGGCCCGCTGGCCTCCGCGCAACAACGGGACAAGGTCATTGATTACATCAAACTCGGCATTCAGGAAGGAGCAACCCTGGTTGCCGGCGGCCCGGAAGCGCCGGAAGGCTGCGAGCAGGGGTACTTCGTCAGGGCCACGGTATTCGGCAACGTCAAACCCAACAGCCGCATCGCCCAGGAAGAAATCTTCGGTCCCGTCTTGTGCGTGATCCCTTACGAGGATGAAGCCGAGGCCATCGAAATTGCCAACGGGACCGCCTATGGCCTGTCAGGCGCCGTCTGGTCCGGTGATGATGCCCACGCCAAAAAAGTGGCCGGCAAGTTGCGCACCGGCCAGGTCTTCGTTAACGGCGGCGACTTCAACCCATTGGCACCGTTCGGCGGGTTCGGACATTCCGGTATTGGCCGCGAGTTCGGTAAGTGGGGGCTGGAAGAGTTCCTGGAGGTGCGTTCCCTGCAGCTTTAGGCCTTCCCGCCAAGCAGTATCCGCACCGCGATGCAGGCGTCCTCCAGCTCCTCATCGCGGGGCTGGCGACCGTTGATTATGTCGCTGTACAGGCAGGATTCGGCCAGCCGCACCATGAAGTAGGACAGGCTGTCGACGTTCAGGGGCGGATTGATATGCCCGCAGGCTATCTGGTCACGAAGCGTGCGGGTATTGGCCTCGACAGCGCGGCTGTGAATCGTGGACTGCGACGAGGTCAGTATCTTGAGCGCGTATTCCGGGTCCTCATGGACAAAGCGTCGCAGTGGTTCGGAGTGCAGCAGGGTGGAATTGATGTACCGGTAGACGCCTACCACGAAATCCACACCTTGCCCCGGCGTTGCGCTGAGCGCTTCGAGCCTGAGCGGCTCGTAGAGTGACCAGAGCACTTCCCCCAGCAGTAAATCCTTGTTGCCAACCCAGCGAAACAGGGTAGCCCTTCCGATATTCAGCTCGGCCGACAGCGAGGCCAGGTGAATGCGCTCGCCTTTCAGCCACATGCTGCGTGCTCGCCGGAAGGCGTCGGCAGGTGTTGCCCTCGTTGTTCTTTCTGTCACTGCAACCTCGTATCGGAGTTCGATTTTATTCTAACGACAAAACAGCAAACCCGCTATGAAGACCAGAAGCTCCGGGCTGTCCCAGCCTACTCCGGAATATCTGTCCTGGGAAATTACACGTTATGCTGAGATGACCGGTGGGCCCAAAGGCCCAATGCCGGCGTGATACATTTGTGAACTTTGCGCTATACACTGGTACCAACAGATTGTGATTCCTGCGAAATGGCCCGCGGCCAGGAACCTATGACACGAAACGTACTGATAGTGGAAGACAACCCTGGTATTGGCGAGTTGGTGCGCATGCACGTGGCGGACCTTGGCATGAACCCCATCCTGTGCGATCGGGGTGATAGCGGGTTGGCGCGTTTTCGTGAAGGGGATATTGACCTGGTGGTGCTGGATCTGATGTTGCCCGGTATGGATGGTCTCTCAGTATGCCGCGAGATCCGCTCCGGCCCGGGTTATGTGCCGGTGCTGATGCTGACGGCAAAAAGCACCGAACTCGACCGGGTTCTGGGTCTGGAAATGGGTGCCGACGATTACCTCACCAAGCCCTTCAGCGTTGCAGAATTGTCGGCACGGGTAAAAGCCCTGTTCCGGAGAGTGGATGCCATGGCGGCCACGCCGCCTACCTCCGATGAGAGTGGTGGTGAACTGCAGACCGATGGGTTGCGAATCGACCCGTCGCGGCGCCGGGCGTTTGTGCGGGATCAGGAAGTGGAGCTGACGGCCCGGGAGTTCGACCTGCTCTGTCACTTTGCCAGCCATCCGGGCCGTGTGTTCAGCCGCGTTCAGCTACTGGACAAGGTCTGGGGCTACAACCATGAAGGCTACGAGCACACCGTCAACACTCACATCAACCGCCTGCGTGGCAAGATCGAAAAGGATCCGGCCAAGCCGGAGTTCATCGAGACCGTGTGGGGGGTGGGTTATCGTTTCCGGGACTGACCCATGTTGAGGACTCTATACACCCGGCTGGCCGTTGGGCTATTCCTGTTGTTGCTGGGCGTCGGTCTGTTGTACGCCTTTATCAGCCTCTACTCGCTGAGGGAGTACAACGCGTCAGTGAACCAGGAGCTACACCGGGACCTGGCGAGAAACCTGGTGGCCGACCGGAACCTGGTGAATGAGGGTGAGCTCGACCGCAGCGCCCTGAAAGAGCTTTTCGCACTGTACATGACCATCAACCCCAGTATCGAAATCTATCTGCTCGACCTCGATGGCACCATTCTCTCCTACTCGGCGGACCCCGCAAAAATCAAGCGCAAGCAGGTTTCGCTGGAGCCCATACGCCGGCTGATGGATGACATGAGCCGTTACCCAGTCCTGGGAGACGACCCCCGCAGCCACGACCGACAGAAAGTATTTTCCGTGACTCCGGTGCCTTCAGCAGACAATCCGGAAGGTTATCTGTACGTGGTGTTGCGAGGTGAGGAATACGATGCCGCGGAAACCATGGCCCGCGGCGGCCAGTTGCTGGAACTGAGTGCCTGGGCCCTGCTGGTCAGCCTTGCGGTGGTGATGCTCGCCGGGCTGGCGGTGTTTCGGCTGCTGACCCGCCGGCTGACATGGCTGACCCGGCTGGTGGAGGATTTCGAGCATGGCGACATGCGCCATCAACCCGCGACCACCTGGCGAGACAGGCGACCGGTGGTACGGGACGAAATCGACTACCTGGGTGCCACTTTCGATGACATGGCCGCCCGAATTGCCTCCCAGATTGAACAGCTGACGGAAAAGGACGCTCAACGCCGCCAACTGGTGGCCCAGGTTTCTCACGACCTGCGCACCCCCCTGGCTTCGATGCAGGGCTACATTGAAAGCCTGAAACTGCGGCGGGATCGCCTCAGCCCGGAAGAGCAGGACCGATTTCTCGACATCGCCCTTAAAGAGGGCCGGCGCCTGAGCCGGCTGGTCGACGAGTTGTTTGAACTTGCTGCCCTGGAAGCCCGCGAAAAGCAACCCGTGCCCGAGCCGTTTCCCCTGGCAGAGCTGGTGCACGATGTGGTCCAGAAGCATGGACCGGAGGCCCACAACCGGCAGCTTGAGCTTGCGGTGACCGGCAACCCGGAACAACCGATGGCCCATGCCGACCTCGCCATGACCGAGCGGGTGCTGGATAACCTGATTGGCAATGCCATTGCCTACAGCCCCGCCGGCGGGCGCATCGAGGTTTTGCTCCGGCAGGTGGCCGGCCTGCCGGAAGTCTGCGTGCGCGACAGCGGCCCGGGCATTCCGGAGCCGGACCTGCCCCATATCTTTGATCCGTTCTATCGTGGCGATTCTTCCGCCGGGGCTGGCAGCCATGCCGGCCTCGGGTTGGCTATTGCCCGCCGGATCATGACACTGCAGGGTGGCGATATCCGTGTTGAAAACGGAGCCTCCGGGGGCGCATGCTTCTGTATAAGGCTTCCGGCAGGGTGATTAACCTGAAGTGACCGCATCCATAATGATCTCTCCGGCGTTATACAAACGTAATAAACTGGAGAAGATGCTGTGATGAATCCAGCGCAAACTGGTCACAGTATTCAAAGGGCAAGAGGTTAAGGTTATGAAACGGTATCTGTTACTGATCTCAATGGCGGTGGCCATCGCACTGACCGGGTTCCAGGTGGTCGCCTCCAGTGAGTCGGATTCACAATACGCTCCCGACGACCCGGATCTGGCGGTTGCCACCTTTGCCGGTGGGTGTTTCTGGTGCGTTGAAGAGGCTTATGAAGAGAAAGTGCCGGGGGTCGTTGAAGCGGTGTCCGGTTATAGCGGTGGCGAGGAGAAAGATCCTACCTATCAACAGGTTGCCGGAGGACGTACCGGGCACACCGAGGCCGTGCAGGTGTATTACGACCCTGATGTTATTACCTACGAAGGCCTGCTCCAGGCCCTGTGGCGTACTGCGAATCCCACCGATGTGAAAGGCCAGTACGTGGACCGGGGCCGGCAGTACCGGCCTGCGATTTTCTATCACAACGAAGAGCAGAAGCGCGCTGCTGAAGCCTCGGTGAAGGCACTGGAAGAGTCGGGCCGTTACGATAATCCGGTAAAGATTGAAATCGTACCTTTCGAAGCCTTCTATGAGGCCGAGGAATACCATCAGGATTACTACAGTAAGAACCCGGTGCGGTACCAGATCTACACCTTCAACTCCGGCCGCTACCAGTTTATCGAAAAGGTATGGGGCGAGGACCAGGAAGTGGATTATGCCCAGTATCGACCGGAAGGAAGTGATTCATCCGGCCAGGCTGGCGGTGACGAGTCCGGCATGAACCAAAGCCAGGTTGAGGGCTTCAATCCGGAGACATTCGAAAAACCGGATGATAAAACGCTGAAGGCACGGCTGACGAAGGAGCAGTACTACGTCACTCAGGAAGACGGGACCGAACCCGCCTTCAAGAACGAGTACTACGACGAGAAGCGGCCCGGCCTTTATGTGGATATTGTCTCCGGAGAGCCACTGTTCTCATCCAGAGACAAGTACAAATCCAACACCGGTTGGCCCAGCTTTACCCAACCGATCAGCCCGGATGTGGTGGTTGAAAAAGAAGATAATTCCTTCTTCATGAAACGGACCGAGATCCGCAGCAAGTACGCGGACTCTCACCTCGGCCATGTGTTCAACGATGGCCCCGCACCGACTGGCCTTCGTTATTGCATGAACTCCGCGGCGATGAAGTTCATTCCGCTGGAGGAAATGGAAGCCCGGGGCTACGGCGCATTGATCAGCGAAGTGGAAGAAAGCAGCCGTACCGCGTCCAACTGATTCTCCTTCCGGTCACAGCCAGAGATCCCCGACGGGGGTCTCTGGCGAAAAGTGATGTTGAACCTGGGCCATCAGTAATTCGGCGCTGGCCAGCGCGTCCACCAGGGCATTGTGGGGAGGATAGTGTGGCAGGCCATATCGTAGCCGGCTGTCCGGCAGCCGAATGGAAATGGCCTGTTGCCCCTTTAGCCTCTGCCACCAGTTGGGTTGCCTGCGCGGATGCAGATAGGACTCGATGGCCATGGTGTCGACCACCGGAAAACGTATCTCCTCCCCGATTCGCCACTGCAGTGCGACATTCAGAAACGGCCTCTCAATACCGCGGTAGTGCACCACCGGAATGCGGCCGGCCAGGCTTTCGAGAACTCCATCAAGCACCTCGGACAGGTCCGGAGCCTTGTCGATGTCAGTATGGGTGATGCCGTGTATCGTAACGGATGTCTGATGCAGCGGCAGTTGCGGCTTCACCAGCCAGTGCCGCGAGCCCCCCAGATGTACCCGGTCGATGGTGAACGGCACCACACCGATACTGACAATGGAGTGCTTGTTGGGGTCCAGCCCGGTGGTTTCGAAGTCCAGGCCCACGAAAGGAACCTCTTTCAGGGGCGTGTCCGGAGCAACGCAACCCGCTTCGTAGAAGGCCTTCAGCCGTTCATCCGTGGCGTGTCCGGCAAGCTCACGAAAACGCTCAGGCCATGGCAGGTTCTCGACGGGGGCGTCGGTGGCCATGGATTCGTGGAGGTCAGACATTCCGTGCCACCTGCGCGTGATATCGGAACTTGAGGAACTTCTGCGCCTGGCTGACCACCTGGAAGGCGTCTTTAAGGTGACTGCGTTCGAAGGGCGACAGGTCTTCCGGCCGCACGTTATTGTCTGGCTCGCGGCCAGCCTCGATGGCAAGGGCCTGGTGGCGAATCCGCACAATAGCGATGAACTCGAAGGCGTCCCGCAGGTTATCCACTCCGTCTTCAGGAATCAGCTTGGTGCCAGCGATGGCCTTGAGGCGGTTGAAGGTATTCTGGGCCTTCGAGCCACAGGCCAGGGAATGCACCCGGATCAGGTCAGAAACCGGCGCCGTACCGCGGCGCTTGAGGTTAAAGGTTTTGGCCTGCTTGCCTCCTTCGTCCATGACAAAGGTACGGAAAAAACCCAGTGGGGGTGTGCGATTGAGCGCATTGCGTGCCAGCATTGCCAGGAACCGCTGGCTATTGCTCGCCCTTTCGGCAATGAACGCTTTGAGCTCTTCCGTATACTCTGTGCGGCCGAAAATACCGTCCAGGTCGAAGAAAATATTGCTGTTGAGCAGGGCCTCGGCTTTTGGGTTTTCAATCCAGTCGGCGAAGTACTCTTTCCACACTTTTAGCGGCTGGCGCCATTTCTGGTTCGTGGCCATGATATCGCCGGTACAGTAGGTGTAGCCGCAATCCGCCAGGCCGTCGCTGACAAATTTCGCCAGCGCCAGAAAATACTCGTCGTGTTGTGCCGGGTCGAAGCTGTCGTCCAGCACCATGGCGTTGTCCTGGTCGGTTACGACCAGCTGCTCATCCCTGGCCATGGAGCCCAGGGCCATGAAACAGTATGGCACCGGCGGCGGCCCCAGTTTCTCTTCCCCCAGTTCCAGCAGCCGCTGGCTGAAGCTGCGGCCGATACCGGCCATGGCGCTGCCAATCATATGGGAGTTGGCATCTTCATGGACCATACGAACAAAGGTGCTGGGTACTTCTTTACTAAGGCGTTTCAGGCCTTGTACATCCTGTTGCTGGTAGATGTTGCTGACCAGGTAGAGGCTGCTCTGGGACTCGTGCTTCACGATATCCGACAGGGCGATTACGCCGCGGATAGTGTCGCCCTCCATTACCGGCAAGTGGTGCACGTTGTTGTGGAGCATGGTCAGCATGGCTTCGAAAATAAAGGAGTTGGAGCTCGTAGTAATCAGGCTGTCGGTCATGATGTCACTGATCGGTGTTTCCGACGGCAGGGCCTCGCTGAGGGCGCGGGTGCGGAGGTCGCGGTCCGTTATGATGCCGGAAAGTCTGGAACCATCCCCGCTTTCGTCCATGAGAAGCAACGCTGAAACACCCTCTTCGGTCATGATGCGGGCAGCTTCCTGCAAGCGAACGCTGATCGGCGCAGTCACCGGCTCACGGGAAATCAGCCGGGTTACCCGGGCGGTCATGGGCTGACTGGACCTCCGCCGCCGGGACAACGCAGAGCGCAGGCGGGAGCGGTCTTCAACTTCGACAAAATCGGTGAAGTTGTCGTCGTTTTTCCACAGATACTGGAAGATCTCGTCGGGGATCAGGTAAATCAGAGAGTCCTCTATCGCCTTCACTGGGAAGCGCACCGTTTTGCTCATCAGCAGGCCATACTGGCCGAAAATCTCGCCTTCACCGAGACGGTTGTAGAGCTCGCCCGTGCGACGATACATCTCGACTGCGCCACTGCGTATGTAATGCAGGTGGCTGTTGCGCTCACCGAACTTGAGGATGTCGGCCCCAGCGCGGAAATAAGTAACCTCGATACCCGCGACGATTTTGTCGAGAGTTTCTTCCGGCATCTCGTCAAACGGCGCATGCTGGGCCAGGTGGTTGCGTATCTCGATCAGCTCTGCCTGCATTACTCGCTTCCTTTTTGCACCGGTCCGGCGTGGTGAATTCAACACGCAATATAGCAGTGGCGCTGTTTTACGGCCATGATGGGAGGCAAGACGTTAGCTGTATGGGAAGAAGGATTGTTTGTGGCTGGACTTTGTACGCTTGTTCTGGGGGGTATCCGCTCCGGTAAAACCGCACTGGCCGAACAGATCGCCAGCGATTCGGGGGAGCCAGTGGTGTATCTGGCCACCGCAACGGTTGGCGATGATGAGATGGCCCTGAGGGTGGCGCGTCACCAGCGAAGCCGGCCCCCGGAATGGGGCCTGGTGGAGGCTCCTGTAAAACTGGCTGGCGTGCTGGATGACCATGGCAGCAGGCCGAGGCCGCCGTTGTTGCTGATAGACTGCATGAGCCTGTGGGTCAGCAACCTGCTGTTTGCAGGCGATGACGTATTCACCCGCGAGAGGGAAGCTTTCCTGCACGCCTTGAGGGAGTACCCTGGCCAGGTGGTGATTGTCAGCAACGAAGTCGGCCTGGGCACCATCGGTATGGACCCGCTTACCCGCCGTTTCTGTGACGAACTGGGCTGGCTCAACCAGGACCTAGCCGCCTGCTGCGACCGGGTTCTGATGAGTGTGGCCGGGCTGCCGCAAACCTTAAAAGGCTGACGGAGTGCCGTGGCTCTGCAGGCAGCTGAGCAGCCCGTGCCTTGACTCGTCTATGCGGATACGGCTGCGACAGGCGTAGGGCACGGCGATGGCAGAGAATGAGCGTTGCAGGGGTATGCCCATCACCTCAGCCAGAATCATGCGGATAACACCCCCGTGACACACCACCAGTACCCGTTTTCCGGAAGCTTCGCATTGCCAGTGTTGCCATGCCCTGGTGACCCGTTCGCTGAATGCTGTAATGGCTTCGCCCCCGGGTGGCGGATGGTTCACCGGGTCACTCCAGAAACGGGCAAGCGCGTCGGGAGTATGTGCCAGAATGTCAGTGGAGGTTCTGCCTTCCCAGTCGCCAAAACCGATTTCCCGTAGCTGCGGTTCTTCATGGACAGGCAGTTGTCGCTGCCGGGCCAGTTGCCATGCAAAAGCCTGGCAGCGCAAGAGGGGTGATGTAATGATAAGGTCCCAGTGGTCATCTTCCGTTATGGCGGCGTTGATCTGCTGCCAGCCGGTATCGCTCAGCGGGTCGTCCTTGCTGCCCCGGAACATGGGCCCGCCGGCAGGTTCTCCATGGCGGATCAGGTCGAAGAATGTGGTGGTGTTACCGCTCATGATCAGGACTCCCGGCCTTCGGTCTGGTCCTTGTCGGTGACGCCGGCATCCGCGAAGCTTGCCATCCCGTTGTGGAGCTCACACGCCGCGCGAAGCAAGGGGACCGCCACTGCGGCGCCGCTGCCTTCACCCAGCCGCATACCAAGGTCCAGCAATGGTTTGGCGTCAAGCGCCTGCAGCACGGCCTGGTGCCCCGGTTCGGCGGACTGATGGGCGAACACAAGCCAGTGCCAGGCATCTGGCTGCTGGCGAACGGCCACCAGCGCGGCGACCGAAACGATAAACCCGTCTACCAGTACAGGAATGCCCCGGTAAGCGCAGCCCAGGATTGCGCCGGTCAACGCGGCGATTTCAAACCCGCCCAGGGAGGCCAGTGTCGCAAGAGGGCCAGTATTGCTGCCGTGGCGATTCAGGGCCCGGCTTACCACCGCGCTTTTATGGGAAATGCCGGCGGCGTCCAGGCCGGTGCCGGGGCCCACGAGTGTTTCCGGGGGCAAGTTGAGCAGGGCACAGGCAAGGGCCGCGGCGCTGGTGGTGTTTCCGATCCCCATGTCGCCGCCGATGAACAGCCGGCATCCGGCGCTGGCCGCCCGTTCCGCCGCCGCATCGCCACTGGTCAGTGCGGAACAGACCTGGGCTTCCGTCATTGCATCCGTCACGGCCAGGTTGGCGGTAACCGGTGCGATCAGTTCATCCCGCACGCCCGCGAGAACCGACACCTCGCCTACCGTGCCCAGATTGACCACTTCCAGTGAGGCGCCCAGATATCTGGCCATCACACTGATGGCCGCGCCCCCGCTGGCGAAGTTGGCGATCATCTGCGCCGTGACTTCCTGCGGAAACGCAGACACGCCTTCTTCACATACGCCGTGGTCACCGGCGAATATGGTAATCCTTACCGGATCGATTGCCGGATGCTCCATCCCCTGCAAGCCGGCAAACCGGATGGCGAGTTGTTCCAGTTGGCCCAGGGAACCCGGCGGTTTGGTCAGTACCTGCTGGCGCTCTGCGGCCTGTGAGGCTGCCTGCGAATCGGGTTTGCAAAGCTGGTGGCTCCAGCTTGGCGGCAAAGAAGGCATGGTGGATTCCTGGCCAGTGAAAACATGGAATGGTCTACCGGGCCTGAAACAGTGTCAAGATTGGCGATGACTCGGTTAGACTGCACAACCGCTCCGTAATCCAGATACGTCCCTTCCAGGAGATGGTGCCGATTTGAACGTGTTTGTTACCTCTGTAATTGTGTGCCTTGCTGCCGTGCTGTTGGACCGATGGCTGGGGGAGCCCCACCGGTGGCATCCGCTGGTTGGGTTCGGGCGCCTGGCCGGGTGGGTGGAACATTGGTTAAACCGGTTGCCAGTGCGCAAGGGCCGGTCAATCACGATGGGGTTGCTGGGCGTACTGGTGGTGGTATTCCCGGTGTTGTTCGTGGCGGAAATGCTGCGATGGGCGCTGAATGGATGGCTGTACCTGTTGCTGCAGGTGGTGGTTCTGTATTTTGCTCTTTCCATCCGGGGGTTGAAGGAACATGGCCGCGCGGTGTCGAAGGCGTTGCACCGGGGTGACCTGGAGGGTGCGCGAGAGCGGGTAAGCCGCATTGTCAGCCGCCAATCCAGTGAGCTCAATGAAAACGGTGTAGCGACTGCAGCGAGTGAATCGATGCTGGAGAACGGCGCAGATGCGGTGTTTGCCAGTCTGTTCTGGTTTCTGGTGGCGGGCATACCCGGGGTCCTCCTTCACCGGATGGTGAACACCCTGGATGCCATGTGGGGTTACCGCAATGAACGCTACCGTTATTTCGGGCGGGTTGCCGCAAGGCTGGACGATGTCCTGAACTGGCTGCCAGCCCGGTTGACTGCGCTTACCTACGCCTTACTGGGACATACCCGCCTGGCCTGGCGTTGCTGGCAAACCCAGGCACCGAAATGGGATAGCCCGAATGCCGGGCCAGTGATGGCGGCAGGGGCAGGTGCACTGGGGGTGTCTTTGGGCGGCCCGGCCCCCTATTCATCCGGTATCCGGCAGCGACCGGTGCTCGGAGACGGCCCGGAAGCCTCCGCGGACACTGTTGATGAAGCCATTGGGCTGGTGCAGCGGGGAGCCTGGCTCTGGCTGGGTGTACTGGGGCTGGCGGCTGCCGGGTGTGTGCTTGTGTACTAAAGGCTCGCCAGGCCGAGTAACAACACGAGTTCAGCGAACACCACGCTGGCCCCCAGCGTGTCCCCGGTATAGCCGCCCAGTTGCTGGCGCAGATACAGGCCCCACGCCAGAGCCGTACCCAGAGTCGCCACTGTACTCCACAGCAGGATCCCGCCCTGGAAACCGGTCAGTAAAAGGGTTGCCATGAGGGTGAAGGCCGCCGCGAGGGCCAGCCGGGTATTCGAGAAATCATCTGCCACCGGCTTGCTCTTGCTTTTATCCGGGTCCGTCACATAGGACAGGTGGCCCATGATCAGGAGTGGTGCAAGACGGGCCACCATGGGGGCCAGAAGCAGCGCGAGCCACACCGGTTGAGCTTCGGCCAGCAAAGCCACCTTCAGCCCCAACGCCACCACCAGCGCGACCGTACCGTAGGTGCCGATGCGGCTGTCCTTCATGATGCGCAGCCTGGCTTCTACCGAATACCCACCGCCCAGCGCATCCAGGCTGTCTGCCAGCCCATCTTCATGAAAGGCCCCGGTAATCCAGAGGTGAAACCCGGTGACCAGCACAAGGCACACCAGAGGGCTCCAGAAATGCATGAGAGCGATATACAACGCAGCGTAGATGGTGCCGAGTATCAGCCCCACAAGTGGAAAATAGACACTGCACTGGTTCATCAGTTGCGGCGAGTAGTCTATCCGTACCAGCATGGGAATGCGGGTGAGGAACCCGATGGCCAGCCAGAGAGCCTGCCACTCCCTGTGGATGATGGGTTTCATATTGTCCAATGGCTTGCCCTGTTATTGAGGATCACGTTGGTTTCCCGGCCAGTCTAGCATTATAGGTGTTCGTGGCCGTTAGAGGCGGGACCCTGGTGAATGGTCGTCCAGTGGACTCCTGATCCCGCGCTCATGGGTGCCAATCACATGAGTGTATATCTGCGTGGTGCCTATGTCGTTGTGGCCCATTAACTCCTGAATGCTGCGAATATCTGTTCCGTGCCGTAGCAAGTTGGTGGCAAAACTGTGACGAAAGGTGTGACAACTGGCCTTCTTGCGAATGCCTGCGTGCCTGATGGCAGACTGAACCGAACGCCTGACCTGCTGTTCACCAATATGATGCCGGCGACGAACACCAGAGCGAGGGTCGATGGCCAGGCGTTGGGCGGGAAATACATACTGCCAACCGGGACTGCGGGCGGCGCCAGGGAACTTCTTTGACAGCGCATTGGGCAAATAGACTTCTCCGAAGCCATCCTGCAAATCCTGCTGGTGGAGAGCCAGCGCAAACTCAATCTGGGTTTTCAGTGCGTCGCAGAGCGAAGAGGGAAGAATCGTACGCCGCCACTTATCGCCTTTAGTCTCCCGCACAAACAGACAGGGCTCGGAAAATTCCACATCCTGAACACGAAGCCGGGCTGCCTCCATCACTCGTAAACCTGAGCCATACATAAGACTGGCAACCAACCGATGCGTGCCCTGCATGTGTGCTAATACCGACATTGCTTCGTCATGGGTGAAAACGGTGGGCAGTTTGCGCCCTCTGGACGTTTGGACGAACTGCAATTCACCTAATTCCTTGCCGAGAAACTGGTGATACATAAACACAACCGCGTTCAATGCAGTTTTTTGGGTGTTCACAGCGACATTGCGATTGTTCGCCAGATGACTCAGCCATTGATTCACCTCTACGGGCCCCATTGATTCCGGATGGCGTTTATTATGAAAGCGAATAAATTCCCGTACCCACAGGCAGTAAGTTTTCTCCGTACGGTAGGCCAGATGCCTGGCACGAATAAATGCACGGAAACGATCCATAAAGCGGGTAGGGTTGGATGGCAGCGGGGCTGGTATATCGTCCATGAGTACAAATCCTTGAGACTGTATATGCATACAGTTTATTTGGTGAAGTTGCTCTTCTGCAACTGGAAAAATGGCCGTAGCGACCATGATCTGGGTGGGATGTGGAAAGGTTGCTATTTTTATTTATAAATCATTTGGTTGGAAAATCCTGCGAAAATGGGATAGTAGTCGTCGAGAGCGTTTTTACGTCGAGAGAAGTGGAGAGAAATAATCGGAACTTATTGACCTGACGGGGATTCCTGCCTAGCTTTGGTGAACGTTCAAGTTGAGATATGACTCGCTGGGGAAGTGGTCGTGGCGACTCATATACAAATGTTAGGGGCAGTTCACGAGTTCCAAGCGTGTGAGGAGATTTATGGCTAAGCAAAAGGATTTGTCCCACATCTCATACGGTTTGGAAACGCCGGAGGACCTGATGGGCAAACTGCTGCACGACGCCGAGAAAATCCATGGGGTCCCTCATCGTTACGACCTATTCAATTTCTTTGTGACTGCTGCCGTCCTTTATGAATGGTGCCGGAAATACTATCAGGAGCACGAAATATCGAAGCAGTTAACCGAGGCTATCGGGCATTCTGATTATGATGCACTGCCATTGGATGCTTCTAGCTGGATCAAAGACCAGTCTTGTGTTCCAAACAGTGGGCAAGATGCACGGAGGCATATAGTCCATGCGCTTCGCATCTGTATCGAGACGGCCAATGCAAGCAAGCACTATCACTGGTTGCGTTCCAGTCAGGTCACGGCAATAGAAGATCAGCCTGTCGTCAAGGATTGGTATCAGTACTTTTTCACCTCGGTAGGTGAAGGAATCTATGTCGAATATGCAAACCAGTACTACACGGTAGAACAAATCCGGGGCATTGTGGTTCAGTTCTTCGAAGGGATGCTCAAGCATGTCTGTCGACCCTAACAATCGGCTGCACAGTGACCGATTTTCCGCCGCTTCGCGGCTCCAAACCGGCGCGTGAGCCGGGCGTTAACCCTTGTGACCAGCATCTTGCAAAACTCCGTCAATGACGTATATTGACTGTCATGTTTACCATCATCGAAACCCCTACATTTGAAGCAGATGCCAGAAAAATCTGGACTGAGGAAGAGCGAAGCGCTTTCTTTGCCTGGCTTGCGGCAAGTCCGGAAATTGGTGACCCCATTCCGGGTAGCGGCGGATGTAGAAAGGTTCGTTGGTCGGTAGCGGGTTCAGGGAAGCGCGGTGGGGTGCGAGTCATTTACTTCACCAAGTTGGCAAATGGTGAGATCTGGTTATTGGTGATCTACAAGAAAGCCGTCAGGGGCAATATACCCGCTCATATCCTGAAGTCGATTCGTGAGGTATTGGAAAATGAGTGACGAGACACTAAGTGCTGAGGAGCTTGGCAACAAGTTGCTTCAGTCTGTTAAAGAAATGAAAGCGGGCAAAACTGCACGAGTCAGTCGTGTTGAGCCTAACGAGGTGGCAGAGGCTCGAGGCAAAACCGGACTGACTCAGGTCGAGTTTGCTGAGGTACTGCATATTTCCGCGCGAACCCTGCAGGAGTGGGAGCAAGGTCGACGTGAACCCTCTGGTCCAGCAAAAGCGCTCATTGAGATTGCTTCCCGTCATCCCGAGGTCATTCGAGAAGGCCTCGAGCTACGGGGTTAACAAGCGGCTGTTGTCGGACGCGCCTACGCTGCGCTCCGGCACGCCGCAAAGCCGGGCGTTAACTGTCACGGAAGGTCTCAGTGAAATTTGAAGTATCGAGCAATCTTAAAATCAGTCCCGAAGATGTTGCTGGGCTACTCACCATGAAGGGCGTAAATAGGGAATTGAGCCCTCTCATCCGTATGACGGCTCCCTCAGAATGGTCAAGCAAGCCGATCTTCGAATGGCCCTCCGGTAGGGTGCTCTTTTCGAGCTGGATACTCCTTTTCGGTATCCTTCCCATTGATCGGCACACGTTCTTTTTTCAATCCATTGATCGCCAACGGGGTTTTGTGGAGGTGTCCAGTACTTTAACCAATAAGCTGTGGCACCATCGGCGGGACATCAATCGGAACGGGGCATTATGCTGGGTCACCGATACCGTCGAGTTCCAGTGTAGGTTGCCAGTGTTGGCAGACGTTCTGGCACCTGTCTACCGACTCATCTTCAAGCACCGTCATCAGGTGCTAAGGTCATACTATGGTGGCAGCGCCAGTTAACCAGTCAATTAAGTTCGTTCCGGCCTGCGGCCTCCACCGGACGCCCCTGTCGGGCCGCCGCTTATTTCAGCGTTATGTGTTACTGCCAAGAGGTCAATTTCATTGCCTGAGTTGAAAACAGTCGGTCTTTTTCTCGTTACCGCATTGGCAGAGATCGTGGGTTGTTATTTGCCTTACCTCTGGCTTCGTGAGGGCAAAACCATCTGGCTTCTGGTGCCAGGTGCGTTGAGCCTTGCAGCATTTGCGTGGTTGCTTTCGCTGCACCCAACCGCTGCCGGCAGGGTCTATGCGGCGTATGGTGGTGTGTATATTTTTATGGCGATTGTATGGCTTTGGGCCATCGATGATATTCGTCCCACCGCTTGGGATTTAGTTGGCTCAGCCGTTGCTCTGGTGGGTATGGCTATCATCATGTTTGCGCCGCGCACCACATAACCAACTGTTGTAGTTCGTTCCGGGCCTCCGGCCCTACACCGGACGCCCATTTCGCTGCGCTACATGGGCGCCGCTAAACAAGGGCGTTACACCGCATGAATACAACCGAGTTCGTCGTTTACTATTTAATAGCGGTATCAGCGATCTTTTTGCTGATCGCACTGGTGCGTTTTTCGCAGCTAAAGCCATTGTCTGGGGCCAGACAGACCTCAGCAATGGTTGAGCAGAATCATCGTGCTGCTCTAGTTCGGTTAGTTCAACTGGGCATCAGGGTTGAAGGAAGGGGGCCTATCCATTTTATCGCTCCTCCCCCTTACACACCCGACGAGGAATTAGTGGTTGGTACCGAGATGGCAGTTTGGATTTCGGATGAGCTTCCTGGAGTCGTTTTGCATACCAAACCGACTTTTTTAACACTGTTAGCTCGATCAATGTTCCCAGCATTCGTTGTCGCGTTCATCCTGCTGACGCCTATTGTGTTCATTCTTAGGGGGAATTTCGGTGCTGTGTAACAAGTGCAGGCACAGCGACGCCCTTTTCATTGCGCCTTCGGCTCCATTCCAATGGCGCGCATGCTGCAAGCGTTATGCAATACGAGGTAAGAAATGAATAAAGGAGTATTGACATTTTTCTGTGGAAAAATGGGGGCAGGTAAAACTACAAAGTCTCTTGAAGTTTCCCATGAGCGAAACGCCGTGCTGCTTTCTGAAGACGAGTGGCTTGCGTCAGTTTATCCGGATAGTATTAAGACACTGGAAGATTACGTAAAATATGCTGGTAGGCTCAAGCCTCAAATGAAGAAGCTGGCTCAGTCGATCTTGGCAGCAGGAACTAATGTGGTAATGGACTTTCCTGCAAATACAATTTCGCAACGAGAGTGGTTTAAAAGCATTTTTTCTGAGATCCAGGCTTCACACGAGCTGATTTACATCGACCAGCCAAATGAAATTTGCTTGGAGCAAATCGCAAAAAGGCGGATAGAGCAGCCACAGAGAGCGGCAACTGATACGGAAGAGATGTTTGAGCTTGTTACAAAGCACTTTGTTGCCCCAACTTCTGATGAAGGGTTCAACACAACCGTAATTGCGGCAAATGCATAACAATCGCAGGCACGGCGACGGCTTTTTCGTTGCGGCTTCGCCTTCACTACAAAGCCGCGCGTGCTGCGGGCGTTATGTGGGCGTTCCTATAGAGAATCTACATGGCATTCAGTGAGTTTGAAGCAAAGAAAATTGATCGGGCTGCTTCGGATTTTCTGGAAGCGAGGCGGCCACCAGTCCATATTCGTTCCCAAGTGGATTTGGACGTTCGCGTTTCTGGCCAAAGTGTGCAGATTGTCGAAATTCGCCCGCATTTTCGTGAGCCGTCCACGATCATTGAGTCGCCTGTGGCAAAAGCTACCTACGTCAAGAAGTCTCAGCGCTGGAAAATCTACTGGATGCGCAGCGATCTAAAATGGCATTCATACACGCCAGAACCTGAGTCACGCTCCATAGAGGAATTTTTTGCTATCGTGAATGCCGACGAGAATGGCTGTTTCTTCGGGTAGCACATAACCAGTCATTCAAGTTCGTTCCCTGCCTGGCGGCCGTCCACCGGACGCCCTAGTCGGGCGCCGCTTAATGTTGGCGTTGAGGCTGTAGAAAAACCCCGAAATCTCCACCCCGGTTTGGTAGGATCAGGCAAACGGACAAGGAGTCGTTGGCATGCCTCGCTTCAAGCATTACAACTA
>NZ_JBDWCL010000047.1:0-5395 GCF_039977835.1 Marinobacter sp. | reverse complement strand
GCCTTATCTGGAGCACCTAAAAGTGCCATAGAGGCCAATCTGGACTCCCTGATGACCACCTAACGGTCAAACTCGGGAAACCAAGCGAACAGACAACGTTAAATAACGCCTGTCAGGTGCAAGTCCGACAGGCTGCTAGTGGGGGCATTTGAACAGAAACTTACGGTTCTGCCCACCCTGATCCACCCAAACCGTAAATTCCTGCACGAAATTCACCGGCCTTTGGCCGCCTTGATGTACTTGTAGAGTGTGGGCTTTGAAATTCCCATCATTTCGCAGATCTGATCCACGGTGTGTTCCTTCTCGTCGTAAAGCTTCACGGCCAAGGCCTGTTTATCTTTGTTGAGTGACTTAGGCCTACCCCCTTTTCGTCCGCGCGCTCGCGCAGCTTGGAGGCCTGCTTGGGTGCGCTCACGGATCAGGTTCCGCTCAAACTCAGCCAACGCACCGAATATATGGAAAATCAACTTGCCGGAGCTGGATGAGGTGTCGATGGCTTCCTGGAGGCTCTTCAAGCCGATCCCCTTGAATTCCAGCAGTGTCACCATCTCGATCAAGTCTTTGAGTGACCTGCTCAAGCGATCCAGTCGCCAGACCACTATGGTGTCACCCGTTCTCGCGTACTGCAAAGCCTGGTGCAGACCTGGGCGTTCCGCTTTGGCACCGCTAAGCTGATCCTTGAAGATTTGCTCACACCCAGCCTGGTCGAGGGCGTCTCGTTGCAAGTTGAGGTTTTGATCGTCAGTCGAGACTCGTGCATAACCAACCAGCATATGCTTCTCACTCTCCAGGCAAACTTTACAGATTTGGGGGTTCTTCCACCGGGCCTAAAAAGTTGGCGGTTATCGCAGCTACCCGGTCGTCGCTCACAAAAGTTAAATTACTCGTAACTCTAGGAAATATATTAACATTGAAATATTAACCGAGTATATTAACTTTAGTTGTGCTGCAAACCCGTTGCCTTTCAGGGCCTGCGCGAAGCAGTTAATAAAATGAGGGTTTTCTTTACTCACTGGTCGGAGAGGATTCTGTGGTATAGTATTTAATGGTACTACCTTTAAATACCGAGGTAACAAAATGGCAACATCAGTAAAGCTTGATGAAAACTTGAAGAACCGAATTCAGCATCTGGCTGAAGCACGGCATCGTTCATCACACTGGATCATGCGCGAAGCGATCCGTGATTATGTTGAGCGTGAGGAAAAGCGCGAATCCTTCAAACAGGATGCATTACGCGCCTGGGAAGCGTACCAGAAAAACGGACTGCATCTGACGCTTGAAGAAGCTGACGCTTGGCTGGAGAAGCTTGAAGCGGGTGACGATGTGGAGTTGCCTAAGTGCCACATCTGATCTGGTCACCGCCCGCCCTCGCTGATGTACAGCGGCTCTATCGATTCCTTGCGCTAAACAATGAAGATGCGGCTCGACGGGCAATCAAAACGATACGGGCTGGCGTGAAAATACTGGCTCTTCAACCGGAAGCAGGTCGCCCTGTTGCAGATATGGAGCCAGAGTTTCGGGAATGGCTGATCGATTTCGGAGGCAGTGGATATATAGCTTTGTATCGCTTCGATGGAGAAACTGCAACGATTCTTGCGGTGCGACATCAGAAAGAAGCCGGATACTAAGATAACAATGAATAATGACAGCCAATGAAAAGTTCTTGACCCAACGGCAACGTTACCAACCAGTGACATTGCCGCAGGATTTCTCCGATGAGGAAATGGCCAGGGACTGGACGCTATCGGAAGCCGACAAGAAAGAAGTTAATCGCTACCGCACCCACTCCCGCCTGTTCATCGCCATCCAGCTTTGTGCCGTGCGCCTGTACGGTCGTTTCCTGGTGGAGGTCAACGACCTGTCGCCACGCATTGTGAGCTACCTCAATAGCCAGCTTGAATTACCACCGTCCCTGACCATCAACACCCCAGATCGGGATGCCACGTTTTCCGAACAACGCAAAAACATCCTGACTTATTTGGGCTTCGTCAAATACGATGACAACGCCCAAGCCAGCCTGGAAAAGTGGTTGTCGAAACAGGCCGAGCAAGGCTTCTTGCCGGATGAACTGTTTCTACGTGCAGAGCAGTATCTTCTGAATACCAAAGTGATCCTGCCGGGGCCAAGCGTCCTGGAACGCTTGATTATCAGTGTTTGCTCCGAGGTTCATGAGCGATTGTTTGAGTCACTTTATCGGCAACTATCAGCGGAAATCCGGCAGGCCATTGATGAGCTATTGATTGCCGCACCTGGCGATCAGCGATCGCTGTTCTACCTCCTGAAGGAATATCCGCCGTCAGCCACCATCACCTCAATTCAAAGTTACCTGGAGCGATACCGGTCTCTCGATGGTACCGGCATCGATGCGATTGAATCGCGGATCGTGGATCCGGCCTTTATGGATTACCTCTACAAACTGGCGCGCCGCTACAACGCCAAGGACATCAAACGGTTCAAGGAAAACAAACGTTATTCCCTGATGTTGTGTTTCCTGCTGGAAACACGCAAGGTGCTGCTGGATCACCTGGTGAAAATGCACGACCAGTACATCCTGGACATGCTGCGTAAAGGCAGGCAGGTTCACGAGAAAAAGCACCGCGAATTTCGCAAGCGCCAGAAGAAAGCCATTGATACGGTGCTGAATGCGACCCACTTGATCCTGGATTGGCCCGATGACAAGCCGTTGAACAAGGTGGATCTGTGGCAACGCATCGATGAAAAGAAACTGCTGGAATCCGTGGATGATTTGCATATCTTCAAGCGCCTGGAAGAGCGCGGCTACGGTGATCTGCTGCTGGCCCGTTATCCCAGTTTACGCAAATATTTCCCGGAATTCCTGCACCTGCCGTTCCAGGCCAAGCCCGGTACTGAACCACTCCTGAAGTCCATACAACTGATTCGCCAGCTCGATGCCGGTGAACTGAAAACCTTGCCAGATGAAGTACCCACGTATTTCATTCCCAAGGAGCTACGGCGGTGCCTGAAAGGCAAAAACGGCAAGATCCAGCGCAACGCCTGGGAACTGGGCGTGGCTATGGCCATGAAGGACGCCTTGCGCTCCGGGGATCTGTTTGTGCCCAAGAGCAAACAACACGTCTCTTTCTGGGATCTGATGCTGAACCCGCACCGGTGGGAGGATACCCGCGAAGCTGCCTACGAGGACCTCCAGCAACCGTTTAAAGACCAGGTGAAAGCGCAATTGATTTTGCAATTCCACCAGAGTGTGGGCGAAGCGGAAAAGCGGTTTGGTTTGGATACCTTTGCTGACATCAAGGATGGCAATCTCAAGCTGAAGCGCGATGACAAGGCTGAAATCCCGGAGACTGTGAAGAAACTCCAGAAAGTCATCGATGCCAGTATGCCCAACATTCGCATTGAAGAACTGCTGATGGAAGTGGACAGGGAAACCAATTTCTCCCGGCACTTTATCCCGGTACAGCAACACCACTCCAGGCCGAAGAACTTCTACAAAACGCTGATCTCTGCCTTGATTTCCCAGGCTACCAACCTGGGCGTGGTGGCCATGAGTGCGAGTGTTGATGATGTCTCAGTGGATATGCTGCGCCACGTCTTGCAGTTCTACGTGCGCGAGGAAACCATTACGGCGGCCAGCGCCGAGATTGTGAACCAGCATCACCAATTGCCGTTCAGTGAGGTGCACGGATCTGGCCAGGTGTCATCATCGGATGCGCAGCGCTTCCGGATCCGGGCCGACAGCCTGTTGGCGGCGTATTATCCTCGCTACTACGGTTACTATGAGAAAGCGATCGGCATCTACACCCATGTGTCCGATCAATACTCGGTATACAGTACCAAGGCCATTTCCTGTAATCCCAGGGAAGCCCTGTACGTCCTGGATGGCCTGCTGGAAAACAACACCATCCTGAAGATCCGCGAACATACCACCGACACCCACGGCTACACCGAAATCATCTTTGCGCTGTGCTACTTGCTGGGGTACTACTTCAGGCCCCGAATCCGCGACCTCAAGGATCAGCAGCTCTACCGGGTGGAGCGCAACGTCAATTACGGCGTATTCACACCCTCACTGAACAAGACGGCGGATCTGGGCATTGTGGAAGAGCAGTGGGACGAAATGATCCATGTAGCCACGTCGTTAAAGGAACGCACGGCACCGGCCCACGTGATTGTGGAGCGACTGACCAACAGCTTTCCCTCTGACCGTCTGGCGAAGGCCTTCACCAACCTGGGCAGGATCATCAAGACCGAATACATACTGCGCTATATCACCGACAAAGACCTGCGCCGCACGGTTCAGCTCCAGCTCAACAAAGGCGAGTACCGGCACAACCTGCCGCGCTGGATCTTCTTTGCCAACCAAGGGGAATTCACCACCGGTGATTACCTGGAGATCATGAACAAGGCAAGTGCGTTAAGCCTGGTATCCAATGCCATCCTGTACTGGAACACCTCCAGGATCAGCAACATCGTCGATGAACTCCGAAAGCAAGGTGAGACGGTGGACGATGACCTGCTGGCTCACATCTCCCTACTGCCCTACAAACACGTCTTGCCCAATGGCACCTACTTTATTGAACGAGAGGAAACGAAATAGATGGGTGAAGTCCACAACTATCTGCCGCGCCTGACGGTCAATCAATTGCTGATCCGCGATCTTGTGGCTGCGCAAGCGCCTTGTTTCGCATTGGGTTACGTGGAAGACCGGAAAGAGAAATGCGGTTTCATTGCGGTACGGCCAGAGAGACCTTTACCAAACCAGGTAACGCACCAAGGCATGAACTTCGGGCATTCAGTTCTGGGTACAAGCCAATACAAGGTGCTTCACTTTGGGTTTGAATTCTATGGCCATGCCACGTATCACGGCTTGGTACCAGCCGGGAATCCGATCATCCAGGCGGTGATTGCAACCATGCTGGATACCCAGGACTACTTTTTCTTCGCCATTAATCCGGATCAGACCGTCACCGCTTTTCGCTCGCAATTTGAGGCTCCTGACCTGGCGGGACTGCGCACCAACCAGGAACAATTTAGCGAGGGCAGTTGCTCGTCCGAACAATACGAAAGCGCGGTGAAGACCTTTACCAAGAACCCGGATCCGCCGGGTACAGTGATGAATTGGGTATGCCGAAATAACTGGGATTACCTGGATTTAAAGAAGTATCCGCTCGATCTCAATCCTCGGCCATGAAGTGAGCAGGGGAGAATTGCGCAGGAATTTACGGTTTGAGGTGGATCCGGGTGGGCGGAACCGTAAGTTTCTGTTCAAATGCCCCCGCTAGCAGCCTGTCGGACTTAACCACGCAGTGTCGAAGTGAGATAATCAATACAACAGGGGCCATAACCGGACTTCAATGATGGGACATTTTGTACTTGCTGATCGGGACACTGACTTCCTGCTTCCCCCTTCCATTCA
>NZ_JBDWCL010000046.1:0-2500 GCF_039977835.1 Marinobacter sp. | reverse complement strand
GAGGAAGACCAGCCGGTTCACCTGAAGCTGTCTGACCCGGAGATTCCCATCAAGGAGAACCTGCCGAAGTACAACGAGCCTGCGCAGCGCTACTGCCCGGCTGGCGTGTATGAAGTGGTTGAGGCTGACGATGGCAGTGGCCAGAAGTTCCAGATCAACGCGCAGAACTGCGTGCACTGCAAAACCTGCGACATCAAGGACCCCGCTCAGAATATTACCTGGGTGACGCCGGAAGGCGGCGGGGGCCCGAATTATCCGAATATGTAGGTGCGCTAAACAGGGACGTTTAAAACTTGCCTGCCATGTTCGCTTCGCGGCTTTCACCCTCATAGGCTGGCTAACCAAGTTCACTACATTACCGTCTGCCCACCACAACCTACGGTTGTATACGGTTCCGAATTTGCTTGTAGAACTGGGATGTTGACGTCTTCCTTAACCTCAAGAATTACCGCCAGGCCATAGAATCACACCATCAAGGCGAGCAGTAGCATCTTTCTTACAAATCACTCGGAGCCTCAGTATGTCGCCGTCTTGGTAGGCGGCAATGGTGCTCCAACACCTCATGTTGGACCGTACCTTTCAATACTTGGTTGTGATCGCCATCAGTTCTTTGCAATTTCAGCGCAGCATCCGTCCAGTTCGCACCACCCGGCTGAAGAACCAACTTGGCTTCCCACAGGTTGCCGTGCTCGGGATTGATTGGTAAAAACCAAGCCAGTGTGACAACTAGGCACCGCCAGAGCTTCTGTGCAGATAAGCCATATAGGCAATGGAAACGTGCACTCATGCACCCCGTTTTCGCGAATTTCATCGCAACCAAGCACAGTTACACGTTGCTCAGTACAGGTAAGCACACACTCAATATAGGCTGCGCCATAACCGATATAACGGGACATCACCTACTTGAAGCTACGGAAGTTGGCTGAATTTTTAACCGCATTGAGTTGTTGCTTGATGTTCTCAGCTTGTCTTGTCCCATGAATCAGTAAGGCCTCCGTCAAAACGGCTATTAGCGATTCTGGCAAATCCTGACTCACCTCTTCACGTAATGTATCAAGCATTTTATTGATTCGGGCTGACCCGCCCCCAGTACTTAACAACTGCTCCCTCGTAATGTCCGTTACTGACCCTTCTTGTTGGCGCTCCTGCCCAGTGATGGAGCATACTCCACGTGATAAGCGTCGATGGCTTGCATTTCGCTCATCAACCACTCCTTGAAGGCATTCATACCCGAGGTTAAAGGGCGGTGTTTTTGATAAACGAGATAAAAAGCCCTGTGCGTATCAAGTGGAATATTGAATGGCACTACCAGATCGCCCGAACTGATTTCTCTGGACGTCAGCGTAGGGTCTGCCAGAGCCACACCCAGATTTTCCTGTGCAGCCGCAGTGGTTAGCTGACCACTGGATAACTGAAGGCTGTCCCTTGGGGTAATAAACTCTACACCCGCCAACTGTAGCCAATCTTCCCACTCCCATTTGCGTTTGCTGACATAGATTAATGTGTGATGACGCAGGTCTTCCGGAACCTCCAAAGGAAACTTTCCATTTAAAAGCTTCGGACTGCACACAGGCACCAGCATAACCTTCTGCAGAAAGTGAACCTCAATGTCATCCCACTCGCCGTGCCCATAGTAGACGGCCATATCGGTGCTCGACCGATTGAAATCGAGCAATCCCATAGAAGCGTTTATCTGAAGCTCGATATCCGGATACAGCTCCCGAAAACGAGACATCCGTGGCATTAGCCACCGGGTCAGGAAATTGGGTGCTACACTAATCTGAACTACATTGGTTTCCTTATTCGTCGCCAATCGGTGAGTTGCCATCTCAATCTCCTCCAACGCGTGCTTGACGGGCATCAGATACTGCTCCCCGGATGGTGTCAGCTCAACCTTCCGCTTGCTACGGCTAAACAGTGTTACCCCTAAATAACCTTCAAGCGTTTTAATCTGGTGACTAACGGCAGAAGCCGTCACGGACAACTCCTCTGCCGCAGCTGCAAAACTGCTTTTTCTGGCAGAGGCCTCAAACACTCTCAACGCATTGAGAGGAGGAAGACGACGCATAGGCGTTACCACTTATGATGAAATATTCTCATCATTATGGTTAGAAAGGATCGCTTTTCCAATAGCCATGATCTTATTAGCATAGGCAACATAGAAATTTATAGACGCCACCTGAGAGGATCACATCATGGCTAAACAACATTCAACTATGCTGAGCAGCACTGAAATTGATTACTATATAAAACTGGCCAAAGCAGAACGCAACCAGTACATCGCGGACAAGACTGCTTCGTTGGTGGGAAGCATCAAAACTGTTCTTCGTTCTCGGTTTCAGATTTCGGCTTCGAACCAGCGGAGTCTGTCAACGTAGTTGTCGTGTTTAAGTCATCAGCTCTTTAACAGTTCACCGCCTTTTCCGGATTCAGAGTCACTGATTCCGGCAAGCTGAAGTTTCGGATATCACCGGACCAGCGCCGCGGGTTCTCAGCCTTC
>NZ_JBDWCL010000045.1:0-66700 GCF_039977835.1 Marinobacter sp. | reverse complement strand
ATCGCTGTTGGTATCTCCGGGGCCATCCAGCACCTGGCCGGGATGTCTGACTCCAAGGTGATCGTTGCGATCAACAAGGATGAAGAAGCGCCGATCTTCCAGGTAGCGGATTATGGTCTGGTCGCGGACCTGTTCGAAGCGATTCCGCAACTTGAGGAAGAATTGAAGAAAGTTATGTAACTTTCTGATTTTTCGGCAAAAGGCACCTACGGGTGCCTTTTTTGTTTGCTCCGGTTTATTCGTCTTTCGGATTTTTACGCGTTGTCAGTTTCTTTTCTTTTTTACCAATAAACAGCGAATCCGCCAGGATATGAAGGGCCTTGTTGGTGGTTTGCAGGGTGCGATAGATCTGGTCGCTGGTCTGATCGTGACTTTCCCGGGCACGGCGAGCGTTCTCGCGAAACTCCTCACTGGTTGAAAAGCGATCAATCAGGCTGAATGTTGTGGTGGTTATGGTCTTGTGTACCTTCTCCACCGCACTGGTGCCACTCTTGATGGTTTCCTCCAGCAACCTGGCGCGATTGCGAGTTTCCATCAGCTCCATGCGACTTTTCTGCAGGTGACTGTGGGCAGAAATCTGATGCGCTCTCAGCAGTCTGAGGTTACGGGTGTTACGGGCCTGCTGCCTGGTGACGGAAACGATAAACCCGGTCGTTGCTGCAGTAGCAATCAGACAGAGGAGGGTGGGTGTGTCCATAATGGCTTCTGGTGCCTCCTATCGGTATTCCAGCTTCATTTCCACGTCTATTTCCCGTTCCGCCAGCTCCATTTCGAGTTCCTTCATCACTTCCTGGTAAACCAGTCTTTTCACCATAACAGGAAGCCGGTCTGCCAGCATGCGGGCCGATTTGGATTCCCGCTTCGCCAGGGCAATCGGATCCCGTACGCGGAGCGTAAGTATCATCTCCGGATCCCGTGTATTATCAGCACCATAGCTTTCAGCCAGCGCGGCCTCGATCACTTTTTGCTGACGGTGCACTCGCCAGTACAGGCCGCCGCTGACAATGGCGAGTATGAGGCTCAGTACCAGAAGCAGGGTGTTCAATGGGGTAACCTCCGGGGTTCGGGTTTATCAATCCTGACAGAGTGTGCAGTATCGGCTGGTTGAATCGATTGGCCGGTGCGACGTTTCTGTCGCAATTTCCAGGGAAACAACCGTAAGGATAATGACATGAATTGGCTAAAAGCGTTTGTCAGTGGTTTTCTCGCTACACTTATTTTTCATCAGGGCCTTTTTGCACTGTTCTACTTCGCAGGCATGGTGCCTGCAGCACCATTCAATATGAACCCGGTGCCGCCTCTGGGCGTGCCTGCTGTGTTCTCGCTCGCATTTTTTGGTGGACTTTGGGGGCTGATGCTCTGGGCGCTTCTGGCGCGACTGAACGGCTTTAAGTTCTGGTTGGGGAATGTAATAGTAGGCGCCATCGGACCAACGGCCGTTGCGATGCTGGTGGTCTTCCCGCTCAAGGGGCTCGCCGTGTCGGCCCAGACCTGGGTTGGAGGCCTGATACTCAACGGCTTCTGGGGCCTCGGTGTTGCGCTGTTCCTGGTACTGATGGGCGCGAAAGCAGCCCGAGCCCGCGCCGCTAATTCATGACGGATACTGACGGATTAAGGACAACCAATGAGCACAAAGACTGACACCACCTATGACATCGTGGTATTTGGTGCCACCAGTTTCGTGGGGCAAATTCTTACGGGCTACCTGTTTGACAGCTATGGCGTAGACAAGGATGTTCGCTGGGCGATCGGTGGCCGTTCCGAGAACAAGCTCAGTACGCTGAAGCAGAGCCTCGGCAAGGGCGCAGCGAACCTGCCAACGATCGTAGCGGACGCCAGCGATGAAAGCGCTCTTCAAGCCATGTGCGATCAGACCCGCGTGGTGATCTCTACGGTAGGTCCGTACGCCCTTTATGGCGAACCGCTGGTGAAAATCTGCGCTCAAACCGGCACGGATTACTGCGATCTGACCGGTGAGGTGCAGTGGATTCGCAAGATGGTGGAAACCTACGAAGAGACAGCAAAAGCCTCTGGGGCCCGTATTGTCCATTGCTGCGGCTTTGATTCCATTCCTTCGGACATGGGTGTCTGGTTTCTGCAGGAACAGGCTGAAAAAACCTTCGGAGCGCCTTGCCAGGATGTTCGCATGCGGGTGAAAGTCGCCAAGGGCGAGTTCTCCGGCGGCACAGTGGCCAGCATGATGAATGTAGCCAAAGAGGCCGCTGCGGACCCGAAGTTGCGTAAGGAGCTGGCCAACCCCTTCTCCATCTGCCCGCCTGATCACCGCTCCAGAACCCGCCAGCCGAGCCTGAAGGGTGCTGAGTACGATAAGGATTTTGACGTCTGGCTGGCGCCATTCGTGATGGGTGCTATCAACACCCGGATAGTTCACCGTTCCAACGCCCTTCAGAATGCCCGTTACGGAAAAGAGTTCACTTACGACGAGGCGATGATGACAGGGCGCGGCATGAAGGGCCGTCTTGCAGCCTATGGCATCACCGGGGCCCTGGGAGGGTTCTTTACCGCTTCGGCGTTCAAGCCTTCACGTTGGGTGGTGGAAAAGTTCGTGCCCAAGCCAGGCGAGGGGCCAAGCCCGGAGGCCCAGAAAAACGGCTTTTACGATCTGCGTTTCGTGGGTAAAACCGCCGACGGCAAAACCATCAAAACCAGGGTGACTGGCGACCGTGATCCCGGCTATGGCTCCACGGGCAAGATGCTGGGTGAAGCCGGGATGAGCCTTGCCTTTGATGTTGATGCCGACAAACAGGGTGGCTTCTGGACCCCTTCATCACTGCTGGATGGCAAACTCTTCGAGCGCCTGACAACCAAAGCGGGCCTGACGTTCGAGGTACAGGAAACCAGCTGAGCCGGCATTAGCTGAGCCGGAGGGTGCGGTCGGGGGTCGGCAATGCCTCCGGCGCGTGCCCCAGCGCTATAACCGTTTTCCCGTCCAGCCACTGCTTCATGCCTGCCGCAATCGTGTTTCTGGTTTCGGCATCCACGCCGGTGAACGGCTCATCCAGAATAACCAGCGGCGCCTCGTTCAGAAGTACCCGTGCCAGCGCAATACGCCGGGCTTCCCCGCCTGAAAGCTGACTGCCCATTGAGCCCAGCCAGGTGTTGAGTTGGGTGGCTTCGTGGGTAAAACGATCGGCCATGGCTACCAGATCCAGAACCCGCCAGAGATCGGCATCAGAGGCATCTGGCCTGCCAATGAGCAGGTTGGCTTTGAGTGTATCTTCGAACAGCACCGTCTGTTGCGTGAGATACGCTGACGCAATACGACGTGCACAGCCTGACGCTGGTTCTTCCAGGCCAGCCATCATCTCGGCCAGTGATGACTTGCCCGCACCCGAACTGCCAATCACGTTTACCCATTCGCCTCTTGACACCGCAAGGTCAAAACGGCTGATGACAGGGGAGTGATCGCCGAAACGGATCGTAACCTGTTCAAGTTCCAGGGCATGGCCGGGAGCTGTCGGAGCCTGGCTGGCCCCTGACCCGGAGGTGGAGTCCACCGAGCAATCACGATTCAGCCTTGCTGCGGAGGCAATGGTGCCACCCAGCCGGGCAAACGCATCCGGAAGCATTGAGTAAACTTCCAGGAGTCCCAGCAAGGCTACCGGTAATAACACCACCACTGGCCCGGTTATGAACCCTTGCTGAAATAGCTGCAGGCCCATCCAAAGGGCCAGTAGAACTGAGAGGTTAACCATCACCTGTGTCAGTCCCAGGTTCCAGCCAGTGCGGGTGTCGGCCCTGGAGTCATTGCGGGCTATCTGGTCGGCCTGGCGTAGGCACAGTGCTGCGTGTTTGCCAGTACGGCCCGCTGCAGTCAGCTCCGCAAAGCCTTCGATGTGCTCAATAACGTCTGTTCGTGCTCTTTCGCGAGCATCGGTCTGGCGATAGACCAGGTGGTGGGTACGCAGATAAACCACAACGGTTGCAACCAGAAATGCCGGTAACAGCGTTATCAGCAGGCCAATGGCGAGGGCCTTGCTATAAAACACCCAGGCCACCACAACCAGCATGGCGGTTACCAGCGCTGCCAGCGCTGCGGGCGCGATCAGGCGGAGGTAAAGGGTGTCGAGTGCATCCACATCGTTGGTCAGCCTGGACAGCCACTGTGGCCCTCGCAAGGCATTCCTTCGGTTCCGTGCGGTGTGACTGAGGCGCTCAAATAGTGCAACCCGTATATCCGTCAGCAGGCGCAGCACTGTGTCATGGTTATAAACTTTCTCCACGTAACGGGCAACCGTGCGGGCGACTGCGAAAAAGCGTATGCCTCCGCCGGGAACATAAAGATTGAGTGACGCTTGCACACCTGCGGCCAACAACAGACCGGTGAGGGCAGTTGCAGTTATGAACCAACCAGACAATGCCAGCAGCCCCATGCCAGTCAACAAGGTGATCAGAATCAGAAGGCCACCGACCGCCAATCGGCCCGGGCGCCGGAATATCAGGGATAGCCACGGCCAGAGCTCACGCATCGTGCACACCTCCCTCTGTTACCAGAAGGGTGCGATTTGCGAGGGTGAGCAACGCCTGGTGGTGAGTGGCAAAAATCAGCGTCTTACCGGCCAGGGCGAGTTTGTGGAGTGCTTCAAGAATGTAGATCTCACTGTCGCTGTCCAGCCCGGCAGTGGGTTCGTCAAGCAGAATGAGGTCGTAATTGGCAACGAACACCCGGGCGAGACTCAGCCTGCGGGCCTGCCCGCCGGAAAGCCCCTGGCCGTCCTCCGTGATCCTGCTGTAAATGCCTCGTTTACGATTGTTGAGTAGATCCCCCAGGCCCACCTGGCGTAATGCGGCTTCTATGGCAATGTCCGTTGCCTCCGGCGTGGTGAGTCTCAGGTTGTCAGCCCAGGTGCCGTGGACGAGGAACGGAGACTGCCCGAGCCATCCGAAGGGCTGTTCACCTGGTGCAGCACTGAATATCGAGAGTCTGCCGTGATCGGGCTGCATAAAACCCGCGATCAGATACAGTAACGAGGACTTGCCACCCCCGGACGGGCCTGTGAGAGCAATAACATCACCTTTTCTGATCTCCAGGGACACCTGGTCGAGCACCGGTCGATCACGATCATAGGCCAGCGAGATGTCCCGCCCTGAAACGAGATCCGGCGCCTGAGGGCGGAAGGGGGCCTGCGCAGCCGGACCGGCCCCGTCAACGCCGTGTAGCCGCTGCACAAGCTCTTCGCCAGCACCTATCGCGGCTGCACGGTCGTGATAATGCTGTGACAGCAGGCGTAAAGGCTGGAAAAACTCGGGCGCCAGCAGCAGCACCAGTAACCCGGAGAACAGGGTGAGATCCCCTGCCGGGCCAAACGTGATATAGCCCAGCAAGCCAAAGCCAATATAGATTGCCACTACGGCAATCGCTACCGAAGAGAAGAACTCAAGTACGGCAGAGGACAGAAAGGCGATCCGCAGGGTTTTCATGGTAACGCGACGGTAATCATCGGAGCGTTGGCGCAGGATTTCTGCCGAGGGTCCGGTCTGACCGAACAACTGCAAGGTGGTCAGCCCGCGAACTCTGTCCAGAAACTGACCAGACAGCCGGCTGATAGTCTGGAAATGCTGCTGGTTCAGCTTTTCCGCCCCCATACCCACCAGCGCCATGAACAGGGGAATGAGCGGGGCGGATAGCAACAGGAATATGCCTGCAAGCCAGTCGAGCATGAACACAACCACCAGAACCAGCAGCGGAACAACGACCGCCAGAATCATCTGGGGAAGAAAACGGGCGAAATAGCCATGCAGGGCATCGGTATGGTCGAGCCACTCCCGCGCCAGGGTACCAGCCGAAACCTGCCCCATGGCAACGGGGCCGGTAGCCTGCCAGCAACGGTTTACCTGATGGCGGACCTCGCTTCGCACTTTACGACTGCAGCGGGCCGCGAACCGCGCCTGGAGGCCCTGAGCCAGCCCCCTGACCAGAATGGCGGCGACGGCGCCGGTGAACAACAGGGAAAGCTCTTCAACCGGCACCTCGGCGACAATACCCTGGTGGACAATGCCTGCCAGAAATGCCATCTGGGCGATGGTTGCAAGCCCCACGACCACGCCTGCGGACACCGTGGCCAGTATCAATGGGCGGCCGTGGGCTGCAAGCCCGCCCAGCCAGGCGCGGGCAGTGGCCTGTTCTGCCACTTAGTGGTAACCCTCGCCGGCGCGGACCTTGCCGCGGAACACCCAGTAGGTCCAGGCGGTGTAGGCCAGAACCACTGGTATTACAAACACCAGGCCAATCAACAGGAACAACTGGGATTCGTACGCGGAAGCTGCATCCCATAGGGTGATGTCTGGCGGCACAACGTAAGGCCAGCGGCTGACAATCAACCCCAGGTAAGTGAAAATGAACAGGCCCAGAGTTGCCACAAAAGGCATACCCTCGAAGCGGTTGCGCACTGACCGGAAAATCTGGAAGGCGCAAATCAGGGTGAGTGCCGGAAGTATCCAGATAATGGTGATGTTGGAGAACCAGCGGTCTTTTACCATCTCATCCACAAACGGCGTCCACACGCTGATGATGGCGAACACCGCCAGTACGACCAGCAATAATGGAATGGTGATTCTGTAAGCCCACTCCTGAAGCCGGTCTTCGGTTTTCATAATCAACCAGGTGGAGCCAAGGAGGGCGTAGCCGGCCAACAGCCCGAACCCCGTTAGAACAGTGAATGGGGTCAGCCAGTCAAGCGCGGCACCGGAGTAAACTCCGTCGGTTACCTCAAAGCCCTGTATGTATGAGCCAACCACCGCGCCCTGGGCAAACGCTGCCACGGTAGAACCCCCTGCAAAGGCCCAGTTCCAGAGATACCGCGAGGTATTGGCCTTAAAGCGGAATTCGAACGCTATACCCCGGAAAATCAGGCCCGCCAGCATCAGGAAGACACCAATGTAGAGCGCAGGCAAGACAATGGAGTAAACCAGGGGGAACGCAGCCAGAAGGCCGGCACCCCCGAGCACCAGCCAGGTTTCGTTACCGTCCCAGACCGGCGCCACGGAATTCATCATGGTGTCCCTGTCTTCCTCCGTCGGTGCGAAAGGAAAGAGAATACCCATGCCAAGGTCGAAGCCATCCATCACCACATACATGATGACGCCAAAACCAATGATGAAGGCCCAGATCAGAACCAGATCAACG
This sequence comes from Marinobacter sp., assembly GCF_039977835.1. Classification (GTDB taxonomy): domain Bacteria; phylum Pseudomonadota; class Gammaproteobacteria; order Pseudomonadales; family Oleiphilaceae; genus Marinobacter. The sequence goes on along the minus strand of NZ_JBDWCL010000045.1, from coordinate 59,553 downwards.
ATTTCCATACTCAGTGCCTCCCCTGGTTAAATGGCTTTTCCGTGCTGTTATCGTCAAACTCGAAAGATACATGGGCGGCAGAAAATGGGCGTTTGGGTCGGTCCGCGTTGGGTTCTTCATCCATGTAGCTATTCTCCATCCCTACATATAACACCCGCATCAAATAATAGACCCCCGCACTGAACACCAACGCATAGACCACGATGTAGCCAATCAGTGAAAACAGGGCCATACCGCCCGTCAGTGATGGCGTGACAGCTTCTGAATGGGTCATCAGCCCATATACCAGCCACGGAGCGCGGCCAATCTCCGTTACAAACCAGCCGGCCAGCACCGCAATAAAAGGTGTGATGCTCATCAACCGCAAACCCTGCAGGAACCAGGGCGTTTGCCAGTAGCGACCCCCGGCCCGCAACATCAGGCCTGCAAGGGCAAACACAATCATCAGCAGGCCAAGGCCAACCATCACCCGGAAGGACCAGAACACAATCGCCACTGGTGGTTGCTCCTCCACCGCCACTTCGTTCAGCCCGGGCACCTCGCCATCCCATTCATGGGTCAGAATGAAGCTTGCCAGGCTGGGAATGCCAACTTCAAAATGGTTGGTCTGGTTTTCCTGATCCGGAATCGCAAACAATAGCAGCGGCACGTTGCGAGAGGTTTCCCAATTGCCTTCCATGGCAGCCACCTTGACAGGCTGGTGCTCCATGGTGTTCAGGCCATGGAAATCGCCCACAACCGCCTGGGTTGGAGCAATAAACAACAATAACCAAAGGCACATTGACAGCGCTTTGCGATTTGTTTCAACTTCCCGACCTTTTAGCAAATACCAGGCACTCACACCCGCCACCACGAAAGAGCCGGTAAGGAATGAAGCCAGCACCATGTGAGCAAAGCGATAAGGAAAAGAGGGATTGAAAATCGCCTCACTCCAAGAAGTTACGTAGAACACACCGTCCCGGAACTCAGTGCCTGCCGGGGTATGCATCCAACTGTTAGCGGACAGAATCCAGAAGGACGAGATGAAGGTGCCCACCGCGACCATAATCGCAGCAAGCAGGTGAACACCGGGAGGAACCTTGTCGCGGCCAAACAGCAATACGCCAAGAAAAGCGGCTTCGAGAAAGAAGGCCGTCACCACTTCATAACTCAGCATTGGCCCAAGGAAGTTGGCAGAGGCCTGGGAGAAGTTGCTCCAGTTGGTGCCGAACTGGAAGGACATTACAATACCGGAGACCACGCCCATGCCAAACACCACCGCAAACACCTTGGTCCAGAAGGCGGAGAGTTTTACCCAGGAAGGATTGCCGGTTTTGAAGGCCAGACCCTCAAGCACGGCGATATAGGATGCCAGCCCGATCGTAAAAACAGGGAAGATGGCGTGGAAGGACACCACGAACGCGAACTGGATTCGCGACAGGAGTAGGGGATCAAGTTCCATGCAGGAAACCTCCGGACACTACGGTCAACACGAAAAAACGAGCGTTACGAACCCATTTGGCCGCTGCCTTCTCTGGCTTTGTAGTGTTGTTTATGCCGGCAGATGATTACCATGCTACTCGTAACATGAATAAAACCAAGGGACAGAATGTCGCACCCATTGATTTAAAACAAGTATGGTGAAAATGATGGGCTTTTACGATGAACGGATACTGCCGCACATTATCGACTGCACCTGCTCGGTAGGGCAGGTAATGAAGCTGCGCAGCCAGGTGGTGCCCCGGGCCTCCGGCACGGTGCTGGAGGTGGGCATGGGCTCCGGTATCAACCTGGAATTCTACAACCCGGAAACTGTCAGCCTGGTTTATGGTCTGGAACCATCCGAAGGGATGCGGCGCAAGGCATTGCCCAACCTGTCACGGTCCCCGGTTACTGTGGAGTGGCTGGATCTTCCCGGAGAGAAAATCCCCCTTCAGGATGAGAGCGTGGATACGGTATTGCTCACCTTCACCCTGTGCACGATTCCCGACTGGCATGCAGCCCTGCAACAGATGAAACGGGTGCTCAGGCCCGGCGGCGAACTGTTGTTCCTGGAGCACGGCCAGGCTCCGGACGCAACGGTGCGCAAATGGCAACACCGTATTACCCCCGCCTGGAAGAAAATCGCCGGCGGCTGCCACCTCAACCGCCCCATTGCAGAGCTCATCCGCGAAACAGGGTTCGAAATTACCGAACTGGAAAACCTCTACATGCCAAAGGCCCCCAGGTTCGCGGGTTATATCTACAAAGGCAGGGCAGAGCGTCCAGGGTAGTGCGGTTGGAAAACCATCCTTATAAACCCAATTGCGTTACCGGGCAGGGCCTTATACAATCCTGCCCCTCAAAACTCCCTCCGAATGCCCGGATGGTGAAATAGGTAGACACAAGAGACTTAAAATCTCTCGACCTTATGGTCGTGCCGGTTCGATTCCGGCTCCGGGCACCATTATTCTGACCAAATCATCACTCAACCTCAGGCTTTGCCCTAGGTCACCCGTGCCTGCCTGTAGCGCCTTACCTCGATCCAGCCGTGGGTGGCGAGTGCAGAAAACACAATCACGCCCCCTATCAGACTGAGGTTTGGCGGTACCTCATCCAGAAACAGCCATACCAGGAATGAGCCCAGCACGGTTTCCAGCAACAACATCAGGCTGACTTCCGCCGCGGGGATGTATCGGGGGCCAATCTGAATAAGAATGCAGGCTGCTGGCAGGAATACCAGGCAGAGCAGGGCGATGAAAAATCCATCCCGTGGCGAAAGAGTCTGCGCGCCTCCCATGAACGCTGCCACGATGGCCAGCGCCAGTGCGCCAAACATCAGCATTACACTCATATCGCAGTCGGGGCGGGAGCGGGCCACGTTGAGATTGGAGGCAAGGGCCGTGGCCGCAATGCCGGCCATCATCAGCCCCAGTGGGTCGCCTTTGCCCCATTCGCCGATCGCCATGAACGTTGCGCCGGTAACGCACACGAGAATGACAACCCAGGTGCGCCAGGGCAGGGTTTCCTTCCAGACCAGCCAGGCGATAAGGGCAGCGATGACCGGGGCGGTGTTGAGGATAACCAGTACGTTGCCGGCGGCGGTATTCTTCATGCCTACAACGAACCCGAGTGTACTGACCGCGAAGGCGCCGGCACAGAACAGGCCCTTGCGCCCACAGCGCCTGATTTCTGTAGTCAGGCGGGAACGGTATCTCAGCCAGCTGATCACCAGGAAGCTGATGGCCAGCAAAAGGCCCCGCCAGAACAGGAATATCACGGGTTCCACCGAAGTAATCTTCACCAGCAGGGCATCCGGAACAATAAACAGCACACCCAGCGCCGCAATGGTCAGGCCTTTTATCCGTGTGGTCTGCAAACCGTTATTCTCCGGTCATGTCGGTGGTGGCGCAGGCCTTTTCCAGCCACGCTATGCAGTTGCTGAAGGTGCGGCTGATGCGGGTCTGATCCCGGATCATGGCCAGGCGTGGCCAGGTGGACTGCTCCCCAAGCCTGATAAACATTTCCAGGTCCGCCCGGCTGGGGTTGGTGAGCACCTTGCGATACAGCAACGGCTGGAACGGGAACTGGATATTGATATCGCCCAGATAGGTCTGAGTGGCCATGGCATGGGCCTGTTCGAGTAATGGGCGCAGTATCGTCGACGACCAGCTGTTACGGGTAAGCTGCAGGGTGGTGGCCACCTGTGCGTGCAACAGTGACGCCGCTGCCTGTTTGGCAGACGCGCTCGGGCCGCGTTCGTGGTGATGGCTTATAAACGGCAGGACGTGTGGATTGGCCTGGCTGACGATGGTGCGGTTTACGTTATGAAGCCGCGCCATGCGCATCAGGGGCAGGTCTCCGTGTACACTGCCGTCAATCCAGCGCTCTGTGGGCATATAGGGTTTACTGCCATTCTTTCCCTTATCACTGTCCCGGGCCTGAAGCGTTACCGGTGGGTAAATGCCAGGTACCGCGCACGACGCCAGGATAGCCGAATCCACCAGAACCTCGGGTGAAGCCAGGTTGTTCAGCAGCCGGGGTTTCTGGCGCGTTCTGGTGGGCGATACCGATATATTCAGAGTGCGGCCGCTGCACTCGGCGGCCTCCCTGAAGCTGGTACTGCCGATGTTGGTATGAATGTGATGGAGCAGCTGTGTCTGGTCCATGGCGTGGCGCTTCCGCCAGATTCTGGCGGGCTCCAGCCAGCGAAACGCGTCCAGATGTATCTCTCCGGGTTGGTTGAAGAAGCGCTCGAGCTCCTCGTTGTTCCGTGTACAGATTGCCCCCGCTACGATGGCGCCCATGCTGGACCCGGCAATAACGTCTGGCAGCAGGCCTTGTTGCCAGAGCGCACGGGTGACCCCGATGTGGTAGATGCCAAAAGCCGCGCCGCCACTGAGCATCAAGGCGGGGCGGCCGTAGACACGCTCGGCATCCTTGAACAGGCGGAGTTTCTGTTGGTCGGTAATGCCGGGCATGTCGTGATCGCAGATGAAGTACATGGAGCGTTCCACTTCATCCAGGAACTCAGTGACCAGATACTTGGTGCCGGTCCAGGCAATTGCATAGAGGTCCGGGTTGGCGATTTCACCCAGATGGCGGTAAAGGCTTTCCTGCAACACGCGTGTCAGGGCGCGAGTGTCGCCTTTTCTTCTGTAGTGCACCATTGCGTCAATGTGTTCGCGAATCAGTGCTTCATGCAGTAGTTCGCAACCGCCTTCTTCCCGCCACGCCAACGTGCCTTCCAGGTCATCCAGCTCGCTGGCGGTGGCAAGCCATTGCTCATAGGACGTGGCTTTGGTGAGTTGCTTTTCCAGTATCCGACGCTGTTTCTTTATTTCGCTCATGGTCTACAGGATACATCAGGAGAGCCGAATACTCCGACCAAAGTCGCTTCGACACTTCTGTTAAGCTGACTGATACTGCAAAATCTGTGAGATTGTCCGCCATCAGAGCGGACATAGGGGGGGTATGATGAGCGATCAGACCGATGTGTTGGTAAAAAAATATACAGAAAACGGCATTACCACGCTCACGATGAATAAGCCGGAACGCCGTAACAGCTTGTCTATGGCCATGCTGGAAGCCTTGTCGGCAGAGCTTGAGGCTGTCTCGGGCGACGCGGAGACTCGCGTGGTGGTGCTTGCTGCAGCCGGGCAGGTATTCTGCGCCGGGCATGATCTGAGGGAAGTTCGTGACCAACTCGGCAGCTATGAATTTCAGCTGAAACTCTTCAACCTGTGCAGCAGGGTAATGCAGCAGATCGTAAATCTGCCCAAACCGGTGATTGCCCGTGTAGCTGGTGTTGCAACCGCAGCTGGCTGCCAGTTGGTGGCCAGTTGTGACCTGGCGGTAGCGGCGGATACAGCGCGTTTTGCCACGCCGGGCGTCAATATTGGTCTGTTCTGCTCAACGCCCATGGTGGCGTTGTCTCGCAATGTGCCCCGCAAACATGCTATGGAAATGTTGCTGACTGGCGAGATGGTGAGTGCTATCAAGGCTGAGCGGATTGGCCTGGTGAACCAGGTGGTGGATGAGCAGGTGCTGGATGAAAGTGTTTACCGTCTTGCCGCTACCATTGCGGGGAAATCAGCCTTCACTCTCAAAATAGGGAAGGAAGCATTCTACCGGCAAATGGAAATGGGGTTGGCCGAGGCCTACGACTACACGTCGGAAGTAATGGCCAATAATCTGCAGGCTGCCGATGCCAGGGAGGGTATCTGTGCATTCCTGGACAAGCGCGCCCCGGACTGGAAAGACGAATAATCCTGCCTAGTGGCAGTCTGACGACTCCAGGGAAAGCCGGTCCCCTGCATCAATGCCATGGCTTTCAAAATAGCCATAGTTCATTTCGAGGGCGAGGTAGAACGGCACTCCTGCCGGATAGGTGGGGCAATCCCTACCGCGATCCGATGGGCACGGAGGCATCTGCTGTATGGCGCCGATAACGCCGTTGCGGTCCATATAGGCAATATCCAGCGGAATCAGAGTGCGATACATCCAGAATCCGTGATCGGCACGCCGCTGGCTGCTGTATACGAACAACATGCCTGCATCCGCTGCCAGCCTTGCTCTCTCCATCAGCCCACGGCTGCGTTCCTCAGAGCTTCTGGCGATCTCCAGGGTAATGGGAATCGCCTGCTGATCGGCTATCAGGCACGCCTGTTTCACCGGCAAGAAGTCATTGTCCGGAAGCGCTGCGAGGCAACCAGAGAACAGCAGAGCGGTCAGCGCGAGAAGAGCCATCCGCGTGGGACGAGCCATCCGCGTGACCCGACCCTCCATCCTGGTCAGACCCGCCGACCTGTGCGCCGGCGTCCGAGTGTTCATCAGGAACGTAACCGGTAACCGGTTTTGAAAATCCACCACACCGCCACCAAGCAGGCGGTGAGGAACAACAAGGTCATGCCCACGCTGATACCCACATGCACGTCAGACACCCCGTAGAACGCCCAACGGAAGCCACTGATCAGGTACACCACCGGATTGAACAGACTGATGGTCTGCCACACTTCCGGCAGCATATCGATGGAGTAGAAGGTGCCACCCAGGAAGACGAGTGGCGTAACGATCATCAGCGGTACAATCTGGAGTTTTTCGAACCCGTCTGCCCAGATGCCGATAATGAACCCGAACAGGCTGAAGGTGATGGCGGTCAACACCAGGAACGCGAACATCCAGAACGGGTGCAGCACGTCGTAATCCACGAACAGCCTGGCGGTTATCAGTATGATCACGCCCAGTATCACCGACTTGGTGGCAGCCGCCCCCACATAGCCCAGCACCACTTCCATGTAGGATACGGGCGCAGACAGCAATTCGTAGATGGTGCCGGAGAACTTCGGCATATAGATGCCAAAAGAGGCATTGGAGATGCTCTGCATCAGCAGGGACAGCATCACCAGTCCGGGAATGATGAAGGCGCCATAGCTGATATTGTCGATATCCCCCATACGGCTGCCAATGGCAGAGCCGAACACCACGAAATACAGGGACGTTGAGATAACAGGCGAAGCCACGCTCTGCATCAGGGTGCGCCGCATGCGGGCCATTTCAAACTTGTAGATTGCACGGACACCGTACAGATTCATTACATCACTCCCGCGTTATTTATTGACCAGGCCCACGAAAATCTCTTCCAGGGAGCTTTCCCTGGTCTGGATATCGCGAAACTCAATGCCCAGATCGCCCAGTGTGCGCAGTAACTTTGCCACTCCGGCCTGTTCCTGCTGGGAGTCAAAGGTGTAAACGAGCTCGTAGCCGTCCCCGGACAGATCCACCGGTTCCAGTATCAGTTCCCCCGGTATCTCTGCAAGCGGGCTTTGCAAGTGCAGGCGCAGTTCCTTTTTACCTAGCTTGGTCATTAGCTGCGTTTTGTCCTCAACGAGGATGATTTCACCGTGGCGTATAACACCGATGCGATCTGCCATCTCCTCAGCTTCTTCGATGTAGTGGGTGGTGAGGATAATGGTGACACCGTCTTCCCTGAGCTTACGGACCATTTCCCACATATCGCGACGCAGCTCCACATCCACCCCGGCGGTTGGCTCGTCAAGGAACAGGATACGAGGCTCGTGGGACAGCGCTTTGGCAATCATCACGCGGCGTTTCATACCTCCGGACAGCGACATGATGCGGTTATTACGCTTGTCCCACAGTGACAGATCCTTGAGGACCTTCTCGATATGGGCGGGCGCCGGTGCTTTGCCGAACAGGCCCCGGCTGAATGAAACGGCGTCCCAGACGGTTTCAAACGAATCCGTGTTGAGCTCCTGGGGGACCAGGCCAATGCTTTCCCGGGCCTTGCGGTAATCCTTGACGATGTCGTACCCCGCCGCTTTTACCTCCCCGTCGGAGAGATTCACAATGCCACAGATAATGCTGATCAATGTGGTCTTGCCGGCACCATTGGGGCCCAGGAGCGCAAAAATTTCACCCGGTTCGATATCCAGGTTGATGTCCTTGAGAGCACTGAAACCATCAGCATAGACTTTGTTGAGGTGCTTTACGGAGATGTCCGGTTGCACGGGCTTATCCTGTTGGTGGTGAATCAAAGCGCGGTATTTTCTCATGACCGGTACTGGTTTAGAAAGCTTTGCCTTGGCAGCAATAATCCCCATAATGCTCCATTAACTTTGGAGGGTTGGTTGTGTTGAGAGCGCTTGTGGCCTTAATTGCCATTGCAGGTGTCGTGGCCCTTGGCCTTTTTGGCCCGCGCTGGCTCATGTTGGATGCCGAAAGCCGCTCCGCTCAGAGCGTCGAAAAGTGTGACGTGCTCTATGATACGTGTCGGTGGACGCAACAGGGCAGTCACTGGGATGCTCATCTGGTGAAAGATGGTGTTCAGGCTGAAGGTACAGAGTACCGGCTGTCGGTAAAAACCAACATGAACCCGGAGAGGTTGCTGGCCGTGCTGCGGGGCGAATCCATGTACATGGGGGAATATCCTGTACCGATGACCAGGGCAGGGGTAGCGGCGGATGGCAGCGGCGAACTCTGGGAAGCCCGTTTTACCGCGCCGTATTGCACCACCGACCGGGAAATGACGTGGAGAATAGACCTGCAAACGGGCATGGATACCAAGCTCGATATGCCGGTGACACTGATCTTCAAGGCAGAGGGCAGTGCCTGACGATGGGATGACAGCCGATCAGGATTGTGTAAAATCACTGAACTGCAATGATTAGCTAGGGAAGCACATATGGATTATGGCGATAGCGTACAAAAGGTTCTGCTCCGGAAAATACAGAAAGCGGAACAGGACTTGCTTCAGTTGAAGCTGGATTATTGTCGCTTTATTTTCGGTTTAACCCATCGCTCCAGGGTGGAGTGTGGTGGCAAGAGCTATATCGTAAGATCTGTGGATGTAGACAGTATGGAGCGCCTGGACGATGGCAGCTTTTCCAGGCCAGCTATCACAGGCGCACCCGCCGATGCCCCGGAAACCGTTGAAGCCCGGGACCTTGGAACGGACTGGGCCCTGGCAGAATCTGCAACCCGCCTCTGAACCAGCCCTGTTCAGATAAATGCGTTGGACGTAATGGCGCTGTATAGACTGCAGGCCGTCGGCACGTGGCGGTGTTCATTCCAGTATTCCGCCCCCTCCACACCATATCGGAAACAGGCCAACAAGGTAGCGCTGCCAGTCAGCGTTGACAGCACCTGTACCGCTTCGGGCTGTCGAAGGCCGGTTTTACGGTTGGCAAGTTGACTTACCAGGGTGACCAGAGCACCTGAGTGGCGTTGTGATTTGTCACACAAAGAACACGCGGCGCCATAGAGCCAGGCAGCAACGTATTCCTTTACGGCGTGTGGGGCTGTGTCGAGTTCCAGGCCCTTTTCACGGCAATGCCGTTCCTGAATGCTCAGCAGTATATGCAACCGGGTGATCAGCTCGCATTTATCCAGTCCCTGACTGGCGAAGCCGCGGCCAGCACTGAATCCCCGTGGCTTGACCGGCTGCGGGGCAGGGGCTTGTGTCGCGAGTTCTGCGTAGGCCGCGGTTGCTGGCTCGAAAGGGTCATTTCGAACCAGTGTCAGCATTCGAAAGGCAAGCAGCAATAACAGAGCAATAAGCCCTAATTCGATCAGTAAAACGAAGCTGGGTGTCATAGGCGTTCCGGGTTAGCTGGGAGTGACTGTTACATCCGTAATCCAGATTGTAACCAAATGTATCCAGGTGCAAGAAGGAAACGGGGGCGAATCAGGCCCCGAGACTGCGGAACTGTGACGTGGTAACCATTGAAAGGGGGCGGGCCTAGCAGGTAGGCATGGTCTGCAGGGCAAGCTTCCTGCGAATAAACCGTCCGAGTATGTCGACACCGATGTTCAGGGAGGCGGTTATCAGGATAAGCACCATGGCCTTGTCGAACTGGATATTCTGGATAGCACTGTCAACATAGAAACCAAGTGTATAGATTCCCAGGATGCCCAGAATGGCGGTTTCCCGCATGATGATCTCCCACCGGTAGAACAGGAACGCCAGAAACGACCGGTAAATACGGGGGACAAGCTCATAGGTGTATCGGTCAAGACCTGAGGGGGCGTCTGGCCGCAGGCGAATGGAACTCGACTGGCGTCCGATCAGGTGGCCAATAATGCCGCCGTTATGCAAGGCAAGCGCTACCACAGCAGGCAGCATGGACGGCCCCCACAATTGCAGCAGAATGTACGCAAGGATGTATTCGGGCGTTGAACGCAGGATAACCAGGAACACGTGGCCGCTCGTCCGCCTTACTGGTCCACCGAAATGGGTAGAGATTAAAGGGAATGCCAGCAGCGCAATAATGCCCGTGGCAACCAGCGCTATCTGGGTAAGTATCACCGTATTCCAGATGCCGGGCAGCGCCTGGTTGACGAAAAGGTCGCCCAGCCAGTTCGCCATACCGGCCCAGCCCTCTTCGTTCTTCAGGGGGGAGGGTACAATATCCTGGGTAAAGAAGCGGGTTACGTTGCCCCAGACGATGGGCATGCCCTCACCGAGAAAAAATGGGGCCCCGAGAATGTACACCGGAAGCAGTTTTGGCTTAACCCACAGCGGCAGTGTGGCAATGAGCACATAGAACAGGATCAGCATGGCGCCGGCGTCGGAGTAGTGCCCCTGGGAGAAGGCGGATTCCAGGTAAAAACCGAGTGTGGGCAGGCCTACAAAGCCCAGGATTGCGCTTGATCTGAGGCCACATTCCAGGCGGTAGGCGGTGTAGGTGCGCATCTGTACCCAGCAGTCCGGGATTCGGGCGAAAAGAAACGCGGAAATTACGCCGGTTCCCGGGGGTAGCAGGCGCCCCGGCTCCGGGTCTGCTTCTTCCAGGATCTCGGAATAGACCTTGGCAAAAATACCGGAGTAGGGAATGGCAATCGCCAGTACCCCTGTCAACGGGTGGAAACCAAAAAACTGGAGGAAAATCAGGGCCCAGAAAAGTTCATGGATGGCCCTGATAAAGGCGCAGAAAATCCGTACCGGATAGGCACGGTAAACCAATGCCAGCAGAAATCCGCACACGCTGCCCAGAGCCACACCCACGAACGCAAACGCAACGGTTCGAAGCAGTGCGGTAGCCAGCCCTTCGGTACTGAAAAAATCCGGAGTTACAACACCAAGGAAAAACCGCCCCAGGTCTTTCCAGGGGTTGGCCGCAGTAATCGCTATATCGGCAAAAACCAGTCCCACCAGGGCAATGGCAGTGAAGATCAGGCTGGCTTTTACGGTTGGCGATGACAACATAAATAGGGGTTCTGGTTCAGTAAAGCGGCATGATGTCAGCCGGGGTCAGCTTTTCGCTGGGTTCGTCCAGGGCGACCTGACCGTCCTGGATACCGACAATCCGTGTGCAATAGGCTAACGCTAACTCTACGTCGTGAAGTGCAATAACGCTGGTCTGGAAACGTTCGTTCAGTAATCGCATTGTCTGGTGAGCCATGGGGCCGTCCAGCGCCGACACGGGCTCGTCGGCCAGCAAAAGACCGGACTGCCGGTAAAGGGCACGGGCAATGGCAACCCTTTGGCGCTGCCCGCCAGAGAGCGAGGCCGCCGGAATCCATGCCTTCTCCGGCATCGCCAACTCGGACAGCAGGTCTTTTATTTCGCGGCTGTCCTTTGCAAACGGGCGCATCAGCGTCACCACGTTGTACCAGGTTGCGTGGGCATCCAGGCGGCCCATGAAAACGTTATGGAAGACGGGCAATGCGTTTACCAGGCCCAGCTCCTGGGGAATCAGTGACGCCAGGCTTTCAACCTGTTGGTATATGAGCCGGATCAATGTCGATTTACCGGCACCGCTACGGCCAACCAGGCCCACTTTTTCGCCCTCTTTTACGCTCAGGGAGAGCGGGCCGATAACCCGCTCTCCGCCAAACGATGCCGTCAGGCCGGTTAGGTCAAATCCTGACATTAATCGATAATTCCGATCTGCTTGCCAACCACCCGGATCGGCTCGTAGGCGTCGTTTGAAACCGGAATAAAACCACTGCGTGGGAAGCTCTCGAGGAGATCGGGATCATCCATTGCAAGCAGGGCTTCCTGAACCCGCCTGGAGAAACCCTCGCCAAACCGTTCATTGACATCACCACGGATAGTCCACTGGTAGTTCGGGTAGGAGGGCGTGGTCCAGATGACTTTAACGGCGCCTGTATCGACATTGCCGTTTTCCATTTCCTTGTCCCACACAGAGAAGTTGATCGCGCCAACGTCGTAGGTTCCAGCCTCGACAAGACGAAGCGTGCGGGTGTGGTTACCGCTGAAACCAACGCGTGCAAAGATATCTTCCGGGCCCTCATCAAACGCTTCACGAATGTAGTACTCCGGAATCAGGCGGCCGGAGGTGGAACCCTTGGATCCAAAGGTAAAGGTTTTGCCACGGAGTTCCTCCGAAAGGTTCTCCATCTCATCAAGCCCCGTGCTCTTATGGGCGATAAAGTGAGTGTAGAACGCCTTGTCCTCGACACCCTGGGCAATTGCTTCAGAACCTGGCACCAGTTCCCGTGCCTGAACGCCTGAAAGGCCGCCGAACCAGGCCAGTTGAACCTGGTTGTTTCTGAACGCCGAAATGGCCGCGGCATAGGATTTCACCGGAATATAACGAACGTCCACCTCGAGCTCCCCGGACAGGTAGTCGGCGATACCCTGGAAGCGTTCAACCAGTTTGGTCTCGTCTTCATCCGGGATGGCCGTAAATACCAGGGTTTCCGCCGAAGCTGTGGTAGATGCAACAAAAGTCAGTAAGCTGGCTACAGCTAACTTCCGTATCAGGTTAAGTGGCATTTGGATTTCCTTATGTTTGATTCCTGAATGGAGCGCGTCAGGATAACGTGATTTACCTCAACTCTGAACATCTATACGATTCAATGCCCTGAACAGGTTATGGGATAGCCATCAAAAAAACAGAAAACGCCCCGGAGCGATGTATCCATGAATATAACAATAGTCACGCCAGCACCTCCGGGGTCCCGGGCTGGCAACCGGGCAACCGCCGAGCGCTGGAAACAGTTGCTCGACCAGGCGGGCCATCGTGCTGATGTGGTAACAGAGTACCAGGGAGCATCCTGCGACCTGTTTATTGCACTGCACGCCTGGAGAAGTCATGAAGCGGTTGTCCATTTCCGGGCCGAACATCCGAATACGCCGTTGATTGTTGTGCTGACGGGCACCGACATCTATGACCATCAACACCGATTCCCCGAAATAACCCATGAATCCATGGCGTTGGCAGATTGTCTCATCGGCCTTCACCACCGGGTCAGTCAGGACATTCCCGAGCGTTTCACTCATAAGCTGACGACCGTACTCCAGTCTGCGGATAACCCCGGGCAGGTATCAGAGCCGAAAAAGGGCTTTGATATCTGCGTTGTTGGTCATCTCCGCGACGAAAAAGACCCTCTACGTGCAGCATTGGCAGCACGCCGGCTGCCGGAAGCCTCCACCATTCGCATCATCAATGCTGGCAAGGCCCATACGCCGGAGTGGGAACACAAGGCGCTGGCTGAGCAGAACGTAAATCCGCGCTTCCAGTGGCTTGGCGAAGTGGAAAAGCCTGCCGTCCTCCAGTTGATGAAGCGATCCCGCGCCATGGTGATCAGTTCAGTGATGGAAGGCGGCGCCAATGTGGTGTCTGAAGCATGCCGCGCCGGCCTGCCGGTTATTGCTTCCAGCATTTCGGGTAATATCGGTCTTCTGGGTAAGGACTACCCGGGGTATTTCCCTGTAGGTGATGACACCGAACTGGCCAGACTGTTACAGCAGGCGGAAAATGTCCCTGAATTTCTGGCAGAAATTGAGGATCGAGTGGCGAAGCTGGCCGGCGCCTTTACCCCGGAATCAGAGCAGGCTGCCTTGCTGGCAGCCATTGACAGGGCAGTGGCCGGGCGCCCCCGGCTCAATCCCTGAGGCTGATTGGCTCGATAGGGCCGCTCTCGTCCTGGGGCAATACCCGCCCAATAACCGCGGTATGCGGGTAACCCAGGGCCTTGAGCTCATCGACACAGGCTTCGGCCTGCTCAGCCGGCACACTGGCTAACAAACCGCCCGCAGTCTGGGGATCGAAGATCAACGGATAACGAGGGTGCTTCACCCACTTTTCCTGATCTCGGATACCGCGCCGCAGTCGGATATTGGCAGGCTGGAGCGAGCTGAGGATGCCGGCGGCTGCGGTTTCCTCGGCGCCGGCCAGGATCGGAATCGAGCCCAGGTCCAGCTCCGCATCCACACCTGATGGCCGGGTCATTTCCACGAGATGCCCCAGCAGGCCAAAACCGGTAACGTCTGTACAGGCTTTCGAGCCATAGCGGCGCAGGCATTCCGCCGCCGCCTTATTGGACTGCATCATTGAGGCCAGCGCTGCATCAATCCAGCGGCCTCTGGCTTCCAGCCTGGCGTGGGCAGCAAACAGGGTGCCGGTACCAATGGGTTTGGTCAGCAGCAGAACATCTCCCGCCCGCAAGCCACCTTTGCTCATTACCTCGCCAGGATCAATCAGGCCATTAACCGCAAAACCCAGTGCCAGTTCGCGGCCTTCGCCGGTATGACCGCCAACCAGGGCACAACCGGCTTCGTTGAGCACTTCCACGGCGCCGGACATCATTTGGTAAACAATGTCCTCCACCTTGGACTCAATGCCATAGGGCACGGTTGCAACGGCGGTGGCACTCTGGGCTTCCGCACCCATCGCAAACACGTCACCCAGGGCGTGGTTAGCAGCAACTTTGCCAAACACATAGGGGTCATCAATAAATGCACGGAAGAAATCGACGGTATGCACAACCGCCTTACCGGGCGGCACCGTAAGCACCGCCGCGTCGTCGGGCGCATGCAGGCCGATAAGGATGTCATCCCGCTCAATGGGACGTAGTTCGCCAAGAGCCCGTGACAATACCGTGCTGCCCACTTTGGCGCCGCATCCGCCACACCGCATGGCAACCGCGGATATGGCCTGGGAAGCTTCCTCAGCGTTTTGTGCGGCACCGGTGTCGGGCAGGGCGGCGTTCTCTTCCATGGCCGGCAGTTCGTTGAATTTTGCCATGAAGCGCTTATCGATGTGGTTCTTCCAGCGCCAGACCCATTTGCCCGCAACAGACATGTCCCCGCGAGACGCCACCGCAAATTTGTCACCCGTGCTGATCAATGCCAGCCACTTTTTCTGGGGGCTGAAGGGTTTGACGGACTTGCCCAGTGCGTGCCGCCTGAGGTTATCCGCCAGGGGGCGGCCTTGGCGCACGGCAAATACACCGGCTTTCTCGCGGGGGTGATTGACAACATTGGCGATATCGCCAACGGCGAAAATATCGTCGTCGGTTTCCGTCTGCAGAGTATCTTTTACCCGGATAAAACCACCGTCGTCCAGGGCCAGCCCGGTGTCATTCAACCACTGTGGGCCACCAGCACGAGTTACCCAGAGTACCTCGTCCACGGTGTGCGTTTCACCGGATTCCGTGGTCAGGTGGCCTGTCTCGACTTTGGAGACAGCATCTCCCAGATGAACCTTCACCCCGCGGCTGGCCAGCTTATCGGCAAATACCGCGCGCACCTTTGCATTATGGGTGGGGAGTATCTGGCTTTCCGCATCAAACAGGTGGAAGTGCAGCTGGTCAGGGTCGTGGCCACGTATATCAAGTTCGTTCCGGAGCCGGAACTGCATAGCAAGAGTCAGCTCCACACCGCCCGCGCCGGCGCCAACCACGGCGACCGACATCGGGCCTTCGTGATTCTCGAGTCGGGAAAGGAGCGACAGCCAGCGGTTATTGAAACCGTTAATGGGCTTGACCGGAACTGCATGCTCACTGGCGCCCTCCACGTCCCCAACGCGGGGCGAGGAGCCAATGTTCACCGACAGAATGTCGTACGGCACATCCGGCCGAGACCGGCAATTGACGCGCTTGCTGTTACGGTCAATGCCGATGGCTTCGTCACGGTAGAAACGGGCACCGGCGAATTCCGCCAGTTTGCTAAGGTCAATGTGAACATCGTCATAGCTGTAGTGCCCGGCAACATAGCCAGGCAACATTCCCGAGTAGGGCGTATGAGTGTCACGACAGATCAGGGTGAGGCGGACACCCGGTACGGGTTTCATGGCGAAACGCTTGAGAACCCCGACGTGGCTGTGCCCGCCGCCAACCAGGACGATATCCCGTAATACAGGCTGTTCGGATTGTTGCATCAAATGACTTTCTTGGCTTCGTCACTGAAGGTGCTGAACCCCTTCACCTTTGAAAACGCCTGCAGTTTTTCCTGGTCCGCCGCAGATGGGTTGGCAATCTGATCCACCGAGGTAATACCCGCTTCGTTCATCTTGCGGGCAGTGGCGGGGCCAATGCCTTTTACCTGTGTCAGGTCGCTCTTATCCTTCGGCTTTGGTGCGCGTTTTGGCGCAGCCTGTTTTTTCGCCGTGGCCGCTGCCTTCTGGGGTGCAGGTTTTGCAGCAGACGCCGGATTTCTGGCGGCAGTAGCTGTCTTGGGTTTGGCTGCCTTTTTCGTTGTTGATGACTTTTTGGCAGCGGGCTTTTTGGCGGTCGTTTTAGTGGAGGCGGCTTTTTTCGGAGCAGCTTTCGAATTAGTAGAGGGGGCTTTCTTCGAAGCTTTGCCTGCGGCTTGCTTTACCTCCCCTTTGGCTTCCTTGCTGGCCATGCCAAGTCGATCCAGAATGTTGTTCTGCAGTTCGTGGAACTCTCCCAGGCGGCGCTCATATTCGTCGCTGAAGCGCTTCATTTCCCGGTCACGAAGCTCATCGAGTTCTTTCAGTAGCTTGCGCACCGGCTCCTGAATCTGGTTCTGAAGACCGTCAAACTGTTTGAGAGCGTCGTTGATCAGCTTTTCGATCTGGGATGACGTCTTTTCAAACTCCTTGTTCACTTTTTTGACAACTTTATCAACATTCTGCTTTTTGGCTTTCTTGGCCATGAGGATCGTCTCCTTACAGTACGGTTTGTTTCGTGTGAGCGTGTGATTTCAGGCCATTTGACGGAGGCCCGAGGCAGGCCCGGATGAACGTCTGGATTTCAGCAACTGCTTCTTCTTTACAACATCCCGAATTCGCTTGAGCTTGTCTGTCAGAGCAGGCGATGCCTGTCCATTAAGTTCTACAAAATCAATAGAATAGAAGAAGTTGCTGCAGTGTTTTCTACGCTCAGTAACAAGCCCGGAGATACCATCGGCCCGGATGTTATCAAAAGGCATTTCCATGATCAGGTCGAGAACAACCGTATCGCCCGGGTTGAACAGTTTGTCGGTTTTCATCACACAGCCAAAATTGTCCAGTTCGAACAGAGCGGCCTCAACCCGCTCACGACGGAACAGGCCCCGCCTGACATGAAACTGTGCAACAAGATCCGGTAGTGCTTCGTTCATTTACAAGTGATCTCTGGTTTGTTCCGGGGAAGCGACCTGATGGTACATGGTTAAACAATAGCCACTACCCGACTGTTTGGCAACGTGTTCAGTGTCATACGATAGAGCTCTCAGACAGTTCTTCAACTCTCGGTATTATTTTGGCCTTTCTGTATCGTATTCAGAGCGTATATATCCGTGCGCCGGTCCTTCAGGTTGGTGACGGACCCCTCGTTGCGCACCAGCTTGAGTTTCTCAAGATCCATGTCCGAGAACATGATCATCTCCGTGTTCGGGGTGGTTTCTGCCATGACGGCATCATGGGGAAAGGCGAAGTCCGACGGCGAGAACACCGAAGACTGAGCATACTGAACATCAAGGTTCTCAACCTTTGGCAGGTTTCCAACGCTACCGGTGATCACCACGTAACACTCGTTTTCAATGGCTCGAGCCTGGGCACAATGGCGAACCCGCAGATAGCCGTTCTTGGTATCGGTCCAGAAGGGCACCAGAATAATGTCCACCTCGTCGCTGGCTGCCAGTCGCCCGAGCTCCGGGAACTCGATGTCGTAGCAGATCATGATGGCCACCCGGCCGGCGTCTGTGTCGAACACCTGGAACTTTTCGCCACCTTCGATTACCCAGTCCCGCCGTTCATGGGGCGTGATATGGATTTTACGCTGTTCGTCCACGCGACCGTCCCGATGGCAGAGGTAGGAGACGTTATACACCCGGTCATTTTCCAGCAGCGGCATGGAACCGGTAATGATGTTGATGTTGTAGCTGACAGCCATTTCTGACATCTGATTGCGGAACTGCTCGGTAAAGCCCGCCAGGAAGCGGATTGCCCGGGTCTGGTCCATCTGGTCGGTCAGGCCCATTAACGGCGCGTTGAAGAATTCCGGGAACAGTGCGAAATCGCTTTTGTAATCAGACAGCGCGTCCACGAAATACTCGACTTGCTCCAGCACCTCGTCCACGGAAGTGAACTCACGCATCTGCCATTGCACGGCGCCCAGCCGCACCTGGGTCTTCTTGACACTCAGTACCGGTGAGGGTGGGGTGTAAAGAATATTCCGCCACTCCAGTAGCGTTGCATAGCCCAGAGACTTCTCATCTTCCGGCAGGTATTTGTGCATCAGACGGGTAACCTGGAAGTCGTTGGACAACTGGAAACTGAGGATCGGATCGTAGATGTCCTTGCGATCCACCCGCTGAATATATTCTTCGGGGGAATACTGGTCCGAATACTTGTGGTAGCCCGGAATCCGGCCACCCGCCAGGATAGCCCGCAGATTCATCGAGCGGCAGAGTTCCTTGCGGGCTTCATAAAGCCGCCGCCCGAGACGGTAACCGCGATAATCCGGGTGAATAAACACGTCCAGCCCGTACAGGGAATCGCCATTGGCGTTGTGCCAGATCTTTTCGTTACGCAGGATCAGGTCATCGTAGGTGTGGGGGTTGCTGAACCGTTCATATTTGACGGAGACGGTCAGCGCCACTGCGATCAGGTCTCCGGATTCCTCAATGCATATCTGGCCGTCCGGGAACTGCTCAACCAGCGCCTTGATGGTTTCCTCGGGCCAGGCACCGCCAATATCGTCGTAAACCCGGTCCATCAGCTGCTGGAGTTGGGGGTAGTCATCAATAGTAAGGTTACGAAGGTTAAGGTGAAGTTCTTCGTGGGCCATAGACGGCGGCTCCGGTTGGATGACGAGTAAAGGACGCAGACAGAGTGCGTTGAATAAAGACCCTATTTTATCAGATCACGCTAAAGACTTCGCCGCAAAGGCCGAAAACAACCATGAACAGAACGCAGGTTGCGAAGGTGGCAAGCTTACGCCTCCTGTGCACAACGAATCAAAAGGACCCGGATAATGAATCTGAGTTTCGGCCAGAAGTTGCTGATAGCCTTCGGAATTTTGCTAGTGCTGGTTATGGGGGCATTCACCATAAGTGGCAACCTGAGGCTGCAGAGCACCACAGACACCTATGTGGAGGCGCTGATCGATGACGCAGTTGCACAAAGTACGTCCAGTATTGCGGATTGGCTCAATACACGGCTGACGATGACCGAAGCGACCGCGAAAGCCCTTGAGTCCGTCACTGCGGATGAAGAGGCCCGGGTGATTCTGGCAGCAGCCACTACCGGTGGCGGTTTTATCGATGTGTATATCGGGCGTGACGATGGCTACATGCTGATGAAAGACGACGCCTCTGAAGCCGACCTTCCGGATGACTTTGACCCGCGCACCCGTCCCTGGTTCAAGCAGGCAAAACAGACCGGCACTGCTTCGTTTACCGAACCCTATCTGGATGCTGGCACAGGCGGCACCATCATTTCGACCCTTGCGCCGGTAAAGCGCGGAGACTTTGAGGGCGTGATCGGCGGCGACATTGCACTGAAAACCATAGAGCAGGCCCTTTCCGCCATTACCCTTGCTGATACCGGGTATGCCGCACTGATAAGTGATGACGGCACCGTGCTTTTCCACCCGGACCAGGCGCTGGTAGGCAAGAAAATCAGCAAACTGCTTGGTGAAGCTCCGCAGCTTGACGGCGAGACCCACCGCTACGAGTCAGATGACCTCAGCTGGACGGCCAGTTTCCACCCCATTGCCGGTGCTCGTGGTGTTGACTGGTATCTCGGCACCTTTGTCAACGAAGACAAGATCAATGCCCCGGTACAGGCGGCACGTGTGACAGGGCTGATCATTGCCGTTATCGGCCTGCTGGTGTCGCTGGTTGTGCTGCACTTCGGCATACGTGTACTGATGACCCCGGTCAGGAATCTGAATCGTGCCATGTCATCGATCGCCAGTGGCGAAGCCGATCTGACCAAGCGCCTGGATGACAGTGCCAACGATGAATTCGGAACACTGGCTCGGGAATTCAACAGTTTTGTCGGCAATATCCAGAATGTTGTCCGGGATGTTCAGGAGGGCGCAGCAGAGCTGGGAGATAACGTGGCCTCGCTGCGGGAGACCGCCAGCACCAGCCGCAACAGTGTGGAGAAGCAGCAGGCAGAAGTCGATATGGTGGCCACTGCGATCAACGAAATGTCTGCGGCGGCCGGTGAGATCGCCCAGAACGCCCTACAGACGGCAGATGCCGCCAATACTGCTGACACAGACAGCCGCGCCTCGCTGGAAACCGTTGCCGCTTCCAGGGATGCCGTTCAGAAACTGTCGAAAGAGATTAACGCGGCCGCTGAAGTGATCGACAAACTTGGTAAGGACGTGACTGATATCACCTCGGTGCTTGAGGTGATTCAGGGTATCGCCGAGCAGACGAATCTTCTGGCTCTGAATGCTGCCATTGAGGCAGCAAGGGCAGGGGATGCCGGGCGCGGTTTTGCCGTTGTGGCAGACGAAGTGCGCAACCTTGCACGCCGCACCCAGGACAGCACCGAAGAAATCAACAACATGATCGGGCGTCTGCAGAGCGGCGCCAACAACGCGGTGGACGTGATGAAAGCATCCACTGCTGTTTCCAACGTCAGTATGGAAAAAGCCCAGGACGCCATGGAAGCACTAAACCGGATTGCAGAGGCGATCACCTCAATCAGTCAGATGACGTCCCAGATTGCTACGGCCTCTGAGGAGCAGACCTCGGTCACCGAAGAGCTGAACTCCTCCATCACCCGCATTGCGGATGAGGGCCAGGAGGCTGCGAAGGCAGCCAGCGAGAACGATGTATACAGCGGGCAGATCGAGGCAATTGGAACAACGCTGCGCCAGAACGTTTCAAGGTTCAAAGTCTGATCCGGTTTCATCTGGCGGCGACAGGATCCGGATGCGCTGCTGGAGCTTCCTGAGGGTGTGGCGACCGATGGACCATGACTCCTCGGTCAAATAGGGGTTGTTAAGGACCAGTACCTTTCGTTCTTCGAGGTGCAGTTCTTTCATTGCCCTGCCGTAAAAATGATCAAGGTACCGGCCAAAACTGCCGTCGTGAATCGCCCGTTCCATACCCAGTTGCAAACGATGGGCGGTCTCGTGGTTACGCCGGCTGACAAAAAAGTAGGAGGGCATGGGGTAAGCAATGAGGAGATCCGGCTCAATGACCAGATCCATGTTGCCTTGCAGTTCCAGATCAAACAGAACTTCGCTGACACCTCGTGCGAAACATTCGAACCGGTGATTTTCCAGCATCCTGAAAAGAATTTCATACCGTGAATGGGTAATGACCGTTACCCCATTGGCCTCGAGAACGGCCGTATCAGGCCAGTGGCTACCCTGGCCAATGCGTATTCCGGCTTCCTGCAAATCTGAAATGCTGTTGATGCCTTCGAACATCGACAGGGACTCCTGCATGACCACACAGACCCTGAACCCCAGTAACCCTCCGTCAATCGGGACGGGGATGGCCCGCAGGCTGGCCTCCCGCTCATCCGACGTAGCGACATTTGCAATGTCTACCAGCGCGGAGCCCGGCTGTTCCAGCTCGCGGACAACCCGGCCCTGCGCCATCTCCGGGCTGCGGCTAATGTTGAAAGGTCCGTACTCAGGGGTTTTCTGGAAAGCAAGGGCAACCAGCGCACGAATAGGCGGGCTGTCGTAGCTCCGGTACCACAGGCGGTATTCGGTCACAGCGGGGGCACTTGCCAGGCCCGCGGTGGGGTGTTCCGCAGACAATACGAGGCCGGCGCCCGAGCACCCGTATATCAGGCCTATCAGTATCCAACCTGCCAAGCCCGATTTCATGGGGCCTTGTCTCCCGCTTCCATTCACTCTCTCCTACCGCCGTATTTGGCGACACCTGAGCAGTTTAGGTGAATTTTCCGACCACAACAGGAATTGGTAACTGAAACTGGCAAAAAAAGTTGCGATGGTTCCGGCCTCCCTGTAAATATCTACGCCTGTTGGTCCGGCCTGCCGGAAATATTGCGTTCAGGAGAGCAAAGTCATGACATTAATCGATAACCTGATTGGTGCAACGGGGCAGTGGGTGTCTTCATCGGATCCGGGAGCGAAAATTACCCGGCCGCTGGCCTGGCTGCGGAAAACCAGTGGTTATGCCGCTGTGAACCGGATTATCGGGCTGTCGATTCCGTTTGCACCGCGCAACGGTTTCAGTGTGGAAGAGGTAAGGCCGGGGTTCGTGAAGGCGAAGATTCGCCTCAAGGGCAACAAGAATCACTTTGGCAGCCTTTATGCCGGCGCATATTTCCTCGTGGCGGAAATCCCCGGTGGCGTACTTGCCCTGTTTGACCTGGGCCCGGCCTATACTCCGATTCTGAAAGAGATGACCCTGCAATTCCTTCAGCCGGCCAATTCGGATGTGTTTGTAGAGTTTTCGCTGGATGAGGCGACCGTTGAAGCCATCAAGGCGGAAGCGGACCAGACCGGCCGGGCGGCGTTTGCACTGGAGGGAACTCTGTACGACCAGGAAGGCAATCACGTAGCTACGTCTATTGCCCAGTATCGGGTTCGCAAGAAGGGGTTCAAGGCACCTTAGTTCAGCAAATCAAAGGCCGTCCAGTTCCCGCAGGGCGGCCAGGAATGTGTCTCCGTATTTCTCCAGCTTTGCGGCGCCCACGCCATTGATCTCGGCCATTTTAGCCAGGCTGTTCGGGCGTTGTTCCAGAATCTCGAACAAAGTGGCATCGTGGAAAATCACATAGGGTGGCACGCCTTTTTCTTCCGCGAGAGCCTTGCGACAGGCCCGCAGCGCTTCCCATCCCGCTTTGTCGGTAATCTGGTCGGCAATTTTGCGGCGCCCCGAGTTGCCGGAGGGGCCGCGGCCTCCGGATGATTTGACCACCGGGTCCCTGCGCAATTGAATGGGCACTTCGCCCTTGAGCAGCGGCCGGCACTCCTCCGTGAGCTGCAGCGCGCCGTAGCCTTCCGGATCTGCCCTCAGGTAGCCGTTGGCCACGAGCTGCCGGAACACAGATTTCCAGTCACTGGCGGACAATTCGGTGCCGATGCCGTAGGTGGACACCGCCTGATGCCCGAACTGAAGAATGCGCTCGTTTTCTGAACCGCGCAGAACATCTATCAGGTAGGTCACGCCAAAACGCTGACCGGTACGGAATACGCAGGAGAGAGCTTTCTGCACAGCAAGTTTGCCGTCCCAGGTTTCCGGCGGGTTGAGGCAGGTATCACAGTTGCCGCAGGGTTGCTCAAGGTTGTCGCCAAAATAGCGGAGCAGCACCTGGCGGCGACAACTGGTCACTTCGCACAGCCCCAGCATGGCGTCCAGTTTCTGACGTTCGACACGCTTGAAGTGGTCGTTGCCCATCGATCCCTCAAGCATCTGGCGCAGCTTGATCACATCCTGCAGACCGTAGACCATCCAGGCAGTGGAAGGCTTGCCATCCCGACCCGCACGGCCGGTTTCCTGATAGTAGGCTTCCAGGCTTTTCGGTAGGTCCAGATGAGCAACAAATCGCACATCCGGTTTATCGATTCCCATGCCGAAGGCGATGGTGGCCACGATGATCACGCCGTCTTCCCGGAGAAAGCGTTCCTGGTGTCGGGCCCGGTCTCCGGGGTTAAGGCCGGCGTGATAGGGCAGAGCGGTATAGCCTTTGTCACTGAGCATTTTCGCGGTGGCGTCTACCTTGTTCCGGGACAGGCAATATACAATGCCGCAGTCACCATCATGTTCTGCTTTAATAAAATCCAGTAACTGTTTGTTAGCATTGGTTTTTGGAGCAATACGATATTGAATATTCGGTCGATCAAACCCGCTGATAAAGTGGCGGGCTTCGGTCAGTGACAGTCTTTCGGCGATTTCCTTGCGTGTACGTTCATCGGCGGTGGCCGTCAATGCAATGCGGGGTATTCCGGGAAACTCGTGCGCCAGGCGACTTAATTCCAGATAGTCAGACCGGAAGTCATGGCCCCACTGGGAGACGCAGTGGGCCTCGTCGATGGCAAACAGTGAAATAGAGGCATGATGAAGCAGGTCCAGGGTACGTGGCTGGATCAGCCGCTCCGGTGCGCAGTACAGCAGGTCCAGTTCTCCGGTCATCAGGGCATTCTCGGTATCCCTGGCCTGCTCGAAGTCCATGGTGGAGTTCAGAAAGGCAGCCCGTACACCGAGTTCTTTGAGGGCGGCCACCTGGTCCTGCATAAGCGCGATGAGAGGGGAAATCACGATGGCCGTTCCAGCCCGCACGAGGGCCGGTACCTGGTAGCACAGTGACTTACCGCCACCGGTGGGCATCAAAACCAGGGCATCGCCGCCACTGACCACTTCACGGATAATGTCGCCCTGAAGTGGCCTGAAGGTCTCGTACCCGAATATGCGGTGCAGGACTTCTTCCGGGTCCTGATCGGAAACACTGGGGCGCTCTGTGCTTAGCTGTGCAAAATCCATGACTTGGCCGGTGGTATTGGTGAACTGTTAAAACCTGAGGTTCTGGCAGGGGTGCAATGATACCAGAATCACGTCACGGAATCGGCGAAGACAAACAAACCTTTAAACGGCTACAATGCGGCTTTTTTCTGCACTCAACAAACAGGATCTTCATGCAGGAATTTGACGCCATTCGTCCTTATTCGGACGAGGAAACCGGAACGGCCATCAACAATCTGGTCCGGGACCCGGAATTTCTGGATATGATTGGCCGCTTCAAGTCGCCAATGCTGGCGAAGTGGGCTCCCGGTATGCTCAGGCTTTGGGTGAAGCGCTGGCTCATCAGCCATTTTGCCGGTCTTACCCGAATTGACGATCTTCAGGCCCGCTTGTCCGGGTATGTCGGTGAGCTGGTGGACCACACAACAACCCGTGTTACCCACAGCGGACTGGAAAATCTCAACAAACACAGCGCTCACCTGTTTATATCCAACCACCGGGACATTGTGTTCGACCCCATGGTGGTGAATTACCTGTTGTTTGCCAACGGCTTCAAGACCACCCGCATTGCCATAGGCGACAACCTGTTGGCAAACCGGGTTTTCGCGGAAATGATGAGGCTGAACAAAAGCTTCGTTGTGCGCCGCAGCATGACCAGCCCCCGGGAGATGCGGGACGCCTATATCATGCTTTCCTCGTTCATCAACCACAGCATTGATAACAACGAAAGTATCTGGATTGCGCAACGGGAAGGCCGCGCCAAGAACGGTCTGGATTATACCGATCCGGCTATTATCAAGATGTTCTATATGAGCAGGAAAAAAAGCGGGCTGGCGTTCGGGGAGGCCATGAACCGGTTGCATATTGTTCCGGTTTCCATCGCCTATGAATACGATCCGTGTGACGTGGACAAGGCCCGTGAGCTGGAAACCCGTGCGCGTACGGGGGAGTACATCAAGAGGGAAGGTGAGGATACTGATCAGATCATGCGGGGCCTGACCGGATTCAAGGGGCATGTACACGTGCATTTCGGTGCCCCGATTGCCGACGCCGAAGATAACGCGAAAGATCTTGCAGCGCGAATCGATCGGGAAATGCACGCCAACTACCACCTGCATACATCAAATCTGGTGGCCTACCAGCAAAGGGGCATTCACCCGGATTCGCACGCCACGCCGGATACGGTCAGTGACGCAGTGGTTACAGCGGAAGCGTGGTCGGCAGCAGAGATCGAGGCGGCCGAAGCAGAAATGGAACGAAGGCTGGACGCATGTGATCCGGCTATTCGGCCCTACCTGCTGGATATGTACGCCAATCCAGTGGTGACTGCGCTTGAGGCCCACAATGGCAGCGCGAACGCCCCAACAGAACATTCCTGATACCCGAGGTATTTTGTGCAAGAACTTGAATATATTGAACTGGAAACCAGACCCAATCCGACAGCCGCGGTTATCTGGCTTCATGGCCTCGGTGCCAGTGGTCACGACTTCGAGCCGGTGGTACCGGAGCTGGGATTGCCTGACGATGCTGCGGTCCGCTTCATATTTCCCCATGCGCCGAACATCCCGGTAACCATTAATGGCGGCATGATCATGCCGGCCTGGTACGACATCAAGGCCATGGACATCGACCGGGTGGTGGATACTGACCAACTGATGGCTTCAGCCGATGCTGTCGCCAGGCTGGTGGACCGCGAAATTGAGCGCGGCGTAAAAAGCGAGAACATTGTGATAGCGGGCTTCTCACAGGGTGGTGCCGTTGCTTATGAACTGGGGCTGAGTTATCCCAGACGCCTGGGCGGTATCCTGGCGTTGTCTACTTACTTTGCGACCGCGAAAACCGTTGAAGTATCCAACGCCAATCGTGGTATTCCGATCAGTATCTACCATGGAACCCACGATCCGATGGTGCCGGAATCGCTCGGTCGACTGAGCGTGGAGAAGCTGAAAGAAATGGGCTTCGAGCCGTCTTACCAGACGTTCCCGATGGAGCACAGTGTGTGCCTGGAAGAAGTGCAGGATATTGGCCGTTTCATCC
This sequence comes from Marinobacter sp., assembly GCF_039977835.1. Lineage (GTDB taxonomy): Bacteria > Pseudomonadota > Gammaproteobacteria > Pseudomonadales > Oleiphilaceae > Marinobacter. The sequence continues at coordinate 32,933 of NZ_JBDWCL010000045.1, read as the reverse complement.
GCGAGCACCTTCTATAACGCCTTGCCGTCGCCGGCTTCAGACCCAGAGCATGGCGCCCATTTCCAGGGGGTGCGTCAATGCCTCATGGTAAGGATACATTCTGAGCCTGAGTGTCTGAAGCCCGGGGTATGACGGTTGAACCTGTGTCGCAAACACGGTCCTGCCATCAGCTTCACTTTCGCGCTCAAGAAAAAAACTCGGAGGGCCGGGATTCTTGTGGGTCCCGGTACATTCAGGGCTTACCAGGCACTCTACGCGCACATCGTCGGCACTGAGGCCGTTAAGCCGGGCCTCGACACTCAGCGCTACCGAGCCGTCGTGGGGGCACCGGCTATCCACGCACCCGACAACGCTTATTTCTACCCCTGGCCAGGCTTCCCGTACCCTTGCTTTCCAGTCTGAAAGCGCCGTGGCCATCTCGCCGCCGTCGGCCGTTAACCGGGCCCCCTGGCTGGATGCAGTCTGATAGTAATCAGTGACGTAATCCATCACCATGCGCTGGCTGTTGAATTGTGGGGTAATCGTTTTCATGGACGCTTTGGAACGTTTCACCCAGCCCTTCGAATAGCCCTGGGAGGCGCGCTCGTAGTAGAGCGGAACCACCTCGAACTCCAGCAGATCCAGAAGGTCACGGGCTTCCTCCTGATTGCGGAACTCGGCATCCATTTCGGTATCCCTGGGCGGAATGGCCCAGCCATTTTTGCCGTTGTAACCCTCGCCCCACCAGCCATCCAGCACGCTGAGATTCAGGGCGCCATTCAGTGCGGCCTTTTCTCCGGAAGTACCGCTGGCCTCCTTGGGGTATTCCGGAGTGTTCAGCCAGACATCCACGCCACTGAGCAGCCGCCGGGCCATGGCCTGGTCGTAATCCTCCAGCAGAATTACGTGCCCCATCAGGGACGGGTGCATGGAAAGGTCATGGATGACCCGGATCAGTTGTTGACCGGGCTTGTCCTGAGGATGCGCCTTACCGGCGAACACCAGCACTACAGGGCGATCCGCATTGGTAATAATCTGCTCGAGCCGGTCAAGGTCGGAGAAGATGAGCGTAGCGCGCTTGTAGGTGGCAAACCGCCGCGCAAATCCAATCACCAGAGTATCCTTCTCTGTGGAGACCAGTTGGCGCGTCATGCGCTCTGTCACGGAATGCCCCGTGCCGTTTCGTTTGTGCTGGCGCTTCAGTTGGCGAACGATGTATTCGCCCATCTGCTGTTTGAGCGACTTGTGAACACTCCAGTAGTGATAGTCCGGAATCTGATCGATAAATTCCCAGAATGTCGGGTTTCTCAGCTCGCTCTTCCAGGTCGGGGCCTGGATGTCGAACAGGCTTGACCATTCAGGCGCCAGAAAGGTGGGCACGTGTACTCCGTTGGTGATGTAACCAAGTGGGTTCTCTTCCGGCGGCACCTGGGGCCAGATATCCCCCTCCATCCGCGATGCCACACCTCCGTGAATCCTGCTGACGCCATTATGGAATCGGGAACCACGAAGGCCGAGACTGGTCATGTTGAAGGTGTCGCCGTTGTCTTTGGCCCCCAGGGCGAATACCTTCTCGAAGTCCAGGCCGGATTCTTCCAGGTAGCGTCCCAGCGCCTCCTGGACCAGCCCCCTGGAAAAGATATCATGGCCGGCTGCAACCGGTGTGTGGGTTGTAAACAGGGTCGCACCGGCAACCGCCTCCAGGGCGGCCTCGAAGTTCAAACCCGCAGCCATGGCCTGGCGGCATCGCTCTATAATCTGGAATGCGGCGTGGCCTTCGTTGATGTGCCAGGCTGTCGGCTTCAGCCCCAGGGCCTCCAGCACGCGGGTTCCTCCGATGCCAAGGAGCATTTCCTGGCTTATGCGTGTGGACTCGTCTCCGCCATACAGCTGCAGCGTTAGTTTCCGGTCTTCAGGGCTGTTTTCCTCGGTATTACTGTCAAGCAGATACAACCGGATATGGCCAACACGGGCTTCCCACACGCGGGCGACAACATCCCGCTCCGGGAAGGGGACAGATACTCTGAGCACCTCACCGTCTCTCTCCAAGGGGGTGATAGGAAGCTCATCACTTGAATGGGAACGGTATCGCGCGATCTGCTGCCCTTGCGCATCGATGCTTTGAATAAAATAACCCTGCTGATACAGCAATCCGATAGCCACAAAGGGCAGGGCGAGATCGCTGGCCGCCTTGCAATGATCCCCTGCCAGAATGCCAAGCCCACCGGAATAGATGGGAAAGCTTTCGTGAAACCCGAATTCGGCACAGAAATAGGCCACCAATGCGGTTTCCGGGTCCAGTTTTTCCGTGACTTCCGACCCGGGCCCCGCTTCCAGGTAGGCATCGTAGGAGCTCAAAACACGTCGGTATTCGGCCAGAAATGCCCGGTCGTCCGCCGCTTCGTCGAGCCGGTCCTGGGCAACGCGCCTGAGAAAAAGCTTGGGATTATGCTCAACTTTCTGCCACAACCGCAGGTCAATCCGGGCAAAGAGGCTACGAACCCCGTGATCCCAGCTATAGAACAGATCATTCGCCAATTCTTCAAGACGCCCGAGGGCCTCCGGAATAAGGGGGTGGGCCTCAAGTCGGAACTCCGTTGCCTTGTGCATATTCATTGCCTCCGGGCGGGCGCATGCCCGCACTGGTCCAGCCGTTAGATATCACGCTCTTTGAGAATGCTCTGATAAAGGTTGCCGTAGCTTCTGGCCCGCTGCTTCCAGGAATAGTCCTCTGTCATGCCGTTCTCCTGTAGCCGTCGCCACGATTTCCGAACCCGGAAATACGCCAGTGCCCGGTTGATCGCTGCCAGCAGGGCCTGCTCATCCGCCCTGATAAACCGGAAACCGTTGGCTTTTCCAATGCCCGCCTCATCGGGATCGTTCACGGTATCGGCAAGCCCCCCAACCGCGTGCACCACGGGAATCGTGCCATAGCGAAGGCTGTACATCTGGTTCAGACCGCAGGGCTCGAACCGGGAGGGCATCAGGAAAATATCGCATGCGGCGGTAATACGGTGGGAGAGCCCCTCGTCGTACCCCAATGTGAGGGACATCTGGCCGGGCCACTGCCGCGCCAGTTGCTGCAATGGCTTCTCGAAGCGCGCTTCACCGGAGCCGAGCACCGCAAACTGACATCCGCGCTCCAGTAACTCGGGCATCACCGCGATCAGCCAGTCCACTCCCTTCTGTTCCACCAGGCGGCCGATAAACCCCAACAGGGGCCCACCGCTGACCTCAAGGCCGAGTTCCTGCTGCAACTGGGCCTGGCACTGGGTTTTGTTTTTAAGGTGATCACGGCCGTAATGGAAAGCCAGTTCAGAGTCTTGCTCCGGGTCCCAGATACGGGCGTCGATACCATTCAGGATACCGGTCAGATGGCTTGCCCGATGCCGTAGAACGCCATCAAGACCATGACCGAATTCAGGCATCTGAATTTCTCTGGCATATTCGGGGCTGACAGTGGTAATGCGGTCGCTGAATACAAGTCCCCCCTTAATAAAGGACAACTGTCCGTAAAATTCCAGCTGGTCCAGCCGCCAGAGTGAATCCGGCAATCCCAGGGCCCGAAAGGTTTCATGGGAAAAAATACCCTGGTAAGCAAGGTTGTGGATGGTGAATACCGTGCCCGGCCGATAGGGGTAGTGCTCCAGAAAGACCGGAATGAGCCCGGTCTGCCAGTCGTTGCAGTGCACCAGGTCCGGCCGCCAGTTCAGTCCGGCTTCGCCAATGGCCATCATGGCACCGACTTTGCCGAACAGCTCGAACCGATGGGCGTTATCCCACCAGTCCTGGCCCTTTTCATTCTGATAGGGGTTGCCCGGCCGCTCGAACAGGGGCGGGCAATCTACCAGCCAGAGCGTGACCGCCGTTCCCGGAAGCCGGGTCTGCCAGAGGCTGACCTCGTATTGCCCTATCCGGAAGCGGGTTTTCCTGCGGGAACCTGCTTCTCTGGCAGCTTTGATAGCGGCAGGGTAACCCGGCAAGAGAATCTGGACGTCGTAATCCAGCCTGCAGAGTGCCTCGGGCAGGCTGGCAGACACATCCGCGAGACCGCCGGTTTTAACCAGTGGGTAGACCTCACTGGTGGCAAACAGAACCCGGATCACGACCCTGGCCTCAGAATAATGGCCCCCAGCGGCGGCAGAGTCAGCTCCAGTGACCAGTTCCGATTCATCCAGGCTGTTTCCTCGGCCTGCATCGGATAAGGGTTGCCGAGATTGCTACCACCGTAGTATTCGGAATCCGAGTTGAAAATCTCCCGCCAGATGCCGCCCTGGGGCAGCCCGATCCTGTATTGATGCCGTGGCATGGGTGTGAAATTCACCACCACCACCGACGTTTCGCCTTTCGCGGTTCGCAGGAAGCTGATCACGGACTGGGGCGAGTCATGGCAGTCGATCCATTCAAACCCCTCAGGCCGGAAGCTGGCGCCGTGTAGTGAGACTTCCTGGCGGTAAAGGCCATTCAGATCCTGCACCAGGCGCTTGATGCCCTGATGTTCAGGATAGGCCAGTAATGACCAGTCGAGTTCCCTGGATTCGCTCCACTCCCGGCGTTGGCCGAACTCGCCCCCCATAAACAGTAGCTTGGCGCCGGGATACCCATACAAATAGGTGAACAGCACCCGTAAAGAGGCGCGCTGCTGCCATTCGTCCCCGGGCATTTTATTGATAAGGCTGCTTTTGCCATGCACAACCTCGTCGTGTGACAGAGGGAGCAGGAAATTCTCAGTGAAGGCGTAAACCAGGCCAAAGGTCAGCTTGTCATGATGATACTGGCGGTACACGGGATCCTGTTGCAGGTAATCAAGAGTGTCGTGCATCCAGCCCATGTTCCATTTCAGATTGAAGCCGAGGCCATCAATCTCCGGTGGTCGGGTAACCCGCGGCCAGGAGGTGGACTCTTCGGCACATACCAGGGCCCCGGGAAACCGGCACTGGCAGGCCCGGTTCAATTCTCGGAGGAAATCAATGGCTTCGAGATTCTCGTGGCCGCCATGCACATTCGGCAACCATTCGCCTTCATTGCGGGAATAATTCAGGTAGAGCATCGAAGCCACGGCATCCACCCGCAAACCGTCTATGTGGAAGGCGTCCAGCCAGAACAGAGCGCTGCCGATAAGAAAATTCCGGACCTCGTGGCGACCGTAATTGTAGATCAGCGTACCCCAGTCCTGGTGGCGGCCCTGGCGCGGGTCTTCATGTTCGTATAGTGCGCTGCCATCAAACATGGCGAGGGCGTGCTCATCGGTGGGGAAGTGCCCGGGGACCCAGTCCAGAATTACGCCGATATTGTTCCGGTGGCACTGGTCAACCAGATAGCGCATGTCATCCGGTGTACCGAAGCGACTGGTGGGAGCGTAGTAGCCGGTGGTCTGGTAGCCCCAGGATTCATCCAGCGGATGTTCGGTAACCGGCAGCAACTCGATGTGGGTGAAGCCGAGTTCCAGCACATAGGGGATCAGCTGGTCGGCAAGTTCACGATAGTTCAGCCACCGCCCGGAGCCGTGATGGCGCCAGGATGCAACGTGAACCTCGTATATTGAAACGGGTGAACCCTGCCAGTCCCAGTGGCCACGGCTGTCAAGCCAGTCGCCGTCGCTCCAGGAAAAATGGCCGCGTTCCGTTACCACGGCGGCGGTAGCGGGTCTCATTTCGAAGGCCTGGCCGTAGGGATCGGTTTTCAACACCTCGCTTCCCGCCCCGGTGGTGATCGAAAACTTGTAGAGGGTTCCCGTGCCGGCGCCCGGAATAAAACAGGACCAGACACCCGTGCTGTCGTGCAGGCTCATGGGATGGAGTTCTGAGTCCCAATGATTGAAGTCTCCGACAACGCTGACCGACCGGGCGTGGGGTGCCCAGACGGCGAATCGGACACCCTCGGTATCCCGGGTTCTGCACACGTGAGCGCCAAGAACGTTATAGATATGCCAATGACGGCCTTCAGAAAATAGATGAAGGTCGAATTCGCTGAGCGTTGGGCTGTCCATAGACCGTGCTTTTCCTGACCAGGGTGGCTTCCATTGGACGTTACAGGGCCTGATTAAAAAATGACCCAGAACAAGTTTACGTCATAATTCCGTGATAGTGTTCTAATATAGTAAGAAGCGTCAAAAACGTGGCGAACCCTCGGTTGAGCAACCGGCCACAGGGACAGAGTTTCTTCAGGGAAGCAGCTATGCACACGGCCAAACGTTTCGTCAGTCGTCTTACTCGTCAGACACTAGCATTGGTACTTGCAGGAGGCCGTGGCTCCCGACTTCACGATCTCACCAGGTGGCGCGCCAAGCCTGCGGTGCCTTTTGGCGGAAAGTTCCGGATCATCGATTTTCCTCTCTCCAACTGCATCAATTCGGGCATCGGCCAGGTGGGGGTGATCACCCAGTACAAATCCCACTCACTGATCCGGCACATACAGCGTGGCTGGGGATTTCTCCGTGGTGAGCTGGACGAATTTGTAGAGCTCCTTCCAGCGCAGCAACGCATCGAAACCTCCTGGTACGAGGGAACCGCAGACGCGGTGCTCCAGAACCTCGATATCATCCGCAGCCATATGCCGGAGTATGTTCTGATTCTCGCCGGCGACCATGTCTACAAGATGGACTATGGAACAATGTTGGCTGCGCATGTCGAGAATGATGCCGATATAACCGTGGGCTGTATTGAGGTTCCTGTCGAAGAGGCCTCAGCCTTTGGCGTGATGTCGGTGGACGAGGAATTCAGGATTACCGAGTTTATCGAAAAACCCGAGAACCCCCGGCCAATGCCCGGCCAGCCGGGCAAGGCGCTGGCTTCGATGGGAATCTATGTATTCAGCACCCAGGTACTGTTCGATGAGCTGACCCGGGATCACCAGATGGACGGTAATTCTTCCCACGATTTTGGCAAGGATATTATTCCGTCCGTGATCAGGCGCCTGCGGGTAGTCGCTTTTCCGTTCCAGGATCCGGTACAGAACAAACCTGCCTACTGGCGGGATGTAGGCACTATTGATGCGCTCTGGCAGGCTAATCTGGAACTGATCGGCATCAGCCCTGAACTGAATCTTTATGACTCTCACTGGCCAATATGGACCTACCAGGAACAGTTGCCGCCGGCCAAGTTTATATTTGATGACGAGAACCGACGGGGAATGGCGGTGGACTCCATGGTTGCGGGAGGCTGCATCGTTTCCGGTGCCATCGTGCGGCATTCTCTTTTATTTTCGCAAGTTAGAATTCATTCTTACAGTGATATATCAGACTCGGTTATCTATCCGGATGTAGACATTGGCCGCCACTGTCACATACGCAATGCCCTGATTGATCGCGGTTGCCGCATCCCCGAGGGCTCGCGCATCGGCTTTGACGACGCGGAAGACCGGAAGCGGTTTCATGTTTCTCCAAAAGGTATTGTGCTGATCACGCCCGAGATGCTCGGGCAGGATTACCCCCATGGCCTCTGATAAAACCCCGGTCGTGCTTTGCTGGCACATGCATCAGCCGTCATATCAGGATATGCGTACCGGACAGTTTCTGTTTCCCTGGGTGTACCTCCACACCATCAAGGACTACAGCGATATGGCGGCGCATCTGGAACATGAGCCGGAGGCCAGGGCCGTGGTTAATTTTGCACCGGTTCTGCTTGAGCAGATTGAAATCTATCTGGTCCAGATTGAACAGTGGCGACATGGGGCCGGCGAGATCGGAGACCCGCTACTGGCTGCTCTGGTAGCGGACCAACTGCCGGAAACCGGCACGCCGGCCTTCCTGGGCCTGATGGAGAAATGCCTCCGCGCGAACTCGGACCGAATCATCAGCCGTTATCCCGCCTTTGCACGACTGGCCGAGCTGGCCGATATCTATCGGGAAAAACCGGAACTGCAGAGGTACATTTCCAGCCGGTTCCTGTCAGACCTGCTGGTCTGGTATCACCTGGGCTGGGTGGGGGAGACCATTCGCCTTGAAAACCACTGTATTCAGAGCCTTCAGGAGAAAGGCCACCAATTCACGATGGATGACCGCCGGGCCATGCTGGATGTGATCTTCGATGTATTGTCCGGAATCGGGCCAAGGTACCGGCATCTGGCCGCGAAGGGCCAGGTAGAGCTCTCTGTAAGCCCTTATACGCACGCCATGCTGCCATTATTGCTGAAGCTGGAATCTGCCCGGGAAGCAATGCCTGAGATTATCCTGCCCGTCCACAGCAGCTATCCCGGCGGGGGCGAGCGGGCAGGCTGGCAGTTGCAACAGGCTAAAGCCGTTTTTCATCGGTTTTTTGGCGTCGAGCCCACTGGTTGCTGGGCTTCTGAAGGCGGACTGAGCCAGGCCACACTGGAATTACTGGATAGCGCAGGCTTTCAGTGGACTGCCAGCGGAGACTCGGTCATTAACAACAGCCTGCACCGGGCGCGGGAAGAATACCCGGAACTGCCTGATTACGGGATTCACCAGCCGTACATTTTCGGTGAGAGTGCCATCAACGTGTTCTTTCGGGACGACGGCCTGTCTGATCTTATTGGTTTCACCTATGCAGACTGGCATGCCGAAGATGCTGTTGGTGACCTGGTCCATCATATGGAAAACATCGCGAAGCATACCAGGAACAGGGGCCGTCAGGTCATTTCCGTTATTATGGATGGAGAGAACGCCTGGGAATACTATCCGGAGAATGGCTTTCACTTTCTAAACGAACTTTACCGGGTACTTGCGAAACATCCAACCCTGGAGTTGGCCACCTACAGTGATCTGGTTGCACACCCGGTCGCCGACCCGGTCCGACTGCCTCGCCTGGTAGCGGGAAGCTGGATTTACGGCACTTTTTCCACCTGGATTGGCGACCCGGATAAGAACCGTGCCTGGGACCTGTTGTGTGAAGCGAAGATCCATTACGACAGGGTGATGGACAACGGGAGCCTCAATGCGGAGCAGAAAGAAGCCGCAAGTAAACAATTGGCCATCTGTGAAGGCTCGGACTGGTTCTGGTGGTTCGGGGACTACAACCCCGCCCAGATCGTCAGCGATTTCGAGCATCTGTACCGTAGGCATCTGGTAAATCTTTATGAAATGATCGGTTATCCGGCACCATCATCCGTGTTCCAGCAACTTAGCCAGGGCAGTGGTGACCCGGCCCGGGGTGGCGCCATGCGGCCCGGGCATGAAGCGGATAAAACGGTATGACTTCGAGCAGCGCCGACGATCTGTTCAGTGCGCGCCGCGCCGGGGTCCTGCTACATCCAACGTGCTTACCCGGAGCCTGGGGCATACTGGGTGAAAGCGCCCGCACCTTTGTCGATTTCCTGGGGGACTGTCGCCTGAGTGTCTGGCAGACGCTTCCCATCGGGCCAACACATCCGGACCTGTCGCCGTACCAGTCCCTGAGCGCTCACGCTGGCAATCCGCATCATATTGACCTGTCAGAACTTGTCGAGGCTGACCTGCTGAAAGAAGCGGAGCTGACGCAACCGTCTCCTGATGCCCGGCACCAGTTGCTCACAATGGCGGCAGAGCGTTTCTTCAACAGAGAAGGGGCGGGGCTGAATGGGCTGGATCTTGCCGGCTATCAACACTTCCGTGATACCAATGCTTACTGGCTGGATGATTTCTGCCTGTTCTGTGGCATCCGCGAAATTCAGGCTGCACCGGGCTGGCTTCACTGGCCGCAACCTCTTCGTGACCGTGATTACGGCGCATTACAGAGTTTCATTGAGCAGAACCAGCTTCGTCTGGCGAGGATTGGTTTCGAACAGTTCCTGTTTAATCATCAGTGGCAGACTCTGCGTGACTACGCGCGGGGAAAGGGCATAGTGCTGTTTGGCGATATTCCCATCTTCGTGGCTCACGACAGTGCCGATGTCTGGGCCAACCGACACCTGTTCAAGCTTGATGAACAGGGGGAGTCTACTGTGATTGCCGGGGTACCACCGGATTATTTTTCCCCGGAAGGCCAGCACTGGGGAAACCCGCTCTATGACTGGGATGCCATGGCAGTAGATGGCTATCAGTGGTGGCTGGAGCGGCTCGAGAGCCAGCGCCACCTTTTCGATCTCATTCGTATTGATCACTTCCGTGGCCTCCAGGCTTACTGGGAAATTCCGGCCAGAACACCGGAACCCAGATTCGGCTACTGGGTGCCTGGCCCGGGGGACCATTTTCTTGAAGCATGTTTCAACCGGTTTCCGGATTTACCGCTGGTTGCCGAGAACCTCGGGGTCATCAGCGACGAAGTGGAACAGCTGCGAAACCGGTTCAGGCTGCCGGGTATGACCGTCATGCAGTTCGGGTTTGATGGCAGCCCGGAAAACCCGCACCTGTTGCATAACCACCATTCCCGGGATCTTGTATACACAGGAACCCACGACAATGACACTACGCTTGGTTGGTACCAGAGCCTGGACGAGCATACCCGGCGCTACGTTTACGATTACCTGGGCGCCACAGGAGAGGATATGCCCTGGCCAATGATTGATGCAGCATTCCGGTCAGTGTGCTCCCTGGCTATTGTGCCGTTACAGGACTTTATGGGACTCGGTACAGAGGCCAGATTCAACACGCCCGGAACCGTCATAAATAACTGGATATGGCAATTGGACTGGAATCTTTGCAGGAGCGACCTGTCAAACAGAATTGCTGAAACCGTACAGCGGCATGGACGGCTGCCGTGATGGTTGCTCGATTATTGATCAACATCAAAAAGGTGTACGCAATACTCCGCTATAAATAACAGGTCGTTTAAACAATTGGCGTTCTTTATGAGTCACAGGGGGGAACATGGAACACAGACTCAGCAAACGTATACAAGGAAAGCTTGGCCTGCTGGTTTACAAACGTGGAATGCCTGTGGCTACCGGTCAGATCCGCGATGCTTCAAAGCGGGGGCTGTTTATTGCTACCGACTACACAGACGTTCAGTTGAACCAGACATTGGAGCTTGAATTTCGCTTTCCTCACAAACAGGAAAAGCAGTTTCGCCGGCTCACCGCCCATGTTGTCCGTAAGTCTCCCAATGGCCTGGGCGTCGATTTCGAGGGGGTTGATAACGATAGTTTTACGGTCTCTGCACTCATTCAATGGCTGACAAAACACCACAGGCCGATGATCTATTTCCCCGTCCGCCAGCAAGCCTACTGAGATTTTAAGGAACAGTGCCATGGAAAGACTGAAAGGTAAGGTTGCCGTTATAACCGGCGGCTCGGTCGGAATTGGAGCAGCGACTGCAACCCGCATGGCAGAAGAGGGCGCAGCTGTGGCTATTCTCGATTGCAATGACCAGGAAGGTAAGGCCCTCGCCAGTCAACTGTCGGATCGCGGGTTCAAGGCCGATTACTGGCATTGTGATGTCAGCAAGGAACAGGAAGTAAAACAGGTTCTGGACGAAGTTGCACAGACCTTCGGCAGCCTGACCGTGCTGGTTAACAACGCCGGCATCGCAGGCCCCAACAAACCCACTCACGAACTCACGGAGGAAGAGTGGGACGTGGTGCAGAATGTGAACGTAAAAGGCGTGTTTTTCTGCACCAAGCACGCGATTCCCCACATGAAAAAGGCAGGCGTCGGCAGCATTATCAATCTGTCGTCCATCTATGGACTCATCAGCGCACCGGATATTCCTCCATACCACGCCTCCAAGGGCGCTGTCCGGTTGATGTCCAAAACCGATGCTTTGTTGTACGCCACTGAAAACATTCGCTCCAACTCCATTCATCCCGGATTTATCTGGACACCACTGGTTGAAGCACACCTGAAAACCACTGGGCTTGACCCGGAAGAGGCGAGAAAAGCCACAGACGCGCTGCATCCTGTCGGCCATATGGGCGAACCCGATGACATTGCCTGGGGCGTGGTCTATCTGGCATCGGACGAGTCCAAATTTGTAACCGGCAGCGAACTGGTCATTGATGGCGGTTACACCGCGCGCTAATGTCATCGCAGACCTGATCGGACGTTCACTATGCCCCTGGCAGCCTATACGCCACGATTCGTACCGGAATCCGTGAGCGAGTTGTTTACGCTCGCTCTGGATCTCCGCTGGACATGGCACCATGGCAGTGACGAACTGTGGCGCGCCCTCGACGAAGAAACCTGGGCGACCACCCGGAATGCATGGCTGGTACTGAACAGCGTTTCCGATGACAGATTGCAGGAACTGGCCAGGGACCAGGAGTTCCAGAAGCACTACTCCTACCAGGTTGCTGCCTACCACGGGTTTGTTCAGGCCAGTACCTGGTATTCTGACGAGTGCCCGGGCGAACTGGGCGAAGGCATTGCCTACTTCTGTATGGAGTATGGTCTTTGCGAGTCCCTTCCACTGTACAGCGGCGGCCTGGGCGTTCTCGCCGGCGACTACCTCAAAGCGGCCAGTGATCTCGGCGTCCCCGTGACAGCAGTCGGGTTGCTGTATCAGCAGGGATACTTCCGGCAGGCCATCAGCACTGAGGGCGAACAGCTGGAATTTTACCCGTACAACGACCCTACCATGCTCCCCGTTTCTCCTCTCAGGGACGATGACGGCCAGTGGGTGAGGGTGATTGTTCCTTTCCCGGGCCGCTCAGTTCTGCTGAGAGCCTGGCAAGCGCAGGTGGGGCGCTGCAGGTTGTTGCTGCTTGACAGTAACGACCCGCGTAATGAGCCGGGGGATCGGGGCATCACCAGCGAACTATACACCGGTGACGCGGAAAAGCGATTGCAACAGGAAATGGTGCTCGGGATTGGCGGTTGGCGATTGCTCAGGCAACTGGGCATTCAGCCCTCAGTTTGTCATCTCAACGAGGGCCACTGTGCTCTGGCCCTGATTGAGCGGGCATTTGGCTGGCAGGAACAACAGGAGACCGACTTTCAGACCGCCCGTATGGCGACCAGGGCGACCAACCTGTTCACCACCCACACCTCTGTCGCTTCCGGTTTTGACCACTTTTCCCAATCGCTCCTTCGCCTGTATCTCAGCCCCTGGCTTGCAACCAGGGATCTCACCGTTGAGGGACTGGTAAAGCTGGGTAGTGAACGCGTGACACCCGGATCAGACCAGGCTGGCCAGAACCTGAACATGGCTTACCTGGCATTGAGCATGAGCGGCCGGATCAATGGGGTCAGCCGCATCCATCAAAAAGTTTCACAAGCTATTTTTCAGCCCCTTTTCCCGCGCTGGCCGGCCGAGGACATTCCTGCGGAATACGTCACCAATGGGGTGCATACTCCCAGCTGGGATTCGCCCGAAGCGGATGCTATATGGACACGGGCTTGCGGCACTGAGCGCTGGCGACGCCCCTTACGGGATGCGTGTCCGATGAACGGCGTGTCGGACGAAGAGCTCTGGGATATGCGGCGATTACAGCGCCAGCGCCTGGTGCAATACCTGCGGCGGCGCCTGGCCAGCCAACATTGTGACCAGAACCCCGGTAATAGTCCGGCCGCCGCCTGTGGACTGCTACTGGACAATGAAACCCTCACATTGGGCTTCGCCAGGCGCTTTACAGAATACAAACGGCCGGCTCTGTTGCTCAAGGAGCAGCAACGCCTGCTGGGACTGCTGGCCAGCCGTGACAGACCCCTACAGATCGTGCTGGCCGGGAAAGCCCACCCCTATGACCGGCCCGGCAAAGACATGATCCGGCAATGGAAGGCGTTCTCCCGTCGCCCGGAGGTGGAAGGCAAGGTGGTCTTTATCGAAGACTATGATCTTGGTGTGGCCAGCCAGCTCATCCAGGGCGTGGATGTGTGGCTGAACTGTCCCCAGCACCCCTGGGAGGCCTGTGGGACCAGCGGAATGAAAGTACTGGTCAACGGCGGCCTGAACCTTTCCCAACACGACGGCTGGTGGGCCGAGGCGTGGAATCGGGAGGTTGGCTGGGCCATCCGCCCCGGAGCGACGTTCGAAGAACTCTGCAACTCGAACGATCACGACCTTTCAGATGCCGGGGAACTCTATGACTTACTGGAACGTGAAATCATTCCTGAATTTTACAACGTAGACGAGCAGGGAATCCCGCGGTCGTGGTTGCAACGGATACGCGCCAGTATGGACCAGTTAACCGCGACCTATTCTGCCAACCGCATGGTTCGAGAGTATGTGGAGCGGCTCTATTTGCCGATGGTAGAACAGGGACAACAGCGTCTTCCCACCAACGTAGCAGAGATGGTTACCGAGCATCAGGAGCTCCTCAGGCACTGGCCGAGGCTGCGGTTCAGCGCCTTTCATGTCAGCGCATCAGGGGACAGCCAGACCTACACCGCAGAGGCCTATCTGGACGGTATTGAAGTATCGCGCATCGCTATGGAACTGGTGGCAGAAGCTTCTGACTGGGGGCCACGCACCGTCATTGAAATGCCCATGAAACGCCCACTCGCCGGATCACCCCACAGCTATCTGTATGAATGCATGGTGCCTGCACGCCCGGAAGGGCATTACACGCCACGCTTGCGGGTTAAGGACGAACGCCTGAATCTGCCGCTGGAAAATCCGGCCGTACTCTGGCTGAAATAGGCATCAGCTGCGCCAGAATGCAGGCGAGAGAACAATGACGACGCTGAGAATTTCCAACCGGCCCATCAGCATACCTACCGACAGAATCCACTTGGCTGCCTCAGGCAGCGGCGCAAACGTACCCGCCGGACCGATAGTGCCACCCAGGGCAGGGCCCACGTTCGTCAGCACCGTCAGGGCTCCGGAAAGGCTGGTAATGAAATCAAGCTGCAGCGCTGCTAATGCAATCGTTATGATCAGCAGGCACAGCAGGAAGATAAAGGTGTAGGCAATCATCGAGGAGATGATTTCATCACTTACCGCGCGGCCATTGTAGTTGCGGGTGAATACCGCTCTCGGGTGCAACAGGCGCATGAGTTGTTCCCGCAGCACAATCAGCGAAAGCTGGAAGCGAAAAATCTTCATTCCCCCTGCAGTCGAGCCGGAACACCCGCCAACGAACATCAGGAAGAAGAACAACACGAATGCCAGCGGCCCCCAGGCCGAATAATCTTCAGATGCATAGCCGGTGGTTGTTACAACCGAAGTGACATTAAAAAGCGTTGAAACATATCCGTTTACAAGATCGAACTCGCCCGGCGACACATACCATCGGTACAGGGTCAGTAAGGCAGGGATCACCAGAAGAATGCTGACGAACAGGCGAACCTGCTGGTCCCGGAACAGCACACCATGTTGCCCATGCAGTTCCCTCACAAACAGGAAGAACGGCATGCTGCCGATCATCATGAAAAACGTCGCTTCCAGCAGAATCAGATTGGAATCGAACTTGCCCATGGACAGGTCTGAGGTAGAGAACCCGCCAGTCGCAATGCTGGTCAAACCATGGTTGAACGCATCAAACAGAGTCATCCCGGAGAACCAGTACGTTGTCACCGCGATGACCGAAAATGCCACGTAAACCAGCAGCAGGCCACGGCTGAGCGTTTTCATCCGCGGCAGTGCCTTGTCCGTCCACTCGGAGGACTCAGTGGCAAACAGGCGCATGCCACCCACGCGCAGGAAGGGCAATACCGCTACGAACATTCCGATGATGCCGATGCCACCGATCCATTGCAGCACCGAGCGCCAGAGCAACAGGTCCTGATCCATGCTATCCAGGCCGGTAAGCACGGTAGCACCGGTGGTCGTAATACCGGAAGTGCCCTCGAAAAAGGCTTCTCCGAGAGTGAGGCCAAGGTCGCTGAGGTAAAACGGCAATGAGGAGAGCAGGGCGATGATAAACCAACTGGAGACGGTCAGCACAAACATGAAGCGTGGCTTGAGATCTCTTGCCTGACGGTAGGTGGCCAATATCCCCAGCAGGCCCACGCCAAAGCAGATCGTGGCCGACTCCACAAATGCCATGGCATTTGGCGCTTCAGAATTAGCTAGAAGAAGCACGGGCAACACCATGAAAATACTTAAAAGTATGAACATGACGCTGACGATGAAGATTACGGGGTTCAGGTTTCTCAAAGGATGCTCAAGCCGGCTGAACAAAGAGATCGCGACAGAATACAGGCGGCCTGGCGCTTTCGCAAGGTAGAACCCCCCGAGTGTCAGGGCCTTACAGATTTATTAAATCACTGTAAATTCCACGTAAATCCGGATCCTGCTTCTGGTGTTCATCGTCAGGCTGGTGCAACTTCCATAAGTGAGCGTGGTTATAAAACCAAAAGGAGTATCGAGTATGAAGAAGCCAATTGCGCTGATGTTGGGCCTTGCCTCGGTTTCGGCGTTGGCCGTTTCCCAGGCTGCCTATGCTGATATGTACAAATCCGGTGGCGGCAGCCTTTACGCCGGCCTGAACTACAGCTTCATCGACGTTGAAAACGGTAGCGACGAAGTCGACGTTGGTGCGATCTCCGCCAAGGTTGGGGGGCTGCTTTCGCCATTTTTTGGTCTGGAAGCCCGTGCCGGTTTTGGTGTCGATGATGACCGCATCAATGGCGTTGACTACTCACTGGACAACTTTTTCGGGGGCTACGCCACCCTTAACCTGGCCAATGAGTCGCCTGCCACGCCCTATCTGGTTTTCGGTTTTACCCGCGTTGAGCTGGAAGCACAATCATTCCTGGGCACAACAACCGAAGACGAAACCGACTTCTCGTACGGTGCCGGTGTCAATGTCGACCTCACCCAGGAACTGGCTGGCAACCTGGAATACATGCGTTACTATGACAAGGACGGCGCTACCGTAGACGGCCTTGGACTGGGCGTAACCTTCAGCTTCTGAGCCGGTTGAGTCCGGGTCTGGGTTTCTGGCGGCAGGCGCCTGTTTGTCGCCAGAATGTCAGGAGCCGCCTTGAACCACCTTGCCCATCTTTTTCTTGCACCGGACAACCCCCAGGCCCGCGTTGGAAGCCTGCTTGGCGATTTCGCCCGAGGCGTGGTTCCCGAAAATCTTCCAGAAAAGGTCAGGACAGGCCTGTACCATCATCGTGCGGTAGACGCATTCACGGATCGTCACCCTGAGGTTATTGCCAGCAAACGGCTTTTCTCCGCACAACGACGACGTTTTGCCGGCGTTGCCCTGGATATTCTTTATGATCACTATCTGTTAAGAAACTGGAAACTCTTCAGCCATGTGGAATCTGATACCTTCATTGACCAGGTATACAGGGAGCTTGATGCCAATTCATCACTGATGCCAGAACCCATGCAGCGGGTGACCGGGCAGATTGTGCGTAACGACTGGTTCCGCTCGTACAGGCACCTCGAGAATATTGGATATGCTATGGATCGAGTGGCAGGTCGTGTCCGGTTCACTAACGCGTTCAGCGGAATTATCGAGGAAATAGAAGAACACGATGATGAGTTGGAACACCGTTTTCTACAGTTTTTTCCCGCACTCAAACATTTTGCCACAGAGGATATATGATGCTGACAAGAGCCATGAAGTGTATTGCTGCCGTGTTTTTCCTCAGCCCCGCAGTGCTGCTGGCTAATGCACACAATGATGAAAACAGCGTTCCTGAAAAACTTGGTTTTGTAGAATGGGTGGTACTCGAAGAAACAGGCCTTCGCCTGAAGGCCCGCCTGGATACAGGGGCCAAGACTTCCTCCCTGCACGCGGTCAATGTGGAACCTTTCGAAAAAGATGACGAAGAATGGGTGAGCTTTCAGTTACCACTGGCCGATCATCAGGATCAGGACGATGCTGACGGAGCCAATCTGGAAGAGGTTATCCTGGAATTCAGCTTACCGGTAGAGCGCACCGTTAAAATCAAACGCAAGGGTGCTCCCTCCCAGCGTCGTTTCGTCGTCAATATGGAATTCTGCATTGCCGGCACCACTCACAAAACCGAGTTCTCACTCACTGACCGCAGCAAGTTTTCCTATCCGGCGCTGCTGGGACGTCGCTTTATGAGTGATGACAACATCCTGATTGATTCGTCGGATGCTTTCCTTTCTCAAAAAGAATGTGAACACAAGAGCCTGGCTGAACTGGCTGACCAGCACGTTGACTAAGCGTGAGCCTGTAGTATCCAGGTAGACTAAACCGCAGAAAATGTATACACTGATACCATCATTAAAAAGCAGGTTGGTGGTATCAATCATGAGCAGCGTAAAGAAGCTGGAACCCGTTGAGAAAAGCAGAGCCTCCGGCGTTGGCCTCAAAACTGTGTTCACGATTCTGGACCGCTGGGGCTGCACGCCGGAGCAGGTCCAGAAAATTCTGCAGATCTCACGTCCGGCCTACTACAAATACCGTAAGAATCCGGCACAGGCTAACCTGACGCACGATCAGATAGAGCGGCTGAGTTATCTGGTGAATATTCACGGTAGCCTGCGGATGATCTTCGAAAACCCAAAGAACGTTTACGGGTTTATGGGGCTGAAGAACGACAATCCGTATTTCAATGGCAAAAGCCCGCTGGAAGTCATCAGTACCGGCCAGTTCTCAGCGCTCTATGAAACCTTCAAACGTATCGATGTGCTGCGCGGGGGGCTCTGGTGAACGTGGATCTGCCGCCAGTCATCAAGCTGGCCAGCCTCACCGGGTATCGCCTGATCAACTCGAAATTTCCACCCACCAGCCTTTTTGATGATGTTGCTGATGAGGATGAGTTCGAGGCTCTTTATGAACTCCAGGCGATAACCAACCCCCGCTTGCAGACAGAGCTGGGCAATCTCAACCTGGTGCGGCGAGAGGACATACCGTTCGGAATATCGGGGTGCTCCTATGCCACCGGCCCGTTTACTCATGTAAACCCCGACGGTAGTCGCTTCAGCGACGGCCAGTACGGGGTGTTGTATATGGGCGACAGCATTGATACCGCCATTGCCGAGGTTGCCTATCATCAGTCAAAGTACTGGCAAGGCGTCCATGGCCTGGACTACGATCGCCTGGTTTTCCGGGGGCTGAAATGCAAAATAGGGCAGACAGAACTTCACGACGCCACGACTATTTCCTTTAATGATCCGATCTACGACGAAAACAGTTACGCTGCATCCCGGGCTTTTGGGCGTGAGCTTTACCAGGCGGGCTCTGACGGGCTGCAATATCATTCCGTGAGAAAACCCGGCGCAACATGCTGGGGGTTATTCACGCCGAGGCATGTTCTCAGCGTAATCCAGAGTGCGCATTTCGAGTTTATCTGGAACGGTGAGGAAATCAGTTCCGTCAATAAATTCACACGGGCGTGAAAGCCCGCTGCGACTGCCATTCGCCGACAATCAGATCGAACATGGCCCGTAGCTCGGCTCGTTCATAACTGCGCACGCCGCATACAAGGTTCAGATCGGTACTCAGCTCCGGCTCATCAAACAGGCGAATTCCGCCCCTTTGTTGCGACTGCAATGCAAACTCCCTTTCCACAAGACCGAACCCCATACCGGATTTCACCATAACGACCGTCGAGTACTCATCATCGGAGCTTGTGGCAGCTTCCGAAAGACTTGCCTGCGGGCCAAGCAGATCGGTCATGAAATCAAAGAAAGGGCAATCGCGGTTGGGCCACACCCACGGCAGGCGCCGGCGCTCATCGAAATCTCCAGGCAAGGCGTCGATACCGGAATTTGCAGGCCCAACCACGGAAATGCATACCGGTGCCAGGGGCACAATCCTGAGCCGCGGGTCCTTCCACTTTCCATACACGTAGCCCAGGTCCAGCTCTTCGGACAGTACCTCTTCGATGATCTGGGCCGACGACCGCGTTCGCATTTCAAGGGTCAGGTGAGGCAGGGTGGTTGTCTTACGGTAGAGCACCTCGTCCATCCGAAGATACTCTGGCGGAGAATTCAGTCCGAGCCGGAGGGTTGCCCGCGGCGACGAACGCAGGGAAAGTGCCGTATTGCGGACGTCCTCTACCGCCGTGAACACCTGACGGACCGGCGTAAGCAGGCGTTCGCCAGCCGCCGTCAGGGCCATGCCTTGCTTGCTGCGCTCGAATAATAACACCTGGAACTCATCCTCAAGCTGGCGCAGATGGTCACTGACCGCGGAGGGCGTGGAGTGACGGCGTGCCGCCGCCCGAGTCAGGTTGGACTCTTCGGCCACGAGAAGAAATGACTTGAGCCTGTCCAGTTTTATGTTCATATTTTCCGAACACCGGGTTCATATAATGTCCATGGACGACCTTAAAACATGGGTCGAGAATGGTTTCATTGTAGTCATCGTTCATATTTATAGGAAGATGAAAATGAAACCAACCACTATGAACCCGGCACTTCGCCCCTCCCCAGCCATCAGCAATCAACACTTCGTAAACCGCGCGTTCAAACGCCTTTATGGCACCCTCAGGGTGTACCTGGACCGCTGGATCAGGCGCTATCGTCTGCGAAACTCGCTTTATGAAATGGACACTCAGCTGATTGAAAAGGATATAGGAGTGCCGGCCGGCAGCCTGTATGAGGAGGCGCACAAACCTTTCTGGCGGGAGTAATTCTCTTCCTTAAGACTCACGCCGAACGACACTGCTTCCAGAACGGGCTGTGAGCCTCGTGCAGCAGCTCGGCTCTGGATATTCCAATATCCCAGGCCAACCGATCCACTTCCCTTGCTGGCATGCCTCTCAGGCGCTTCATCAGCTGTCGGCGGGTTTTGTGATTGGCCAGGTATTTTGCAAGCGTGACAGTCAGGGTTGTACCGTATTTCATGATTCACCTCGGGTGCTTCATGAAATTGTATTTAACCCGTCGTTTCAGAACAGACACAGATTGGCGGTTTTGAGGGGGCACAGACCGGAAGGCAGTAAAACACCTTGAAATCGATCCAGAGACCATCATGGTATAAGAAGGAGGTAGCCATTTTCTCAGCGAAGGAGAAACGCTATGCAGAAGATCAGCCGTGATGACCTCAAGCAAATGAACGAAACCGAGCACGAGGATTTTGTGCTCATCAATGTGTTGCCTCGGGATACGTTCAACCGGGAACACATCCGGACCTCCATCAACGTTCCGGTGGAGGAGCCGTCGTTTCTGGAGCAGGTAGAGGCGGTTGCCGGCACCAAGGACCGGAAAATCGTCGTCTACTGCGCGAACTTCGAGTGCGATGCTTCGCCCAAGGCAGCCCAGAAGCTGGAAGAGGCCGGTTTTACGAAGGTCTACGACTATGAAGGCGGCACCAAAGACTGGTTTGACCAGAAACGCGCCGCCTGACCCATTTCCACCGTTAACGTATGGCAGGCAGCCCGACTCCAGGCAGCCTTCCATACGGCTTTTCAGCTTACGGGCGCATTTTTCTCGTTCTCTGTTTCCCCCCCATCAGTACCTTCAGGTACTTCACCATCGTCCACATCGTCTTGCTCCTCGAATTCAGTATTTCGTGGGTCAAGCTCCGAGAGGCCCAGGGCCGCTTCCGGGGTTGTGGTGTAATACTGCTCCTGCTGTTCCACCGGCGGATGACGGCGTTTCGACGCGAACGCTATAAATACGATCAGACCACCCAATATAAGTGTGTTGCTGATGAAAAGCCCGTGAGGCCCGAGTATGTCCATGAACAGAGCGCTGATAAGCGGCCCGATGATGCTGCCTAATCCGTAGCTGAGAAGCAGGGCAGTGCTGGCCGCAGTCACCTGATGGGATTCCATCAGGTCGTTGGTGATGGCCACTGCAATGGGATAGATCGCGGCACTGATGCCCATATAAAGCCCCACAAAAAGAACCAGGGCAATCATGTTGAGGTTGCCGATAAAGGCCGCGGCCAGACTGCACAGGCCGGCAACAATGGCCGCAACCAGCATCACACGGTAACGATCGAAATGATCGCACAGGCGACCAATAGGCCAGGCCAGTAACATGGCCGCCACAATGGCAGAAGCCATGAAGTTGGAGAGCTGTCCGAGGTCGAGTCCAATCCGGTCGGCGTACACCGGGCCCATGGCGTAGAAGGCGCTGATCAACAACCCGGCAATTAACGCACCCAGGGTGCCTACCGGCGATTTTCGATAGAGACTGGTTAACGACAGCCGGTCGCCTTTTGTAATAACCGGTGACGCGCGACTGGTCATCGACAGGGGAGTCAATGCAAGAACAACCAGTATCGTTGCCAGGGAGAACGGAATGAAACCCGCGGGGTCCGCCACCCGGATCATTACCTGGCCACCCGCAGTAGAGAGGAAGAAGATAACCTGGTATATCGCAAACAGGCTGGCCCGGTTCCGGTTATCGGCCTTGCTGCTGAACCAGCTTTCCATGACGATCATCAGCCCCGCCATCACAAAACCGCCAAGCGCCCTTAGTAGGCCCCATAAACTGGCTTCAACGGCCATGGGGTAGATCAGTATCGAGGCGGCGAGTACCGCGGAAAAAACCGCGAATGCCCGAATATGACCGACCTTCTCGATAATCCGTCCGGCGTAGAGGGTGCCGGCGACAAAACCGATGGAATAGAACGCCAGAATCCAGCCGATAACGCTGGCACTGAATTCCTCGATACTCAGCCGCAGGCCGAGCAGGGTCATCAGGAAGGCGTTGCCCATGATGAGCAGGATAATGCTCAGGATGAGTGACGAGAGACTGGTGATGGTTCTTTGCATCAATCCTCCTGTCAGGGTGATGGAAAGGCGCGTCCGTGTCTGATGATGCCTTACAAGAACTGTGGGGATGAGGCTGCTGAATAAAAGGGGAGAGGCCAGGACAGGGCCTTAGCCGTTCCATGATCCTGGAGTGCTGGTGACCAGAATCATGGAAGGCAAACTCTGCAATAACGCAATTGTTTCTGAGGGCCTCTAGACGTAGAAGTCCAGGTCTTCCTGTGCTTTCAACAGATCCCGCATCTTGATGGGGTCGTCACCGAAGAAAAACACAAGACCCCAATGCGTACCAAAGGCCGATCTGTCGGGTACGGTTTCTTCTGTCGGTGCAATCAGTTCGTGTGACTCGAAATAGGGATGCTCAGTCGTCTCCTTGGGCATTTCCAGCTTGCTGACCACGCGACGCCTTGGGTACACACCGAAGCAACCTGCGTAGCCTTTCGCGTCAACCACTTCGCGGGGGAAGAATTTGTCCACTTCCTCTTTAGTGCTTTTCGGATCAAAAACCAACATTGAAGCCTGGTAAGCGTTGAAGCCGTAAGCACGTTCAATCAGCTCAAATGCTTTAAACCCGGGCGGACGATAGGCAACTTCGCCAAAGTACATTTCGCCATCAGCGGTAACGAAGTACTCGGGGTGGATCAGCCCAAACTGAATATCGAACGTTTTGATCAGCAACTCGATCTGCTTGGTAATCGCATTCCGCCAGCTCTCGAGCTGGGCAGTAGCGGGAACGAATACCGAGTACCCCAACGTAACGTATTCGGAGATATTGAGGAACTTGATCTTGCCGTCGTGAATCCAGGCCTCAACCGCGAACTCCCAGCCATCCAGATGACTTTCCATCAGCAGAGGATATTCCTCGGCCGGAATGGTGTCGATTTCTTCTATCTTGCGGATCATCCGGTGGCCAAGACAGCCGGCCTTATCGAACGCTTTCACGTGAATCGGGTCATCCGGGTCGCCATCTAGCTTGAGCAGCGTCTGGTTAACACGTTTCATAAAGCGCACGATGTCTTCCTTCTCGTGGGCCTCCTCGAAGATACCCACACGAATACCGCCGAGCTGGGCACGGCGCTTCATCAGAGCCTTGTCACGAAACAGAATGGACTGCCCATACATACGAGGGTTGTTGAGCAGGACAGAATTGATCGCCCCGGACCACTCGACGGTTTCTTCGAACAGCGGGATGGCAACATCAACGCCTTCCGCCTTCAGTTTTTCGGCAATCTCAAGAGACCGGTCGTTTAGCCGGATAAAATCCCATGGAATGAAGGGTATCTTGTTTGCGGTACAGAAATCCGCAGCCCATTCCGGAGCAACGACGATGTAGCGGCGATCAAATTTCTGTGCAGCCTTGATCGCGTTGACGCTCCAGCCGAGTAGGGCGATGTAACCTTTGTTCGGATCCTTCGGTGTCTCGGTGCCTTTAACCGAGTCCATGTCGGGATCGAGCCAGGCTGCCACCTCTGTGGGTAACTGTTTTTCCGATGCCATAGACATTCGACGTTCTCCTTGCTGGCTTACCTGGTAAAACTGCGCCGACATTGAGGCGGACCAGACAAGCTGAGCGTTAAGGCAATGTCGTTCAGGGGATGAGTACATCCGTGTTACTACCACAATATAGTCGGCCCGGTTACAAATTGAAAAGAAAGCACCGGAATAGTTTACTTCGGGCGACGATATCCATCACTGGATCAACCCGGAGCCTGGTTAAACTCGAAAGAGCAGTAGTGCGGTAAAAATACTCATCTATAGTGATGAGTAAGTCGTATAGCCTCCTACTGCCCATCAGGGGAAAAACTGTGAAGAAAATAGTCCCTCCATTCGCCACATTTCTAGGCGCTCTTTCATGTTTTGGACCGGTAAATGCGACGGAGACCAGAACCGCTCTCGTTCCGCTTCCTTCTATCGGCGATTTTACAGATGGCGATGGTTGGGGTGTCGGCCTGGGGCTGAGCGTTGAATATGAGACTGCTTATGAAGGTTCGGACGAATTCGAGTTTGAGGCGGATCCTGCCGGGGCTGTTCAGTGGCGAACGGGTGATCACATTTTCTTCTGGGCAGGTGAAGCAATTGGCTGGCGAACGTTGGCCAGGGATGCCTGGTTGTTTCAAGCCTCAGTAGGCTACGAAGAAGGCCGTGAAGAGGATGATTCAGAAGATGGCAGACTGGATGGGTTAGGCGAATCCAGCTCTGGGGCGACAGCGCTGTTGGAGGTGCGTTATGCGCTTGCAGAAGACTGGCGTTACTTTCTGGATGGTCGTGTTTCTGCAGGAGAAATTGGTACGCTCGGGATCTTCGGCGCCGGAACCTGCCTGGCCTGCCAGCCTGATGGCACTGGTTGGGAAATTGGCGCTGTTGTCACGTTCCACGATGGTAAGCTCGCCAACCGGGACTTTGGGGTAGACACTCGACAGGCGATGGATTCAGGCCTTCCGGAAACCGATGTTGATAGCGGGTATAGATCAACGGGAGTCAATGTAAGCTACCGTAATTACGTGAGCGAGAACTGGCAGATCTTCGGTGAAGCACTTTACGAAGCATATGGGAGTGAGGTTTCAGATAGCCCAATATCTCGGAATGATTATGAAGCGGAGATCGGTGTTGGCTTCATTTATGTTTTTTGAGGTTCCTTAAGGTCCGCTGTGAGTACAAACTGTCGCGCAGGCGGGTCCTTCATGCCGATAGGCTCCTGATCCGATTAGTCGAGTACGACCGTCGCGTCAACTTCAAACAACATGCCATCCAGTGCCAGGCGCGGGACCGGCACAAGCGTTTGCGCCGGCAGCGCATCACCAAAGGTGTCTTTTACATGGCGGGTCATGACATCCAGTAAAGAGGGGTCATAATTCACCACATATGTATTGATGCGCGTGACCTGGTGCGGCTTTGCCTCCAGCTCCTTCAGTACGGTTTGAAGATTGCTATAGGCCTGGGCCACCTGATCCGCAAAAGACTCTGACAATACGCCGTTCCCGTTTTCACCACCTTGACCAGCAATGTACGCAACCCGGCTTCCTCCGCGCGCCACAACTGCGTGGCTATAGCCGTTGGGGGCAGGGTTATACAGGCCGGGCGGATTGACGATATCGGTCTTCACCCCGCCGGCTTGTGCGCTGCTCAGCATGATACTCATAGATATTACTCCAAATTGAAAAGCTCTGGTTATGTAGGAATACATGGTTCGGTCCCATAGTTGGTTCTATTGAAGTAGACGGATGAGCCTCGGCGTTTGTGACATGCTGAGAAGTTGTATTTTTCATATAAGACGCCAGATGTACTATTTCGGAGCTCCCACTTGATCTTTAAAGGACTAAAAATGCGAGAAGAGACAAAGTCCCGTTTCACCACACAACTACGCCGGCCCAAAGAACTCGGTGAGGGTAACCCATGGGGTTTCGCGACTCTGCGCAAAGAAGCAAGTGCCAATGCTCAAAGATTCCGGCGCAGATGACATGCTTGCCTCTGGTAAGAAGAGAGTGTGCTGCTTTGATCCTTCAGGCTACTACAGTAAGGCATTTAAGGCGCCGCCAGCCGAATAGCTAGCGGCAATTGCAGTACCAGGGTGCGAGGAAAAGGAAACTCAAATGAACGACGTTCGGCATATATCTGTTTATACCAACCGCAGCCCAAGCGATGTTTATAAGTTCGCTTCCAACCCGGAAAACTTGCCCCGTTTGCCTGCGGGACTATCAACAGGTATGTCTGAAAAGCAGTTCGCGGAAGATAAAAAAGCTGTTGAAAAGGACTTGAGAACCTTAAAAGCGTTTCTTGAGTATAGCTCTTAACGTTTTAGCCGCGGGGCCGAGAGGCTCGTCTGTCCGGTGCATCAACCACATCCGGCCAACTGTCTCACCGTCCGCGCCACACGGTGCGTTGGTTGGGGCCACTCTCGGCTTCGCCATGCAGGGTAATTATAGGGTTGTTGATTGGCCCGGCCGTAGCAGGGGGGTAGTGGCTGCTTACGGTTGGTCAGCTGTGTCGCTATTGTTCGTCGCCTGCCTCCCACTTGCTGCGCTCTTGCTGGTCGCTAATCAGAATCTACTCACCAGGGATCAAAGAAAGGTGCTTTCTTAAGGGCAAACAGTTCTGTGGTGGCCGGGATATGGCTGCGGCCGTGCGGCACGTTATAGAAGACATTCTCAAACCGTTGCACATCGATAGTGAAACCCAGAGAGGCCAGGGGTGTTTTCTTGCGAACTGAGCCTATAATCCCAAAGCACAACATAGCGTCCTGAACAGGAGGCTGAGAAACATGCCACCCACAGAAAATGAAAGACTGCTCAGCGAGCACCAGCCAAATGCCGTTCGTGCACGGCTTGCTGGCCCCGTTAAGAGGTCGACATTACCAGACGCTGTGCTTGGCGGCATCGACGGCTGCGTCACAACGTTTGCGGTTGTATCGGGTGCCTTCGGTGCAGGCTTCTCGCCACAGGTCGCGTTAGTACTCGGCTTTGCAAATCTGATTGCAGATGGGTTCAGCATGGCGGTGAGCAATTACGAAGCGGGTCAGGCCCAGTTGAACCAGATCAAGTTTGCTGAACGCACAGAACGTCAGCATATAAGTGCTGTGCCAGAAGGTGAACGCGAGGAAATTCGACAACTGTTTCAGGCGAAGGGTTTCGGCGGCGAATTGCTGGAGCAAGTTGTAGAGGCCATTTGTCGTAATCCCGATGTGTGGGTAGCAACCATGTTGCGAGAAGAGTACGGACTTTCGGGTGCCGGACTTAGCCCACGCCGAGCCGCGTTGACTACGTTTGCCGCATTTTTGTCGATCGGTTCTTTACCATTACTGCCTTATGCAATCCCAGGTCTGGAGAGTCAGATTCAGTTCCTGACCAGTCTTGGTTTGGCAGGAGTCGTCTTCCTTGGTATCGGAATGCTTAAAAGTATCGTCTATGGCTTACCAGCAATGCGATCAGGACTCCGGACTCTGATCATGGGTACGGCTGCAGCGGGGCTGGCATTTGCTACTGGGCATTTTGCGCAGGGGTTATTAGGAGGTTAGTTCTTCAGCGGTGAATATCGTATTTAACATAATATACATTATGCGCAGTATCACACGCCGTTAGGCCTACCGAAGGTTTACCAGGAAGGTATCCAAGGGTTCGGGCTTCGCTATGCCATAACCCTGAACGTAGTCTACCCCGATCTCAAGTAACTCCCGTACGGTACTGCTGTTCTCAACGAATTCGCCGATTGTTTTCAATCCCATAACATGACCAATGTTGTTGATGGCATCCACCATGGCGCGGTCAATTGGATCGTTCGTGAGGTTCTTGATAAATGCGCCGTCTATTTTCAGATAGTCCACCGGCAGGTTCTTTAAATAACCGAATGAGGACATCCCACTTCCGAAATCGTCCAAAGAAAAACGACACCCGAGTGTTTTCAGCGACTGGATGATATGGCGAGCGTTGGCCAGATTGGCTATGGCTTCCGTTTCAGTAATTTCAAAACAGATGACCTCGGGAGAAACGGGAAAACGCTCGAAGCAATTGG
The DNA here is from genome assembly GCF_039977835.1 of Marinobacter sp. Lineage (GTDB taxonomy): Bacteria > Pseudomonadota > Gammaproteobacteria > Pseudomonadales > Oleiphilaceae > Marinobacter. Next base: position 5,032 of record NZ_JBDWCL010000045.1, on the reverse strand, counting down.
TGATGAACTTCAGGAATCCGTCGTCCCCCAGGGACGCCCCTGAAAGATTAATTGTACAGGTTCCAACTCGTTCGGTGCCGGCCTTGGCTAATTGGGCAAAGGCCGTGCCCAACACCCATTGATCAATGTTCACCATCAGATTGAAGCGCTCTGCAGCCGGTATGAAAGCCATGGGTGGAATCAGTTTTCCACCTTTATCGAGCAGACGCAGTAACAGCTCGAAATGCGCTCCTTCTTTATCGGTCAGGGCCTGGGAAGCATAGGAGGTAGGCATGATAGGCTGGCAATGCAGGAGGAACTGGCCCTCCTCAAATGCTTCCCGAATTCGCCCGACCCATTGGGTTTGCCGGAATTTGTTAGCCAGTGCCTGATCGTCACTTCTGTACAGATGGATTCGATTACGGCCATTCTCCTTTGCAAGGTAGCACGCATTATCGGCCGCAGTTAGCAGGTCGGCCAACGACCACCGGTCATCACTGAAATTAACCTGTCCGATGCTCAGGCCAACGCGAAAAGGCTTGCCACCCCAGGTAAAGCCGAGATCCTCAACCTCTTCTTTGAGAGCCTTGGCGATACGCCGTGCAACAGATTCGGGGCAGTCTTGTAACAACACCCCAAACTCATCACCGCCCAGGCGTGCCAACAGATCAGAATGCCTGAGATGTTTCTGAAGTACGGGGCCTAGTGTCCGTAACAAAGCGTCCCCTGCCAAGTGACCACAGGTATCGTTGACGACCTTGAACTGATCCAGATCCATAAACATAAGACAATGGGAGCCGTCCGTTCCCCCTGGCGCTTCTAACAAATTACGCAGACGTTGTTCAAAAGCCTGTCGGTTAAGAAGTCCGGTGAGGCCGTCGTGGCTTGCCTGGTGGGAGACCTTTGCGGCCAGTTGGCGAGCGTGAGATACGTCGTGGAAAACCATGACGACCCCGACGAGCCGCCCTGCCCGGTCGTGTATGGGCGCAGCGGAATCTTCAATGGCAAACTCTGTCCCATCCCGGTGCAATAAGACCGTATGATTCGCTAACCCCACCGTGTTTCCACTCGCTATCACCCGTGATACTGGGTTCTCCGCTGGTAATCGAGTATGCTCATTTACAATATCGAAGACTTGGAGTAGTGGAAGCCCCCGCGCTTCGGTTTCCGACCAGCCAGTCAAGGATTCTGCAATCGGATTCAGGTAATTGACACGTCCTTCCGTATCGGTAGTAATAACCGCGTCGCCGATGGACTTCAGGGTTACCTGAGCTAATTCTTTTTCGGCAAACAGTTGGCTTTCCATCTGTTGACGACGAGACACCTCCCGTTTGAGGGCGGATACCCGCTGGGTGAGTTCGACAAAGCGCTGGTTAGCCGCACTCTCGGCCCGACAGCGTACGATTATTTGAGTTACTGAACCCCGTTCGCCCGGCAGTCGGGCCCCGTACGTCGTGTAGCGCTCGCCCTCTGGGCCCTTGATGACCACCTGGCCACGGATAAAATCCCCACTCCGAGCCCAGTTTCGGATCGAAGACTCAAGTTTGGCCGGATCAATTACCAGATCATGGAGCTCCATTCCATTGCCCAAACCGTGGAATATCTTACGGGCCGCAAGGTTTGCATCCACCACTTCACCCTGACCGGACAACAGCAGAAGTGGCTCTGGTACCAGGCTTTCCCAGGATTTATTATTCATTCCCTACTCATCATCAGGCTTCTGATTTGAAATATTCGTGTCCTGATGCAGCTTCGGACTCGGCGTTGGGTTGCAGGTGAACAACGACTCGGCAGCCAGGATCCCCCCGGGCTATGGTCTCTTCCAGGGACACCTTGGCATAACCCAAGCTCTGGGAGGCAATGATGCCAAACACGTTGCTGGTCATCATGCACATGGAAGAGCGCCCAATAACTTGCTCGGCAAAGGGGCAGGCCCGGTTGCCAAGCACGATACGATCATCACTCTGTTCGATAATATAAAAGTCACCTTTGATTCGGTCTTTCAGATCCACGAGCACTTCTGCAACCTGTGGTCTCGTAAGATTGGAAACTCCCAAGGCTTTTTTATAGTCAAGGTCCATTTGATTTCCAATATTCTGGCCGACGATGCTGATAAAACCGGAAGCTTCTTCAAGTCCCACAACATCTTCCAAAACGCCGGACAGTTCGCGTACCAGGTTGCGAAGGAAGAGGTCTCTTTCCAACGGTATCTCGAGTTCGGTTATTGGTATGCGTCGGGGGTCGGAATCAAACGCTGCCATAACAGAGTCCTACTGATTGCGTTCAATGGATGCCTCTCAGCGTACAACAATACAGCTGTATTTGGAGGGCGATCGGTGCAGGCTGCAAGTTAAAGATTAGCAACTACTGACCTGCCAGCTCAGCCTATCTCCGAAACACGGAAAAGCGTGTCAGAAGGTCAGCAGTGATAGTCTCCGCGCCGAACTTTAACCAGCGGGAGCTTTATTCTCATGACCAACGATTTCAGGGCGTGCTCTACGGAAAGGCCAACGAATAAAACCGGTGCAGTACAATGCCCACCACACCGCTAGTGGTTGAAAGAGAAGCCTTACCCAGTAGTACCACTGGGTTGAAGGTAATCCCTGTGCATCAAGCCCATAGAGGGCGTTGTGGACGTTGGCAGGGAACACGGCAACGAAATAAGCCGCGAGCAAAAGGCCTGCCCAGCGCTGCAGTCCGGGTATCAGCAGCCCAATGCCTCCCGCAATCTCGCAATAACCGGTTACTGCGACGAGGGCGTTTGCCGAAGGTAACCAGCTATCAATCATGGCAAGATAACGTTCGGGGGTTAGCAAGTGATCGACACCGAAGATGACCATAGCAATGGCCAGTGCCAGCCTCATGCAGGTACGTCCCTGACGTAGGTAAGCCACCCCGAATGAGCCGAGCAGTAGTGCAGCTCCGGTCAGAACAAGCAAACAAAGAAAAAAAATCATGGTACACTCCCCTGATGTAGACAACGTAAACATAAACTCTAAAGTAGGCAGCGTCAACATTGAGTTCAAAAAAATCTGAGTATCATCACGGTGATCTTCGAGAATCACTACTAAAAGCAGCGCGCGAAACACTTGAACAGGAAGGGGCCAGTGGCCTGAGTCTGAGAGATTTAGCTCGTCGAACAGGTGTTTCCCACGGCGCGCCCTATCGCCACTTTGCTAGTAGACAGGACTTACTAGCGGCCTTGGCAGCGGAGGGTTTTAACGAATTGTCTCAGTGCCTGCGAGCAAAAGAAGATACCTCCCTCAAGGCAATGGGAGAGGCATATATTGCGTTTGCTGTTGTAAACCCCTCACTTTATAAACTCATGTTCAGTCCAGAGTTGGACCGCACGAAACCTCAGTTTCTCAGTGATTCCGCAAGTGAGGCTTTTAACCGGCTGCGTAAGCAAACCGGAAGGGCCGATCAGGATCAAAGTGGCACACTCGCTGCTTGGGCCCTGGTCCATGGCCTTTCAGGAATTCTGATCGACCGATTGCTTGCGAAGGAACTGCTCGACCCCGAGGAGTTGCCAGAATTGATCGAGTCGGTGCTCGGGCATCTGGATATCGCAAAAAGCAACAATGGGAGCCAAAAAATCGATTGACGATACATATCTGCTCCAGAAGGTTGTCGATTCAATGGCCTTTTTTAGTGGTGGCGAGGTTCGATGGGAGTTCTGAAGCCCGAAACTTGCAAACGGAGTGTTCCATATGAGGATGGCCCCAATGGTCCAATGGTGCCTGAACTCAAGGAAATGTTTCCAGATACGCCCTACTTCCCTCGCCCTGGCCAGATCAACTGCTGGGACAACGACGACTTCGTGAAGGCAGTAAAGGCCACAGGCAAGAAACAGTTGCTGATTGCCGGCGTGGCAACGGTAGTTGCGCTCGTGATTTACCTGATTATGCCAAAGGTCATTCGCTTGGTAGCGAACTGGCTATTTCGCTAGGCTGCTGAGGGCAACCGACTTCGCCAGTAATCCAGGACACAAAGGCACGAACCTTATCCGTGCGAAATTTTGCTGCCGGTGCAACCAGGTAATACTGGTATTCCGCCGGCACCGAAATGTTGAGTGGGCATTGAAGCAAGCTGGCTTTAAGAAGATCAGCAACAAGGCTGTATCGCATCAACGCGATCCCCCTGCCTGCAAGCACTGCTTCTACAAGTGTCGTTCCCTCTGTTACCCGAAGCGTTATTGAACTGTCAGGTATTTCGATGCCGAGTTCTTCCTGAAACGCTCTCCACGAGCTTTCCATGTCGATTGATTCATCGATAAGCCACGGAAGTGTTACCAGGCGCTCAGGCGTCACAGGCTCACTATCAGTGAGCATGCTGTGGCACACCGGCAGCAGCTTTTCTTCGAGCAAAAGCCTGGACTCGAGCCCGGGATAATCACCGTTACCAAAACGGATCGCCAGATCCGCACCATCACCCTGAAAACCAACTAACTGGAGGTTGGGTTGAAGGCTTAGCTGGATCTCAGGGTGAGCTTTCTGAAACGAATCAATTCTGGGTACAAGCCAGCGACTGGCAAACGATGGCACCGTTGCCACGGTCAGGCGCCCGGGATCGGAGTTTGGCGCAAACAGCGCTATACCCCTTTCCAACTCCTGGAAACCCTTTTCCACATACCCCGAAAGCGCTCTGCCTTCATGCGTCAATCTCACTTCGCGGGTTAGGCGAACAAAAAGCGTGAAACCAAGGAAATCCTCCAGGCCACGAATGTGGCTGCTGACGGCTGCCTGGGAAATGTTCAGCGCCTCCGCTGCGGCCTTGAAGCTCAATTCTCTGGCGGCGTATCGAAAAGCCTGTAATGCCCTTAATGGAGGTAGTTTTTGCACGGGCTCTATTCTGCCTACGGTTAAGTTTTAATTAAGCATAGACGACGCGACATTCAGTTATCTGCGTCAGATGCATATTCCGGCCCATCGTGACCGCCCATTCCGTTTGAACGTGACCGCCCGTTCCGGGTGATCGTGACCGCTCATTCCGTTTTATCGTGACCGATTTTGGACGTTTTTCCGGAATCGCTGGTCACGATGCCGGAATCCCC
>NZ_JBDWCL010000044.1:0-15786 GCF_039977835.1 Marinobacter sp. | reverse complement strand
CCATTCAGTCTTTCGAGAAGAATGCAGAGGCGGGTGTCATCTACGAAACAGGGTCGAGCCCTCAGGTTGGATGCAACTTACCGCCTCTGCGTGTGATCATTGGTAGCTAACCAATGTCACTGGACAGATACAAGGTTGGGTTAGAGGCACCACCGGCTGGAAAAACCGACGACCCCGCCACATAGAGGTTATCGGTCGTGTGCACGCGGCAGTTGCTGTCGACTACGGAATCGGCCGCCGAGAGCCCCATGCGGGTTGTACCCATCAGGTGGCCGCCATCATGCAGTTTGAATTCGGGTTGCAGGACAGAGGGGCGTCCCAATCCCGAGCGCAACAGTGCCTTGCCGAACAGGTCCCAGCTCTCACGCGCCAGATGACGGTAACGGTAGTGGAAATCAACCCGTGGCAAGAGGGCTCCAAGGTAATTGCGCTGGTCGCTGTCTCGTACGGAATTCCTGAAATCCGGAGCAATCTCGGCCCGAATGGTGACCGGGGTATAAAGCATTTCGCGCCGCTTGCCGAGGAGCGCGGTAGGGGTCATCTGCCGCTGATTGAAATCAGCGCTGAAAGACAGCACTCCGTTCTCGACGCAATAGCTGTCTGACAACTGTAGTGCGTGTACCACGTACGGATCTTCTTCAGCGCCCACCGGGAGCCGTCCCCGGTCCAGATACATCTCCGCCACGGCGTAGAGGTGTGGATGTTCCATCAGCCCCCGCCCGACGGGCATCTGGTCAACAATGCCAGAAAGCTGCAGCATACGCGGGTTGCCAATCCCTCCACAGGCAAGCACAAAGGTGTCAGCCGACACGAACGTGGGTGAGCGCCGGGGTGCCAGTGAGTCTCGCAGTTCCAGAGCGGTGACGGTGCGCTTCTGCGTTAACAGACGAAACCCGGTGGTGCCAAGTATCAGGTCAACGCGTGAATGGTGCTGGAAAAACGAATGGTACTTTTTATTAAACCGGACCGGCGGGCTCACGTAGAAGGGCTTGTAAACCAACTCTGATGTTCCCTCAATGGCAACCGTCGGTTGGCGAAAGGCGTCGTCTGGCAGCTCGAGAATGCGGGCGGCAGCGGGATACCAACGGTTTATTTCCTGGTAGGGGATAGGCCACGCTTGATCCGTGAAGGCTCTCTTCTCCAGCACAGCACAGTACCCGCCCCAGATGGTGGAGCTACCGCCAAAGCAACGTTGTGTGTGCATCGGGAAGTAATCATCTGGCAAATCGCCATGTAACTGGACGCCGGCCAGGGCCTGTATGGTCGGGTGTGGTTCCAGCACTCCGCTCTCGATGACGGCAATGGCAAGGGAAGGATCTTTGGACAACTCGAGTGCCGTGGTGATGCCTGCGGGACCGCTACCGAGGATAATAACGTCGTAATGACGGTGCCCGGGTTGATTGAAAATCATAGATTCAGCTTTCCCTGACCACGGACTCCACCTTCTCTGGTATCCACAACTACAGAATAGACCAGTGGAAGGTGTTGTGTCCGAATTCAGTATCTAAGCTATCATCATAGGCAACGAACACGATTTTCCAGCGGGCTCACTCTTGCAGCAACGTAAACGTTTCTGGATTGCGAAAGGACAGCTGAATGAGTGACAGGGAAGCCAACCAGGATACCTCCTCCGAAAAGAAGGCAAAGGAAGCCGCAGACGAGCAAGAGTCCCGCGCCAAGGCCGAGGATCGCGAATCCCGCGAACAGACACCGACGCCCAGTGAAAAGTCACTGACTCCAAAAGAGCGTGATACCGTTGCCGAACATGGCGGCCTGACTTCACTGACTCTCTACTCCATCATCCATCGTGAGGGCGAAGATGAGCTACAACGCCCGATAACCTCCCTCTGGTGGTCCGGTGTGGCAGCGGGTATCGGAATATCGACTTCGGTCCTCGTGGAGGGAATTATCCGCTCCAATCTGGGCTCAACTCACCCCTATCTTACGTTGATTGAAAGCCTTGGTTACTCATTCGGGTTTGTCCTAGTGATCCTGTGCCGGCTGCAACTGTTCACCGAGAATACCATCACCGTTGTATTGCCGGTTCTGGCGCAGCCTTCGCGCAACCGGTTCTATCGCACCGGGCGCCTTTGGGGCATTGTGCTTGCGGCAAATTTGTTTGGCACGTTTGTTACCGCCGCCATCAGCGTCCATGGGGGTATCCTTACCGTCGAGACCCTCACGGCGATCCTGGACATATCGCGCCACCTGGCAACGCTGACCCCGGCCGAGACACTTTTGCGCGGTATTCCATCCGGCTTTTTCATAGCCGCTCTGGTGTGGATGCTGCCTTCGGCGAAGAGGTCGGAAGTGCTGGTAATCGTCCTGTTTACCTGGCTGATTGCAGCAGGTGGCTTTACCCACGTGATTGCCGGGTCAAACGAAATTTTCACGTTGGTGCTCAATGGGGAAATGAATTTTTTTACCGCCTTGATCTACCATATTTCCCCGGTACTCATCGGCAACATTATCGGTGGTACCGGTTTGTTCGCGATGCTGGCCTATGGCCAGGTCCATGAAGAAATGTGAACCGTCATTTACCTGAAGGTGCGCGCCTAAGCTTTGCGGTAAAGTCAGTCACATCGCCCTGGCAAACAACCCGAAGGGCAGAGCCTTAAGCACATAACTGAGCGGCGTCCACGGCCACCACGGCACGTAGGCGCGGCGTTTTTCGGACTCGATGGCCTTCACCAGTGCCTTCACGCCGGTTTCCAGATCCACCCGGAAGGGCGCATTCTTCGTGTCGCGGTTGATGTCCGTAAGAATGTAGCCGGGCATGATGTTGCTGACGTTAATGGGCTTGCCCCTGGTGTCCAGTTGCAGGCCTTCTGCCAATGCAGCCACGGCGGCCTTGGTGGCGGCGTACACGTTAATCGGCCCACGGAAACCGCGAACGCCGCTGACCGATGACATCAGCACCAGGTGCCCGCTATTCTGTTCCCGGAAAATCTCCATGGCCGCCTCGCTCTGGGCAATGGCGGCGATAAAGTTGGTTTCTGCCGTCTGGCGGTTGGCCGCAAAATGGCCGCGCCCAATCGGCTGGGAACTGCCTATGCCGGCGTTCACAACCACACGGTCGAGACTGCCGAGCTCATCCCGAAAGCCGCGGAAGACCTCGAATACCTGTTCGTAGTCGCACACATCCAGGCTGCGGACCAGCACCCGGATGTCAGGGTAGGCCTGCTGCAATTCCCGCTGCAGCGCCTCCAGCTTATCCGCCCGCCGCGCGCAAAGCGCCAGATTACAGCCTTTGGCGGCCCATTCTCGGGCCATACCTTCACCGAGGCCGGTGCTGGCACCGGTAATCAGAATGTTCTTTCGCATGGACTCTGCCCTGGGTTTTAAACCTGCTCAATCTGTCATTCCAGTCAGCCCCGATTCATGCAGTGCTCTGCCGATAGCCTGGTAAGCCTTTTCTGCTTCGGACAGAGCCGCATAATCGCGGGCACAAACTGCGATGATAACAGCTTCATCCGGCACCTGGGGGGTAAGCAGGCCAATATCACAGGAGCGTGCCACCTGTGTGCCGGTTTTGTGGGCAAAAGGGGTGCCGGCGGGCAGTCCCCCCGCAATGCGGTGGTCCCCGGTGGTGATCTCGGAAAGATAGCCCAGCAATTGCTCCGTGTGCGCTTCATCCAAAAGTTCGCCTCGGGCCAGCTGTTCCATCAATACGCCGTAGGCCTTGAGGCTGCCCGAGTTGATCCCCCGTTGGTAATAGCGCTCAAAGGCTTCGCGCACGCTGCCGGCATTGGCCTCGCTTGCGGAAATGTCCAGTTTTTCCAGCAACATGTCGTATCGCGCCCTGTAGGTATTTGCCGTTTTAAGTTCGATGAAGTCACGATTAGTCAGCACCGAAACGCTGGGGTGAACTTCGCTGTAAGCGTCATAGCGCACCTGCAGAATAGTGGTGATCGGCCCCAGCCCCTCGGGCACTAAACGTTTCACCTCCTCGTTGAGAGAGTCCTCACCCACAAAACGGATCAGCATGTCCGTTGCCGTACTGTCGCTATCAACAATCGACCGTCTGTTGAGCTCTTCGAGGCTGTACCGGGCACCGGGGTCCACCCATAGCAGATCTCCCGTGCCATCCACATAATCCGCGTCACGGAGCGTGAGTTTTTGCTCGAGATCAAGGCCCTGGTTCTCGGCTTTTTGCATCAACACGATGGCCAGCGGGAGTTTGGTTGTTGACGCCAGATACCAGTCCTGTTCCGTGTTGTGGGCAACCTTGACCCCTGTGCCCAGATGGCGGACGTAGACCCCCAGATCACCGGGAAAGGACTCGTCAATGCGTTCGATCTCTTTCTGCAGAGCCGAGCGCCAGTCATCAGCTTGGGCAACCGCCCCCAAGCTGAAAACCAACAGGGCTACCAGTGCCGCGCCGCTGCACCGGAAGAAAGGTTGCAGATTCATGAGGTCTCCCTTGTTTGCGCCGGATAGGAGGCTTATGAGTCACATGCTGATCCCCCGTTCCGAGGGCTGTCAACGAATCGACGGTTACAATCCGGTAGTCTTCTGGCGGTATCCGGTTAAAACAGCTAAAAGTGATAGGCCGACCGACGGCTCAAGGAGGAACCCAAATGGCGAGCAAAGGTGAACGTATCGACAGTCTGGACGCGCTTCGGGGGTTCGCCATCTTCGGTATTCTGCTGATCAATATTCAGGTGTTTTCCGGGTGGGGGTTCGTTGCCCCCGAAACCAGGCAGGCATTAACCTGGTCCCAATGGGACGAACCCATAGCCACCTGGCTGGACATCCTGGTACGAGCCAAATTCTATAGCCTGTTCTCTCTGCTTTTTGGTTACAGCTTCATGATGTTGGCTGAACGGGTGCAGCACGGGCCGGCCCGCTACCATTTGAGGCGGATGTTGGGACTTCTGGTAATTGGTGCGGCCCATTCCCTGTTCCTGTCTCCATGGGACATCCTCATGCTGTACGGGGTTATGGGGATGTTCCTGGGAGCCTTCCTCAATGTTCGTGCCCAAACACTGGCTCTCTGGGGCGCCGCACTGCTGGTACTGACGGGCGTGGCACTCTCGTTCGGGCGGTTGACGGATCTGAGCAGTCTTTCGCTTAGCCTGCTGCAGGAGAACGTTCCCGCACTGAGCGGAGGGAGTTACCTTGAGGTCGTGGAAGCCAACGCCTATCTCAGTGTCAGCGTGTTTCTGGATCGAATTGAACACCTGCGCCCTCTGCGGGTGATGGCGATGTTTCTTTTCGGCGCCGCTGCTGCGCGCCTGCACCTGGCAGAGCCCGATTCCGGGCATGGCCGGCTATTGATTGTGGTGGCACTCGCGGGCCTGGTGGGCGGTATAACACTGGCTATCGCCGAGGTAAAACTGGCAGAGGAAAGTCTTGTAAGCTTGGTGGGGCGGGTAGGTTCTCCGCCAATGCTTGCCATGGGGTATGGAGCCGTTCTTCTGCTTTGGTGGAGGGGGAGGGGGGTCCTGACCGGAGCGGTTCGCTCGGCCCTTGCCCCGACGGGCCGTATGGCGCTTACGAACTACATTCTGCAGTCCGCCGTCTCCATCTGCATATTCTATGGCATGTGGGGCGACCGTTTTGCCTCGTTGTCCCTTGCCGCACTGATGCTGTATTCAGTGGCGTTCTTCGTCCTCCAGATGATCTTCAGCGCTGTCTGGCTCCGGATATTCACCCAGGGGCCCCTGGAATGGCTCTGGCGCTGGCAGATGAAGCGCAAGCGCCCGAGGCTGCTCAGATGAACGGGCGGGCCCGCTAATCTTTGCGATGACTGCTGTTGAGCAAGCCTGCATCCCGACGTACCTGGTCCATGATCCGCTGGCTGGCAAGGGTGCGTTCATGGGGCATAACGTCGCTCTGAGTCTTTCCCTCTGAAATGCACCTGACCACATGCCGGATCTGGTACTCAAAGCCGTTGACGTCGAACGGACAGTTCACGGTCTGAACGCTATTGTCATTGCCAACCAGGCTGATCTTTTCCGACTGCCAGAAGTTGCTGTGAATAGCGATACGCCCTTTGTTACCAAACACCGTCAGTTCGTTGTCGTATCTGTTTTCAAAGCTGCATAACAACTGGCTGACCCTGGCATCGGGATAATGCAGCTGGATTGCACAGGTTTCGTCAACCCCGGTTGATCCAATGTGAACCTGGGAAACGATGTCATCGGGATCAGTCTGCATGAACCATTGTGACGTGGCGACGGTGTAGATCCCCATATCCAGCAAAACACCCCCGGCCAGCTCAGGGTTCAGAAGACGGTCGTGGGGCTTGCGCGGCACCACAAAGCCAAAGGAGGACCGGAGGCCACTGATCTCGCCAATTTTTTCTTGCCCGACCCAGGCGTTGGCCTGTTGATAGACCGGCAGGAACAGAGACCACATCGCCTCCATCACAAACACTTGCTTCGCCCTGGCAGCCGCGAACAGACGCTCGGAATCGGCTGCGGTGACCGTGAGAGGCTTTTCGACCAGAAGGTGCTTTCCGAAGGCTATCGCTTCCAGCGCCTGCTCGAGATGGAAGTTATGCGGGGTGGCAATGTAGATGGCATCCAGGCTGTCATCCTGGTACAGCTGTGCGTAGTTGTTGTAGACGGTTTCGATCTGATAGTGGTCGGCAAACGCGTAAGCACGGTCAGCGTTACGACTGGCGACAGCTTTGAGCGTGCCCACCCCTTCGGCTTTCATTGCCCCGGCAAACTTTTCTGCGATCCGTCCTGGCCCGATAAGGCCCCAATTGAAATCCATGTTTGTCTCCGGTCAAAAAATGAACTAACCCCGTCCTTCTAAAGCCAGCGGCGAACTTGCTGCTCATAGGCCCGGAATTCGTCACCGAACAACGCTCGAAGGGCCCGCTCCTCAGGACCAATCTGGAAGTGGTTCATATACAGCACAAAAAACACCACCCCGATTAACTCCCAGGCCGGCCCCAAATATATACCCCAGGCCAGTAACCCGAGCGCGAATCCCACATACATCGGGTTGCGGGAATACCGGTAAATACCCGAGCTGACCAACACCGAACTGGCCTCCGGCGTGCGAGGGTCTACAGTGGTTCTTGCGCGCCGAAAAGCCACCACACCAGCCACAGGAAACAGGATGCCAACAAGGAAAATCACGCCCGCGACGACTCTGCGGGTGGTGTCGTCCACTGGCACAGGTGAAGTCGGAACCGAAACTCCCCACATGGCAGCGCCGACGATCAGCACAAGAAGCAGGGGAGGAATGCGTTTTTCAAGCATGGAAACGTGCCTATGAATCGGATTCGTAACTGATCAGATCCACTTCCGCTGCCTTCGGCTGTGTATTTCGACGTAAATCCCATGAGACCTCCAAGTATTTGACCCGGCATCAGGCCTCTTCCTTCAAAGTCAGGCTGACCAACTTGTGAACGATTGGCGACACCAGAATTATGGTGGGAAAGGCGACGGCAAATGCAACATGAAAAACGAAAATACGATTCTGTGATATCTGCGGTCAATCATTCTTTATCTCGTCACAAGGTTCAACCAATGGCTCAGAGTCTTGCAATTCCGGTGCAGCTCGTCTCCCAGGATTACGTACGGCGCCGTTTCAGCCGGTACATGTTGTCATCAGCATGTTTTAACAGGGTGTCAGCGTCCTCCCCGTCCGCTGGATAACAGGCCACGCCGATACTGCAGGACGGCGTTTTGATATTGCCGAATTCGGAACCCAGGGGCGCGGTCACGGCTGCGATAATTTCCTCGACCTTTTTGGAAACAGCTTCCGCCGACTGGATGTCCGTCAACAGCACAGTGAATTCGTCGCCGCCCATACGGGCCACCGTGTCCGTCTCTCGAACGCAGCCTTCCAGCCGTCCGGCAATCATGCAGAGCACTCGATCACCCATGGCATGTCCATGGGTATCATTGATGTCTTTGAAGTCATTGAGATCCAGAAACAGCAAGGCCAGGCTGCTCTGGTGACGATGGGCTGTGCGCATGGCCGATTCGAGTCGATCATGGAACAACGATCGGTTGGTAAGCCCTGTCAACGGGTCGTGATGGGCGAGGAAACGCAGTTTCTCCTCGGCCAGCCTCAGGGCCGTCACATCCCGCGCTACACCGATCCGCACACCGTCCTCTGCGGATAAACGGGCAGACCAGAGGATGTATACAATAGCGCCATCTCTGTGGATATAACGGTTACAGAAGTCGTTGTGGGGCTGACCGTTTATAACTCGAACAATGGACGCTCGTGTGGCTTCCAGATCATCGGGATGCACATAGTCGGTGATCGGCGTGCCCACCAGCTCATCAGCACGATACCCGAGCAATGCTTCACACGCATTGCTCACAAAGACGATCTGGTCGTCCTGATCGACCACGAAGACAGCGTCCAGCAACAAATTGGTCAGCTTGGGGAAAAGCGCGTTCAGGTCAACGGGCATAGTTCAGAGGGATTTGGCGATTCATATAGGTCAAGTATAGTCCAGCGGGTCCAACAGGTTGTCGAAAAACTGCGTGCACCGAATACTTCGGGGAAAATTACCATTGCTGCGCCAAAACTGGGCACCAATGAAAATAATCTCGACGCTCGGCCACTGATAGCAACAGCTATCTGAGCATCCAGAAACAGTGGCATGAAGTAGATAACGAATATTATCGAAGCAAAAACCAGCAGTGCGGCTTTAGGCTGCCAGCTCTCAAAGAAATACGCCAGATCATCTTGAAGCACAAGGCGAACGTAGATGGCACAGGCCCACAGAGGAATGGTGATGATGATTAAAGACAGAACTATAGAGAACATTTTTCACTACTAGACAACCCGCGGCTGCCCGATACACAGCAACGCAGTAGGCTCAAGGTCAGAAGGCAACCTCAATGCTTCTTTTACCTTTGAATCATTGAAACCTGCCACTAGAACACAACCGACTCCGAGAGCAGAACTCTGGAGATGGACATTTTGTGCTAAAGCGCCAGTTTCCATATAAACATAACGAGCACCGCGCTCTCGGTGGGGAGGCTGAGCTTCAAAGTGCTGAACCGCCTCATCAAATTCTGCTGTAACCCCGATGACGATGGCCGCTTCTTTCAACCACGGTTGGTCGCCAATCCCCAGCTGCTGTAATTCCCCTTCCGGAACAGACTCACCAATTCGCTTTAACGAAGATCTGAGATCTCAACGTCCGCAGCATGGGTGGCTTGGGAATGGAGGCGAAGCCGCACTGTTCTGCATCGCGTTAGGAACCCCTAAACCAACGCCCCATTAACAATAGCCCGCAACTCCTGACGTAGCGGGTAGGTCGATGAGGGGATCAGTTGCGTCATGAAGATCACCACCAGTTCCTCCACAGGATCGATAAAGAAGTTGGTACTCGCCAGGCCACCCCAACCATACTCGCCGACCGACCCGTTGACATGGGATTTGGCGACATCAGTTTTTACCGAAAAGCCCAGGCCGAAGCCACTCCCGGCATAAGGCGTTTCGCTGAACGCACCAACAGAGAGGCCGGGCAGGTCCTGATTGTCGGGGAGATGATTGCGACGCATGAATTCCAGAGTCTTTCGGCCAATAATCCGCCGCCCGCCAAATTCGCCGCCCTGACTGAGGGCCTGGGCAAAGTGGAAATAATCGTCAATGGTGGAAACCAGCCCGCCGCCACCCGATAAAAGCCTCCTTTTGTCCCTGAAAGGGGACGTCTGCGGATCGTCCTGCAGTTTGAACTGATCGACAGGATCGTACTGATAGCAGGCGGCGAAACGGTCAAGTTGATCGTCACGAACATGAAAGCCGGTGTCGTCCATGGCCAAAGGTTCAAAGATATGCTCGCGCAGATACTCATCAAACGGCTTATCTGCCAGCAACTGCACCAGATACCCAAGCACATCCGTGCTGACCGAATAGTTCCAGGCCGTGCCCGGTGAGAACTCCAGGGGCAGTTCCGCGAGATGACTGACCAGGGCTTCCAGTGTCAGATTGCGGCTGCCATCCAGCTTCAGCTCCCGGTAGGCGGCGTCAACGTTGGTGCGGTTCATGAACCCGTAGGTCAGGCCTGACATATGGGTAAACAGGTCGCGAATGGTCATGGTGCTGCTTGCAGGTGCGGTCAGGAAGTTGGGGTAGACACCGCTCTGGTAAACCCGCAGGTTCTTCCAGGCCGGAATATACTTGTGTACCGGATCATCCAGCAAAAAACGCCCCTGCTCATAGAGCTGCATCATGGCGATAGACGTAATCGGCTTGGTCATGGAATAAACGCGGAAAACCGTATCCCGGCAGACCGGCTTGTTGCGCTCCACATCCATCAGCCCCTGAGCTTTCAGATAGGCAATTTCCCCACGCCGGGCGACCAGAGTCAGTGTGCCGGGCAGCTTCCCCGGCTGGAGGTATCGACGGTCAAGGTGATCTTCGATGTTCGTAAGGTGGTCGGGCGAAAGGCCGGTGACCTGTCTGGATTTCGTCATAGTGGTGGCATCTTCTTGTGTAGTTTCAAAGGCATTGTGGCGATGAAGACGCAGCAGCGCGGGGGTATCGGGCTAACGCAATTGGCTGTCTTTGCTGCCCCGGCGATTGATGCTGCCTGATCTCGTTTCCTGTTTTTCCAGAGCGGACTGGCATTCGACGCAAAGCCGGACGCCTGGAATCGCTTTGCGGCGGGCCTCCGGAATAGGGCGGTCACATTCCTCGCATTCCGTGGCGCTCTCGCCCTGGTTCAGCTGGCTGCGGGCTCGCTGAACCTCATCCTCAACGCTTGCGTCAATCTGGTCCTGAACAGCACCATCTCGCGACCATCCACCTGCCATAGCGCCCTCCGATAGTTGACGAACCGATGTCTGGATGACGGATTTCATTAAAAGGTATCATTTAAGCACTGATGCTCAAACGTTGCCTGCTGCATACTGTATCTCGCGCAAAGACTGCTCAATCTGACCACCACAGTAGGCGTTACCCAATTCCCGCCGCTGATTGTCCAGAAAAGCACTTATAGAGGGGCGGCTTTCTATGCGTTGGCAGAGGTTCGCCACTCTGGGGGCGTGGTGTTCCAAATCCTTGGCGAGTTCCGGAAAGCTGTGGACCAGGGCGCCGAACAGGGCAGCCGTCGCAATATCGGCCACCGTGAGCCTGGAGCCCAGTAAATAGCCCGTGTCCGGCTTGAGGGAATGCGCCTGACCCGTCTTTTCAAAGATGGTCATCCAGTCGGCCAGACGATGGGCCCGGAACTCTTCCCATGTGTCCTTCTCCCACATCACCATGCCATTGTGGTTGGTGATTTCCATGAGAACATCATTGCAGTCCAAAATCACCTTCAGGGCCAGGGTCTGTTGGTCAGCTCCGTCGGGAAGAAAATGGTACGCCTTCGCCAGATGCATGAGAATGGCCGGCATCTGGGCGAACCAGAGCTGGGCCCTGCAGTCGTAAAGATACGGTGGTGCCATCCCTGGGTATTGGAGGCTCAGGTTGCTGTCAGGATAGACCCCGCTGGCATCCAGCTTCCGATAATCCGCCCGAACCTCCTCCAGCAAAAGCTGGATAAAATTACCGCGAAAGGGCAGGTCCCAATAGTAGAGTTCGTAGTCTGTCATAGTGATCAAGCTCCATCACGAGATTTCCGCCGCCAAGAAAAAGGGCTCATTTTTTATGTAGCGCCTTATAGCGCTCCTCGAGTTCGGCACGAATGGCCCGTCGTTCCTTCCCGTTGGCAAATCGTCGGATCTGATCATCGGTACGTGGAACCAGTTGGGGCACAGCGACGGCTTTGCCGCTGTCATCAACTGCCACCATCGAAAAAAAGCAGCTGTTGCTATGGCGAACCAACTTGTCGCGGATGTTCTCGGCGATCACCTTGATGCCGATCTCCATTGAGGTACGGCCGGTGTAGTTCACACTGGCCAGAAAGGTGACCAGCTCGCCCACGTGGATGGGTTGGAGGAACATCACCTGGTCGACGGACAGGGTAACGACATACGTCCCCGCGTAACGGCTGGCACAGGCATAGGCAACTTCGTCCAGGTACTTCAGCAGGGTGCCTCCGTGCACATTGCCGGAGAAATTGGCTTTGTCCGGCGTCATCAGAACGGTCATGCTCAGGCTTGTTGTATTGTTTTCCATGGCGCTTCTCTGGTTGTTTGCTATCCAGTATAGGCGCCCGGGTGAGAAGGTTCCTATGGGTTAGGCGTCAGTTCCCCGTTTTGAGAGCAGCAACTCGTACCTGGTCCGGCCGCCTCATCGGTACGTATCCACTGAGCCACTGGCCGGCCGTCGCGCCGCCACCACGAGCCGGCCTGGTCCTGCTGCGGCCAGCCGTCGGGCGATTCCTCCCACGTCTCCTGCCTGCCGTAAGGCGTGAGATCGAGCAGCTGCAGCGTGGGCATCATCGCTTCGATTCCACGCTGCGTCGTTTCATAGGTTTGGTACACCTGATCGCCGTCCCGCAGATAACAGCGCAAGTCGCCACCGTCCCGGGTCGCCAGCAAGTCCGAGGAGTCGGAAGTTGAGTACCATGGCGTTGTCCATCCCATGAAGTCTCGGTAGGCAGCGATCTCGTCCCACGGCCCGCTGCTGAACACGGCGTAGCTGACGTCACGTTCTGCCAGGTACGCGCGGACGACCGAGTTCATCGCCACCTGAGTGTGCGTGCAGCCTTCACACTGCTTTTCGTGAGGCGCACCCGGGTTCCACATGAAGTGATACACAATTAACATGCGCCGCCCTTCAAACACATCAAGCAGGGGAACCGCGCCCTCCGGACCCACGACCATGACCGGCTCCATCGGCGTCATCGGGAGACGTCTGCGAGCCGCAGCTAATTTATCGCCGGCATTTGTGTGGGCCTTTTCCTGGACCAGCAGTTCAGCGCGAGCCTGCTCCCACTCATCACGGCGAACGATTCTGGGAGTTGCTGAGTCTTGCATGACGTACCTCCTGTTCAGATTCGGGTGTGGTACTCTCTTGTCGGACAGCGCGCTTATAAATCGACAGTCATTGTGAAAATGCGCTGTTCGGGGCTGGTTTAACTATAGAAGGTGTTTGCTGTAGGTGGGTAACTCGGGTAGTTAACGCGAAATTAACCGGTGTGAGCATCCGTTTGCTTGAGTTTGTTAGGCGACACGATAATCTCCCAGTCAGCGCGCGCGTCGATAGTGTATGGCAACCGCGCCATTGCGGAGCGGCTTCACCGAGATCAACTCGAGCCGTCGCGTGCTGGGCAGACCGCTCTCGTACAGAGTCGGGCCGTGGCCGGCAATCCTGGGGTGGACAAGCAACTGGTACTCGTCGATCAGATCCAGCCGGTCCAGTTCGGTCGCGAGCTTGCCGCTGCCGAGGAGCACGCCGTCCGGGGTCCCGTCTTTGAGCTTCTGTACGGCCGTGCGCAGGTCGCTGGAGATAAGGTGGCTGTTGGCCCACGGGAAGTCCTTTCGCGTCGACGAAGCCACGTACTTCGGTTTGGCCTCCAGCTTGGCCGCCCACTCGCGCATCGCTGGCGGTGCCTCCGCGTCGCCGCGGGCGACCGCTGGCCAGTAGCCCTCCATCATCTCGTAGGTGACCCGGCCCCACAGCATGGCCCCGCTCTCGTCCATGAGGCGTGTGAAGAAGGCGTGTGTCTCGTCGTCAGCGATTCCTTCCTCGTGGTCAACGCAGCCGTCCAGGGTGACGTTGATGCTGAAGATCAAGAGTCCCATTGTGTCCTCCGTTCTAGATTTGTGACGAGCCGCTACCCGTCTGACTCCAAAGGCAGAAGCCCAAGTCGCGAGGCACTCACCTTGTGTTGCCTAACGCCGCATATGACTGGCGCCTGCGGAGCAGGCATCTCCTTCACCCCGATGACGCGACTTGCCAGTGAAAATTGCCAACTGAGCATCGAAAGCACGCTTGAAGGCTGGCCGTACTTCGCCCCGGGCAACATAAGCGGAGAGTTCGGGAAACTCCCTGAGCAAGTTTGTCCCCTTCAGCCTACGCAGTACTTGTACCATCAGGAGATCACCTGCGCTGAACGTTTCGCAATCGAGCCAATCACCGTCGCCAAGCCGACGTGAGAGGTCTTCCAGTCGACTACGAATGAGATTCTCGACCATCGGTAGTCGCTCTTTATGCCAGGATTTGTCGCGTTCAAAATAGTGAGAAAATTCACGCTGAATAATCGGCGGCTCCACCGTGCTAAGCGCAGCGAACATCCACATGATTGCGCGCGCTTTAGCATTCGCATCTTCTGGCAAGAGACCTGTATAGCTCTCCGCGATGTGGAGCACTATCGCACCTGACTCGAAAAGGGCGAGATCACCGTCTTCAAAGGTTGGAATTTGCCCAAAAGGATGAAGCGCACGATGCGCAGGTTCTTTCATCGAACCGAACGACACAAGACGAACGTCATAAGGTTGACCAACTTCTTCAAGTGCCCAACGCACGGGCATGTCGCGGGCCAGGCCCTGGCCGCGATCGGGCGACTCCTCGAAGGCAGTTATGATAGGGGGCATGGAACTCTCTCCTTGATGCCAACATTTAGGCATTACTTCATCGAATGAAATTCGATCAGGTTTCCTTCAGTGTCGCGCGCCATGTCTGTGACGTAGATTTCGAAGTGAACAACCGGGTTGGTTTGCATCATGCTTCTCCTCAGTGTGGGGGGACACCTAGTAGTCGAAGTCAAACATCGACTTTCGACAGGGGTGGCTCACTTCTCGACTGAATAACGTCTGAGTTGGGCAGCAAACCGCTACTCCTCAACAAAAGCTAAGCCGCGCCGCCTAAGGTCTGCCAAAGAGTCCAACATTCCTTGCAGAACTTCTGCGGAGTGTCCCTGCCAATCTTCGACGATTTCCATGATTCTGAGTGGGTAGCTGGTGCGATAGGACTGGGTGGGGTTTCCTGGAAATCTCTTGTTCGTTAGATTTGGGTCGTCCTCAAACGGTCCAGTTGGTTGAACTATATAGATGTGGCCACGGCCATCTAAGCGGGATAACGACGTTGCAAGTTCTGCTCCCCAGATAGCGGGCTCTAGTAGGGCAGAGAAGTAGACATGCTTCAGAGCACGGCCTTCGAAGTGCGATACATGTCCGGTCTTTATCACATCTCCGACAGCTAGCATGGCTTTAGTGCCGTGATAGAACGGCCCGCGCAGCTGCGTGCAGTTTTTAGGGGTGATAGGAATCCATTGATCTGTCATTCGTAAATTCCGTTAACCGAGAGGCTGCTCATGCCGCCTTACGATACCGATAACGAACTTGCTACACCCCAAAGCTAACAAAAGCATCACTAAAATCTCCACTGCACTGATTGTCAACAAATACCATTTATATTTGTCGTGGGTTTTTTGTCTTTCAGAAGAAAATTTCTTTAGGAAGTCGTCATTTTTCAGCAGCTCTCGAAGCTGCTCTGTCGACATGGGCTTCCAGTTTTTCAGATCCCGTGGCTCTGAACCAAGCACCCTTTCGCGAAGCTGTTCCTGCATCGTTTCCTCAAGAGCACTGCGGCCTGTTTCTGCGAATAACTCGACCAAGTGAACCATTAAGAAAAAAACGAAAACCGTCGAAAAAACTTTAAATTTCACTGAACTCCTTGTGGCCATAACGAGGCCGTAGAAAAACCCGATTCCGAGTCGTTCCCAGCACCTGATTCCTAAAATTCTTGTAGCGGCCACCAGCTAGTCGATTCTCGCCATTCCGATGATCAGCCATCAATTTCGCGCATTTGATAAGGTTAATGCCCGTCCTGCTGGCAACCAGCGGCTATATTTCCTGCCTTCTGATCCCCGTGTCACGCCGCTAACTGCCCATAATTCGCCAGTTTCTCAATGTTGTGCACCAGGCAGTATAGCTGCCACTGACCCTGTACCTTCTTCCTGCCTCT
>NZ_JBDWCL010000043.1:0-418910 GCF_039977835.1 Marinobacter sp. | reverse complement strand
AGCAGCCAAATCCTGGTCTCTGGTCGACTTCAGGCTGCGCGTTTCAGGCACTCGCAACCTATTTTTCGACAATTGATGGCTCCCGTTAGCGCCGATGGCGATTTGCGGGGTATATTCGCCTGCAAAGTCACTGATTCAGGTTCCAGGTAACCATCCTCGTGCCATACCGCCAGGTCGCCGGTGTGGAACCAGCCGCCACGGAAAGCCTCTTCGGTGGCTTTGGGGTTCTTCAGATAACCTTTCATTACTGTATTGCCACGCAGGAATATCTCGCCAATGGTTTTACCGTCTTTGGGTACCGGTTCCATGGTGTTGGGGTCACCCACCATGGTGCCCGCGAGTGTGTGGTAGCGAACCCCCTGGCGCGCCTTCAGGGTGGCCCGCTCATCCAGGGTTTTCTCGTCCCATTCGGACTTCCAGGCACATACGGTGACCGGGCCATACACTTCGGTCAGGCCGTAAACGTGAGTAACGGCAATGCCCATCTCCTCAATGGCACCAATTACCTGGGCGGGTGGCGCCGCGCCCGCAGTCATGGATTTGACCTCGTGATCAATGCCCGCCTTGGCGGCTTCCGGCACGTTCAGCAGCGCATTGAGCACAATGGGAGCACCGCACATGTGGGTCACCTGGTGGTCCCGGATCAACTGCAGGATTTTCTCCGGATCCACCCGGCGCAGGCACACATGGGTGCCTGCCAGAGCTGTCACCGTCCAGGGAAAACACCATCCGTTGCAGTGGAACATGGGAAGGGTCCACAGGTAGACCGGGTGCTGGCCCATGGACCAGACCGCCTGGTTGCCGAGGCTGTTCATATAGGCACCACGATGGTGATACACAACGCCTTTGGGGTTGCCGGTCGTGCCGGAGGTATAGTTCAGGGAAATGGCATCCCATTCATTGCCGGGCAGGCTCCACTGGAACTGCGGGTCGCCCTCCTGCAGGAAGGCCTCATAGTCCAGGTCGCTCACCTGTGTGCCTTCTCCATACTCGGGGTCATCCACATCGATCACCAGTGGTTTGACGTCGAGGCGGCTGACGGCGTCACGGACCACATCGCCAAACTCCCTGTCTGCCACCACAACTCTGGCTTCACCATGCTCCAGCATGAAAGCAATGGCTTCGGCATCCAGGCGCACATTCAGAGTGTTCAGCACCGCCCCGATCATGGGCACCCCGAAATGGCACTCCACCATGGCCGGAATATTGGGCAGCATCGCCGCCACGGTATCTCCGCGCCCTATCCCACGGCCCGCCAATGCCGAGGCCAGACGTCGGCAGCGTTCATAAGTCTCGCCCCAGTTATAACGGATGGCCCCGTGAATAACAGAGGGATATTCAGGGTATACACTGGCCGTGCGCTCAATGAAGTCGATGGGGGACAGAACAGAGTAATTGGCGTCGACGGGCTCCAGGCCCTGATCAAAAATCGAGGTCATTGGTGTGGTCCTCAGGGTCCATTGTTCTTATGGTGTATTCAGTAAGCTAGCGGCAAAAGCTATACTATTGGCTGCAGGAAATGGTATTCGATAGTAAATATACTAGAAATTAAACCAACGTATTATAGTATTCACACTATATTCCGGTTGATTCATGACAATGACCTCAGCAGTCACCGCTTTCCAACTTCCCGACTCCGATCCGGAAGCCGGGCTTGTACTTGGCGCCGACACCACTGTGCTGGCGAGCAACCCGACAGCAAAAGCCCTGAGTCGGGAGGCCGGCACAGTCGATATCACTGAGCTGCTGCCAACCAATGCCCAGGCACTGATTAATGCCTGCCTTACCCAGGGGCGCCCCATTGAAGGCGTGGAGCGCCGGCTTCCCGGCCTGATACTGCTGTGGACATTTATTCCGGACCCGGCCTCCGGCCAGATTCTGGCCCGGGGCAGGAACGCCACTGATGACGTCCACAAGCTCGACGAAGCAACGCGTTCCAGCCGCCTTTACCGTCTGATCACCGAAAACACCACGGACCTCATCTCCCGCCATGCGCCAGACGGCCGGTTTATCGATGCCACCCCGGCATCCTGGCGGTTGCTGGGTTACTGGCCGGAGGAACTCAGAGGCAAGCCGCTGGAAGAGGTGTTCCCTAGCAGCACCATTAACAGTGAACTCGAGGACGTCCGTAACCGACTACGGGACGAAGGCTACGCGACCCTGACGCTTGACATAGTGCACCGGGACGGCAGCAGGCGCTGGTTTGAAATTGCCAGCCGGGCCATCCGGGAAACCTATACCGGCGCGGTGATCGAGGTCGTAAGTGTATCCCGTGACATCACCGCCCGGGTGGAGTCTGAGGAGAACAACCGTCGCCTGGCGGACGAACTGGCCCACACGGCTCGCCTGGCAACCCTGGGCGAACTGGCTTCCAGCATTGCTCATGAAATGAACCAACCGCTGGCCACCATCGTCAACTTTGCCAGCGCCAGCCAGCGTTACCTGAGACAGGCGAAGGCAAATCCCGAATGCCTGGACCGTGTGGACGACGGTCTCCAGCGCATCACCCACCATGCCAACCGGGCATCGGAAGTAATCAGGCGCCTGCGGGCCTTTCTGCGCAAGGGCCCGAAACGCACCGCCCCCATTAGCATCAACGACGCCGTGATCAACGTGAAACGCTTGTGCCAGTGGGACGCGGAGAAAAGCAGCGTTGCCATTCGGGAACGCCTGAGTGAAAGTAATCCGGTGATCACCGCCGATCCGGTTCTGCTCGAGCAGGTGCTGATCAACCTGATCCGCAATGGGATCGACGCCAACATTGAGTCTCATCCGCCCGGCACTTCCTCTTCACAGGTCACCGTGACTACCTGCGTAACATCAGGCCAGGAAATCCTGATCGAAGTTGCCGACCAGGGGCCGGGACTGGATGACGACGGTTTGCGACAGATGTTCACGCCTTTCTATACCAGTAAGCCCCACGGACTCGGCCTGGGCCTTTCCATGAGCCGATCCATCGTCGAGGGTTTCGGTGGATTTCTGGATGCACAACGAGGCTGTGACGGCGGCCTGGTTCTTATCTGCCGCTTCCCACTGCCCCATACCAATAAAAACAGATCCGATCACCCCAGGGAGAAAGGCCAGAATGAGTGAATTCCCCCATACCGTTTACGTGGTGGACGATGATGCCGGCATGCTTGAATCCACTCAGTGGTTGCTGGAATCCGTAGGTTTGCAGGTGCGCCCTTATGCCGATGGACGCCAGTTTCTGGAGGCGGTAAAGCCTGAGCAGACCGGCTGTGTGATTCTCGACATACGCATGCCCGGCCTGGGCGGCCTGAACGTTCAGGAAGAACTGCAGAAACGGGGCTCGCAGTTGCCCATTATTTTTGTGTCCGGGCACGCAGACGTCCCAATTGTGGTCCGGGCTTTCAAATCCGGCGCATTCGATTTCATAGAGAAACCATTCAACGAACAACTGCTGCTCGACAGTGTGCAACAGGCGTTACAGCAACATCAGCAGGCAAGCACACAGCAGCAGGGTGACCAACATACTGATGCCCTGATCGCCTCTCTCACCCGCCGGGAACGGGATGTGTTCATACCCCTGGCGCAGGGCTATACGAGCCGGGAAATTGCCGAGCAACTGGATGTGGGTATCAAGACCATCGACCTGTACCGGGCGCGCGTCATGAAACGCCTTGGCGTGGAACGGGTGCCAGACGTTACCGGCATCGCTATTGCAGCCGGCCTGCTGGCCCCGATCAATCTGCGTGGGGAATCTGCCTGACGCGCCTTCAGGATTCGGCGGCGATTGCAGTGGCAATGGCACCGAGGCGTGCAATCGCCTGCTCAACCCGCTCGCTCCACGGGTTGGCACCGTTCAGTCGCAGGCAGTTGTCGTATTTGTCCGTGGTTGAGAACATCAGTCCGGGGGCCACATTGATATTTTCCTCACGGGCTTGGCGAAAAACTTCCGTGCCTGACGTACGACCCGGCAACTGAACCCAGAGCACAAACCCACCCTGGGGGCGGCTGACTGCGGTACCTTCCGGGAATGATCGCCCCACCGCCGCCCGCATACGCTCAGTCGCTTCACGGAAGCGTGGCCGGACAGAACGCAGGTAGCGGTCGTATCCTCCCTGCTCCAGGAAGTGGGCGACCGCCAGTTGGGGCACGCTTGCCGTACCAAGGTTACTGAAATACTTCTGCTGACGCGCCTCGGCCAGATATTTGCCGGGCATCATCCAGCCCAGGCGCAGACCCGGTGAAATGGTTTTGGAAAAGGAACTGCAATAGATAACGTTGCCGGTGCAGTCAAACGCCTTCGCCGGCCTGGGGCGTTCCCCGCTATGAAACAGATCCCCGTAGATGTCGTCTTCAATCAGCGGAACCTCCGCCGCCTCAAGCATCTGTACAAGCTGCTGTTTGCGCAGGTCAGACATCAGCGAGCCCATGGGGTTGCTGTGATTGGGAACCACCACACACGCCTTCACCGGCCACTGTTCCAACGCCAACTCCAGCCCCTCAAGACTTAACCCCTCGGCCGGATGGGTGGGCACTTCAATGACTCTGAGTCCGAGGACAACCAGGGCCTGAAGAATCCCCGGAAACGAAGGGGATTCCACCACCACGATATCCCCCGGGCTGGTCACCGCCTGGAGGGCCAGGATGATTGCCTCCTGGGCACCGTTGGTGGCAAGAATATCGTCCGGAGTCGCGATAATCCCAAGTGTGGCCATTCTCTGGGCCACCTGGCGACGGTACTCGATCTTGCCGGGGAAGGCGTAGTCGAGGGTTTCCAGCCCCCGCCGTGCCGCCCATAGGGTCGCCTGCTGGATCTGCCGTACCGGTAGAAAATCCGGATGAGGCACGGCGGCGGCCAGCGGCACCATACGCTTTTCTTCATCGGCGCACAGGTCCAGCGCCATATCCCGGGCACTGACCGGCACTGGTCTGGCCCGGTGCTTCTGCATCACCGGCTCCGGGGTATCCAGCCGTGGCAAACGCACGAAATACCCACTTCGTTCACGGGGTTCCAGGTAACCCCGGGCCTCCAGAGTCTGATGGGCCTGCAGAATGGTGGAGACACTGACCCGATATTGCCGGCTCAAGGCCCGAACGCCGGGCAGCCGCTCCCCTTCGCGATAAACTCCCTCACGAATCAAAGCCTGCAACTGATCTGCCACCTGGTTATAGAGAATGCCCATGGCTTTATCCTGCCAGATCCCAATCTAATCGGGGCAGTACAGATAGCCCACATTCCGACCGGAACAGATGATGAATAATCAGTTCTGTACCGGTCCAAAATAACAATATCTGAATCTGTTATGGTTGTCTGCATCGGCGGAGAATGGGGGTCAGCATCCAGAAGAAGGAGTTTCACCATGATCGCCCTGAACAGACTGCAAGTGCCCCCGTTGCCAGAAACACCCCCGGCCAGTCGCAAGGATTTGCTGGGAGTCAGCCACAGCCCCGGCCTGGCCCCGATGACAAATCGCACCGCCTGGAAGTGGCTGGAAAACCTCGGCTTTGAGATTCGCCAGGTCATCCCCGAACACTGGATCGTTACCCATCCGGGGACTTCCTCGGAGCTTCACTTCTACAGCGACTCGGAACTGACCCAGTTTGCCGCACACCGGGCACACCGCTACGCTGAAACATTCACAAGGGAGAAACCATGAAAACCTTACCCATCTACCAGGTCGATGCCTTCACCAGCCAGATTTTCGGCGGCAATCCCGCCGCAGTCATGCCGCTGGAAGAGTGGCTGCCCGACGAAACATTGAGGGCACTGGCCATGGAGAACAACCTTTCGGAAACCGCATTCCTTGTGCCACTGCCGGATGAACCTGAAGCCGATTTTCACATACGCTGGTTCACCCCTACTGTGGAAGTTCCCCTTTGCGGCCACGCTACCCTCGCCAGCGCCTGGGTCGTCTTCAACAAACTGGGCTGGAAGCATCAGCAAGTCAGGTTCCAGTCAAAAAGCGGACCTCTTGGCGTGGAACAGACGGACGACGGCTGGCTGGAACTGGACTTCCCCAACCTCGCCTTCGAGCAACGCCCGACACCCGGCCTGATCCACGAGGCCCTGAAAGGCGCCCCGGATTCAGCTTTCTTCGTGCCCAACGACACTAACTACCTGGTCGTTCTCGAAAACGAAGCTGCGGTGAAAGCCGCGCAGCCTGAGATCCGCAAACTCAAGGAACTAGGCAACCAGGGTGTGATCATTACCGCACGGGGTGAAGACAGTGATTTCGTCAGCCGCTATTTCGCCCCCGGCGCCGGCATCGACGAAGACCCCGTCACCGGCTCCATTCACAGTGTCCTGGTGCCCTACTGGGCCGAAAAACTCGGTAAAAACGCATTACTGGCAAAACAGGCCTCTGCCAGGGGCGGCGTACTGCGCTGCGAACTGAAAGGCGACCGCGTAGCTATCGCCGGCCAGGCAGCGTTCTACATGGAAGGCTCCGTCCAACTCCCCTGAAACCTCAACAAAACTGTATACTGCGCCCAATTAACGAACAGCGGCGGGCAAATAACAGATGTTTGGCAAGGCACGGGTTGAGGGCAGTCAGGGATCGTCAAAAACACGGATGTGTTTGTCGAGCGTACAGGGACGTATTCACCGCGTATCCCTGACTGCCCTCAACCCGTGCCGGTACTCCAAATGCCCGAATTCCAAACCATGACTGACCAGAACTACGATGTCATCATTATAGGCGCAGGCGCCGCAGGCCTTATGTGCGGTGCCACAGCCGGCTATCGCGGCCGCAAAGTTTTGGTCATCGACCACGCCAACAAACCCGGCAAAAAAATTCTCATGTCCGGCGGCGGCCGCTGCAATTTCACCAACCTGAACAGCACCCCGGCCAACTTCCTCTCGGACAACCCCCACTACTGCATCTCAGCCCTGAAGCGCTACACCCCGCAGCACTTCCTGGAGCTGGTGGAGCGCCACGGCATCGAGCACGAAGAAAAGGCCGCCGGCCAGCTCTTCTGCAAGGACAGCAGCAAGGAAATTCTCAACATGCTGCTGACCGAATGCGATTGGGCCGGCGCGAAGGTGAGGCTGAAAACCAGCGTCAGAACAGTCGGCACCACAGAAAACGGCTACCAGTTGCAAACCAACGCCGGCACCCTCAACTGCGAATCACTGGTCATCGCCTGCGGCGGCCTTTCGATTCCCACCATGGGCGCCACCGGCTTTGGCTACGAAATCGCACGGCAGTTCGGGCTCACTGTCCTGCCTACCCGCGCGGGGCTGGTGCCATTCACTCTCCATCCGGACCTGAAGGAACAACTGGCCCCCCTGTCCGGTGTCAGTTGTCCGGTGGACGTCCACTGCAACAATGAACACTTCCGCGAGCCCATGCTCGTCACCCACCGCGGCCTCAGCGGTCCGGCCATGCTGCAGATATCCAGCTTCTGGCACCCCGGCGACAGCCTGAGCATCAACATGCTGCCCGCCACCAACCTCGAACAGGATCTTTACCAGCTCAGAAAAAGCCGGCCACAGTCCACCGTGGCCCAATACCTGATGCTGCACCTGCCTAAACGCTTCGCCCAGGCCCTGAACGACCTCCACGGCTGGGCCGGCCCGTTGCAGGGCTACAAGAACAGCGACATCGAACAGGTAGCTGGAGCACTCGGCCAATGGGCCATCAAGCCTGCCGGAACCGAAGGCTACCGTACCGCAGAGGTGACGCTGGGAGGCGTGGATACCCGCCAACTATCATCCAAGACCATGGCGGCCCTTGATCATCCCGACCTGTATTTCATTGGCGAAGTGGTGGATGTGACAGGCCACCTCGGCGGACATAACTTCCAGTGGGCATGGGCTTCGGGAGTGGCAGCCGGGAGCTACGCCTGATTTTTCGGGGGCCTTATTACCACCGTGTAACGTCCGTTCTCTTTGGAGCTATCCTGAACTAATCTGGTGTTAGATCCCCCAGATCCTGTTTGTGAGCGTTATCAGGACGACCGTTCCCAGATCAAGGAGGGCAGCACCATGACTGACAACGATCAGGGCCAGACCGCCCAGCTATACCGCATGGTCATGTCGGAACACCTGTGTCCATTTGGGCTTAAGAGCAAATTCCTGCTCAAGCGCAAGGGGTACCGGGTAGAGGACCATCACCTGACGACCCGGGAAGAGACCGATGCCTTCCAGCACGAACACAATGTGGATACAACGCCCCAGGCATTTATCAATGGCCAGCGTATCGGCGGTTACGACGAACTTCGTGAGCATTTCGGCCTCGACGACCCGGACGACGAAACCAGCTACCAGCCGGTGATTGCCATTTTCGGCACCGCCCTGCTGATAGCCATCGCCATCATGTGGTTTTTCAACAGCGCGGTTTTTTCACTGATGACCATCGAGAAATTCGTGGCCATTGCCATGATCCTGCTGGGCCTGCAAAAACTTCAGGACGTGGAAAGCTTCAGCACCATGTTCCTCAACTATGACCTGCTGGCCCAGAAGCAGGTGGGTTACGGGTACCTCTATCCTTTCGGGGAAACTTTCGCGGGCATTCTTATGCTGGCGGGTGCCCTGATCTGGCTGGCAGCTCCGGTGGCGCTGTTTATCGGCACCGTGGGCGCGGTATCGGTTTTCAAGGCGGTCTACATCGACCGCCGGGAACTCAAGTGCGCCTGCGTAGGGGGCAACAGCAACGTCCCCCTCGGCTTTATCTCCCTCACGGAGAACCTGATGATGATCGCCATGGGGCTGTGGATGCCCTTTCGGATATACATCATGGGGTGATTTCTATTGCCATACCGTAAGTAGATGAATAATCGGCACCTTGTTAGCGTTATCAGTAGCGTGATCGCCGTTACATCGCGTGCACCATCCATTCACAGGAGTTCAGCAAATACAGGAGTTCACTATGATGCGCACACGTTTGATAAAGGCAATGAGCACTTCTCTCCTGGCCGGTTCCATGGCCTTCAGTATTTCGGCGCATGCGGCCCAGGGGCTTTATTCCGCCAGCGATTTAATGGATACGGACGTCTATGACAGTACCGGGGAGGAGATCGGCGAGGTCCACAACATCCTCCTGGACGACAACATGTCGGTTCACTCACTGGTTATCAAGACCGGTGATGTGCTGGGCCTGGGTGGTCGCGATGTCGTAGCCGAGCGCGGCAGCTTTACGTTGCGCCCGGAAGAAAACGCCGATCAGGAGTTTGATGACCGCGAATATGAGGTTCATATGGAGGCGACCGGGGAAGAGATCAAATCTCTGCCGGAGTACGACGAAAGCTGGTGGAACCAGACCAGCGACTCCCTGAGTCAAGCCTGGGAAAACACCAAGGAAACCAGCCGCAGCGCCTGGGAGGACACCAAGCAGGCGACCTCCTCTGCCTGGCAGAACGTCAAGCAGGGCGCAGAAAATCTGTCAGATGAAACAGAGGAAGAGGTTGAATAGTGAACCTTTCAGGGGGAGCCCGGCTCCCCCGTTGGTCTTCCCCGATACTAGAGATACTTTTCGACCGGCAACCATGACAAAAAGCGGGACTGTGCACGGCGCCACCATCCAACCGTTGGTTCACTATCATAGACGTCGCCGCCACTCCGCCATTGCATGTCGCCGCCCTCATCCAGAGAGACTTCCCAGCTGTTTTCCGGCTCCATAACCGACCGGATGTCCCCGGCGACCTGCTCCGCCAGCTCAGGGCTGTGGATAATCAGCACCGTTTCGCCGTT
Source organism: Marinobacter sp. (assembly GCF_039977835.1). Classification (GTDB taxonomy): domain Bacteria; phylum Pseudomonadota; class Gammaproteobacteria; order Pseudomonadales; family Oleiphilaceae; genus Marinobacter. The sequence goes on along the minus strand of NZ_JBDWCL010000043.1, from coordinate 409,252 downwards.
CAGGTAGATGGACCGTAGGTTGACGTTGAAGGAACCCACTACCAGGGTACTGCGATCAAACACCACTGACTTTGAGTGCAGGCTGACCTGGCCGGTGGAGCAGAAGCCGTCTTTTTCCAGCCATTGCTGACAGGCCTCGGCATCCGGTTTGAGTTCATGGATTCGAATGCCCTGCTCGAGCATGTAACGGCGCCAGCGGGCGTAGCCGGCGTGATTGGTCACCAGGTCATTGGTGGCCAGCGAATTGGTCAGGGCGGCAACCATCAGCTCGTTGCGGTCGCCAACATCCAGCAGTTTCAGCTGTTCCTCCGCGAGGATCAGGTAAGCGGACTCAATCAGAATTTCCTGATCAGCGGCGTGAACCAGCTGCTGAAGTGTCCTGGCGCTACGTTTGGGCGTTTCGGCCGGCTCTTCCATGGTTTCAAAAGGCGCATCAAACACCAGCTCGCCGGGGGCAATCGTCAGTTGCTCCAGCAAATCCGCCAGCATTGACCTTCCCTGGGCACGCCCGGCTGGAGTGGGGGCCGGGACGTCAGACTGGGTTCTGGCCAGGCGGCGAAGCCGCTCAAGCGCTTCAGCCACATCCCCCTCCGCCGGAACCTCCGGATACAGGGCTGATACCGGGTAGGCCCAGCGGTTATTCCAGTAGGCCTGGAAGTTTTCCGTCATTCCATCAACCACCGGCCCTATTGCGAGAACGTCACGGTCCCGGAAATAGCGACCGGCATGAAACCCGAAGTACTCGTCACCAATGTTGCGGCCGCCAACAATGCCCGCAGCACTATCCACCACGAAGGTCTTGTTGTGCATGCGGCGGTTGATACGGTCAAAGTCCATCAGGAAGGAGACCCATCGCCCCCACCCACTGCGGCTTCTGGCAGGGTTGAAAATACGGATCTGAATGTTGGAGTGGGTGTCCAGCGCAGCAAAGAGCTCACCAATACCCTCGGCATTGAAATCATCCAGCAGCAGGCGGACCCGCACACCGCTGTCTGCTGCCAGCAGCAGTCGACCGGCAAGATAGCGCCCGGATACATCATCGCTCCAGATGTAGTACTGGGCGTCGATACTCTGTTCCGCCGACTCGATCAGTGCCGCACGGGCGAGGAAAGCGTCCTGCCCGGAGTTCAGCAGGTGAAAACCGGACTGGCCGTTCGAACCGACCAAGATCTGCCTGGACTGACTGAAAAGAAAGCTGTCATCGTTGTGCACGGCTTCCTCGGCTCCGGAATGGGTCACCGGTTGCAGGCCGCCCGTACAGCCGGCCAGCAACATTACCAACACCAGCACCCAGCCGCTGGACACGGGCAGTGCGGGCGGGAAAAACCGGCTCGGTGGCATTAACGCAGTATCACCAGAGGCTTCCGGGCCGTCTTCAGCATCGTCGTTGTGGTGCTACCCACCAGGAACTGGCGGATTCGTGAATGCCCATAGGCACCCATTACCAGGATATCGATATCGTGCTCTTCCTGGTATGCATGGAGACCAGGCTCCACATCACCGGCACGAATGGCCAGGGTGATCTCGGAACCAAGGTCACCCAGCATCTTCTCGGCTTTCTTGAGCTGCTCCCAGCGGTCGCTGGTGTCAGCCCCGATCATAATCAGGTGAATCGGCATGCCTTTCAGCACAGGGCTACCCGCCAGCAACTCCACACCTTTGAAGGCGGTGGCACTCCCATCGAAGGCGAGCATCGCGCTTTTGGGCTGCTGGTACTCATCCGGTACCAGGAGGATCGGGCGGTGGACGCTGCGGATCACGGTTTCCAGCTGGCTGCCAACGTGAACGTCCCTGTCAGAGCTGCTCTCGCCGTGAAGCCCCATCACCAGTAAACGGGTCTGGTTTTCCAGAGCCAGCAGGGACTCGGTGAGATCGCCATGGCGCTGGCGTTTGATAATGTCATCAATGCCCAGAGCCTTGATGCGGTCTTCAGCCTCATCCAGCATGTGGTGGCCGTGTTCGAGGGCCAGCTTCGAGCGCCTCCGGTCCAGCTCGGCCAGCTCATTCATCAGCTGTTCGCGGCTTCCCAGACCGATGTTACCGGCCAGGTCCGGCTCAGTCGGGTAGCGTTCTTCGTCCAGCACGTGCAGCAGTGTCATGGGCGTTGCCATATGCTGGCTGGCCCAGGCGGCGTAATCACACACCGCCGGTGCAGCCCTGGAGCCGTCGATACAGGCAACTACTCGTAGCATCTCTACCTCGCCTTGGTGATCGTTATGGTTGTTATTCTGACCGGGATCCTTGTTGAATTCCTTGGCTTGTGTCATATCAGTGCCCCATCAACTGGTCGACGGCATCGGGTTTGTCGTGCACGCCGAAACGGTCAACGATAGTGGCGCTGGCTTCATTCAGCCCGATGATCTCTACCTCTGCGCCCTCGCGGCGGAACTTGATAACGGCCTTGTCCAATGCGCCTACTGCCGTAATATCCCAGAAATGCGCCCGGGTCAGGTCTATCACCACATTATCCACTGCTTCCTTGAAATCAAAGGATTCTGTGAATTTTTCCGAGGAACTGAAGAATACCTGCCCAACCACGTTATAGGTTCGGGTATCAGTCTTATCGTCGAACTCGGAGGTCACCAGCATGAAATGGCCCACTTTGTTGGCAAAGAACAGCGCCGCCAGCAACACACCTGCCAATACACCGAACGCAAGGTTGTGGGTTGCCACAACCACGATAACCGTCACCACCATAACGATGTTGGTGGACAGTGGATGCTCCTTCAGATTCTTGATTGAGCCCCAGCTGAAGGTACCAATAGATACCATGATCATGACGGCTACCAGTGCCGCCATGGGAATCTGCACCAGCCACTGGTCCAGAACCAGCACAAGCACGAGCAGGAACACACCTGCCGTCAGCGTTGAAAGCCGGGTCCGGCCTCCGGATTTGATGTTGATGATGGACTGGCCAATCATCGCGCATCCTGCCATGCCACCCAGCAGGCCGGAACCGATGTTGGCAATACCCTGACCCTTGCATTCCCGGTTACGGTCACTGGTGGTGTCCGTCAGATCATCGACAATCGTAGCGGTCATCATCGATTCCAGTAAGCCAACAATGGCGAGGCCCACGGAATAAGGCAGGATAATCATCAGGGTCTCTAGGTTCAGCGGAACGTCCGGCCACAGGAAAATCGGCAGGGTATCCGGCAACTGCCCCATGTCACCAACGGTACGGATATCAATGTTGTAAATCATCGCAAATGCGGTCAGCGCTACAATACAGATCAGCGGCGATGGCAGTATGCGGCCAACCACCGGAATCAGCGGGAACAGGTAGATGATCCCAAGGCCGGCTGCCGTCATCGCGTAAACATGCCAGGTGACGTTGGTTAGCTCCGGCAACTGTGCCATGAAGATCAGGATCGCCAGGGCGTTCACAAAGCCAGTTACCACGGAGCGGGAGACAAACCGCATAAGGCCCCCGAGCTTCAGGTAGCCAGCGCCTATCTGCAACAGGCCGGTAAGCAGTGTGGCGGCCAGCAGGTATTCCAGCCCATGTTCCTTGACCAGGGTGACCATCAGCAGCGCCATGGCGCCGGTGGCAGCCGAGATCATACCGGGGCGGCCGCCCACAAAGGCAATCACCACAGCAATACAGAAAGAAGCGTAAAGGCCCACTTTCGGGTCTACGCCGGCAATAATGGAAAAGGCGATGGCTTCGGGAATCAGTGCCAGCGCTACCACAATACCGGCGAGCAAATCGCCCCGAATGTTGGAGAGCCAGTCGGCTTTAAGCTTGTTTACCATAATGGATACCAGTCAATTGGGAATCGAACGACTTGAGACATAAACTCAGAGACAATAAGGTCCGTGGCATTCGCCAGGCGAATACAGACTATTGGCTCAGGGAATTAACCTGGAGGGCGTGCGGAGCGCTAGGGTGGAGTGATCGTCGAAAATGTCGTGGAGACGTTCATCAAAGTCAGTTCATAGGCTGTGAAATTAAGGCGGCGAAGCTTATCAGAACGGCGCCGGTAAAGTAACCGGCAATACCATGCGTTTCACATGGGTGGCCCTGACAAACCATTACTGGCTAGATGGAAAGCAATCACCGCCATCATCGAACCGATGGCTCCGTCAATGAACCGCCATGCCATGGGACTGGCCAGCCATGGAGACAAAGCAGCACCACCAAACGCCAGCAAACCGAACCACAGTACCGAGGCGCTGCTGGCTCCGGCTACAAATACGGCGGGGCTCTCCTGTTGGGCGCCAATAGCAGGAATCAACAGCAGAGTGTCCAGATAAACCTGCGGATTCAGCAATGTGACCGCCAGAGTAGTCAATACGACCACCCGGACACTGGTAGCCGCCGATTCATCCGCACCCAGCCCCTTTCTCCCCGTTGCCACTTTGTAAAAGGCCGCCAACGCCAACCAACCCAGGAATACAACACCGAGCCAGCGCAAGATATCGAGCGCCTCCGGCACCGCCATCAATGCCGCGTTCACGCCAAACATACCAGCTGTAAACAATAGGATATCTGCCGTCATGCAGATGCCCGCGCAATACCAGTGATGCTCCCGGCGAATCGCCTGGCCCAGGATATAGGCATTCTGGGCGCCGATAGCAATGATGATACCGCCACACACGATCAATCCTGTCAGGTAACTTGTCAGCATTCTTCCCTCCCGATTTGCTGGAAGCTTACCCGCAGACCGTTATACTTAAAAATCATAAACCTTATATCCTATGAATTTTTCTTATGCTGGATTACAAGCTGCTGCAGGCACTGGCTGCCGTCATCGAAAACGGCGGGTTCGAACGTGCCGGCGAGATACTCGGGCTTACCCAATCAGCCGTGTCGCAACGTATCAAGTCGCTGGAGGTGCGTCTGGGCCAGCCGGTATTGGTCAGGCACCCCGAGCTCCAGGCAACGCCGGCAGGTAACAAACTGCTCAACCATTTCCAGCAGGTACAGCTGCTGGAAAGAGACCTCCGCCAAACCATACCCGCTCTCGCCGAGGACACCACCCGCCTGCGGATTGCCGTCAACGCCGACAGTCTGGCCACCTGGTGGGCTTCCGTGGTTGGCGACTTTTGCAGCCGGGAAGGCGTGCTGCTGGACCTGGTTATTGAGGACCAGGACGTAGGCCTGAAACGCATGCGCGATGGCGATGTTGCTGCCTGCCTGTGCAGCAGCAGTCAGCCTGTGGCCGGAGGGCGATGCGTAGCACTGGGTGAAATGCTCTATATGCCACTGGCGACGCCGCAATACGTTCGCCGGTTTTTCCCCGAGGGTATCACTCCGGAGGCCTTTTCCAACTCGCCGGCCATCGTTTTCGGACCTAACGACCAGTTACAGCACCGGTTTATGGCCGATTGCGGCTACCATGGCCGCTTCCCCTATCACTTGTGCCCGTCATCAGAAGGATTTGTTCAGCTTGCCAGGGCCGGTATGGGCTACGGTATGATTCCCGGCATCCAGGCCCGCAAATGGCTGGATGATGGCAGCCTCATCAACCTGGCGCCAGGCCACGAGCTGGCTGTTCCCCTCTACTGGCACTTCTGGCGCCATAGCGGAACGCTGCTTCAACGGCTGACCACTGCCCTCGAAGGGGCCACTAAACCCGATAATGGACTACTCCATGGATGAAGTAACCGGCCAGTTTATTGCCAGCAACCAGACCACACTGAACCTGGCAATTGCCCTGCTTCTGGGGGCGATCATTGGTCTGGAGCGTGGCTGGGACGCCAGAAGGCAGGCGTCCGGCGAGCGTATCGCGGGCATCCGGACCTTTGCCCTGATTGGCCTGCTCGGCGGTGTCGCCGCGTTGCTGGCGCAGGAAGTTACGGAGTGGGCATTTCCGGTACTGCTAATCAGTGTGGTGGCCATTGCACTGGTGGCTTTCAGCCAGCGCCTTTCCCATATTCGCAACTTCAGCATCACCGGCACCATCGGCATGGTGCTTACGTTCTGCTACGGCGCCATCGCCGTAGCGGTGGACCCGGCCATCGCCACCGGCGCAGCGGTGATTACCGCCCTGATTCTGGACAACAAGAAGGAAATTCACGGGCTGGTCGAAAAACTACAGGAACATGAGCTGGATGCAGCTCTGAAACTGCTGGTTATTTCGGTGGTCATGCTGCCACTGTTGCCGAACCAGGATCTGGGGCCCGGTGGCGTACTGAATCCCCGGGAAATCTGGTGGATGGTGGTGCTGATCGCCTCGGTTTCCTTTGTCGGTTATTTTGCCATCAGGCTGGCCGGCACCGGCAAAGGCATCCTGTTTACCAGCCTTTTCGCGGGGCTGAGCTCATCAACGGCCCTCACCCTCCACTACGCCAGGCAGTCCACAATCTCACCAGAAGTCAGCCCACAGTTCGCCAGCGGTATCCTGATCGCCTGCGGGACCATGTTCCCCCGCATCCTGATCTACTGCGCCCTGATCAACCCGGCGCTGCTGCCACAGCTGGTATGGCCTGTGGCAGTGATGACCGTGTTACTGTATCTGCCAGCGCTCATCATCTGGATGCGTAACCGGGGTCGCCTGGAAGTAAGCCGGCCTGAACTCATCCAGAATCCGCTGGATCTGAAGTCCGCCCTGGTCTTCGGCGTGTTACTGGTGGCTATTCTTCTGCTGGGGGAGTTCCTGCAGGAGTGGCTGGGTGACCTGGGTATCTTTGTCTTGGCTGCCAGCTCCGGAATCGCCGACGTAGATGCCATCACCCTGTCCCTGACACGCATGTCCCAGGACACGCTCGCTGCGAATACCGCTGTCATCGGTATTGTCATTGCAGCAGCCACCAATAACCTGGTGAAGGCCGGTATAGCCGGCGCCATCGGCCGGCGGGAGTTGGGAGCGCGGGTCGCCGGACCCATGATACTGTCCCTGCTCGCCGGACTGACCGTCGCCTGGCTGCAGTAAGGCTGGCCACGGGCTATCGGGCACGGCGGAAAGTCAGATTGTAGCGGTAGCTTCCCGTCAACGGGTGGTCGCTCGTTTTAAGCGTTAACACACCGTGGTAACGAAGCCGCGCCGGGCCTCCCCATACAACCACATCGCCATGCGCCAGCGGCACCCGCTGTGGCCGGTTGCCGCGCAGCAGGCCGCCGAACTGAAAGGTCGCAGGCACCCCCAGAGACACAGAAACAATGGGCTGATCGAAATCCTCCTCGTCCCGGTCCTGGTGAAGCCCCATTTTCGCGCCCGGTGAATAGCGGTTGATCAGGCAGGAGTCGGGCTGGAAACTGGCATAGCCCGCGGTTTCAGCCGCGCCCGTGGCCAGGGCATTGAACACATCCGGCATCGCTGGCCATGGCACCCCGGAAACCGGGTCCTGATGCTGATACCGATAACCCTGCCTGTCCGTTACCCAACCCCAGTCACCACAACAGGTCATGGCAACAGACATGGTATGACCGCCAGGGGTTTGCATCTGCCGGAAGGGTACCTGCTTCGCAACCCGTTCAATGCCCGCCAGCAGTTCTGCGCCCGAGGTGTCGGCAAATCGACGAAGCACAACGGCACCCTCGCATAGCGGCTCGGCCCGGGGTTCTGGTGACGCTTGCTCGAAAAGGTCCATGGTCATGACGTTATCACCCCCGTATACTTTGCCCAGTTTTTAACACTTTAAAAGGACACTGTCATGTTCGGCCTGTTTATCGGCGGCTTAATCGGTTATCTGTTTGGCCGTTTTCCAGGATTACTGATTGGTGCTGCTGCGGGGGCGCTGCTTACCCGTTATATCAAGAGCCGCCTGTTTCAGAAATTGCGCAACGTGCAGACCGATTTTCTGGAGTCCGTGTTTGCCGTGATGGGCGCACTGTGCAAAGCCGATGGCGTAGTCACCCGCGATGAAATCCAGGTTGCTGAAAGCCTGTTCGCTCGTTTCCGGCTTTCCGGCGAACACCGGGAGCGCGCCAAGGCAGCCTTCAACCGTGGCAAGGCCGACGATTTTGATCTGGATGCCGAGTTGCAACACTTCCTGCGGGTAAGCGGCCGCCAACCCGCATTGCTGCAGATGTTCCTGCAGGTACAGGTATCCGCCGTGGCTGCTGATGGTGTGGTGCACCCTGCCGAACACGAGATGCTGGTGCGCATTGCCCGTGGCCTGGGGCTGCCGGAAGCCCAGGTGGACCAACTGGAAGCCATGCTACGCGGCGCGCACACAGGAAGGGCCGGCGCCTCGGGCCAGGCCTCCTCGGCCAGCCAGATCGATGATGCCTACAAGGCATTGGGCGTGCCTTCTTCGGCGAGTGATGCCGAAATCAAGAAAGCCTATCGCAAACTGATGAGTGAAAACCATCCGGACAAACTGGCAGGCCGCGGCCTGCCGGAAAGCATGCGGGAGATGGCAGAAGAGCGCACGCGGGAAATCAGTCACGCCTATGATGTGATCAAGGAATCCCGCAAGTAGCCCGGACCGGAAACACCAGGGTCAGAGCCAGCGAGGCACCCGCCTGCGATAAGCCTCGTAGGCATCTCCGAAGAGATCGGCAAGTGCCTTCTCCTCCACTTTTGCCTGCCGTATCAGTACGGTAATGCCGGCGCTCAGGCACACAAGGGAGAATGCCGACGGCAATGCCAGGAAAAAACCCACCTGCCCCAGCATGACAGACAGGAACACTGGATTTCGGCTGCGGCTGTACGGCCCCTCGGTGAGCAGGTGACGATCCTGCTTCGGGTCCACGCCAGAACGCCAGTCGTCATGCATGTATGCCTGCAGGTAGTTGACCAGGCTGAATGAAAACAGCAGAAACACCATTCCCGCCACCAGCACGGGCCCGTAATACAGCGAACCGAACACTCCCAGCCAGGGGTCAATATCCACGAAGATACGTGCCACAACAGCTGCCAGAATCAGTGCGCGAAACACGTTGAAAATATGCCGGTGCCACCATCCGGCGGATGATCGTGTGCCGTAGTTGATAAACGTGTACCCCATCCTTGCGTAAAGGCCGAGGCTGCGACTGGTGAACTGAAGGCCGATCATCAGGAAAAAAATACCGAGGAAATAACGGACCAGTGGCTCGGCAAATGTGTCGAAACTATCCAGAAATACCATTAAATTCACCGTGTGCGGTGACTGTATCTGGCAACAAGCTTATAGCCTGTCGCGGCGCCTGAAAACCGGATTCTTACCTTTGATGGCCGGCGATGCAATTTCCCGATATGACATATCGTCACGTCTAATCCTCCTATAAAGTACAGGCAGTTCCGGAATCGTAATGGAGTATCCGCCTTGACCGCACAACAATTCCCGCCATCAATGCACACATTCTGTGACGACCTGCTCGGCAAACACGACGCCACCGGCCTGGCTGCGCTGATTCGCCGTGGCGAGGTTTCTGCGGACGAAGTACTCCAGGCAACCCTTGCCCGGGCCCGGAAAGCCGAACCCTGCATTCACGGCCTGGTTACCCCGATTCCAGACGATGTTCGTGATCCTGGCGCAGGGGAAACTCCTGTGCCCCAGGCTGACCCCGGTATTTTTAGCGTTGTCCCCACGGTTGTTAAAGACAACACCGATGTAAAAAGGTTTCCCACAACCCACGGCACCGCTGCCATTCGCCCGCAACCGGCAGCCCATACCAGCCCTTTCGCCCGCCAACTGCTCGCTCAAGGGCTGGTCTGTATTGGCAAAAGCACCCTGCCCGAGTTCGGGTTCAATGCCACCACTGAACCGGCCCATGATACGCCCACCCGCAACCCATGGAACCTGAAATATTCCACGGGCGCCTCCTCCGGTGGCTCAGCAGCGCTGGTAGCCGCCGGTGTCGTATCCATCGCCCATGCAAACGATGGAGGAGGCTCCATCCGCATTCCCGCAGCCTGCTGCGGGCTGGTGGGGCTGAAGCCTACGCGGGGCCGCCTTGTCGACAATGACGCTGCAAAATCGCTACCCATCAATATTGTCACCGACGGGGTGGTTACCCGCAGCGTCAGGGACACGGCAAACTTCTATTACGGGGCGGAGCGTTATTTCCGCAACCCGAAAATGCCGCCAGTCGGGCGCGTGGAAGGCCCTTCCACAGGTTCACTGAAGATCGGGCTGGTCATGGATTCCATTAACGGCCACCCCACAGACGCAACCACCCGGGAGGCCGTTGAAAGCACAGCACGGGTTCTGGAAAAACTGGGGCACACGATAGTGCCAATGGACGTTCCGGTTGCTTCATCCTTCCCGGATGACTTTGCGCGCTACTGGGGAATGCTGGCCTTTGGTGTGCGCGCCAACGGCAAGCGGCTGATTCACCCGGGTTTTGATAAAACACGACTGGATGGCTTGACGCTGGGCCTGGACAAAGCCTTCAGAAAACAGTTCTACAAACTGCCGGCGACACTCTGGCGCCTGTACCGGTCGTATCATGATTACGCGGAAGCCATGGTGGCCTATGACGCTGTCCTTACGCCGGTGCTTGGCCACACTACGCCGGAAATCGGCTATCTGGCCCCGGAGCTGGAGTTTGATACCCTGTTTGACCGTCTGACCCGCTACGTAAGCTTTACCCCTTTGGCAAATGCCACTGGCGCCCCCGCCATCTCGCTGCCCGCCACCCTGGGCCGTCATAACCTGCCGGTTTCCATTCAGCTTATGGGGCGACACGGCGAGGAGCGTACATTGCTGGAACTGGCCTTTGCACTGGAAGACACCATGGAATGGCCGGACATCACCCTCAATCAATGTCAGCCGATGGCGGGCTCCGCCTCCTGAACAGGTGGGGGCTCACTGACGACAACCTGATTGCGCCCTCGCCCCTTGGCCTCGTAGAGCGCTTCGTCCGCCCAGCAGAAAATGGCCTTGGTGGCATCGGCCTGGTGAGGACAGACGGCACACACGCCGATGCTCACCGTCAGGTGTAATACTTCCTCGGATATCCGGAATCCTGTCTGCTCGATCTCCTGACGGATCTTTTCCGCAACCCGCAAGGCGCCCTCTTCCGGTGTATCCGGTAAAAGCACCACAAATTCCTCGCCACCGTATCGCGCAGCCAGATCCTGAGGACGGGTGACATACTGGCGAATACAATTAGCCACCATCTGCAGGCAGTCATCCCCGACAAGGTGGCCATAGGTGTCGTTGAACTTCTTGAAATGGTCAATATCCAGCAGTAACAGTGAGAGCGGCTGTTCGAAACGATACGCCTTCACAACTGCAGAACTGAACGCCCGATCGAAATGTCCCCGATTCTTGAGGCCGGTAAGGGCATCGGTAGAGCTCAGCTCCCGCAGCTGGTCGTTGACGACTTCGAGATCCTGGGTACGCTCATGCACTCTCTGCTCAAGCAGAGTGTTGGCTTCCCGCTGGATCCGGAGAGACTTTTCCTGCGCCATCCGCGCTTTGCGTTCCTCCTGAAGCAACCGCTGCTGGGCCTCAAAGGCACGCTTTTTTTCCTTGTTCAGCCTGTCCGCCAGGGCGACCGACAACAGGATGACGCCGATGGCTGACCCCACCTGAGTGGCGTTTTCCGTCAACAGATTGCGGGGCAACATGGTGAACTTACTGAGCGCGAGGACAATACCGCCAAACAGCATGAAGACCCAGGCCAGTGCGTAGTATCGTGCGGCAGGGTCTTTCCTCAGCCAGCGCATGAGGCTCAGTATCAGCATGCCCGTGCATCCCAGGAAAGCCACCACGATGGATGGCAGGATCATCAGATGGTAAGGGACAAGAATACCGGCGGCTGCCATCAACGCGGCTACAACCATCAGCGACATGGTCAGCCGGTTCATTATCGGGTGGTTGCTACGGGACACATTGAGAAAACGAACGCTGAAAGCGCCCCCGAAGAGGATCACCAGATTGAGAAATACGATGATTGCCTGATCATTCCAGCGGGTTGCCTCGGGCCAAAGGTACTGGAAGCTGACGCCATGCAGGCTCGCCAGAAACAGCGGCATGGCCAGAATATAGCCCACGTAGTAGAGAAAACTGCGCTCCCCTACCGCGACATAAACGAACAGGTTATACAGAATCATCACCAGCACGATGCCGTAATAGACTCCTTCAAACATGCTTCGGGACTGCTCAGCCACGTAAAAAGCCGCCTGATCCCAAAGGGTGAGAGGCACCTGCATGGAACTGCTGGTATCCACACGAATGTAAACGGACAGGTTCTCGCCGGGTGACAGGGTCAACGGAACGAGAAAATTGCGGTGATCAACGAGCCGATCACGAAACGGCTTCTTATCACCCATAACATGTCGCTCTGCGAGTCTGCCACCATTAACCAGGTAAACCTCGACATGGTCGAGTACCGGGTAGCCAATTTCGAGGAACAGTGGGGCTGAGGGTGCACCCTGATTGCCGATGCGAACCCGGAACCAGTAGACCTCGTCGCCGTATCCGAGGCTTACACTGTCCTTACCGTTCCGCTGCCACTGGTCCTCCCGAAGGTTCCGCACTGATTCCAGGTTGGCCGGGCCGGACGGTTCCGCCCAGTAGTCAACGAACCGCGAGAGCTCCATGTGGCCGGCTTGACCGTCCCACATCGCCGGCCGGGCCGAAGCCACTACCGGCAATGCAGTAACCAGAACCAACAGTAGCTGTATGATGGTTTTGTTCAAGAGCGACCCCGGCGTGACGAAAACCTGATTGCGACCCAGTTTTTCCATTATGAACCAGAAACGGGAACTTCTTCGTAAACACAATAAAATGACGCAATCACACAACAAATCTTCACAAATGGCACTTGTCCAGCAACGCCTGCAGTCAAGCGTTGGACACTGCCTCAAGCCGATGCCAGTATGTAGGCATAGCTGAGACCACATGGACGAGGCACCCGCCACTCACCACTAAAAGCCAGACCCTATGAAGGATACGGATACCTTTGTGAACTATCACAAGGCACTGATGGAGCTGAGCCACAGCCCGGCGTTTATCAACAGAGAGCGCCAACACAAACTCGCGGCGCTGACAACGCTGTGTGCAGAACAGCTGGAGGTGGAGCGAGTCAGTGTCTGGCAGTTTCCCGAACAACGTGAACACATTGAATCTGAATGGCTGCATACGCCGGATGGGGCAAACGCGAAGGCGACCAGTCTCTACAAGTCAGCAAACCCGGAGTATTTTTCCGCCCTGGAGAGCGAGCGGGTGCTGTCTGTTCCCGACGCACAGGAAGATCCACGAACCCGTGCCTTTGCCCCCGGTTACCTTGTGCCCAGGGGCATACGCTCCATGCTGGATGCGCCCATTTTTGACGGCGCACGGCTCAGTGGAGTGCTCTGCCTGGAATCGACAACCCGCCGCCAGTGGACGCTGCCGGAAATATCATTCGTCATCGCGATCGCCGATACCATCAGCCTGATGAATACCCATGAGGCCTGGCTCGATTCGAAACAGGCCCTGGAGTACGCCACCCGCTACGACTCACTGACGGGGCTGCTGAATATTAACTCCCTGCGGGACCGAGTTGGTTACCTGGTCGAGAAGCTCGAGCGGCGCGGGCTCGGCACCCTGGCGCTGATATGGGTGGATGTGGACAGGCTGAAATCCATTAATGACGGGCTCGGAGCTCAAGTAGGCGACAATGTCATTGAAGAAATCGGGCAGCGGCTGAAGCAGATCAACGTTCCCGGCAAGGATCTGCTCGCGAGGATTGGTGGTGACGAATACGCCCTTATTATTCGCAACCGCACAGATCCGGATACGCTGGAGCAAACGGCTTCAAGAATCCGACACGAGGTCAGCAAGCCCATCCGCCTGAACGGGCACTCGATCACCGTAGGCGTCAGCCTCGGTATCTGCCACCTTCCCGGTGACTGCAGTACCACGGAGGAGCTGCTTCGCGGCGCGGAAGCGGCCATGTACAACGCCAAACACCAGGGCCGGGGCCGGTTCAGCTTTTTCGATTCCAGTATCCAGGTAAGCGCACGTTCCCGCTTTGAGCTGGAAAACGACCTGCGCAGCGCCATAAAAGAACACGAACTTGATGTCTTCTATCAGCCGATAACCGATGCCTCCGGCTCCAGTGTGGAATCCGTCGAAGCTCTGGTGCGCTGGCACCACCCAGAGCGGGGATGGCTGTCTCCCATCGAGTTTCTCGACATTGCCAGAGGCGGAGGCCTGATGTATGCACTTGGGGATTGCGTTCTGCGCCGGGTCTGTGAGCACTGGCAGTGGGCGAGAAACCGTCAGATCACATTGCCGGAAGTGTCGGTGAACCTGGCCCCCGAGCAGGTCCTGGTTGCCGAGCTTCCCCGGCGCATAAAGACGATGTGTGCCGAACAAGATGTTCCCGTCAATACGCTGCATTTCGAAGTCACCGAGGATGCTATCCAGGGTGATCTCAATGCCATTTCCGTTCTCCTCGAGGAGCTGGTGGCCGCAGGCGCGCAACTGTCCATCGACGACTTTGGAACCGGTTACTCGTCTCTGTCACGGCTCAAGGGCCTGCCGTTTTCCCGCATCAAGATTGACCGCTCGTTCATCAGCAACATCCCGGACGATGAGGATGACTGCGCCATCATCCTGTCCATTCTCGGGCTTGCGAAAGGACTGGGGCTGTCCGTCGTGGCCGAAGGCGTGGAAACCGCGGCCCACGAACAATGGCTTCGCAGGCAGGGTTGCGACTACCTCCAGGGTTACCTGTACAGCAGACCATTACCCTTCGATCAGTTGGTCGAACGTTTTTTCACCAGCCAGTAGGATAGCTGATTCAGTTTACGCCCGGATTTGTCACCAAGAACCAGCAACGCGGGTGTCAGCAACAGGGTCAGCATGGTGGCAAACGCCAGCCCTCCGGCGATCGCGCTGGATAACTGGGTCCACCACTGGGTTGACGGTGAACCAAGACCCAGAGACGGGGTGATAAGGTCCACGTTCACTCCAAGCACCATCGGCATCAACCCAAGAATGGTTGTAATTGCCGTCAACAGCACCGGACGAAGACGCAGGCACCCGGTGTCCAGTGCGGCCTCAAAGGCTTCCATGCCGCTTTTCCGCATCTGGTTGTAGGTGTCGATCAGAATGATGTTGTTGTTTACCACAATTCCCGCCAGGGCAATAATCCCCATTCCCACCATCACGATGCCAAAAGACTGACCATTGAGAAGCAGGCCGAGCAGAACCCCTGCCGTGGAAAGCACGATGGCGGACAGAATCAGCAGGGTCTGGTACAGGGAGTTGAACTGGGTCACCAGAATCAGCAGCATCAGGGCAATGGCCACCATGAACGCGGACGCCAGGAAGTTGGACGCCTGTTGCTGATCCTCGTTTTCACCGGCAAAGCGGACAGACATTCCTTCGGGGGTCTCGGGCATGTCTGCCTGCAGGGCTCTGAGCAACTCGTCGACCCTGCGGCCCGGCTCTATATCTGACTTGATCGTCACCGTTCGCTGGCCATCAACCCGTACGATGCTGCCGGTCTTGTCGCCTGCTTCCAGTTCCACGAACTGGGACAATGGCACCTGCCCCCGGCTGGTATTGATGGTCTGACGCTGGAACTGATCCAGCTCACGCCAATTGTTGGGTACCCGCACGGCAATGTCCACCTCGTCACGCACATCTTCCGGGCGGTAAGTGGCCAGCACCAGGCCGTTGGTTATCAGGCGCACGGCGCTGCCCACACTCAGCACATCGGAACCAAAGCGGGCTGCCGACGCCCGGTCCACATTCAGTCGCCACTCGATTCCCGGCAGACTGCGGTCGTCCTCAATATCCACGAAGCCGTCAATGTTGGCCATACGTTGCCGGATCAGGCCGACATACTCGTCCAGTTTGTCACTGTCGAGACTGCTGACCATAAGTTCTATGGGCTTCCCGTCCGCCGGGCCGCCTTCCTGTTTACGAAACTCCAGCCTGATTCCGGGAATGTCGGCCGTGCGCTCGCGAAAATCCTCCAGAATCCTGGTGGCGGAACGGCGCTCGAACCAGTCGATAAACTGGAATTGCAGCACGCCGATAACATCTGGTGACATCTGGTTTTCGGGACTGACCATTGAGCGGGCATACAACGCTTTCACTTCCGGCATTCCCTGCAGCCGCTGCTCAACTTCCCGTACGATGGCGTCGCGTTCCGTCACGGACATGTCGCCCCTTGCCCGCACCTGGACCTGCGCCGAGTCAGGCTCGACACTGGGAAAGAATTCCACTCCATGATTGAACTTGCCGTAAGCCACGTAGATCACCACAACCACTGCCAGAACTCCCAGCAGTGTGAATCCCGGTGCCGCCAGCAGGCGCTCCAGCAGTTTCCGGTACAGCGCGGTCATTCGGCCGTCCGGCGCCGCCTGAGGCTTGCGGCGGCCGCCGCTGATACTGCCGAGAACCGGCAAAAACACCAGTGCCATCGCAAGGGAGGCCGTCAGACAGATGATGACGGTCATGGGCAGAAACTTCATGAATTCCCCCACCACGCCGGGCCAGAAAAGCAACGGGATAAAGACCGCGAGAGTGGTCGCGGTGGAGGCGATGATCGGCCAGGCCATTCGGCTGGCCGCCTCTCCCCATGCCGACCGCACGCTCTGGCCTTCGGAAAGGTTTCTGTCGGCCAGTTCGGAAACCACGATTGCCCCGTCCACCAGCATGCCCGCCACCAGGATCAGACTGAACAGGACGACGATGTTGAGGGTCAGGCCCATACCCCAGATAACCAGAATACCGGTAAGGAAGGCGCCGGGTATGGTCAGGCCCACCAGAAGCGCAGAACGGGGGCCCATGGCGGCAATGATGAGGATGATCACCAGCACAATGGCCGTGAGCACATTGTTGAGCAGATCGCTGAGGATGTCCCGCACTTCCGTGGACTGGTCCATGATGTAACGGACTTCCAGTTCGTCCGGTAACTCCGGCCCCGCGGCCGCAATCAATGCCTTGACCTCGCCAACGGTCTCAATGATGTTGGCACCGGTACGCTTGGAGATTTCCAGTACCAGCGCCGGCTCTCCATTGATGCGGGCGTAACCGGTAGGATCTTTGAACGTCCGCTGCAGCATGGCAACGTCGCCAAAGGTAACCACGGTGTCGCCGTCCACTTTGATGGGCATGGACATCACGTCCTCGACCGACTCGATCACACCCGGGACCTTCATGGCCATGCGACCGGCGCCGGTATCCAGGCTACCGGCGGCCACGAGTTGGTTGTTGCGGGTAACCAGCGACGCTAACCGGTCAAAATCAACGCCATAGCTTTCCAGTACCTGGGGATCGACGACGACTTCCAGCAAATCCTCCCGATCGCCACCGATATTCACTTCCAGCACTTCCGGAATACCTTCAATGGCGTCCTGTAATCGCCGCGCAATGGTGACCAGCTCACGCTCGGAGAGGGGTCCGGAAAGACCAACGGACATCACCGGAAAGAGCGCCACATTGATCTCGTTCACCCTGGGCTCGTCCGCCTCCTGAGGAAGCTCGCTGCGGGCAGTATCCACCTTCTCCCGTACATCCTGAAGCGCCACGTCAGGATCAAACCCGGCATCGAACTCCAGCATCACCGAGGCATGGCCCTCCGAGGCCGTGCCCCGCATTTCCTTGATCCCTTCAAGGGATCGCAACTCCTGCTCCATGGGACGGATAAGCAGACGTTCGGCATCTTCCGGGCTGATGCCTTCCAGCGTCATGGAGACATAGATCATGGGAATGGTGACGTCCGGGTTGGCCTCCTTGGGAATAGCCTGGAACGCTGCTATCCCGCCAAGAATCAGGAACACAAGCGTGAGAAGCGTTGTTCGACTGCGGTCAAGCGCTGCGAATATCAGGGTTCGCATACCGTCAGCCCCGGTCCGAATCACGGCTCACCGGGCGAACCCGCTGCCCGATGGACACAAAGCCGGCGCCACGGGTGATCAACCGGATTTCTTCCGGCAAACCGGTTACCCAGGCGCCATCGGTTGTGACGTTCAGCAGTTTGACCGTGGTAAACACGACTTCGTTGTTCTCGCCCACATAACGGAGGCCAGGGCGGCCGTCATCGCCCAGGCTCAGGTAGGCGGGTGAAATAAACATGGCCCTGACTTCCGGCAGTGCAATCCGCAGCGTCGCGCTACCGCCCGCTACCCGTTCGCGCTCAGGGTTTTCAACCGTCACTTCCACGGCAAAGCTGCGGGTTTCCCGGTCAGCCGCACTGGCCACAAAGCTCACCTGACCTTCCAGCGTATCGCCATCCAGTGTGCGAATTGCCACTTTTTGGCCCTCCTCCACACTGCCTACAGACTGCTGTGGAATCTGGCCGGTTGCTTTCAGCCGGTCGATCCGGACCAGTTCCAGCAAGGGCGAACCCACCTGAACCAGGTCGCCCAGATCCACGTCGCGACGATTAACAGTGCCGTCAAACGGCGCCTGTGGGGTCAGGTTGTCCATTGACAGGCGCGCCTGTGCCAGTTCTGCCCGGGCGGCCGAGAGTTCACTTTGCAGGGTCAGCACTTCAGATTCGGACGTGAGATCACGGGCACGCAGACGTCTGGCGGCCGCGAGGTCTGCCTCCAGCTTACGCAGCCGGGACTGCCACTGTTCCACGGCTGTGCCGCGACCATCCTCGGACAGGCGCAGCAGAACGTCGCCTTCAGCGACCCGGTCGCCCTGCTCCACCATCAATTCTTCCACGGTTCCGGCCACCCGGGCACCGATAGCCACACTCCGCCAGGGCTCCAGTTGCCCCTGCACCATCAGCGCCGGCTCGTAGGGCCTTTCCCGCAACATGTCGACCTGCACCGAAGGCACACCTTTTTCCTGTTCAGGCGGCGCTTCCGGCGCTTCATCGCGTGCCTCCCTGACGTTGCCCGTTGCCATCCAGACAACCAGTAACGCCAGTACCAGAAACGACAGGCCGATGGATCCCAGTTTTGCTTTTGTCATTGATCGCTCACAGGTGAAACAGGTGGTTTCAGTAAAAACTGCGGTTCCTGCACGAAAAAAAAACTGCCAGAAAACGGTTGCATCCGATTATTTCCGTGGGGTAGATTCTACACATAAATTTTTTACAAATTCAGAGCAGATCCTGATTTTATGAATCTCAACTCAGTGATTGTCCTTGTGAAGCTAGTCCTGGTGGTCGTGGTACCGTCCGGGGGACTTTGCGTGGACAAGAGGGTGAGATAGCAACAACCTGACAAGACACGAAAAGCCCCCGGCACCGAAAGGTCCCGGGGGCTTTTTTTTGGCAGCAACAAAAAGGGAAAACGACCATGAACGGCGCACAGCACATTCTTGAAGCGTTCCACCGCCATGACATCAGCACGGTTTTCGGTTATCCGGGTGGCTGCATCATGCCACTCTATGACGCGCTGGTGGACGATGTGGGCGTGGAGCATGTGCTGTGCCGCCATGAACAGGGCTGCGCCCTCGCTGCCGACGGCTACGCCCGGGCCAGTGGCAAGCTGGGGGTATGCATTGCCACCTCCGGCCCCGGCGCAACCAACCTGATTACCGGCGTTGCCAATGCTCACAGGGATTCCATACCCATGCTGGTGATCACAGGCCAGGTTCCTTCAGGCCTGATAGGTACCGATGCGTTCCAGGAAACCGACGTACTGGGCATGACCCTGGGCATCGTCAAACACAGCTACCTGATCGACGACGCGGACGCCCTGCCCGCCATTATGGAAGAAGCGATGGAACTGGCCCAGAGCGGTCGGCCGGGGCCGGTATGGATTGATATCCCGAAGGACCTTCTGCTCACCGAGGTTAGTGCCGCCGCTATCGCGGAATCCGCCCACCAGACGACAGACTGCCCGGATCTGAGCGAGGCGTTGAGTATGCTTCGCGCCGCCCGCAAGCCTTTGCTCTACAGCGGTGGCGGCATCAGCCTGGCCAATGCCGAAGTCAACTTCCGGGCCTTTGCTCAATCCTCAGCTCTGCCGGCGGTTGTGACACTCAAGGGCATCGGAAACCCCGGCAAACACAACCCCTACAGTCTTGGCATGCTGGGTATGCATGGCTCCCGCGTCGCCAACAGGGCGGTGGACGAATGCGATCTGTTGCTGGTCATCGGCGCCCGCCTGGACGACCGCGCCACCGGCAAATTGGAGGGCTTCGCGCCCAATGCGAAGCTGATTCACATCGACGCGGACGCGGCCGAGATCAACAAACTGCGCCCGGCCGATCTCGCCGTCCGTGGAGATCTGAATGAAATCCTGGTGGCGCTGACCGCAGAAATGGCAAAGAATCCCCTGGCCATCGGGGACTGGCAGAAACAATGCCGCACCTGGCATACCACCGGCGGCTTCCAGGCTGCGGACAACGAAGAGCCTCTGGCCCCCATCACCGGCCCGGCGTTTATCCGCCAGCTTTCCCGCATTGCTCCGAATGACACCGTTATCGCCTGCGATGTAGGCCAGCACCAGATGTGGGTGGCCCAGCATTACGAATTCGACCACCCACGTCACCACCTCACCAGTGGCGGCCTGGGTACCATGGGCTTCGGTTTGCCCGCCGCCATCGGGGCCCAGTTCGCCGACCGCCACAGCACCGTCATCAACGTCACCGGCGACGGCTCGTTCATGATGAACGCCCAGGAACTGGCGACCATTCGCCGCTACAACCTTCCGGTCAAACTGATCGTGATGGACAATCAGTGCCTGGGCATGGTGCGCCAGCAACAGGAGCTGTTCTACAACAACCGGGAAAGCCAGATAAACCTGGACGACAACCCGGACTTCGTAGCCATGGCCCGCGCCTTCGACATCCCGGCGTTACACATCGAGCGCACCGACCAGGTACGACGCGGCATTGAAACCATCCTGGCCTTCAACGGCCCGATGCTGTTGCACGTGGCCATCAGCCGTGAAGAGAATGTCTGGCCCATCGTCAAACCCGGTGCCAGCAACCGCGACATGATCGACGAAACCCGACGCACCGGTACAACCAGCAAGGAGCACGTAGCATGACCCCGCAAATGGACCGCCCGATATCCAGCTATACCCTGAACTGCCGCATGACGCGGGAAGCCGCCGCCCTGGAACGCCTGTGCCAGGTAGTCCGCATCCGCGGCTTCCGCATCGCCACCATGGCGGTCGAATCCGCCGGAGACCATCTCGACATCGCCCTGACCCTGGAAGGCACCAGGCCAATCACCATGCTCCAGTCGCAACTGGAGAAGCTGCATACGGTTTCAGAAGTCGTCTCTGTTCAGGGTTCTGGAGTTCGGGTTCAGATGGCCTGAGGCTTTGGGGGGAGCCCTCTTTCTCGTAGCCTGGCGGTTTTGCGGGCGGGCTTGCGGGGTGGCATCTGTATTTTTTTTGAAAAAGAACTCGCTTCGCTCAGACATCTTTTTCTGGCAAAAAATCCAGATACCACCCCGCGCCGAGCTGACCAAGGCAGGTTCGCGGCTTCCTCGACCTGAGTATCCCTGTGCTGCACGTCGATAGGGGGGTGGGGGTATTTTTTCTGGCAAGGAAAAAGATGTCTGAGCGAAGCGAGTTCTTTTTCCAGAAGAAAAAATACCCCCACCCCCCGTATCCGCCCGCAAAACCAGCAGGCTACAAAAAGCAGGCAACTTCCAAACTAACGGAGATCACCAGGCCTTATAGGGCAGGAACTTGCCGTTCATGGTGACCACAACTCGGTCACCCTTGGGATTCTCCTCCTTCTCAATGTCCATGGTGAAATCAATGGCGCTCATGATGCCGTCGCCGAATTTTTCGTGGATCAGTGCTTTCATGGTATCGCCATACACGCCAACCACCTCATACAGACGATAGATCAGCGGGTCCTGCGGTACGCCGCCGTCCCACGATTTCTTCGGGAGCTCCTGTAGGGCAAAGGCTACGTCCTTGCCGAGGCCGAGAGTCTCACACAGCGCGAACGCCTTGTCTTCGGGAAAACTGTTCATACCGAAACACACCGACGTGGTAAATACCGGCGACATACCTATGGACTCGGCAATCGCTTCCCAGGTCATGCCTTTGCCGACTTTGGCCTCCAGGATTCTTGCGGTCATCAGTTCCTTGTTCATCATGAGCCTTTCCCCTCACCTCCCCAAACTCGCCCCGGATCAGGTCCGGCCGCACTTGTTTGGTGCATGAATTGAGATTGGTGCCCGCCGGGACAGCCACCAATCGCACGTAGGAGTCATCTTTTGCAGGGTTTATGCCACGTTTCAAAGAACACTAACCGCCAGTCACTCGGGGTGGGCGCTGGTCAGAATATGGGTGAGGCCGCCGCAGTCTACCAGCGGGTCTTCACAGTTCACGATAATGTCAGACCGGTTCAGCACGTAGCTCTTGCCGGTAATGGTATTTTCAACCACCTGGTGGGAGCCTTCCTGACGTATACCCGTGAACTCACCGATAAACCCGGTTTCCCTCAAGGAAACGGTTTCCAGCCTGTCGCCAGGGTTGATGGTGCCCTCGTAGTGCATCAATGCAAGCCGTGCCGAGGTTCCGGTGCCCGTGGTGCTGCGGCAGATCACACCAGGATGCACATAGGTTGCCGAACGGGAACGGTAAGAATGGTCCGACAGGTGTTCAACAGGGCCCATGAAATGGAGGAACGGCAAGGGCCCTACATCGCCGAGCGTATAGTGGGAAAATCCCCGCTCTGCCTGTATCGCTTCGGTAATGTGAGAGGCACACTCGGCAAGCCTGCGCTCTTCGGACAGCGTCAGGGAGAAGCCCAGGCTGGTGGCGTCCACCAGGGCATAAAACCCGCCACTGTAGGCAACACTGTAGGTGACGTTGCCGATGGAAGGAACGTGAATAGTCTCCCGGTAGGTATCGATATAGCTGGGAAGCCCCTCACAGGTGATGGCTTCAACCACATTGTCCCGCACCAGGGCGTCAATATGAACAAGCCCCGCCGGGGCCTCCAGTGCAAAGCTCTGCCAACCCTCCCGCTTGGGTACAATACCGGTCTCCAGGACAGCGGTAGCGGTGCAGATGGTGTTCGAGCCGGAGTATATCGGGTACCCCATAACCTCCATGATGATGTAGCCTGCAACAGCTTCGGGGTCACTCGGTGCGACAAGCAGATCGACCGACATTTCGGGAATGCCATGGGGTTCCTGCAGAAGCAGTCTGCGCAGGCCGTCCGCCTCGTCCCTCAGGTATTCCATCTGGGCACGCACCGTTGCCCCCGGAAGCTGCATAATACCGCCCGTCACAATCCGGCTAACATCGCCGCCGGCGTGGGTATCCATCAATTGCAGGTTAAGCTCGGGGTGCATCATTTCTTCTCCAGGGCGAAAGGGGAGCCGTGTTCGGCCCACTGCGCGTCCGGTACGATCACAATTTTGCCAAAATAGTTGCTGTTACGATTAACGAAGTAGCGCTCTGCCTCGTGCAGATCCGAAAGCTTGAAGGCAGCGTGCAATACCGGCTTTAACTGGCCGCTGCGGATCCACGCCACCAGTTGCGCGGCTTCTTCCCGGGTGCCGTGTGACACGCCGAACACCTGCACCTGGTAGAGGTAGATCCGGGTCCACATGATTTCAGTGAGGTTGCCTGCGCTGGCGCCGGCTATGCTGAGGCGGGGATAGTCGCTGCGGCTGTTCATGTCGAAAATCATGGTGTCGATGAATTTATCGGTCATGTCGCCGCCGGCCAGGTCCATCACCGCGTCTACAGGCCGCCCGCCGGTAACGGCACGTACCTTATCGGTGAAACCGCTCATATCCGCGCGATCCAGTACCGCTGCGGCCCCCAGTTTCACCAGCGCTTCCGCCTTGTCCTGTTGGCTCAGTGCATAGGGAATGGCTCCCATGACACGGCATAGCTGAATAAGCGCAGTACCGACACCACCGCTGGCACCGGTGACGAGCACGTGTTCACCCGGCTTTACTCTGGCAGAGGTCAGCATGTGCAGTGCAGTCTGATAGGAACACATGCCCATGGATGCGAGCTCGGCATCCGCCAGTTCGGTGTTTTCGACGTGATGGAACTGATCAGACGGCACCGCAACGTATTCGGCGAACCCCCCGTCAGCCCCGTGGCCGTAATAGTCCGGCGTCAGGTTGATATCCTGGCGGTCATCGGCATAGAGGTTGAAGTCCAGCAGGCCGCGCTGGCCTATCCTTGACTCATCAACACCTTCGCCCACCGCGACAACATGGCCCACAACGTCCGCGCCCTGGATTCTGGGGAAGGTCAGGGTTGGCGCGCCGCCCATCTGGAAAGACGTGACTTCGCCTTTTTCCTTCGTCGGATACAGGCCTTCCCGTGCCTTGCGGTCGGTGTTGTTCTTGGCCGTAGCAGTCACCTGAACCAGTACTTCGCCCCACTCTGGCTCCGGCGTTGGTACATCTTCCGCGTATTGCAGTTTTTCAATGCCACCGTGGCCGGTGAGCAGCATGGCTTTCATGGTCTTGGGGATCATGGCGTTCTGCTCCTCTTTGTGCGGGATATCCCATCAGGATAGCATCAGCGCGCAATGACCTTATAGATCGGGCGCAGCTTCGGGATCTGTTTGAGCACGACCTGAATCACGGTCATCAGTGGCACGGCCAACAGAACGCCGACCGGGCCCCATAACCAGCCCCAGAAGAAGATGGAAACGAAAATGATGACCGGGTTGATAGCCATGCGAAAACCATGGATCCAGGGCTCGATGAAAAAACCTACCGTGGATGTCAGGGCAAGGTACCCGACCGGTGCGATGGCCATCATCCAGAGAGTGTCCAGGCTGGTGGCGGATACCACGGCCAGCAGGGTGATGGTAAGGATCACGCCCAGATAGGGAATGAACCGGGCCAGACCAGCAACCAGGCCCCAGACAACGGGGTCAGGCAGGCCAACGGCCCAGCAAATAAGACCGGTTATGGTGCCCACGAGCAGGTTACTGAGGCTGAGCACGCCCAGGTATTGGGCGATCTCGTGCTGGGAGTCGCGGGCGATATGAAGCACATTCCGTCGTTGTCCCCGGGGTAGCTGACGCACGAAGTTCTGGATGATGCGGTCGCCGCCTACCAGCAGGAAATAGGTCAGTGCCAACGCCAGAGCCAGCCCGGCGGCTCCGTTGCGGGCCTTGGTCATTAGCTGGTTGCGCCAGGAATCGGTTTGCAGGACGACGGTCCTGGTTGCGCCCGTATCACCCTCCTCTTCCGAGAGCTCCTCCATGGACTCTTCCACCTTCTTGGCGGACTCATTGACCTTGTCGATCTGGCTCTTCAGGCCGCTCTCTCCCACCAGTAAACGGGAGATGCCCTGCGGTGCCTTTTGTGCCCACTCAAGCGCAGGCGTGGCAACCGCAAAGCCAACACCAACGAGCCCGGCAAGGACAAGAAGAACCAGCACCAGAGCACTGAGCACCCTTGGAATGCCGGCTTTTTCATAGGCTTTCCGGACCAGCGGAAACAGCAAAAGGCTGGTCAGTATCGCCAGCACGATTGGCAATATAATCTGATGGGCAAGATAGAGGGTGTAGAGGATGCCCAGTGCAAACAGGCCGTTAAGGGGCGTGGCAAGATCGGAACGGGTTGTTTTTTCGTTGCCCGGTTCCCTGTTCGATTGGTTGTTCTGGTTCTCGTCCATGCAGATCAGAATGCCTTTGCTGTCTGAATTGTTTTGAAATGGCCCTTTCGGGCCAGAGCCTGGTCATCGGTGTCCTACGACTTTTGTTGTAGCACATAACCCGATACTCTGTCTGAAACAGTCTATCAAGAGTGCAGTTATGGCGACCTACACCATTGAAATTGATGAAACCTTTGATGTACCGCGGGACCGGGTATTTGCCCTGTTCGCCGACCATGAACGCTTTGGCAAGTTGCTGGGCGCACCGGCAAAACGAATCCGCGACAGCGACCAGGCCGACCCGAATGGCGTGGGGTCCATCCGCAAGATCGGGATCGGCCCTATCGGCCTCAAGGAAACGGTGATCACCTTTGAGCCGGGCACACTGATCGAATACACCATTTCCAGCATGAGCCCCATCCGCAATCATCTCGGCCGGATCCGTTTCGAAGACGCCGAGGATGGCAGAACCCGGGTGCAGTACACCATTTTATTCGACGACATCGTCCCCTACACCGGCAAACTGGTAAGTTCAGCACTGGACCAGGGCATTCGTAAGGGCATTCGACGCGTTCCCCGGCTGGCCTGAACGCCGTTGCAAACAGTACTTGATGGATCTCCGTTTATTGACCCGGCGCAATAGGTCGCATGATCCGGCCGGTGTATGGGTTGTGGGACAATATGGTTCGGCAGATGGAGGTCAGCGCTTTTGTGCCTCAGCACGGCAAGCGCTTTGAAGGCCCCGCCATGGTAGATCAGTTCCTCAACTGGGTATCCAGTGTCGACTGCGGTAT
Organism: Marinobacter sp.; assembly: GCF_039977835.1. Taxonomy (GTDB): domain Bacteria; phylum Pseudomonadota; class Gammaproteobacteria; order Pseudomonadales; family Oleiphilaceae; genus Marinobacter. The sequence goes on along the minus strand of NZ_JBDWCL010000043.1, from coordinate 383,121 downwards.
AGACATGGTCAGCCAGGAAAATTACCGCCAGCCCGTGGACCATCTGTCAGCGTAGCGATTAATGAACGCCACCGGCACGGTCCTGCTGTCCGGGCACCGGTTGTTGGGGCCCTCGGCCAGTGCCGGTTGTTGGCCCCGTATTCACACCGACACCCGGACCGGGAGCCGCAGCGGGGCCCTGAGGTACGCCACCCGGCTGGCCACGGATCTGGCGGCTGCGCGGGTCATCGCTCGAAGACGATGGCAAGCCCTCGACGCTTTCCGGGTCCATCCCCTGGGCCCGGGCGCGGTCTGCCATTTTCAGGCGATGCTCGTCCAGTATCGCCTGACGTTCGTCCTGACTGCCGGCGGAACGTATCCGCTCACGTAACTGCTCCCGTTCTTCCGGCGTCATAAGCCCGGAGCCGACGAAAGACTGGCCGCTTGCCTGCTGCGGCTGAGCCTCCTGAGCCGTAACCAGGCCGGGCAATGCCATAACAAGGGCCAGGCCTAGTGACAGGACTGTTGCACGTTTCATCATTCTACTCCCGGGTTCAGGATCGCAGGTCCTCCGTGAGTGCTTTGCGACCCTGACGGTGTGTCATGAGCAAGAGCATACTTACCTTTGTTCCGTGAATAAATGGGCAGCTCCTTTTCCAGCAGGTGAGTGACGACATGGTAACACTCTCGTCACCGGGTGCGGGCCATGATCTGTACCCGCGTCTTTGACTCTAAAGCGGCGAAGGTTTACAACTCTGGATGAAGCACACAGCCCGGAAATAACTCTGTCACCGGCCTGTTTTGTCGAGTAAAATTCGCACTTTTGAAACAACATTGAGGCAGCGAAATGGGCAGAGCCTACCAGAACCGCAAAGACTCCATGGCCAAAACGGCCGCCGCCAAAACCAAGGTTTACAGCAAATACGGTCGCGAAATCTACGTGTGTGCCAAGTCCGGCGGCCCTGACCCGGACAGCAACCTGTCATTGCGCGGCCTGATAGATCGCGCCAAGAAAGATCAGGTACCGGCACACGTTATAGAGAAAGCCATCGAGAAAGCCCAGGGCGGAACCGGTGAGGACTTCTCCCCTGCGCGCTATGAGGGCTTCGGGCCGGGTAATTGCATGGCCATTATTGATTGCCTGACAGACAACCCCAACCGCACCTTTGGCGACGTTCGCCTGGCTTTCACCAAGACCAAATGCAAAATCGGCACCCAGGGCAGCGTCAGCCACATGTTCGATCACTGCGCCATATTCGGGTTCAGGGGCGATGACGAAGAAGCGGCCCTGGAAGCGCTGGTGATGGCTGACGTGGATGTCACTGACATTGAACAGGAAGACGGCATGATTACCGTGTTCGCACCCCACACGGAATACGCCAAGGCCCGCCAGGCCCTGCAGGAAGCCTTTGAAGGCCTGGAATTCGAGGTTGACGAAATCCAGTTCCTGCCCCAGACCACGACAACGATCGAAGGCGACGACATCGAGCTGTTCGAGAAATTCATGGACATGCTGAATGACCTGGATGACGTGCAGAACGTCTACCATAACGCTGTGATTGCAGACCAACAGGAGCAGTAAAGTGCCAAAGGTCGTCATACTGAAAACCGGCACCACTTACCCCCCCCTCCGTGAGACATTCGGGGATTTTGACAGCTGGTTCGCAGCCCGGTTGGCGCCGGAGCTCAATGTCGAGGTGGTGGACGTGACTGCAGACGACCTTCCGGGCCGGCCGGAAGACTGGGACGGCATTGTAATCACCGGCTCGCCTGCCATGGTGAGCGACCGGGAGCCATGGAGCGAGCAGACCGGTGACTGGCTTGCCCACGCGGTCAGGGCCGAGATTCCGTTACTGGGTGTGTGCTATGGCCATCAGTTGCTGGCTCACGCTCTGGGAGGGGAAGTGGGCTTTCATCCCCGGGGCCGGGAAACCGGCACCCACACGGTCGAGCTGTTGGACGCTGCCTCGGATGACCCATTGCTGCAAGGGCTTCCCCGTCAGTTTCCGGCCCAGCTCACCCACCGGCAATCTGTTCTGCGGTTACCTGATGACGCCGTTCTGCTGGCCCGCAATGAATTCGAGCCCCACCAGGCTTTCCGGCTGGGGCCATGCGCCTGGGGTGTTCAGTTCCATCCGGAATTTTCGCTGGAGGTGATGCGGGCTTACCTTGAGGTCCAGGCACCGGATCTTAAAAAGGAAGGCCTTGATGCCGACACCCTGTTGGCCGGAGTGGAAAACGCGCCCGAGGCCTCTTCCCTGCTGGACCGTTTTTCCCGGATAGTGATGAACCGTTAGCGTCTAGTCGAGAATATAGGCGGTTTTCTCCATCGCGTTTTCATCTTCATCCACAAACCGGAACTCGTTCCAGCCAATGCGCACCAGGTCATTGCTGTTAAGGCGCTGGCGCCCGTTGATGCGGATATCGTTTACGAAGGTACCGTTGGTGCTGTTGCTGTCGGTGATGTAGAAATCCACGGTATCTTCCAGGTAAGCATTGGGGACCGCTTCGATAACCGCGTGGTGACCGCTCACCGAAATTTCATCAATGCGAAGGTCATTGTCTCCGCCCCTGCCGACACGAATCTCGGGCTGGTCCAGTTCAAATGTTGTCACTACAACGTTGTCCACCAGTTGGGAAAGTGACGCCATACAGGGCTCCTTTTTTCTAATCGAGTGTCAAAAGAACGACAGACACGTTATCCGCCGCTTCATTAGCCAGGCTTGCATTGATCAGCGCCCGGACCTTGTCTTCCGGCGCCCCCGCGCCTGATATCACTGGCAACCAGTCCACTTCCGGTAACGCCCCGGTGAGCCCGTCTGAGCACAAAAGCAGGGAGTCGCCCTGCTCCAGTGCCAGCCGCGTAAAACTGGCAAGTGCTGACGACGCACCCAGGGCACGGGTCAAAACATTGCGAAATGGCACGTGGGGCACATCGTCCGGCTGGATGCTGCCGTCCTCCAGCATGTTCTGAACCACAGTGTCGTCGCGGGTCAGGCACCGCAGTTCCCGCTCGTGAACAAAATAACAGCGGGAATCCCCCAGGTGGGCTATGTAGGCTTCGCCGTCTATTACCCAGGCGATCACCAGTGTCGTGCCCATCCTGGAAAGCTCCGGATCCGTGGCTCTGCGCGCCTGTATCCGCTCATTGGCAAGGTTGATCGCGGCCTGCATGGCGTCCGCGGGCTCGTCACTCCTGTTTCCGGCCTCAAGATAGCCTTTCAGGGATTCCATGACCGTCTCTACCGCAATCCGGCTGGCAATTTCTCCGCCCTGATAGCCGCCCATGCCGTCCGCAACGACCAGCAACACCTGTCGGTTATCATCACTGACCTGCCAGTCTATGGCGTCCTGGTTGGCTGCTCGCACGGCCCCGACATCGGTGAGGCCGGCTACCCGGGGAGTCATCACGACGCTTCCTCCTTCGCCTCGCGGGATGCCTGACGTCGCAGCGCTTCCGCCATGGTGGCGGCGCTCAGGAAACGCTTGGCCGGCTCCCGCTGTATGGCTTTATTGATAAGACGGACAACGCCATTGGGTAGTTCCGGATTGAACTCACGGACACTCTTCGGGCGCTTGTTGAGAATCTGGTAAGTCAGGTTGGCCAGCGTATCCCCCTGGTAAGGCGTTTCTCCGCAAACCAGTTTGTAGAGCGTGACACCCAGGCTGTAGGTGTCAGAAGCGCCAGTAACCTTCTGCCCTTTGAGCTGCTCAGGAGACATATACAGCGGGCTCCCCATGACATGTCCGGTACGCGTCCGTGAATCGTCCGATATCTTGGCAATTCCGAAGTCGGTGATTTTTACTTCACCACTGTCCGGGTTGAAGATAATGTTGGCCGGTTTTATGTCCCGGTGAATGATCTTCTGGCGGTGGGCATAATCCAGGGCATCAGCCACCCTGGCGACAATGTCCAGAACAGTAGCCAGGGGCAGCAACCGGCCCGGTTTACCAAACTCGCTGAGTGGCCGCCCCCTGGCGTAGTCCATGGCAATAAACGCCAGGTCCGCTTCTTCTCCTACATCATAGACAGTAACGATGGCCGGATGACTCAGACGCCCCGCCGCTTCAGCCTCCCGAAAGAACCGGGACTTCAGGTCCCGCAGTTCGTTATCGTCGAAGGCCTGGTAGCTGAGTGTCTTGATGGCAACGGTACGCGCAATTTTCGGGTCCTTGCCGAGATAGACCACGCCCATGGCGCCCCGCCCGATCTCCCGCTCAATCTCATAGCGGCCCAGGGTTGGCCGGCTTACACTCTGTTCGGGCAACACCAGCGTTCGGGTGCTGTCGAAGCTTCCCACCATCGTAGCGGCGCCTTCCGCATTCAGGTTTTCCAGGGCCGCCAGGCGTCGGCCGACATCCCGGTATTTACGCTTCTGATCAAGAATCTGCCGATAGGTGGCACAAGCCCGGTCATACTGCCGTTTGCGTTCCTGCTGGATCGCGATATCGTACTGCAGACCAAGGGTATCTTCACTCGGAGGGCAGTCAGACAGCACTTCCAGAGCTTCCTCCGGCTGGCCCTGTTGCAACAACAGCCTGCCCAGACGGGTGCGGGCCACCTGCACATTTTCGGACAGCGCGTCGATATCCCGTCGCGGTTGCAGCCAGAACAGCATGATAATGTACCCTGCCACCAGCAGCGTCACGACTTCCCCGAGCGGCAGCCAGGCGTCACGGTAAAACATGAAGGCAGCCTGCAGCACCACCAGTGAACCCGCCGCCAGCAGAATAACAGGCAGGGCCACCCCTGCACCCATACGCGGAACCGCAAGCACAAGAAAAAGCGCAGACACCATTAGCCCGGCCCGGATTGCAACCGCAGACCAGGGTGGCTCGGACAACTCGCGCAGCTCCATGGCTGAGGCGAATACCTCCGGTGACATAGCCAACACCGCGCTGGCATCGCCAATACCGGAAGGGTTGCCCAGTGACCCGAAAAGGATACGATCCACCCAGCCCAGCATCGGGAGGGCTTCACCGATGAAGACACAGGCAAGCGCCAGCCCAATAATGAGCAGGCGCAAACTGAAAATGCGAGAAAATACAAAAGCCAGTGAGTTCACGGGTGCCGTTATTGTAAATGGTCAGTCCCGCAAGTTTAGAAAGTGAGCCCGGGCAGTGATAGGTTACCAGGGGCTGTTTTTTGTAAAGGTTTGTTTAGCTGGGATAACCATCACGTCTCTGCCACAATTAATCGGTGATGACAGTGGTGTAAAGGACGCCACCGAGCCATGTGCCGTATAGTCCTCTCCATGGACGTCTCCGCCGGGAAGCATAGCAATGACATTCAAGTTACTGATTGGCCTGTTTGTTCTGGCAATCACCACCACCAGCCTCTATCACTCCTTCAAATCCCTGCCCCAGGGGCTAAGCTACCATGGTGACGCACAGCCACTGATCAATCCACGATTGCTCACAGACAGAACCCTGCACTTTGGTAACGAAGCGCCGCGGCTGGACCACGAAATCTTCGATGAAATTTTCGGAATGATCGCCAATGCGCAGCGCTTTGTGCTGGTAGATATGTTCCTCTTCAATGACTCCCGCGCTGACGGCACCCGGCAGACACCGCTGGCCGGCCAACTTACCGACGCCCTGATCGCACGCAAGCAGGCCCATCCCGAGATGGACATTGTGGTAATATCCGACCCCATCAACACCGTTTATGGCGGTACAACGTCAACCCATTTCCAGCAACTGCGCCAAGCCGGCATACCGGTTGTGGAAACGCGCCTTGAACGACTGCGAGACAGCAACCCCGCCTGGTCAGGGCTGTGGCGTGTCGGTTTTCAGTGGATGGGCAATTCAGCGTCTGCCGGCTGGCTGCCCAATGCCCTGGGCGAACAGCCCGTCACCCTGCGCAGTTATCTGGCCCTGCCCAATTTTAAAGCCAACCATCGCAAAACCGTAGTGGCGGACCGTGGTGAAAGGTTGATCGCACTGGTCACGTCAGCCAACCCACACGACGGCAGCAGCCAGCACAGCAACGTCGGCCTGCGGTTCGGGGGGCCGGCCGTGGCCGACCTGCTAAGAACGGAGCGGGCCGTGCTGGTGATGTCCGGTGCCGATACTTCCGCGGTGGATACCGCACTGGGCAGCCTGCCTGAAGCTGAGACCGACTCGCAGGAGACGATCAGAATCGTCACCGAATCCGCCATTCTATCGTCCGCCATGGACATTATTGGCACGGCCGCACCGGGAGACCGCATCGATCTGGCCATCTTCTACCTCTCCCACCGCACCCTGGTGCGCGCCTTGAAACAGGCCCATGCACGGGGTGTGGAAGTCCGTGTGCTGCTGGACGCCAACAACGACGCTTTCGGGCTCGAGAAGAGCGGCATCCCCAATCGGCAGGCTGCCATGGAGCTCAACAGCGCCGGCGTACCGGTACGCTGGTGCCACACCGAGGGTGAGCAATGCCACACCAAGCTCCTTGTGAGGCGGGATTACAATGGCAATGCCCAACTGCTGCTGGGCTCCGCCAACTTCACCCGCAGGAACCTGGATGACCTGAACCTTGAGACCAGTGTTCACATCGGTTCAACAACGCATTCTGAAACGGTCCTCAAAGCAGCGGGCTTTTTTGATGAGCAATGGAACCATGGCCCCGGCGACACGCCGGTCATGAGTCTGCCGTATGAGGCCTGGGCAGATGAATCCCGGTTACGATACTGGCAATACAGGTTGATGGAGGCGACTGGACTGTCTACGTTTTAAACTTGAAGAGGTGATTCCAATGAACACACCCGACCATTCCCGGCCCATCAATCAAAGGATTGACTGGCTGATGGAGTTGAGCCGAAACCATTCAGCAAGCTTCTGCAGCGCGGAGAATCACCTGGCCCGCCAGCGTTACCTGGCGGAACACAATACGCTGATCATTGCCATGAAGTGCATGGATGGGCGCATTCATCTGCCCTATGTGACTCAGACGCCCCTGGGCATCATCCACCCCTTTCGCAACTTGGGCGGCATTTTTGACCTGGGCTGGCCCTATCTTGGAGATATGCTTGCCGACACAGTGCAAGAGGCCGTCAGCGCCGGCAGGCGGGTGCTCATCATCATCACCTACCATTATTCCAAAGGTGCCAGGGAAAGGGGGTGTGCCGGCTTCAACTGTGACCGTGATGCGGCCCGTGCGCACGCCTTCGGTATTCGCCGCCAGGTGGAGGTGCTGTTCGGCAGTGGCCATCAGACGGTCTACCCGCTGGTTTGCGGCTTCGAAACCGATGAAGATGCACTGGTTCTCCACGGCCGCGATGACCAGAGGCTGGACCTGTCCACGATCCCACCAGCAAAGGCTGGAGGGATTGGCTCACGACTCGCCGCGCTCTACCCCGACATGCCAATTCCGGTGCAACGGGACCTGTTACCGCTGGTACATGGCAACATCCGGCACATCACCGACATCAGGAAGAGCGATCGGGAACTGAACATTGAACACCGTGAGTGGGTTATCTGCGTCGGACGGGGTTTCGATTTTCTCCATGTTCCCAATGTGGCACTGATCATCGGGCCCTACAGCCCGGACCTGTCCCATCCCATCCGCCAGGCGGCCGGCATTATCAGAGCCAATATGGAGAGCGCCCGGATACCCGACGACGGGTTTCTTTTGCTCTCTTCCGCGCCTTATCTGGAACCTGGAACCCAGAAAGCGCGTGCTACTCTTAAGTCCGCGTTTCTATCGGAATTTGCGGCCAACGTTATTGAACAGGATTTTCCCGAACTGGCAGAGCGTATGGTCACCCGTTCAGCAATTCTGAACTGGCCGGAAAGACGCCTTGAAGTACAATCCGCCAGTCCGGAATCCGGGAAGCGTGTTTCATAAACGAAAGCGAGGAGAATGGAATGCAGACCATAAGAAAGTACCTGCGGTACGTATCATTTTTTATGGCCATCATGATGGCTTTTGGCACGGTCTGGGCATCGTCTGCATCGGCAGGGATGGTTGGCACCGGCGAGTTGCTGACCGAGCAGCGCGCTGATCTCGATCGCCAGTCCCTGCTGGACATGCTTGAGCGGGACGACGTGAAAGAAAAGCTGGCAGACATGGGCGTCAGCCAGGAACAGGTGGAAAAACGCATCCAGAATCTGACACCAGCGGAACTCTCGACCTTCGAACAACAACTGGCAGAGGCACCCGTCGGTGAGGACGTGGTGGGGATTATCGTTCTTTTCCTGCTGGTCTTTATCATTACCGACATGCTGTGCGCCACCAACATTTATCCATTCATCAACTGCATCCGGTAGCGCGCCAACTTTGTGACTCTCTCCACCCCTCAATGCCTGCTGCGAATCGTTGTCAGTGTTGCACTGGCAACGATTCTGGCGGGCTGCGCCAACCGCCCCCAATGGCCGGACACAGACACGCTGAATCAAGCCACTGGCGTTGATCAACGTCGAGTGCTGGAGCATGTTCCTTTCTACGCTCAGGAACGCTATCAGTGTGGCCCTGCTTCTCTCGCCATGATGCTCAACAGCCAGGGCCTGAACACCCATCCGGACGTGCTGAAGGAACTGGTTTACCTGCCAGGGCGCAAAGGCAGTCTGAAAGTGGAGCTGGTGGCCGCAGCGCGCGCCCACGGGCTGCTGGTATACCCGCTGGACGGTTCACTGGCAAGCCTGCTGGAAGAAGTGGCGGCCGGTAACCCCGTGCTGGTAATGCAGAACCTGAGGTTTGGCTGGTGGCCCCAGTGGCATTTCGCTGTGGTGATCGGGTACGATGCCGAGGAGCGCAACATCGTTCTTCACACCGATACCCGTGAACACCACGAGGAATCCCTCGAAGTATTCACCGCCACCTGGAACCGCGCCGAAAACTGGGCCGCTGTGATGTTACCGCCTGACCAGTTGCCGGCAACCGCCGACGCCCTGAAATACCTTATGTCGGCCAATGATCTGGAAACAACAGGCAGAACCCTGGCGGCAACCATTGCCTATCAGACAGCAGAACAGACCTGGCCAGACCAGCCAGCCGCCATTATGGGACAGGGGAATATCGCCTGGGAGCAGGGAAACCCCAGGCTCGCCACACATCACTACCTGCGCTTGACGCGAACATTCCCCGGGGTGGCGGCCGGCTGGAACAATCTGGCTCATTCACTGGCCGCCCAGGGCTGTGCCCTCGCTGCTGAAACCGCTGCCCGCTGTGCGGCAGCTATATCACCTGAACGCTTCGACGGGGCAACCCCGGAGATACTGAACACAAACAGCCCGAACGCCTGCCCGGTACTGGAGTGCCCATCTTCCGATTAAACCTTCCGGAAAAAGGCCACATCCTTGGCCGGAACCTCCAGCGCCCAGCCATGGGCACTGGCCAGCCACTGCATTGTGGCCCGGCGATAAAACACAATATGAGTCGGGTCGCGCCGGTAATGCCAGTTCGCAAATCGCTCATCGTCCGTCTGGAAACAGGTCATCACCCCCAGCAAGCCACCGGGCGCCAATAGCCTGTCCAGCCGACGGAAAATCTCTGCCGGACGATGCAGATGCTCAACCACTTCCGTGCAGGTAATAAAATCGTACTGCTGCCCCAGTGCGGAGGTGTCAGGATAGTAAAACGGATCGTAGAGCGCCATTTCCATACCTGCTTCCCTCAGCATGGCCGCCAGCGCAGGCCCCGGGCCACAACCGAAGTCCAGGCCCCGGGCTCCAGGTGCCAGTCGTTCAAGTAACGGCCCGGTCAGCTTCGACAGAAAACGGCGATAGCCTTCATCCCGGGGATCATTGTCGTGCAGATCATAGACTGCTCTCTCCCTGCGCTCGTCCAGCCAGGCTGACTTGTCCATAACCGTTGCCTCACAGACTTCGCAGCAGTGATAGGGGGTGTTATCGATGGTCTGGAACGGCACCAGCGCGCGTACCTCACAGACCGGGCAATCTTCGGCCAATGGATTCATCTCCTGCAAAAACTAACGATTATTTCATTGTCATTTCCGGCCATGTAACCAGAACCGTGAACGATGAGGAAAATCAGCTCCCGAAACCCAGCCTATACTGGCCCCATTACAGTGAACGACTGTACGTTGAAAGCGACAGTTCCATTAACAGAAGGGTCCCTATCATGGAACGAATGGTGGAAACTTCCAGCCGTATGGCACTCGAAGTCCCCATTATCTCCGCTCGTTATGCCCGGCAGTTTATACGGTTTATGGAGCGCAGGGGTGTCAGGCGCCACGCCATCCTTGGTGACACCGGTATTACCAGCGAACTGCTGGACAACCCGGATGCGTGCCTCTCCATGGGCCAGGTGCTCCAGTTACTGGGCAAGGCCGAATGGCTGATGGGTGACGAACGGGCTGCATTTCAGTTCGGCCAGCAACTGGACCTCCCGGCCCACGGTCTGTTGGGCTTCGCGGTACTGGGGCAGGAAAACCCGCGCCGGCTGATCAGTATGATTGTGCAGTATCTCCGGGTGGGCCTGCCACTGATGGATATGGATCTCAGCTCTACCGGTTCCACCTTCCGCATACAACTGCACGACAACTGGGGCCTGGGAGACCTGCGGCCCTGCCTGACCAAGATCTACATGGGCAGTATCCACCGAATTTCCTCCCAGGTGTGTACGCATTTCTGCTTTGAATTCGATTTTGAAACCGGGCTGGGCCCCGAGCAATGGAATACCGTTGCCAGCGATTGCGAATTTCGCTTCAATGCCCCTGCCAGCCAGGTCACCATGCCATTGTCCGGGCGGCCGATACGCAATGACGACACCGGGCTTGAGTTCATTCTTGCCAACGCCCGATCCCGAGAACGGGAACCCTCCGAACAGGCCGATGAAACGGTCATGCAGGTTCGGGAAATGATCATGAGCCAGCCGGGCCGCCCCTGCACTATGGACAACCTCGCTCGCCGGCTCGACATGAGCCCCCGTACCCTGCGCCAGCACCTTGCCACGGCTGGAACCTCATTCAGAGAGCTGCGGAACGAGATTCGCCAGAACTTTGCCACCCTCTATCTGACCGACACCGCGGTTCCCCTGGACTCCATTGCCGAAAAGCTGGGGTTCAGCGACCAGGCGGGGTTCACCAAGGCCTACCGCTCCTGGACCGGTCATACTCCGGGTGATATTCGCCGGCAGGCACGAGACCCTAAATAAATCCCTACCCGCCCCCAACCGGCGGCGACCAGGATTTGAAGAGCGTCACGAAAACAGAAATCCCCCCGCCTTCTCTCCGCTTTGGACAAAAACGCTGCCGGCCACAGCAATGACCGTCCCTCCCCCCCGGCGGCCTAATACAACAGCGCGGGGGATTAACCTCCAGCGCTGCCATAAAGGGAATGATTGCAAGACCGATACGGCAGTCCTCATCGGTGATTTCTGCATACCCATACAACAAAGACTGAAACCCTAGAGGACGAACTCATGAAACTCAGGAAACCCAACAAAAGCGTCCGTACGCTCGGTTCTGCAATAGCAGCCGCTGCGTTGATGACCGGTGGCGGCAATGCCTTTGCCGAACCCGTGTCACTGGAACTGGAATTCACCTGTCCCTTTCCGCTGATTGGTGAGCAGCCGATTCGCGCGCAGATCAGCGCCGATGTGCCTACCCAGGCAACCGTGGGCGACCCGACTCCGGAGTTCACGGTAGATGCGTTGACAACGGTAAACGAAGATTCCCGCCTGGGCCTCAAACTGGTGGGCTCTGCCACCATTGAGGGCACCGCCACCAATGAAACAACCGTCGTCACGCCAAATCGCGAAATTGATCTGACGGTACCGCTCACCATCCCCCAATCACCGATTCCCGACGAAACCGGCGAGTTTACCGTCCCCGCACAGGGCACCTCTCCGGCCATTACATTTAACGAAGACGATGTTGGCGAAGCGGTCATCAGCATCGGTGGACTTACACTCGACATGATTGCCCGTGTCGAGAACGGAGACATTGCGCCGGCGCCCATTGGTGAATTCACCTCGGCGTGTGTACAGAACCCGGGACAGGACAATATTCTGCAAACCCTGCAAGTGGTCCCCGACGAGCAGTTTGAGCCACGCATTGCCGTCAGCCCGGAAAGCATCGACTTCGGCAACGTACAGGCCGGCACCACCGCGGAGGAAGTGGTTACCATCTCCAACACTGGCCAGGCTGAGCTTGGCATCAACAACATCAGTATCGGTGGCACCGACGCCTCCGCGTATACACAAACCAACAGCTGCACAACCATTGCCGCTGGCGAGAGCTGCGATGTAGCCGTTACCTATATCCCGGATGGCGAAGGTGACCAGAATGCGGCCCTGACCATCGAATCCGGCGATACCGAGACTCCGGTTGTGGAAGTGCCGCTGACAGGTACCAGCGTGCTGGCTCCGATCCCGGAAATCGTGGTCACGCCTGAAGACATCAGCTTCGGCACTGTGAGGCTGGGGGAAACGGCTTCCGCGGAAATCACCATCTCCAACGAAGGCAATGAATCGCTGATGATCAATGGCGTCGATATCAGCGGCACCAACAGCGGAGATTTCATTCAGACCAACGACTGCACCACCGTCGCGCCTGAGGAAACCTGCACCGTCGCCGTCAACTTTACGCCCTCCGCCGCAGGTGGTCGCAGCGCTGCACTGAACATTGCCTCCGACGACCCGGCCACCCCGGACGTTTCCGTACCACTGAGTGGTCAGGGTAACGATGGCAGTGGCGAGACCCTCGAGGTTCTCCTGGACCTGGCAGGACAAACCGACATCAAAGCCTCCGGCAGTTCGTTACCGCTGTCAGGCAGCATCGCAACCCAGCTGGAGCTGGCCACGGGCATGTTCGAGGCGGACCTTGCACTGGATCCCACACAGGGACAGTTCAAGATCCCGCTGCTGTTCAAGAGCCTCACTGCTAACGCCAGGGTGGAGTTCGAACAGGCTGATGTCACCACCGGTACGCTGGTGAACGGCAACCTGACGGCCAACTCTTCGCTCTATGTGAAAGTTCCGAAGGTTACGGTTCGGCTGTTCGGCCTGCAAATTCCAGTAGGTGGCGGCAACGACTGTCGCACGGCCGACCCGGTCAATATCGGGCTGGAATCCGTGGAAGGCACCAACTTCTCGCTGTCCGAGGGTGGTGATGTAACCGGCAACTACGACCTGCCACCGCTCGCGAACTGCGGTCCGCTGACTGACGTTCTGAACCAGTTCCTTGCCGGTCCGGACAATGGCATTGATCTGACATTGACCCCGAACCTCTGAGGAAAGTCCGGGAGGCCGTTATACGGCCTCCCGGCACAATAACAACACCAGGAAGGATGATAACAATGACAAGCCTGAAGAAATCAGCGTTAGTGTTAGCCATAGCCGGCCTGCCCCTGAGCGGGTATGCCGAACTCAAACCACTGCATGACTCCGACATGGGCCAGATCACTGGTCAGGCCGGTGTCACCATTGAACTGGAAACTCAGGTCACCATGGACGAGTTCACCTATACCGATGAAGGGACGCTGGGCATCAGCGACATCTTTGTTGGCGGTGCTGATCGTATCGATATGTTCGAGGAATTCACGTCAGGGCGGGATGCCATCTTTGGCACCAGCAGCACGGACCTGATCGACAACATCAAGATTGACTTTGATATTGCTGACGACGGCGATGCCATCATCAACGTATTTCCCATTACCGCACGGCCGGTGGATTTTGCCGTCCGTACCGGTGCGTGGGAACTGCGAGGCAACGGGGGTGAGAGCACCCTGCTGGCGGATAACTTCTCTGCGGAAGGCCTCATTCTCCAGGCTCAGGCCACGGTGGACACCGATACAGACACCCTGAACCTGACCACCCGTTTCGCCATTGACGAACTGGAAATGGATGTGCCGTTCCTGGCCATGGGAATTCGTGACATGCGTATCACCGGCGCCGGTTACGACCCGGACAATCCGTCGTTACTACCGCTGTTCACTCTTGTGGACATGGATATCTATAAGGATGCCAATTCAGCCGGGGTCGACAGCCTGGCAATCGACATCAATACGTTTGAAGCCGATATGTCCATCGGCCAGGTTCTGGTTGGCGGAACGTCGATCGGATCAGTAGCACTGGACGACCTTTCCATCCGCAACACATCCATGCGGGTTTACGGCCACTGATGGTCCTGGCTCTTCGGGCGAGGGCCCGGAGAGCCGCCAAAACACTGGGCGCCTCTTACAAGGCACCGAACAGGACCACCATTACCACCGCCAGGAACAATAAAAACCAGGTCGCGTAGCTATTGGCCCGGTCTTCAACCTCGTCTGAAGGGGGTGCCGGAGGTGTAGCAGCTTCGTATTCGGCGACGAGTGCGCGAGCGTGCACGTAGTCTTCATCTTCCACATGGACATTGGTAAAACCGGCGGCCCCGATCTCCCCCATGGCACCCTGCAGATAGTGCCCGCCCACATGGGTCTCGATGCCCCTTGATTGCAGCAGGCCGGCAACAATATGGGCTTCCGCAAGGTCACGGGCTCGATAGGCTATTTGCATTGGCAGGCTCCGCAGCTTCGGGAACATCCTTAACTAAACCCTAGACTGAATGCCGCTATTCGTCGACCCGCAGCCGATTACTTCGGCAGGCGACCGGTTCTTTCAAGCCGCTCACCGACCCATTTATGGTAAAGCCTGGCCAGTACGGGCCGGATACCGGGCAAGCCAATCAGCCAGGCGAGCGGCTTCAGAAGCCATACCCGCGACATCAGCAGAATATAGGCATCCAGCTCACGATGGATGTTGCCATGGCTGTCTTCCACGTGCAGTTCCTGAAGCGCAGCCTCTGGCTCAATGCCCCGCTGCTTAAGCTCATCGTCGCGGCCGGTGATATCCACCCACTCTACCGATTCGCCGGTCCTGCCCGCCAGCCGCTCATAGAGTCTGCGGTCCTTGACGCAGCTTGGACAGGCGCCATCGTAGAACACTCGAAGCTGGTCTTCTGATGCGGTCATAGCGCTCTCCATTTCCTGGATGGTATTTCTTTCATCGCATTCACTTGAATACACAATAAAACAATGATTATTGTTATCAAAATGGCCAGAGCACTCGCCGCAGGAAACCAGGTGACGCGACCATGAACACAGGCAGGCACATCAACGAAATCTACAAACAGTACTCCCGCAGGGTGCAGGCCACCCTGATACGCCTGCTTGGCGATTTCGACCTGGCGGAAGAGGTCACCCAGGAAGCCTTCACCGCAGCGCTCAGACAGTGGCCGCAGCAGGGGGTTCCGGAGAACCCGTCCGCCTGGCTCATAACCGCCGGCCATCGACGGGGCATCGACCATATCCGTCGACGCCAGACTGCCAGGCACAATCAGCCCCTGCTTGCTGACGATGAAAGCGCCACTCCCGAAACAGACACAGACCACATTGACGACGACCTGCTACGGCTGATCTTCACGTGCTGCCATCCCGGGCTGGCTATCGAGGCGCAACTGGCGCTGACTCTGCGGGAAGTGTGCGGGCTGACCACGGAACAGGTCGCAAGTGCCCTGCTGCAGAAACCCGCCACGACAGCCCAGCGGATTGTCCGTGCCAAGCGCAAGATAAAGGAAGCCAGAATTCCGTACGAGGTGCCGGAACGTCGGGAACTACCCGAACGCCTCGAGAACGTTCTCAAAGTTATCTACCTGATATTCAATGAGGGGTATTCTTCCAGTTCAGGCGATGAGATCGTCAACCTTGGCCTCGCCAGAGAAGCAATCCGTCTTGCCAGCCTGTTGGCCGAACTGTTGCCCGAGGGTGAAGTCTTCGGCCTGTTGGCGCTGATGCTGCTTCAGGATTCACGCCGCAACGCCCGGCAGGATGACAACGGTGATCTGATTACCCTGGAAGAGCAGAACCGGGATCTATGGGACCACGAGCAGATACTTTCTGGCCTTACAGCACTGACCAAAGCACTGGAACTGACACCGACAGCCCCCTATACCCTCCAGGCCTCGATTGCCGCAACCCATGCTCAAGCCAGCGGTACCGAGGACACTGACTGGGCGCGCATCGCACGACTCTACGAAGCGCTCTATCGTGAAGTCCCCTCCCCGGTCATCGCCCTGAATCGAGCTGTCGCTGTCGCCATGCATGGCACTCCGGCAGAAGGCCTTAAACTCATTGACGATCTTGCAAGCCACAAGGCAATCCAGAACTACTACCTGTTCCATGCCGCCCGGGCCGATCTCTACCGTCGGTCAGGAGATCTGTCATCGGCACGGGCAGCCTATCAGCGTGCACTCGCCCTTACCCAGCAGGGCCCGGAACAACGCTTCCTGAGCCAGAGACTGGCGCAACTGGACAACGCCTGACAAAAAATATTCCGCGGTTGTCGATCTCACGGTCTCGTGGACGACTCACTGATACATCCCCAGACAGACAGGGTGAACACTATGAAATACGTAGCACTGGTTTACTACCAGGAAAGCATCATTAACCGCATGAGCGAAAAGGAGTGGCATGACCTTAACCAGGAGTGCATCGCCGGAGTGGAGAGGCTCACGGAGCAGGGCAAATTCGTGACAGGCCAGCCACTGCAGCCAATCGAGACGGCCACCACGGTGAGAGTCCGGGATGACGAAGTGCTGATCTCGGATGGCCCCTTTGCCGAAACCAAGGAGCAGCTTGCCGGCTTCTACCTGCTGGAAGCCAACGATCTGAACGAGGCCCTGCAGCTTGCCAGCCGGATTCCTCCGGCGCGCTTTGGCAGCATTGAAGTCCGCCCGGCGCGTGAACTTCCCCCGAAAGACTGACGCAAGGAGACACCGATGACTTACGTCGACGGATTTGTAGCGGCGGTACCGACCGCCAACAAGGAACAATACATCAAACATGCCAGCGATGCGGCCGTGGTTTTCAAAGATCACGGCGCCCTCAAGCTGGTGGAATGCTGGGGCGATGACGTGCCCGATGGTGATATCACCTCCTTTCCCATGGCCGTGAAATGCAAGCCGGACGAGACGGTTGTTTTTTCCTGGATTCTCTGGCCATCCCGTGAAGCCAGAAACAAGGGCATGCCCAAAGTGATGGAGGACCCCCGTATCCAGCCTAACGTCAATCCCATGCCGTGCGACGGCAAGCGGCTGATTTACGGCGGCTTCGAGACGATAGTGGACGAGTAAATGGCGAGAAGGCAACGTCAGCAGGGGCAAACCGCCCCCGCTGAGCCTCCATCACAACCGGGCCAGCGCCCTTTCGACATATTCTGCCCAGTTCTTCCGACCAACCTCCATGAAGCCGGATGACCCACCAAAGGCACTGGAGATCACAACATCCGGCTCCAGAGTGCCCAATAGTTCAAGGCTGGAACGCAGCTCATCACGGTCACTCATGCCCTTGATGAAACCTGCCTGCCATTCTCCCGAATCTGCCATGAACAGGGTATCCCCTGTGAAGAGATAGCGTAGTCCGTTCGGGGAAGTTACCTGAAAGCAGGTGCTTCCCGGTGTGTGGCCGGGTGTGGGGATGACCTCCACGTTTCCCAGGATGGTCTCTCTTTGCTCAAACTGGATGTCGGGGTTGCGGACCCTGGCAAACTCTTCACGTTCGCGAACGTGCCCCCCGAGCCTGGCGCCAAAGCGCTGGTGAATCGTGTTGATGGTATCGCCCAACTCGTCCTGATGGCTGAGCAAGTGACAGGCCACGCCTCCCAGTTCAGCCATCCGGTCAATTTCGCGTTGATGGCCAGTGTTGTAGAACAGCACATTGCCATCGTCCCGGGTCAGCAGGTAGGCATGGGTTGTCAGGCCAGGAAAAGGGCTTTCCACATCGGTTTCCCACAGGTCACTCTGAATCTGTTTCATGTTTTCTCCTCTTTGTCGCATCAGGTTCGACAGCATCCTAAAACCTCAAGTAAACTTCAGGTCAATAACCCGGAACATTGGAGATTGCTATGGCGAGCATAGGCAAGGGCGAGATCAGGGCTGCAATGAGCGTGGGGGAAGTCGCGGAACGCAGCGGTGTTGCCGTTTCAGCCATACATTTTTACGAGAAAAAAGGACTGATCGACAGTTGGCGCAATGCCGGCAACCAGCGACGCTTCCATCGGGATGTATTAAGGCGTATTGCCATCATCAAGGTGGCTCAACGGCTCGGAATTCCACTCTCGGAGATTGGAGAGGCGCTGGCGACTCTTCCAACAGATCGAACCGTGACTGCCAAAGACTGGGAAATACTGTCACAGAGCTGGAAGGCCGACCTGAACCGGCGGATCGAGATGCTCATCGGGCTCAGGGATCAACTGAGCAGTTGCATTGGGTGCGGATGCCTTTCAGTAGACGCCTGCAGACTGCGAAATCCCTGGGATGAACTCGGTGAAGACGGGCCGGGCGCGAGATTGTTGGAAAAGAACTGAAACCACCTTCCCTGGGCGCCACCCTCTCAGGCCAGGCAGCATGGAGGTCAGTGGCGCCGCTATCCGGCACCACTGACGACCAGTCAGTTCCGGGGGTCGTCTTCCGGATTCAGATACTCGATACCCCAGGGGCCAGTACCATGCAGCTGGATGACGACTTCTTCCTCCGTGTAGCCGAACATCGGGTCACCGGGCGACATGATAGCAACGCTGCCCTCGGGCAGGGCCGATGCCTTGTCACGGTCGACCTCCTTTCCGTGGGCAAAATGGAAGGTACCAGAGAGCACTGTCACCCGTTCATACGCAGGATGTATGTGGGGGGCGATCACGTAGTCCGCCGGTAACTTCAGCCGCATGGTAAACGGCTCTTCCTTTGCAAGATCCCCTTCAATGATCGAGATCTGGGCCCCAGGGGCCATTGAACCTACCGGCCCCCACTCCAGGTCCGACGGCGTCACCATGATATGTCCTTCGCCGTTATACGGTGTAACTGCCAGTGTGAACGGGGACGCGGTCAACAGCGCAGCCATCGCAAGGCAGCGGCCGTTGATATCCAGCCCGCGGGGTGAACGAATGCTTGTGTTGCCTGCCATGGGTTCTATCCTCCCTATTGGTGGTGTTGTTGTGGGCCGGGAACTGTCCCGGTCGGCCGCAAGGACGCAGTCGCAACCGGATTTGTTCCCGGCATCGGCAACCAGGGCCGGCGGGAACAATCTCGTCGTCCGGCGCGTCCTTGTGGCAAAAACAGGAGAGCACATGGCAACCAGCACCCGGCAATCAACTCCCGTGGTCAGCCAACAGGCACGCAGAGACCAGTTCGAGCAACAGGTAACGCTTCTGATGGACCGCCTGTACGGCACCGCCCTGCGGCTGGCGAGGCATCCGGACGATGCGGAGGATGTGGTGGCGGAGGCGATATCAACTGCCTGGAGCAAGCTGGACCAGCTCAATGATCTCGACCACATGGAAGGCTGGCTGTTCAGGATTCTCCATCACACGTTCATATCCCACTGGCGACGCCGGCAGTGCCGTCAGAACAGGGAGGTTGAACTCGAACCCGAGAACGGTGACAACCGGTTTTCACTGTTCGAGAAACTGCACCAACCCTTCCTGCTCTGGTGGGGAACACCCGAAAAGGAATTTATCAACACGTTGCTGCAGGAAGACATCAGCAAAGCCATAGATAACTTGCCGGATGCCTATCGAATCGTGACCGTGCTGGTCGAGGTGGAAGGTTACAGCTACGAACAGGCAGCCCGATTGCTCGACCTGCCCCTGGGTACAATACGTTCCCGGCTATGGCGGGCCCGTGGGCTCCTGCAGAAAGCACTATGGCAACAGGGCCGTGAGGCCGGACTGTCGAAATGCGGTGGACAGCACCCGGGAGCCAGTGGAGGTGATGTATGAACGAGTCCTGGATTTCCTGCGAAGAGGTTGTCGAGCACCTGTTGGACTATCTGCACCGGGAACTGGACGGTGACGCCAGCGCCGAAATAGAACGGCATCTGGAAAGGTGCCACGACTGCTTCAGCCGGGCGGAGTTTGAGCGAAAACTCCGGGAGCGGGTCGCAAAAAGTGGCCGGCAGGAAGCCCCGGAAAGGCTGCGACGCCGTGTCAAGGAAATGATAGAGCGCTTCTGACCGGCCCGGACCGAAACAGGAGGAAACACCCATGGTTGCCGTTCTTGGATACTCACCGCAGCAAATTACCGAGGCCGTCCAGGATATGTACACTGCAGTGGCAGACAGACCCGACGCCCACTTCCATTTTCCTGTTGGCGGGCAGGCTCTTCGTTTTCTTGACTACGCCACCGCCGATGTGGACTCGCTGCCCCAAGGCGTCGCCGCGTCGTTCGCCGGTGTGGGCAACCCCTTCATGGCAGATGCCTTACACCCCGGAGACACCTCCCTGGATATCGGGGCCGGTGCAGGTAACGACTCGCTGATTGCGGCCTCCAGGGTTGGCACCGGTGGTCAGGTGATTGCGCTGGACCTGACCGCCGCCATGACTAGAAAACTCAAGTATCACGCTGACGGGCGTTATCCCAATGTAGGGGTCATCCAGGCGTCCGCCGAACATCTGCCTCTGGCGGACGAAAGTATTGATAGCATCACCAGCAACGGCGCCCTGAACCTGGTACCGAATAAGCGCCTGGCCCTCCGGGAAATGTTCCGGGTATTGCGACCTGGTGGACGACTGCAACTGGCGGACGTTGTCATAAACCGGCCTGTCAATGTCGACTGCGACTCCGACCCCCGCCTGTGGGTGGAGTGCGTGGTTGGCGCCACGGTAGAAGACAGCCTGCTGGCCATGCTGGGTGATGCGGGGTTTGAAAATATCCGAATTGTGCGTCGACTGGATTACTTCGCCCACAGCCCCAGCCAACAAACCCGAGAAATTGCGAAAAGCTTTGGTGCCCATTCCATTGAGTTGAGGGCCCAAAGGGCTGGCCGGGCACCGCAGTGGTGGCAACGCTGGTTGAGGCGATGTCATCCCAGGCGCTGGCTGACGGACCTGCATCGGCGGGGATTTCTCGGCGTGGCGACCCTGACACTGGCATTGATCAATTGTTATGGAGCCCTGGCTGCAGTGGCCATACTCGCGGCATTGGGGGCCGGCGTGGCGCTCACCCCAAGCCTGTGGGCCGGGACCATTGCCCTGCTCACAATCCTTGCAACACTATTCATCGCTGTCGGATACCGACGTCACCGTTCAGCGTTACCGGCTATTCTGTGCGTGATCGGCACTGTACTGGTTCTTTATGCCCTGTTTATCGACTACAGCGCTATCACTGAATTCGCTGGATTTGTTTTTCTGGCAGGCGCAGCTGGCCGGGATCTTTACCTGCGCCGGCGCGAGGAAGCGGCGCGTTTGGGGCTGGGGAGGCCAGAGTCACACGTGAAAACAGGCGTTTCCGGGGCTAGGACTGAGCGCCGGTAGTCTCGCTGCCAACCTCATGTCCCATGCAGCATTCCTCCCGGAGAAACCCCGTCAACTCTTCCAGCAACTCAAAATTTGGCAGGCACGTAATAACACGGCTTCGCTTTACTTGCCGAATGAGGCCTGCATTGGCCATGCGCGAGAGATGGTGGGACAGGGTCGACCCCGGTATATCAAGCTGGCGCTGCACCTCCCCAACAGACGCCCCATCGTGGCCGGCCTTTACGAGATACCTGAAAATCGACAGCCGGTGAGTATTCCCGAGCTCAGCCAGACACAGCGCTGCTTCTTCGTTTGTCATTACTATTGCCTTTAATTCGATAATTCTAGAAATGTACTTGACACAAGAAGACAGTGCAATTTAAGTTTATATTTCCATATATCTAGAAATATAGAGGTTGCTATGTCACAGGAAATGCAAGACACCCTGGGTATGTTCGCTTTTCTGGCAATAGAATTATCATTTCTGTTCCTGTTGATCAGTTGGCTCGTTGGCATATTGCAGCGTTATGTGCCGCAGGAAAAGATCGCAGCGTTGCTCAGCGCCCGGCAGGGGCGTAGTTATCTGCTTGCTGCGTTCCTGGGTGCTATTACGCCCTTTTGCAGCTGCTCGACAATCCCTCTGCTTAAAGGACTTATCCGGGCCCGTGCCGGATTCGGTCCGATGATGGTTTTCCTGTTCGCCTCCCCTTTGCTAAACCCGATCATCGTGGTCTTGCTTGCCGCAACCTTCGGCCTGGAGCTGACGGGAATATACGTTACCTTTGCTTTCCTCGTATCCCTCATAGCCGGATGGTCGCTGCAGAGCCTGGGATTCGAGCGCTATGTGCTGAACGTCGATACCGTTCAGGGCTGCAAAGCGGCAACCGGCAAGCCCCAGCCAGCAAAGGATGCAGGGGCTGGCTGTTCAGGTGGAAGCTCTGGAGGCAGCGGTTCAATTACCTACGGCCAGGGGTATGCAGCTCCCAACGTCTCCTATTATGAATCGATTCTCTGGGACATCCGGTCCGGAAAGTTCGCGGGGCTCTGGAGTGAAACCTGGTCGGATTTCCGGAAAGTGCTCCCATACCTGATGCTGGGCATTTCTATTGGAAGTGTAATATACGGTTTCGTACCGACCGGTTTGCTGGCCGAATACGCCGGCGCCAACAAGCCCTTCGCGATCCCCTTCGCAGCCCTCATCGGGGCTCCGCTTTACATTCGGGCCGAGGCCGTTATCCCGCTAGCCGCAGCCCTGTTGGGCAAGGGTGTCAGTGCGGGTGCCGTCATGGCGCTGATCATTGGCAGTGCGGGTGCCAGCTTGACAGAAGTGATTCTTCTGAAGTCTCTGTTTCGGTCGACTCTGGTGGCCGTATTCCTGGCGGTTGTTATTGGCATGGCGATCAGTGCCGGTTACGCAACTTACCTGCTGTATTGAATTAAAGCGGCACCTTGCCCCGCAAGGCTTTGGTTTTGCCTTTTTTGGTTTTTTTATCAACACGCCGGCGTTGTGAACCCTTGGTAGGGCGAGTGGGCCGGCGTGCTTTCTGCAGTTTTACCGCCTCCTGGATCAGTTCCTTCAGGCGCCCGAGAGCATCTTCCTTGTTGAGTTCCAGCGTGCGGTATTTCTGCGCTTTGATAACAATGATGCCTTCCTTGCTGATGCGCTGGTCAGAGATCACCATCAACCGCTCCTTGTAGAACGGCGGCAGACTGGAGTTAAGGATATCGAAACGCAGGTGCACCGCCGAAGCCACCTTGTTGACGTTCTGGCCTCCGGCCCCTTGGGCCCGGATCTGGGTAAGCTCAATCTCCCAATCACCCAGCTCAACAGTGTTGGAAATCTTCAGCATGACGGCACCATTTGCGCGACGGACTCCCGCAGACTGGCGTCCAGTTCATTGCTATCCAGACCCTGCTCACTGATGAGCTCGATGCGGGACAGATCCCTTGGCTCGCATTCAGAGACCGACAGCGCGCCGTCGGCCATGTTGATGGTCCGCCAGCCATCACTGGTACGAACCACTGCCTTGAAGCGGACAAAACGGCTGTCCATGGATAACGCCAGCAAGGCAGTCTCGGAAAATACGGTATCAGGATGTATCCTCCAACCCAGGCTGAAGTGGCCCTGGCCCTGGTTACTGATCCGTTGCCAGGGCTGCTCCCGGATATCCGGAACGGGCGTAGGCTCTGCCGGCTCGTGATGATGATGCGCATTGGGCGAAGCCACCTCTGACAATGCGGTTTCGCCATCAAGCCACGCGGTGTTCATGCGGCCCTGTCGGGTATGAAACACGGCTTTCTGCGATCCCTCCAGACTCCCCAGCCAGTCATCAAAGTGAGCAATCTGCTCCGGCTCGCACAGGTCCGTCTTGTTGGCTACGACGATGTCGGCTGCAGCAACCTGATCCCGGAACTGTACATTTTTCAGAACCCTGGGCTCCTCCAGTCGCCTGGGGTCCACCAGACAAAGCACAGGTCCCAATGCCAGTACGTCCTGATAGTGCTCGCCCGTTAACGTCTCGATAATCTGGGAGGGATGCCCAAGCCCGGTAGGTTCGATCAGCAACCTGTCTGGTTTCGCTTTGTGGATCAGCTGATTGAGACCAATCTGCATCGGCAATCCGGCCACACAGCACATGCAACCACCGGGAATTTCCCGCACAAAGGCACCCTCGGTTTCCAGTATGGCGCCATCAATTCCCACTTCACCAAATTCGTTCACCAGAACTGCCCATACTTCTCCCTCCGGCTTTTGCCTGAGCAGATCCAGGATGGCCGTGGTCTTCCCCACTCCCAGAAAGCCGAGAACGAGGTTGGTGGGTATTGGTGAAGTCATAGAGTGTCCATGTTGATAAATAAAAAAGAATCAGCCCGTCACAGTGTTATAACATAACACTGTAGTATTCCCCTAATACCCGCTGTCGTCTGGCACTTGTTAGTGTATTCAGGCTACCACCGACAAGCACAAGGAGAAGGGTATGAGCGGCAAAAAAATACTGATGATTACCGGCGATTTCACCGAGGATTATGAAACCATGGTGCCCTTTCAGGCACTCCAGGCTGTGGGTCATACGGTTCACGCAGTATGCCCGGACAAGAAGTCCGGAGACACCGTGGCCACTGCCATCCACGATTTTGAAGGCGACCAGACTTACACCGAGAAGC
Source organism: Marinobacter sp. (assembly GCF_039977835.1). GTDB lineage: Bacteria > Pseudomonadota > Gammaproteobacteria > Pseudomonadales > Oleiphilaceae > Marinobacter. The sequence continues at coordinate 358,766 of NZ_JBDWCL010000043.1, read as the reverse complement.
CTGGCCACCGATTTGCATTGAATGCGGATTTTGCCGGACTCAATCCCGCGGATTACGACGCTCTGGTTGTACCCGGTGGCCGAGCGCCGGAGTATCTGCGCCTGAACGAGGACGTGAAAAAGCTGGTGCGCCACTTTTTCGAAACCGACAAACCGGTGGCGGCCATCTGCCATGGTGCTCAACTGCTGGCTGCCGCGGGCGTTCTTGAAGGCCGCGAGTGTTCGGCCTATCCGGCCTGTCAGCCGGAAGTGGAACTGGCTGGTGGCCGCTTCGCCGCCATCGATGTTGACGCCGCGGTAACCGATGGTAATCTGGTGACGGCACCGGCATGGCCGGCCCACCCCCAGTGGCTAACACAGTTTTTCAAACTGCTGGACAAGTGACCGGAGCGGGGCCGTTACCGCGGCCCCGGATTCATGAGGAAAACGCCATGTGCAAACTCTTCGTCCACGCGGATTCGGACCTCTGGGTCAGCCGCACCCACTCCCTGCGTATCGACGGTATGGTTACCAGCATTCGTATGGAAAACGCCTTCTGGAACGCCCTCACGGAGATCGCCGCCCGAGATGGTATGAATCTGCCCCAGATGATCACCAGGCTCTATCACGAATCCATCGACGCAGGGCACGATCTTGGCAACTTCACGTCATTTCTGCGGGTATGTGCCATGCGTTACGTTGCCCTCCAGCTCAGTGGCGATATTCCCCGGGATACCCAGGTACCTATCGCGTCACTGGATGCCGAGAAGATACTCGCCAGAAATATGGACCAGAAGCCACCCAGCGAAGCGACTCACTGAGCGGCAACTGCAGCTTTATTCCAGCGGAGGCGTTGGTCGCACCAGAATTTCGTTAACATCCACGTGTGCTGGCTGGGACACCGCGTACATCACCGCCTGGGCGATGTCGTCTGGTTTGAGGGCGTTCGCCGGGCTTTCATCAAAGAACGGTGTATCCACCATCCCGGGCTCGACCAGAGTGACACGAATGCCAGAGCCACGAAGCTCCTCCCTGACGCCATAACCCATGGCAGAGACCGCCCACTTGGTAGCGCTGTACATAGAGCCCGGTATGGTTACCCGGCCGGCGGCAGAGCCGGTCAGCAGCAGGTGCCCCCGACTTTTCCGAAGGGCAGGCAGACAGCACTGGACGGTCAGCCCGGCACCGTAGATATTGGTCAGGATCATGTCCTTCCAGACCTCATGATCGGCGCCACTGAACCCGCCGGGTTCACCCCCACGACCAGCATTCGCAAACACCGCATCAATCCGCCCGAACGTGGCCAGGGCGTTGTCTACTACAGCCTGCTGGTCCTCCACGCTCTGCACGTCACAGCGGGCGATCATTACCCGTTCGCTCCCGCCCAGGTCCGTTTGCAGCTGTTTCAGTTTGTCTTCAGAGCGGGCTGACAGAACCAGACGGTAACCTGCCTTTTGCGCTGCCCGCGCGGTTGCCTCACCAATTCCGGATGAAGCGCCAGTGATCAGCATGACCGGATCGTTGCTCATAGACTCTCTCCTGCCTCAGGTGTTTATACCAGTGTTGCAGATTGACTACGCAATCTGAAGCAGCTGCGGATCACTTCGGGCATGAGGGTTCCGGCACCGATTTCAGGTAGTATACGCCCAGAGATGCCGGCCAGAACGATTTGCCGGCCAGGCGAACCAGGCAACCGACGGATTTATGAAGATACCGAAACGATTACAGCCCCTTGTCGACGACGGCATGGTGGACGAAGTGTTGTACCAGTTGATGAGTGGCAAGGAAGCGCAGGTATTCGTGGTGCGCTGTGGCGACAGTGTGCGCTGTGCCAAGGTCTACAAGGAAGCGCAGAAACGTAGCTTCAAACAGGCCGTTCAATACCAGGAAGGCCGCAAGGTTCGCAACAGCCGCCGCGCTCGGGCCATGGGCAAGAAAACCCGCTACGGGCAGAAAGAACAGGAAGATGCCTGGCTGAACGCCGAGGTAGACGCCTTGTACCGGCTCGCCGGTGCCGGCGTACGGGTACCGGAACCTTTCGGGTTCGTGGACGGTGTGCTGTTGATGGAAATGATCGCCGATGAAGACGGCAAGGCCGCGCCACGGCTGGATGACGTCACGCTCACGCCAGAACAGGCGCGGGCTTACCACATCAAGGTGATTGCTGACGTGGTGCGCATGCTCAGCGCCGGGCTTATTCACGGAGACCTGTCAGAATTCAATGTGCTGGTTGACGCCACAGGCCCGGTGATTATCGACCTGCCTCAAGCGGTCAATGCATCCGGGAATAACAGCGCCGAACAGATGCTGGAACGGGACGTAGACAACATGCGCCGGTATTTCGGTCGTTTCGCCCCGGAGTTACTGAACACCGATTATGGCAAGGAAATCTGGGCGCTCTACGAGTCCGGCGACCTGCACCCAGACAGCCGACTGACTGGCTGCTTCGAACACGACACCGAAAGCGCCGATGTCGACGAACTGATGGCGGTTATTGACGCTGCCAAGGAAGAAGAGCGCGAGCGCCAGGAGCGAATACGGGACGCCGAGGCAGGCGACGACTAGCCAGGAGCCAGGCTCGCCGACAAACCTGCCCACGCGCCACAAACAGCGCACCGGGTAACCCGTAATACGACCACAGCATCCGCATCAGATGGTTTGTACGGTTTTAACATTCCGGGTATCAAGAAGCGACTTTGCTTCCTGAAGTTGCTGTGTGCTGGAAGCGTGAACCGTCAGTACGTATTTGCCTTTGCTTAACGCGGACTGTGCCTTCATCAGATAGGGTGTGTGATCCGGACGAATCGTCACCGCCCCTGCGAGTAGCAGCCCTACCATTAGACCTAACGCGGCAAGCACTGAGGCGGCCACCACCGAGTTCTGGGAAATAAATCCGATGCCAAGGGCACTCAGCACGAGAAACACGACAAAACCCGCCACCACACCACCGGCACCCAACCCGACATGGGAACGTACAAGCGTGTTCCAGATGCCCTGATCCTCAGGCTCCAGCTCTCTGCCCGGATGCCCGTCACGGGGGCTCAGAACAGCCACCTGGTCATCCGTCAGGCTCGTTCCTTCACACAGGGCCCTGGCAGTGCCTCTGGCGTCACTCTCAGTGTCGAAAACAGCAGCTACTTTGTGGCTCTCTTGCTCGCCGGTAAGACTCATTGAGGATTTCATGAAATACCTCCTGAGTATCTCAGAGAATAAACGAGGCTCTTACTACACAGCATTGCCTCCTACCTCTAAAAATACAACCCACGTGCATGTATTGCGAATGACCATTCAGCAACAGGCGTTCAGGATTCCGCCGTCTACCAGGCGAGCCAGATGACATGGCGAGCACCCTTGCCCGGACGCAAAGCCCGTACTGTGACAGGCTCAACAGAGAACCCGGCACGGCGTAGCCTCTCGGTAAACGCGTACTCCGGCCCGGCGGACCAGTAGGCAAGGATGCCGTCGGCGCTGAGAGATTTCTGGGCGGCAGCAATACCCTCAGGGGAGTAAATCCAGTTATTTTCCTTACGGGTGAGCCCCTCAGGGCCGTTGTCCACGTCCAGCAGGATGGCATCCCAGTCGCCATCGCCTTCCCGCAGCAGTTCCGCTACGTCACCGATATGGACGTTGGCTCTGGCATCGTTCAACGGATAGCCGGCTGCGGCCCCCAACGGGCCCCGGTTCCACACCTCGACTTCCGGAACGAGTTCAGCCACAGTCACACGGGCAGTTTCCGGCAAGGCGCCCAGAGCGGCGGCCAGTGTGTATCCCATACCCAGCCCGCCAATCAAAACGCGGGGCCCGGGCAGCTCTGCAATGCGCTCGCAGGCAAGCGTGGCCAGGGCATCTTCCGAGCCGTGTAGCCGGCTATTCATCAGCTCACCGGTGGTCCCGGCGATCTTGATCGAAAATTCATCATTGCGCTGCAGCAGACGCAACCGGGTGCCGTTGCCGGGAATGGTTGCCGTGCCGATTTCCTCGAAACGAGCCATCTATTTTTGGACCCACTCGCCGTCCACCAGGATGTACTGCCCAGCCGGAGTTTTCTCAAGGGCCTTCTTGCCGGCCACTGTTTCCACCTGGGTCACGGGAATATCGTGTTTCTCGGCGATACGGGCGTACTCGTCCCGCCGCGCCTTGTTGATGGCTTCAACAATACCCCGGGCGTTGCCGTCTGCCTTGACCACTTCCAGATAACCGGTTGGCGTTTCGCCCACCAATCCCTGCTGCTTGGCGGCATCCAGCTGGCTTTTGGCTTCTTCCAGCCCCATCGAAAATGCGGGCATTGCCAGGCAAAGTACGAGGATGACTGCACCGAGTTGAACAAAAGGTTTCATGAGTGACTCCCTGGATTCAGAATTGACCATCAGAACAAACCCTTTTCGCCGAAGAGTTCATCCACGTCTTTATCCACCTTCACGTAGATCTCGTGCTGAATTTTGACGTTAAGATTTACCGTGATGGGCTCCTTGGGTGCCTCCATCTGCACCGTGGGCGTGCATGCTGCGGCACCCAGGGCCAGCGCCACCATCCCCAGCGTGTTTCGAATTTTCACAGGCAAAACGCCCGAGCTGTATCCGTTCATCTGCCTTACTCCTGATTAGTTTTCCGATCGGCCTGGCTGGTTTTGTTCATCCCGTTTCTGCATCAGGTTGCGCACCTTCTCTGTCACCGCTTCATTGACCCGGCCACTGAGCTGGAGGCTGGTCAGCAACGCCGGAATGTCTTCTTCCAGATTAATGTTAAGTACGATCGGGTGTCCGTCGCGCACCTCGGGGCTGCTGCCTTCGAGGCGCAACCCCAGAAACAGTTTGCCATTCTGGTCATAGTCTACCGTGCTGTTGAGAACGGTGTAGTGAAAGTTTTCCATCGCCTGCACCACCAGAGCCATGGCCTCGTTATTTTGGGCCATGCTTCTCAACCGCTCTGCCGGCAGCTTCAGCGTGCCACCCGGGGGCTCCGCTTCAACCTTCCCGGCATCGATACTGACACCCTGTTCGCCGATCAACACCGGCACAGTGCCCCGGAGTATACCGCTGCCCGAAAGGCCTTCTGAGGGGTAGACTTCCATCAGTTGCGATAATTCAATGTCGCTCAGCTCCAGCAAAATCTTCAGGGGCGTTTCCGTTAATTGCCACTCTGCGGGTTCAATGCGGAGATTGCCCCCCAGGAGCCCCGCAGCCCCCTGCTCCAGCACCAGGGTACCGGCAGCAAGCTGTTCAGTCGTCGACCGATAACGGCCGGCCAGTTGGATGTTATTGAGGGGGATGCCCGGATTAACGGAGGCCACCGACAAACCAGAGCTGTCGGCCTCCAGCCTGTCATCTGAAATCTCGATGGCCACCTTGCCCGCCAGCCCGGCCCAGGCCGTTCGGCCAAACAGCCCACCCAGGTCTTCGAAGCCGATTTCTCCCTGCATCTGAAGGCCGTCGGACGGAAAACGCAGCCCCAGGCTCGTGTGGATGCTGCCCTCCCCGATCTCAAGTTCCTCCGGCAAGGCAGTGAAGGTATCGGCCAGGGCACGGTGCCCTCTTGCACCGGTGGCGGTCATTTCGGCATCCAGGGCCGGAATGCCATCGAACGGGAAACGGAAAGCAATATCAGCGCTGGCCCCTGCGTCTGAGGAAAGCCTGCCATCGAACCTGAGGGCTTTAAGATTACCCCCCAGCCAACCATCGAGGCGCCAAGGCTGCGGGTTCAGGTGCGGATGATGGAAAGCGGCTGCCGTGGCCACCACTGGGCCCTCAAGAGCAAGCGTCTCAAGCGCCATTGGCTGCAGGCTATGCAGCGTAGTCAGTTTCGTGCCCGCCAGGTTGAGCTTCACGTTGTCCAATTGCGCGGCATTGGCCGGAGCATTCACCCGGGCGAGTTCCAGGCGCGTTTCATCGTTGAACTCCAGGGTAGCGGATTGCCCGTCGGCCTTGCCGGCAAACACCAGCTTCGCCTGCCCTTTGTGGAGTTGCCACCCGGCCAGGGTAATTGCTGGAGTCGCCCCCTCCACCTTCATGGCGTTGGTGACAAGTTCACGCTGGTCGGGCCTCGAAAGTTTTGAGACGGCCAGATCGCCCTCGGCACGTATCTCGTCGGGGAGAGTAAGAGCGAGCCGATCAATCATAATCTCTTCAGGCAACCAGAGCGGCAGATCAGCGGGAAGACCGTCAGACGCACCGGCCTGTTGTTCAGAGCCTGGCCACACCGGGATATCGACTCTCAACAGGCCCACCCGTAGTACGTTGAGCGCCGGCCCATGCCAGTCCCAGGTCCAGCCCAGCGACAGGTCCCCACCTTCCAGTGAATACGGTTGACCGTCCCGCACCTGGCTTGCAGAAAAATCCTGCAGCCGAACCCCGCCCAGAGATACCTCCATCCCCTGCCATTCGAGACTGTGTAGATTGTTTGCCTGCCGCCAGTCCTCCCATGCAACGCGGGCGTACCACCCTCCTGCAATCACAAGCAGCAGAAAGAGCAGCAGCCCCCAAAACAGTAACCGACGTAGTGTCCTGAACAACGTCACCAAACGGGCCATGACGGCTTACTGCCCACGCCAGTTCACTGTGTAGAGGTCGTGCCGGCGGTCCTTTAGATTCTTGACCGTACCGCTGTTGCGGGCAGTGAGCAGCGTTTCCGGCCTCAGGTCGGCGAAGGCGACTGTCTCCGCGTTTGGGGTGGTGTCCGCGGCGATGCCATCGCGGGCAAACGGGAAATCACAGGGTGTCAGAATGCAGCTCTGGCCATATTGCAGCTCCATATTGGGAACCTTGGGCAGGTTGCCCACATTGCCGGACATGACCACAAACAACTGGTTCTCCACCGCGCGGGCCTGACAACAGTAACGGACCCTCAGGTAACTCTGGCGCTCATCGGTGCAGAAGGGCACAAACAGGATCTGGATACCCTGGTCCACCAGGTGCCTGGTCAGCTCGGGGAATTCGGCGTCGTAACAGACCAGCACGCCAATGGGCCCACAATCGGTTTCAATGGCGGTAACACGGCTGCCACCGGTTATATTCCACCAGTAGGCCTCGTTCGGGGTGGGGTGAATCTTCGGTTGTGAAAACACCTGTCCGTCCCGAAGGAACACGTAGGCGACATTGCGAACGCGGCCGTCGTCTTCCTTGACCGGCGTTGAGCCGCCGATAATATTGATGTTGTGCCGAAGGGCCAGATCCCGCATCAGGTTCCGGAAGGGTTCCGCATATTCGGTCACCGCCTCGATGGCTTCTGCAGGCGTGCCCTCGCGGCTTTCAATGGACAGCAACTGCAATGTAAACAGCTCCGGGAAGACCACGAAATCGCCCTTGTAGGTAGCCACTACGTCGACGAAGTATCTGACGATCTCGCTGAATTCCTCGAACGACGCCACCCGGCGCTGTTGATACTGAACCGTACCTATCCGTACGGTATCCGGAACCCGCCGGCCATAGCGTTTACGCTTGCCGTTATCGTCACTACGGACCACCTTCGGGTTGCGCCAGACCAGGTGGATGCCGTAGCCAAGGGAGGCATGGTCTGCATCCAGGTAGTGAGGAATAATGCCATGGACCTCAAAGCCGTTATGCAGCTGAAATGACAGCACCGGATCGCGCTGTTTTTTGGCCATTACCGCCTTAACATAGGCTTCTACCGAGTCAAACTTTTTCAGACGTTTGGCCAGCGTGGGTAATCTGCCGGCAAACACCACTCCCTGTAATTCCAGCGACTGACACAGGTTCTTGCGCTCATTGTACAGGCGCTCGCCAATCCGGTAGCCGCGGCAGTCCGGGTCCACACAGACTCCATGCCATACAGCCACTCCCCTTCCGGGTCGTGCCGGGAAGCGTAGCCGTTACCGGTAATTTCGGTCCAGTCATGGGGCGCCAGCGCCACGTCCTCGCCAATGCGGAAGGTGGCACAGTAGCCCACCACGCGGTCACCAAGCATGGCGACAAACTGCCCTTCCGGAAAGGTATTGATCTGCCCGGTCAAAGGCCCAGCCGTGTAACCATACATGCCGGTCCCTTCATACACCCGGCGGCTCAGGGCAATGATTCCGGCAATATCGTTGATAGCGGCGTTTCTTACGTAAAGGCGCTGGGTCTTGTCAGAGAATGGCGGGCTCATTGAAACCTCGGGGGCAGAAAGCGTGCATCCATAGTTCGTGAATCGACCTCAAGCCGTCAAGTGGCGTTTTCGGGAAGACAAATCGAAGCAAACTTTAACCTGACAAAGGAATGCTCAGGCCTTTAAAGTAGCAAAATACCGAAAAGTCCGAGGTTACATGCAGTGAATCGATGTCAGACGCTCCCGCTTGTCACAGTTCTGGTCACGCTAACCTTGGCTGGCTGCGCCAGCAACCAGAACCTTCGCTCCACCGACGAAACCACGTGGCAGCCTTCCGGTGAAGCTGCTACCGCCGGTGACGCCGCGAAGGCAGACCGGTTATGGCAGGTGTTCGAGCGCTATGAGGGCACTCCCTATCGCTATGGTGGCACCTCCGCCAGCGGCTTCGATTGCTCCGGGTTCATAGCCACGGCCTTCGATGAAGCCCTGGGGCGCCAGTTACCCCGCACCACGTCCCAGATGCTTTCCGCAGGCGATGTCGTGGAGCGGGACCAGCTCCGGGCCGGAGATCTGGTGTTTTTCCGCATTAAGGGCAAAGACCAGCATGCAGGCATCTATATGGGCGGTGACAGTTTCATTCACTCCTCAACGTCCATCGGTGTGACCCACTCCTCCCTCAACGGGTATTACTGGCGGGACCGTTTCAGCCAGGCAAGGCGGTTCGATTAGTCTCCACTGGACACTAACCGCCTGCCAGCAGCAACACCACGCCCAGCACATAGAGCAACATAATCACCACGCTTTCCGTTCCGATCTGGCCGATACCGTGACGCTCACGGCGAATCAAACCCATCATCAACACGCCGGACATCAGCAGGGTAAGAACCGCCCAAAATTTTGAATCCTCCGGCATGGCGTGGTAAATCGAGCCTTCCCGGTAGGCAATATCAGAAGCTGCGGTGAACAGGGTATCGAAAGCATTGCCACCGATGATGCCGCCGACAGCCAGAGTCAGTGCACCGCGCCGAACGGCCGCGATGGATGTAACCAACTCGGGAATTGACGTACTGATGGCCGTCAGCATGACCCCGACCACGGTTTGCGACAGGTTGGTCTTCACCGCGATCACCGTTGCGGCAGGCTCCAGTGTCCAGCCCGCAAGTCCCAGAACAGACATCAGCACCAGAAACTCGGCCCATAGCCGGACCAGCGGTGGCATGGTCGCCAGATCGTCCGGGGTGTCTTCCCGCGTGTCTCTGGTAACGGAAGGTCGCCACATGGGCGACTCGTTTGCGGCGCGAACCAGATGGATACCGTAGAAATAGACGCCCAACAGCACCGGCGTTACCGGATGAACACCCGCAATCGTGTACTCTGGCAGGTAGGGAGCGAAGAGGATCAGCGCCAACAGGCAGATGAGCAGCCCGTTCTGCATCATGTTTGGAACAGATGCAGCGGCATGCTCAAGATTGGCGCGGCGGTATACCATGTCCGCAACGGCCAGAAAGAACGTTTGCACAGCGATGCCGCCCAGCGCGTTGCTCACCGCCAATTCAGCATGACCATTCCAGGCGGCGGTAACCGAGAGCACGGAACCACCCAGAGATGTCGAGGCCCCCAACAATACGGCACCTGCCGCAGCTTCCCCTATGCCGGTGCGATCAGCCAGCTGATCGACAATCCGGGTAATGCGTGTGCCGGCCACTGCAATAACCGCAGCGCATGCGCAAAACACAAGGCTGCCGTGCATCAGGCTCCAGTTTTCCGGGTCCAGTGGAATCATGGTTCTATTCCTTGCTAGCTGAGCAGTCGCGGTGTAAAACACCATTGGCAGGAGATTCTACAGCCATAAAGATGGGACACCATGACCGAGACACAAAAGCCCCAGCAATCCCAACAACCGCAACCTCCGCAAGTTCCGGCTCAATACTCGTTCCTATGGCTCAGTGCTGCAATCATTCTGATGTTTTTCTGGCTCCAGGACGGTGGTCAGCCACCGGTTACCGAATTACCCTACTCGCAATTCAAGGAAGCGGTCGCCAACGAACAGGTGGAGGAGGTCACCCTTCGGGCCGATCATATCGACGGTCAGCTGACCGAGGAGGGAGGCGGAGCCTGGGCCAAGGACACCAGTTCGCTCCGTTTCCATAGCGTTCGGCCGCCGATTGAAGACCCGGACCTGCTTCCGCTCCTGGAATCCCACGGGGTGACCATCAGCGCCCTGCCCGCAGAGCCTCCGGTATGGCAACAGGTACTGACCAATGTACTCCCCTGGTTGCTGTTTCTAGCATTACTGTTCTGGTTCTGGTCGTACGCCCAGAAACGCATGATGCAGCAGGGTGGCGGAGTGCTGGGTTTCAACCGCTCCAAGGCTCGCAGGGTGGAGAAACAGTTCTCCAGAACGAGGCTGTCTGACGTAGCAGGTATCGAATCCGCCAAGCGCGACATTACCGAGATTATCGATTTCCTCACGGCTCCGGAAAAGTACAAAGCCCTGGGCGCGGATATGCCAACTGGCATCCTGCTGGTCGGCCCACCGGGCACAGGCAAGACCCTGTTGGCCAAAGCCATTGCCGGTGAAGCAGATGTTCCCTTCTTCAGCATCAGTGCGTCCGAGTTTATCGAAATGTTTGTTGGCGTTGGCGCGGCAAGGGTCCGCGACATGTTCGAAACCGCTCGCAAGGAGGCGCCTGCACTGATCTTTATCGATGAACTGGATGCCATTGGGCGGTCCCGGGGCGCCGGTTTCGGTGGGGGCCACGATGAACGTGAACAGACTCTCAACCAGATCCTGACCGAGATGGACGGCTTTGAAGGTCATGAGAACGTTGTTGTGCTTGCAGCCACCAACCGCCCGGACGTTCTCGACAGCGCCCTGCTACGCCCTGGCCGTTTCGATCGCAAGGTGACGCTGGACAGGCCTCACAAGGAAGCACGCAAGGCTATTCTTGAAGTTCACGTCAGAAAAGTTCCGTTGGACAACGATGTTGAGCTCGAAGAAATTGCCGCCCGCACCATCGGTTTCTCCGGTGCCGACCTGAAAAATCTGGTGAATGAGGCCGCCCTGACTGCCGCGAGACTGAACCTGGAAAAGGTCAACAACGACTGCTTCGAGCATGCCCGCGACCGGATCGTGCTTGGGGAAGAACGCGATGCTGAACTGACTCAAGAAGAAAAGCAGGTGGTGGCTTACCATGAATGCGGGCATGCCATCATGGCCTATTTCATGCCCAAGGCTGACCCGCTCACCCGAGTCACTATTATCCCCCACGGCATGGCGATGGGGGTTACCGAACAGACGCCCAAAGAAGACCGCTATAACTATACCGAAAGCTATCTGACAGACCGTATCAAGGTCATGCTGGGGGGCCGTTCCTCGGAGAAGCTTATTTACGGTGAAGTAAGCACCGGCGCCCAGAACGACCTCAAGGAAGCCACCAAACTGCTGAGGCGCATGTTCGGACAATGGGGCATGAGTGAGAAAATCGGTCCTCTGGGACTGGGCATCGGTGAAGAGCATGTGTTTCTCGGGCGGGAAATGGGACAGCCAAGGGAATACAGCGAGCACATGGCGGAGCTGATCGACATCGAGGTTCAGGCAAAACTGATTGAGCTCGAGAAAGCGACGGTGAACTTCCTTTCGGAGCACCGCCAGCAACTGGAAGCCCTGACGGAAGCTGTTCTGGCAAAAGAAACACTCGCGGCCACAGACATTCAGGAGATTCTGGAAGGCAGTGCACAACAGCACACCTGAGCAGATTCAGAGACCACAGGAAGTCGTTTCTCAATCGTAGACTCAGGAGCGGATTGCGCGATAATATCTGTAGTGTGCATGTACTATTTTGCGGTTCTCATGCAGGTCGTACAGGGGATTCCACATTAAACGGATTTACAAGCGCTATGGACTCAGCACCCGGGAACAACCTTCACGCCATTCAGACAGAACTGAACCGCCTTGAGACCTACCGGCGGAGCATCTATCTGGGTGTCCTCATCCTCACCATTGCGATCATTCTGCTCAGCTGGGCATTTCGGGAAAACGGTGACGCTTTCATTGCCGTAGCCTATCCGGCCTTCGCATTGGTGCTTGCCGGCCTTTGTGTCGCTCTTTGGCGCAGAGCAGGCTCCCTCAGAACCATGGAGATCATCCTGGTGGCCACGGCGGGCGCCATGATTCTCAGCCGTCTTGCGTGGCATTTCGCGTTCAGCGACCCTTTGAATGAACATCTTCTTTTGTTGGCCGGCGGCCATTACTGGGCTGTAGGGATACTGATTGTTGGTGGCTTCATCACCCTTGGGTATCGGGGCGGCATGATGACCGGGGTAGGCACGTTCCTGTTTTCCGGAGCCCTGGCAGTTCATGAAATTCTGAGCTGTTTCCTGGCAGCGGGCGAGTTCTGCCACAACTGGGTTTACCTGGCGCGCATCCACCTTTTTCTGGCTGTGCTGCTGGCACTGACCAGCGCCGGAACCCTTATACGCGAGCGAACCTGGGGCGCCTTTACCCGCGCCGAAACCCTGCAGCACTGGGCCAACACCGACCCCCTGTGCGGCCTTTCAAACCGTCGTGGTGCCGACCGTTTTCTGTCTGCCGAGGCCGCGTTGGCAGACCGTTACCAACGTCCGCTGACCATCATTCTTATCGATATAGACCAGTTCAAAAACATCAATGACGAATACGGCCACAAGGTCGGCGATTCGGTTATCAGCGGGTTTGCAGACATTCTCTCCAGCACCGTACGCGAGGTGGACCTGGCAGCACGGTGGGGCGGTGATGAGTTCCTTGTAGCCACCCCCGGCGTTGATCTTCGCGCTGCCCGCCATGCTGCCCAGCGCTGCCGCAGGGCGATAGAACGGGCCCCCATTGCCGGCGTACCCGTCACGGTGACTGTAGGTATTGCCGAATACATCCCCGGCAAAGGGACCGATGATGCCATCAACCGCGCTGACGCCATGCTCTACCGGGCGAAGGCCGCCGGCCGTAACCGGGTCATCACCGAAGCCTGCGAACCGGCCTGACACTGGTCTGTCAGCGTTCCAGCCATTCGCGGAACCATTGCTCCCGTAACCTGACGGTCTGGGAATACCAGTGGTGGTCCCGCACAACGGCGGCATCCATGTGGGCCGGCGCCGTTGGCATATAGGGGCGCATCGGGACGCCTGTATCTGTGTGCAACCCTACCCTCTCCTGCGCCGATTTGCGGGCCGGTCCGTAGCTGATCAGGTTGGCCTGGGCCGCCAGGTTCTCCGTTCGCGTGGCAAAGGCGATAAAGTCCGCAGCCTGACCAGGCTGATCCGTGCCACGAAGAATGGTCCAGCTGTTAAAGCCGATCAGTTGCCCGTCCCAGATCACTGAAATAGGCGCTCCCTCCATTGCCCTGGCATGGAAAAAGCGACCGTTGTAGCCGGTGGCCATGGCTGCCTGACCACTTGCCAGCAGTTGAGCCGGTTCGTCCCCACGGGTCCACCAGACAATGGCCTCGCGAATATCCTCTAACCGTCCGGAAGCCAGCTCCAGCCCACGCCGGGTACTGAGCAGGTCATAGAGTTGCTCCCTGGGCACTGCCAGCGATAACAACGCCCACTCCAACAGTCCCGTCGGGGATTTTCGAAGGGCACGCTTGCCGGGAAATGCCTTGAGGTCGAAGAAGTCTTCCACACTGTCAGGCTTGACCCCCGGAAACGCCCTGTCATCGAATCCGATAACGGTCGAGAACACGATCTGGGTAATAAAGCACGGGTGAATGGCACCTTCCATGAAATCCTCCTGTGGTGGTGTGCCATCAGGCGCGGCCTCCAGAATCTCCGGATCAATGGATTCCAGCAGGCCCTCTTCACAGGCCGTGCTGGCGTCGGACTGGATCATGTCAATGACATCCCACTCGATATCGCCACTGGCAATATGCTCTCGCAGTACCTTCACGCCGCCATCATAATGCACCGTTTCGATTTCTATACCAGTTGCCTCGGTAAAGGGATCGAAATACGCGCGCCGCTGACTCTCCTCGTACGCACCACCCCAGGTTGCTACCGTAAGCACCTCAGGCCCTTCGTTACCGCGCTGTGCCTGCGAGACAGCCGAAAAGGCCAGCAGCCCGGCTGTCATTGCGGAATAGACCGCCAGGCTAAGCCGCTTCATTTTCTTCCTCTCGCAGGTCATGCACGATTTCCAGGTACGCCCGTATCACCGCTTCTTCCGGAACCACTCCCATCAGCCGGCCGTGCCGGTCCACCAGCGGGACCGCTTCACCCAGAAAGCCCCGCAGCAGTTCCATGGACTCCCACACCGAGGTGTTCTCATCGAAAATAGTGAATGATTGAATGGCCGTTTCCAGTATCGGCGTATCGGCGTTACTGTTCACTATGCCCTGTAGCCTGACCACCCCCAGCAGTTTTCCGTTCCGGTTGAGGACCATGGCTTCCGAACGGTGGTCGTCCACCAGGCGCTGGCGCACATCTCCGACGGTATCCCGATCAGTGGCAGTGGTGACATGTTTGGAGAGATAGTCGCCGATGCTGTGGGTTTCCAGTATCGCCTTGTCCCGTCCCAGGGAGAGATCAAAACCGCGGGACCGCAACTGCAGATCGAACAGTGAACGGCCGATAACCCGGTAGGAAATCAGGTTGGCGAAGACAACGGAAACCATGGCGGCTATCGTCAGATCGTAACTGCGGGTCAACTCGAATACGATCAGAATGGTGGTCAACGGGGCCCCGATGACGGAACTGGCCAACGCCATCATGCCGCAAATGGCGTATACCACCAGGCCGGAATGCGGAGCCGGTGCCACGTAGGGCAACACCAGCCCATAAAAAGCGCCAAACAGAATACCAATCAACAACGCGGGGCTGAAAACGCCGCCCACGAACCCGAAGCCGACACACACCGACGTCAGAACCAGCTTGGCAGCGATGATCAGCGCCAGCTCGCCAATTCCGAACGCCCCTTCGATGGTGGCAAACCGCAGGGTTTCCTGCCCGATGCCCAGCACTTCCGGTATCCACAGAGCCACGAGCCCCACTGCCAGTCCCGCTACGGCCGGGCGTGCCCAGAGCGGTGCAATATGACGCCGGGCAAGGCTGTTACTGAACTTCAGCAATACCATGAACACCCAGGCCAGGCCCGCACACAGCACCCCTTCCAGGGCAAAGAAGACGAATTCGTAACTGTGCTCCACCCGGTCGAAACTCACCAGGAACAGTGCAGGACGATCAAATATCACATTGGCAATGATATATCCCGTAGCCGCTGCCACTGTCACCGGTGCAAAAGCGCGCAACGAGTAGTGGCGAAGGATGACTTCGTGCGCAAACACCAGCCCCGCAATAGGCGCGTTGAAGGCAGTGGAAATGGCAGCCGCCACGCCACAGGCGATGGCAATGGAACGCTGGTGGCGGAGATTCAGCCGAAGCCCTCCCGCCAGGTTCCCGAACATGGCACCGAGATACACCAGCGGGCCATACTGTCCCACCGACGCCCCGCTGCCAAGCGATACCAGCGCAGCGAGCGTTGAAGCCACACCGCTTCTGAACCCAGGTGCGGGCCCGCTGGTCTGTGCAGCCAGAATAGCATCGGGCGGTGCCAGTCCACGCTTCTCCCTCACCAGGAAGTGAACAATCAGGCCGACAACAAGGCCACCACCTGCCGGCACCACGAGGGTGGCCACAGCCACCAGACCTGGCTGGCTTTCTGCCAGG
Organism: Marinobacter sp.; assembly: GCF_039977835.1. Lineage (GTDB taxonomy): Bacteria > Pseudomonadota > Gammaproteobacteria > Pseudomonadales > Oleiphilaceae > Marinobacter. Next base: position 343,050 of record NZ_JBDWCL010000043.1, on the reverse strand, counting down.
ATACGGGCATAGGGAGAGATCAGCAGGCGATCATTCAGGTAATGCACGGCATCCACAAATCCGATGGCCGCAAGTGAGGCGATAGCACCCACCGCCACGGCCACCACCATCACCATGCCAATCTGGTACGTAATCTTCTGAACGTTGCCTCTGTCCATACTGAGATTAAAGTCGCGATTGGCGAATCGCTCAAATGTTTACTTTGCCCGCCAAATAGGCGAAAACTCCGGTATCACAAGACGTTGATTGCCAAAAAGGCTCATTCATGATCTGGTTCGTACTGACGCTACTGTTAATGATTGTTCTGATCACGGTTCTGGTGCTTCGCGGGGAGAATCTCGCGCATCTGGACCGGGACGATTTCCCGAAACAGGACTACAACCCGAGCCCGGGCCACAACCAGGTACTGGAGACGATCCGGGACATGAGCCGCTCTGCCAGGGGCCTGAGGGGCAGGGCCCGGCTGATGGCCCTGCGTAAACACATGGACGGCCTGAGCGAGGGGCGGGAATTTGTTTCGGAATTCCGCCCATCCGGCCCCAATGCGCCAAGAGGTGAGTGGGTATTGGCACCTGGTGCCAATACCCGGCACCGGATCCTCTACATTCACGGCGGGGCATGGGTCGCAGGGAGCCCCCGCAGCCACCGCACCATCACCGACCGACTTTCGGAAGTGGCCAATGCTGCCGTATTTACCGTGGATTACCGGCTGCTGCCGGAACATCGTTACCGGGAAGGATTGCGGGACTGCCAGGAAGCGTATCAGTGGATGCTGGAACATGGCCCCGATGGCCCGGAGCCGGCGGAATTCGTGGTGGTGGCCGGGGATTCCGCCGGCGGCAGCCACACTCTGGTCCTGATTGCCTGGATTCGTGACCAGGGCCTGCGTCAGGCGGATGCGGCCGTTGCCCTGTCGCCATCCACCGACCTGACACTGACGGCGCCGAGCAACCGCCTCAATATCAAGACTGACCCCCTGCTTGGCCCCACCTTCGGCAGCCTCATGCGGGTGCCGCTGCCGGTGCTCTGGTGGCTGAGCTTTTTTGGCATGCGCCTGTCACCTTCCAGCCCACTGGCCTCACCCCTCCGGGGCAGCCTGGAAAACCTGCCACCTGTTCTGATCCACGCCAGCGACTCGGAAATGCTGCTGGACAACGCCCGTCGCTATGCCAACAAGGCAAAAGATTCCGGATCACCGGTACAGCTGAAAACCTGGCCAGGCATGGTTCATGTATGGCACATGTTTCCGGATGTTTTGCCAGAAGCTGAAGAAGCTTTTGAGAATATTGGAGATTTCCTGAGAAAGATTAAGCAGGGTTGACCCGCCCCTGCCCTTTGCCGTTTTTGGACGGCTTGGTGTCGTATTGGATTTACCTCCCCTGACCGATCAGAGCCACATTGAATCAAGGCCGTGCCGCGACATATGCGGGCATTCAATGCGGGGAAAGGGGAATCAAGATGGCACAACTACCCAAACGTGCAAAGGTCGTCATCATCGGTCAGGGCGGTATCGTGGGGTCCTCGGTAGCTCATCACCTGATTGAGCTGGGCTGGGATGACATTGTAGGGCTGGAGAAATCCGCCATTCCCTCAGATATCGGGTCCACCTCCCACGCCTCTGATTTCTGCTTCACCACCTCTCATGACAAACTGAATATTTACACTACCAAATACAGCCAGGCCTTTTACGAAAAACGTGGCAATTATGTGAAATGCGGCGGTATGGAAGTGGCCCGCATTGACAATGACGAGCGCATGGACGAACTCCGTCGGAAGGTGGGCTCCGGCAAGGCCTTCGGCACCAATGTCAGCATGATCTCTCCGAAGCAGGCGAAAGAGCTGTTTCCGCTGGTGGAGGAAAGCCAGATCCAGGGCGCCATGTGGGACCCGGATGCAGGGCTGGTGGTTCCCCGTTCCCAGAAGGTGGCCGGCGATCTGGTGGAGGAGGCGGTCGCCAGCGGAAAGCTTCAGGCCTTTGCCTACACACCGGCCATTCGTATCGATGTCCAGAACGGCCAGGTGCGTGGCGTGGAAACCCACAAGGGCTACATTGAAACCGAATATGTCGTGCTATCCATGGGCATCTGGGGGCCTCTGATGGCCAACACCGCCAACGCCCCCCTGCCGCTGATGCCGCTGGAACACCCGCTGCTGTTCTTTGGCCCCTATGAGGACCTGGCCGGCACCGGCAAGCAGATTGTCTATCCACTATTTCGCGACCAGGGCAACTCCGCCTACGTTAGGGACACCGGCGACCCCACCACCACCGAAGGTGGCCGTATCGAATGGGGCTATTACGAGGCCGAAAACCCGCGTCTGGTTTATCCCGGTGCCATTGCCGAGCCTGGCGAGGCGCGGATGTCACCGTCCATGCGCGACCTTTCCCTGGAACAGGTCATGAACGCCTACGAAAAGGCCATCGAAATGACCCCGATTCTCGGCGAGCTGGGCTGGGAGGAAAAGCATTCCTTCAACGGCCTGCTGTCGGTGACCCCGGATGGCGGCTCGTTGATGGGAGAATCCCCGGAAGTGCGCAACCTGTGGTTCTGCGAGGCAGTCTGGGTCAAGGATGGCCCCGGGGCGGGCAAGGTACTGGCGGACTGGATGACCCATGGGGCTCCGGACATGGACCCTCACAGCATCGACATTGCTCGCCATTACCCGCTGCAGAAAACGCCGGAGTATGTCTACAACCGCTGCTACGAGACCGCCAAGAAGATCTACACCCCGGCGGTTCACCCCCGCGAGCCCTACCTCACCGGCCGCAGGATGCGGACCAGCCCGTTCTACCTGCGGGAAGTGGAGCTGGGTGCCTACTTCATGGAAGCGGCCGGCTGGGAGCGGGCTCATGGCTACGCTGCCAACGAGCCCACACTGCTGGCGAAATACCGGGACCGCATACCGGTGAGAGAACATGAGTGGGATGCACGGCATTTCTGGGAAGTGTCCAACGCCGAGCAACTGGAGATGAGCGAGTCTGTGGGCATGATCAACCTCTCCCATTTCGCCATCTTCGACATCACCGGTGACGACGCCGAAGCGCTGCTCGAATATCTTTCCGTGGCCAAGGTGGGTGGCACGACACCCCACGGTAAAGGCGTCTACACCCACTTCCTCGACGGTCGCGGCGGCATACGCTCCGACCTGACCATTATCCGCCGGGGCGAGAAAGACTACCGTGTGGTCTGCGGCGGCGACACCGGCCACCGGGATTACTGCTGGATTACCCGCATGGCGAGGGAGAAAGGCCTGGAAAACATCCAGCTGCACGACCGCACGGACGAGCTGGCAACATTGGGGCTCTGGGGCCCGGAAGCGAGGGAAACCCTGGCCCGGTTCGTCACTGACCCGGACCAGCTGTCGGCAGAGAATTTTCCGTTTGCCACCGCCCGGGAACTGAACATACAGGGCGTTCCGGTCTGGGCTTTTCGCATCTCTTACGTGGGTGAACAGGGTTGGGAGCTTTACTTCCCGTTCAGCTATGGTCTGCGGATCTGGGACCTGCTGTTTGAGGCGGGTGTTACCCCTGTGGGCATCGAAACCTATGCCAATACCCGGCGCCTGGAGAAGAGCCTGCGCCTGCAGAACGTGGACCTGGAAACCGAATACAACCTCTATGAAGCCGGGCTGCAGCGGCCGAAGGTCAAGGAGGCGGATTTCCACGGCAAGGCCGCCTATCTGGAACAGCGGGGCTGGCCCAGCCAGGCAGCGTATCTTTGTACCATGACCATGACGGACCACAGGGACGCCAATGGTGTCCTGCGGTATCCGGTCGGCCAGTGGCCGATCCTGGACCCCCAGACCGGGGAGGTGCTGGTGGACAGCCACGGCCGCCGTTCCTACAACACCAGCGTGGTGTGGGGGCCCTCCGTGGGCAAAATCATCCTGCTGGGATATATTCCGGTGGACTATGCCCAAGAAGGCCGGGAACTGCTTCTCGAATATTTCCAGGAGCACTACCCCATCCGTATTGAGGCGGTGGGCTACCGTGCCCTGTTTGACGCGGACAACGAACGGGTCAAGTCGTGACCGGTGCTCGCCGGCTGGCCCTGACGGTCAGCATTCAATGATGTTGACCGCCAGCCCTCCTCTTGCCGTTTCCTTGTACTTGTCCAGCATATCGCGGCCGGTTTCCCTCATCGTGTGCAACACTTTATCCAGCGATACGTAATGCTTGCCATCCCCCCTCAGGGCCATGATGGCGGCATCGATGGCCTTCACCGAGGCCATCGCGTTGCGCTCGATACAGGGAATCTGCACCAGCCCTCCAATGGGGTCGCAGGTCATGCCAAGGTGATGCTCCATGCCAATTTCGGCCGCGTTTTCCACCTGTTCCGGCGAACCGCCGGTCGCCGCAGCCAGTCCGGCCGCAGCCATGGCACAGGCCGAACCAACCTCGCCCTGGCAGCCCACTTCAGCCCCGGAGATGGATGCGTTTTCCTTGAACAGCACGCCAATCGCCCCGGCGGTAAGCATAAAACGCACAATGCCATCTTCGTCCGCCCGGGGACAGAACTCCCAGTAATAGTGAAGCACCGCCGGAATAATGCCCGCCGCGCCATTGGTTGGCGCTGTTACAATCCGTCCCCCGGCGGCGTTTTCCTCGTTAACGGCCAAGGCATATAGATTCACCCAGTCCAGGGCGCTCAGGGACGGTGAAATCAGATCCACCCTCTGCTTGTCCATCAGCGAACGATACAGCGACGCGGCACGGCGCCGGACCCTGAGGCCGCCAGGCAACTCTCCTTCATGGGCAATACCGTTCTGTACGCAGGTCCGCATCACCCGCCAGAGCTCCAGGATACCGCCGCGAATCTCATCCGGTGTGCGCCAGGCCTGTTCATTGGCGTACATGATATCGGCAATTGTCAGCCCCCCTTCCCTGCACAGGCTCAGCAGCGCCTTGCCGCTGCCGAAAGGGTATGGCTGTGGCGTATCGTCTTCGCGAATCGACGGAGTGCCTTCGGTGGCGGCATCCACGACGAAACCACCGCCCACGGAGTAGTAGGTTTTTTCGTACAGGCACTGGTCATTGTCGTCGAACGCCTGGCACGTCATGCCGTTGGGGTGGTCAGGCAGGGATTTACGGCGGTAATAAACCAGGTCGGTCTTCTCGCGGAATCGAACAGGGTAACGCCCTGCCATCAAAAGGGTCTCGCTGCCGCGGATGCGTTCAAGGCGAGCCGGCATTTTCTCCGGGTCGATACGGTCAGGCCGTTCCCCCTGCAACCCCATCATCACCGCGGGGCCGGTGCCATGGCCCTTGCCGGTAGCCCCAAGTGAGCCATACAGGGAAACCCTGACCCGACCCACAGACGCCATCAGTCCGTCTCCCTCCAGAGCCTCGGCGAAGCGCCGCGCAGCCTCCATCGGGCCCACGGTATGGGAGCTGGAAGGTCCAATGCCTACCTTGAACAGTTCAAACAGGCTGATGGCCAATTCGGGCACTCCTTCATGGGGACCTGTTTCAACAATAGCTCAGCCGGTGTGCGGCCGTATGCTTGCCGGCGACACCGAAAAGATGATTTACGACAGGTTTGAAAGTCGCGTGGAGGCCATACTGGAACTCACGATGTCGCATCTGGACCATTGACCTCCTGACCGCCGCCTTAGAATGAAACCACATTGGAACTGATCACTTATTGCACTACCAAGGTGCAACAGCTAGTGTTCAGGTTGTGGCTGTCGACACGGACATTCCGGGTACCGGCGGCGGCAACAGGCCCAGGCGGGCCAAGGGGGTTACACATGACCGCTGACACAGGCTCGCTCGCAAACAGACCCACCCAGGAGCCCTACCGGGTAGGCTTTCTGCTGATCGAAAACTTTACCCTGATTGCCCTTGCCACCGCTGTTGAACCCCTGCGCGTGGCCAACCAGTTGGCAGGCACCGAGCTCTATTCCTGGAAACTCCTCACCGCAAACGGCGGCTATGCCCGGGCCAGTGATGGCATCACCATGGTGCCGGACGCCTCCATTCAGGACGAACACAGCTTCGACCTGGTCATTGTAGTTGCCGGCATTGACGTAACCCGAAGTTTTTCACCCCGGGAAATCACCTGGCTGAAACAGATGGCCAGGCGGCATATCCTGCTGGGAGCTGTCTGCACCGGGCCTTATGTTCTGGCCAGCGCCGGCCTGTTGGACGGTTATGCCTGCAGTGCACACTGGGAATGCCTGGAAGCCATTCAGGAGGGGTTTCCCCGGGTGCAGACCAACAACCACCTGTTTACTGTTGAGCGGGAGCGTATGACATGCACCGGTGGCACCGTACCAATGCACATGATGCTCAGCTTTCTGGCGAGGCGGCACGGGCAGGAACTCAGCAACGCCATCTCCCACATGTTTGTCTGCGACCGGGTGCGGGAAGACAGCGAACAACAGCCCATGCCGATGCACCCGCGGCTGGCCTGCGCCCAACCCAAGCTGGCAGAAGCCGCCCAATTGATGGAAGCCAATATCGAAGAGCCCATCGAGTTGCAGGAACTGGCGACTCTGGCCGGTATATCACGCCGGCAGCTGGAACGGCTGTTCCTGAAACATATGGGTTGCACGCCATCGCGTTATTACCTGAGGGTCAGGCTTAATCGCGCCCGCCGGCTGCTCAAGCAGACGTCCTGTTCGATTGTGGAGATCGCTTCCATGTGCGGCTTTGTGTCTGCCACTCATTTCAGCCGCTGCTACCGCAAAACCATGGGACGAGCTCCGAAGTATGAACGCATGGAATTTTTCACTCCAGCCAGGGCCGACGGCGCACTGACAGACACAATGGCCAGTTTGCCGTCTTCCTCCCTGCAAGCGCTGAAGCGGGCCCGTGCGGAACCCACTTACGGCACCTTTGAGAGCTCCCGTGAGGACATCGTCTCAGGTTAACCCCACCACCAGGCCATCCTCATCCAGGGCAATATCCAGCGCAGCAGGACGCCGTGGCAGCCCCGGCATGGTCATGATGTCGCCACACACTGCAACCACAAATCCCGCGCCGGCCGCCAGGCGCACTTCCCTCACCGGCAGCATATGCCCGGAGGGTGCGCCCTTGACCGACGAATCCGCCGAGAAACTGTACTGGGTCTTGGCGATGCATACCGGCAGGTGGCCAAATCCCAGGTTCTCGTATTCCTCCAGTTGTCGCCTGGCCACGGTTGTAAATTCGACGCTTCCCGCGTGATAGATGCGCGTTGCAATAGTGCGGATCTTGTCAGCCAGCGGCAGGCTGTCCTCGTAGAGGAACTTCACTTCAGGCGTGGCCTCGTCCATCTGGTCGAGCACCGCCTGGGCCAGTTCGGTAGCCCCCTCGCCTCCGGTCGCCCAGTGGTCGGCCGGCACCGCCCTGACCCCCAGTTCTTCACTGATGGACTGCACCAGCAACAGTTCTTCGTCGGTGTCATCCGGGAAACGGTTAATGCACACCACCGGGGTCAGGCCGAATTGCTGAAGGTTGCGGATGTGTCGCTCCAGATTGGTGGCGCCTTCCCGCAACGCGGCCAGGTCGGGAATCGCCAGTCTGCTGCGTGGCACACCACCCTGCATCTTGAGGGCCCGAATGGTGCAGACAATCACAGCAGCGTCAGGGCGCAGGCCCGTGTGTCGGCATTTGATATCAATAAACTTCTCCGCCCCCAGATCGGCACCAAAGCCAGCCTCTGTCACCACGACATCGTTCAGTGCCAGTGCGGCCCGGGTAGCCGTCACGGAGTTGCAGCCATGGGCAATGTTGGCAAACGGTCCACCATGGATAAACACCGGATTATGCTCCAGGCTCTGAACCAGATTTGGCTGCAGTGCTTCTTTCAGCAGAACGGTCAGCGAGCCTTCCACACCAAGGTCACGGACAGTGACCGGTGTCATGTCCGAACGCCTGCCAACGATGATATTTCCCAATCGCTGTTTCAGGTCGGCGCGCCCGTCTGCCAGGCAAAGAATCGCCATGATCTCTGACGACACCGTGATGTCGAACCCGGTTTCCCGGGGTACTCCATGGGCCGCACCACCCAGACCGCACACCATGTTGCGCAAGGATCGGTCGGTCAGGTCCATTACCCTTCGCCAGCTTATGTAACGCGGATCCAGCCCGGCTTCGTTGCCCCAGTGGATATGGTTATCGATCAGCGAGGCCAACAGGTTGTGGGCGGTAGTAATGGCGTGGAAGTCGCCGTTAAAGTGCAGGTTGATGTCTTCCATGGGAATGACCTGGGCACGGCCACCGCCAGCGGCCCCGCCTTTCATGCCAAAACAGGGGCCAAGGGACGGCTCCCGCAGGCACACGGAAGAGCGGACTCCCAGCCGGTTGAAGCCGTCGTTCAGCCCCACGCTGGTGGTAGTCTTTCCCTCTCCGGCCGGGGTTGGCGTAATGGCGGTAACCAGAACCAGCTTGCCGCGCGGAGCGGTAGCGGAGGTATCCACATAAGCCATATCCAGCTTGGCTTTGTAGTGCCCGAAAGGCACCAGACTCTCCCCTGGCAGACCGAAACGCTGTTGGGCCAGCAGCAGAATAGACTGGGGCTGGACCGAGCGGGCAATCTCGATATCCGGAGTGCCCGGCGGCAGCCACTCCTCCGAAACCGGCGTGGCGGATGTCAGCTTACTGTACTGAAGACTCATGGAAATGCTCCCTCTGGTCCGTAGCGGACCCGCTATGCTCTTGAATCCATTGCGCCGACTGGCGCAGACCCCCGAACGGAAACAGATGGATACCCCGCAGCAGCGTATCCGGGTTGTCCAGGCAATACCGGACCAGGGCATGCACCATGCCGTCCGGCGTCCAGGCACGAAGCAGTCTGGCGCTGCCCGGTCGACGCAGCATCGCCCGGGCAGACGCGCCCACCCCGCACTGGGCGGCATAGGCGATGAGGGTTTTCACCCGTGTCGGCCCTGCCATGCCGATGTAGACCGGCACTTCTTCCAGGATATCGCCCAGGCTTTGCAGCCAGTCGATAACCACGCCGGCGTCAAACGTAAACTGGGTCACCACCCATAGCCGGGTGGATGTGGCGCGGGCGTATTCACGCTTGATGCCCAAGGCCTGGATCAACGTGGCACGGTCCGCCATGGGGTGCCCATCGGGATGGGCAGCCACTCCGATCCCGTGAAACCGGAACTGGGCCAGCAGCCCGGACTCCAGCACCGCCAGGGTATCCGGGAATGGGCCAGCGGCCGCATCGCTGTCGCCGGCAATCAGCAACAGGCGATCAACCCGGCTCTCCTCCAGCTGCACCAGCCAGTCCCGCAATTGCTCGCGACTATCGGCCATGCGTGCCGGCACGTGAGGGATTGGCTGCATGCCGGTATCCAGAAGATGCCGGCAGGCAGCCAGTGTGTCCGTAAACTGCCCTTTTGGCAGAAACGGTACGTAGACGCAGGTACCCTGAGGCAACAGGGCTGTCAGATTCTCTGAAGTCAGTATCTGGCGAGGTGTCGCCTCAATGGAAGCACAGCGCGCCAGGCTCCGCAGCCTGGCAGCGGCCTCTTCACCAAGGGGACTGAACGCCTGTTTTTCACCCACCAGTTTCATAACCAACGCATCCTGTTGCTAATCCGCGAAATCGATGCCTTTCGCCCGGGCCCGCTCGCGGGCATTGGGATTCACGGATGGCCGGAAGGGAACCTCAACCACTTCCGCCTCCACATCGGTGGAGCCGTCCGCGGTGGCATACTCCACCGGCAGGTGGACCGTCAGCCGGGTGCCGATGCTGCGCAGATCATAGGGTACATACGCCAGTGCGATATTCGTCTCCAGCTCGGGCGAGTACCAGGGCGAAGTGACATAGCCTTCGGGCTGGCCACCGTCCGGCCCGCTGATCAGCCAGAAATCATTGGCATAATCCGTCACCGGGCTGCCGCCAAAGCGGATACCCACCATGATGTGGCTAAACGGAGGATGACCGGCATCGATCTGCTCACGAACCTTCTCAAGCTTCTGCTTGCCGATGTAGTCCGCCTCCTTGTTGCGAGGTACCTGGTAGGCCAGTGCGCACTGGAACGGCAGGGTCTCCTGGTCGACATCCTGGCCCCAGGAAAGAATGCCCGCGGCAATCCGGCGATGATGCGCAGGGGCAATAACCCGAAGATTGTGGGGCTCACCCGCAGCAAGCACGGTATACCAGAGATCTTCGGCGTATTTGGTGGCTTCCTTCAGGTATATCTCGTAGCCTTTTTCGCCAGTGAAACCGGTCTGGGAAACGATCACGTCGTGGCCGGCAACCTGGCCTTCCATCAGCCCGTAGAAGGGAATATCCCTCACCGCATCACCAAACAGATCCGCCATGAGGGCCTCAGACTTGGGACCCTGGATCTGAACCGGCGCCACATCGATTTCCGCGATGGAGACATTGAACCCCATACCGATGTTTACGCCCCGCATCCACAGCTCCAGATCACTGTCGGAGAGTGAAAACCAGAATTCATCCTCAGCAACCCGCAACAACACGGGGTCGTTGATGATGCCTCCCTCCTCGTTACACAGGATGACGTACTTGCCCCGCATGGGTTTGATCCTGGTGGCATCCCGGGTGATCACGTAGTTTACAAAGCGTTCCGCATCCGGGCCCTTGACCTGGATCTGGCGCTCTACAGCCACGTTCCACATGGTGACGTCATTGATCAGAGAGTCGTATTCCACCATGGCACCACCGTCTTCAGGGCGGACATAACCCCGGGGGTGATACATACGGTTGTAAACGGTTGCCCTCCAGCAGCCTGCCTCATAGGCCAGGTGCCAGTACGGCGACTTACGGACCCGTGTGGAAATCAGCATTTCCACCGGTGTTGGGCCGGACTGGCGCAGGTTGATCGGCACCCGTCGATCCGACTGATCGACGCTGTCAGGCTGGCGTGCAGCACCTGCACGTTGTTGCGGATAGTCTTGCAGTGCGTGTTCAAATTTAACGGCCATTGCTATCTCCCCCTACCGGGTTGTCGATAGCTCTAATGTGACCCTGTTTGCGTGGAGCGGGTTGAACCAATACGACACTGGCACGACCAAAAGCGTCAGTAGGGCAGTCGGTGGTACCCTGTAATCGCTGGCTAACGCCCCGTACCAACTATAGACTGGACGCTTTCCCACAGACGCAATCCACCGAGGAGCAAACGTTGACACTGACCACGCCCGCCCTGCTGTTCCCGGCGATTTCATTGCTGCTGCTGGCCTACACCAATCGCTTTCTTGTACTCGCCCAGCTGATCCGCCAGCTCAAGCAGATGGACACGGAAGAGGACCACGCGCTTATTGCCAGGCAGATCAGCATGCTGCGAAAACGCATTGTGCTGACCAAGCGAATGCAGGCCTATGGCGTGCTCAGCTTTTTCCTCTGCACCATGTCCATGTTCGTGCTGTTTGTCGGAGCGGAGCTCGCCGGAGCCATCGCGTTTGGCATCAGCCTGCTATTGCTTTCAGTGTCGTTGCTGTACTCACTGTATGAAATCGTGATTTCGACCAACGCGATTAACGTTGAGCTTGAGAGCTTCGAGGCGAGGAAGCAGGGGCAAGCGGAAACGCAGGAATAACGAAGTCTTCCAGTAGCGCATTCTGCTTCTGCATGAACGAGGGCGATGCCGGCGGTTCCGGATCAGATGTCATCACGACAGTCATTTCCAGGTCAGGAACAACATACAGCATCTGCCCACCATATCCGCGGCCATAATAGGCGCGGTGCCCTCCCAGATCGGTCACGAACCAGCCATAACCATAGCGGTCATCGGTGTACCGGGAGGTACCCCGCTCTGTCCATGACTGGTCAATCCACTCAGGTGACAACAGCCGCTTACCGGCATGCACGCCATCGTTACGATACAGTTCGCCGATTTTCAGCAGCGCCATGGGAGACAGGTGCATGTTGTTGCCACCGAAATAGATTCCCTGGGGATCCTTCAACCACGGACGTATTTTTATGCCCAGCGGCTCGCCCAGCCAGTCACGGGCAGTAGCGAGAGTGCTACGCCCCGTACTCTCGGTAAGGGCCGCAGACAACAAATGGTAGCTGCCCGTGGAATAGAGCATGTCGGCGCCAGGCTCCGCCACAAACGGGCGGCTGAGAACATAGTTCACCCAGTTATCGCTGTTGACCCACTCCCCGTAATAACGGCCAGACGTGCGTTGCAGGCCGGCCTGCATGGACAGCAGGTGACCAACGGTGACGTCACTGACCCGGTGGCTGGCGTTGGCAGGCACGTCCAGAAGGTCCGCAATGGGCTGATCCACGCTCGTGAATACCCCACGGTCGACCGCTATGCCAACGATCGCGGAGAGTACGGTCTTCGACAGGGATTTGATATTGACGGGCACTTCAGTTCCCGGGCCACGGAATGCCTTTGAAAACAGGAGTTCGCCGTCCACGGCGATCACCAGGCTGTGCAGGCGTTCAAGCCCGGAAGCCTGTTCGACCAGCCCGGGAAATAATGCGTCAGACACATCGGCGCGGGCCAATGTGGCGAATAGCACCAAAGGCGTTATCAGTACAGCTGCGGTCAAATCACGCAGGAGCCTGCTCAGGTATTTCCCTTTTTTCTCGATACATGGCTCTGTGCGCATCGCGAGTTCTCCGGGGAAGTGCGGGTTACATGAGCTACTGTGGAAACTCGCGGGGGCTCACGACAGCCAGTGTAACCGTCGCCTTGGAAACAAGCCGCATGTCCTCGCGTGTCCCGCAATACACCTCGGACTCCACCACCGTCAGCGAGGAACCGGCCTTGAGCACCCTGGCAATGCAATCAAGGTGCGTGCCTTTTGCCGACCTCAGTAGTTTCAGCGAGAAGTCCGAGGTGAGTACAATCTGCCCGGGCTTTGCCATGGAAGCGCCGGCCGCGCCAGCCGTATGGTCTGCCATGGTTGCCTGGACCCCGAAGTGAACAAAGCCATCCTGTTGCAGATGCCGGGGCGCCAGCACCAGCCTCGAGCGACACTCTCCAGATTCGATTGATACCGGCTCAAGGCCCAGATCGGCAATGAACGGTGCAGATGAGAAAACACGTTCCACTTCTTCTTTGTTAAAGCTGTCCATGACACCTCCCGGCTATGCCTACTGGATACTCGCCTATTCCTCGAAGATGTGCCCCGCAAGCTGGTTACGAATCTCGGCGGGGACAGGAACGGATTTCTGGATCTCGTAGTCGAAATGAATCAGCACGGTTACACCACGCGCAACCAGTGCGCCGTTCTGCCAGGCTTCCTGAATAACCTCGAACGAGGAGTTGCCGATTTTCCCGATACCCGAGCGCACCTCGACCGGGGTCGCCCAGTAGCACTGTGCTTTCAGGTCTATTTCCATCCTGGCGAGGATAAGAGGCCAACCTTCAGGTGTCAGTGACGGGTGGAAGATCTGGAACACCGGGGTCCGGGCCTGCTCGAACCAGACCGGATAAACGGTGTTGTTGATATGGCCAAGCGCATCGGTATCGCTGAATCTTGGCTCAACTTCGTAGTAGAACATTCGGAGCACCCCAGAAATGATTTAAACCCGAATCTTACCGAAAATTTGTCCAGGATGGGTGCTCAATGTCATTCTGCCCCGACCAGCGGAAACGTTTCGACTACCTGGTAGACGGAACCCTGCTCCCCGATGTTGCTTTCAACCAACGCAAATGTGGTAACCAAAAACGTACCGGCATGGAACGCCTGATGCTTCTGCAACACCTCCCTCACCGAGCTGGATTCTTTCTTGAACCGGGCCAGCGTGATATGCGGTCGGAAAGCCCGTTTTTCCAGTGCGAACCCGGAAAATGCCAATCGTTGACTGAGCATGCCTTTTAACTCGGCCAGCTCATCGACAGAATGCACTCCGGCCCACAAATTCTTCGGGTGATCAGGATGACCAAAACACCCTAGCCCTGCCACAGTCAGTTCAAACGGTTTCAGGGGGAGGTTTCGGGCGGCTTCGCGTACATCCTCGAACCGTTGCGCTTCCACACTTCCCAGAAACACCAGGGTGAGATGCATCTGTTCCGGGGTTTGCCAGCGCGCCCCTACCATTGGAGTTTGAATCCACAGCAACCGCTGTTTGATGCCTTCGGGGATCTCCACCCCGAAGAACAGGCGACGCGTTTGTGGCTTATCCACTGCGAACCCCGAACCATTCTGGAAACCGGCGCAGGCAATACAGTGCCAACATGTCGTAAGCCCCGTGCCAGACCATTACCAGTAACAAGCTGTCTGTCGCCGCGTAGGCCGTTCCGAGAACAAGGCCCAGTCCGGTTGCCAGTACGAAATAGGTCAAGGAAAGATAGTGCACCAACCCGAACAACAACGAGGCCACTATGATCGCCAGACTTTCATCAAGATGCTGGGCCAGCCAGCCCTGAATGGCACCACGGAACAGCAACTCTTCGCCGACACCAGCCAGTATGGAGAGCGCCACCAGAATTGGCCAGGAATAATCACGTGCAAACCTGTGTAACTGTTCTAGCTGGGCTTCCAGCGATTGTCGCAACAAGCCGGGCAGCCACGTCAGGGTCATGATAACCCCGTAGGTCACCACGCTGCCAAGGCCCCCCCAGATAAACGCAGCGCCCAGGCTCAGCCCGTCGTTCAGGACAGGAATACCAAACAGCAGAATGGCTGCCAGCCCCAGCACCCCGATCCCGCCCTGGAATGCCAGGGCGGCTGTGGACGAAATCTGCGGGGTTCCTGCTGACATGATCCCTCGGTTACTTCCGTTTTCCGGGAGGCATAACCACCCACTCAGGATCTTCAAACTCACCAAGAGGGGTAATGTCGCAGAATGGTGCTGCACTGCGGATGATGCGGGCAACCTCCGGATTGTGCTTACCTTCCATGGCATCCCGGGCCGCCTTGCTGTCCCAACTGGCGATGGCAATCAATACATCGGGATCGTCGATCTTTCGGTGTAGCTCTGTCCCTCTTGCGCCGGGCGCCTGCTGAATAATCTCGCTGGCGCGGACCCAGGCATCAGCGTATTCCTCGGCGGTGTGTCCCTCGCGGATGCGAACCTCAAAGATGTATTTCATCAATCAATCCTCTTTCCGACCACATCATTGCGAACAAGATAACGGCCATCGAAGCTCATGGGCAGCCCCCTGGCCTTCCACAGAAGGCGATCATGCTCTGAAACCCTGCCGTGCACAGCATGCATGTGCAGGTGGGGCTCACTGGTATTCCCGGAATTACCCACTCGCCCTACCAGCTCCCCGGACATTACCTTATCGCCCTTCTGTAACGAAACCGAACCCTGCCGGAGGTGAGCCAGCAGTACAGTCACATTGCCACAATGGACGGCAACAAAGTTACCAGCAGGATTGCCCTGGTCGCTCCGGGGCGGTGTCTGATCAGGTACGCCCTTGGCAACGCGGGTTACCTCGCCGGAACAGGGAGCTGTTACAGGCGCATTCCAGATACTATAGTCCTCCAGCACGCCAGGGACGATTGTGCGGGTACGCAGGCCAAAGCGGCCAACACGCACCACGTCAATGGCATGGTTTTGAGCGTCTATACCATGGTGATGGTTCATTACGTGGGAGTTGCCTCCCTGCCCCACGCGGTATTGCCCCTGCTCCAATGGCCATCTCAATTCAACCGGTTCGGAACCGGCATCCCCGGCACCCAGTGAAGACCATGCGGGCACTGACAGCGCAGCCAATATGGCAACATTGAAGCCCAGCGACAATATTGCCCCCGGACGCCAGGCCGGCCACACCGGCAGCGCCGGCATGCGACGCACCAGGAACCAGGTCGCACTCACTGCCAGGCCGGCCCAGAACAGCCAGGGCCAGTACCCACCAAGCCATATCCAGCCTCCCGCCCGCTGAATCAGCACTAGATACACAACAGCCAATGCCAGATAGCTCAGCCAGTGAACCCTCGACGGAGCCTTGCCGAAACCGACAGCCACGATAAACACCAGCGGAACGACGATGTGGGACAAAAAGAGCAGGAAAAGTGTCATCTGTTGAGCTCACCTCTTGCAGGGGTAATTATCCGGTCAGGACCCGCATCGGTTATTGCCTATGAAAATAAACTTGGCAATCAAGGGTGCGACAGGGTAGAGTGCGTTTCGTAGGAAAGATTTAGCACAGCATTTCACGAATAAGACGCATCTCTGTTGTTTTCGGTAGTTTTCCGTCCTGTTTTTGATTCCGCGCGTTTTTTGTTTCCGCACAACGCTGATCAGTCATCACTTCAGATGGTCTGGCGGCACATTAAATTATCGATTTCAGGATTATGATTATGTCTACTACTACCGGTACTGTTAAGTTTTTCAACGAAGCAAAAGGTTTCGGCTTTATCACTCGCGAAAGCGGCCCGGACGTCTTCGTTCACTACAGCGCTATTCAGGGTGGCGGTTTCAAGACTCTGGCTGAAGGCCAGCAAGTCGACTTCACCGTTACTGAAGGCCAGAAAGGTCCTCAGGCAGAAAACGTAGTTGCTGTTTAAATAACAGTCAGCACGTTTGAAAAAGGCAGCTTCGGCTGCCTTTTTTCGTTGTGGCCCCTGACCAATTTATCTGCTTTTCTTATTGGCCCGGATACCTATCAACTATAGTTACGGATGGGCATAACGCCTTTCCCAACCCGCACCGCAGTAGTCGCTGCTTTACCATCAGTGGCAACACCGCAAATGGCGCCTTAGCAGACCGGACAGGATGGGCACACCAGACCATCACTCTGTGCTCCATGTAAGGATAACGCCATGAAAAAGCCACATCTGTTCCCTAGCCGCTACCCCCGAAGCCTGACGCTGTTACTCGTGCTATTTACAGTGATACTACCCGCCAGGGCAAACGAACATCACAACCTGACACACGGCAATGCCGCCATTGAAGTGGTCATCCCCTTCGCCATTCCGGCCATTTTTGAAGCCTCGCCTACTGCGGGCGATGCAACGCTGGTATTGCGGGCCACCACACTGATCACCAACAGCTGGTTCGATGCGGTGGCACCCTACCATCCCACTGCCGTTGGCGTTTACTCAAATCTGGGCCGAAGACCGGCGAACGAAAGCGAAAACAATCTCAACCTGAATATCGCCCTTCTGTATGCGTCTTACCATGCGCTGAACAGCCTCTTTCCCCACAGAAACGACGATTGGCGCGCCATGCTGGCATCAGCGGGACTGGACCCGGACAACAACACAACAGCCCTGACCGAGCCCGCGGGCATTGGCAACGCTGCTGGCATCGCACTTGTGGCCGCGCGGGAAAATGACGGCATGAACCAGTTGGGCAATGAAGGTGACAGAACCTATCACCGCGCGCCCTATGCCGACTATACCGGCTACGCCCCGGTTAATACCGCCTACGAGCTCAGCGATCCGTCGCGCTGGCAGCCAGCCATGACAGGCAGCAATGGGCTGTTCAAGATCCAGCAATTCGTAACTCCGCAAATGCGGATTACCCGGCCCTACTCCTACCACAACCCCAAACGTTTTCGCGCCAGGCCTCCGGTTAAAAGTAACGTACGCAATTACGGTGCATACCGGCAGCAGGCAGATGAAGTCCTTCAGGCTTCGGCCAGTATGACGGACGAGCAGAAAGCCATGGCTGAACTGTTTGACAACAAGATCAACAGTCTTGGCTTCTCCGCGGTGTTCGCCTCGTTCAGCCAGCAGTTATCTCTGGCCGAATTCATCCAATACGACTTTCTGACCAATATGGCCGCTTTTGATACCGCTATTGCAATATGGCAGGAAAAGGCACGCTTTGATGCCGTTCGGCCATTCAGCGCAATTCGTTACCTCTACGGAGATGAGCTGGTTACGGCGTGGGGTGGCCCGGGACAAGGCACCGTCTACGACCTGAAGGGCTCTGAATGGACCAGTTATCTGCCGGTAGCGGACCATCCGGAATATCCTTCCGGCTCCGCCAGTTTTTGCGCCGCGCACGCTGAAGCCAGCCGTCTGTTCCTGGGCTCAGACCAGCTTGGCTATGTTGTTTCCGTGCCACAGGGAAGCTCCCGGATTGAACCCGGAGTCACACCAGCCGCTGATATTGAGCTGGTGTTCCCCACCTGGAGTGATTTCGAGCATAACTGCTCAATGAGCCGTTTCTGGTCAGGCGTTCACTTCCTCTCGTCTCTTCCTGAGGGGGAAAAAATCGGCAATCGCGTAGCGCGCTATGCCTATAACTTTATGGTCGCCAAATTAAACGGAGATTAGGCAACAAAAACTGCCGGCGGTCGTGCTGTACGAGACAGTGTGACCGTCGGGTTTCATGACCCGATTTCCCGAGTCATCTGATATAGCTCTAAACGAAACTGGCGTTACCAGGGCAGCTCCTCGCCATTGCTATGCCAGAATGAGCCAGTGTTCTCCAGGTTTAACCCCTCGATCCTGGCGGCAAGACCTTTTGCAGACTCCTCAGGAGTAATCAGCCCACCAAAGTTCACCATGCGGGTTTGCACATAGCCAGGATGGAGCTGGGCCACCGCTACGCCCTTCGGTTTAAGGTCCATGGCGAGCGACTTGCCAAACGCATTCAGTGCTGCCTTGGAAGCGCGGTAACCATAGCGGCCACCGGAATCGTTATCAGCAATGGAGCCCATGCGGCTGGTGATATTGGCAATCTTGCCCCCGGAGGGAATCTGTGACACCACTGCTTCGGCTACCCTAAGCGGCGCATAAGCGTTGATCTCCATCTGGGTGCGAATGGAATCGAAATCAATGCTGCCCAGTTTTTCGTCCTGCAACAGTCCGGCATTGTTGATCAGCAAATCGACCGACTGGCCCTTCAACTCATCCGTCAGTTTCCGGATGCCGCTGTCGGTGGTTACATCCACCCCTTCAATGGTCCGGGCTGCGACGTCGGTCAGCTCCGGGGAGGCATTCCGGCATACACCGATAACATTACACCCCTCCGCGGCGTAATGACGAGCGAGCTCAAGGCCGATGCCCCGGTTGGCGCCGGTAATCACGACGGTTTTTCTATCAGACATGGAAGCCTCCTGATTTGTGGACGAGATCATTGATTTTCCTCGGGAACCAGCTCACGTTCGAAGCGGCCGAGAACGACCATAATCACCAGTGCAAGAACAGTCACCATCCCTGCCAGGTAGAAGTTATTGATGCCGGCAGCAACGCCGATAGCACCTGCAAGCCATATGGACGCGCCCGTGGTGATCCCCTGAATCTGCCCGCCGCTGCGGATAATGCTGCCGGCTCCGAGGAAACCGATACCGCCAACTACGCCCTCAACCACCCGCGTAGGATCTATGCGGGCCGAAGGATCACCCTCTGCGGTAGCAAACAGAACGCTCATACCGATGATAATGAAGGTTGCCGAACCCAGCGAAACAAGCATGTGAGACCGCAACCCCGCCGGTTTGCCACGCAGCTCCCGCTCGAGCCCCAGAAACAGTGCCAGGCCAGCGGCAACAGAGAGGCGGAGTAGCATATCCAGCGGAGCGATTTCGGTTTCCATGGCATTCCTCGCAAGAAACGTCGTTGATGAATAGTATCGGGTCAACCCAAGCGTAACACTGTAGGCTGGGAACCGTTGAGTATGGTGACAGCTACGGATACCAATTACACTGCCAGGCTATCAACCGATTCCGGAGCCGGACCCCGCCCATGATGATCTACACCCTCAGCGCGTTGGCCGTTATCGGTTTTTCCATTTTCTATCTGTTCTTCTATCGCAACTGGCGACGGGAGAGGCGACTACAGCAACCCTTCCCTGGCCACTGGCAAAAAATGCTCGGTGCACAGGTGCCGGTTTACAACAAGCTGCCCCCGGAACTCAGGAACCAGCTCGAGCAACACGTGCAGTTGTTCCTGGCAGAAAAATCCTTCTACGGCTGTGACGGTTTTGAAGTGGACGATACCGTGCGCGTTACCATTGCAGGACACGCCTGCCTGTTGATAGTCGCCCGTGACTTTTCCGATTTCGACGAGGTAAGCAGCATTCTGGTCTATCCGGATGCTTACCATGTCAGGGAGGTTGAAAGCGATGGGATCGTCGTGAGCGAGAGCAGCCAGATCCGTGCCGGCGAAGCGTCGAGCCGTGGCCAGGTAGTGCTGGCATGGGCCGAATGCGAAGAAGGTGCGATCAACCCCTCCGGGCACCACAACGTGATCCTTCACGAGTTTGCCCACCAGCTTGATTACCTGGACGGCACCGCCGACGGCGCGCCGCCGCTCAGCGGCGAACAGGCCCGGCAATGGCAGGAAACCATGACCCGCGCTTACGAAGATCTCAGGCACTCGCTCCGCCATCACAGGAAACCCTGGCTGGATCCGTACGGCGCAACAGAACCAGCAGAGTTTTTTGCAGTACTGACGGAAGCTTTTTTCCAGCGGCCTGACCATCTCATAACGGAACAACCGGCGGTGTATAAGGCGCTTTGCGAATTCTATCGATTGGACCCGCGCTGGGGCGAGTGACTACTTCGGGTAACGGACTACCCGCAGCTTTCCACTTTTGCCACCGCCACAGAAAAAGCGGTCGTGGCCATCGGACTCAAGCCCCGATATGCCAGTACCTTGCGGCATGGCAATGCTTTCCAGCACTTCACCGGTTCTGGAATCAATGCGCCGGATCTCATTGTCATTATCCTCCCAGGTGGCGTGCCAGAGGCCGCCATCCAGCCAGGTCACACCGGTAACGTGTCGGTTCGATTCGATGCTGCGAAGCACCTCACCGGTCTGAGGATCCAACTGAAGAATTTTGCGGTCCTGGTACTGCCCCACCCAGAGTGAACCTTCGGCCCATGCAAGTCCCGAACAGCCGTCAGGCACGGGGATAGTCCCAAGTACCTTTCCGTTGTGCGGGTCAACCTTCTGGACCTGGTTGTCTGCAATCTGGAACAAGTAGTGGCCACCAAAAGCTGTTCCGGCTTGTGCCGGGACATTGAGGGAATCCACTGGCTTTCCGCTATCCTGGTCAAGGGCATTCAGCTTGTCACCTGATGCAAACCAGATACGTTGCCCGTCGTACGTAACGCCATGGACCTGTTCCGCCCCGGGAAAGGGGCCGTACTCGTTGAGAATTTCTGCGTTTAGCTGTTTCATGTTCTTCTCCTGGCTGATCTGTCCACGACTCCATTCTAGTGAACAGGCAGCGAACCAGGGAGTAACAAGATTGTCGCGAAACCACCTATTGGGGGCGTCGACCAGCGGCGCTTTCGTCCACGGCCGAAAGAGAAAACCTTACCTTCTGCAGACAGGGTGTCGAGCGCCCGCTGCACACTGCGCTGCCCGATCCCCAACGCCAGTGCCAATGCGGAACTCGACCAGAACTGGCCATCGGAAAGCAGCGCCAGTAACGCCGCGTACTTTTCCTCTACCGGCCGCGCCAGAACAACCACCTCGCGCACATTGGGTGCTGCCAGCACAAAGCCCCGGGATGTGGCTTTCACATCGGCCAGCGTTTCCATTAAGCCCCGAAGCCGCCCGATTTCCACCCTCAGACGCACACGATGCGAGTCGTCAGCCCGTTTGGTACGGAATGCCTGCGCAATCAGTTGGTCACGTGTTACCTCGTCAGGCCAGGCTTCCGCCAGGGTGCGCAATAAGGTAAACAGCACGGGACGCGTTGCGAGCGAAACAACGCGTTCTCCGTGTTTCACCACATAGCGGCAGGCATCCACAACAAACGCCGTCGACTCCAGCAACGCTTCGACGTCCTCCAAAAGTAGCAGCCGCTCCATCCCCATTGTGATCAGCCGGGCAGCGGGCAAGTCCAGAAGTTCAGCTTTGCTTGCAACCTCGGCCGAGAGCGCCGGAATGCCTGCCTCCCGCGATGCCCGTTCGGCATGTTCGAGCGCACTGCGTGCTAACCGGGTATCAAGCTGACGCATGGCGATCCCGGCAACCATGAGTTCGTGGACGGTTCTCAAGGCCGGGGGTAACGAGGTGGGGACCAGGGCAACCAGTTCCTGTGCGGCTTCGTCGAGCCGACCGAGTAGCAGCCGGCGCCCGATATCGATATAGCGGGCATGCGCGGCGTTTACCCGATCGCCATGTTTTTCCAGCATGACGCGTGCTGCATCAAGCTTCGTCGGGGGCCAGCCGAGGTCACGCGAAGCAAGCGCGATTTCAGCCTCGGCCACGACACATTTTGCGCGAGCAACTGGCTCGTGCGAGCCAAACGCGCGCGCAGCATCGTTGACGAGCACCCTGGCGCGATCAAATTCGCCAAGCTGGGCCATGGCAATGCCCCGCAAGGCAAGCGCATGCGCGTCGTCACGTAAGGCAACGTAGTTCAGGGCGCAAAGTGGGTCGCCGCTTTCAAGTGCGCGAGCTGCGGCCTTGATTAGCGAGTCCATCCCGGAGCGGTCACGTGTAGCTCTCATCTTTCAAGTGCCGACCGGCCCCCGGTTACCAACTGCGGGTGTCATCCCTGTACACCCAACCTGTCCAGGTAAACGTGTAGCTCTGCCTCGCTGATATTAACGTGTTCCACCACTCGGCCATAAAGCATTACCGTGGGCACATTACGCCCGTTCAGCTCGCGTTGGGTTTCGTACAGTACATACAGGATGATCCGCTCGGTGCGGGTCAGGCCATCCCGCACATCGGGGATGGTTTCCAGCAAGGTATCAAGTTCTTGAGGGCGCATCAGTGTCGCTCCTGCAGCGGCGTTGTTCATCGATTTCAGAGGCCAATCGTTGATAATCCTGCCACCCACTGGATCATGGGTGTGGGGTATACCCCCAGCACCAGGACCAGCACGGCGACGACCAATAACGTCAGCCCGCCTGTCCGGCTGCCCCAGTCATCAGGAGCGTCCGCCCGTCGCATGCCGGGCTCCGGCAAGTATAGTGTGACCATTACTCGAAGATAATAGAACAGGCCGATAGCACTTCCTGCGACAACACCACCCACCAGCCACCAGTGGCTCGCCGAAACACCCAGAGCCAACACGTAGAACTTGCCGATAAAGCCCGTTGTGAGCGGAATCCCTGCCAGGGACAGGAAGCTCACCGTCATCACCGCTGCCAGCCAGGGCCGACGCCAGAACAGGCCGCGATAATGATGCAGCCCGGCAGCATCCTCACCCCCGAAGGGGCTGGAAAGCTGGGTGACTACACCAAATGCTGCGAGAGTCGCAAGCAGGTAGGTGACGAGGTAAATTCCGGCGGTTTCCACTGCCAATGAGCCGCCCACCACAATGGCCACCAACAGGTAGCCAAAATGAGCAATGGATGAGTAACCCAACAGGCGTTTCACATCCGACTGGAACAACGCCAACAGGTTGCCACCCAGCATGGTGATCAGCGCCAGCATTGTGAACAGGGAAGCCAGCCAGTCACTACTGAAGCCCGGTGCCGTCATTGTCAGACGCACCAGCAGCACAAAAACTGCCAGCTTACTGACCGTGGCCAGCAGCGTTATGGCCGGCGCTGGTCCGCCCTGGTACACATCCGGCGTCCACATATGGAAAGGTACAACGGACAGTTTGAACCCCAGCCCCACCACGATCAGCGCCGCCCCGGAAAGCACCCAGACATCAAGGCTGGCCTCCATACCCGTAGCCAGTCCGGCAAAGTCGAGTTGGCCCGTACGGGCGTAGATCAGTGCCATGCCGAACAGCAGGAACGCAGTGGCGGCGGCAGACAGGACCAGGTACTTGACCCCCGCTTCCAGAGCCCGACCCGACCGGACGCTGTAGGCCAGCATGCCGTACAGAGGCATTGAAAGCAGCTCCAGGCTGATGAACAGCGTGGCCAGATGGCTGCTGGCAACCAGGCCCAGTGCACCTGTTACCGCGCACAGCAACAGCAGGTAGCATTCCTCTTTTGCACCGGCGTAGCCAGCCAGATAGTGGTGACTCAGGGCCACGGTCACCAATGCACACAGCAGCACCAGGACGGTGCCCATCTGTGCCAGTCCGTCCATTGTCATCAGCGGGGGTGATGAAAGCGCTGTCGAGGACAGGGGCACACTGGCCAGAGCCAGGACCAGGCCGGCGGCGGATAACACCGCGGTTCCACCGTGGTGGCGCCGCCATGCAATACCCAGCATGACCAGAATCGCAGTGCTGGCCACGATGATCAGCGGTAAAACAGCCATAAGGTTCGACAGGGTCAGCATCAGTTCACCTCCCCTGCCCGCGCTATCAGATCGGCACCGTTGCTGAACAGCTCCGCGACTGGCCCCGCGACCGCCGCGGTGGTATCCAGCAAAGGCTGCGGGTAAAGCCCTACCGCAAGGGTCGTTACCAGAAGTACCAGCATCATTCCGGACTCCCGGGCATCGGGCCCGGCCAACGCACCGGTACGGTATTCGGGGCCATAATGCACCCTCTGCATCAGCAGCAGGGAATAGATAGCTGCCAGCACCAGCCCGGCACTGGCGATCACCACCGTTACCGGCGCATTGGGGAAGGTACCGAACAGCACCATGAATTCGCCCACGAAGTTGGCAGTGGCCGGCATCCCCAGCGATGCTGCCACGAAACACAGGGTGAATCCCGGCAGCACCGGGATACGCCCCCAGAGCCCGCCCATCACCCTCATATCGCGGGTATGGATGCGCTCATAGAGCTGACCACTGAGAATGAACAAACCAGCGCTGGAGAAGGCGTGAGCCACCATCAGTACGATGGCTCCCTGAATTGCCAGTTCCGACCCGGAGTAAAGCCCAATCAGCACAAAGCCCATGTGGGAAATACTGGTGTAGGCAATCAGCCGCTTGATGTCCTGCTGCCCGCACGCCAGCACCGCGCCATAGATAATGCCCACCAGCCCCAGGGTCATGGCCACAGGGGCGAAGGCCTGGGACTGCTCTGGAAACAGCGGTAGCGCGAACCGGAGGATGCCGTAGGCCGCCGTTTTCAGCAGGATGCCGGCAAGGTCCACACTGCCTGCCGTTGGTGCCTGGGCGTGGGCATCCGGTAGCCAGCCATGGAAAGGCACCACCGGCAACTTTACAGCGAAGGCGATGAAGAATCCCAGCATCAGCCAGAATGCCACCGGCTCGGGTACATCAGCGTTCAGCAGCACACCATAGCTGAAGGAAAGCTCGCCCGTGGTGCTGTAGTGGACAAACACCAGGGCGATGATGGCCACCAACATCAGCAGGCCGCTGGCCTGGGTATAGATAAAGAAGCGAGTGGCCGCGCGAATTCGGGTCTGCCCCGGCGAGCCGCTGTGGCCCCAAAGGGCAATCAGAAAATACATGGGCACCAGCATCATTTCCCAGAACAGGAAGAACAGGAACAGGTCCAGAGCCAGAAAAACGCCCACCACCCCGCCAAGGATGAACAGCAGGTTCAGGTGGAAAAAACCGATTCGTTCTGCAATCTCGTGCCAGGAGCACAACACCGCCAGCGCTCCGAGAAAGCCAGTCAGGGCCACCAGGATCAGAGACAGACCATCAAGAGCCAGATGGAGCTCTATGCCGAAGCGGGGAATCCAGGGCGCTCGCCATTCCAGCATCCATTGGGTGCCACCAACCCCAGGCACGCTGAACTCCCCGCTCCACCAGAGCAGCCCACTGATTACCAGCACGAACAGCATGGTACCCAGGGCAATCCAGCGGGGCACCTGCTCACCCCAGCGTTCCGCCTGCCAGCAAAGAAGCCCCCCCAGAAATGGGATCAGGATCAACCACACCAGAATCATGTGCCGCCTCCCGGCGCCAGAACCAGCGCGACCAATATCACCGTGGTACCCAGCACCATCGCCAGGGCATAGGTGCGTACACGGCCATTCTGGCTTCGTACCAGCCCCGCGTTCAGCGCCCGCGCCAGCAACGCCGGCAGGTTCATCGCAAGGTTCACCAGGTCAACCCGCAGGTACTTCACCAACAACTGCCAGGGCCGGACCAGCATCCGGTCGAACAGGGCATCAAAACCCCAGGCGTGGTGCCACAAGCTCCATAACCGGCGACCTACGCCGCCGCGGATCTTCGCTGCAAGCCAGTCCCGCTGCCACAGGAACAACCACGCCGCCAACACCAGGCCCGCTATGGCCGCGCCCATGGCCAGGACCTGCAACAGTGTGTGGCCGGCCTGAACCGCCTCCCCTGGCGAGGCGGGAAACAGTTCTTCCAGCCCAGGGTAGAGCCAAGCCCCGATAAAAGTGGACAGAATCGCCAGCACAGCTAGCGGCAGGTGGTGGGTGAACAGGCTGGTTCCGGGTTCCGGATGGCGGACATGATTACTCCCCGGCTCGCCATGAAAGGTTCCCAGCACCAGCCGCACGGTGTATACGCCAGTAAGCAATGCTCCCAACAGGCCGGCAATCAGCAACCCGCTATGGTCCGCGGCCATGGCCTGCCACAGGATCTCATCCTTACTGAAGAAGCCTGCGGTCACCAGCGGCAGCGCGACCAGCGAGGCACCACCCACGATGAAACCGCCATAGGCGACAGGCAGCTTGCGCCAGAGCCCGCCCAGCCGGCGCATATCCTGCTCATGGTGACAGCTGATAATCACTGCTCCGGCCGACAGGAACAGCAACGCTTTGAAGAAGGCATGGGTCACCAGGTGGAAGATCGCCGCATCAAAGGCCCCGACGCCAAGCGCCACGAACATGTAGCCGATCTGGCTCATGGTGGAATAGGCCAGCACCCGCTTGATGTCGGTCTGAGCCAGTGCCGCGAAGGCCGCCAACAACAGGGAAACAGCACCGATCACTCCCACCAGCAACAGGACATCTGGCGCCAGCAGGAAGAGCCCGTTCAGGCGGGCGATCAGGTAGACCCCGGCGGTTACCATGGTAGCGGCATGGATCAGTGCCGACACCGGTGTAGGCCCGGCCATCGCATCCGGCAGCCAGGTATGCAGCGGTACCTGCGCCGACTTTCCCAAGGCCCCACCAAGCATCAGTAGCGCTGCGAGATTGGCAGTGGTGCCTCCCTGTTCCCAGAGTTCCGGTGCCCGGGCCAGTACCGTCGCAATATCCAGAGTGCCCATCTCCATAAAGATCAGGAACAGCCCCAAGGCCAGAAACACATCGCCAATGCGGGTAACCACAAAGGCCTTGAAGGCTGCCTGCCCGTTGGCGGTGTTGTGGTAGTAATAGCCAATCAGCCCATAGCTGCACAGGCCGACACCTTCCCAGCCCAGAAACAGCAACAGCAGGTTGTCGCTCAGCACCAACAGCAACATGCTGAACACAAACAGGTTCATCCAGGCGTAGAAGCGAGTAATGCCCTCCTCGCCTGTCATGTACCAGGCGGCGAACAGGTGGATCAGAAAGCCCACGCCGGTGATCACCGACATCATCACCAGTGAGAGGCCGTCCATAGCCAGTCCGATGGTGGGCTGGAAGTCCCCCACTGTGATCCAGGACCAGAGGGTCACGCCCTCGGAGACTCCGCGATGGGCGAGTACCGCCCACAGGGTTGCCAGGGCCGCCAGCCCCACGCTGCCCACGCCGATAACAGCGCTGGCGCGAGGGCCCAACCTGCCGGCCGATAAGGCCAGTACCAGGGTGCCCGCCAATGGGATCAGGAACGAGAGAGTGACTGCTACCGCCATCATCCGCGCATCCTGTTTATGACATTCAGATCAAGGGTGCGAAAGCGCTGGTAGAGCTGAATCATCAGCGCCAGGCCAACACTGGCCTCGGCCGCTGCCAGGGTGATGACCAACAGGAACATGGCCTGCCCCTCCGGCTGGCTCCACGCCGTAGCCCCGACGATGAACGCGAGCGCCGCCGAATTGAGCATCACTTCCAGGCTCATCAATACAAACAGCATATTGCGGCGCAACATCAGCCCTACGAGCCCAAGGCAGAACAGGATGACCGCCAGAATCAGCCCGTGCTCCACAGGAATGCCCGTCATAAAGCACCTCCCCGAGTGTCTCGGGCGCTTCGGCGCCGGCCCACGTGCGACGCCGTGACCAGGGCTGCCAGAAGTAGAATGGCTGCCAGCTCAACCACCATCAGCCAGGGCCCGAACAGCGTCAGGGCGATGGCCCGTGCTGTCAGCAATTCGCCTTCAATGGTGCCGCCCGCCTCACCCTGGCCGATCAGTGTTACCAGGGCCACCAGCAGCACCAGCGCCAGTAGCGATGGCCCCGCCCAGTAGCGAGGGTGTGTCCAGGCCTGCTCCGGCTCGTCCGGGCGCAGGTTGAGCATCATCACCACGAACACAAACAGCACCATGATCGCCCCGGCATACACGATGATTTCCAGGGCACCGGCAAAAGGTGCCCCCAGGGCGAAGAACACCAGCGCTACAGCCATCAGCGATACGATCAGATAGACCACGGCATGCACCGGGTTGCTACCGGTTATAACGCCCACTGTGGCCAGAACCGCCACCAGGCCACTGAGGTAAAAAGCCAGTTCCATCAGTTCCTCCTTGAGCCGTCAGGGGAGTAACGTGCGCACATCTTCCGGCGCGTCCTCGTTCTTCGCCTCACCCTTGTCCTTGCCACCAATGGCCAGGCCCGCCACCTTGTAGAAGTGGTAGTCGTGATCCTTGCCGGGACCGTTGATCAGCAGATCTTCCTTCTCGTACACCAGTTGCTGGCGATCGTATTCGCCCATCTCAAAATCCGGCGTCAACTGGATGGCCGATGTGGGGCAGGCTTCCTCACACATGCCGCAAAAAATGCAGCGTGAAAAATTGATGCGGAAGAACTCGGGATACCAGCGTCCATCTTCCTGCTCACCTTTCTGCAGGGAAATGCAGTCCACCGGGCAGGCCACCGCGCAAAGGTTGCAGGCCACGCAGCGCTCCTCTCCGTCGGGGTCGCGGGTCAGCACGATACGGCCCCGATAGCGTGGCGGCAGATAAACCTCCTGCTCCGGATAATTCACCGTCTCCCGCTTGCGGAAGCTGTGCATGAACACCATCCCCAGGGTGCGCAACTGGGACCAGGTGGCTGGCACCAGCCAGAGCACGGACTTGATGATCGGGACCTTTTCTCTTTCCATAAGTCCTCCCTATGCGCCAACCAGGAGCATCACAGCCCCGGTGGCCAGTAAGTTGATCAATGTCAGCGGCAGGCATACCTTCCAGCCAAAGTTCATCACCCGGTCATAGCGGGGCCTGGGCAGCGACGCCCGCAACAGGATGAACAGCATCAGGAAGAAGCCGGTTTTGAGGGCAAACCACACGATGGGTGGCAGCCACGGCCCGTGCCAGCCGCCAAAGAACAGGGTCACGATCAGCGCCGACACCAGCACCATGCCCACGTATTCGCCGATAAAGAACATACCGAACTTCATGCCGGAGTATTCGATGTGATAACCGTCCGCCAGCTCCTGTTCCGCTTCCGGCTGATCGAAGGGATGGCGGTGGGTGACGGCCACACCGGCTATGAGGAAGGTCGCGAACCCAAAGAACTGGGGAATCACAAACCACAGCCCTTCCTGTGCCGCCACAATATCCCGCAGGTTGAACGAGCCGGCCAGGGCGACAACCCCCATGAGCGACAGGCCCATGAACACTTCGTAGGACAGGGTCTGGGCCGAGGCCCGCATGGCACCCAGCAGAGCGTACTTGTTGCCACTGGCCCAGCCCCCGAGAAGAACCGCGTATACATTTATGCCTGCGAGGGCCAGAAAGAACAGCAGCCCTATGTGCATATCAGCCACGCCCCAGCCGGGCGCGATGGGAATAATCACGAACGACATCAGCAAGGTTGCGAAGGCAATAATCGGTGCCAGCACGAACAGGGGCTTGTCAGCAAAAGGGGGTATCCAGTCTTCCTTGAAGAAGATCTTCAGCATGTCGGCAACCAGCTGCAGGGTTCCGAAAGGCCCGACCCTGTTGGGGCCGTGGCGATCCTGCCACAGACCCAGCAGCCGGCGTTCGATCACGATCAGGATCGCGCTCAGCAGAACGGTACCAAGCAGAATCAGCAGCGCCTGAAACATCGCCCAGAGGATGGTCGCCAGCTGCGGAGTCCACCAGCTCATGGCTGTCCTCCCGCGGGGTTGCCCAGCGTTATTGCCTCACCTTGCCGTAATCCGGCAATCTGCCCGGCCGGCAGGCCTGCCCAGCCGCTGGGCCAGCGCTCCTGTTCACGAACGGGCAGCTTCACACCCCCGTTGATGGTGAGGATGTCCCCGGCCTGCAACGCCAGTCTCTGAGCATCATCAGGGCTCAGAATCACCTCGGCTAACTCAGTCCGCCGCTGGATTGGCAGTGCCCGGGAAGAGGTCTCCTCGCCTCCGAACAGGCGCGGCAGGATCAGCGCCCGCAGCGTGCCGGAGGCTTCGGCGGGTGGGCCTGGCTGATTGTACCGGCCCTGCCCTGGCACAGGATGAATCAACCGTACACCAGGGTCACCGCCACGTAGGTGCCCGCCCACTTCATCGGTGAACCTGTTCCAGGCCTGGGGCGAATTCCAGCCCGGCGTCCAGGCAAACGGTATCTGCTGCCGGGGTTGCTGATAACCGCTGTAACCCTCCATTGAGTGGGCAAAGGCCGTGTCCGGGTCCTGCGGTGTCCGGGGCTCACTCACATCACGGTCAGCATGCATGGCGGTGCGGCCACTGTAACGATGAGGCTCCCGGGCCAGACGCTGGCCATTGATGCGGTAATTCGCATCCGGTGCCGCCTCCACCATACCGGCCAGCACCGGATGGGCGTCGGCGCAGGCGCGGACCACGATGTCCAGGTTGATATCGTCCGCTGGTTCGTTTCGCATCTGGGCGGTGAGGGCGTGCAACCAGCGCCAGCTTTCGTGGATGCGGGTTTCCGGCCGCATATATCCGGGATCGTACACCTGGAAGAAACGCTGGGCGCGACCTTCCATGTTTACCAGGGTGCCATCAGATTCCGCAAAACTACCGGCCGACAACAGGAAATTTGCCCGGGTGGCCGTTGCGGTGCGCTGATGATCCAGCACAACGGTGATCTCCGCCCTCGCCAGGGCTGCGTCCACCTCCTGGGCTGGCAAGCGCTGGTAAAGGTCATTTTCCAGTACTACCACGGCGTCGGCATCGCCCTTCGCCAGCTCATCCAGCGCCCAATCCAGGGGCTGTCCGCCCATCAGCGACACCCCTGTGCTGTTGGCTTCCCGCCGGATCAACACCAGCCCGCCCCGCTTCGCCCGACGGGAAAGAGCCCTGGCAACATTGCCCGCCGCCTCAACCACGGCGGTGGAACACAGAGAACTGCCACTGACCACCAGCGGTCGCTCCGCCGCCATCAGCGCTTTGGCGATGCGCTCAGCCTGGCCGGCAAGCTCAGGAGAAAGGTCCCCAGCTGCTGGCGCGGCCGCGTCAATGGCATGGGCGACAGCAAAGCCCAGCCGGGCGATATCGTCAGGGGCGAGGGCATGGAGGCCTTCCGCCACTTCATCAAGGTCCGTGGCAGCAGGCCAGGCAATAAACAGCGGGTAATAGCGGTTCTGAGCCAGGGTTTTCAGGGCCTCGGCGTTCCAGTGCGGTACGCCGATGGCTTTGCCCATGGCCGCGCTTCGGGCAAGCGCCGCCTGGCGCAGGTTCAGCCCCAGCCGGCCTGCGCTCTGCACCGGGTCTTCCCCTAGCACCAGCACCGCATCATGGTGCTCGATCTCGCGGGGCGATGGGGTTGGCAGGCCGGCATCGCGCTGCAACTGCTCCATCAGTTCCAGGCAGGCCTGTTCATGCACCTCAATTCCGGTGGAAAAATTGTCCATCCCCACCAGCCTCTGCAACTGGAAATTGCTTTCCAGGCTAGCCCGTGGCGAGCCGATACCGATAACCCGGCGAGCATGGCGCAAGGCTTCTCCCGCCTGGGCCAGAACATCGTCCACACTGATACGGACGGGCCCGCTGCCTGGAGACTCCCGCCATTCTGGGTTGAGAGGCCGGTCGGAACGATTGACATAGCCGTAGCCGAAACGACCGCGGTCACACAGAAAGTATCCATTCACCCCACCGTGGTAGCGGTTCTCGATACGGCGTATCTCACCATAGCGCTCCCCCGGGCTGATGTTGCAGCCCACAGAACACTGGAGGCAGATGCCGGGTGCGAACTGCATGTCCCACTTGCGGGTGTAGCGTTCGGAATGACTCAGGTCCGTAAACACTCCCGTGGGACACACTTCGGTAAGATTGCCAGCAAAAGGGCTTTCCAGTGTGCCCTCTTCGTAGCGGCCGAAATAGACATTGTCTTTGCTACCGAAAGCACCCAGGTCTGCACCCCCGGCGTAATCATTATAAAAACGCACGCAGCGGTAGCAGGTAATACACCGGTTCATCTCATGGGCAATGAAGGGGCCCAGAAACTGGTTTCGGCGGGTACGCTTGCGGAACCGGTAACGGCGGCGGTCATGGCCGGTCATTACCGTCATGTCCTGCAGATGGCAGTGACCACCTTCTTCACAGACCGGGCAGTCGTGAGGATGGTTGATCATCAGCGCCTCCACCACGCTGGCCCGGAAGGCTTTCGCCTCATCGTCATCGATATCGATGCGGGTCTGATCCGCCGCTGGCGTCATGCAGGACATCACCAGCATGCCCTTGTTGTCGTCCTGGTCCTTGTACTGACGCACGGCACACTGGCGGCAGGCACCCACACTGCCCATGGCCGGGTGCCAGCAGAAATAAGGAATGTCCAGGCCCAGGGACAGGCAGGCCTGGAGCAGATTGTCCGCTCCGTTAACCTCGTAGCTTTGTCCATCCACATGAATCGTTGCCATGATCCTGCTTATCCTTCTACCGCTTCAGCGCGGGGTTTGCTGATCCCCTGCTCGAACTCATGCCGGAAATGCTTCAGCGCCGTCTGCAGGGGCATCGCGGCACCGGGCGCATGAGCACAAAAGGTCAGGGTCGGGCCGCAGTCCGCAGCCAGCTTCTCCAGCAGTTCGATATCCCCGGCCTCACCGTGTCCCAGCTCCAGAGCCCGTAGCAATTTGGCGGCCCAGGGCAGGCCGTCCCGGCACGGCGTACACCAGCCACAGGATTCCCGGGCAAAGAATTCCTCCAGGTTGCGCAACAGCGCCACCAGGCTCTGCTCCTGCGGCACCATCGTCATCAGGCCGGTGCCAAGGCGACTGCCCTCCTTGCCAACCGTGTTGAAGTCCAGGGGAAGGTCGAGATGCTCCGGCAGCAGAAAGCCGGTGCTGGCACCTCCGGGAAGCCAGGCCTTGAGCTTTCGACCGTTACGCATACCCCCGGCCCGGTCCAGGATCTCGGCACCGGTCGTGCCCATGGGCAGCTCCCACAGCCCGGGGTTTTCCACCGGCCCGGAAATGCCGTAGAGCTTGGTGCCACCGTTGTCGGTACTGTCACCGGAGAGGTTCTGGTACCAGTCGGCACCATTGAGGATCACCCCTGGCGCGTTACACAGGGTTTCCACGTTGTTCACCACTGAGGGTTTGCCCCAGGCCCCGGACTGCCCCGGGAACGGGGGTTTGGTTCGGGGGTTGGCTCGCCTGCCCTCCAGCGAATTGATCAGTGCGGTTTCCTCGCCGCAGATGTAGCGCCCGGCACCGGTGTGCACAATAATGTCGAAATCGAAGCCGCTACCGTTGATGTCGGCGCCCAGCCAGCCGCCATCCCGCGCCCCATCGATTGCCCGGTTGAGAACCCGGGCAGCCGTCACGTATTCGCCCCTCAGGAAGATGTAACCGAAGCGGGCATTGTTGGCCAGGGCCGCCAGGATCATGCCTTCGATCAGCAGGTGCGGTTGTTGCTCCATCAGCAACCGGTCCTTGAAAGTGCCTGGCTCCATCTCATCGGCATTGCAAATCAGATAGCCCCGGGGTACGTCACGCCCCTGCAGCGTCAGGCTCCACTTGAGTCCGGCGGAAAAACCACCACCACCGCGCCCCCCCACATTGGCGTCCTTCATGGTGGCAATAATGGCCTGGGGATCGCCGTCAGCCAGTGCCTTGCGAACCGACTCATAGCCATCCTTGCGCAGATATTCCTCAAGCCCGATCACCTCGCCATCATCCCGCAACCGCCAGGTCAGCGGATGGGTATCGCGATGTCGCTCCGTCTCGGGCTGCTGCAACCGGCTGCGATAACGTACCGAGTCGCGCTGGCTGCCAATGGACACATTCATGGGTAGCCCTCCAGAAGGCCTGGCAGATCACCGGGGGATACCGGGCCATAGGTGTCTTCGTCAATCATCAGGGCCGGCGCGCCATCGCAGGCACCCAGGCAGCAGACCGGCAACAGTGTGAAACGGCCATCATCCGTAGTCTGCCCATAATCAATTCCGAGCTGCTTGACCAACGCCTGCTTCAGTTCGTCAAAACCGGTGAGAAAACAGGCGCTGCTGTCGCAGATCAGGAGGACGTGACGCCCTACAGGCTGACGGAAGATCAGGCTGTAGAAGGTGGCCACACCTTCCACTTCACCAGCGCCGATATCCAGAACCCGCGCTATCGCGGCGATGGCCTCATCCGGCACCCAGCCATGGCGGCGCTGGATAATCTTCAATGCCTCAATGCAGGCGGCCTGGGGCCGTTCGTAGTGCGCCATTTCCTCAAGGATCGCGGTCTCGTCCGCCGGATGTATTTCGAATCCGTCGCTGGCGATCAGGTCGGTTGTCTGTGGTGTGTTTGCCATCATCAGCGGTCCACGTCTGCCATCACGAAATCGATACTGCCCAGGTGGGCAATGAGATCCGGCACAAACCCACCCCGCATCACCGAGGGTATCTGCTGCAGGTGCGGAAAACTCGGCGTGCGAATACGGGTGCGGTAACTCATGGTATTGCCGTCACTAATCAGGTAGTAACTGTTAATGCCCTTGGTGGCCTCCACCATCTGCAGAGACTCCTGGGGCTTGAGCACTGGCCCCCATGACACCTGCAGGAAGTGGGTGATCAGGGTTTCGATATGCTCCAGCATTCGCTCCCGGGGTGGCGGCGTGGTCAGCGGATGATCCGCCTTGTAGTCGCCAGGGGGCATGTTGTTCACACACTGCTGGATGATCTTAAGGCTCTGGCGCATCTCTTCGATACGCAGCTGGCCCCGATCGAAGACATCGCCGTGGTGGCCCAGGGGCACCTCGAAATCGAACTGGTCATATCCGGAATAGGGCCGCTGCTTGCGCAGGTCGAAGTTACAGCCTGTGGCCCGCAAATTAGGCCCGGTAACGCCCCACTCCAGAGCTTCGGGGGTACTGAAGGCGGCCACATGGCGGGTGCGCTCTCTTACGATGGCGTTTTCCATCATCGCTCGTTCGTATTCCCGCAACCGTGACGGCATCCAGTCGAGGAAGCCCTGCACCAGCTTCTCCCAGCCCTGGGGAAGATCCTGCATCACACCGCCGATGCGGTACCAGGCCGGATGCATGCGAAAGCCGGTTATACCCTCAATCACCTCATAGCCCCGCTGCCGGTCGCTGAAGGTATAGAATACCGGCGTCATGGCCCCCAGATCCTGAAGGTAGGTGCCCAGAAATAACAAATGGCTGGTGACACGGAACATTTCCGCCATCATTACCCGGATCACCTTTACCCGGTCCGGCACCTCAATACCTGCCAGGTGTTCCGCCGCCAATACGTAAGGCAGGTTGTTCATCACCCCGCCGGTGTAGTCAATGCGGTCGGTATAAGGAATGAAGCTGTGCCAGGACTGGCGCTCGGCCATTTTCTCCGCACCCCGGTGGTGGTAGCCGATGTCCGGCACACAGTCGACGATTTCCTCGCCGTCCAGTTGCAGTACGACGCGGAAAGCGCCATGGGCGGACGGATGGTTGGGCCCCAGGTTGAGGAACATGAACTCCGCACCATCACGTTCCCGCTGCATGCCCCAGGCTTCCGGCTCGAAACGCATGGCTTCCTGCTCGGTGTGCTGGCCCTCCATCGTGAGTGTGTAGGGATCAAACTCCGTGGCGCGGGCCGGATAATCCTTGCGCAGGGGATGGCCTGTCCAGGTCGGGGGCATGAGAATGCGCGTCAGGTGGGGATGACCGGCAAAGGTAATACCGAACATGTCCCACACCTCCCGCTCGTACCAGTTGGCGGCCGGAAAAACACCGGTCACGGTAGGCAGGCTGAGGTCGTCCTCCAGAAGCGCAACTTTCAGCATGATATCCGCATTGCGGGTGACGGAGAGTAACTGGTAGAACACGGTGAAATCCGCCGGTGGCAACCCCTGCCGATCATTGCGGAAACGCTCGTCGACGGCGGACAGGTCGTAGAGCAGATCGAAGGGCGCGGCCAGGCCTTTCAGGTAGCCGAGCACATCTTTAAGCGCATCCCGGGTTACCCACAGCACGGGCATACCCATGAGCGTGCGCTGGTCATGGCGCACCCGGTCGCCGAAATCCTGCTTCAGGGCTTCCGCCAGGTTGTCACCGGTGGTATCCGGCTTATCCGTGATCTCCGTGTTCATGCTCGTGGTTCAACTCCTGAGAATCAGTGGTGAAACAACGGTGAACGATGATCAGAGTTTGTCGGGTGTCCTCAGCTCCGTGGCCTGGATACGCTGATCCCGCCACTTTTCCCGCTGGGAAGGCATGTCCGCCCGGTAGACGCCCTGGTCACCCACCACCCACGAAAGCGGCCGGCGCTCCTCCCGGATCGAGTCCTGCAGCAACTGCAGCCCCTGCAGGAAGGCTTCCGGCCGCGGCGGGCAGCCGGGCACATAGACATCAACCGGCAGAAACTTGTCCACCCCCTGCACCACCGAATAGATGTCGTACATGCCACCGGAGTTGGCGCAGGACCCCATGGAAATGACCCACTTGGGCTCCAGCATCTGGTCATAGAGTTGCTGGATGACCGGTGCCATTTTGATAAAGCAGGTGCCGGCGATCACCATGAAATCAGCCTGCCGGGGCGATGCCCGGATGACTTCCGCGCCAAAACGCCCGATATCATGGGGGGCAGTGAAGGCGGTGGTCATCTCCACGTAGCAGCAGGAGAGCCCGAAGTTGTAGGGCCACAGGGAGTTCTTGCGGCCCCAGTTGACCGCGGAGTGCAGCACTTCGCTGAGCTTGCCGGTAAACACGTTCCGTTCAAGCTGGCGCTTGACCGGATCCTCCGCCGGCTCCCGGTGTTGTGCCGGGTACCGGCTGCCTGCTTCTGTCGATTGCTCTGCTCTGGTCAGTGTGTAAGACATACTGCGCCTCCATGAGCTCTGGAACCAATGGCAAAACCACCGCGGGCCCAGGCCTTGAGTGAGTGCGTCGGATCAGCCTGCCGTACTACTGGGCCTGCCGCTGGATGCTTCCGGTGCCCAGTCCAGGGCACCGGTACGACTGTCATACAACAGGCCGGCCAGCAGGATAAGAATAAAAACTGCCGCGCCCCAGAACCCGGTCCACCCTACGTCGGGGATGACAATGGCCCAGGCAAACAGGAACACGGCCTCGATATCAAAGATCACGAACAGCATCGCAACCAGATAGAACTTGACAGAAAAGCGCTGGCGCGCATCGCCGGTTCCGACAACGCCTGACTCGAACGGAAGGGCTTTGCTGACACCCTGGCTGCGCCCGCCCAGCAGGCTGGAAACGCCCACCATAATGGCGCAAAGACCCAGGGTGGCAACAATAAAGAACCCCGTGGCCCAATAGCGGGCCAACAGTTCGGTGACAGTATCGGCCATGCACTCTCCATGTCAGCCTGATTGCGGCGCTTGATAAAAGGTGTGGCGCTTCGGTCGAAGCCCTCACTGAAAACCTAACAGTGGATTGGCGATTGCGCAAATAGCGATTCAGCGATATCGGGGCATCCAACCTCGCTACTTCCGCGACTGGTCAAACGCTCTCACGGCCTGGAGCTCCTGGGCCGTGTAGTGCTGTCGCATGAGGGCCTCTATCTGTCTGTCTTTTTCGGCCTGGTCCAGGCCAGCCCTCTCTATGACCTGTTTCTCTGCCAGAAACTTCTGGTATCTCTGCTCCCAGTCGCTCTCGATAGCCGCAAGTTCAGACTGTTCCTCGGCCAGGGATTCCGGCACCTCGCCAGCCCCTTCGGCACCGGGCACGTCTTCCGCCCCCGAAAACAGCCTTTTCGACAATTCCGGCCCGAACCACTGCTCGCGTAATTGTGAAAGCTGCTCCTGCACTTCCAGCTGATCTGCCATGGTGGTCACCGGTGCACGTTCACGTGTGATCCGCGCTTCCTCCTGCTCCAGCCGGTAAAGGTGGGTGATGATGAAAGCCAGGTCCTCTGTCTCCGGGCTGGCAAGCCGGGTTTCAATCATGGTGGCAATGGTGTCCAGGTCTTCACCGCTCAAGCCTTGCGGCATACTTGCCACAAAGACATCGAGGGCGGAACGGCCCTCATTGTTCAATGGAAAATCGTACTGAAACAAGGGGTAGACGCTGTTCATGAATACCTCACCCAGGTGTTCGAGCTCAGCTTCCTGTAGCACGGAATCCGGTTCTGCGGCGGTATTTGACAGGTTTGTTTCAGTGGCAGCAGGTTCAGGCTCAACGCTGCGTCCTGCACTTGCAGGGGCATGGGCAGGGGGAGCTACCGCAGCCTGGCCGTGATCTGCAATCACTCTCTCAGAAGGCGGTGTATCTCCGCCGAAAACGGCAAACAGGTAGGCAACAAGCAGGGCTGCAAGGCCCAGGCACAGCAGTGCGTAGCCCGCTCGTTTACCCTTTGAAGGGTGCTTTTCATTCACTGAAGACAATTGACGCATCGTCGGCGAGCTTTTCAAGTTTCTCATCCAGCTTCAGGCGTGCCAGTTCCGCTTTGATAACCTCTCGTTCCTCTTCATAGCTTTGCTTCGACATCACCTGCCTGTCGATAACCTGAACCACCTTCCAGACACCATCCTGTAGGACCGGCTTCTCCGCAAAGTCATTGACACCCAGCCGACGCACCTTGTCGTTCACTTCCGGAGCGATATCAGTGTCCAGAAGCCAGGGGGTTTCAACAATGTCCTGTTCGCTGGTGCCAGCGTCTTTTCCGGCCTTCAAGGCGGCGAGGATGTCCGTTGCGCGGTCCTGATCCGGTGTTTGCCAGATCATGAAGCGATACATGACCTGCTCCTTCTGTTGATCATAGTATCGACGTATCTCTGACTCATCGACTTCTATCGTGTTCATTAAGCGCTTGACATAGAGTTGAGCGAGCAGTGTTTTCTCTGCCATCGCCATTTCCGCTTTCACCAGCTCTGTTTCATGAATGCCCATCCGTGTTGCCTGCTGCGCCAGCAGTTCCGTCATCACCAGGTCTTCAGCTGCCTGCTGGCGATGCATTTCCGCATCGAAACCACTTTCGTAGGCTTGCCTTTCGATCCTTTCCTGCTCTCTGGATCCAACCAGGAAGCGGTAAAGATCCATGCTCAGAGGGGTGCCATTAACCACGGCAAAAACTTCAGGAGCTGCCTGTTTTTCAGCGTGAGTAGCGCTGGCAAAAACCGACAACGTGCCGACCAGCAGGACAAGGGTTACGCCTTTCATTAATCGCCTCGGTTTGAAGTTGGTGGCCTACTCCCTGAACGAAAATGAGCAAGCCAGATTAACTGGCTTGCTCACTCGGACCTCCCTGCCCTGATTCACGCTGATCAGAGTGCAAAAACGCTTTTTACCATTACAGAAAACGCCTTACATCGTTGTAAACGCCCTTCCAGACCATCAGGGTCAGGTGGCCCACACTGGACGTCCGGAGGCTGTTTCCACACTTCGCATTGGTTTGAGGAATAATAATTTCATCCACTGTGGACCACAGGGATACATCACAACCACGCCCGGCGAGAGATCGCAGGAAGGACGAGTTGTAACGCATCTCAAAACAGGCCGGGCTGAAACAGGCGTAGGCCCAGGAGGTCCCTTTGTGAGGGGTACCCAGTGTGACC
The DNA here is from genome assembly GCF_039977835.1 of Marinobacter sp. Taxonomy (GTDB): domain Bacteria; phylum Pseudomonadota; class Gammaproteobacteria; order Pseudomonadales; family Oleiphilaceae; genus Marinobacter. The sequence goes on along the minus strand of NZ_JBDWCL010000043.1, from coordinate 303,496 downwards.
AGGCGGTTGGTCGCTGAAGAGCCACCTTCGAATACCCGGTACCAGCGCGAGACAAGGCCCCCGTTGGAGTGAGCAATAATCTTCGCCTTTCGGTAACCGTGGTTGGGCCGGATATTATTAACGAATGATCTCAGCTCTCGGGCACTGGTCTTGTTGCTTTTGCCAAGGCTGTTATACCCGAACTTGTACAACGCACAGCCCGGTGTACCGTCATTCTTGAAGCGGTTAATCATCGTATCAAACTGGGATTTCCAACCTGAATAACCATGAACAAAGATGATGGGGTTTGCATTGCAGGCCGCATACACAGGGCCGGCGAAAAACAGGGATGCCAGCAGGGCCAGCATGGACAGCTTATTTATCGGGTTCGTCATAGGGGTCGTCCTTTCTTGTATTTATTTTTGAACTCTGGCTCAGCGTGCATGGAGCGAATCCACTCCTGCTGATCAAAAATAAGCCAGCCCTGGCAGTTCCGGTATCACCCGAATGGGGGATGCTGCTACGAAACGTGACGTACGTCACAACCTGCCAGCTCCCGCGTAAGTGTTGCCGCAGAAATCTCTCTACAGCCACTGGCATTCTGCCCCGCCCACAAAGGCGAGAAGTCACCGCTGCCCTCGGACTCTGCCTTTTCACGCAAGGGAGCAATGGCGGCTGACGCCAGGGGGAAAGCCGGGGCACTGGAGCTCATCGGCCCCAGTTCACGCATTATGCGGTTCACAATACCCCGGGCCGCCCCGCCGCTGAATAGATTCGTCAATGCGGTAACACGGCTGGCCTCTGATTTCAGGGCGGCACGGTGAACTGCTTTGGTCTGGGCTTCCGGGCACAGTAAATAGGCGGTGCCAACCTGCGCTCCGGCAGCCCCAAGCGCCATCGCAGCCTGCACGCCTTTAGAGTCCGCAATACCGCCCGCGGCGATGACGGGAATGTTCACCGCCGCTACTACCTGCGGAAGCAAGGCAAAGGTGCCCACCTGGGTACTGACGTCCCTGGACAGAAAAAACCCGCGATGCCCGCCGGCCTCGAGCCCTTGTGCGAGGATTGCATCAGCGCCATGGGCTTCTAGCCAGACCGCTTCGTCCACCGTTGTGGCGGTCGATAGTATCTTCCCGCCCCATCCTCGTATGCGATCCATCAAATCACTCGCAGGCAGGCCAAAGTGAAAGCTCACAACCGGTGGCTCGAACTCCGCCAGAACCTCGGCCATCCCGGCACTGAACGGCGCCCTCCCAGCAAGCGGGGAAATTGTGTCGGGATCGATACCGAACTCATCGTAATAAGGTGCGAGGGCGCGCCGCCAATGCCGCTCCGCCTCAGCGTCGGGTTCAGGCGGCACGTGACAGAAGAAATTGACGTTGTACGGCCTGCTGGTCTGGCTTGCCAGTGCTGTCAGTTGACTGCGCAGACCTTCAGGGCTGAGCATGGCACAGGGCAGCGAGCCAAGGCCTCCTGCAGTGGAGACTGCCACGGCGAGCTCGTGGTCTTGCACACCGGCCATCGGCGCCTGGATGATGGGAAGATCGATGCCGAGCAATTTCTGAATGGTCAGGGCCCCGACTACCATGGCCCCACCACATAGCCGAGCTTCTCCGGCAACCACAGCGCAATGCCGGGCATCAGCATGACCAGCACCAGGCTGACAGCCATGGCGGCAACAAAGATCATTGCCCAGCCTATGGTGTGCTCCAGGCGGATATTGGCAATCCGGGTGGTGACCATCAGGTTGACGGCGACCGGCGGAGTGAACTGACCGATGGCAATGTTCATCGCCAGCAGGATGCCAAACCAGATCGGATTCCAGCCGAAATGTGTCATCAGCGGCAGTACAATCGGGATCAGAATCAGGTAGATGGAGATGGCATCCAGCAGCATGCCGGCAAGCAGCACAAGCACCATCACCAGCCCCAGCAGCACCCAGCCATTTTCAGAGAGGGACAGCAGGGCATCGGCCAGGTGCTGGAAAGTCCCGAGCGTCGTGCCCGCCCAGGCAAAGATGCCCGCCAGAGCGATGATGAACATGACCACACCGGAGGTAACGGCAGCTTCCGTCATCAGGCCCCAGAGGTTTCGGATACTGAGGTTGCGATAGAGCACGCAGCCGACAAGCACCCCATAGGTAACCGCAACCACCGCTGCCTCTGTGGGAGTGAAAAGGCCGGAACGGAGCCCGCCAAGAATGATCACCGGCGCAAACAGGGCCGGTAGTGCTGCCTTGAAACTGGGCCAGAATGGTGGACGCTCGACCGCTTCCGGATCTTCCCAACGGTATTTTTTGGCAAAGTACAGTGCCGGGGCCAGCAGGGACACGCCCGCCAGAATGCCCGGAAAGATACCCGCCGCAAACAGCGCCCGCAGATCCACGCCAGGCACCACGATGGAATAAAGAATCAGCGCAATAGACGGCGGAATCAGGATCGCCGTGGACGACGAAGCAGCAATGAGTGATGCGGAAAACGGCTTCGGATAGCCGGCTTTGTGCATGCTAGGCAGCATCACCATCGCGACAGCGGCCGCATCCGCAGGACCAGAACCGCTCATCCCCCCCATGATCAGACATACCAGTACCGCGACGACGGTCAGGCCGCCGTGCCGTGGGCCGATAATCGACTGGGCAAAGCGCACCAGGCTGGCAGCAACACCTGCACGCTCGAAAATCAGGCCAGTCAGAATAAACAGGGGAATCGCAATCAGCGGGTACTTGGCCACACTGTTATAGGTGTTGGTCCCGAACGTGCCCAGCATGGCTGTGGGCAGCCCTGCCACAATCCCCACCAGCCCGCCCAGGCCAAGGGCGATGGCTACTGGCACTCCCAGCACAAGTGCCAGCAGGAAGCTGCCAATCATCAACAGGTCAGGACTCATGGATCACCTCAGGGTCTTCCTTGCCGCGCAGGCGGTCCAGGAGGTTCTGGGTCATACGGATGATGATGCCGACCGACAACAGAGGCAGCCAGATCACATACACCCAGTTGGGCAACCCCAGCCCCGGGGAGAGCGACTCCCACTGGTATTCCTGCAGGGCAAAGGTACTGCCGTACCAGGTCATGATAGCCAACACAGTCACGCAGCCCAGCCATTGCAGCACGAAGACCGCCTTTCGCGCCCTGGGCGGAAGGTAGTGCTCAATCAGCTCAATACGGATATGTTGGTTATGGCGTGCAGCGACTGCGGCGCCTGCGAAGGTAAGCACAACAAGGCAGAACACCGAGAACTCTTCGGTAAAAGCGAACGACGCATCTGTAGCATAGCGTACTATCACATTACCAAGACTGATCACGCAGATCGCAACCAGGGCGATGGTGGCCAGCCAGGCGTCGAGCCGGAACTTGGGAGGACGGAACTGCATGGTGACTCCGGTGCGCGAAAAGCACCCGCCGGCAACGGCGGGTGCCTGGGCAAGTCGCTGTTACTGGTTGCGGTTGGCGACCGCTTCCCTGGCCTGCTCCACCAGATCCTCGCCAATCCGCGGAGTCCATTTTTCGTATACGGACTGGGTGGCGTTCACAAAGGCATCGCGTTGTTCATCGGTCAGCTCAGTGACTTCCACACCCCGGTCCTTGATGGCGGCCAGAGTCTCATCGATTTCACTACGGGATTTTTCAATCTCCCACTGACCGGCGTCAATTGCAGCCTGTTTCAACAGCGCCTGGTCCTCCAGGCTGAACTGGTCCCAGATACTGTTGCTGACCGCGAACACCAGTGGGTCAGCCATGTAGTGCCAGCGTGTCAGGTATTCCTGGCCAACCTGATCAATACGGGCCACATCGAAGACCGACAGCGGATTTTCCTGGCCATCAACAGCGCCGGTGGTCAGCGCTGGTTTAGCATCAGCCCAACTCATCTGGGTGGGGTTGGCGCCCAGGGCCGTGAAGGTGTCCTGGAACAGCGGCGAGCCAACAACGCGGATTTTCAGACCATCCAGATCGGCCGGCTCGTCAATGGTCAGCTTGGAGTTCGACAGTTCCCGGAAACCGTTTTCGCCCCACGCCAGCGGGGTTACTCCGCGCTTCTTGATCGCGGCAAAGACGGCCTCACCGGCCTCACCCTGGGTGATCGCATCGATGGCTGCATAGTCCGGCATCAGGAAAGGCAGGGAAAACAGATTCAGTTCCGGCACCTGCGGGGACCAATTGATAGTGGAGCCAACCGCCATGTCAATCAGCCCGGACCGCATGGCCGAAAACTCCTTGGTCTGGTCGCCGGAGACCAACTGCGAGTTGCTGTAGATCTTCATGTTGATACGCCCTTCTGAGCGCTCTTTCACCAGCTCCACCCATTTATCGGCAGCCTGGCCCCAGGGGAAGGCAGACGGAAGCACTGTGGAGACGGTGTATTCATCCTTGTACTGGGCATGAGCGGTGGCACTGAACATCAGCGTTGCCGCCACAGCAGCCAGAAATGTGCTACGTTTCAACATGTTGTTTCCTTTTTTATTGGAATCAGGACGGATTGCTGCGGCGCCCAGGCAACGGCCCGCTATGCGAGTATAGGAATGGACCTTTCGGAAGGCAATAAACAGAGCCAGAGGCGGAAGACCTTGAAAAACCTTTCCCCCAACCAAACATCTCGTTTGTATGCCAGCTTCCGGAAAGCAGTTCAATAGTGGCTGGAAAGTCTGGATAGTGATGAGGGAACAAAACCTGGAGGCCCAACATGGCTGAATACTGTGTCGTTGCAGCAGAGCTAGCGAAAGCGCGGATTTTCACACTGGAATCCTCTGATACACCGGAATTGGAAAGATCCCCCTACCTCACGGAGTATAAGACCCTCTCCAACCCGGAGCACACGGCGAGCGAGAGTGAGATCTGGAGCGACAGCCGCGGAGCGCAGCGTGAGCCAAAGGGAGGCCAGGGCACGGCTGTCCCGCATCACAATTACGACGAACACCGCGACAAACGCGACCATCAGGTCAACCGCCAGTTTGCCAAAGATATCGTGGCCGACCTGAAGCAGGTCATCCAGGATAAAAGCATCAGCCATCTGGTACTGTGTGCCGAGAGCCAGATGCTCGGCGTTCTGAGACCGGAGCTCAACAACCTTCCGACTGACCAGGTCACGCTAACCGAGGTCGACAAGGATCTCGCGCACCTCAAGCCTCAGCAACTGCATTCGAAACTCGCGGAAGATGGCTTTCTGCCCCGGGCCAAGAGGCCCCCTGTGGGCGGGCCATAAGCGAGTCACGGGGGCAGATAACGACCTGATTCGGTGATCAACTCCCAGACATCCGGGCGGCGCCTGAGGATGCCATTGATCAGGGATGCCGCGTTGGTGAAGGCTGGCCGGCGGAGGCCGTGATACTCCATGACCGGCCCCACGTGATCAAACTCCACACCAAAACGCTTTAACAGACGCAATTGAGCCGGCTCCATTACCGCCATCCAGTGTGTGACGTTGTGTTTGACCGACATTCGCAGGATGGCGGCAAACAGGCCCAGGCTGATATAGGGCATGGCGCGCCTGCCGCCCTCGGCGTCAGCGTAGGAGGTCTGGTCGGTAACACCAGTGGGTGATTCCTGCTCGTTGAGGCGCCGACGAAATTCCCGACTTACCGCCATTCTGGAAATCTCGGCCATATGCTGCCGGGGAGCCGCCGCAATCATGTCCTGGGCTGGCTGGCTCATTCTGGGGAAACAGGCCCCTTCCATCGGGAAGTCTGACTGTTCCGGGTTGTCTCCCGCCAGAACGAGGCGAACGACCGCGACGCTGTCTCCGGTTCTGCGATGCTGGATCAGGGCATGGGCCGAGCGCGGATCGTAAGCATCATGTTCCCTGTTGTCGGGAAATTGGCGCGGGTCTTCAAAGGGCCTGTCGATACAGTAAACCTGGTACCGGACTTCAAAGACTTTATTGATCATTTCCTCGGTGGTGGCGACCTCAATCCCGAAGAAGGAGTTGAAGATGTCGCTGAGGTTTCTGGTTTTCCCGGACGCAGGTGAATTCTGGTGTCCGTCTGGAAATGAAGGATGTGCAGGCATGAGCAAGTCCTCTGATCTTCCCTCGCGGGAAGTGTAGTACTGCATAGGCCATGTCGATCAAAGTACGCCGGGACAGCAAGGAACGGCGGCTTTCTTCATTCATCATGGGAAAAGCGTAGCTGATGTTTTTGGGACAGGCCACAGGCCCGGGCGCTTCTGCTTTTCCATAGCCACCCTGTCAGGTGGCGATGGGGGCTGGTATCGTCCGCGTCCCAATGTCGTTCGTTACTGGAGATTCACTGTGAAAAGTTGGTTATTTCTTGGCATTGCCATTGTTGCAGAAGTGGTCGCAACCAGCGGGCTGAAAGCCAGTGAAGGGTTCACAAAACTCTGGCCAAGCCTGCTGGTGATTGCAGGCTATACCGTTGCCTTTTACTTCCTCTCAATCACATTGAAGGAAATCCCGGTGGGCCTGGCCTATGCCATTTGGGCGGGGCTGGGTATTGTGCTGGTAGCACTCATCGGCTGGCTAATTTACGGGCAAACACTGGATGCCGCCAGTGTGATTGGTATGGCGCTGATCATCACCGGTGTTGCGGTTATTAATGTGTTTTCGAAGGCTACTGTGCACTAAGTTATCAGGCTGAGCGGGAACGGGGAGTTATGCTTCAATTCCCCTGACCCACTGCCTCCACTATCACTGCACCTATTTTTGCAATCGCTTCGTTTCGCTCTGACAAGGAAGATTCTGTTTCCGTAATATAGAGTGCGACAACAATAGGCTGACGCTCCGGTGGCCACATTACGGCCGTTATCGACCTCGATCCGAAACCACCAGCCCCGGTTCTATCTGCAACAACCCAGCTTTGAGGCACAGCAGCCCGAAACAGGCCATCTGCTACCTGATTTCCTTCCAGCCAATTGCGCAGCTGCCTTCTGGACTCTACAGATAACACGTCGCCTAACAGCAATCTCTGAATATTACGCACCATCGCGTTTGGAGTAGTTGTATCCCTCTGGTCGCCCGGCTGCGCCTCATTAAGGTCCGTCTCCCAACGATCAAGACGGGTTACATCGTCCCCCAGAGACTTGGCGAAGGTCGTAATTGTTTCAGGTCCGCCCAGAGCTCGCAGAATCAAATTGGCGGCTGTGTTGTCGCTCGTACTCAGGGTTGCTTCGCACAACTCTGAAAGTGTCATTGCCTGGCGGCCCGCAAATTTTTCAGTGACGGGAGAATAGGTCACTAAATCTGCGTCCGAAAAGCTTACTTCTCTGCTTAACTGCACCTCCCCTTTATCGAATCGGTATAATAATTCGGCACAAGCAAGAGTTTTAAACGTGCTCAACAGAGGAAACCTCTGGTCAGCCTGATATTCCCAGCGCTGCCCTGTCTCCAGATCATAAGCGGAAAAGCCCACACGAGCATCCAGCTCATCAGCCATTCGATCTAAAGCTGCGACAACAGAATCGTTAGCTTCGGCGATGACTACTGATGGCAATAATACAAGAAGAAAAGTTAAAACCTTTTTCATTGAATGTATTCTCACATATTTGTCAGGACCTACCTTTTGAACTGAAGCCACCGCGTACCAATATTCTGCCTGATCCATGGCTTCCTTACTCCCTAACAACGTATTCTACGAACCCGCTCGTATAACTCCAGCCAGCATTTTCAGTGCCCGGAATGGTCCATTCCGTTGTCTTTCTTCTGCACGCCTCCATCCAGCGGTTCAACGTTTAATTCAACGTTCATGTCCGCCGCGCCCTCAAATGTTAATGTGAGTGGAATGCTTTCGCCTTCTTTCAAGGGGCCTTTCAGCTTTTCAAGCATCAGGTGGTAGCCGTGGGGCTTGAGTTCCACGGTTTCGCCGGCTGGGATGGTGAGGCCGTCCTTCAACGGGCGCATACTCATGGTGCCGTCTTTCATGGTGCTTTCGTGGAGGGAGACGTTTTGCGCTCTGGGGGTGGTGGCGCTGGTGAAGGTGATGTCGCTGTCGCCATGGTTGGTAATGGCCATGTAGCCAACGCCCATGGGTACGCCCGGGGGTGTGGGCCGGCTCCAGGGGTGGTCGATTGTGATATTGCCTTCGGTGTATTCGTGGGCCAGGGCAGTGGTGGAAATTGTGCCTGCGAGAATGCTGAAACCGAACAGCACGTTGGCGGCCAGCGCAGTGAGTGTTTTCATGGAGCCTCGCTTTGTGGAGTTATCGTTAATAAGTTGGCAAAACGAACACAGTGTCACTTCGGCTGCCGTTGATGACAAGTCTCACCGTCAATTTTGCAGCCAATGTCATGCGTGGATTCGGGCACCAAATCTGAACGCTACGGTCATACCAGCGGATACAGAAATGCCTCAACCAAATGACCAGCTTGGCCATAGGCGCAATTCAGGAGCGAATACATGAACGCCATGAATATTCTCAAGCAGTTGATGAACCAGGCATCCGGAAGCCAATCAGGCTCAGGAGGTACCTCAGGAGGTACCGATGTGAATCGTATGGTGGGGAACCTCGCCTCCCAGTTCGGCGGCAGCGGTTCCGGAGGTACAGGCTCCAGCGGGATCGACGTCAAGAGTCTGCTCGGTGGTGGAGCGGTCGGGCTTATGATGGGATCGAAGCGGGGGCGCAAGATGGGCGGCAAGGCTCTGAAATATGGCGCCCTCGCGGGGGTTGGCGTGCTGGCCTGGAAAGCCTACCAGAACTATCAGGCCCAGTCCTCCAGCCCTGTGACCGATAGTGCCCGAGAGGGCCAGCCACTGGAGCAGCTGCAAGGCAGCGAACAGGAGCAGCGTGGCCTGGAAATATTGCAGGCGATGATCATGGCTGCCCGGGCCGACGGACACGTTGATGCCAACGAGCGGGCATTGCTTACCCAGGAAATCGAAAAGCTGGGGCCGGATGATGAACTGCACGCCTGGATTCAACAGCAATTCGACGCCCCTCTCGACGCCAACGGCCTTGCCCGCAGTGCCGACTCACCCCAGGCAAGCCGGGAAATCTATATCGTCAGTGCGGTGATGATCGACGATCAGAACCCCATGGAGCGGGCCTGGCTGGACCAACTGGCCAATGCCCTGAAGCTGGAACCGGCCCTTGCCAGGGAGCTGGAACAACAAGTGCAGGTTGCAGCGGGCGCGTAGCCAGGCGCCCCCCAAACAGAGGGCAATCAGTCGTCCCACTCATGGTACTGATTGCCCTGCCTCAATAGCCAATAGGTAACGCCAAGTGCGAGGGTAGTCGCGGCGATACCGATCAGGTACATGGGGGTCAGTGTTTCAAAATCCAGCACGATAACTTTCCGGGCGATCGCCATAAGCGCGGTGGCGACAACCAGCTGTACCGGGAAGACGTTGGTACCTAGGTAGAGCCGTATATTGATGAAGATTTCCACTGCAATCAGCACCGCCATAAAGGCACCGAAGGTGTAGAAAATATCGTTAATGTTCAACAGTAGAAAAGGCGGCGTGATCAACCTGTCGTAAATGATGTAAATAACATCGCCCACGCCCCAGAGAATAACCGCGACCATCAGTACCGCGAGCACCCGGATCGCAAACCGGATAACACGGTGCAGACTGCGAAAGAACGGATCAGGGAAATCAACCGGGAGTTCCTGATGCAATTCATTTTTCTTCTCTGGCGATGGTGGCTGTGGTTGCGCTGGCGTTACATCCTTATCGTTATCGGCCATTCAATCTCTCCGTTAATACTGCGATGAAACCATCGGGTCAGGCTTTCTTGACGAACTCGGATTTCAGTTTCATGGCACCAATGCCATCGATCTTGCAATCGATGCCATGATCACCGTCCACAAGACGAATGTTCTTCACCTTGGTTCCCACCTTTACCACAGAGCTGGAGCCCTTGACCTTGAGGTCCTTGATCACCGTTACGGTATCGCCATCCTGAAGGTCGTTGCCGTTGGCATCACGTATCACCTTGCCGGCTTCATTCGCTGCCACTTCCGCCTCTGACCATTCATGCCCGCATTCAGGACAAACCAATCGCACACCGTCTTCATAGGTGTATTCAGAGCTGCATTCGGGGCACGGGGGAAGTTGGGACATGTTGTTTCCTGTTAACTGAATGAACGCGGGATTATACCACTACCGCCCAGGCGAAACCCTTGCCAGCACGGTCGGGTTTGCCGAAAGCGGCAATGCAATCAACACTCCCTCATTAGATGAGGGATACACATCCGTCAGCGCCGTCACATTCACCTGGTGCGACACCAGCACCACCGGGGGGCCGGGTTCCAGCTCGTTCACAATCGCAATGGTCTGCTCGGTCTGCATTTGCCCGTTGCCACGGTTCCGGAAAAACGAATTCAGCGATATCATCTCTTCAACCGGCCCGATATCCATCTCCCGCGCAGTCTCAAGACAACGGCACCACTGGCTGCTGAACACCCGCGCCTGATCAATACCATGCTCCGCCAATAAAGGCTTCCACGCCCTCGCCTGTTCACGGCCAGTGTCGTTCAGATTGCGCTGGGTGGAGCAGTCGTCCACTTTGAAATTGCCAGGGTCTCCGGTACCTGGCGCCAGAGCATGCCGCAACATTAACACCGCCCGGCCTTCCCTAAGAGCCTCCCAAGCTTCTGACTCGTCAGCCTGTGCGGTAGCCGTCGAAATTAGAGCGAGGCCTAACACCAGAGTAAAAAAAGCAGCGGAAACAATACTTACTCTCATAAGAAACCCCACCTTTGAGTGTTGAGTCATCTCTACTATCGTGGATATTACGCCGCAGCCTGATCTCGCCCTTGGGAGGGACTTTCCAAAAATGTTGGAGGCCATGGATGGCCGGAATCAAGCGCACACGGACGTGCTTGTAGCGTTTTTTGGAAAGCCCCTCCCAAGGGCGCAAGCCCGACAGTTCAGCAGTCCCACCAAACAATACGCGGAACACAACTACCAGGCTCACAACAACAAAAGGTAAACTCCATCGAGAACTGAACCATGAGGAAACCAGCCATGCCAATCTGGGTCGACGCCGACGCCTGCCCCGTCCCCATCCGGGAAATTCTCTGCCGCGCCGCAACCCGTTGGCAAGTCGAGACCACCTTCATCGCGAACCACGCCATTAACCTGCCCCCGAGCCCCTACATCAAGCGCCGGCAGGTGCCCCAGGGTTTTGATGTGGCGGACAACGAAATTATGGACCAGATGCACAAAGGCGACCTTGTTATCACCCAGGATATCCCCCTGGCCGCCGAAGCCATCGAGAAAGGTGCGGAGGTGTTCAATCCACGCGGCCAGGCCTTTACCAGGGAGAATATTCGCCAGCGCCTGGCCATGCGCAACTTCATGGAAGAAATGCGAAACGCCGGCCAGGTGACGGGCGGCCCCGCGCCGTTCAGTCAGACCGACCGCAAAGAATTTGCCGACAAGCTGGACCGGTGGCTGCAACAGAATACAAAACGGTAATTCGCGGGGCTGGCAATCATCCGAGCCATCCTCCAAGGTACGAGAAAGTCGATCCAATGCCGGGAGGATCTCCATGACTCAGCAATCCGCCGATGTCGCCCGCCTCGAACGCTACGGGCCGGACACCCGTGAATACACCCTTGCCATCATCACCGACGAGGACCATGCTTCCCAGGTAGAACTGGACGATGGCCAGACGGCATGGAAGTCCACCCTGCGCTACGACAAACTCTATCGCGACGTACATCCGGCCACCGGCAAAGTCAGCTACCGCCTGGAAGAGATCCCGGAGGCCCAGGGCGGCGAACACCATTTGATCAGTCTGATTGCCGAAGGCGGCCGGGGCGCCGAGTTCTCCGAACTGGTGCAATTTGGCCAGAGGTTGGTCACCTTTGATGACCGCACCGGCCTGGTCTGTGAGATCCGCAACGAGAACCAGCTTGTTCCCAGACACATTTTGATGACCGGCAGCGGTGACGAGAAGTTCAAGGGCTTCAAAAGCGAGTGGGCCACCCTGAAGGGCGACAATATGATTGTTGGCAGCCACGGCAAAAAAACCAGGGAAGAGTGGATCAAAGTACTGGACCGCCAGTATGGGCTAAGCAGTATTGACTGGCGGGAGAACTACCAGCGCATCCGCGATGCCCTGGAGGTTGGGCCAGACGGCTACGTGATCCATGAGGCTGCGGAGTGGCACCCCTATCGCCAGGAGTGGCTATTCTTCCCCCGCAAGATTTCCACAGAACCCTTCGACGAACCCATTGACGAGCGGGAGCGCGGCGCCAACACTCTGATCATTGCCGATGAGGATTTCAGCAACATACGCACCATCACCATCGGTGAACGGGTACCGGAGCGGGGAATATCGTCGTTCAAGATTATTCCGGGCTATCCCAACGAATGCGTCGGTTTAAAGAGTGTTGAAATCGGCGAGCACACTGAAACCTGGCTGTTCTGCTTTGATCTGGATGGCAATGTGCTGCAACAGGACACCCTGATAGGCCGATACAAATGCGAGGGTGTCGAAATCCTCTAGTGTTTGTCCTTCAGTCATGAAGCTCCGCAACATAGCGAGCTTCATGATAATCATTCTCTTTTAACCGAAGCCTAAATCCGCTACCCTTGCCGCTTTTCTGGCGCAAGCGGAGCGAATATGAACGAGCCTTCCCCCAAGACCACCAGCAGTTTTGCCGCCCTCGGGCGCCTTCTGCGTTATGCCAGAGGCTATCGCCGCCAGATCATTGCTGCGACCACCTGCTCCATTATCAACAAGCTGTTCGATATTGCTCCGGAAATCCTGATCGGTGTTGCCATTGATGTGGTGGTCAACCAGGAAGAGAGCTTCGTGGCAGGCCTGGGATTTGAAACCGCCCAGGAGCAGATCACCATTCTGGCGGTCCTTACGTTCTTCATCTGGGCCGGCGAATCCATATTCGAATACCTGTTCCAGATCCTCTGGCGCAACCTGGCCCAGCGCCTGCAGTCCGACCTGAGGCAGGATGCCTACGAACATGCCCAGAAGCTGGACATGAGCTTCTTTGAAGCCCGCAGTTCCGGCCAGCTGGTCGCCACCATGAACGACGACGTCAACCAGCTTGAACGCTTCCTCGACGGCGGTGCCAACGCCATGATCCAGGTAGTGGTGACCGTAGTGGCTGTGGGCGCCGTGTTCTTCGTGCTGTCCCCCCTGATCGCCCTGCTGGCGTTCACCCCGATTCCTCTTATCGTCTGGGGCGCGTTCTATTTCCAGCGCAAAGCCGGCCCGCTTTACGCCGATGTGCGTGAGAAAGTGGGAGACCTGTCGAGCCGACTGGCCAATAACCTGGGCGGCATAGCCACCATCAAGAGCTTCACCGCGGAACGGCGCGAAGCCGAGCGCCTGAAAGCCAGCAGTGAAGCCTACGTTGACGCCAACCGCAGGGCCATTCGCATCAGTTCGGCGTTTATCCCGATTATCCGCATGGCGATTCTGGCGGGTTTTCTGGCTACCTTTACCGTTGGCGGCATGATGGCGCTGGAAGGCAACCTGAACGTGGGTGCCTACGGGGTTCTGGTGTTCCTGACGCAGCGCTTGCTGTGGCCACTGACCGGGCTTGCGGAAGTGATCGACCTGTTTGAACGGGCCATGGCCAGCACCCGCCGCATTCTCGACCTGCTGGCCGAGCCGGTGCATGTAAAAGACGATGCCGGCAAAACACTGGAGCAACCGGTAAAGGGTGAAGTCAGCTTCGAGAAAGTGAGCTTTCACTACCCCTCAAGCGGGGCCGGTATCGACAACATTTCCGTACACGTGCCGGCCGGGAATACCCTGGCGCTGGTGGGCGCGACCGGCTCCGGCAAGTCGACACTGATCAAATTGCTGCTGCGCTTTTATGATCCGACCGGCGGCCAGATTCGCATCGACGGGCAGCCTATCCAGTCCGTCAGCCTGAAATCTCTGCGGGAAGCGATCGGGCTGGTGAGCCAGGATGTCTACCTGTTTGAGGGTAGTATCCGCGATAACCTCGCCTATGGCTTCCCCCACGCCAGCGATGAACAGATCATTGAGGCAGCAAAAACCGCTGAGGCCTGGGCGTTCATCGAAGCACTGCCTGAAGGGTTGTCGACTGCTGTGGGGGAACGGGGTGTGCGGCTGTCGGGCGGGCAGCGCCAGCGTCTGTCTCTCGCCCGTGCGTTGCTGAAAGACCCGCCCATTCTGGTCCTCGACGAAGCCACCAGCGCTGTCGACAATGAAACCGAAGCCGCCATCCAGCGCTCGCTGAAGCGCATCGGCCATAACCGCACCGTGATCATGATCGCTCACCGGCTGTCGACCATCGTGGATGCAGACACCATTGCCGTGGTCGAGGGAGGTCGTATCGTGGAGTCAGGCCGGCATGACGATCTGCTGGAAAGCGATGGCGCCTATAACGCCCAATGGCGGGTACAGACCGGCCAGGCATGACCCCTGGCCCTGCTCTATGACAACAATGTATTGATAGTAATTCGCATTTAGATTATCCTGCAGGCCTTCAGAATCACGGGAGCCTGCATGTCTGCGTTCTTCGAAGTATCCGGTCTGGATGTGAATATTGGCGATACCGCTATCCTCCGGAACATCAACATCGAATTCCGGGAAGGCGAAGTAACCGCTTTGCTCGGGCACAACGGCTCCGGCAAATCCACATTGCTTAAGGTTCTCGCCCGGCAGATGTCGCGCACGTCCGGTGACGTCAGTCTGCTGGGAACATCCTTCCGTACCACCGGCGCACGGGAATTTGCTCGCACCGTTGGCTACCTGCCCCAGCATCCCCCGGGCACCGATGGTCTCACTGTGCGGGAGCTGGTGGCCCTGGGCCGCTACCCCTGGCGCGGACCATTGGGCCGCTACAACAGCGAAGACCATCGCTTGATTGATCAGGCAATCGCCGACACTGGCCTGGACCGCTTCCAGCATCGCTCTGTGGATACACTGTCCGGCGGCGAACGCCAGCGAGCGTGGATTGCCATGTTGCTGGCCCAGCAAACCCGCTGCCTGCTGCTTGATGAGCCCATCTCCGCCCTGGACGTGAAACACCAGGTAGAAACCCTGCGCCTGGTACACCGCCTGGCAGACGAGAGGGAGCTGACTGTTATTGTGGTGCTGCACGATGTCGACCTGGCTGCCCGCTTCTGCGATCGTCTTGTGGCACTCAGAACCGGGCAGCTCATTGCCGACGGCAGCCCCCGGGAGATTATGGAATCCGGGATATTGGAAACCATCTACGGGGTGCCCATGGGCGTGATGGAGCGAGCGCCGGGCCAGTGGGTTTCCTATGTTCACTAGGCAGGCCGTAAGTGTTCTGATAACACTGCTGTTCCTGGGCCTGACCTCGTTACCGGCCAACGCCCAAACCTGGCAACACGAGTACGGGTCCATTTCCCTGGACGATACCCCGAAGCGAATCATTACCCTGAACTGGGCGGCCACCGAAGCTCTCCTTCTTCTTGACGTCACCCCAGTGGGCATGGCAGACCGGGATGGTTACGAGGTGTGGGTGAACGAGCCGGAGCTTCCCGCCGGTGTTGCCAATGTCGGCACTCGCGTGGCGCCCAGCCTGGAAGCCATTGCGGAACTGAAGCCGGACCTGATCGTCACCAGTTCAGAAATGGCACCGGCCTCCCGCCAGCTCGAACGGATTGCACCCACGTATGTGATCAGTGTGTACAAGGAAGGCCACCGGCCCTTCGAGAAAGCCCGCGAGATGTTGACCACGCTGGCAGCGATGCTCGGCCGGGAGGAAAAGGCGAATGCCATTCTGACCGACCTTGAACAGACACTGGCCAACCAGCGCCAACGCCTCGAAGCGGCAGGCATGACAGACCGGCCGGTGGCCCTGGTGAACTTTCTGGATGACCGTCACGTGCGCATTTACGCGCCCAACAGCCTTTACCAGAGCGCCCTGAACGCCCTGGGACTTGAAAATGCCTGGCCACTGGAGGGCAACTTCTGGGGTTTCTCGGTTGTCGGCCTGGAAGCCATCGCCCCTTACCAGAACAGTCGTATTGTGGTGATCTCCCCGATTCTGCCCGGGCTTGCCGACACCTTGGCCAGCAGTCCTTTCTGGACGTATCTGCCCCCGGTCAGGCGTAACGAGGTGTATCGGATAGAGGCCGTGTGGCCCTTCGGCGGTGTTTTCCCGGTGAAACGGCTGGCAACCATGCTGACAGACGCACTGTTGGCAGGAGGCTCTGACAATGTACGCTGAAGGCTCTGACAATGTACGCTGAAGCCTCTGACCTGCCCACGTCGCGCCCTGTCATTCCTGCAAAACTGCCGGTAGCGGCGGTGATCCTGTGGATCGGCGCCCTGATCGCCAGTTCGGCGCCCTGGTTTGGCGAACTGGATGCCGGCGCATTGGTGTCTGCATTCTGGACCTTCGATGCGGAGAACTATTCCTCCGTGCTGGCCCACTACAGCTGGGCGCCGCGGGTGTCTATCGCTATCCTGATCGGATGCGGGCTGGGGCTGGCCGGGTCCGTTACCCAACAGATACTGGGCAACCCGCTCGCCTCGCCCACCACCCTTGGTGTGGAAGCCGGCGGCCAGTTCGGGATTACCGTTGCCACACTTTTTGCGCCCGGGCTGCTGGCCTTCAGCCCCGATCTGGTGGCCATCAGTGGTGGTTTGCTGGCGATAGGCCTGGTGATTGCACTCACCTGGCGGCTCGGATTCTCACCGGTGAGCGTCATTCTCGCGGGGCTGGTCATCACCTTCTTTCTCGGCGCCATGAACATGGCGTTCCTCCTCCTGAAGGGGGAATGGCTGGGCAACCTGTTTATCTGGGGAGCCGGCTCCCTGGTCCAGAACAACTGGGGGCCCTTTATGGAGCTCTGGCCCCGCGTTCTGGTGCTTGCCGCGCTAATGCTGATGCTGATGAGGCCACTGCAATTGCTGCAACTGGGTCAGACTTCAGCCAGTGCACTGGGCGCCAGGGTCGGGCTGCTGCGGGCCCTGGCTCTGTTTCTGGTGGTTCTGATGACGGCCACCGTGGTCAGCCGGGTTGGCGTGGTGGCCTTTGTAGGGCTGGCCGCCCCGGTGCTGGCTCGGCTGCTGGGCGCCCGCACACTGGGCAACCGGATGCTGTGGAGCACCCTCATGGGGGGCGGCCTGCTGTTGCTGGCCGATACCCTGGCACACTGGGCGTCCACCTGGGGTGATGGCTCCCTGGTCCCCACCGGAACCACCACCGCGCTAATCGGCGGGCCCGTGATACTGCTGGCTCTCCAGAGTTTCAGGAATACTCACCATATGCCCGGGCCGGAATCCAGCCCGGCAGGCTTTATGCCCACACGCCGGTCCCCGGTACTTGTTCCCTGCGCTGTTGTCGCATTGCTTGTGACCACCATGATTATCTCCATGGGCTGGGCTCCAGGGCTGGAGGGCTGGCACTGGACATCAGTCACCCAATGGGATGATGCCTGGGTCTGGCGTGGGCCGCGGCTGTTGGCCGCAATTCTTGCCGGGGTATCGCTGGGGCTGGCCGGCACACTGATTCAGCGGATGACGGGCAACCCTATGGGTAGCCCGGAAATGCTCGGTATCAGCGGCGGGGCTGCGCTGGTTATGGTGTTGCTTGTGCTCACTGGCACAGAAGTCAGCCGCATTGGCCAGCTTGGAGCTGCCACTCTGGGCGCCGCTGGCGCCCTTGGGTTGCTGATCCTGCTTGCGCGCAAACACCGCTTCGCAGGGAACCAGTTGCTGCTCGGTGGCCTGGCCCTGTATGTATTTATGGATGCCGGGCTGCGATTGGTCATGGCTTCCGGCGGCACCGTGGCATCACAATTGCTGAACTGGATGTACGGCTCCACGTGGCTGATTTCCGAGAACGAGGCTTTCGGGCTGCTGGGATTCGTGGTGCTGGTGAGCACATTGTTGCTTTTGATTGTGCGTCCACTGACCATTCTGCCCCTGGGGGATACCGCTGCGACCTCCCTCGGGCTGTCTGTGGCCCGCGCACGGCTACTGCTGCTGTTGCTGTCGGCGGTGCTGACTGCCGCCGCAACGGTCGTCATCGGCCCCCTCAGTTTCGTCGGACTGATTGCACCGCACCTTGCAAGGGTGCTGGGGCAACAAGCCGTCGGCCGCCAGATGATCGCAGCAGCTCTGGTCGGCGGCCTTCTGCTTGCGGTGGCGGATTACCTGTCGCGAATCGTGGTCTTTCCCAACCAGCTCCCGGCAGGTTTGCTGGCTGCACTGGTAGGGGGTATCTATTTCCTCTGGGGGTTGAGCCGCCATGGCCGCCACTGATCAACAACTCTGGGCCCGGTTGCGGCACTCTTCGGGGGTGTCGGAAGCAGACATCCGCCAGTCCTGCGTGCTGACCGGCCACACCAGTCTCCCGGTCAATGCGCTGACGCTGGCCGAATGCCTGACAGAACCGGAAAAGCTGGTCCGGAACGTCGGCCACTCCATACCGGGCATAGGTGATCAGAAACAACGCCGAATCCGCGCATCGGTGCTTCATCAGAGCCTCGCCCTGGAGGTGATCGCGCCATTGACCATGCGCCTGTTTCTGGAGGGCCGAACGCCGCTTCCCTCACCAGCCGGGATTTTCCTGGTTGCCGGCGATGCCGCCCCGCGCTGGTCCTGGCTGGAGACTGTCCCAAACGTTGACACTGAGTGTTTCGTGGCATCGATGACCAGGCAGGTTCAGGCTTGGTATCCGGTGTTCCGCAATGCACTCGGCGTTAGCCCCGGCGCGTACTGGAGCAGCGTTGGCCTGGGTTTCGGAATGCCATTTTCATCGCTTTATAACGTGGCGCCACCGGACCAGCTCTGTGAACTGGCAACCCGCTGGCTGAGCCGTTTCGACTGCCAGGCTAATCGCTTTATTGACTGGATACCGGCGGTATTCAACGGCCAGACCATGGCCATTCCCCAACGCCGTGGCTGCTGCCTGAAATATCTGCTGCCGGAGGAAGGTTACTGCGGAACCTGCGGTGTCTATCGCAAGGAGCGTATTGCCAGTATCAGCCACCGCCCAACGTCGACCCCAGCAACAGGATACTGGCCAGCACCAGAATAAAACCACCGGCCCCTGCGGCCAGCTTCAGCCCCTCGATTGCCTCTTTTTCCGGTGTCATCTTGCACCTCCCTGGTCAGAGTTGAACCTCACCCACCAATTTACACCACTATATTGCAAATGTTAATCATTATCATTAATATTACAGCGTTTTTAAGGCGCTGGCACTCTCCGCCCAGTGTTTATGTCATAACGACCTCCAGCGAGACAAAGGTAAGCAGTCCATGTCCCCCGATACACAAAGCAATAAACCCGTAACCCGATCCCGCAGAACCTCCGCCTGGATTACTTCCGGCCTGCTTCTGAGTTCGGTTGTCACGCCAGTTACTCATGCCGATACAACTACCCTTGATGCCATCGAAGTCACCGGCGAAAGAACGGAAGACCCACGTGCACCCGTCGAAGGGTACCGCGCAGAAACGGCGTTGAGCGCCACGAAAACCAATACCGCGATTGCCGACACCCCCCAGTCCATATCGGTGGTCACAAAAGACCAGATGCGCGACCAGGGAGTCAGCAGCATTCAGGAAGCGTTGCGCTATTCCGCCGGCATCGGTGCCGAGCAGTTTGGCCTGGACAGCCGTGGCGACTGGCAGTCCCTTCGCGGCGGCGACCCGGTGATTTTCCTGGACGGCATGCAGAAAGGGTTCGGCTTCTACAACCGCCCCCGCACCGAACCCTATACTCTCGAGCGTATCGAAATTGTCCGCGGCCCCTCCTCTGTGCTGTACGGCCAGGGCAATGTTGGCGGCATTATAAACCTGGCCAGCAAACGCCCCCTGGAAACCCGGCAAACCGAACTGCGCCTGGAAACGGGCAATAACAGTCTGAAGCAGGCTGCCATCGACACCTCCGGCCCGTTAACCGAAGATGGCTCCCTGCTCTACCGCCTGATAGCGCTGGGGCGGGACAGCGATACGCAGGTCAAACAGGTGGAAGATAACCGGGTAGTACTGGCACCCTCCATCACCTGGAAACCGAATGAAAACACGGAATGGACACTGCTGGGGCTACATCAGGAGGACCGCTCCGGTTCCACAACCCAGTTCCTGCCCCACGCCGGAACCATCAAGCCTGCGCCTGACGGCCTTCCGGACATACCCATTGATGTCTTCATGAGTGAGCCGGATTTCGATGAATACAACACCAGGGAAACGTCCATCACGTCGCTCATCAGCCATCGACTGAACGATACATTTTCGGTGCGCCAGAATCTCCGCTATTCCGAAAGCGACGTCAGCTACCAGTCGATCTATCCGATGTTCCCGCCGACCCTGCAGAATAACGGCGATATTTCCCGGGTGGCCTATGTAAGCAAGCCCAACCTGGACACCCTGACAGTGGATCACCAGCTGGAGGCGCTGCTGGGGTCGGAAAGTTTCAGCCATACGGTTATTGGTGGCGTGGACTTCCAGCGCGCCGAGAGTGACGGTCGTGCTGCCTATGTCAGCGATATTGGCGACCTCAACCTCTACAACCCCGTGTACGGCAATTACACCCGCCCCACCGCGGCCGACTTCTATGACATCGCCGAGAATACCGTTTACCAGACCGGCGTTTACCTCCAGGACCAGATGACCATTGATGACCGCTGGATTGCGGTGTTGGGATTGCGCTACGACAACGCCCGCAACAAGACAGAGGGTAGCGAGACCTTCGAGGACAACGAAATCACCACTCGTGCTGGCCTGATGTACAAGACCAGTTTCGGTCTCTCGCCTTACATCAGTTATTCAGAATCTTTCCTGCCCATTGATTCGGTTAACGCCTTCAACCAGCCATTTGAGCCCCTCAAAGGTGAGCAGATCGAACTGGGTGCCAAGTATCAGCCAACAGGGTCCGACAGTTTCTTCACCGCAACCGTGTACGACCTGCGTGAGAAAAACCGCCGCGCCCCGGACCCGGATGTGCCCAACAACCAGATCCAGAATGGCGAAACCAGAGCCAGAGGTGTGGAACTGGAAGCCTTTGTGGAAATGAACCCGCAGTGGGACCTGATCGCCAGCTACGCCTATACCGACACCGAAGTTGTGGAAGGCACCAACGAGGGTGCCAGGCTGGCAAGCATCCCCGAACACACGGCCTCTGCGTGGAGCCAGCATGATTTCGCGATTGCCGGTACCCCCGGATTCCGCGCGGGTGCGGGTGTGCGCTACGTTGGTAGCAGCTGGGATGGCGCTGACGAGCTCAAAACGCCGGCTGTGACGCTGTTTGACGCCATGATTGGCTATGGGCGCGGCAACTGGGACCTGAGCCTGAACGTCAACAATATTGAAGACGAAACCTACTTTACAACCTGCCTGGCACGCGGGGACTGTTTTGTGGGCACAAAACGGACGGTAGTCGGTTCGGTCACTTACAACTTCTGATACCGCCGGCCTTTCCCTTCGTACCAACTGCTAGACTGGGTATATTAACGATATTCTGGCAGATATTTCGAAGGGAGAGGCCACCTCATGAACCGCATTGGCAGAATCGCCACGTCGCTGGCACTGGCCGGCCTGGCCAGCAGCGGGCTGGCTACCGCACAAACCTTCAGCTCGGACAAAGCAGACTTCCGCCTGGACACCGTAGCCGAAGGCCTGGAGCATCCCTGGGGCCTGGCGTTCCTGCCGGACGGCTCACAACTGGTCACCGAACGCGCAGGCCGCTTGCGCCACATCAGGAACGGTGAACTTCAGGACGCCCCTATCAGCGGCGTACCTGACCTGGTGGTGTCCGGGCAAGGCGGCCTGCTGGACGTGCTCCTGCACCCGGATTTCAAGCGCAACCAGACCCTCTTTCTCAGCTATGCCCATGAGGTGAGCGGCGAAGGCATGACTACCCGGGTGGCAAGGGCAAAACTGACGGATGGGCAATTATCCGACGTGGAAGTGATTTTTGAAGCCCTGCCCCGTGGCACGACAGGCCGCCACTTCGCCGGCCGAATGGAATTCGACCGCGACGGCAACCTGTACGTTGCCGTGGGTGACAGAGGCGAAAAGAAACGCGCCCAGGTGACGGATGACGATGCCGGTGGCGTGCATCGCCTGACCACTGAGGGAAAGCCGGCTCCCGGTAACCCGTTCACTGACGACGCCTCTGTAAACGACACCTTTTTTACCTATGGCAACCGCAATATCCAGGGCATGACCATTCACCCGGAAACCGGCGAAATCTGGAGCCATGAACACGGCCCCAGAGGCGGTGACGAGATCAACATCATACGTGCTGGCAACAATTACGGCTGGCCGGATGTGACCTACGGTATCGCCTATTCCGGAGGTACCATTTCCGAAAAGACCACCATGGAAGGGGTCACCGATCCACTGCATTACTGGGACCCTTCAATCGCACCCTCGGGGATGGCATTTTACACTGGTGACGCGTTTCCCGAGTGGCAGGGTGACCTGTTCGTGGGCGCGCTCAAGATGCAGAAACTGGTGCGCCTGAGTATTGAAAACGAGGAAGTCAGAGAAGAGGAAGACTTGCTGGAAGACCTGGGTGAACGTATCCGCGATGTGCGAATGGGGCCGGACGGCGTGCTCTGGCTGCTGACGGACGAATCCGACGGCAAGGTCTACCGGATAGTGCCTGCGAACTGATCAGACGCTATCCGTGCCGTTCGTCAGTTTGGATCGTATGTTCTTTCAGTTTTATCGAACTGGGGAACATCGTCGGTAATAGTAAACCAGTCCGACTTGGAACCAACATAAACGTGGGAGGACGGGCCCTTTCCCAGAGGCTCGTTAATCAAACCAACCCGCAAACGCAGGATTCCGGGAATGGCATCCACCCGGCTGTATAGCTGGCTGCCACAACGAGGACAAAAGCCGCGATACTTACCGGGGCGGGACTCGTATTCCCGGACCAGCTCTTCGCCCGCCGTGAAACGGGTTCGGATTTTCTGAATCGGTGCGCTGGCTGAAAAAGCGCTGCCATGGGCACGCCGGCACTGACTGCAATGGCAAAGGGCTATGGGCCCCAGTGGGCCATCGTATTCCAGTTTGATATCGCCACAAAGGCATTGCCCTGTCAGCATGATTTGACCTCAATGATTCGTAGACTTGCCCCGTTATCCGGGCCGGTATGATAACCACCTGCCACTTGAAGAACCAGCGGGCGAGCACCACATACAAGTCAGAGCGTTCGCAAAGGAGGACACTATGGCATTCAGCACACTTCCGAAAATCGGTATGGGCACATTTCGCCTGAAGGGCAACGATGCGAGAGAGGCGGTCAAAAGCGCCCTGTCACTCGGATACCGGCATATTGACACTGCCCAGATGTATGAAAACGAAACCGAAGTGGGCGATGGCATTACCTCCAGCGGCATCCCGCGCCGCGAAATTTTTCTGACCACCAAGATCTGGCACGACCAGCTTCGCCGCAGCGACCTGATCAACAGCCTGCACGACAGCCTGGCACGGCTGAAGACGGACCACGTGGACCTTACCCTGATCCACTGGCCGTCACCGGACGACGAAGTGCCCATGGAAGAGTATCTGGGTGCCTTGCGGGACGCACAGCGGGAGGGGCTGACAACCCATATCGGCATCTCGAACTTCACCTGCGCCCAGATGGACCAGGCCAGAGAGGTCCTGGGGGACACGCCCATGTTCACCAATCAGGTTGAGGTCCATCCCTTCCTGGCCAATCGCAAGGTCGTCGACCACGCCCGTAAACTGGGTATCACCGTCACAGGGTACATGCCTCTGGCTGTGGGCAAGGTCATGGAAGACGAGACCCTGAATCGCATTGGCCGCGAACACAATGCTTCACCGGCACAGATTGCCATTGCCTGGGTTGCGTCACGGGGCGTGATACCGATTCCGTCTTCAACGCGCCCCCAGCATCAGAAAGCCAATCTGGATGCGCTCGACATCACGCTCAGTGCAGAAGACATCGCCGAGATAGAGAGGCTTGACCGGGGCGAGCGCATTGCTAACCCTGACTTTGCCCCGGCCTGGGACTGAACCGGAAACCGACAATTGTCAGCACCAGGGTGGCCGCCGGGAGAACAAACATGAGCCGTGTTCCCAGCGCCCACAGCGTTGCCGCACTGAACAGCGACCAGAATAGCGGCAGCAGCAGAAACAGCCAACGAACCCGCCTGGGTAACAGCAGCAGGCAGGGCACGGAGGCGGCGACGGTCACATCTGGTGTCATTCCGAACAACGCTAAAGCGTGCCAGTTTCCCGACTGGGCGACGACCAGCAGGGGCAGCAGGGCCGCCATCATCAGCCAGCCGATGCCGGCCCGCCATCGGTGCGCAGGCCCTGCGGTTGTTTCATCCCAGGGCCACACCAGTGCCGCCACCGTCAGTAGCGCAGCCTGCAGAATGAAAGCCCAGCCAAACCAGGTGGCCGGCGTGTTGACAGACCCGTAATACTCCATCAGGAAACCCGCGCCGCTACACACCCAGGCTGCCGCAAGAAGCAACAGGACCCCGCGTTTTGCCAACGTGTCGCCGCGCACCAGCAACCCGGCCACCAACAGCATTATCGCAACCACGATGCCCTGCCAGGGCCAGAAATCCTGGTTTATACGAACAAATAGCCGGAGAAACACCTCCGGCCCGAACATCAGAAAATCCGACAGTGAATAGCTCAACCAGTCCACATCTGTCATAACCCCGCCACATACTCGGCCATTTGCCGGCGTTGCTCCTTATCCGGAAGCCTCCCGTAAAGGGCGCCCATATTTTCCTCCATGTGCTTCACGCGGGTTGTCGCTGGAATGGCACAGGTGACCGCCGAATGAGACACAATGAACTTGAGGAAAAACTCGGCCCAGTTGCTACAGCCGGCCTCCGCCGCCCAGCCTGGCAGTGGCTCGGACTGGTAGCGGCGAAACAGGCTGCCCCCCTGGAACGGGCGATTGACGATCACGGCAATGCCACGTTCTTGCGCCAGCGGCAGCAGGTGTTGTTCGGCTTCCCGGTCCAGCACATTATAGGTCAGTTGCACGAAATCCAGTGGTTCCCGCTCCATGATTGTGGCGAGATCCCGGTGGCGGCGCCCGTGGGAGGTGGTGATACCCAGATATCGAATCTCCCCGTCCGCCTTCATCTGCTTGAGGGTTTCCAGATGGGATTCCCATGCCAGCAGGTTGTGTACCTGCTGGAGATCAAAGCGCCCGATCCCCCACTTTTGTCGTGACGCCGTGTCCTGTTCCCGCGTAGCGTTTCCATCCCCGGTCCAGATCTTGTTGGCAGCGAATACCCTGTCGTGAGCGTTCAGGGTGTCCAGTGCTTCCCCCATCACATCATCCGCGGAGCCGTACATGGGCGACGAGTCCACCAGGGTGCCCCCCAGTTCAAAGAACCACTTCAGCACCCGGGTACGCTCCTGCACAAGTTGCTGGTCCCCACCAACGTTGAAGGTGCGCCAGGTTCCCATGCCAATGACGGGCAACGGCTCTCCGGAAGACGGAATGGGCCGGGTGAAAGCCTTTGGGCCGGAAGCTGCCACAAGGGCAGGCATGCGCAGTGAAAGACCGGTGGCCGCCAGTGCAGCCAGGAACTGTCGTCGGGACAACTTTATAGCCATGGCTCTTGCTCCGGTGTTCGTTACACACATGCGGTTATTACGCACCCGCACGGGTCAGGGTTCAGCCTGTATCGTAACGCTTCACGTTGTCCGATCGCTAACCTGTTGATTAGCATAGAGCACTTACATCTGCTAACAAAAATGCTGTATAAACAACGACACTACTGGCATTTTTTAACGTCATGTAGAGCCTTTCCACATAGTATGACCGTCAATTTTGGGCTATCGTTAGTGCATCTGGAATTAATGAGCGCTGCACCATGCTGTTGAAGGCAATAAGCCATCCCGACAAGTCGTATAATGGAACTGCCCGCCAGCATGGTCGAGTGCTTTCGCGAGTGCTCGCCTCAGTGATGGCAGCCATGCTTTCGTTCAATATTGCTTACGCTGATGGTCCGGCCGCCAGCTCCAAGAAAACCTGGAGCAACCAGGTGCGGGATTATGCCTTCCAGTCACTGAATGACGAGCACGCACTGAGCATGGCCGCCATCCCCCTGAACGGTCCCGGCATCGAGCAGTATATTAATGCCGACGCGCTGATGAGCCCCGGTTCCATTATCAAGCTGATTACGACCTACGCAGCACTGGAAACCCTGGGACCCACCTATAGCTGGGACACCAACTTCTATACCGACGGTGAGCTCGTTGGCGATACGCTCAACGGCAACTTATACGTTGATATGGGCGGCGATCCGAAACTGACCATCGAACGCCTGTGGAGCACTCTGAACGAGCTTCGCGGCATGGGCATCAGCGCCATCAACGGCAACCTGGTGCTCGATGGAGACGTCTTCAGCCTGGCAGACGGGCTGCCCGTGTTCGACGACAATGGCGACAATCCCCACGCGCCCTTTCTGGTTCAGCCCTCCCCCTATCTCACCAACCTTAACCTGGTGCACTTCCAGGTGCGGGCCGATGAGCGTGGCACCCAGGCCTGGAGCGCGCCTTCTCTGAACGATGTTGTCATCGACAACCGGGTAACGGCTTTAGCTGAAGGGCCCTGCCCTTCACGCAGAAACTTCAACTGGGAGCCTGTCTTCCATGAAGATCATCGGGTAACGGTCAGGGTTACCGGTAAATTGCCCCAGGGTTGTCGCACCACGGCGTATCTGTCTGTGCTGCCCCATGAACAATACACAGCGTCGCTGATACGCTCACTGCTCGCTGATATGGGCATTGAGATCAGCGGCAAGAGCCTGCTTGCCAGCACACCGGAAGACGCCCGGCTGTTTCTGAGAACCACCTCGCCCGACCTGGTCACCATGGTGCGCGACATCAACAAGTGGAGCAGTAATGTCATGGCCCGCCAGCTGTTGCTGACTATTGGCTCGGAGTTCCGGCTGGATGAAGACGAAGATGACCGGGTTGCCGGCATACGCGTGATCTATCAGTGGCTCCAGGACAAAGGCATCAATACTGCCGGGATGGTTATTGATAACGGTGCTGGCCTGACCCGTCACGGCCGTATCACTGCCCGCCAGGGTGCCCAGATTCTTCAGCATGCCTGGAACAGCGACTACTCAGCCGATCTGATGGCCTCCATGCCACTGATTGCAATGGACGGCACCATGGCCAGAAGGCTCAGGAACAGTGGCCTTGACGGCAAAGGGCGCATCAAGACCGGTTATCTGGAAAATGTCCGCTCTATCGCCGGCTTCACGCGGGACGATACCGATACCACCTGGGCCATTGTCGGCATGGTCAATAATGACCCCGCCTGGAACGGTCAGGCGGTACTGGACCGTATTATCTATTCCCTGCACCACCGCCCGCCCACCGGAACAACGCTCTCCCAGGCGCCATCCAGTGGCACCGAGATTCGCTGAGCCGGCACCTCACCGTCTCAGCCCAGCCCTTCGGGCAGCAGTTTACGCGCAACCCCGTGCTGTGATGGCTTCCAGTTAACCCAGACTTTTATGTCCATACCGTCATGCCCGATTCTGAACCAGCTGCTAACCTTAGGCGTAACGGCAACAAGACATTCTGGTTGGAGAGCGTGGTCCCGGCTGAAGGGTGTTCCGTTTACAGAAATGTCTACTCGAGTCCGGGCGAGACACACATTTATCGCCCCTCACTGTAAGGAGATAGTGCATGAACAAGCATACTTCGATGTTAGGCGCTGCCGGCGTTCTTGGCATTGCTGTCGTTGCGGGTGGCTGTGCCAGTTCTGTGGAGCGGCCAGACCAGCAAAAGCAATCTGCCGAGTCTGCCATCCAGCAGGCAGTCTCTTCGGATGCCAGAGACTACGAGCCAATCCTACTGAACGAGGCACAGAACAGGGTGGCCGACGCTGAAGAACTGATAGAGGCAGAGAAATATCTGGAGGCTACCCGCCTTCTGGAAAAGGCTTCTGTCGATGCAAAGCTTGCCGGCGCACGATCAGAGACCGCAAAGGCACAGCAGGCGGTTGAAGAGATCAATAGCAACATTGAGGCGCTTCGCCAAAGAATCGAAGAAAGCCAGTAAGACCTCAGCGCAAAAAGGAGATTGTTATGAACAAGCGCAACATGACTTTAGGCATGGCAGTGAGCTTTTCTGTCTTGATGGCCGGCTGTGCCATGACACCCGAAGACAACCAGAAAGTGAATGAGGCACGAGCTGCCTATGATCAGATCAAGGACGACCCAAATGTCGCCCGCAGTGGTGATCGTCAGCTAAGAAGCGCCCAGCAGCAGCTGTCCCGAGCGGAATCCCTGCTGGAGGAAGGCGCGGAGATCGACAAGATAGAGCATGCTGCCTACCTTGCCAACCGCCACGCGCAGATTGCCGCCGAAGAGGGGAAGCGCGCTGAATTGCAGCAACAGATCAATTCCGCGGAGGAGCGGCGCCGAGAGCTGGAACTGCAGATGAGCTCGCAGAAAGCGGCCCAGGCCAGACGGGAAGCTGAAGAGCTCCGCCTGCAAATGGAAGCCATGCAGGCCGAGCAAACCGACCGGGGCATGGTTCTCACACTCGGAGACGTTCTGTTCGATCTCAACCGGGCCGAACTGAAATCTTCCGGCGAAGCGACCGTTCGACGACTGGCGGAGTTCATGAAGGAATATGAAGAACGCCGGGTGCGCGTGGAAGGCTATACCGACAGCACCGGCGAGGCATCCTACAACCAGGGGCTGTCAGAACGCCGGGCAGAATCGGTACGTGATGCTCTGGTCGGCATGGGTATCAGCCGGGATCGGGTAGAAACAAAAGGATTTGGCGAAGAATACCCGGTGGCCACTAATGACACATCTGGCGGCCGGCAACAGAACCGCCGGGTGGAGATTGTCATCTCCGATGAGGAAGGCAATATCGAAACCCGTTAACGGCAATGATTCATCAAGTTGTTGTCCAAAAAAAGCCCCGGCTGGAGAGCCGGGGCCGAGGGTCTCACCAATGTGAGGAATCAACGCTTTAACAAGATGCTAAGGGATTTACGTTATTCTTCTCCACTGGATCAGTTTGACTGCGGAATGAAATCGTCCAGTAAGGTAACCGTGGCAACGCTGGCCGCATCAAGATTGGCACGGGCCACTGCACCATATACCCCTCCGGCTTCCAGTGTCAGGCTGCCAGACTTGAACAACTCGTTACCGTCCGGGTCGGTAACGAAGACCACGTATTCGTCCGCTGCGACCTGCAGGTAGCCTGAAGAATTCCCGTATTCAAAAGCCGGCAAGGCGGGCTCCGCATTTCCGATCACGGTATCCACAACCCCCGTATCTGCAGTGGGCACCAGATACACGTTCACAAGCGGTGCTTCCACGGCACCATGGATGACCCGCAGTTTCGCTGCGGTCGCGATGCGGCGATTGTCATCCGGGAACACCAGCGGCTCAATCGCCGTGCTGGTCGACCCTGCTGCCAGGATTGTCAGCAACTGTCCATTCGCGAAGTCGATAGTTTCGTCAATTACCGCATCAGTGCCGCCAGTCGCGGTTATAGCCAAGCGGTTCTCGCCCACCTCCAGGCCCACGTATGAGCCCGTGGATGCGACTGCGGGGACTGTTTCACCGAATGCCAGCGCAGTAACGGCGGGGGTTCCGCCCGGTTCGGTGTTCAGATACACATCCACGTCACCGGCATCGGAGGAATTGTGCGCTGCGCGCAAGCCGGCGCCGGTATTCGCATCCAGGAGTTCAAGAGCTTCACTGCCGTCAATCACGAGAAGGCTGACAGGTGAATCACCAAACACAGCATTGTCGATTGCCCCAACCAACAGATCCGCCCCGGACGCCAGTGGCACATCACCACTGTCGTATACAACCACATCACTGTTTTCCGGTGTGACCCGGATACGATAGGTATCGGCACCCACTTCCAGGGGGCCTACGTTTTCGCCGAAAGAAAAGCTGAAATTGGGATCAGCCGGGAGAGCATCTCCCGCCGAGGCCGGCGTCAGGTAAACATCGACAGCCCCGCCAGCGGCCTGCTGGGCGTCTGGCGACAGATGAGCCACCCGAAGCCGCACAGAACCCGGATCACTGCGTTCACCATTGTCCGAAAGCACGATGGGAGCGACGGTATCAGCACCGACGCTGCCGGAGGCAATGATGTCGTACTTTATGCCCTCCTCAAATGTCAGATCAGCAGGCCCGATTACCGTAACCGTTTCTGACCCCGGAAGCAGTCCGTCGACTGTCACGGAGTAGCTTCCGACCGCAGGGTTGAGGATTGCAGCCTGTTTGAAATCGGCACCCGCAACCGCAACGTCGCCATCAATGCCTACATTAACCGCGGGCGCATCAGAAACGCCATGAATCACGCGGACCTGGGTTGTGATCGGTGCAGGATCGGAGGAACTACTGGAACCATCGAAACAACCCGCAAGCACTATGGAACCTGCGACCACTAACGGTAATGCATACTTACTTGTCATTGTTCTGCTCCTTCGATGCAGATGAGTCTTTGAGATATGCAAACGTGGTTCGAACCTGCACAGATTCAGTCCCTGACCTGTACGTAAATGCAACTTACGGCTGTGCGCTAAAATCGGATTCACGAAATTTGACAATTACCCTGGTTGTTCGTGAACTCCATCTGAAAGCCGTCGATCAACGTATGGTTCAGGATACTTATCAGGGCAGGAACTCATGGGCCGCTATCTATTCATTACATTATTAAGCCTGCTGGTACTGGGAGGGTGCAGCTCCACCAAGCTGGCATACCGCTATGCGGACTGGGGCATTGTCTGGTGGGTGGATGACTACATTCCGATGACCGCCGAGCAGGAATCCCTCCTGGAACGCGACGTACGGAACCTTCGCCAGTGGCATTGCAGCGCGGAGCTGCCGGAGTACTCCCAATGGCTTACCCGGCTCAAGAGTGACGTACGTTCCGGCGAAATCGAAGAAGCCACAGTGGCCTGGCATCAGGAAAAACTGTTTTCGTTCTTCCCGCCACTGATGGACCGGGCCCGACCCACTGCCGTGCGGCTTCTGTCGAGTCTGAGCGATGAACAGGTCCGCCAGCTGGCTGCGAACATGAAAGACAGTCAGCAGGAGCTGGAAGCAGAGTTTCTGGCAGACAACCCGGAACAGACCCAGGCAGCCCGGGCAGAGCGCACCACGGAGCGAGTCGAGCGTTGGCTGGGTCCATTGAATGACACTCAGCGTGAAATCGTCAGCAGATGGTCAGAAGCTCGGGGAAAACAGACGGAAATCTGGCTGGAAGGCCGGCGCAACTGGCAGGAGGCGTTGCTGGATGCCCTGGAAGTGCGGGACAGCGACAGTTTTAGCGACCGTATCGCTTACCTGATCGAAAACAACGAAGAAGTCCGGGGCGAGAGGTATCAGCAGATGATGGCAGAAAGCCGGATTGCCATAGTGCAACTGATGACAGACCTTTTACAGCAGGCGGATCAACGCCATCTTGATCATCTGTTGGAGCGGGCTGCCGAATTGCAGGGAGACTTCGATACCCTCGCCTGTGTCGGCGAGGATACCGGCAATGCCAGCAGCTGACATCAGATGGTCAGGTAGCCACCATCGACATTGATGCAGGTGCCCGTTGTATAGCTGGAGGCACCGGAGGCCAGATAAAGAACGGTGCCCGCCATCTCGTCCGGATCCGCAACCCGCTTCATGGGAATGTGGGCCATGGCCTGTTTCTTGATCGCTTCGTTGCTGGTCAGCGCACTGGCGAATTTGGTGTCGGTCAGTCCCGGCAGCAACGCATTGACCCGCACGTTCTGTTGTCCCAGTTCCATGGCAAACGATTTGGTCATGGAAATAACCGCTGCCTTGGTCACCGAATAGATGCCCTGGAAATGCCCCGGATTCACCCCGTTCACAGACGCCACGTTGATAATGGAACCACCGCCATTCTTCTTCATGATCTGCGCGCCGCGGGCACACATGAAGAAGTAACCGCGAATATTTACGTCCACGGTCTTGTGGTAGGCCCCCAGGTCGGTGTCCTCGATCGGGCCGAAATAGGGATTGGCCGCTGCGTTGTTCACCAGTATATCCAGCTTGCCGTGCTTTGATTCGATGTGCTGCCAGATATTTTCAATCTGGTCCATTTCACCGATGTGACAGGCATAGGCCTCGGCGCTGCCACCCGCCTCGCGGATGCTCCCGGCTACGGCCTCACAGCCATCAATCTTGCGGCTGCTGACGATCACGTGGGCACCGTAACCCGCCAGGGTGCGGGCGATGCTCTCACCAATACCACGGCTGGCGCCGGTAATCAGGGCCACTTTGCCGTTCAGGTCAAACAGGTCTTGCTTGCTCATTCTTCACCTCACTTTATCGAAAGGTCACCAGGGAGGCGTCTTCCGCCTCAAGATGACTGTAATTATTGAACACCGCGAGGCTACGCCGCGCCCCTGAATGCAGGATGCGGGTGACGCTGGTGTTGGCAATGACGGAGTTCATGTCCAGTGCCTTGTGGTCACTCAGTTGCAGCAGGTGCTGGGCGATAACGGCAATGGGGCCGCCGGAGGTGGACACCAGGGTATCACCGCCGTCTGAGTATTCGATCAGTTGCTCCAGGGAGGTGATCACCCTTTCGCGGAAATCGACCCAGGTTTCTGCGTACTCGTCATCGTAGTCGCCCCCCACCCAGCGAACCATGGCTTCCTCGAAGACCTGCTGGAACGCCCTCGCGGGTTTCGGAAACGCCGCCAGGTCCCGCGCCATACGCTCACGATCTTCCCACTCCGGGCGCAGGCGCTCGACCACCTGGGTATGGTCAAACTCGTTGAAGCCTTCCACTGCCTGCATGTCAGGGAGAGTGTCACCGTAGCCACTGGTAATGGCTTCCACGGTTTCCCGGTGGCGCTCCATATTGCCGCCAAACACAGCATTAGGGGCGACCTTGCCTGCGAGCCAGCGGCCCAGAACCCGGCCCTGCTCCCAGCCCCGGGGCGACAACTGGTCGTAGTTTTCCTCACCGAAACTGGCCTGCCCGTGGCGAATCAGATAGATCGTTGCCATTACAGGTCGCTCGTCTCGATCAGCCGCTGACAGCGCTTTTCCAGGTAATTGGCCGCATGACCGAACGCGGCAAAACGCTTGTCTGTGGTCTGGCCATGGTAATAGCGGTAATAGATCTGCTGGACAATCACCGCCAGCCGGAACAGGCCGTAGATTTCATAGAAGTCGAAGTTGTCGATTTTCAGGCCAGACTTCTCGGCGTAGTAAGCGACCACTTCCTGGCGGGTCAGCATGCCGGGTTGATGCGTGGGCTGGCGACGAAGCATCTGGAACGGGCCTTCGTCGTCCGCCTCGATCCAGTAGGCCAGGCTGTTGCCCAGGTCCATCAGTGGATCACCGATAGTCGCCATTTCCCAGTCCAGAACGCCGATCACCTCAAACGGGTTGTCCGGGTTCAACACCACATTGTCGAAACGGTAGTCGTTGTGAATCACCACCTGGGCGACATCGTCCGGCATCTTGTCATTCAGCCACTTCATGACTGTCTCGAAGTCACCCACGTCATCGGTTTTTGCTTTTCGGAAGCGATCACTCCAGCCGCCAATCTGGCGCTGTACGTAACCGGCCCCCTTACCCAGCCTGTCCAGGCCAGTGGCCCTGGCGTCCACGTTATGCAGGTCCACCAGCTTGTCGATCACATTCAGGCACAGCTTGCGTGTATCTGCCTCACTGAGCTCGAAGTCCTTGGGGAAATCCTGACGCAGGATGATGCCTTTCAGCCGCTCCATCACGTAGAAATCACAGCCCAGAACGTCGTGATCGTCGCAGATGGCAACAATATTCGGTACGTACGGAAACTCGGGCTTGAGGGCCTGCATCACCTTCGCTTCCCGCAGCATGTCGTGGGCGGATTTGGCGATATGGCCGAAGGGGGGACGCCGTAATACGTAGGAACGGTCGCCGTAATCCACCTGATAGGTCAGATTGGAAGCACCGCCGGGATACTGTTTGATATCCGGCTGGCCTTCCAGGTCCGGAATGGCCTGTTTCATGAAGCCGTCAACAGCCGCGACATCCAGCTCTTCGCCTTCACGGATATCAACAGCCTGGTCGATCTGGGTCATTCGCCTCTCCTTTACTATCCAGACGTCAGCAAGTGAGCAGGTCTTTCCAGAACACGCTGTAAATACGTCCCTGTACGCTCGGCCTCCGCCATCCATGGCTTCGGACGGTTCTGGAAAGACCTGCCCCCTTACTTCCTGATTCTGTGTTAAATGGTGACTTAAGCCTTACCGCCCATTTTTTTCATCCAACGCTTGCTCTCCTGATGCATCAACCAGTCAAACGCCTTGGGCGCGTGGCGCTTGAGCATCCACATGCGGCGTTCTTTGGCGTGGGGCAGCACCCAGAAGTCACCCTTTTCTACCGAGCGGATAATGTCGTCCGCCACATCCTCAGCGGTGATGGTGGAACGTTTCATCAGTTTGTTGACGTTCTGCTGAATGCCTGGAATATCCGACCGCATGCTGCTGGTCAGGTTGGTCTGGAAGAACGCCGGGCATACGCAGCTGACGTGTATGCCGGAGTCTCTCAGTTCCTGGCTCAGGGTTTCCGAGAGCGCAATCACACCCGCCTTGGATACATTGTAGCTATCCATCAGCGGTGCGAGCATGAGCCCTGCCATGGAGGCGATATTCACAAACGCACCGGCGCCCTGCTTCTTGAACTGCGGCGTAAAGGCCTTGCAGCCGCGAACCACGCCCAACACGTTGATGTCCAAGATCCATTCCCAGTCGGCCATGGTGGTGTCTTCAATGGAGCCTGCGGAGGCAACGCCGGCGTTGTTGATGACAACGTCCACCCCACCCCATTTACTGGTCAGTTCAGCACAGATTTTCTCCAGATCGGTCAGCCTGCGTACATCGCACTCAACGAAGTAACCTTCACCACCAGCATTGTTGATCTCCTGCTCTACGGCAACCCCCTGCTCCGGGTTAATATCACCAATGCAGACCCTGGCCCCTTTCTTGGCATACCTCAAAGCAATTGCCCGGCCCAGGCCGCTGGCCCCGCCGGTTATAAATACTCGCTGTGTCATCTGTGTTTCACCGTTGTCTTAGTTATCTGAGTTCGTTTTTTTCTGAATCCGTGCAAGAGCCGTCAATGGGGCGACCCATCGACGGCTCCCAGACCAGTGAGTTAACCGCTTCACTCTCAAAATATGATCACGTTATTTGAACCGGCCTTGGTCTCACATACCGACTCCCTGAGTTAGCATGGGATGGCGGGAGGATGGTTCAGAAACTGTACGGAGCCATGGATGGCGGAGTCCAAGCGTCACATGGATGTGCCGAAGGAGCGTGTTTCTGAACCATCCTCCCGCCGGCCCCAGGCACCCAATCAGGAGGCCGCGCTTTAAAGGTCCACGGCACCGAAACATCAGTTCCGGTATTTAGCCAGCTCCAACCGGGCAACCATCGCACGGTGAACCTCATCCGGTCCATCGGCCAGGCGCAGAACCCGCGCATAGGCAAACAGCTGGGTCAGCGGGAAATCGTCGTCGCTGACCCCCGCACCACCGTGAATCTGAATAGCATCGTCCACAATCTGCTGAAGCATCTTCGGAATAACCGCCTTGATCATCGACACTTCCTGCAAAGCGCCCGATATACCCTTGGTGTCCAGCGCCCAGGCGCATTTCAAAGTCAGCAAACGCGCCTGCTCAATCGACATACGCGCGTTGGCGATGATATCCGGGTTACCACCCAGTTTGGCGATAGGGCGACCGAAGGCCTCACGGCTGGTGGCACGCTTGATCAGCAGCTCCAGGGTACGTTCCGCCGCGCCAATGGCTCGCATACAGTGGTGTACGCGGCCTGGTCCGAGACGGCCTTGTGCGATTTCAAAACCGCGGCCCGGGCCGGCGATGAAGGCGCTCTTTGGCAGGCGCACATTCTCAAAAGACACTACACCGTGGCCGTAGGGCTCATCGTAAGCACCGAACACAGGCAGCATGCGTTCGATTTTCACACCCGGGGTATCCAGCGGTACCAGCACCATGGAGTGGCGGCGGTGCTTGTGAGCCTCCGGGTCGGTCAGACCCATGAAGATGGCCACCTTGCAGTCCGGATGGCCAACGCCGGTGCTCCACCATTTGCGACCATTGAGCACGACTTCGTCACCTTCCACAATGGCGGTTGCTTCCATGTTGGTGGCATCCGAGGATGCAACGCCAGGCTCAGTCATACAGAAGGCGGAGCGCACTTCACCACTTTGCAGACGGGGCAGCCATTCGGCTTTCTGCTCCTCGGAGCCGTAGTGAATCAGCACTTCCATGTTGCCCGTGTCCGGCGCGTTGCAGTTGAAGATTTCCGGGGCGATGAAGCTGCGGCCCGTTTCCTCAGCAATCAGGGCATAGTCAGAATTCAGCAGGCCACAGCCGTTTTTCTCGTCCGGGAAAAACATGTTCCACAGGCCCTGGGCTTTGGCCTTTTCCTTCAGTTCCGTGATGACAGGCAGTACAACCCAGCGGTTTTCCTGCGCCATCAGTTCCTTGTGATACTGCTCTTCAATGGGGAAGATTTCCTCCTTCATGAAGGTTTTGACGCGCTTGAGATAGTCCTGGCCTTTCTCGGAAATATTGAAATCCATCGCCGTGTCCTCGTGGTTAAACCGGTATGGCATCAGTCTAGATTTCTCCTAACTATTACGCGACTGAATTATTCTTATCCTTTATCATAAAAGCTGCTTATTCGCTAACAGGAGGTGCCCGTGGCACTCAACCGGCTGGATCTGAACCTGCTCCATGTATTCGACACCATTTACCGGGAAGGCAGTCTGACCCGGGCAGCTCGGGCCCTGCACCTTACGCAGCCGGCGGTCAGTCATTCCCTGTCCCGGCTGCGTGAGCATTTCGATGACCCCCTGTTCAGCCGCCAGGGCAACCAGATGGTGCCGACGCCCCTGGCCCGCCGTTTCCTGGAGTCCATGCGGCCGGGACTGACCCAGATCCAGAGCGCAGTGAATCAGTTTCACGCCTTCGACCCCGCCAACCAGCGCAAAACCTACTCACTGGCGTTGAGGGACATTCTGGAATCTACCTTTCTGCCCAAACTGATGGGTCGACTGGAAAGCTACCCGGAGCTGGAAATCATCAGCCAGAGAGTGCCCCGGCGGGACATGGAAACCCAACTGGCCGCAGGCAAGCTGGATTTTGCGGTGGATGTATTGTTGCCGGTCAGCAATCAGACTGGCCATGATCTGTTGCGGCGGGACCGCCTGGTGGTGCTGGCAAGAAAGGAGCATCCGTTGATCAACGGGGAGCTGACCATGGACAAGTACCTGGAGGCAAAGCACGTGCTTGTGTCATCCCGTTCCGAAGGGCCGGGCATAGAGGATTTCGAGCTGTCGCGTTTCGGAGTGCAGCGAAACATCCGGCTGCGGTGCCAGCATTATTACGCCGCGTGCCGGGTAGCGGAAGGAACCGATCTGCTGTTGACCATGCCAGAAAATTACGCCCAAATTATCGCCGAACGTGCCGATATCGACATTCACACGGCCCCGGCGGACCTGCCTCCTATCGATGTGCACCTTTACTGGCACAAGGCCTACGAACGTGAGCCGGCACTGGTATGGTTCCGGGAACAACTGAACAGCATTGCGTGACCCCTGCCGCTAATAGGCGCCCACCAGTTTCAGAAACCCCAGGAAGCCGGCTGCGGTGATGCCCAGTGACGCGACGACAATACCGAAGCCCCACCAGATCGCTGCAGCGTCCGATACCGGTACGTCATGCCCGCGCAAGGTGCGATAGAAGGCCCAGGGGCCAAGGATGAATGCGCCCACAACGGCGAAAACCAGGCCCACACCTACGCCCGCAAACGTCCAGGTAGCCAGCACGGTGGCGCGGTCAGATACCTGATCCCTGACGCCGTGGCGAAGAAGGAACTGCTTGCAGAAGAACCAGATCAGGGCGAACAGGACTATGACGAAAATAAGTCCGCCAACGATGGTAATCAGGCGATAGAACAAAGTGGATCCTCGAGCGCGTTTCTAACAGGGAAAGTAAGGCTCCGGCAGGCACTCAAACCCGGGCTTGGCGAAGAGATACCCCTGAAACAGCGTAATACCCTGGGACCGCAACCAGAAGTACTCCTCTTTTACTTCCACGCCTTCAGCCACAATTTGCCCACCTAGCTGGTTCATCATGGTGATGATACCAGCAACGACCGCCTGTTTGTTCGGCTCTTTATGAACATCACGCACCAGGGCCATATCGAGCTTAAGCAGGTTCGGCGGACTGGCGATAAGGATGTTGTAGCGTGAATAACCGGCGCCGAAATCGTCCAGAGCCGTATGGAATCCCATTTCCTTATAGGAGTTGATGATACCGACAAGATGCTCCAGCGAAGACAGGTCCTCGGTTTCGATCAGCTCAAATATGATTTTGCGGGTATCAAACTTGTACGTTTGTGCAGCAGCGAGGGTGGTTCTGATGCAATATTCGGGGTTGTACACCGCATTGGGCATGAAGTTGATACTGAGCCTCGTTTCCATGCCCAGACGTGCCGCCAGCTTTACAGCCTTTACCCGGCATATCTGGTCAAAGGAGTAGCGGTTTTTCTCATTGACCCTCGAAAGAACATTGTAGGCGCCCTCACCCCCTGGCCCGCGAACCAGAGCTTCGTAAGCGTAGACACTCTCGTTGGTAATGTCGACGATGGGTTGGAATGCGAAGGTAAATGCGAAATTGAGGCCTTCTCCGCAAGCGCATTGCTCGCAATGAGACTCGTCAAACAAAACGGCAGGCTTATTATTCACTCAAACTCCAGACCAGATTAACAGCTCAATGATCATAACCAGACATCGTCAAACAACAAATTGCACTATAGCCACCAAACCATTGCCGGTAAAACCTGTGTCTTGTTAAATCGTGTGGAATCCCTGTGACACACGACTACACTGGGAACACACGATTCTTTATAAAAGCAAAGCGACCCGAAGGAGTACCCGGAATGGCCCAGAAAATCCGCATCGCCGTCACCCCCGGTGACGGCATCGGCCCTGAAGTGGTTGCCGAGGCAGTTCACTGCATGGAAGCGTTGAGGTCCCGCCACAATCTCCCCCTGGAATGGACCCGTTTCCCCTGGCCATCCCACGCCTGGCATGAAGAAAATGGCGAATCCATGCCGGCCGACGCTCTCGAACAGCTGAAGCAGTACGATGCCATTCTGCTGGGGGCCCTTGGTGACCCCGGTCCGGTCGACGACCCGGAACGCTACCTGTTGCCGGACAGCATTTCCCTGGCGCCACTGCTGGATATGCGCAAGGGCTTTGACCAGTGGGTCTGCGAACGACCAGCCAGGTTGCTACCGGGCGCCCGCCAGTACCTTGCTGACGAACGCGCCAAAGACATCGACATGCTGGTAATACGTGAAAACAGCGAAGGTGAGTATGTAAGTCAGGGCGGCCGCCTCCGCAAGGGGTCACCGGACGAAGTAGCCACCCAGATGGAAGTCTTCACCCGCCGGGCCACCGACCGGATTATCCGCTATGGTTTTGAGCAGGCCCGTCTGAGGGCTGCCGCCCGCGCCGAACAGGGCAGAACCCGCCATTTCCGTACCCTTGATGGAAAAACCTGCGAAAGCCAGGTGTGCATCGTCACCAAACGCAATGCCTTGCGCTACTGGGGGGATATGTACTCAGAGGCCTTCGAGGAAATGGCAAAACAGTACCCGGATGTGGCCACCCACCATGAGCTGGTGGATGCAGCCTGCATGAAGTTTGTTCAGGCCCCCTGGGCTTTCGACGTGGTGGTTGCCAGCAACCTGCAGGGCGACATACTGACCGATCTGGCGGCGGTGCTCTCCGGTGGCATGGGAGTAGCGCCCTCCTGCAACCTGAACCCGGACGACCCAGACATGCCTTCGATGTTCGAACCTACCCACGGGAGCGCGCCGGACATTGCCGGGCAAGGGCTGGCAGACCCCACCGCCATGCTGTTTACCACGGCTCGCATGCTGGACTGGCTGGGGCGGAACAACCCGGCCGTAGCCGAGGCAGGCCGGGAGCTGTTCGATGCCGTCGCCGCGGACCTGGCAGAAAATGCCGGCGCCAGGCGCGGTACCCAGGAAATTGGCAAGGCTGTCCGCGACCGCCTGAAATGACTACTCGGCCATAACAAACTCAAGCCGCCCGGGTGCTACGCGCACGCCCATGGGAACCATTCCGAACATGCGCTGGGTGAAATCCGTTTCATCCAGCCGGTACACCGGCATGGTTTCCAGCATCTGGGCGACCACCCCCATAACCGTGTCGGTTACGGGCTTGAGGTCGCCCCGGAAGTACGGGGACTCAATACTGCTCTCGAGTAACTGCAGACGGCGGATATAGATCGCTTTTTCCTCGCTGTCGTACACCGGGGCACCTTCCACTTTCAGGGCGATATCCACCGGCAGCTTTGCCAGAACGGCATTCAGGGCGACCTGGCCCTGCAGATCAATCACCGCCACGTCACGACCATCCGGCCCCAGGGTGATATCCGCATTGCTAAGATTGAGGCTCAGGGGTGAACCGCTTTGCAACTGCTGGCGATCAAAGTTGCTGACGGTGTCCTGAAGATGGCGCTCCAGTGTGGCCTCCGAGATGGAATAGGGGGAGAGACTGGCACACCCCCCGAGTAACCCCAGGCAAACCAGCAGGAAAACCGATAAAAAACGGGAAGGGATGGTGAACATCAGGGCAAAGCTCCTTATTCGTTCTCGGCCCGGACGTCCACCGTTGGGGTCAGATTCTCGTCCACGACCACATGAACCACGATGGGCTGGCAGCACACCTGGCAATCCTCTACGTACTCCTGGTCAGCCACGGACGGGTCGACGCTGATGTCCAGCGTCTCCCAACAGTAGGGGCATTGGATGAGCACCGAGTCCAGGGCTGACATGGCAATCAGAACTGCTGCTTCGCCATCCAGGGGATGATCCTGTCGAACGCCTCCTCCAGTTTCTCACAGGTAGTGGAGAAACTGATACGGACGGCATTGGTGCAGGCTTCACCGAAAGCATCGCCGGGAACCAGGCAGACGCCGGTTTCCTTGAGCATCCGCAGCGCCAGGTCAGAGCCGTCCACATGGGGTGGCAAGTCCGGAAATGCGAAGAAGGCACCGCCGGGCTTGTAGCCGGTCATGTAGGGAGTCTGGTCAACCAATTCCACTACCTTGTCCCTGCGTTCACGGTAGATGTCCACCATGTTTCTGACGCACTGCTGGTCACCGGTCAGGGCGGCCACACCGGCGAACTGCGAGGGCGTGTTCGCCACCGAGGTCGTGAACATGTGGAACCGGCGGAGGGACTTGATGGCGGCCTGGCTTGCAATCACCCAGCCGACTCTCAGCCCCGCCATACTGTAGGTCTTGGAGAAACTGCTGATACACATGATGTTGTCGAGGTCCATCGAGCAGTTCAGCACGCTGGCAAAGTCATCGTCATCGAAAATCAGATGGTCATAAACTTCATCCGCGTATACCTGGATACCACGGTAAGCGCACTCTTCAAGGATGGTTTCTATGGTGCTGCGAGGATAGACAGCCCCCGTAGGGTTGTTCGGGTTGTTGAGGATCAGGGCAAATGTACGTGACCCCATCGCCCGGATGACTTCATCAGGATCCAGCTGGTGATCGTTTTCCGCGCGGGTCGGAACGAACTTCACTTCACCCCCGTTCATGCGAATCAGGGGCGCATAAAGCAGAAAGGACGGGTCCGTCACAATGAACTGACGCCCGGGCGCGGACGTGGCCGAAATCGCCAGGTACATGGCCTCGGTGGCACCACTGGTAATCAGGATGTTGTCCCGTGTCAGCTTGCGGTCGTAGCGGGCACCGTAATAATCGCGCAGTGCTACCAGAAGCTCAGGAAGGCCCGCGTCCATGGTGTAGCCGGTCTGGCCTGCATTCAGGGCATCGATATAGGCATCAATTACATGCTTGGGTGTTGGCAGATCCGGCTGACCGATTGAAAGATGAATGACATCCTTCATGGTGGCCGCCATATTCACCATGCGACGAATGCCCGGCACCGGAACCGCCTGCATGGCCGGGTTCCAGCTGGCCTTGTTCTTGCGGTACTTCACTTTGCGCGGTTTGGTCTGGCCGGTTTCTTTATTGGCGGCTTCTGCCATAAACACCTCCTGAAACGGGGCAAAATAGTAGCTACCCCTGCAGGTTAGTCAGTAAACAGGGGGCGTACAAGACATAAAACAGAAAGATTCAACGGATACCCCGGAACCTTGTCAGCGCCACTGTTACAGTGCCTACGACCTTTATCCAATAACGGCTCAGGTTGACCAGTTCACACTCAGATACCAGACTGTAATTCTGACATCCGGACTGTCGATTCCCGCGACCGGACGCGGACAAACAGCATTGGCGGAGGACAGATGACCCAACACAGCAAACCGGTTGTGACCGTTCTGACAGCGCCCGGAGAAAAAGAACCTCCCGGCATGGATGCGCTGAGGGCACGAGCAGAGGTTCGCTTTGCCTGTGACGAACCGACGCTGAAGGAAACCCTGCCGGGCACCGAC
This sequence comes from Marinobacter sp., assembly GCF_039977835.1. GTDB lineage: Bacteria > Pseudomonadota > Gammaproteobacteria > Pseudomonadales > Oleiphilaceae > Marinobacter. Next base: position 261,145 of record NZ_JBDWCL010000043.1, on the reverse strand, counting down.
GTGATGATGGTGACGGACTTCCGCACGGAAGCGCTGGCTGCAGCCTGGCCGTCAGCCGACAAGCTGAAGTGGATTCATGCCACCAGTGCCGGGGTTGATGCCCTGATGTTCCCCGATCTGATCGACGGCGATGTCGTTGTTACCAACGCCCGGGGCATTTTCGACCGCACCATTGCCGAATACGTGCTGTGCACCATTCTGATGTTCGCCAAGGACTTTCCCCGCTCACTGAAGCTCCAGTCTGAACACAAATGGCAGCACCGGGACACCGAGCGAGCCGAGGGGAAGCAGGTTCTGATCGTCGGCGCCGGCTCCATTGGCGGCCAGATTGCCCGGCTGTGCAAGGCTGCCGGGCTGAAGCCCCACGGCATAGCCCGTAAACCACGCCATGACGACCCGGACTTTATCGCAGTGCATGGCAACGACGACCTGACAGAGCAGTTGGGCCTGGCGGACTTTGTGGTGATTGCTGCTCCGCTTACCCCACAGACCGAAGGCTTGTTTGACGAGAAGGCCTTCCAGGCCATGCGCAAGTCCGCGCGCCTGATCAACATCGGCCGTGGCCCGGTGGTGAAAACTGACGACCTGATCAAAGCCCTGAATAACGGCGACATCGCCGGCGCTGCCCTGGATGTGTTTGAGGAAGAGCCGCTGCCGGCTGAGCATCCGCTCTGGGATATGGAGAACGTGATCATGACGGCCCACATGTCCGGGGATTTCATTGGCTGGAAACGGGCACTGACAGATCAGTTCCTGGAAAACCTGGACCGGTGGCACAAGGGCGAGGAGCTGTTCAATTTTGTGGACAAGAAACTGGGGTATGCGAAGAAGTGAGGCTTCGGGAGCATTCCTGTCAGTGAAATGTCGGATCAGGCGAAGCCGTGATCCGACAAATCAACTTCCCATACATAAAAAAGCGGAAATCCCAAAACAGGACTTCCGCTTTTTTAATCCGTAAAACCTCAGACCACTCAGCTGCCAGACAACGACGTATCAGAAGGATCAATTTCCATCTGCTGGATCGCAATCACCGCCTGGGTCCGGTTGCGAACCCCCAGCTTCCGGAATACCGCCGTGATATGCGCCTTGATCGTCGCCTCTGACACATCCAGATCATACGCAATCTGCTTGTTCAGAAGCCCTTCGGCCAGCATACCCAGCACCCGGAACTGTTGCGGCGTCAGTGACGCCAGCTTCTCGGAAAAATCCGTCATGTCCGAATGCATCCGCTCGATCTTGTCCGCCACACCTTCCGGCAACCAGACATCCCCTTCCAGGACCGCCTGAATAGCCTCCGTAATGGTTGGTAAAGGCGCCGACTTCGGAATGAAGCCCGACGCCCCGTAGTCGATCGAGCGACGCATGACCTGCATTTCTTCCGATCCTGACACCACCACCACCGGCAACCCGGGGTACTGCCCGCGCATGAACACGAGCCCGGAGAAGCCATGGGCGCCCGGCATGTTCAGATCCAGCAACACCAGATCCGCATCCGGATGCGACTCTACCGCCGCCTGCAGCGCCTTGATGCTGTCCACTTCCACTGTTCTGGCATCAGGTACCGCTTGACTGACCGCCTGTTTCAAAGCTGCCCGAAACAGCGGGTGATCATCGGCGACGATAATGGTTTGTGTCATTCAACAGATTCCTCACAGGGTCACAGCCTGATCACAGGCAGGCCTTACTTGTTCGCACGACCGCTGATCAGATCGTCCACTACACCCGGGTCCGCGAGCGTCGAGGTATCACCAAGCTGATCGTGCTCGTTTGACGCAATCTTACGCAAAATCCGACGCATAATCTTGCCAGAACGTGTTTTGGGCAGTCCAGGCGCCCACTGAATGATATCCGGAGACGCAATCGGGCCAATTTCCTTACGCACCCACTGGACCAGTTCCTTCTTCAGCTCCTCTGAAGGCTCCTCACCATGCACCAGGGTCACATAGACATAGATGCCCTGCCCCTTGATCTCATGCGGATAACCTACCACAGCCGCTTCGGCAACCTTGTCGTGGGCCACCAGGGCACTTTCCACCTCGGCGGTCCCCAGTCGGTGACCGGACACGTTCAACACGTCGTCTACACGGCCGGTAATCCAGTAGTAGCCATCTTCATCACGGCGGGCACCGTCACCGGTAAAGTACATACCCTTGTAGGTGCTGAAGTAGGTCTGCTTGAAGCGCTCGTGGTCGCCATAGATGGTACGCATCTGGCCGGGCCAGCTGTCGAGGATAACCAGGTTACCCTCGGTCTTGCCTTCGAGAATCTTGCCATCGTTATCCACAAGCGCCGGCTTCACACCAAAGAACGGCACTGTGGCTGAGCCAGGCTTCAGATCGATGGCGCCGGGCAGCGGGGAAATCAGGATGCCACCGGTCTCGGTCTGCCACCAGGTGTCCACAATCGGACACTTGCTGTTGCCAATCACACGATGGTACCACTCCCAGGCTTCCGGGTTGATCGGCTCACCCACTGAACCCAGCAGGCGCAAGCTTTCACGGGTTGTGCCATTCATGCACGACTCACCTTCGGCCATCAGGGCACGGATGGCTGTGGGCGCGGTGTACAGGATGTTCACCTTGTGTTTATCCACCACCTGACCCATGCGGGAGGTATCTGGATAGTTAGGTACACCCTCGAACAGGACAGTAACCGCACCATTGGCCAGCGGACCGTACAAGATATAACTGTGGCCGGTGACCCAGCCGAAGTCCGCCGTACACCAATAGATGTCGCCATCGTGGTAGTCGAACACGTATTCGTGGGTCATGGACGTGAATACCATGTAACCACCGGTGGTATGCAGTACCCCTTTAGGTGCGCCGGTAGAACCGGAGGTGTAGAGCATGAATAATGGATCTTCCGCATTCATCGGCTCTGCCGGGCAACCGGCAGACGCGCCCTTCATCAGTTCTTCATAGCTCTGGTCGCGGCCCTCTTTCCAGGGCACATCACCACCGGTGCGCTTGACCACAATCACCTTGTCAACGTCAGCGCCGGCTTCATTGTTCAGCGCTGCATCCACGTTCTTTTTCAGCGGAATCTTGCGACCGCCGCGTACACCTTCGTCGGCGGTTACCACAAAGCGGGACTTGCCGTTGGCAATACGGGCACCGAGCGCTTCGGGTGAGAAACCGCCGAAGACAACAGAGTGAATGGCACCAATACGGGCACAGGCCAGCATGGCAACGCCGGTTTCGACAATCATGGGCATGTAGATGGTGACCACATCGCCTTTCTTGACGCCCTGGTCTTTGAGGACGTTGGCGAACTTGCAGGTTTCTTCATACAGTTCGCGATAGGTCACATTGCGGGAATCGGCGGGGTCATCACCTTCGAAAATAATCGCCGTCTGGTCACCGCGTTTTTCCAGGTGCCGGTCCAGGCAGTTGGCGGAGGCGTTGAGCTGGCCATCCTCGAACCACTTGATGGAAAGGTTGTCGTAGTCGTAAGTGGTGTTCTTTACTTTCGAGAAAGGCTTGATCCAGTCAAGGCGTTTGCCGTGTTCGGCCCAGAAGGTTTCCGGGTCGTCGATCGACTGGCGATACATCTTCTCATACTGATCCCGGTTTAGCAGGGCCCGTTTGGCCACATCCGGGCTTACCGGATAAACCTGTTTATCAGTCATTGTGCTCCCCCTTTATTAGTCAGAGACTGTTGTCATTATCGGTTTTGTAATTTAGAGCGTGCGGGCAAATAAGCCCTGAAGACGGATACCCATAGTTCAACATGCGTGCCAGTGAACAATGAATTAGACTAACGTCCTAATGCGCCAGCACTTTTAGCCAAAACGACGACTTTACAAGGGGTAAGGCTGGTGTTCAGGAGCCTGTCATAAAGGATAGACCCACTGCCAGAAACAACAAGTGAAAAGCGGGTCCCCGGGCGACAGGGATCCGCCATCATGCAGTTTTCAGGCTGCCTTCTTCCGGGGCCGGGCAGCGCGCAGGCTGTATAGCTTGCGTTCATTGAGGGCGTATCGATTGAGGCCGCCAAGGTGGATCTTGCGCAGGTATAGCTGCCAGTCAATCTGGCACGCATCCACCGGGAACAACACCCGGTCCAGCTCTCCCATACGAGAGGCCAGGGCTATCAGCCCGTCATTGCGGAAAATATAATCCGGTGCCGTGTAAAATCCGAAGATAGTCGCCAGCGACCGGGTAGTGTCCAGGTTTTTCAGAACTTTCAGTTCCCTGTTCTGGCCTGCCAGCCTCAGCGCCTTTCCGGCGAGGGACAACGGCAAACGCATGCCACCCACGACCACATCAAACAGTTTGCGGTTTACGGCAATAAAGGGTTTGGTGGGCTGGCGGTAGAATAGCTGATCGTAGTCGGCAAAGTTGGACTTCGCCTCTGCCATCAGATGGTCGATGAACTGGCCCAGTGAAATCGGATTGGAACTGCCGCTGCAACACTGGTAGATCCTTCGCTGGGCGGGCTCGGTGACCGCTTCAGCCAGGGACAGAATGATGCTGTTGCCAACCAGGTCCACCGGAATGACATCAATGACGCCACTGCGTTTACCGGGGAAAAGGGATACCTTGCCACGGGCATAGGCCAGAATGATGGCATCGGCAACTTTCACACCCTCAATCCAGCCGGGCGATGGTTCTTCCAGTGCGCTCTCTATAATCGATGGGCGAACGATGGTCAGCGACCGGCCCGCCAGGGCTTTCATCAACAGTTGCTCGCCAAGCCATTTGGTAAAGGTATAGGTATCGCTCCAGCCATACAGATTGGCTTCGCGAATTCCGAGGTCTACCAGTTTCTTCTCCAGCATTTTGCCGGAATAGCGGGAACGGACATCCGCGATCTTGTCCTGCAGCAGATGCACCAGTTCATCGATTTCATAGTAACCATCCGTGCTGCGTGGAATAGATTCGCCGGCAGGCTTGATAACCGACTCGGTAACCTGCCCGGCATTCTTGCCATTCACGTAACAGGTGGACACCTGGATAACGGCCATCTGACTGTTCAACTGCGCCAGGGCTGCCACGTTCTCCAGACACAGGGTATTGATTTTCAGGGCCTTGTCGAGCTCCTCCCGGAAGTTGACACTGGCTGCGGAGTTGATGAAAGCATCCACCTGCCCGGCAAGCGCCTGGAAGCGGTCCGGTGCCAGGCCGAAACGGGGCTCGGTCACCTCACCGGTGATACAGTGAACGCGGTCTTCGAGAAAATTCTCAAAGGCTTCGTTATCTTCGTGCCGGAGACGTTCGAATACCGACGAACTGGCGATTTCGTTCTCAAACCGCTCACGGGCTCCCGGGTATCGCTTGTTGCCTCGGATAAGCAGATGTATACCACCGATATCCGGCACCGTGCGGATCAGTTTTTCCAGCACTACCTTACCGAGAAACCCGGTGGTACCGGTGATAAGTACGTGTTTGCCACGAAGCTGTTCCAGAACGCCCGACGCTGAGGTTCCGGCTTGTAGGGGCTGTTTTGCCATGGCGTGAACTCCTTCTCTAATCACTGTGCAGCCATTACGTGCAACTGATTTCAGATTGAAAATAACCGTTCCCTGACCACTGCATTTTGCGGGCCACGATTCCGGGGAATGGGGTTAATATTTGCACAGACGCCATTACAGTGCGGTGACACACAGCAAAGTTACGCTACAAAAAGCGTAAATAAAATGACGATAAAATAACGTGATTTCCGGAAAGAAAGCTGACTGAAAAACGGTCAGGAGCCGTTCCTGTCAGTACCTGCCAGAGATCGTAACAGCTGGTCGAGAGAAATATCAGAAGGCTGCTCCCTGAGTGCTCTCACAAGCCTGCTCTGGTCGCCGAAGCTGATGCGATCATAATAGGGTTCACGTTCTTTCCGGGGCACTTCTTTCTGCGCATTGCTCTGACCGGAACGATCGCGACGGGATTGCGGATCGACCCGGCTGGCGAGGTGGTTGAGGTGCGTAGCCAGATGGGCACGCTGCTCTTTATCGAGGCGCTCCCAGTCAAGAGAAGCCATCCCCGTCTGGATAATTTCAATCGTATCTGCATCAATTGTGCGCCCCAACAGTGCAAAAAAGCCGTTAAACGCTTCATAGCGCAGCAAAGACGCGTCATTGTTTTCGTCCAGCACCTTCCCTATCCCGGCAATCAGCCGCTTGCACTCCGCAACCGGGTCTGGGCGAGAGCCAGATTCATTGTTCCCAGAGGCAGGTGCAGGTACTGCAGGCGCTGTGGATATCCGGTGCCAGTAGGCGGCAATTCCGGCTTTTCGCGGGGGAAGCTGGCGCAAGCGCACATTGAGCATGTCGCACAAAGTGCGAAACTGACGACAGGAAGGGTCCGATGGATTCATCAGCGCCACCGGGCGCTGGTTCAGGACCGACTGGCGCAGCGTTTCATCCCGCCAGACAGCCCCCAGGTAATGCAACTGGATCCCCAGATGACGTTGAGCGGCGGATTCCAGGCGCTGAAATACAGACCTGGCCTGGCTGGCGCCCTGAGCCATATTGACCAGCACGCTGGGTGTCCTGCGATAACCACGGCGAATCAGCAGTTTGATAAGGGAAAAAGCATCGGTCAGCGAAGCGGGGTCAGGTGTGACCACCAGGCAGGCCAGCTCCGCCGCCGCAATCATGTGCATCCCGGTTTTCTGTAACCCCGACGCCGTGTCCGTGATCACATAATCGTAGTCTTTCTCCAGCTTTGAGAGTGCCCTGAGTACGCGCAGACTGTCCTCCGCCGCCATATCCACACACTGCTCGACCCCCGAAGCCCCGGGAACAATGTGGAGCCCCCACTCTGACTCCATGATGACGTCACGAAGACGGCACTCGCCGGTCATCACGTTGGCCAGAGTCCGCGTGGGATAGCGCCCCAGCATAATGCTGACATTGGCAAGGTCAGTGTCGGCGTCCAGCAGAAGTACCCTGTGGCCTTCACGGGCAAGGGTAAGGGAAAGGTTCAGTGCAACCGATGTTTTACCCACACCTCCCTTGCCACCGGTAATCGCCAGTGTCCTGGGTTGGCTCTGCTGTTGCCTGGTCGTAAGAGAGTCCGTCATGGGTTCTTGTTTGGCGCCGGGATTTTGTGCACTCGATCAAAGTGTAACCCGGACAGAGCTCTAACTGTAGCCAAAAACGTGCTATCTGACAGAGCAAAAATGGATAAATCAGCTACATTTTATCTGTAAAAAGTTTACACACATCACAAGCCGGGTAATACTCTGCCCAAAAAAGGAACAATAACTGTTTAATAAGCACGACTTATTGTCTAAGCTCAGATCCGATGTTTTTCATGAACAAACTGTCAGAAACTGACGACTAATCCGGCATTGAACACAGGCAGGCTTATGCAGATTGCCCCTGACATACAGTTACCAAGTCTCCCGGAGGTCACCCTCCGGGCGCTGGAAGCCTGTCATCAGGATCAGAACTACCGCAGGATCAGTGATATTGTGTCTGCAGACACCGCACTGGTGTCACGAGTACTTGCCCTCGCCAATTCCGCACTTTACGGCCCCATTGCGGAAGTTCGCTCAATAGATCAGGCCTTGCTACGGCTCGGCACACGCCGCTTTCATACCCTCGTACTCACCGCCGCCCTGCGACAGATTCTGTACGAACTGGGCGCAGACCAGTGGCAGCAAGTCAGGGATTTCTGGCGCCATTCCCTCACAACCGCCCTGACAGCCCGGGCGCTGGCGACGCTCACGCGCTACCCCGAACCCGACCAGGCCTTCATGCTGGGCATGCTCCATAACGTGGGCGAACTGATCGCCCTGAAGACGCCCCCGGGAGATACCCAACAGTATTATTTTGACCACCAGGCAGACATCGCCGCGGAGCTTGTCACTTCCTGGGGGCTGGGCTCCATGGCCGCCGACGCCATGCGTTATCAGCAGGCCATGCCAACCGAGATTCGCGATGCCGGCCACCTGGTCAAACTGATCAGTCTTGCCACCAGACTCGCCCAGTCAGACGCAGCAGGTATTGCCGCCGCTGGCACCATATTCGGACTTAACGAAGAACTGACGCGGGAAATCAACCGACGCATTGACCAGGAGGTCAGTGGCGTGGCCGAATCCCTCGGTATACCGCTGTCTGACGAATACGATGCCAGCCACTCCAATCATAAACTCAAGCAGACAATACTAAAACAGGCCATGGCCAATCAGGCGCTGGGGCTGTCTCCGATAGGCGGAAGCGCCCAGGAGTATCTGGCGGCCACCGTCAACAGCCTTACACTGATCACCGGACTGCCAGCCCTGTATTTCGGTGAGGCCGGGGATGGCCTGACCCTGCTGTCTGCCAGCATTGGAGATGTCCCCGACCTCACGGTTGCCAGCGGGCCAGCCACCAGTGTACTGACCGAAGCCTTCACCACGGGAACCACCCTTTGCCTTGGCGAACGTTCGCCAACAGTGCTCGACCGGCAACTGTTATCGCTGCTGAAAACCCCCTCACTGGTTGCCATCCCGGTGAGTGGTGACGAGCAGTGCACCGGGGTGTTTGCCGTAGGTACCGATGCCAATAATTCCGGGCAGACCGAAGATCTGGGAAGACTGTTCAGCGAAAAACTGTCACAAGCCGTCACTACCATGCTCGCCGAACGGGGCGACAACCGGGAGAATATCGACGCTGAGCTGGCCCGGGACACTATCCGGCGCCAGGTTCACGAGGTCAGCAATCCGTTGACCATCATCCGGCAGTACATCTATCAGTTGAGGAACCGGCTCGACGATGACGAGGTTCAGGAAGAGCTGGATGTTATCCGCGACGAACTTGACCGCGCCGGCGACCTTCTGCTGCAGATCAGTCGCACTCCTGGCTATGACTCACCTGATTCCCCCGGAGTCTGTAACCTTAACGATGAACTACGGACACTGCGTGACCTGCTGGAGGACAGCCTTTTCAGTAGCGATGAGAAAACATTGACGCTGGATCTCTGCGAGGAACCAACCGACGTTTCGGTTCCCCGCGCAGTGATCCGGCAAGTGGTGATCAATCTGGTCCGCAACGCCGCGGAAAGTCTTTCTGAGGGTGGCGATGTCTCCATCCACACACTGGCTCCGGTCTGGCAAGGCGGGGAAACCTGGGTTGAACTGGAGATAGCGGATAGTGGCAAAGGAATTTCTGCCGACATTCGCAAGAATCTGTTTTCTCCGGTTCGATCCACGAAAGGCAATGGCCACAGTGGACTCGGCCTGAGCGTGGTAAAACAACTCATTGATGACATGGAGGGCATCATTAATTGCCGCACAGGGCGTGGAGGGACAGCATTCCGAATACTGTTCCCCTCGGCGGCAAATAACAAAAACGATGATGAATGACGAAAGGCGACGGGCGTAAACAATGAAACCTTCGAGCACCGAATGGACCTCCCACCGCGGCACAACGCCACGTATTCTCGTTGTCGATGACGACCCGAGACTGCTGGCCGGCCTCGCATCACTGCTCAAAGGCAAGGGGTATGATGTCACCGAGGCGGAAGGCGGCCGTATGGCTTACCGTATCCTCGCGACAGAATCGTTCGATCTGGCAATGCTGGACCTGCGCATGCCGGATGTGGACGGATTTGATGTCATGGAGCGGCTGGCCTCGGAACAACCAGACTGCGGCGTGGTGGTAGTCAGCGGAGAAAGTTCATTCAGCTCGGTCAGCCGGGCCTTGCGCAGAGGCGCACTGGACTATATTCGCAAGCCATTCGACCCCGAAGAACTGCTGACAACGGTAAATGGCGTTCTTGGCAAGCGCTCACTGATTCGTGCCCATGAACACATACGCATGCGCCTGGAGAAATCAGAAGAGCTTCACCGATACATCGTCAACAGTTCGCCGGACATCGTCTTCATGCTCGATGGAGACGGCCACTTCTGCTTTGTAAACAGCAAAATCGAAAGCCTGCTGGGCTACCAGCCGGCTGAACTCTGTGGCCGGCACTTCCGCCACATCCTGGACGACAGGGACATCGCCCGGGGCACCTATGCCCTCAAAGGCCCCAACATTTCGGCTGACAATCCCCGCACCCTTGAAGTCAGGCTGAAAACTCGTGGCAGCCGCAAGGCCAACCGGCATTTCGAAATCACGGCATTTCCCATCGATCCTGAAACCTGGCCCCACTCCAACGACGAGGAAGGCAAGCACGGCACCCGCGAAGCGCGCTACTACGGCACCGCCCGGGATGTCACCGAGCGCAAGGAAGCGGAGGCCTTTATCAACTTCCAGGCCTATCATGACCTGCTGACCCGGCTGCCCAACCGCGCCCTGTTCAAGGATCGTCTTGATCTGGCGATTACCCACGCCCGGCGAAGTGAACAGAAACTGGCGGTGATGTTTCTCGACCTCGACCGCTTCAAGGTCATTAACGATACCCTCGGCCATGCCATGGGCGACCGCTTGCTGCAGGCAGTGACCCAGAGACTGGAACGCTGCCTTCGCAAGGGCGACACCCTGTCCCGGTTTGGTGGCGACGAGTTCACCCTGCTCCTGCCATCGATCCACAGCCACGAGGATGCCAGGCAGATCTCCAAAAAACTGATCAAGGCCCTGCGAGCACCGTTCCAGTTGGGTGACCACGAAGTTTTTGTTGGCGTGAGTATCGGTATTGCCATATATCCCGAAGCCGGTGAATCGATGGACCACCTGATCCAGAATGCCGACATCGCCATGTACCATGTCAAAGCCCGCGGCAAAGACGGGTATCGTTTCTATTCCGAGAGTATGAGCATTGATACCGCCAACCGCCTGAACCTGGAACGGGACCTGAGGCTGGCGCTGGAGAGAGACGAGCTCCGGGTGTTCTACCAGCCCCAGGTTTGCTCCACCAGTAACCGGATCGTGGGCCTGGAAGCGCTTGTACGCTGGCAACACCCGGAACGCGGCTTGCTCTATCCCCGGGACTTCCTGCCCCTCGCGGAAGAAACCAAACTGATTGCCAAACTCAGCGAGTGTGTACTGGACCGGGCCTGTCGTGATGTCGGGCAATGGATCCGGGACGGTCACAATGACCTGCGACTGGCGGTCAACCTGTCACCGGTACAGGTGGAGCATCCCCGGTTTGTAGAGACCCTGATGGAACAGATCGATGCACACGGGTTTCCACCGGAAAACCTGGAGATCGAAATCACTGAAAACGTGATCATGAACGACCTTGAGCAGATCAGTCAGAAACTCCGTGAACTGGCTGCGCTGGGCGTCAGGATTGCCATTGATGATTTTGGCACCGGTTACTCTTCTCTGAACTACCTCCATCGCCTGCCCATTCATACCCTGAAAGTCGACCAGTCTTTCGTCAGGGCGATTCGCAGTGGCGAGGACGGCGCCTGCATCGTCAACGCCATCGTCGCCATGGCCCACGGCCTGAAACTGGAAATAGTGGCTGAAGGCGTGGAAACCAACGAACAACTGACCTACCTCAAAAGTCTTGGCTGCCACCAGGTTCAGGGCTTCTTCTATGGCCCGGCACGACCAGCGGATGTCATCGAGAAAACCCTGGGCCACCTGCCCGCCCGTGCTGCCGCATTCTGACCCGCCACTAAAATCGATACTCCATTGTCGGACACTAAGATCTAAAATGTTGATCTGGTTTGCAAAGTGTTGCTGTTCGTTACTTTATGTATCCGGAAATGCGCATTACTGCACATAATTCCCCCATTGGCTTCTCTAAGCTCAAATCCATCAGGCGCTTCTATCGAACTCACCAACCGGTGAAACAATCATTACAAGAACGATGGAAGCCTCCACTGAATATGGACAGGCAGAAGTCACCATGCATGATAAATACAAATACATTGGTCCGGTTTACGACTTTCTGAGCAACCTCTACAGCGGCCGGAACATCCACCGCTGCAAAACCGCCATGCTTGATGTGGAAACGGTGCAACCCGGGTCACGCATACTGTTTGCTGGGGTGGGTCATGGTCGTGACGCCATCCGTGCAGCAGAACTGGGCGCCGATGTCACTGTGGTAGACCTGTCGGAAACCATGTTACGAAAGTTCGGGGAGGCCCAGGAAAAGGAGGCCCCTCACCTCACCATACGTCGCATTCACAGCGACATCATGAAAGTGGACGAATACGAGCAATACGACATGGTCGTCGCCAACTTCTTCCTCAACGTTTTTGACGAAGACATGATGGTGCGGGTGCTGGAGCACCTGATCCGCCTGGGCAAAGCCGACGCCAGGGTTGTAGTTGGCGACTTCTGTTACCCCACCGGCAACATTGTCGCCCGCCTGTTCAAGAAAATGTACTGGTACATGGCCGTTTTCATCTTCTGGCTGTTTGCCAACAACGCTTTCCACAAGATCTACAACTACCCCGAGCACATGCAGCGTCTTGGCCTTCACGTTACCGAGAAGAAGCATTTCAAACTGCTGAACATGAACTGCTATTGGTCGATCCTGGGACAGAAACAGGCGTAACAAACGGGGAGCAACACCATGTCAGACCAGATTCTTTCGCTCGACGGCATTCAGTCACTGGACGAAGGTGCCTTTACCTTTGCGGAACGTGTCGGCTACCTGAAAAAGTTCGGCACCCACTCCCAGTCATTCTCGACGTTGCAGCCGGGCATGCAATATTTTGATGTACCCGGCGTGGGCTACCTGGCCTACATGCGCAAGTGGGGCGGAACCTTTGTTCTGTCTGACCCGGTCACCGCCCCCGAGCACTTTGACGTCGTACTGGAAAGATTCCATCAACGCTTCCCCAACGCCTGCTATATCCAGGTCTCGAAACCCGTGGTGGATTATCTCTATCGCCGGTTTGGCCTGTATGGCACCCAGTTTGGCAGCGAGTCCCGTATCAACCTGAAAAGCTGGTCGCTGACCGGCAAGAAGAAGCAGATTCTGCGCACCGCCCTGAACCAGGCAGAGAAAAATGCCATTACCGTCAAGGAGCGCTTCAGCGACGATCACACCCGGGAAATCTCCGACGCCTGGATTCGCACGCGCAAGTGCAAAAGTAAGGAAATCCGCTTCCTGATTCGCCCCATGGAGATGGAATACCGGGAAAACGAACGTCACTTCTACGCCTACCAGGATGGCAAGGCGGTGGGCTTTATCTACTTTGATCCCATCTACCGCAACAACGAAATCATCAGCTACGTACCCAATATATCCAGGGCCAATGCCGATTTCCGCCAGGGTATTTTCTACACTCTGATGGCTCACGCCATGGACGTATTCAAGGCCGAAGGTGTGCCCTACCTGGACCTGGGGCTGATTCCGTTGTCACTGGACCAGGCCACCGAGCACCAGGAAAGCCGCCTGCTCAAACGCATCATGCATGGCCTGTATGAAAGGGGAAATTTCCTTTACAACTTCAAGGGGCTGGAATTCACCAAGTCGCGTTTCCGTGGCGACAATTTCAAAACCTATTGTTGCCACCGCCGCTCTTTACCGGCGCTGGAATTCCTGGCGATGTTCAAACTGACTCGGCTGTTGTAACAGTTGTAAACGCGGCCGGCCACCGTCCCCGGATTTCCGTGCTGCCCAGGTTCAACGGCGCCAGAAACGTGTCCAGCCCACTGGGCACATCGCCCGTAAACAGGGCCGCATCAACAGGCCTGTCATCAGGCGGGGCTCGCAGACTCCCGACCGGGTAACCCTGGTCCCCAAGCAGCCAGGCGGCACGACGGGCAATAGCGTCACCGGAATCCACCCAGTATTTCACTTCGGGCATTTGCGCTTTCAACAGATCAGCGATGAGGGGGTAATGGGTGCAGCCCAGCACCACGGTATCCACATCCGCGTCACGAAATGGCTGTAGCGCTGCGTATAACAACTCCTCCGGGACCCGCACACCGGTTACAAGACGTTCAATCCAGTAAACCAGATCGGGGTGCCCAAGGCGCTCAACGGTGCAGCCATCTGCGAATTCGGTAATCAGGCCCGCCAAGTACGGGCGGCGCACAGTCGCCGGCGTTGCCAGCACACCAATACGGCGGTTCGCAGACAGCGCTACGGCAGGCTTGATGGCTGGAACAACGCCAATGACCGGCGTGGAGGTCATTGCCCGCAGATGCGGAAGCACGACAGTACTGGCGGTATTACAGCCGACAACGATTACATCACAGGGATACTCATCTATGGCTGCGGCAATCAGGGCCTGACTGCGCTCAATCACCACCGATTCGGGCTGGTTACCATACGGGAAACCTGCGTTGTCAGCCAGATACACCAGGCGGACGGACGGCAACTGTCTGTGGATACAGGCAGCAATGCTCAGCCCGCCAACGCCGGAATCAAAAACCAGCACCCTGGGGGTTGTCACGGCTGCGCCCCTTTTCCGGTGATCTCCTCCGCCATGGCCTGAATCAACCGACCAGCTATGGTGGTCGATGGTGACACCGGAGGCATTTCCTCTGGCAGGTACCAGTCGGCCTCAGCAATTTCATCTTCCTGTAACACCAGATCGCCGCCGGCGTAGTCCGCAAAAAAGCCGAGCATCAACTGATGGGGAAACGGCCACGGTTGGGAGGTCTGGTAACGAACACGGCTGACATCCAGCCCGGTTTCCTCTTTGACCTCCCGCACCACGGCTTCTTCAATAGTCTCCCCGGGCTCCACAAACCCTGCAATCAGGCTGAAAAAGTGGCGCTTTACCCGGGAGGAGCGAGCCAGGAGCATGTGCTTGCCGCGGCGGATAACCACAATGACGCACGGCGCCAGGCGCGGATACCATGGAATGCCACACGCCTCGCACCACTTCGCCCGCTCCAGGGGGTGCAGGCCGGTCGTCCCGCCACAGCGGCCACAAAACCGGTGGTCCCGCCACCAGTGGTGAATCTGGAAGGCGGTACCCAGCATATGTGCCGGCGCGTCCTCCATCATCAACAATGCATCTCTGAGCGGCACCGGCTGGGGCTTGCCGGGAAGGGTATCTGCTTCGGCCACGTACACCGCCTGACCGTCCAGTTGCCCCACATAAACCGGGCTCGTCCGGCTATCGGTAAACGGCGATACCGCCTGCCATGGGCTCAGCCACCCGGTATCCGGCTTGAGTACTGAATCACCGGTGATGGCCAACACGAGATCACTCTCGCCAGGGGGGGTCGTCGACCAACCGGGTGTCCATATCGCCATAATCCGGATCCTGCAGCTACCATGAAGTATGAACTGGAAATGTATCACACCGGCGCAATGCAACTGAACGACATCATGTCTTTCGGCACCGTGCGCAACCAAGTAAACTTAGCGCCTGATTTTGTGAACCGGAGCGACCATTTATGCGTGTTTTCCTGGGCCTTCGCAGCCTGATCCTGACCCTTTTTCGCAAGATCCTGTTTTTGTGGGTCCGGACGGATGTAAGCGGTAACAGCGCCGAAGCCCTGGGACTCGATCCGGAAACGCCTGTTTGCTACGTGTTACAGTACAGCTCGCTCTCCAGTCGCCTGGTACTGGAACAGGAGGTACTGAGCGCCGGTCTGCCCGGTGCGACCTCCTCCCTGCCGGTAAAGAACGGGCCAAACCATTCTTTTTTCTTCCTGTACCGTAGAATCGGCGGTCTGTTCCGAAGGCGCAGGACACCCGTTCCCACCAACGAATTCCGGGCGCTGGTTCGCCACGGCCTGGAGCACCCGGAACAGGACGTACAGATAGTTCCGGTTTCCCTGTTCTGGGGCCGCTCCCCCGACAAGGAGAAATCCGTCGTCAAACTACTGCTTTCAGACACCTGGTCCGTAGCCGGTCGGTTGCAGAAATTCCTGATCATTCTGGTGCACGGCCGCAGCACCTACGTGCAGTTCAATCAGCCACTGTCGCTGAAGCAGGTCATCGATGAATACCGTCACAGTGAGGATCGCGCCAACCGCAAACTGGCGCGTATTCTGCGCACCCACTTCCGCCGCGTGCGCCAGGCTGTCCTGGGCCCGGACCTCTCCCATCGCCGGACGCTGGTCGACGGGCTGGTACGCACCCAGGCCGTCAAGGAAGCCATCCGCGAAACCGCCCGCAAAGACGACATCCCTCCGGAAAAGGTCCGCGCCAAGGCCTATAAGTACGCGGATGAAATTGCCGCAAACATGTCCGTCGTTACCATCCGGGTTCTGGAAGTGGTGCTGTCCCGCCTGTGGAACCGCATTTACAATGGTATCGCCATCAATAACATCCAGGTAGCCAAGGAAGTCGCCCAGGACAATGCGGTGGTCTATGTTCCCTGCCATCGCTCCCATATTGACTACCTGCTGCTGTCCTACGTGCTCTACAAGAATGGGTTGATGCCTCCACACATTGCCGCGGGCATCAACCTCAACATGCCTGTGGTCGGCCCTATCCTGCGCCGTGGTGGCGCCTTTTTCATGCGCCGGAGCTTCCGTGACAACCCGCTTTACGCCACGGTCTTCAACGAATACATGCACGTGATGTTCTCCCGGGGCTACTCCGTTGAATACTTTGTCGAGGGCGGGCGCAGCCGTACCGGGCGGATGCTGCAGCCGCGGCCCGGCATGCTGTCCATGACCGTACGCAGCTTCCTGCGGGACCACCGCAAGCCCATTGTGTTTGTACCGGTGTACATCGGCTACGAGAAGGTGATGGAAGGCCGGTCCTACCTGGGAGAGTTGCGGGGCAAGAAGAAACAAAAGGAAAGCGTGTTTGCCCTGGCCAAGACTGTCCGCAAGCTGAGGAATTCTTTCGGACAGGTGTCGCTGAATTTTGGGGAGGCCATCCACCTTTCCGAGGTACTGGACGAAATCGAGCCCAGCTGGCGCGAAGAAGCCTACGACTCCGAGTACCGGCCAAAGTGGCTGAACCATGCCGTGTCTGAACTGGCAACCCGCGTTGCCTCCAATATCAATGCCGCGGTAGCGGTCAACCCCATTGGTATTACCGCCACTGCATTATTGGGCACCGAGCGCCTGGCCATGGATGAAGGCCAGTTGATCCGCCTGATGGATCAGTATGCAGACCTGCTGCACGCCTTCCCCTATGCGGAAACAGTCACCTTGCCGGAAGGCCGTGGCAAGGACTGGGTGGCCTACTGTGAAAATATGGGACTGGTTACCCGACAGCCCCAGAAGCTCGGCGATATTATCGCCCTGGAAGGCAGCAATGCCATATTAATGACTTATTACCGCAACAACATACAACACCTGTTCGCCCTGCCATCGCTGATCGCCAGCCTGTTCGAGAACAAGCAGTCGCTGCGCCGGGACAAGATCGAATTCCTTGCCGGTGTTGCTTACCCCTACCTGAAATCGGAGCTGTTCCTGAAATACCATCCCGACGACATTGCCACTGTCGTCAATCAGTGGATCGATGTGCTGGTGTCCAGAGGGCTGCTTTTCGAGGAGGAAGATGACAGGATCAGTCGACCTGAAGAGGGCACCGATGCCATGCTTCGTCTACGGATACTCTCGCGGTTCATCATCCAGACTCTGGAGCGCTACCATATCGCTATCGGCATACTGCGCAAATACGGTTCTGGCAAGATCACCGCCACTGAACTGGAAGAGCAGAGCACCCTGCTGGCAGAGCGCATGTCCATCCTGTTTGGCCTGAACGCCCCGGAGTTCTTTGACAAGACCCTTTTCCGCAGCTTTATTGCCAACATGCAGCACAATGGCGTTATCACCACTGACGATAACGGACTGCTGTGCTACAGCGAAGGGCTTGATGAAGTTGCAGAAGACGCCCGGCTGGTACTGAGCGTGGAAAAACGCCAGGCCATCCAGCAGGTGACCATGCTTGGGGCCTGAACGCCCCGGCCTGATGGTTCTGTCAGCCGCCGGGCAGCGCCTTGATGGAATAGACATCGTAGCGGCTGCTTTTACCCTCAATACGGGTGGTAGGCTCCGGCCCGCTGACCGGCTGAGCCTTGCGGGGACGCTTGACCACTACCCGATAGGTTGCCACCGCCAACGCTGCCGCCAGCAGTTCGGGTGAATCGTCATCATCCCCGACCACCGTGCGGAATACCTGCATCTCTTTTTTTACCAACGCTGACTTGTCACGGTGGGGGAACATCGGGTCCAGGTAGATGACATCCGCAGCCCCGTCCGCCGCAGAGTGCAGCCACTGGATACTGTTCCCCGGCTGCAACTCCATACGGGCCGCCAGCGGCGCACTCTGCTCGCTCAGACCGGCCCTGAAAAGGCCGTCGCTGAGTAATGCGTGTATCACCGGTGAGCGCTCGAAAAGCGTCACCCTGCAGCCCAGGGATGCCAGCACAAACGCATCCTGACCGAGACCCGCGGTGGCATCCAGAACATGCAGCTGCTGCCGGGTCTTCTGCAGGCCCACCGCCTTGGCGATCAACTGGCCTGTGCCACCACCATGTTCCCGGCGATATCCCGCCTTACCGGTCACAAACTCGGCCCTGACCGGTCCCGGGGCGCCCTTACCGGTCACCTGCAGACCCAGGCCGCGCTCATCGGAGAACAGCAATACCGGATAATCGAGGATGTCGCGGGGGCGCACCGTGCCCAGAAAAGGCAGTGACAGCTGCTCAGCCAGTGACCGGACTGCAAGCCCATCACCCAGAGGGCTGCAGGCAACGGCAAGTCCGGGGGAGTTGTTTCGGGACGACATCAAACCAGAATATCGATGCCGGACAGAACATTATCGGAGGCATCGCCCCGGGCGGCGACATCGGCAAAGGTGGACAGGGCTCTTGAAGTATTCAGAGGCACCTCATCGGCGCGAAAGCGCTCCAGCCTGACATCTTCTGCCGCCTGGCGCGCTTCAACGCGACGCTCAAGGGACTCTGTGGAAGGTATTGGCCTTGCTTCGGCACTGCGGGAGGGTGTATCGGACAGATCCCGTCGAACAGCATCGCTGTTGCTGTCCGGGGCCGTTGCAGGCGCACGCGCGACATCACTGCGTTCCCTGACCGGGCTGTTATTGCCGGACTGGAAAGGAAGACCGCCGTTTGGGTTTACACCACCAATCATTTCAGGCACACCGGTTGTGGTTTCAACTGAAACCGGATTATGGAAGATTTATCCGGGTTTTGAAAGCCAGCTGTTCAAAATTTGCTCTATCCTCTGCAGTCTATTCTGGCCACCGCCTGCCACGAGAGGGCCTACCACAGCATGGCAATCAGCAGCACACCAAGCACCAGCCGGTAGATGACAAACGGCATAAGACCAAGCCGCTCCAGAAACTTCAGGAATAGATGGATACAGATCACCGCGCTGACGAACGACAGTGCAGCACCGAGTGCGATGGCCGCCCAGTCGGTTGCTCCGCCCTGTTCCACCAGTTCGAGTGTTTTCAGCAGGCCGGCTGCGAGAATCAGTGGAATGGAAAGCAGGAATGAGAAACGCGCCGCGGCTTCCCGGCCGAAGCCCAGGAACAGGGCAGCGGTAATGGTAATACCGGAACGGGACGTACCTGGAATCAACGCCAGCGCCTGGGCCAACCCGATAATCACTGCGTCCTTCATGGTCAGGGATGGTAGCTCCCGGGCACGGCGGCCTACCGCGTCCGACCACCAGAGCACGAGGCCGAAACCGATGGTAGAGGCAGCAATCACCAATCCCGAACGCAGGGAAGACTCGATGAAATCATTGAATAAAAGCCCAGCAAGACCGGCAGGAACCGTGCCTGCAATAACCGCCCAGGCAAGCCCGCTATCCTGCCCTACCCGCCCACGGGCTGTATCTCCGGCCCAGGCAACGGTAAGCCGGGCAACTTCCGCTCGGAAATACCACACCACGGCCGCCAGGGTGCCCACGTGTACTGCCACATCAAAAGCCAGGCCCTGGTCGGGCCAACCCATAATCTGTGACGGCAGAATCAGGTGAGCAGAGCTGCTGATCGGAAGAAATTCCGTCAGTCCCTGAATAATGGCCAATACAACAATGTGCCACAGTTCCATGGGCAGTGTTTCCGTATGGTAGCAGGGAGATTATCAGCGGCCCGGGAGTTTCTTCCAGGCTACTTCATCACGAATATAGACGGGCTGGGCCTCGGCGGCAGCCACCCCCTTTCCTTCTTGAAACGACTGCGCCGCTATTTCAACGACTCTGGAGGCTTTGGGAACCAGGGTGTCGTCGATGTCTTTCATGGCTCCGGTAACCTCAGTCGGGAACCCGTCCCTTAATCCCCAGCCCTGGCCAACCCCGAACCAACAGCGGATACCGGAACTAAGAGAGACCGAGTCCGGAGTGCACACCTGTTCGTCGCCAAGCAGCGCCGGACGGCCGGCCCGACATACATAGCACGCCCAGTAGACTTCACCCATGCGGGCGTCAAACGCAACAGCGATGCCGTCGCCGTCAGAGAGTGAGAAACGGTCAATAGCATCCGCCGCAACGGCCGCCAGTGACGATACCGGGACCACGGGCACATCCAGGCCATAGGCCAGGCCCTGGACAACCCCGGTAGCGATTCGAAGCCCGGTAAAAGACCCGGGACCACAAGCGAAAGCCAACGCATCGAGCTCAGCCGGCACCAACCCCTGCTCTGCAAGAAGTTCACGGACCATGGGCATCAGCAGGCGGGTATGCCCCCGCGGTGCAAGCTCAAAGCGCTCCGTCACGGTGCCGTCTGCCAGCAGGGCCGCCGAGCAGCCCTCCGACGAGGTATCCAGTGCCAGTAGTTTCACGCGGTTACTTCAGTTGGTTAAGAATCTGATCGCGGATATCATCCAGGCCGCCCACGCCCTCGACCCGGACGTATTTCGGGGCGGCAGCCGGGTCTTTCTTCGCCCAGTCCTGGTAGTAGTTGACCAGCGGTGCCGTCTGTTCATGATAGATTTTCAGGCGCTTGCGAACGGTTTCTTCCTGGTCGTCGGCGCGCTGGACGAGGGGGTCGCCGGTTTCGTCGTCCTTGCCTTCAACTTTGGGAGGATCGTATTTCACGTGGTAGATTCGACCACTACCCTCGTGCACACGACGGCCGGACAGACGACTGACAATTTCCTCGTCGTCGACGGCAATCTCAACCACATAATCAATGTCGATACCCTGATCTTTCAGGGCTTCCGCCTGGGGAATGGTGCGGGGAAATCCATCCAGGAGGAAGCCGTTCCTGCAATCCGCCTGTTTTATCCGCTCTTCGATCAGCGCAATGATGATGTCATCGGAGACCAGGCCGCCAGAGCTCATCACTTCCTTGACCTGCTTACCAAGCTCCGACTCGGCTTTGACCGCTGCACGCAGCATGTCACCGGTGGAAATCTGGGGAATACCAAACCGTTCGGTTATGAACTGAGCCTGAGTCCCCTTACCCGCGCCTGGCGCGCCTAACATGATGATTCTCATAACGCTGTGCTCCCGTTGTAGTCATTATCATTTGAAAAGCTGTGGCAAAACCCCGCGGCTTTGCGACAGCCTCTCGCCGGTCACGGCCCGCTGGGCCACGCCGAAGAAGGCGCATTATACGAACTCAACCACTTCAGAGAAAGTGGACCTCCGTAGCATGCACCAAAAGGTTACATCAGGTTGTATTATGCAATCGTTCGGGGGTCAGGATGACAGGGAAAGTGCCAGCGCGTCCAGATCTCCGGAAACCTTGTCGATCTCCTCGCTGAGACTGGTGACATCGGCGTCTGAAAGTCCCAGAGGCGTTGCCAGGGCATGCAGGTCATCCAGGTTGAGCTCATCACCGATCCCCTTCTCCTTGAGCAGACCGTTGGCAAGCTGAACCATGAGCACGTAGTTTTCATGCTCTCCCTGATACCCCTGTTGCTGATGCATGCCCGCAGCCTTCACCACCGGGTCAGGCAATTCCCACAAGCGGTGCAGAATTCCACCAATGGCGCCATGGCCAACGGCCAGCATCTGCTGGCTGTCATCGGCGCCGAATACCTGTTGCTCCAGCGAATGCATGCTGGCTTCCGGGTTGGCTTCACGAAGGGTGTTGAGCTCGCTGAATTCCTGTGGAAAAAGGTGCCCGATCAGCAACAGGCCGAAGTTGTGTAGCAAACCACAAAGATAGGCCAGCCCCTTGTCTGCGTTACATCCGGGTGCCATGCGCTGGCACAGGAAGGCGCAGTATAGGGAATGCCGCCAGAACTGGTCCATCCCCAGCATGCCCTGGCGGGGCACTTCGAATGCGCGAACGGAGGCGATGCCAAGAGCAATGTGTGCAACACGATCGAAACCAAGAACCCGGGTAACCGCTTCCTGAACGGAATTGATCTGGCCGGGATAGTTAAAGAGTGCGGACCGGGCGTAACGCATAATCTGCGCCGTCAGGCTGGGGTCGAATTCAATCAGTTCCGCCAGCTCACGGGCGGTAGCCTCGGTGTTGGCTGTGAGCCTGAGTATGCGCAACGCCAATGCCGGCATGGGTGGCAGGCGATAAAGCTTCTGGAGCTTGTCGGCTACTTCTTCGAGGGTAATGGCATCACGCTCCCCGCTATTCTGGCCACGGATCACCAGGTGCCCCGGTGTAGCATCGACCAATGCCCTGGCCAATGATATACGGTCGAGTTCCAGGAGCGTGTTGTCGGTGCCACAACACATCAGAGAACGCGAGAAATCCAGCACATCCTGGTCGACCAGTACGGGTATGTCGTAAGCCGCCCCTACCGGTGGCTGAAAGCCAGGATCACAGTCCCCAAACAGGCGCGCCGACTGGCGGGCCGTCAACGGCTGCAGACGTCTTCCCGTCAGTTTGTGAACCAGATCCATGTCCAGGCTGGTGTTATAACCGTGAACGGCCATGACGACGCCATTGATATCAATCAGCGGCGTCGCCCGGACAAACTCGTCCTGAGGGCGACCGGATGCCATCACTGCTGCATCAAAGTTGAGCGCCTGATCAATTGCCAGTTCCCGGTAGGCGATGCCATTGCGAGTCAGAAAACCTGCCAGTCTTGCCGCTAACGCCACGGCTTTACTCCTGTGTTCCGTTTGATTACCCGGTGTTTCGCATGCCTGCCGAGATGCCCGCCATGGTGACTTTCAGGGCGCGCTCTACCATATCGGGCACTTCGTTCTTTCCTTCACTTTCGCGGTCGCGCTTCAACAGCTCTGCCTGCAAGTAGTGTAGCGGATCAGTATACGGATTACGTACGCGCATGGAATGGGCAAATACAGGTTCCTGCTCCAGCAGTGTGCCCTGCTCCTTGAGTTCCAGCAGATGACGGATGCACCCCTGCAGACGCTCCCGCAGGTCTTTGCCCAGTTTCAGTAACGCCGGATCATCCACCAGGGTCTGCTCGTAATAGCTGGCAATTCGCAGGTCGGATTTGGCCAGCACCATTTCCAGCATGTCCACATAGGTTTTGAAGAATGGCCATTTCTGCATCATTTCCCGCAGTACCGGCACACGGTCATTTCGGAAAGCTTCTTCCAGGGCCACGTCACTGCCCAGCCAACTCGGCAGCATCAGGCGCATCTGGGTCCAGGCGAAGATCCAGGGAATCGCGCGCAGGCTTTCCACACCACCGCCGGGTTTGCGCCTTGCCGGGCGGCTGCCAAGAGCGAGCTTGCCAAGAGCCTGTTCGGGCGTGACCTGGCGAAAATAGGGAACAAACTCCGGGTTGTCACGGACCACATCACGGTACGCCTTGAGGGACCGCTCCGTGAGCCAGTCCATCACTTCGCGCCATTCCGGTTCCGGCCCACGGGGTGGGGCCAGGGTCGCTTCCACCACGGCGGTGGTATAGAGCGTCAGGCTCTGTTCGGCCAACCGGGGCAGGCCGAACTTGAAGCGGATCATTTCACCCTGTTCGGTAATCCGGAAGCTGCCGTTAACCGACCCCGGAGGCTGGGAGAGGATCGCCCGATTGGCAGGGCCACCGCCCCGGCCCACGGTTCCGCCGCGACCATGGAAGAGGGTCAGGTGAATGCCGTGTTCGCTGGCCACTTCCGTAAGTTGTTCCTGGGCCTGGTACTGCGCCCAGGCAGCCATCATCTGGCCGGCATCCTTGGAAGAATCCGAGTAACCGATCATCACTTCCTGGCGACCCTTACAATACTCCCGGTACCAATCCACGCTGTAGAGGGCGGCCATGCTCTCAGGTGCCCCCCGCAGGTCATCCAGAGTCTCAAACAACGGCACCACCCGCATGGGGTTTTCCATGCCGGCTTCCCGCAGCAGCAGAATCACATTCAGTACGTCCGAAGGCGTGCTGGCCATGGAGATAACGTAAGAGCCCAGGGCTTCCGGTGTCTGTTGCGCAACCACTTCGCAGGTGGCCAGCACTTCGGCCACTTCTTCCGAAGGCTGCCAGTTTCTCGGCACTAACGGGCGCCGGCCCTTGAGTTCCCGCACCAGAAAGTCCTGCCTCTTTTGCTCTGGCCAGGACAGGTAATCTCCCATTCCCAGGTAGCCCACCATTTCGGCAACCGCTGCGGCATGGCGAGAGGCCTCCTGACGAATATCGAGGCGAATCAGCGGAAGACCAAAGGTGTGGGCCCGGCGAATGGTATCCAGCAGCGGCCCATTGGCGATGGTTTCCAGACCGCATTCGACCAGGGAGCGGTAACACAGCTCCAGTGGGCCGGTGAAATCCTCGTTTGCAAACAGGATGTCCGTTGTGTCCGCCTGCTCGCCGGCCACGCTGGCTTCTGCCCAGTCCCGGGTTCTGATCAGTTTTTCCCGCAGCCCTGCCAGCACCATGCGATAGGGTTCGCGGGACTCCCCGGTGACCGCACGCAATTCATCACTGGCTTGCCACATGGACAGCTCGGCGCGCAGTGCCTGGATATCACGCAGGTAAAGGTCGGCAGCCATCCAGCGACCCAGCAGGAACACCTTGCGGGTGACTTCATGGGTCACATTGGGATTGCCATCGCGGTCACCACCCATCCAGGATGCGATTCGGATGGGAGAGGCCTCCAGCGGCAGCCCCTTGCCTGTCGCTTCGGAGAGCGACAGGTCCAGGCTCCGGAGAAAACGCGGCAAGGCCTGCCACAGGCTGTTCTCGATAACCGCAAACCCCCACTTGGCTTCATCCACAGCGGTAGGTCGTTCGTGGCGTATTTCATCCGTGTGCCAGGCTTCGGTAACCAGTTGCCCCAACCGGTCCACAATTTCCTCGCGCTCAGCGGGCAGGAGGTCGTCATGATCCAGACGCGCCAGACAGTCTGACATCTCGTCGTACTTCATGATCAACGTGCGACGCGCCACTTCCGTAGGGTGCGCGGTGAGTACATATTCGATGCGAAGTTCGGCAACCCGACGATGCAGCTCATCCGCGCTGACACCACCGTCCTTGAGGCGACCGAACACCTCTCCAAGAGATTCCACCATCAGATCCGACTGATGACCGCGCTTGCGGCGGATACCGTGGTACTGCTCGGCCAGGTTGGCAAGGTTCAGAAACTGGTTGAAGGCGCGGGTTACCGGCAACAGCTCGTCGTCACTCAGCTTGCCCAGCAGATTGACCAGACGCTGCCCGGAACCGCTCTCCTGCCGGCGATCAGCCTTGGCGGCGGCGCGCACTTCTTCAATCAGTTCGTAACAGTCCCGGCCCGGGTGACGCTGGATACTCTGGCCCAGCAAGTCACCCAGCATGCGAACGTTTTCTCGGAGGTCGGGGTGTAGCTCGGTCACATTGACGTCCTTTTAAATTGACGGAGGCGAAGGAAACTTACGATACTATTTACTCTTAAAGCCTGTCTAACGTTTAAAACCTGTGGCCGCAAGGAGTATTCATGAAAGTAACCGATCTGCCCAAACACTGGGAAGGCAAAAAAGAGCCCGTCGAGCGGAGCCACGATTACAACCTCCGTTTACCGCTGGAAGACGCAGCGCGCATAGCCGCGTTGGCTGAATTGTATCCGGACCGTTCGGAAAGCGACATTCTGAATGACATGATCGGGGCAGCGCTGGACGACCTGGTCCGGCTGAGCCCGTTGAAGGACAAACTGGAAGGCAAGGACAAATAAAGGCAGGCAGTTAATTGCGGGGTGGCGGGACCACCCCGAGGCAATTGCAGGTCTGTTCTGGTCAGGCCACAGGCCTGATCAGGCAACCGATTCGAGCTGGCGTGCCTTGAGCTTCTGGATGTGCTTCTGGCTAAGGCTGATGAAGCGAGGGGTCATACCCTTGTCTTCGTAAATCTCGAAAC
Organism: Marinobacter sp.; assembly: GCF_039977835.1. GTDB lineage: Bacteria > Pseudomonadota > Gammaproteobacteria > Pseudomonadales > Oleiphilaceae > Marinobacter. The sequence goes on along the minus strand of NZ_JBDWCL010000043.1, from coordinate 235,219 downwards.
CGTCCTCATCGAATGCGACAACCTTTGAACCCTGGACGTAAGGAAAGCTGGTCTCCAGTTCATCAAGAGCAGCAGAGATCAGGTCTCGCATAAGATCCTGGGAGGACTTCATCGGGTACAACGCGGCCAGTTTTTCCAGTCGCTTGTGATGCTGGTCGGACAGGTTGGCAAAATACGCATCCCGGGTCAGCCGACCACGTGCATGCTTGTCCCAGTAATTGACCAGATCTTTGATTTTCATGGTGCCTTCACTCCTGCATCTTCTTGGTGGCCCATCAGATGCACAAAAGGTGTGCATCAATAACCGGAAGTGTAGACGAAGCGACCGCACCGGGGGCGGAATTAATGGTAACGGATTGTACTTATCCGTTACTTTTTCCGCTGTTTTTCAATCCCTTTGACAGCCTGCCAGACCTCATCCAGCGCCTCCAGGGACTGAGCGTCCATATCGCGGCCTTCGCGTTCCAGGTATTCCTCGATAGCACGGAATCGCGATTCAAATTTGTGATTGGTGCTATTGAGGGCCTGTTCAGGATTAACTTTCATGAACCGTGCCAGATTGACGCATACAAATAGCAGGTCCCCCAATTCATCCTCTACAGCTTCCACCGGGCCGGCGCCGGAGCGCGCGTCATACCAGGCTTCTTTCAGTTCATCGATTTCTTCATGGAGTTTGTCGAAGACCGGTTCGACATCTGGCCAGTCAAAGCCGTGACTGGCCGCCCTGCGCTGAAGTTTTTCAGCACGCACCATTGCGGGGAGTGTGCGGGCGATGCCATCCAGCCGTCCTGCAGACTCCGTACCGACTGACTTTTCCGGTTTCGCTGCCCGCTCCTCGGCCTTGATACGCTCCCAGTTGGCCTTGATTTCCGCCTCACCGGGGCGGTTGTCCGGATCAATCCGGCTATCCAGAGTGCCGTCCGGAAAGACATGGGGATGGCGCCGGACCAGTTTGCGCACCAGATTGTCGACGACCGAGTCGAAATCGAAATGGTGTTGCTCTTTTCCCATCTGGCTGTAGAAAATCACCTGAAACAGCAAGTCGCCCAGCTCATCTTCCAGGTGCGGGTAATCCTCCCGGTCTATAGCGTCGGCAACTTCGTAGGCCTCCTCAAGGGTGTGAGGGACAATGGTCCTGAAAGTCTGGCGAATGTCCCACGGGCACCCGGTTTCCGGGTCCCGCAACCGGGCCATCAGGGTTTTCAGGTCGTCAATGGTATAACTCATGAGCGTTTGCGCCTGACGTCGATGATGTTGGGCAGGTTACGGATCTGGGCCAGTAACCGGGCCAATTGATCGAGGCTGGAGATTTCCACCGTCACCGTCATGGTAGCCGTGTTCTCATCCTTGTTGGACATGGTATTCAGCGACAGCACATCACTCTTGGACGAAGACAGCACCTGGGTGATGTCCCGCAACAATCCGGAACGGTCGTATGCCTGGATTTCCACATCCACCGGATAAACGGCAACGGGCTGTCCGCCCCAGCTTACTTCAATAATCCGGTTGGGCTCGAATTCCTTGAGGCTGAGGAAGGTAATGCAGTCCTGTCGATGCACCGTCACCCCACGGCCAACCGTAATGTAGCCACCGATTGGATCGCCGGGCAGCGGCTTGCAGCACTTTGCGACCTGGGTCTTGAGCTTGCCCACACCCCGGATCTGGATATCCGACTCGGTATCGTAGGGTTTCCGTCTCAGCGTGCTGAGTTTGAGGTCCAGCTGTTCCGACTTGGGTTCCAGCATCTGCTGGGCAATATTGGCGACGTGAGTCGGGCGAAGATCACCGGCTCCCACTGCCGCAAACATATCCTCTGCCCCCTGGTAGTTCACCTTGCGGGCCAGATCGTTCAGATCCACGTCATACAGTGACAGCCGCCTGAATTCATCCTCCAGAATGGCTCTCCCGTCAACGATGTTGCGATCGCGGTCCTGCTGCTTGAACCAGTGGGTCACCTTGGCCCGGGCGCGGGAGGTCTGGATATAGCCCAGACTGGGATTCAGCCAGTCCCGGCTCGGCGCCTGGTTATTGGACGTGAGAATGGAAATCTGGTCCCCGGTTTTCAGGGGGTAGGTCAGCGGCACAATGCGACTGTTCACCTTGGCACCACGGCAGGCGTGGCCTATCTCGGTATGCACGCGATAGGCAAAGTCCACGGGTGTGGCACCCTGGGGCAGATCCACCACGTGCCCTTCCGGTGTGAACACGTACACCCGATCGGAAGTAACGTCCGATTTAAGGTGATCCGCCAGCCCCGACAAATCGCCCAGCTCTTCCTGCCATTCCAGGACCTGGCGCAGCCAGTTGATCTTGGCATCGTAACCAACGGAACGATTGCCCTTGTCCATGCCCTTGTACAGCCAGTGGGCACAGACCCCCAGCTCTGCTTCTTCATGCATGGCATGGGTGCGGATCTGGACTTCCATTACCTTGCCTTCCGGACCAATCACTGCGGTATGAAGCGACTGATAGCCATTTTCCTTGGGGTTGGCAATGTAATCGTCAAACTCGTTGGGAATGTGGCGCCAGAGCGTGTGCACAATACCGAGCGCGGCATAGCAGTCACGCACGGCCGGCACCAGTATCCGTACCGCACGCACATCATAGACCTGGGAAAAATCGATACCCTTGCGGCGCATTTTTCTCCAGATGCTGTAGATGTGCTTGGCACGCCCCGACAGCTCTCCTGCTATGCCGGACGCGCCCAGTTCATTTTTCAGGGAGGTGATCACACGCTTGATGTAGCTTTCACGGTCCAGCCGCTTTTCGTCCAAGAGCTTGGCAATCTTCTTGTAGGCCGATTCATGCAGATAGCGGAAAGAAAGATCTTCCAGCTCCCATTTGATATGACCGATACCCAGGCGGTGCGCCAGTGGCGCGTAGATGTCGAACACTTCGCGGGCGACACGCATACGTTTTTCTTCGGGCGCGTTCTTCACGGCGCGGATGGCGCAGGTTCGCTCCGCAAGCTTGATCAACGCCACCCGAACGTCGTCAATCATGGTAACGAGCATTTTGCGAACATTGTCGAGCTGGCCTTCGGTCTGGCCAAGCACGTTGCCCTTGAGCGGATGGTGGATGGACGATATGGCGGCCATCTGCTGAACGCCATCAATCAGCCCGGCCACTTCGTCACCGAACTCCTTGCGGATTTCCTCCAGGGGAATACGCTCTTCCCGTACGGCCCGGTACAGGATGGCGGCTACCAGGCTGGTCTGGTCAAGGTGCAACTCCACCAGTACCTGGGCCATCTCGATACCGGTGCGGAAGCTGCTGGCGCCGGGAGCCCACACCCTGTCTTCACGTACGGCCTGAAAATCAATGGCTGCCGCCTTTTCACAGGCACGCCGGAACTGCTCGGCATTTTCCAGATGCGTCTGGGATTCGATCTGGCGAACCCAGCGTTCAATATCCACCTGGCCATCGCCCGTCACTGCGTAGTCTTCGCGAACTTTTACCATATCGCTCTTGTTCTTCCTGGTTGTTTACCTGGCCATCCGTGACCGGCGCCGAGATTCATCCGTTATTCACGCGCTCGAACATGGCCATGGACTCAACGTGCGTGGTGTGGGGAAACATATCCATGACTCCCGCCCGCACCAACCGATAGCCGTTGCGTACCATCACACCCGCATCCCTTGCCAGCGTGGCCGGGTTGCAGGAAACGTATACAATCCGCCGGGCCCCGAAGGCGGTCAGGTATTCACAGACTTCCTGGGCGCCGGACCGGGGCGGGTCAATCAGAATCTTGTCAAACCCTTCAGCTGCCCAGGGCTGCTCAGTAAAATCTGCCTGCAGGTCAGCGCCGTGGAATGCGACATTCGACAAGCCGTTGCGTTCCGCGTTTTCCCTGCCACGAACAACCATGGAATCATCGCCCTCCACACCAACCACCTGCGCGGCATGGCGGGCTAGCGGCAGGGTAAAATTCCCCAGCCCGCAAAACAGGTCAAGCACCCGCTCATCCGGCTTGATATCCAGCCATTCCACGGCCCTGTGTACCATGGTGCGATTTATCCCTGCATTGACCTGGGTAAAATCCATGGGATGAAACTTCATGGTCAGATCGAATTCTTCCATCTGATAGGACAGCCTTTCTTCACCTGACTCTGGCCAGATCCGGTGTACGGTGTCGGGCCCTTTCGGCTGCAGGTAGATATGCAATTCATGGGCCTGGCCAAAGCGGACAAGCGCTGCCGTGTCTGCCTCGCTCAAAGGGTCCATGTTGCGGAACACCATTGCCGCCGCATGGTCTCCGCAGGCGACCTCCACCTGGGGAATGCGCCGGTAGGCCTCCAGGCCATGGAGCATTTCCCGCAGCGAGGTAATGCGATCACCAATACGCGGGTCCAGAACCACACAGCGGTCAATATCGGTCAGGAAGCTGTTGCGCTTTTCACGAAAACCCACCAGAACCGACTCCCGGGCCGGCACATACTTCACCCCGAGCCGGGCTTTGCGGCGATAACCGAGTGCGGGTGAGCGCATGGGCGGCACCCATTCCTCCGGCTCGATGCCCCCGAAGTGAGCAAAGTGTTCCCTCAGCGTGTCTTCCTTGAACCGGATCTGGGCATCGCTGTCCATGTGCTGCAGGCTGCAGCCTCCGCACAGATCCGCAAACTCGCACGGCGGCGTAATCCGGGCATCTCCGCCTTCCAGCACCTCGACGGTTCTCAGTTCATCAAATTTGCTGCGGGAGCTGATCACTTTTGCCATCACCATCTCGCCGGGCAGCGCTCCATCAACAAATTGCGCCTTGCCATTGTCACGGGCAATACCGCGGCCATCGTGGCTCAGGGTTTCAATCACACAACGTACCGGCTCGGTAGGCAGGGCCTTCCTGCGTCTTCTGCTCATAGATACTTCTCTCGGTAGATTCAGGCGCCGGGGAACACTCCGGTGGACAGGTAACGGTCGCCCCGGTCACAGATAATGGCCACGATCACCGCGTTTTCAACCTGGGCTGACAGTTTCAATGCAGCGGCAATGGAACCACCGGAAGAAACCCCGCAGAAGATGCCTTCTTCACTGGCCAGTGCACGCATGGTGTCCTCGGCTTCCTGTTGGCCAATGTCCAGCACGGTGTCTACCCGGGAAGCGTCGTAGATTTTCGGCAGGTAGGCTTCCGGCCAGCGGCGAATGCCGGGTATGGAAGCACCCTCTTTTGGCTGCAGCCCCACAATCCGGATGTCGGAATTGCGCTCTTTCAGATATCTGGAGACGCCCATTATGGTGCCGGTGGTGCCCATGGAGCTGACAAAGTGGGTGACCCTGCCAGCCGTCTGCTCCCAGATTTCGGGGCCGGTGGTGCGGTAATGCGCCAGTGGGTTGTCCAGGTTTGCAAACTGGTCCAGCACCTTGCCCTTACCCTCTGCCTCCAGCTGTTGCGCCACGTCACGGGCACTTTCCATGCCCCCTTCTTTACTGACACTGATGATCTCGGCCCCGTAAGCCCGCATCGACGCCCGCCGCTCTTCGCTCGCATTCTCAGGCATGATCAGAACCATCCGGTAACCCTTGATGGCCGCCGCCATGGCAAGAGCGATACCGGTATTACCACTGGTGGCCTCAATCAGCGTATCGCCGGGTTTTATCTCGCCGCGCCGTTCCGCTTCCTGAATCATGCTGATCGCGGGGCGGTCTTTCACTGAGCCCGCCGGGTTGTTGCCTTCCAGCTTCGCCAGAATCACGTTGCTGGTATCACCCGGGAGCCTTTGCAGCCTTACTAGGGGCGTATGCCCTACGTAATCTTCTATGGTCGGGAAATGCATGCTTTTACCTTCCTCAAATCTTCCGCAACCCGCGGCCAGCCATTACCGCCGACAACACAAGCCTGTGGTACACTCCGGATTCGCATGATACGCGGAATCTCCGCTGCCTCCCAATACAGCTTCTCGCTATATCCATGACTGCGGGCTATATCCGGGAGTACCATTACGGCCAGACTGGATGGAATCATCTATTCTGACAGGGAAGAATGCCGGATATCCGGCCGGTGAAGTCAATCGGGAACACTCTATGCGGCGCTGGGGCATACGCAAAAAAGTACTCGTGGTGACACTCGTCCCCACCCTTCTGACCACCCTGATGCTGGGGCTTTTCTTTACCTACAGCTGGGTCAACAACATTGAGAGCCTGCTCAAGGATCGTGGAGAGTCTCTTTCGCGGCAGTTGTCGGCCGGGTCGGAATACGGTCTGTTTACTGCCAACCGAAGCCTCCTGAGCAGCCTTTCCAATGCGCTTCTGGAAGAGCAGGACGTCCGCTCCATCACCTTTTTCGACAGCGAGCATAGCCGACTGCTTCACACCGGCCCTGGCAGCTCCGATGACGTCGGCAAGGAAGCGCTGACCGGCGAGGACGCGAAACAGATCACCAGGCCGGACAGCACCGTGTTCGTTACCCCGGTTTACCTGCAGGACCTGATGATCGAAAGCATGCTGGCCCCGGAGTCCCGTCCCGATGCGGCGAACGGCAGCAAGAAGCCGATTGGCTGGGTCACTGTGGAAATGTCACATGTTCGCACCGAGAAGGAAACCTACAAGGCACTGCTGATTTCGCTGCTGCTGGTATTGGGAGGGGTCCTCCTCAGCCTGGTGATTGCCTTGCGCCTGAGCCGCGCCTTTACCGATCCGGTTTTCGAACTCAACGAAGCCGTTGCCAGGCTGAAGGAGGGCAAGCTGGACACCCGCGTATACACCGGGGCCGGCCCGGAATTCGAGCAACTGGAATCAGGCCTGAACGCCATGGCTGGGGAACTGAGCAAAGCCCAGGCAGAGATGCAGCAAAACATCGACCAGGCCACGGAAGATCTGCGGGAAACTCTGGAAACGATCGAGATCCAGAATATTGAGCTGGACTTTGCCCGTAAGGAAGCACTGGAAGCCAGTCGCATAAAATCGGAATTCCTGGCCAATATGTCCCACGAAATCCGCACTCCACTGAACGGCATTATCGGCTTCACCGAACTGTTGCTGAAAAGCCCCCTGCCCCGCCAGCAACGAGACCACCTGAGTACCATCCGCAAATCGTCGGAGATACTGCTGACGATCATCAACGACATCCTCGACTTCTCCAAGATCGAGGCTGGCAAACTGATTCTCGACCGCATACCGTTCCAGCTCCGCGACATTGTCGAGGAAGTCATGGTCATGCTGGCGCCGGCAGCGCATGGCAAGAACCTGGACCTGGTACCACTGGTTTACAACGATGTGCCCGATAACATCATGGGAGACCCCCTGCGGGTCAAACAGGTGATCACCAATCTGGTCAACAACGCCATCAAGTTCACCCAGACCGGTGAGGTGGTTCTAAGGGCCAGTCTGGAGGAAGAAGACAAGGAAGGTAACCGGATTACCCTGCGGCTGAGCATTACCGACTCCGGCGTTGGTCTTTCCCGGGCCCAGCAGCAGTCACTATTCAATGCCTTCAGCCAGGCTGATGCCTCCACCGCCCGGCAGTATGGTGGCACCGGGCTCGGTCTTGCCATCTCAAAGCGCCTGGTGGAAGAAATGGGTGGCAAGATTGGCCTGGAAAGCGAGCTCGGCAAGGGCTCCACCTTCTGGTTCACTCTCACATCGGAGCTATCGTCCACCGGAGAGGCAATCGCTCCCAAAGATGCCCTGCGCGGTGAGCGCGTTATCTATCTGGAACAACAGAAGACAACCGGCCTCGCTGTAGAGCATATGCTGCGGGAATGGGGCATGACCGTAGACCGGGTTTCCTCGCCAGGTGCGATGCAGGAGCAAATTGAAGAAGCCCAGAAGGAGCAGTCCGGCTATGCTGTCGCGCTCCTGGGCATCACCCGTCATCTACTTAACTCCAGCCAGTACTGTGCACTGGTACGAACCCTGGAGCTGGAACGGGACTGCCGCACGCTTCTGCTGACTCCGACACTGGAAACCCACGACACGCCATTGTCGGGACTGGCCAGTGGCCACCTCACCAAACCAGTCTGCCGCGACTCCCTCTATGATGAGTTGTTGCTGCTGGTCCACGGCATCAGTAGTGGCCAGCGGCAGCTTCCGATGCCGCCCGAACCACGAGAGACCGTGGAACAGTCTGACCGGGCACCACGGGTGCTGGCCGTAGATGATAACGATGCCAACCTGAAACTGGTGCTGACACTGTTACACGATTGCCGAATAGAAGCGGAAGGTGCCAGCAGTGGTTTTGAGGCGCTCAGCAAGGCACGACAGCAACCGTTTGACCTGGTTTTCATGGACCTGCAGATGCCGGGCATGGACGGTGTCGAAACCACCGAAAGGCTGCGGGGACTGGACAGCAACAGCCACCGCACACGCATCATCGCACTCACAGCCCATGCACTGGCCGAAGAACAGGACCGACTGGTCCGGCAGGGCTTTGATGGCTATCTTGCCAAGCCCATCAGCAACAGCCAGCTCATTGATATCATTTATGACTACACTGGCTACAGCTGCGACGCGGACCCGGGCAGTGCCTACCTGTCCGTACCCGAAGTCCGCGATACCCGCCGGGCCCTGCGGCCGTCCACTCGCAAGAAGCAGGCGGACTGCGTCAGCATAACGGAGAGCATCCAGCTGGCCGCCGGTAAAGCAGATCTGGCGGAAGAGTTGTTCAGTATGCTGGTTGAACAGATCCGCATAGACCTGGACCGCGTTAACAGACTCTGGGACAACGGTGAACGGGAGGAGTTACTGGAGTGCGTGCATAAACTGCATGGCGCAACCCGATACTGCGGCGTACCGGAACTGCGAGCCGCCGCCAATCAGGTGGAGACGGCGTTGAAGTGCGCCTCGCCAGATATCGAATACCAGAAAGACCAACTGCTCGTCGCCATGGAGCGTTTGCAGACCTGGAGTGAGCAGACGGACTGGCAGCAACTGTTCCGCCAGCAGAATCAGCAGGCGACGGCAGACTGAGGTGTTTAACGGCGCCAGGTCATACCCGGGCGCCTGCGAGGATGGCCTTCATGTCTCTGACTGCCTCTTTCAGGCCCGTGAAGACGGCCCTCGCAATAATGGCATGACCAATATTGAGTTCATTGATACCAGCAATGCCCGCCACCCGCTCGGTGTTGTGGTAATGCAGGCCATGGCCCGCGTTCACAATCAGGCCCTTCTTGCGCGCATATTCAACAGCCGCGACCAGGCTGTCAAAGGCAGCATTTTCAGCGTCTTGTGTGGTGGCTTCAGCGTATTCGCCGGTGTGCAGTTCCACCACTGGCGCACCGCACCTCACAGTGGCATCAATCTGCGCCACGTCGGGGTCGATAAACAGGGACACTTCGGCACCGAGCCTGGCCAACCGCTCACATGCCTTGGCCACCCGGGCTTCCTGGCCGTCCACATCAAGCCCACCCTCGGTGGTCAGTTCCTCGCGCTTTTCCGGCACCAGGCAAACGCACTCCGGACGCACCTGTTCAGCGAACGCCAACATGGCGTCGGTAACCGCCATTTCCAGATTCATCTTGGTCGTCAGTATTTCCCTGAGCAGAAGCACATCCCGGTCCTGGATATGGCGGCGGTCCTCCCGCGGATGAATGGTAATACCATCAGCTCCGGCCTCTTCCGCCAGAATCGCCGCCTGCACCGGATCGGGATAGCGTGTTCCCCTGGCCTGGCGCAGCGTTGCGACATGGTCGATATTGACGCCCAGCAGCACTCTGGAATTCATTGGGCTAGGGTTCATTACGTTCTCCTCGATGATGACTGAACAGGCTTCGGCTATTGAGGGGCCGGCCCTGCAGAAGGTAGTCCACCAGAACGCGGGTTACCCGCTTGGCAGTACGCCGGCATTCTGTTGACTCCAGATCGCCGGACGCGAGTGCCAGCAAGGTGGCGCCGGGAAGGTTCTGAAGCCTGACACCCACCGACGGCCTGGCCATGATTCCCTGCTCAGGATCATAACAATAATACTCACCGGCCTCGACTGTCAGCCCGGTGTCGGTAGCGAGATCCCAGGCAAAGTCATAGCCCAGCTCTGCTGCAAAGGATTGTTCGAAACGCCGGAGAACCGGCTCCACGTCACTGGCTTCCGACAGTTCGGCAATGACGTCGATATAGGAGGCAAAGAGAAGGGGATGGGGGTCCGACAGAGGCAACAGACGTTGCAATAATTCGTTCACGTAAAGCCCGCTGTAAAGCGACAGGGTGCGCTTGAGTGAGGGGCCACCACGAATCTCCGCCTGGGTCAGTGTTTTCAGTTCGCTGCGACCAGTCCAGTCCAGCAGCAACGGCTGGAAGGGCTGGAGTTGTGCCTTGAGTGGGCTTTTTGCGCTGTTGCCGCCACGGGCAATAACCGTGAGCCGGCCAGCGTTGAGAGAGAAAATATCCACCATCAGGCTGGTTTCGCGCCATGGCCTGCGGTGAAGGACGTAAGCGGGCTCCTGTCGTGTTGGCCCCGTCATAAACGCCTCAGAAGTCGTTCATACCAAGACTTTTCAGTGCCCGCTCACTGTCGGCCCAGCCGCGCTTGACCTTGACCCACAGGCGCAGCATAACCTTGCTGTCGAACAACCGCTCCATGTCAGCCCGGGCTTCCTGGCCAATGCGACGCAGGCGCTCGCCCTTGTCACCGATCATGATTTTCTTCTGGCCTTCGCGTTCCACAAGGATCAACGCCGAAATGTGCAGGGTCTTCCCATCCTTGCGAAATTCCTCGATTTCAACCGCCACCGAATACGGCAGCTCGGCGCCCAGTTGCCGGGTGATTTTCTCCCGCACCATCTCCGAGGCCATAAAACGTTCACTGCGATCAGTGATCTGGTCATCGGGGTAGAAGTGAACGCTCTGCGGCAGGAAGCGCCCCACCGCTTCTTCCAGCGGCTCCAGATTCATGCCTTTCAGGGCAGACAGAGGGATCATTTCGGCAAACTCCCGTTTCCGGGACAGCATGTCCAGGTGGGGTAGCAGTGCCTCGCGATTCTCAATCCGGTCCACCTTGTTCACTGCAAGAATTACCGGGCATTTCAGGCTGCTCAGTTTTTCCAGCACCATTTCGTCCGCGGTAGTCCAGGCCATCTGGTCAACCACGAACACCGCGACGTCAACGTCCTTTAACGCCGACGTGGCGGCCTTGTTCATATACCGGTTGATGGCGCGAGGCTCTTCCTCGTGCATACCCGGCGTATCCACGTAGATAGCCTGCACCGGACCTTCGGTCTTGATGCCCAGAACCTGATGGCGTGTGGTCTGGGGCTTGCGGGAAGTAATACTCAGTTTCTGGCCAAGAATATGGTTCAGCAGCGTGGACTTTCCCACGTTGGGGCGGCCAACAATCGCTACGAAACCGCAACGGCTGTCGGGATTCTCCGGACGGGTAACATCATTCATCAATCATTCTCCACGCCCAATTGCTTAAGGGCATTACGGGCGGCCTGCTGCTCGGCGATTCGACGGCTGTTGCCGGTACCGGTGGTTTTCCGGTCCAGTGATGGCATGGCGCATGAAACATGGAACGTCTGGGCGTGGGCTTCACCATCCACGGAAATAACGTCATAACGCGGCAGCGGAAATTGCCGTGACTGCAGATATTCCTGCAGCCGGGTTTTCGGATCTTTCTGGGTATCCTGCAAATCCAGTTGCTTCAGGCGCTGTTCAAACCAGCGCAGGATCTGCTCCCGGCACGTATGGAAGTCACTGTCCAGGTAGATAGCCCCAATTATGGATTCCACGGCGTCTGCAAGGATGGACTCGCGGCGAAACCCACCGCTTTTCAATTCCCCGGAGCCCAGCCGAAGATATTTCCCCAGTTCGAACTCACGGCCGATTTCCGCCAGGGTAACACCCTTGACCATACGGGCCCGCAGACGGCTCAACTGGCCTTCCCGGGCTTTTTCAAAGTGCAGATACAGGTGTTCTGCAATAACCATGTTGACAATCGAGTCCCCCAGAAACTCCAGGCGCTCATTGTTCTGGTTACCATAACTACGATGGGTAAGCGCCAGCAACAGACGTTCGGGTACCTTGAACTGATAACCGATACGTCGCTGCAGCTGTTCCAGATCCGGTTGCGAACTCACTTGCCCTTCATCTCGTACTCATGCTGGAAGTGGATAACCGTATCCACGTTACGGAAGAGGTTGTTGCGGACTTCATAATCCACGTTGATCACCACAAACTCACCGTTTTTCTCCACGGTGATGTTCTTCGCATCAAAGCCTCTTACATTGTTAACGCTCAAACGTTTGTTGATAAGGCTTCTTACCTGAGCCGGCCCCATGCTGGAGAGGTCTTCGGTACCGTCAAGGCTTTCCAGCGCTTCCTGGATAGTAATGTCGTCCAGGTAGGCCGGCCCCAGCTTGATCACCAGAGTGAGCAGGCCACCGAAGAAGAGCACCATGATCATGATTACCAGCGCCGAGGCACCGGACTGCTTTCGCATGGAGGAAAGACCGTTTTTCTTCATTATCATTATAGAGACACCCCTGAATTACAACGCACCTATTCTATGCCGCCCACACGATCAAAGGATGGCAGACTGGTCAGCGATTGCCAGTGCATCCAGATCGCAAATGCCTTGCCCACAACCATTTCATCCGGGACCGTGCCCCAATAGCGACTGTCATTACTGTTGTCCCGGTTATCCCCCATCACGAAGTACTCGCCTTCCGGCACCAGCCACTCTCCCTCTCCGGAACGGCCTGTACGGCCGAGGGTCAGAAACACGTCGTGCTGGGTATCGCCAAGGGTTTCACGCCGCAACTCTACCGGCGGCAGCCGCGCCACAAAGCGGGACTCAACTTTTTCACCGTTGATGTAAAGCTGGCGATCCTGATAACGGATGCGGTCGCCCGGCAGGCCCACTACCCGTTTGATGTAATTGGTGCTGCCATCTTCGGGGTAGCGGAACACAATGACATCCCCGCGTTCCGGGTCATCGACATCCAGTATCTTGGTACCGGCTACGGGCAATCTCAGGCCGTAGGCGTACTTGTTCACAAGAATGAAGTCACCCACTTCCAGGGTCGGTAACATTGAGCCGGAGGGAATCTGGAAAGGCTCTACCAAAAATGAACGCAGAACCAGAACCACGGCCAGAACCGGAAAGAAAGAACGGCTGAGGTCAACGAGGTAGGGTTCTTTGGGTTCCTGGTCGGCCTCATACTCCCCTGGCGCCAACCCTGCTGCTGCAAGTCTGCGTTTGCGGAGCAGGAGCCTGTCCAATAGCCAGATCAGCCCGGTTGCAAACGTCAGAATTACCAGAACCAGGGGAAAATCAATATCCATTCAGGTGCCTTTTAGTTATCCACTTTCAATACGGCAAGGAACGCTTCCTGAGGCACCTCGACATTACCCAGCTGCTTCATGCGTTTTTTACCTTCTTTCTGCTTCTGCAGCAGTTTCTTTTTCCGGCTGACATCGCCACCGTAACACTTGGCCGTTACGTTCTTGCGCAGCGCCTTGACCGTTACCCTGGACACCACCTGGTTGCCAATTGCAGCCTGGATAGCAATATCAAACATCTGCCGCGGGATCAGCTCCTTCATTTTCTCAACCAGGGCGCGGCCCTTATAATGAGCCTGATCCTTGTGCACAATCAGTGCCAGAGCATCCACCCGCTCGGCGTTGATCAGCACGTCCAGCCTCACCAGGTTGGCGGTCTGGAACCGTACAAAGTGATAATCAAGTGACGCAAAGCCCCGGCTCGCAGACTTGATGCGGTCAAAAAAGTCCAGAACCACTTCCGCCATCGGCAGCTCGTAAGTTACCTGTACCTGCGTTGACATGAAGTGCATGTTTTTCTGGATACCGCGCTTTTCTTCGCACAGTTTAATGACATTACCCAGGTGTTCCTGAGGCACCAGAATGTTGGCTTCAACGATTGGTTCCCGCATTTCCTCAATGGAACCAATATCCGGCAGGCTGGAGGGATTGTCTACCGACAGGGTCTCACCCTGTTTGGTAACGACTTCATAGATTACCGTTGGCGCAGTGGTAATCAGGTCAATGTCGTATTCGCGCTCGAGACGCTCCTGGATGATCTCCATATGGAGCATGCCGAGGAAGCCACAACGGAAACCGAAACCGAGAGCGTCCGAGCTTTCCGGCTCGAAAAACAGCGAGGCATCGTTAAGGGTCAGTTTTTCCAGTGCGTCGCGGAAGTCGTTGTAGTCATCGGCACTGACCGGAAACAGACCGGCATAGACCTGAGGCTTCACTTTCTTGAAACCGGGCAGCATGGGGATATCGTCCGACCCTTTCTGCTGCACAATGGTATCGCCCACCGGCGCACCATGAATGTCCTTGATGCCGGCGACCACAAAGCCTACGTCCCCTGCCTCCAGAATATCCGTATCCTTGGGCTTGGGATTAAAGATGCCTACCTTGTCGGCATTCCAGGCCTTGCCGGTGGACTTGATCACAATCTTGTCGCCCTTTTTCAGGGTACCCTCGGTTACCCGCACCAGGGAGACCACTCCGAGGTAGTTGTCGAACCAGGAATCGATAATGAGCGCCTGCAGGGGGGCAGCACGGTCGCCCTTTGGCGGCGGGATCTTGGCTATCAGGTCTTCCAGGACATCTTCCACGCCAATACCGCTCTTGGCGCTGCAGCGCACCGCATCAGTGGCAGCAATACCAATGATATCCTCGATTTCCTGGGCGACCCTTTCGGGCTCCGCCTGCGGAAGGTCCATCTTGTTCAGTACTGGCACCACTTCCAGCCCCTGCTCGATGGCCGTGTAGCAGTTGGCCACGGACTGGGCCTCAACCCCCTGTCCGGCATCCACGACCAGCAGCGCACCTTCACAGGCATATAACGATCGCGAGACTTCATAGGAAAAGTCCACATGGCCCGGGGTATCGATGAAATTCAGCTTGTATTCCTGGCCGTCCCGGGCCTTGTAATTCAGAGTGACGCTCTGGGCCTTGATGGTGATGCCGCGTTCGCGCTCAAGATCCATGGAATCAAGCACCTGCTCGGCCATTTCACGTTCCGTAAGGCCGCCGCAGATCTGGATAAACCGGTCAGCCAGAGTGGATTTACCGTGGTCAATATGGGCGATGATCGAAAAGTTTCGGATTCGGCTCAGTTCAGTCACAGACAATGAATACTCATAAAATACGAAGGATTGAGCCCGGAAGGGCCGTGCCGGAGTCCGGCGACGGCGTGATTTTACCGGTTACCGGCCGCCATTGCCATGATCAGGAAGTCAGCGGCCGCTCATATTGCTGAATCAGGAAGCCAATGAGGGCATCCTCATCCAGCGGATAGCTGAACAGGTTGCCCTGACACTGGGCGCAGCCGGCACTTTTGAGAAAACTCAGCTGCTGCGGCGTTTCCACCCCCTCAGCTACAACGGTGAGATGTAATTTCCTGGCCAGCGCAATAACGGCCGAAGCCACATCCGTGGCGCTGACGCTGTAGGGAATGTCGCGGATAAAACGATGGTCGATCTTGATTACATCCAGAGGCAATTGCTGGAGGGCCACCAGCGAACACGAACCGGTACCGAAATCGTCCAGAATCAGGCAAACCCCCATATCATGGAGGGATACCAGCAGTTCCCTGAGCATTCGCGGGTCTTCGTTCAGCAATTCCGCGGGCATCTCCAGTTCCAGCCGCTCCGGTGACACACCGGTTTCAGTGATCACCTGCCGCATCATGTCCAGAAAGCCGGAATCCGTCAGCTGGCGAACAGACAGGTTAACCGCCATTTTCAGCGATTCGAACCCCGCTCGCTCAAGCGCTTGCACCTGGATACACGCCTGTCGCAGCGCCATCTCACCAAGCCTGACTATCAACCCGGTTTCCTCTGCCAGCGAGATAAACTGCTGGGCGCTGACCAGCCCCTTCTCCGGGTGATGCCAGCGCAGGAATGCTTCAACTCCGATCACCCGCTCGGTTTCAAGATCGATCTTGGGCTGGTAGTGCAGAACGAAGCGGTCACCATCCAGTGCCGTCGCCAGTTCCTCCTGCTGTAACAGGCGTCGCGCCGCCTTGATATTCATTGCCGGGGTAAAGAACTGGTAGGTATTGCGCCCCATCTCCTTGGCCCGGTACATGGCGAGGTCGGCATATTTCATCAGCGTGCCCGGGTCCTCACTGTCATGGGGGATCATGGTGATACCGATACTGACGGTAATACCCACTTCATGGTCGTTCAGGCGGATTCTCTGACAGAGCCGCCGGAGGATGGTGTCAGCCACCTTCCCCGCGGCGTCGGGGCCACTGATACGTGACAACAATACAACGAATTCGTCGCCACCCAGCCTGGCAACCGAATCGTCTTCCCTTACGCAGCCGGTAAGCCACTCGGACACCTGCTTGAGCAATTCATCACCAGCGTCATGCCCCAGGGTATCGTTAATACGCTTGAAGCCATCAAGATCCAGGAACATCAGAGCGGCCGGCTCCTCACTACGCCGGCTCCGGCGCACCACGTGACTCAGACGGTCCTTGAACAACTGACGGTTTGCCAGCCCTGTCAGAGGATCATAGAACGCCAGCCGGTGAAGCTCCGACTGGGCTGCTTTGAGCTGGGTGAGGTCTCGCAGGCTGAGCACCACACCGTCAACCCCGGGGACATTGAGCATGGCGGTATAGGTACCCTCCATATCTCGCCACTGCCCTTCCGAATCCCGTATACGGGCACGGATAACCGGCATCTGCTTTCCGGGGGATCTGACCGCCTCCTCAAAACCTGCCGTCAACTGGGGTCGGTCTTCTGCGTGCACCAGCGTATTGAGATCCAGGCGGTAGACCTCTTCCGGATCAAAACCAAGGATGTCGCGGCTCGACGGGCTCGCATAGCGAGGGTTGCCATTGCGATCCAGCACCAGAGTCACATTGGCGGCGCCTTCGGTAATGGCCCGGTAACGGCCTGCGCTGATCTGCGCCATGATCCGGCCGCGAATCATCGTAAGTACGAACAGGAACATCAGCAGGCTGATGAGAATGCCCGAGCCAAGGACAATGGGCGGGCGCGGATCAGACGCCAGGTAATCAAAGGCTGGCGTGGAACGGGTCTGCAACAGCCAGTCCCGGCCGCCATGATTGATTGTCTGGCTCATTTCAAAGCTGAAGTCTTCATCCAATGAGCCAAGATTGGAGCCGTACATCAGCGAATCCCGCGAGATGTTCCCGGCATCGTATATCTTTACATCCAGGAAGGGCGAAATCAGACCAACGATACCGTCCAGCAGGTGGTTCATCCTGAACGCGCTGAAGACATAACCCGCCAGCATCATCTGGCGCTCCCCCCGGCTTTCGGGGACGTCGCCACCCTGATAGACGGGGTAGTACATCAGAAAGCCAGCCTGGTCTTCAGCCACTTCCTCCTGCACCAGAACCACCTTGCCGGTGACCTTGGGCTCGGCATGGTCCCTGGCACGAACCATGGCACGCCGGTGCACCGGATCACTGAACGCATCGTACCCCAGGGCCTTGCGGTTCCGCTCGGTGCCGGGCTCCAGATACACCATCGGATAATAATCGGGGCCGGTGCCCAATGGGGTGACCAGATAGTTGAGAACACCGTCCCGCCGGACAGAGGCGATATGATCGGCCATCTGTCGCACGCCGATCTTCTTGACATAACCGATGCCCTGAATGCCCGGGTAATAACGGTTGATATCCACATTGTCTATGTATTCCCGCCAGTCAGCCCGGGTGATTTCACCGGCAACGGCGAACAGGCCGGCACTGCCTGCCAGCACCTGCTCATAGTTCAGCAGCCGTTCTTCGATAGCGGTCTTAAGCTGCAGGGACTGGGTTTTGAAACGGGCCTCTGTGCGATCTTCAACCAGGCGAATAGATACCTGCCACAACAACACGGTCATGGCGAGACACCCGGCCAGCAGCAACCACGCTACCCATGAGTGTCGAAGCTGTAGCAGTTTCCGGAGGGGAAGATCCTTTTTGTTCATCATTCGGGCAGGTCCGATCCATGGCCAGTTATCTGATTATTTGCGCCATTATAACAAAAGCCCTGCTGGCTGTCGTTTTACCGACAACCAGCAGGGCTCTGTTCCATTTGTCAGGGCTTCATGACCAGATAGATGGCCCGTCCCTGGCGCACCACGCGAACCGATACCGCGCTGTCGTCGGGCAATGACGCCACCGCTTCCCGGAATTCCTCGACCGAGTTGACGGGCCGACGATTGAGCTCGGTAATCACATCCCGGGGGCGGATGCCGGCATTGAGTGCGGGCCCCTGGGCAACGTCGGACACCAACACACCGCCGGAGATTTCCAGCGAGTTCCGCACGTCATCGGGCAGGGGCTCAACAGTCATGCCCAACGGCGACGAGGACGGACCATTGTTGCCGGAAGCCGGCACTGACGCGGGCTCCCCACCCTCTTCGGGCAATTTACCGATTTCGACATCCAGAGTGATCTGCTCGCCCTCTCTCATGACCTCCAGCGACGCAGTTTCGCCAACGGGGGTGCGACCTACCATTGGCGGCAGGTCAGACGACAGTGTTACATCCTCACCTTCATATTCGAGAACGATGTCACCGGCCTTCAATCCTGCCTCCTCGGCCGGCGAGCCCGACATGACCTCCGCAATCAGAGCACCACGCGGCCGCTTCAGGCCGAAAGATTGCGCCAGGTCCCGGTTCACTTCCTGAATAAGAACGCCAAGCCATCCACGGGACACCGCTCCCTTGTCCCTGATCTGCTGGAACACATTCATGGCGTCATCAATGGGAATAGCGAACGAGACACCCATGAAACCGCCGGAACGGGTATAGATCTGTGAGTTGATACCGACCACTTCGCCATCCAGGTTGAACAGCGGCCCCCCGGAGTTGCCGGGGTTGATAGCGACATCGGTCTGGATGAACGGAACGTAGTTTTCGGAGGGCAGAGAACGACCCACCGCACTGACGATACCTGCCGTGACCGTATAATCGAAACCAAAGGGTGAGCCGATGGCCAATACCCATTCACCCACTTTAAGATCCTTCGAACTTCCGACACGGACGACGGGGAGGTCATCTCCGTTTTCAATCTTCAGAACCGCCATATCCGAACGGGGATCGGTGCCCACCAGTTTCGCCGGCAATTCCCGGCGATCGTTCAGGCGCACAATGATCTCATCAGCCCCCTCCACTACGTGGTTATTGGTCAATACGTAACCATCGCTGGAAACAATAAAGCCGGACCCCATCGACTGACGAGGGGCACCTCCACCCTGGCCGCCACCAAACGGCGACTGAGGGCCGCGAAAGAAATCCTGAAAGAAATCCGGCAGTTGCTCAAGCTGGCGCTCATCAAACGGAAGGGCACGGGAACGATTGCCTCCGGCTTTCGGCTCGGTCGTGGTGCTGATATTGACCACTGCCGAGGAATTGTTCTCAACCAGTTCGGTAAAATCAGGCAAGCTGCGGGCCGACGCGGTTTGAGCCAGTGACAAAGGCACCAGCAGGCAAAGCAGATACACACCGACCGCCGCTATATTCCGGCCGCCGGGCCAGAACGACATTTCACGGTCACTCTTTACTCTGAGCATTCAGAACCCCCTGATAAGCTGTTGTTTGCAGAATACTGTTTGGTCAAAATCAGCATTTTCAACACGGCAGTGATTCACACACAGGAATCAACCGATGACTGCCTGACGTTCACCAGCCGTGGTTCGTAGTTCCGCCCCGGGCTCGAGCCGACCCGCCTGGCCACTACGAAACCGGCCGCCATTGCCACCGCGGCACCCACCATGGCTGCGGCATCCTGCCCCCCTGACAGTTGATGGCCGGAGACAGCTCCAACCACCATCAGCACCAGCGGCAACGCATATACCAGCAGCGAGGCACCAAGCAGTGCCGACTCTTCAATAGCAACCGTCACTTCATCGCCAATCCCTGCATTCAGGCTGTTGGAAACCAGTACCTGGTTGGCACGGCCGCCGGACACACCCGCCAGCGCCCGTTGACCACAGCCGTTGCGCGCAGAACAGGTCTCGCAGGCACTGGTACGGATTGTCTGCACCCACACTCTGTCGCCATTGAGCGCCACCACTTTGCCTGTTTCCGTAATCATTCTCCGATAGCTCCAAACGCCAGGGCATCGTCCACTTTAACGGACTCCGCGACCTTGCGGGCAGTCCTGGGAGGAATTTCACCAACGACGGTCACAAAAAAGTCCACATTACCCACGTCGAGCTGCTTCATGTACACGGTGGTCGCACCGATTCGTGAGGCCCCGGTGGGCATCACGACCTGTCGCGATGGCTCGACAAACACCGAGAAAGCCGCCAGGCCATCTGAAAAAGCCACAGCCTGGCCTTTTCCAGAGCGGGGAGCCGCCGCCGGGATAAAACCGTCCGGACGCCACCCCAGTGTCCATCCGTCCATTCGTGGCGCTGGGGAGGACGTTGTTTTGGGCGCCAGTTCCCGAGCGATTTCCTCTCCCTTGGTGCGGATCACAAATTCGCTGTCTGACAGACTGTCGGTAATCTCCAGGCTAGTGAACTGGAAGTGCTCAAGAACCGTGCCTTCTGATGAACGCACATGGCTTTTAACCAGCAGGCCGGTGGACTTTTCCAGCCACAGTTGATGGCTGTAACGCAGCTCGTCTTTCGCCTTCAGCGCAAGCCTGACCACGTCGTAGCCAGCGATACGGTCATCACCGGCCAGTTCCGGCTGGTACCAGCGGCTGACCGGCATCAACTGACTGGAAAAGGCTTCCGCGAAAGGACCGGACGGGATCACCTGGTCAAGCTGTATGCGCCCGTGATCCGGAAGAACACAAACCACCCTCATGCCCTTGCGAACAATTTCGCCGTTGGCGCCGTCCTGGGGGACAAGACGCTCCTCAACAACACCGTCCTGGTAACGATGGGCAATCTGCATGGAGCTGACCTGATCACCCCGTGCGTAAACAAACACTCCACGATACGAAGTCATATTCAGGGCAGGGCCGAGGCGATCCAGCCAGTATTCAGCGTCCCTGGCGGCCGCGTCAGCGCGTGCCTGCCCGGTGACGAAAACAGCCAGAACCATGACCATCGCCAGCAGGGGCCTGCCAGGGCTAAGAGTGCGAGTCCGGATTCCGGTTACCGTTTTGCGCATCAATCATTCAACTCCGAGCAGAATTCAGGGTGAAATCGTGGGCCTAGTAACCAGCCCCGGATGCACTCACCACACGGGCATAGCCAACCGAGCCACGACCCGCCCCCACGCTGTTATGCTGGGCGTGCTCCAGAAGGTAGCGACTAACCTGTTCCCACTGTTCTTCATCCAGCCCCTGCAGGGCAACTTCCTGTACCGGCTCGCCCACGGCGTCCGACGCGATGCCTTCGGCCTTCTCGGAAGGGAGCCCGGCGTTAGCCACCGAGGCCGACGTGTCCGCCGATTCCCATCCGGCTCCAGCACCAAACCCAACCACCAGCGCAAGAGTTACCATGGCCACGGCAGGCCAGTGCCAGTTCCTCTCCCTGCGACGGTGGGTAGATGCGACCGGACCGGGGGCCTTAACAACGCCGCCGTCCAGCGCTTCCCTGACACCGGCACTGACGTCAACCCGATCATCAGCCAGGTTTCCCTGATGCATCAGATCGCGCACCTGCTGCCAACGCTGCCACTGGGAACGAACTTCATCCTGTCGCGCGTGGGACAACAGTCGGCGGACAGACAGCTCGTCCGCCTCGTCATCCATCATTGCCGACAGGGTTTCTTTGAGACGATCATCCATAGGACGCAACCTCATTATGTCCGGGAATCATTCAACAAGGGGCCGAGGTGGCGATCTACCGCATCCCGCGCCCTGAAAATCCGTGACCTGACGGTACCAATCGGGCACTCGAGGATGCCGGCAATAGCTTCATAGCTCAGCCCGTCATACTCCCTGAGCAAAAACGCTGACCGGAGTTCCTCCGGCAGATTGCCGATGGCCTCCCTGAGCGCTTCCTGCAACTGATCCCTTTGCAACAGTTTTTCCGGCGAAGCGTTGTCTCTCAGTTTCGAGCCATCGTCAAAATTCTCGGCTTCAACGGCGTCAGCACTTCCCTGCGGGCGACGGCCACGGGACTCCAGGAAATTCTTCGCCGTATTCACCGCGATCCGATACAGCCACGTATAAAAAGCACTGTCACCCCGAAACCGGTCTATCGCACGATACGCCTTGACGAAGGTTTCCTGCGTCAGATCCATCACTTCCTGGCTATCGTAAACGTACCGACTGATGATCGACGCCACCCGTGACTGGTACTTGACCACCAGAAGGTCAAAGGCAGGCCGATCACCATGACGGACCTTCCTTACTAACTGAAGGTCTGTCTGGCTTTCACTGTTTTCATCCTTGTGTCGTTCTGTATCCGCAGTCATGGACGGAGTGCCGGGATTTCCATAGTGAGCGACCATCTGGTCAGCTTGCCTGTATTTCGGTGGATTCATGCTACTGCCCGAGGTCCGATTAGGCTATGGTGCGCCCCATTCGCGGGTGCACCCCGTCAGGCCAAATAGACAGCAGGCACAAAGTTTAGTTCAATACACCTCCACATTATGGCCTGCGATAACGACCCGATGCCACAATCCTACGAATTCGATGTTCTGATAATCGGTAGCGGTGCCGCCGGACTGACTGCTGCCCTGAATCTGCCTGAACACCTGAAGATTGCCGTCGTCAGCAAGGGTGATATCAGCAGTGGCGCAACACTGTGGGCCCAGGGCGGCATTGCGGCGGTGCTGGATGATGACGATTCACTGGAGAACCACATCAGCGACACGCTTAGTGCAGGGGGTGGGCTCTGCCACGAGGACGCTGTCAGATTTACCGTCGAGCATGGCCGCGAGAGTATTGACTGGCTGATTGACAGCGGTGTCACCTTCACCCGCGACGCCGAGTCGCAATACCACCTGACCCGCGAAGGCGGGCACAGTCACCGGCGCATCATTCATGCTGCTGATGCCACCGGTCACGCGGTTTCCACCACCCTGACATCCCAGGCCCAGGCACGCTCCAATATCTCACTGATGTCACGCCGGGTCGCCGTTGACCTGATCACCAACCGCAAACTGTCTCTGCCGGGCAATGCCTGCGTGGGCGCCTATATTCTGAACCTCGACGACAATCACGTTGAGTTGTTCCGGGCCCGGTTCACCATTATTGCCACCGGCGGTGCCAGCAAGGCCTATCGCTACACTACCAACCCCGATGGCGCATCCGGCGATGGAATTGCCATGGCCTGGCGGGCAGGCTGCCGTGTGGGCAACATGGAGTTCAACCAGTTCCACCCCACCTGCCTCTACCATCCCCACGCCAAGTCGTTCCTGATCACCGAGGCCGTGAGAGGAGAAGGTGGGTACCTGCTGTTACCGGACGGCACGCGATTTATGGACAGGTTCGACAAACGTGGCGAACTCGCCCCCAGGGACATTGTGGCCCGTGCCATTGACCACGAGATGAAGCGCCTGGGTGCGGATCACCTGCTTCTTGATATCAGCCACAAACCGGCTGATTTCATCAAACATCACTTCCCGACCATCTACGAGAAATGCCTGGTCTTCGGGATTGATATCACCAAAGAACCCATTCCGGTAGTCCCTGCGGCCCACTACACCTGTGGCGGCATCGTCAGTGACGACCGTGCTCGCACCGATATCAATCAGCTCTATGTTGTAGGTGAGGCCGCGTTTACCGGGCTGCATGGTGCCAACCGCATGGCCAGCAACTCCCTTCTGGAGTGCCTGGTCTACGGTCGCGCCGCCGCTGCGGATATCGCCCGGCGGGAGTCTGATATACCGTCACCACCCACAGCACCTGACTGGGACGAAAGCCAGGTCAGGGATTCCGATGAAGACGTGGTAATCTCCCACAACTGGGACGAACTCCGGCACTTCATGTGGGACTATGTGGGCATCGTGCGCACCACCAAACGTCTGCAGCGGGCCAAACACCGTATTGATCTGCTGGAGCGGGAAATCGGAGAGTTCTACAGCAATTACCGGGTATCCAATGACCTGCTCGAACTGCGAAACCTGGTCACCGTAGCGGATCTGATCATCTGCTCAGCCCTGCAACGCAGGGAAAGCCGTGGCCTGCATTACACGCTGGATTTCCCGGGACTGCTCCACGAAGCAAAAGATACCGTACTGGTTCCTACAACCTACAGACGACCATCCCCCTGAGGGGGCGGCTCGTCACTGGCCAACTGAGAGTATTCATGTCTGATAACATCGACTTCAACCGCCTGTGGTGGCACAGCCGTCGTGGCATGCTGGAACTGGACGTACTACTGATCCCGTTCCTCGAAGAGGCCTACCGGGAGCTGCCGGCAGAAGACCAGGCACGCTACGAAAAACTGATCACCTGCGAAGACAGCGATATGTTCGAGTGGTTCATGCAGCGTAGCCGCCCGGACGACCCGGACCTTCAACGCATCGTCGATATCATTTTGAACCGTGTCCAGCCGGATTGACCTGCGGATTTCGCCATCGCATCCTGTGGCTTTTCTCTGCGCCCTGCCCTGGTTATTGCTGACGGCCCTGGCGTTGCTTATGGTCAGCACTCATGGTCCGGCCTGGCTGTTGCTGAGCCCCCTCCCCTTAGCAGGCGCCATTGTCCAGTACCGCCGGAGCGGCTTGCTGTCCGGCCCGGATTCCGTCACGGGTTTACGGGTTGAAAACCAGCGCCTATACGCTCGACTTGGCTCCGGCTCGGAAGTTACCGTGCTACCCTCCGGAGAGAGCCGGGTGAGCGCCGGGGTCACTGCCTTGAAACTGCGACGAGCCGGCTCCATATCCACAACGTACTCTGTTGTTCTGGTTGCAATCACGCCCCGGCTCTGCAACACCTCAGCGGACGCCTTCCGCCAGTTGCGGGTATGGCTTCGTCTGGGGTCGTCAGCCAATGCCGGTAAGGCCGGTGGCCGGCAACCCTTAAATGTTCAGGAAACCCACTGATTCCGGAGCGTTCCATGTCAGATACCGAAAACCGGGCCAGCCATCCGCTGCCTCATCCGGCCCGCATCAGCATTTCCGATCGGGTTATCGTGCGGATAACCGGTCCGGGAACCGATAAGTTCCTGCAGGGACAGTTCAGCCAGCAGATTGATGATGTTACCCAAAGCCACTCACCAAGGGCTGCCGCCTGCACCCCGAAAGGCCGCGCCTATTGCCTGACCCGGCTGGTGCGGGATGGCGATGATGTACTGATGGAGCTGCCTGTTGAATTGGCGGACGACACCGTCAGCCATCTGCGGAAATACCTGATGCTGTTTCGTGGCACTTCCATGGAGGTGGAGGCCAAGGCCCGGATTATCGGGCTGATGGGACAGGCCACCGCCACGCAACTGCTGCCCGGAGCCATCACTGATAAACTGACAGCCGCCGGTGATACGGTGGCGCTGCCGGGAGGCAACCTGGTGCGCACGATGAGCACCGCGGAGGGCATATCCCGCTTTGAACTATGGCAAACCGGGGACCTGGACCAGTTGCTGCAGCAGGCACTGCATGACATACCCGAGGCCACCCTGGCCGACTGGCACGCCGCCGAGATTGCAGCCGGCGTAGCCGCACTCACGCCCGCCACCAAGGAAGGTTTTGTACCTCAGATGCTGAACTGGCAGCACGTGGGAGGCATTCACTTCAAAAAAGGGTGCTATACCGGGCAGGAAGTGATCGCCCGCATGCACTTTCTGGGGCAACTCAAGAAAAGTCTTTTCCGGTTCACCACCGACCAGGCAGCTAACCCGCCCACCCCGGGAGAAGCTGTTCTGGACGGTGATCGCCCGGTGGGCAATGTGATCAACTCCGTGGGTCTTTCCGATGGCACCGCAGAATTCCTGGCGGTGGTGCGCCACGACGCGGCAGACCACGAACTCGCGCTTGAGAGTGCGCCAAACACGCCCCTCTCGCAGCGCCCGCTGCCCTATTCGGTTTCAGAACGTGAACAAACAGGGACGTCTGATACATAAGTTGACAGGACGACTCCGGAAAATTTGCTATAAAGTACTTCATATACCTGAACATTTTGGCCTTTCCGGATCCTTCTGCCGGCCAGGTAACATTCAACAGGCGGACCATAGTTGACCATGTCGAATATTGTCGAAACCATAAAAACCGATCTGACCGATGCCATTGAAAACGACAAGCTTGTACTTCCGACGCTTCCGGAAGTTGCGTTGCAAGTACGCGAAATCGCTGAGAATGAAGACTCAGCGATAATTGATCTGGTGAAGGTCATCAGCAATGACACGGCGCTTTCAGCCCGCATCATCCGTGTTTGCAACAGCCCGTTGTTCCGTGGCAGCCGCGCGATTGAAAACCTGAACATGGCAGTCAGCCGCCTTGGCATGGCCTATACCAGTAACCTGGCCATGGGCCTGGCCATGGAGCAGATGTTCCAGGCCACGTCTGACATGATCGACAAGCGCCTGCGCGCCACCTGGCAGAAAAGCACGGAAGTGGCGGGTGTGTGCCATGTGCTGGCGCAGCATTACACAAAGCTTAAACCGGATCAGGCTACCCTGGCCGGGCTTGTTCACCTGATCGGGGTGTTGCCGATTCTGCGTTATGTGGAGGATCGTGACATCCAGATCAGCGGGATCATGCTGGATAACGTGATTGAGGAGATTCATCCACGTATTGGCGCCGCCATTCTGCAGAAATGGGATTTCCCCAAGGAGCTTCAGAATGTGCCTCTGGAGTACGCGAATCTGCATCGGGAGGTTCCGGGGGTGGATTATGCGGATCTGGTGCTGGTGGCCAATCTGCAGTTGATTGCGGGTACGGATCATCCCTGGACTGAGGTGGACTGGAAGACGATTTCGGCGTTTGATCGTCTGGGACTGGATCCGGAAGTGGATATGAGTGAGGAAGAGGATCTGAATGCTCAGATGGAAGCGGCTATGGCGCTTCTTAAATAGCCTTATAGTTCGGAGGCTGCCCCAGTGGGCCTGAAAAATTGGGGGCTGGCCGGAGGCGGGGGTATTTTTCTTCGGGAAAAGAACTCGCTGCGCTCAGACACCTTTTCCTGTCAGAGAAAATACCCCCGCCTCCGGCCGATCAGGTTTTGTTGCGGGCCTTGCTTTGCGCTCCCCTTCAAGAGCTGGACTGACTTTTCCCGTATTGTTCCAGCAGATCTGACTTGGTGGGCAAAGACCAGTCGACGGTGGGCAGACCATTTTGTTGTAGCCACTCGTTGGCCTTGGAAAAGTGCTTGCAACCGAAGAATCCGCGGTAGGCGCTTAATGGGGATGGGTGTGGACCGTCCAGTACCAGGTGTTTGCTGCGGTCGATGTGTTGACCCTTCTTTTTTGCGTAACTTCCCCAGAGTAGAAACACCACGCCCTGCCGTTCCCGGTTGATGGTTTCTATGACCCTGTCGGTGAAGGTTTCCCAGCCTTTGCCCTGGTGGGCGCCGGCCTGACCCTGCACGACGGTGAGGACGCTGTTCAGTAGTAGCACGCCCTGGTCGGCCCAGGGCTGGAGGCAGCCGTGGTCCGGGGGCGGATTACCCAGGTCGTTCTGGATTTCTTTGAAGATGTTGACCAATGATGGCGGTGTGGCCACGTGAGGGCGTACCGAGAAGCACAGGCCATGGGCCTGGCCGGGGCCGTGGTAGGGGTCCTGGCCGAGGATGACAACGCGCACCTTGTCCAGGGGAGTGCTGTTCAACGCATTGAAGCAGAGGTGGCTGGCGGGGAACAGGGTTTTACCTGCCTCTTCCTCCGCCGCCAGGAAGTCAGCCAGCTGTCGCATGTACGGCTGGCTGAACTCGTTGCCGAGGTGCTCAGCCCAGCCCCGGCCGGGCTTGAGCTGGCTGGCCAGTACCTCAACCGGCTGCATG
The DNA here is from genome assembly GCF_039977835.1 of Marinobacter sp. Classification (GTDB taxonomy): domain Bacteria; phylum Pseudomonadota; class Gammaproteobacteria; order Pseudomonadales; family Oleiphilaceae; genus Marinobacter. Next base: position 207,507 of record NZ_JBDWCL010000043.1, on the reverse strand, counting down.
GGTCAGCCCTCGTCTCTCTTGTTCTCTGCTTTATGTTCCGGGCGCATGGCGGGGAACAGGATGACGTCGCGAATAGAGGCGGAATTGGTCAGCAGCATGGCCAGGCGGTCGATGCCGATGCCTTCACCAGCCGTTGGCGGCAGGCCGTATTCCAGTGCCATGATGTAGTCTTCGTCATAGAACATGGCTTCGTCGTCGCCGGCGTCTTTTTCGGCTACCTGGTCCTGGAAGCGCTCAGCCTGGTCTTCGGCGTCGTTCAGCTCAGAGAAGCCGTTGGCGATCTCGCGGCCACCCACGAAGAACTCGAAGCGTTCGGTCACGAACGGGTCCTTGTCCTTGCTGCGGGCCAGCGGGGACACTTCCTTCGGATAGTCCGTGATGAAGGTGGGCTGTATCAGGCGATGCTCGGCGGTTGCCTCGAAAATCTCGATCTGGACCTTGCCCAGCCCCCAGCCATTCTTGATATGGATTCCCAGATCCTTGGCCACCTTGCGGGCGCCCGCTTCATCGGCGATCTGCTCTGCCTTGATGTCAGGGTTGTGGCGCAGGATGGCATCTACAACCGTCAGGCGCTCGAAAGGCTTACCGAAGTCGTATTCGATGGTTTCCTCTTCACCATCAGTGAGAGTGCGGGTATTCACCACCGTAGTAGTCCCAAGCACCTCTTGGGTGATGGTGCGCAACATGTCTTCGGTCAGATCCATGAGGTCGTTATGGTCGGCGTAGGCCTGATAGAACTCGACCATGGTGAATTCCGGGTTATGGCGGGTAGACAGCCCTTCATTGCGGAAGTTGCGGTTGATCTCGAACACCCGCTCAAAACCGCCCACCACCAGGCGTTTGAGGAACAGCTCTGGGGCGATACGCAGATACATGTCGATGCCCAGGGCGTTGTGATGGGTCACGAACGGGCGAGCGGTGGCACCGCCCGGTATCACCTGGAGCATCGGAGTTTCCACTTCCATGAAATCCCGCTCGGTGAAGTACTGGCGCATGACACTGATGATTTTCGAGCGTGCGTAGAACACCCGACGGCTGTCTTCATTCACCATCAGGTCGACGTAGCGGTGGCGATAACGGGACTCTGTGTCGGTCAGGCCCTTGTGCTTCTCCGGCAGCGGACGCAGTGACTTGGTGAGCAGCGTGTACTCGTCCATACTCACATACAGATCTCCCTTTCCAGACTTGCAGAGGACGCCACGCACACCCACGATATCCCCCAGGTCCCAGTGCTTCGTGTCTTTCTGCACATCCTTGGAGGCGTAGATCTGGATACGGCCGGTCATGTCCTGAACCACCTTGAACGCCTTGCGATCCAGCATCATGCGGCCGGCGACGGCCACCACGATTCCCATTTCCGCCAGCTCTTCCTTGCTTTTGTCGCCGTATTTGCCCTGAAGCTCTGCGGCGGTGGCGTCGCGGCGGAAGTTGTTGGGGAAAGCATTGCCCTGCGCGCGCATGTCGGCCAGCTTGGCGCGGCGCTCGGCAATCAGCTTGTTGTCCTCTGGCTGTGCATTCTGGGTGTGGTCAGTCATGTTGGCTCACAAAATTCGGGAATTGTCCGGGTTAGCTTGGTGACGGCGCTGGTTACAGCGCCATCTTCAGGCTGGCTTCAATAAACTTGTCGATATCACCATCCAGCACCGACTGGGTATTGCTGGTTTCAACCTTGGTGCGCAAGTCCTTGATGCGACTGTCGTCCAGCACATAGGAGCGAATCTGGCTGCCCCAGCCGATATCCGCCTTGGCGTCTTCGGCTTTCTGCTTCTCGGCGTTGCGCATCTGCATCTCGCGCTCGAACAGCTTGGCTTTCAGCTGTTTCATGGCCTGGTCCTTGTTCTGGTGCTGGCTTCGGCCAGCCTGGCAGGCCACAACGATACCGGTGGGGTTGTGGGTCAGACGCACTGCGGACTCGGTCCGGTTAACGTGCTGACCACCGGCGCCGGAGGCGCGGTAAACATCCACCCGCAGATCTGCAGGGTTGATCTCGATTTCAAAACTGTCGTCCACTTCCGGTGATACAAACACCGAAGAGAACGACGTATGGCGGCGGTTGCCGGAGTCGAACGGCGATTTGCGCACCAGGCGGTGCACACCGGTTTCCGTGCGCAGCCAGCCGAAGGCGTAGTCGCCCTGGATATGAACGGTGGCACTCTTGATGCCTGCCACATCGCCTTCCTGCAGCTCGACGATCTCGGCCTTGAAGCCACGGCGCTCGGCCCAGCGCAGGTACATGCGCAACAGCATATTCCCCCAGTCCTGGGCCTCGGTACCGCCGGAGCCGGCTTGAATATCCAGGTATGCGTTGTTGGCGTCCATCTCGCCGGAGAACATACGGCGGAACTCGAGCTTCTCAAGCTCTTTGTCGAGGCTTTCCAAGTCGGCTTCTATCTCGGCAACCGTTCCTTCGTCCTCTTCCTCGGCAGCAATTTCCAGCAGACCATCGGCGTCGTCCAGGCCGGAGGTGAGGTTATCAATGGTGCGGACAATCAATTCGAGATCGGACCGTTCCTTGCCCAGCGCCTGCGCCCGGTCAGGATCTTCCCATACCGAGGGTACTTCCAGCTCGCGCTCTACTTCGGTCAGTCTCTCACTACGCTGATCGTAGTCAAAGATACCCCCTGAGCGCTTCAGTGCGCTCACGAAGGTCTTTTATCTTCGTAACAATGGGATTGATTTCCATGAAATCCTTACTCACTCTCGGAAAATGGATGCGATCAAAATCAGACGCGAGATTCTACCGGAAATCTGTTTGTAAATCAGCCGGTGGTAACCGCGACTTCGGTGAAAGCGTCAGGCAGGGCCGTTGTTCCGTGAGACGCTGTGAATACGTCCATGTACGCTTGACGAAAACATCCATGTTTTCGACACTCCCGGAACAATGGCCCTGCCTGACGCCCAGAATTGGGAGTCACAACCAAAACGGCATCCCGCCGGCGCTATCTCTCAGGTTTGATCGGGTCCGGGGTGGGGGTATCTTTTCTGCCAGAAAAAGGTGTCTGAGCGAAGCGAGTTCTTTTTCCAAAGAAAAGATACCCCCACCCCGGGCCCAGCCCGCCAAGACCAAGCCCCCAAATGCCAGACTCCCAACCTTCAGGTCAGGCCAGCGGCTCCAGATAATCCACCAAAAGCTGCAGATTCGTGCGCCCACGAAACGTGTTGGCATCAGGCTTGTACACCACCCGGGCCCCGGTCCGGGTGTAGTCGGGCACTTCCGGCCCGGTGTTGAAGGCAATGCCATCGATGATGGCGCCGCCCTCTTCCGGCTGGAGCACCAGCTTCAGGTGATTTTCGCCAACGATGCGCTGGCTGACCACGCGGAAGTTGCCGTCGAACAGCGGCTCGGGGAAATGCTGCCCCCAAGGCCCGGCCCGTTTCAGCAACGTGGCGGTATCCAGATGGAGTTCGTCGGGGCTCAGGAGGCCGTCGGTGGTGATGGCGGCTTCCAGGTCTTCCACCCGGAGGGTATCGCGCACCGCCCTGTCAAAGGCCTCGCTGAAAGCGTCCAGGTCGCTGCGAGAAAGAGTCATGCCGGCAGCCATGGCATGGCCGCCGTATTTCTTCATCATGCCCGGGTGGCGGGCGTCGACCACTGCAAGCACATCACGGATATGCAGGCCGGGAATGGAACGGGCAGAGCCCTTGATATCCTCGCCGTTATCATCCGGAGCAAAAGCGATGGTCGGACGATGGGTCTGCTCACGGATGCGTGCAGCCAGTATGCCGATCACGCCCTGGTGCCAGTCAGTGTCGAACAGGGCCAGCCCCCAGGGCAAACCTTCGATATCCAGCGACATGGAAGCCAGCAGGTCCTGGGCCTGGGTTTTCATGTCTTTTTCGATCGTCCGCCGTTCGCGGTTGAAGGTGTCCAGCTCCCGGGCCAGGCGCCGGGCCTCGTCGCGGCTGTCCGCCAGCAGGCAGGCGATCCCCACACTCATGTCGTCAAGACGACCGGCGGCGTTAAGCCTCGGGCCGACCACGAAACCCAGGTCGGTGGAGCTGATTTCGCTGTGGTCACGGCCGGCCACTTCCAGTAACGCCAGGATACCCGGGCGCGCTTCGCCCTGTCGGATCCGGCGCAGGCCCTGTTCGACGAAGATGCGGTTGTTGTGATCCAGCGGAACCACATCGGCCACCGTGCCCAGGGCCACCAGATCCAGCAGGTTGCCGAGGTTGGGCTGAGGGTCCGGCAGCAGGCCCTGCTCCCGCAAATGTTTGCGTAAGGCGGTCAGCACGTAGAACATGACGCCCACGCCTGCCGCATTCTTGCTCAGAAAGGGGCATCCGGGCTGGTTGGGGTTCACGATCGCATCGGCGTCAGGCAAGATTTCGCCAGCCAGGTGGTGATCCGTTACCACCACCTTGATACCCAGCTCCCGTGCGGCGCGAACACCTTCAACCGCGGAAATGCCGTTGTCCACGGTAATCAGCAGGTCTGGCAGGGCGGCGTCTTCCTGTAAGCGGTGAATTATGCCGGGGGTCAGGCCATAACCGTCGGAAAAGCGGCTGGGCACCCGGAAGTCGATGTCGTTCAATCCCAGCATACCCAGTCCCAGCATGGCCACGGCTGTGCTGGTGGCGCCGTCGGCGTCAAAGTCCCCCAGGACCAACACCCGCTGCTGGCTGGTAATCGCCTCGCTCAACAGAGAAACAGCACGGTCGATTCCCCGGAGTTCCATGGGTGAGGCCAGGTGTTTCAGGGTATAACGGAGTTGCTCATCGGAGGTGACGCCGCGGGCGGCGTAGAGACGGCGAAGCAAAGGGGGCAGGTTCTGGCCCCAGTCCGGAGTGGTTTTCGGACCGGGGCGTCGCAGGATTTTTTTTGGTGTCATACCAATCAGGTATTCTTCCAGTGTTTGGCAATAAAGTCCTGCACCGCTGGCAGGTCGTTATCCAGTACGGTGTATTTCTCTTCCCGTTCAAAAAGATCCGCCATGTGCAGCGGCAATGCCGGCTTCGCTTTGACACCGGAACGCAACACGGCATCCGGGAACTTGGCCGGGTGAGCGGTGCCCAGGGTAATCATGGGAATAGCCGGGTCGCGACGACAGTTGCGCGCGGCGCGCACACCAATGGCGGTATGCGGGTCCAACAGGTATTCATTCTGTCCGAAGACTTCACGTATGGTATCCGTTGTTCCCTCATCCCCTACCGCATCACTGTCAAACAGTTTGCGTGCATGCTTCCAGCGGTAGTCTTCAATACTGACTGGTCCTTTGGAAGCATTTTCCAGCAGTTCTTTAACCGCAGCACCGTCGCGCCCATGGAGATCAAACAGCAGGCGCTCGAAGTTGCTGGATACCATGATATCCATACTCGGCGACAGGGTATGCTCCAGCTTGAGCTGCTCGTACCGGTTACCGCTCATGAACCGATGCAGGATGTCGTTCCGGTTGGTGGCGATGACCAGCTGGGAGATGGGCAGCCCCATTTTTTTGGCCAGGTAGCCGGCAAAGATATCACCAAAGTTCCCGGTAGGCACCGAAAATGCCATGCTGCGATCTGGCCCGCCGAGGGCCAGGGAGGCATGAAAGTAGTAGACGATCTGGGCCATGATGCGGGCCCAGTTGATGGAGTTCACTGCCGCAAGCTGGGTTTTTCCGCCCAGGAACGACTGATCACCAAAGCTTGCCTTCACCATGCGCTGGCAGTCATCGAAATTCCCGCGCACCGCGATGTTGTGGATATTATCACCCTTCACCGTCGTCATCTGGCGACGCTGCACCTCGGAGACTCGCTCATGGGGATGCAGAATGAATATGTCCACATGCTTGCAGCGACGGCAACCTTCAATGGCGGCAGAACCGGTATCGCCGGACGTCGCCCCCATGATTACCACGTGCTGCTGGCGTTTCTCCAGTACGTAATCCAGCAATCGCCCCAGCAGCTGAAGCGCGAAGTCCTTGAACGCCAGGGTGGGGCCGCGGAACAGCTCCATGACCCATTCATTGGAATCCAGCTGAACCAGTGGTGCGACTGCCTTATGGGTGAATACGTCGCCGTAGGTTTCGTCCAGCATCCGGCGGAAATCGTCCGCCGGGATGGCATCATCCACGAAGGGATGCATCACCCGGAAGGCCAGCTCACTGTAGGAGAGACCGCGCCAGCTGCGGATCTCCTCGACACTGAAATGGGGCAGGGATTCAGGGACATACAGGCCACCGTCGGTGGCCAGCCCTGTCAGCAGGACATCTTCAAAGCCCAGGGCGGGAGCTTCGCCCCGTGTACTGATGTATCTCACCTTGCGTTCCTGTCAGTTAAAGTTTTCGGCACGAATGCGAACGACCTTGCCGTCAACATCGCTGAGGGCTTCCAGTTCTTCAATGGCGCGGTTGATCTGGCGCTCCTGAACGGTGTGGGTCAGGATAATCACTGGAATACGACCATCTTTGAGCTCCGACTCTTTCTGCATGATCGACTCGATATTGATGCCGTGCTCGCTCAGGATCGATGCCACTTTCGCCAGCACACCGGGGCGATCCAGAGCCTGGATACGTAGGTAGTAGGCAGACTGGACATCCTCCATGGGGAGTACCGGAAGATCTTCCATCGCCGACGGCTCAAAACCGAGATAAGGCACGCGCTGGTTGCTTTCAGCAGCAACGGAACGGGCGGCATCGATAATATCCGCAATTACCGCGGAGGCTGTCGCCTCGTCGCCCGCCCCAGGGCCGTAATACATGGTCTGGCCAACAGCATCACCATCCACAAGCACGGCGTTAAGCACACCGTCAACCTGGGCAATCAAATGGCTGCGGGGCACCAGCGTGGGATGAACACGCAGCTCAATGCCCTCGTCACGACGCCGGGCGATACCCAGATGCTTGATGCGGTACCCCAGAACCTCGGCATGGGCGATGTCGTAAGGGGTAATCTCTGAAATCCCTTCGGTATAAGCCTTCTCGAACTGAAGCGGTACACCAAAACCCGCTGAAGCGAGGATGGTCAGCTTATGAGCGGCATCAATGCCTTCAACATCAAAGGTGGGATCAGCCTCGGCATAACCCAGGTCCTGAGCTTCTTTGAGCACCTCGGCGAACTCACGACCGGCACGCATTTCGGTGAGGATGTAATTCCCGGTGCCGTTAATAATGCCGGCGATCCAGTCAACGCGGTTGGCCGCCATGCCTTCACGGACCGCTTTGATGACGGGAATGCCCCCGGCAACACCCGCTTCATAGGAAACGATCACGTTGTTTTTTGCCGCCGCTTCAAAGATCTCATTGCCGTGAACCGCGATCAGGGCTTTATTCGCCGTGACCACGTGCTTGCCGTTTTTGATAGCGGCCAGCACCAGCTCCCGCGCAGTGTCGTAGCCACCAATCAGTTCGACCACAATATCCACGGACGGGTCATTCACCACATCGAATACGTCGGTGCTGAACGGGATATCACCCAGATCAATATCCTTGCGAGGGGTGCGTGTTGCCACCCTGGCAATCCGGATATTGAAACCTGTCCTGCCCGTGATCAGGCTGGCGTTGCGGGTCAGTACGTTGAACGTACCACCACCGACTGTTCCCAGTCCGCAGATTCCGACATTGACGTCTTTCAAGCTTTCACCTCTGTTCCCGATGGGTTGCTGTGGGGAGCGACAGTATACCGGTTAACGTGCTCTCGAATAAGCCCTTACCAATGCAACAGGCAAGCCTCAGTCGGGTAGACTATCAGAGCAGCCCGAGGCCTTCAGCCAGTTTTTGGGCCGGCACATAACCACGCACCATATTACCGTCTTCCAGCACAATTGCCGGGGTGCCTGTCACACCAACGCGACCACCGAGCTGGAACTGCTCCGTGACAGGGTTATCACAGCTCTGCTCGTCGACACTTCGCCCCTGCTTGGCGGCATCCATGGCTGCCTGCTGGTTATCGGAACACCAGACAGAAATGTACTTGCGGAATGAGGGGGTATTGGGCCCGGAACGCGGGAACGCGTAGTAGTTAACGGTAATGCCCATTTCATTGAGCTGCGGCACTTCATCATGCATTTTGCGGCAATATGGGCAGTCGATATCGGTGAAAACAGCAATTGAGGCTTTCTGCTCACCCTTGGCGGCATAGCTGATCACCCCTTTGCCATCGAAGTCATCCATGGTCCGGGCGCGTTGCGTCGCCCGTCCCTGCTCCGAGACGTTGGCAATACCATTGTCGGTAATTTTCAGGAGATCGCCGGTAAGAATGTACTGGCCGTCCGCGGTGGTAAAGATGGTATCGCCATTATTGCTGTACACCTCGTACAGGCCCTCGGCTTCAGACTTGCGCACCTCGGTGATTTTCAGGCCAGGAACCGCGGCTGTCAGTTTCTCGGTAATTTTGTCCTCGACTTCACCCGCCTGAAGTGCTGCCACTCCTCCCAGGGTAGAGGCGACAATCAGCAGGCAGAATTTGAACAGGCTCTTGATCAACATATTGGCTTCCAGATTAAAGGGCTCACAGTGCATTCCATCATCAGGGCAGCGCCGCTGACGCCGCACCCTATCGTCATTGTGGCAATTGCGACACCCACCACCATAAAAAGTTCAGTTTACCAAGGCGCATCACCACAGCAACCAGGCGCGATTCTACCCTCGTGGATGGTGAGACTGGTGCAGCGACTGCAATCGCTGACGCGCCACATGGGTGTAGATCTGCGTGGTGGACAGGTCCGAATGGCCCAGCAGCATTTGAACCACCCGCAGGTCTGCGCCATTATTCAGCAAGTGGGTAGCGAACGCATGCCGCAGAGTGTGGGGGGACAGATGCTTGTGAATGCCCGCCCGAACGGCATAGTGCTTTATTCGATGCCAAAACGTCTGTCGCGTCATCGCAGCCGGGCGGTTTCCGGGGAACAACGCATCGCAGGACCGTCCCCTGAGAAGCTCACCCCGCCCTTCCTTCATGTAGCGCACCAGCCAGTCAATGGCCTCCTCACCGAGAGGCACCAGCCGCTCCTTGTTTCCCTTGCCAACAATCCGGACCACACCCTGGCGAAGATTCACCTCATCAACCGTCAACTCCACCAGCTCCGACACCCGCAAACCGCAGCCATACAGTATTTCCATCATGGCCTTGTCGCGCAGCTCAATGGGAACCTCCGGGTCAGGTTCCGACAGCAGATTGTCCACATCTTCCTCCGACAACGAATCCGGAAGGCGACGCGGGAGCCGAGGGCTATCGATACGTAGCGTCGGATCCTCGGAAATTACCCCTTCCCGCAGAAGGTAGCGATAGAAACGCCGCAGCCCGGACAGGCGGCGAGCAGCGGTGGACGTCTTGAAGCCATCGGCCAACCCCCGGGAAATCCAGGCCAGTAAATCAGTACGGCGGACGTCTGTGAGCAATGGTTTTCCCGGCTGCTCATGCAGCCAGGCCGCCAACCGCTCAAGGTCGCTGCGGTACGCCTGACGGGTTTTATCCCCCAGCCCGTCCTCAAGCCAGACGGCATCAGTGAAGCGCACAATAATCGCCTCGTCAGGGGGCCGCAACTCGGCTCTGGTTCTGGATAAGGCTTTCGGGCTCATGACAGGTTACTCGAAACGAACCGCGCCAATGCAGTTACGGAGATCAGATACGAAAAAGGCAGCCAGTGGCTGCCTTTTTTCGACGAACTTGACCAGCAACCCGTGCTGATCAGCCCAGCTTTTCCTTGATACGAGCTGCCTTGCCAGACAGGTCGCGCAGGTAGTAAAGCTTGGCCTGACGAACGTCACCACGACGCTTCACACTGATGCTGTCGATCAGCTTGGAGAAGGTCTGGAAAGTACGCTCGACGCCAACACCGTAGGAAATTTTCCGTACAGTGAAGGAAGAGTTCATGCCGCGGTTGCGCTTACCGATCACAACGCCTTCGAACGCCTGCAGACGCTCGCGGTTGCCCTCGGTTACACGCACCTGGATAACCACGGTATCACCCGGCGCAAAGGCAGGGATTTCCTTGGTCATCTGCTCTGATTCAATCTGACTGATGATGTTGTTCTTGCCGCTCATCGTTAGTGCTCCTGATACCCAATCTTTTAATGCCCTGATGATTCAGAGGCACCCGGTTCGTTCAAAATATCTTCCAGCAGCTCACGCTCTTCGTCCGTAAACACCCGCTTTTCCAGCAGGTCGGGGCGTCGCTCCCGGGTTCGCCTCAGCGACTGCTTGAGTCGCCAACGCCGGATCTGATCATGGTGACCGCCCAATAAAACATCCGGCACCGCCTGACCTTCGTAAACCTCGGGCCGGGTGTAGTGCGGACAATCCAGCAAACCGTCAGCAAAGGAATCCTGCTCTGCCGACTGCGCATGACCCAGCGCTCCGGGGATGAGGCGCGTAACCGCATCAATAACAGCCATGGCTGCCAGTTCGCCACCGGAGAGAACAAAGTCCCCCAGTGACACCTCCCGGTCAACTTCGGCGGATATCAGGCGCTCATCGACGCCTTCGTACCGCCCGGCAACCAGAATGAGGTTCTGCTCTGCCGCCAGTGACTCAACCACGCCCTGGTCCATCGGCTCCCCCTGGGGAGACAGGTAGACCACGCAAGCCTTGCCGGGTGCCGACGCCCTCGCCGCATGGATGGCATCCCGCAGCGGCTGAATTTTCATCAGCATACCCGGGCCGCCACCATAAGGCCGGTCGTCAACAGTGCGGTGACGATCGTGGGTAAATTCCCGAGGATTCCAGGCAGTGAACGTCAGCAAACCATCTCTGACCGCCCTGCCGGTAATCCCGTAATCTGTCACCGCAGCGAACATCTCCGGGAACAGACTGACTGCGCCAATCCACACCCGTCAGAACTCCGGATCCCAGTCGACTACCATGCGCGAACCGGCCAGATCCACACTCCGGACAACATGGTCCGGACGGTACGGAATCAGGCGCTCACGCTGGTCGATGGAGGCATCAGTAGCCCTCACCACCAGGACATCGTTGGAGCCTGTTTCTATCAGATGATGTACTCTACCGAGGCACTCATCCTCAGTCGTGAACACGTCAAGACCTTCCAGCTGATACCAGTAGTATTCCCCTTCGGGGAGCTCCGGCAGCTCTTCGGTAGGCACAATAACGTCGGCACCGCAGTAACTGCGTGCCACTTCACGATCATCAATACCTTTCAGCCTGACAACGATCCCCTGGCCTTGCCGGCGACCTTCCTCAAGCTTCGCGGGAATACGTTTGCCGTTGTGGACCAGAGTCCAGTCACGGTACTTCAGTATCCCTTCTCTGGGGTCCGTATAAGAGTGCACCTTAAGCCACCCCTTGACCCCAAACACCGAGGTGATCTGACCAATCACAGTTTCCTGCGAATGCTGAGCCATACCCTAACCCCGGTGGTGAAACGTTAACTCTGTTACTCTGCCGCAGCGCCTTTCAGCAACTGGGCAACGCGCTCACTGGTCTGAGCGCCCTGGCCCAGCCAATGATCAACACGATCGCGATCAATACGAAGACGCTCTTCCTGACCACGGGCGATCGGGTTAAAGAAGCCAACACGCTCAATAAAACGACCGTCGCGGGATTTGCGGCTGTCTGTCACTGTCAGATGGTAGAACGGGCGCTTCTTGGAGCCACCACGAGCCAAACGGATTATTACCATTTCGACCAATATCCTGTTCTGTTGTACGAACTTTGTACGATTCACACCCGCCAAACCAAGGCTGGCGCGAAGACCCATACTCGAAAGGGGCGCTATTCTATGCTAAATGAACGCCAAAGAAAACAGGGAATACGTCCCGGTTTCTACATACGTCCACGGGGGGGCATTCCGCCACCTCCTCCGCCCGGCGGCATCATACCGCCAAGACCCCGCATCATGTTAGCCATTCCGCCTTTCTTGCCGAATTTCTTCATCATTTTCTGCATTTGCTTGTGTTGCTTCAGCAGCCGGTTGACGTCCTGGATCTGGGTGCCGGAGCCGGTTGCAATCCGACGTTTGCGGGAGTTGTTGATCACATCCGGGTAACGGCGCTCCTTGGGGGTCATGGAACAAATAATGGCCTCCATCTGCCCCATGGACTTGTCGTTCACCTGCTGCTGGGCCACCTGCGCCATCTGGCCCATACCTGGCAGCTTGTCCATCAGGCCGCCGATACCACCCATGTTCTTCATCTGTTGCAGCTGGTCGCGGAAATCTTCCAGATCAAAGCTCTTACCCTTCTTGATCTTCTTTGTCAGCTTCTGGGCTTTTTTCTGGTCAATCTTGCGTTCGGCTTCTTCAATAAGGGAGAGCACATCCCCCATGCCCAGAATCCGGGACGCCACCCGATCCGGGTGGAAAGGCTCCAGAGCGTCGGATTTCTCCCCCACACCCAGGAACTTGATGGGCTTACCCGTTATGTGGCGCACCGACAGCGCGGCACCGCCACGGGCGTCGCCATCGGTCTTGGTAAGAACCACACCCGTCAGCGGCAGGGCATCGTTGAATGCCTTGGCCGTGTTGGCCGCATCCTGGCCTGTCATGGCATCCACCACAAACAGTGTTTCAACCGGGTTCACTGCTTTGTGCAGGCGCCCGATCTCGCCCATCATCTGCTCATCGACGTGAAGGCGGCCGGCGGTGTCGAGGATCACCACATCGATATGTTTCCGGCGGGCCGCATCCATCGCACCATTGGCGATATCCACAGGGTCCTGATCCGCGGAGCTTGGAAAAAACTCGACGCCGACTTCGCCGGCCAGAGTTTCCAGCTGGCGTATCGCAGCCGGACGATACACGTCCGCGCTCACAACCATGACGGATTTCTTCTGGCGCTCTTTCAGGAACCGCGACAGCTTGGCAACGGTGGTGGTCTTACCAGCACCCTGCAAGCCGGCCATCATGATGACCGCCGGGGGCGCCACCGCCAGGTTGAGAGATTCGTTGCCGTCCCCCATCACGCGCTCCAGCTCCTGCTGGACCACCTTTACGAAGACCTGGCCGGGACTGAGGCTGCGCTGCACTTCCTGCCCAATGGCCCGCTGACGCACACCCTCTATAAATGCCTTGACCACCGGCAGGGCGACGTCCGCCTCCAAAAGCGCCATGCGAACTTCACGCAGCGTTTCCTTTATATTGTCATCGGTCAGACGCGCCTGACCTGAAATCTTGCGCAGACTGCCGGAAAGTCGGTCCTGGAGGTTTTCAAACATGTTGATCTTCCGTACCCGGATTAATTGAGTGCATGAAACACGGGAACCCGATCAGGTTCCTTGATTCCTGTTGCATAATCGCGACATTATAACCAGACTATCGCCCTGAAACGACCAGCCCGGTCAAATCGGCGTGAAAGCCCGTCACCCCCAGTCAGAGAGTGGTTAAAAGGAAGTCATGGGAACGCTGATTCTCGCGGTCACTTCATTATTACTATACAGCATCGGTACTGCCCTGCAGGCGCTCAGCTTCAGAGGGCGGGTGCATACCAATATCGCAATAACCACCCTTATCGGCATGCTGGCGCTGACGGCACATGGCCTGCTGATTGCACAGACCGTCCACCAGGAAGGCGGATTCAATTTCGGGTTCTTCCAGAGTTCGGTGCTCATTTCGTGGCTGATTGTGTTCCTTTTGCTGGGACTTAACCTTCGCAAGCCTGTACAGAGTCTCTTCCTCGGTGTTTACCCGATCGCGGCGCTGACCATCATCATGGGGCTTGTCACCCACTCCTCTTCCCGGCTGGTTCCGGAGGACAGCTACGGCATGCTGTCCCACATCGCTCTGTCGGTCACAGCCTACAGCCTGTTCACCCTGGCGGCTATACAGGCCGGCCTGCTGTACCTTCAGAACCGCCAGCTCAAGCACAACTACAACAGCATACTGATCAGAAATCTGCCGCCGCTGCAGACCATGGAATCACTTCTGTTCGAATTGGTCTGGGCGGGCGTGGTGATGCTGGTGCTGGCCATTGTCACCGGGGCCCTGTTCATTGACGACATTTTTGCCCAGGATCTGGCCCACAAGACCGTTTTCTCGCTTCTGTCCCTGACAGTCTTCCTGGCACTGCTCATCGGGCGTTACACTCGCGGTTGGCGCGGCATAACCGCCAGCCGCTGGACGCTTGCGGGTTGCGCCCTGCTCATGCTGGCCTTTTACGGCAGCAAGTTTGTACTCGAGCTGGTCTTCCACCGGGGCGGCTGACGGCATTCACCAGGACCTCCGCTCCGGCACGCACTTGACACCGCGATCACCAACCACCTATTTTCCAAACTTGTCAGCCATATAAGGACATTCAGTCTTGAACGAGACATCGCTTACCGCGCTGTTCATCATCCTGGCGGGACTCATCCTGTTGTCTGCCTTCTTCTCCAGTTCCGAAACCGGCATGATGTCGCTCAATCGTTACCGGCTGAAGCATATGGCCAAGACCGGCCATAAGGGGGCCAAGCGCGCGCAGTCATTGCTTAACCGCACAGACCAGCTGATTGGCGTCATCCTGATCGGCAACAACTTCGTCAACATTTTCGCCTCTGCCATTGCAACGGTTATCGCAATTCGTATCTGGGGCGATGCCGGCATCGCCATTGCCACCGTACTGCTTACCATTGTCATTCTGATATTCGCGGAAGTGACACCGAAAACCCTCGCCGCGCTGTTTCCGGAAAAAATTGCGTTTCCGGCCAGCCACGTACTGGGGCCCTTGCTGAAGATTCTCTATCCCGTTGTCTGGGCTGTGAACCTGTTTACCGGCGCCATACTGAAGATCATCGGGATATCCGCCAACGACGCCGCCAACGAGCATCTCAGCCGTGAGGAGCTCAGAACTCTGGTGAACGAAGCAGGCGCCCTGATTCCCGCCAAGCACAAGGACATGCTGGTCAGCATTCTGGACCTTGAAAAGGTAACCGTGAACGACATCATGGTGCCCCGCAACGAGGTGGTGGGCATTGATCTTGAGGACGACCTGGACACCATCCTGCGCCAACTGAGAAGCAGCCAGCATACGCGCTTACCGGTGTTCAAAGGCGATATCAATAACATACAGGGCGTCCTTCACCTGCGAAACGTCTCCAGACTGCTTCTACAGGATGAAATCAACAAGGCAATGCTGATGCAGCTGTGCCGTGAGCCCTATTTCATCCCTGAAAGCACCCCGCTGAACACACAACTGATCAACTTCCAGAAAGAAAAACGTCGCTTCGGAATCGTCGTTGACGAATACGGAGAAGTTCTGGGCCTGGCCACTCTGGAAGACATACTGGAAGAAATTGTCGGTGAATTTACAACCGACTACGCCGCCACCAGCCCTGACATCATCCCCCAGGACGATGGCACTTATATTATTGACGGCACCTCGGCAGTCAGAACCATCAACAAGACCCTGGGCTGGAAGCTTCCCATCGACGGCCCCAAGACTCTCAACGGCCTGATCACCGAAGCCCTGGAAAATATACCGGAAACAAACGTCTGCCTGAAAGTCGGCGGGCATCGGGTTGAAGTACTGCAGATCAAGGATAACGTGGTCAAGGCTGCCATCGTTCACCCCAGGAAGCGGAAGAAACGTACAGCCGTCTAGACCCTGCGGTTATAAAAATAATTCCTTTAGAAACATCATAATTTAATCTTTCTCTTGACCGGGCAGCCGTTCCCACCAAGACTGAGGTGGTACAACAAAACAATAATGAACAGGAGTACATCCATGAGTCTAACCCATACTGTGGGTCTGCTTACCCATCCCGATCGTGAGTGGGAAGCCATTCGTAACGAACCGGAATCCATCGGTAAGCTCTATCTCGGCCACGTTCTGTTACTCGCGCTTATTCCCGCTGTGGCAGGCTTCTACGGCAGCACCCAGGTTGGCTGGCAGATTGGTGACGGCCAGGTGATCAGGCTGACATCAACCAGTGCCCTGCAACTCTCTGTGCTCTTCTACGGAGCCATGCTGGCAGGTATTTTCATCATCGGTCGTTTCATCGATTTCTTTGCCGCCACCTATGATGTTAAAGACGGCACCCCAAGAGGGATCACGCTGGCCGCCTACACCGCCACACCGGTCTTCCTGCTGGGCATCACCGCGGTATACCCGAATATCTGGGTAAACATGATCGTAGGGCTGATTGCCGTTGCCTATGCGGTCTACCTGCTCTATGAAGGGTTACCGATCCTGATGAAAATACCCGAAGACCGTGGCTTCATGTTCGCCTCCGCCGTGTTGACGGTTGGCCTGGTGATGTTTGTTGGTCTGCTGGCCATTACAGTGGTGATCTGGAGCGTCGGGATTGGCCCGGTATATGTAAGCTGACACCCGCCTACATAATGTTCTGAAATCCGGTGTGCCTTCGGGTACCCCGGAATTTTTTATTTATAGGCTCAGTTAGCATTTGGTCATGTTACCAAGTGTTAAAATGAGGTAGATTTAACGTATAACCAATAAACCAAGTTGTAAGCTCGGTCATGTATCCGGTTGAGGCGTACACAGGAGTCGGCCATGAATAAGCAGTCCGGCATACATTATCTCCGCGAGCACCGGGAGGCTGGGAGTTCAAATCCCGTACCTGCACAGGTGGTCCGTATCCGTGACACTGTCGTTGCCGGACTGGGAGATTTGTTGCAGGGTGCATTTGATGCGGTTGATGACTCGCTGTTTGAACTGGCGAACAATGCCAGGAGCAACAACGAGCAGAATCGCTATTTCGAAGCCATGCGCGAAATCCGCATCAAACGGAAGGGTGTCGAACGCCATTTCCAGAATGCGGTTGCACAGCTGTTTGCAAACCCGCCCCGCAGTGGCAGTGTAGCGGCAGACGAAAGCCTGGCCAGCCAGACCAACTCGGACAGCCTCTCTCTGGTGGGCGACGATGACCTGGAAGAACAGGTCGCGCTCAATGCCATGATTACCAAGTCCAAGGCACACTTCCAGGGCCCACTGCTTCAACTGCAAACCCGGTTCAGTGTTGTTTATCCGGGAGCCAGTGAGGACGTGCCCGTTAACCCCATGGCCCCCGAACACCTTTGCAGCGCCTTCGTGGAAGCCATTCAGGCCCTTGAGATCCAGATTCGCGAGCGCCTGATACTGCTCAAGCAGTTTGACCGTTACGTGGTCTCCAACCTGGGCATGTTACTGGATGAGGCCAACCGCATACTGATCCAGGCCGGCGTCATCCCGAATTTCCGCTACCACGGCAAAGCCGGCAAGCAACAGGGCGGCTCCGCCCCCGGTACTACTTCCAGCGAAGCTCCCGGTGAAGCAGCGGCCGCCGCCACCGAGCAGCAGGGACACCACGAAGGTGCCATGTTCGAGCAAATCAGACAGATGCTCGCCCATCAGCGCGCCAATTCCGGCATCACGCCCCGCGCGTCTGACCCGAACGTTCATGTGATCGGCGGCGCCGAACTCGCCAGCCTGCTTGGATCGCTTCCCCAGCAACCTCCCGGGGAGCAGGTAAGCGGCAACCTGAGCGCTGGCGAACCGGTGATGGTCGACCTGTATCAGGTTGTCCAACAGCTGCTTTCCCGGGCTGGAAACACCAGTGAAGGCAAGAAGCCGGCACTGAACGAAATGGACGAGGACCTGATCAACCTGGTGTCCATGCTGTTCGAATTCATTCTTGACGATTACAACCTGTCGGCGCCCGTACAGGTTCTGATCAGCCGGCTGCAGATCCCCATTCTCAAGGTGGTCATCAAGGACAAGACGTTCTTCAGCAAAGCCTCTCACCCTGCCCGCCGCCTGCTTAACTCACTTGCCAGGGCCGGCATAGGCTGGAGTGAGAGCGACGAAAAAGCCAGGGACAAACTGTACGAGCAGATTCACGCAGTGGTGGCCCGCATCCTGAACGAATTCGACGGAGACGTGACCCTGTTCGAAACGCTGTGCGACGAATTTGAGCAGTTCCTCGCCAGAGAGAACCGCAAGTCCTCCCTGGTGGAGCAGCGCACCCGCGAATCCGAGCGCGGTCGCATCAAATCACAGAAAGCCCAGGAAACCGTGGACGAGCTACTCCAGAAAAAGCTCGCGCGCTACAAACTTCAGGAACCAGTACGAAATATTCTGTTGAATGGCTGGAGCCGGGTAATGTTCCTGGCCTACCTCAGGGATGACGTGGAACATCGCTGGCCTCAGACCGTCCGCGTGGTGGACGACCTGATCTGGTGCCTGCACCCCCATCAGGACGATGAAGAGCGGGACCAGTGGGTGCGAGTGGTGCCCGGACTGCTGAAATCACTGAGAGCCGGCCTTGAGGAAGTGTCCTACAATTCATCCAAACTGGATGAAATGATGTCGGACCTCAAGCATGAGCTGACGGAAGCTTTCCGCGCCAACGCACTTGCAGAAGCCATGGAAGACTCTCCCGCGCCGGAACCCGAAGACGAAGACGAACCCAGCCACCAGACCGCCATACAAAGGCAACAGGAGCTGGAAGAGGCAGCAATCGCAGAGTTCGTGGCACAGATCGACGCCATTGAAATTGGCAACTGGGTGGAATTCAACCTGGTCAACGGAGCCAGCTTCCGCTGCAAGCTGTCAGCGATTATCGAAGAAGCCGACTGTTTCGTTTTCGTTAACCGCATGGGACTCAAGGTTATTGAGAAATCCCGTACCGATCTCGCCCATGAGATGCGGCGTGGACGCCTGACCGTGCTTGAGCAGGGCGCGTTGATTGACCGGGCGCTGGACGCCGTTGTCGGCACTTTACGGAGTAAGGCGGGGTAAGCTGGCGTCAATGCTGGAACACGGCAGTGGTACCGGTCTTCCGGGAAAGTACCGGATTACCCTCGCAATATCGATTGCCTTGCTGCTCCATACCCTGGTGATGTCAGCGCTGCCCTTCACGCCCCCCGAGAGGGAACCCAATCGCAGGACCCTGCGGGTAGAGCTGTCCAGCCCCGGCAGCCACCCCTCGTCCGAATACCGCGCCAGTGCAGCGGCGCAACCTCGTGAAAATCAACCCACTGCCCGGCCCGACATTGTCACCCTTAAATCTCCACGTTATCAGGACGCCCCCCCGGAAGAACCTTCAGAACCTTCGCCGCGGAAACGCCCCGCGGCCCAGCCTGCGGAAACATCCGCCCCTTCCCGCACATCTGTTGCCTCAGCGGCGGGCAACCCGGAGGCGACTGCTGAAACAGAGACAGTACCAGAGCTAATAACACGGATCAGCCGTTCGCCGCAGGAAACAGATCCATACCTGGCGCAGCTGGCAGCCCGCGTCGGCAGCGAACTGGACAAACACCCGGTGCCGTCGAGCCACCGTATTACGGAACCAGTAACCATGGAGCTGGAATTACAGCTTATGCATAGCGGGGCGCTGACAAGCGCGAAGGTAACTCAGTCAACGGGATATGGGGAGATTGACAAGGCTGTGTACCAAGCAGCGCTGCTTGCCAGCCCGTACCCCGAGCCACCACAGGACGATTCAGGAAGGAAGCGTTTCCGGGTTGAACTTATTTTCACCCCGGAACGCCTGTAAAAAGCAGGTTTCTCAGGCTTCGGCCTGCTTGGCAGCAGCCTTGACCTGCTCTGCCAGCTCACCACTCTCGGACATTTCGAGAATGATATCGCAGCCACCAACCAGCTCGCCGTTTATGTACAGCTGGGGGTAGGTCGGCCAGCTTGAGTAGACCTTCAGGCCTTCACGGAGCTCCTGATTATCAAGAATATTCACGAAGGCAAACCGCTCGCCACAAGCCATCAGGGCCTGAACGGTTTTGGCGGAGAAGCCACACTGCGGGGCCTGGGGAGTACCCTTCATATAAAGGATAATGGGGTTTTCCTCGAGTTGGCTCTTGATGGTTTCGTTAATATCCATGGATACATACCTCTCATTGAAAACGGGATCGCCTTGCGGCCACCTGACTGACCCCATTGTACACGTACCAGCATTGGCACCAAACATTGGCGTTGATCCAACGCAACCACCCCGCCACTGGCGTTGTCTTCAGAACCCCGACGGGCTAGACTTGAGCCCCTGCCTTTCAGGCAGCCAGGCAACCCCCGTCTTTGTATCCCGCCAGTGCGACCTTAGCCGCGAGCTGGCGTATTGTCGTTTCAGGGCAATGACTGCTGCGGGCCGGTTGTAACCACGAACATGCCCCGGAACACACAGGCAGGGTTTTTCGATTAACTAAGGGCCATCGCATGGCAGCAAGACATTTTCTCACACTCAATGACCTGAGCTCTGACGAGCTCGAGCAACTGCTGGATCACGGCACCCGGCTCCGCAAGGAATGGCGCCAGGGGACCGTGCGGGAAACTCTGAAGAACCGCGTTCTGGCCATGATCTTCGAGAAATCCTCTACTCGCACCCGGGTTTCGTTTGAAGCCGGCATGACACAACTCGGTGGTGCCGCCCTTTTCCTGTCTCCCCGCGATACCCAGCTTGGCCGCGGCGAACCCATTGAAGATTCGGCGATCGTCATTTCCAGCATGGTGGATGCGGTGATGATCCGCACCTTCGCCCACAGCACCGTCGAGAAGTTTGCAGCTGCATCGAGAGCCCCCGTAATTAACGCGCTCACCGACGACTTCCATCCCTGCCAGCTGCTGGCCGACATGCAGACCTATCGCGAACATCGCGGAAGTATCCGCGGTGGTACCGTAGCCTGGATCGGCGATGGCAATAACATGTGCCAGTCCTATATCAATGCCGCCGCACAGTTCGGATTCCACCTGCGTGTGGCATGCCCGGAAGGTTATGAACCAGACTCCAGGCTGATTGAAAACGAGGGCAAGTATGTCTCCATCGTTCGCGACCCGGCTGAGGCGGCCAAAGGAGCGGACTTGCTGGTCACCGATGTATGGGCTTCCATGGGCCAGGAAGATGAGCAGAAGGCTCGGGAAAAAGCATTCCGTAACTATCAGATCAATCCGGAACTGATGAAGCTGGCAGACAACGACGCCTTGTTCATGCATTGTCTGCCCGCCCATCGCGGTGAGGAGATCTCCGCGGACATGATGGAGCATCCGCGCTCCGTCGTCTGGGACGAAGCTGAAAACCGCCTGCATGCCCAGAAAGCATTGCTCGAGTTTCTGATACTCAATCGACTGGATTGACTGGATGACCGAAAGCCTGGTACAGCCCGCCGACTGGCTGCTGGAAGTAAATAATCTGTCCTGCGGCTATGGTGACGTCTCTGTTGTAAAGGATGTCAGTTTTGCCCTCAGCCATGGCGACATCGGCTGCCTGCTTGGCCCCAGTGGCTGCGGCAAAAGCACTATTCTGCGGGCGCTGGCCGGGTTTCTCTCGATCAATACCGGTGAGATTCGACTGCAGTCCAGCTCCATCAGCCTCCCCGACCGCACCCTGGCACCGGAAAAGCGTCGTATCGGCATGGTGTTTCAGGACTATGCCCTGTTTCCGCACCTGACAATTGCCGAAAATGTGGGATTCGGCCTACGTAACGAAGACCGGAAAGAAAAGCACCAGAAGGTCATGGAACTGCTGCAACTGGTTCATCTTCAGGACCTCGCAGCGAGCTACCCCCACGAATTGTCCGGAGGCCAGCAACAGCGTGTAGCACTTGCCCGGGCACTAGCCCCCGAGCCAACGCTGATCCTGCTGGACGAGCCGTTCTCCAATCTGGACGCGGACCTTCGTCGCCGGCTCAGCCTCGATGTCAGGGAAATCCTGAAAACCCTCGGCATCAGTGCGATTCTGGTTACCCATGACCAGCAGGAAGCGTTCGCTATGTGTGATCAGGTGGCGGTTCTGAAGGATGGTGGCATCCAGCAGTGGGATGTTCCCTATAACCTTTACCACGAGCCGGCCAATCGTTTTGTAGCGGGATTCGTTGGCCAGGGTGGCTTCATACCGGGCAAGGCACTGGGACCGGATACCATAGAATCAGAGCTGGGGGTCATCCGCGGCAACCGGGCGTACAAGTGGAAGCCCGGCACCCTGGTGGATGTGCTGATTCGTCCGGATGACATTGTTTACGATGCGGAGTCAGACCTGAAACCCCGGGTTGTGGAAAAGACCTTTGCCGGCACCTCAACCCTCTATCGTTTCCGGTGTTCGGAAGACACCGAATTCGAAGCACTGTTCCGCAGCCACCTGGACTTTTATCTGGGTGAACATGTACCGGTACGGGTTGAAGCCGACCATCTGATCGCGTTCGAGAGGGTCTGAACCGGGACTCCTCTACCGGTTCAGTTATTACAGACCCGTTCGACAGCATCCAGCCAGCCAGCGTAGAGCTTCTCCCTCAGGGCCGGCCGCATGACCGGCTCAAAACGGTGTTCGCGCTCCCACAGCTGTGCTATCTCGTCCAGGCTCCGGTAAACGCCGGTTTGCAGCCCGGCCAGGTAGGCGGCCCCCAGGGCCGTGGTTTCCGTTACCCTCGGACGGTCCACTGACACATTCAGAATGTCGGCGAGAAACTGCATTACCCAGTCGTTCACCACCATGCCGCCATCCACACGCAATGCCTGCAGGGACGCACCATCGTTCAGGATAGCCCGAATCAGATCCTTGGTCTGGTAGCAAACGGACTGCAGGCCGGCGGTGACGATTTCCGCGATCCCCGTATCCCGGGTCAGGCCCATGATCGCGCCGCGAGCATGGGGATCCCAGTGTGGGGCGCCAAGTCCGGTAAAGGCCGGCACCAGGTATACGGGATTGTCCACGCCTACCTCCGTGGCATACGCAGAGGACTCACTGGCGTGCCTGATCAGACGGAGTCCGTCCCGCAGCCACTGCATGGCCGCCCCGGCGACGAATATGCTGCCTTCCATCGCAAAACAGGGCTTGCCATTGAGCCGGTAGGCCATGGTCGTCAGCAGTCTGTTCTCCGAACGCAGCGCTTTGTCTCCCGTATTCAGCATCAGAAAGCAGCCGGTACCGTAAGTGCTTTTCGCCATGCCCGGCTCAAAACAGGCCTGGCCAATCAGGGCGGCATGCTGATCCCCGGCAATACCCGCCACCGGCACAGGCGCACCGAGCCACTGTTCGTCGACAACCCCAAAGTCCGCGGCTGAATCAAGCACCTCTGGAAGCAGAGCCGCCGGCACCCGGAACAGGGCCAGCAGCTCATCGTCCCACCGTTGTTCGTGGATATTGAACAGTGCGGTGCGGGAGGCGTTGGTGGCATCGGTCCGGTGCGAACGGCCGCCGGTGAGGTTCCACAACAGCCAGCTGTCCACGGTGCCAAAGGCGAGCTCTCCGGCCTCGGCCCTGGCCCTGGCTCCCTCAACATGATCCAGTATCCAGGCGATCTTGGTGGCTGAAAAATAGGGATCAATAAGCAGCCCCGTACGGTCAACAACAGTATTCTCGTGACCATCGGATTTAAGTTTTGTACAAACCGATGCCGTGCGTCGATCCTGCCAGACAATGGCGTGGTGGATAGGCTCGCCGGTTTTCCGATCCCAGATGACCGTGGTTTCACGCTGATTGGTGATGCCGATACCGGCCAGCGCTGAAGCACTGATGCCCGACTCCTTCAGCGCCTCACGACAAACCGCCAGGGTACTGCCCCAGATTTCCCGGGCGTCATGCTCAACCTGGCCGTCTTTAGGAAAATACTGGTGGAATTCCTGTTGGGCAGTCGCCACAGAGGTGCCGGTTGCGTCGAACACGATGGCGCGGGAACTGGTTGTCCCCTGGTCGATGGCAAGCAGGTACTGAGTCATTTCAGGCGTCCTTTCAGAGTTATCAGCATCATTGTTGTTGATGCCGCAATCTTCTCAAAGGAACGGGGATAACGCTATGGGCAGAGGGCCGGAGAGAGACAGGATTACAAAGAAAGCCATAAAAAAAGGGCCGGAAAACCGGCCCTCAAATGACGAATGAAACAAGGAAAGTTCGTAAGAACTACAACCTCAAAAGTCATCCCTTACACAATCAGTATCCCGCTAATTGAGGCGCCCTTCAGTTGTGGTTGTGTTGCTCGTTTGTTACATCCGGTGAGACATCGAGAAGCCGGTCACAAAACCGCCCTCACAGGCTGTGTTCTGTCGGCTTCTTGCGAGGCCATACCAGGCTGAACCGGGCACCACCCAGCTCATCACTGCGGCTGACAAACGCCTGGCCGCCGTGCCAATACAGAATTCTTCTCACAATGGACAAACCAAGACCGTAACCGCCGGAGGTTCTGGTGCGGCTGTCATCCAGACGGGCAAAAGCCGTGAATACCTTTTCCCAGTCCTCTTCGGGAATACCCGGGCCATCATCCTCCACATCGATGCGACAATTGTCTTCATCAAAGTGGCAATGGACCCTGACATTCCGGGCGGCATAGCGGGCCGCGTTACCCACCAGATTCTGGACCGCCCGATGCAGATACCGGGGCTCCAGATCCGACAATGACCAGCGCTCCGATTCGTCGTCAATATCCGCTTCAATGCTGTGCTCGGGACGGGTCATCTGCTGTTCGCTGACCACCTGGCGAACGATGTCCGAGACCGACGTTTCCTGCAGCGCGAAGACAGGCCCGCCCTGCTCCAGCCTCGCATAGGTCAGTATCTCGTCAATAAGCTCATCCAGTTCCTGGATATCGCCGTCGATGCCATCCAGCTGTTTCTGCAACGCTTCCGGGCTGCTGGCGCTCTCAATCATCTGGACGCCAAAACGAATGCGCGCCACCGGCGTTCTCAGTTCGTGGGAAACCGCGTGAATCATTTCCCGCTGCACGCCCACCAACCTCTGGATATGCTCCGCCATGCTGTTAAAAGCTGCCGCCAGCCGCGACACCAGCCGGCTGTCGCCGGCATCCACCCGGGCACCCATCTCACCTCGGGCGATACGGATAGCCACGGACTCCACAGCACGAAGATTGCTATCCACATCACGAAGAGCCAGGTAGAGTGCCAGCGCCAACACACTGCCTGCAACGACCAGCAGGAGCATTACCACCGGCCAGGCCCAGGCATCGAATTGCGACGGCATTGCCAGGTCCACCAGGGTGCCATCTTCCAGCCGAAGCAACACATGAGCCTTGTCATGCGACGGGTGGTGATAAAGCGAAATGCCGCGCTCAGAGACACGCTCCAGAACATCCGAATCCGGGAGTGCAGACTGGTCCTGGACCGGCACCATGTCCACCGCCAGCGCATCGGAGAGCTGCGTCATGGCCTCTTCCCGTCCTTCCACCGGCATGTCGTCAAGATGGATGCGCGCAATCAGAGCGGTTGCTTCGGCAACGTCACTGTAGATATCCCGGAATCGCAGTTCGAGAATAAGGCCCTGGCCATCCTGCATCATCACCTGCTGGCCAATACTGGTTTCCAGTGCCACGACCTGGCCATAGGACAACCGCTCCATGATGACATCGGAGAATAGCAGGTCGTCGGGGGAGGTCACCCGGAAATCATAGAATGACTCAAGCCAGTGATATTGCTGATCCGGATAGGGCGTGGCTGCAATCCAGTGCAGCAATGGCGCCGCAAACCGCTCCTGCCAGAACTGCTCCCGTACAGAGTTCACACCCAGGAAAAGCGCTGCACAAAGAAGGAGAATCAGAAAGGTCAGGCCAATCAGGCGGGCATAAAGCTTGAGAAAAAACTTGAGGGGCATTGCGATAACCCTGGCAATGAACGCCGGCCCGGACGGGCCAGCGCCAGAGACTGAACAGTCAGGCTTCCTTTACAAACAGATAGCCTTTGCTGCGTACGGTTTTTATGCGCCTCGGATGAATGGGGTCATCACCGATCTTGGGCCTTATTCTTGAAACCCGGACGTCAATCGAGCGGTCCTGCCCGTCGTATTCGATCCCTCTCAGCGCGGTAAAGATTTCTTCACGACTGAGAACCCGGCCGGCATTGCTGGCCAACAACCACAGCAGGTCGAATTCGGCACTGGTCAGATCAATGCTGTCATCGTTCAGCCACGCTTCGCGCATAGAGCGGTCTACCACCAGGTCGTTGAACTGCAACCTGACCGGCTCTTCGCCACTGCCCTCTTCGGCAGCAGCGGAACCGTTTTCCGTAACCCGCCGCAGCAAGGCCCGGATTCTTGCCAGCAACACCCTGGGCTGAACCGGTTTGCCAATGTAATCATCAGCCCCCATTTCCAGACCGAGGACCTGGTCCAGATCATCCGTGCGGGCAGTGAGCATGATGATGGGCCCGGGATAGAATGGCCGGGCACGCCTGCAGATGGACAGCCCGTCTTCGCCGGGCAGCATCAGGTCAAGCACGACCAGGTCAGGCTGCTCCTTGCGGATACGCTCAACCGCGTTGCCACCGTGGGTTTCGAGAGCGACCGACAGACCGTTGCCTTCCAGGTACTCCCTGGTCAGCTCTGCCAGCCTCTCATCATCTTCGACTATAAGAATCCGCCAACTTTCGTTCGTCTGTTCCACGCCGTCCATCTCTGATTTTGTTTTTCCGGTTTTTGAAGCTTCCGGTCAGGTTCACCCCACCTGGCCGGACAAGAGTCGTTGCTCAGAAGGTCTGCCATGTCACTGACAATACAGGCTACCTCCTGTAACAGCAATTATACATGCTATTCAGAAATATACATGGAACCGCCGGTTCGTTACAGCCCGTGACAAAGGTCACACCACGACACCTGCCCCAGCACGCCTGTCACGAAGTCGTCATCCCCTTTTCATTTCGGTGTCACACCGGGTTCATAGCCTTGTCCGAAAGCAAACATAAAAGAGGCCCAGCCATGAACGCCCAGACAGCCCCACTACCACGCCCGGTCCGCCGGCTTAAAACCGTGATCACCCAGCAACCGGAGGTCGTCGAAGCGGCACAGAGACTGCGATATAAGGTGTTCTCGGAAGAGTATGGTTCGGATCTGGGAGCCACCAACCCCGGAATCGATGCCGACGAGTTCGACCGCTATTGCGATCACCTGATTGTCACCGACGAATATACCGGCAAGCTGGTGGCGACCACTCGGGTGCTCCATCACAACAAGGCCAAGGAGGCAGGAGGCTTCTATTCCGAGGGCGAATTCGAACTTTCCTCACTGTATCAGCTTCCGGGGCCGCTTGCTGAACTCGGACGTACCTGCGTTCATCCCGATTACCGCAACGGTGCCACCATCAGCCTGCTATGGGCTTCGGTAGCAGAGTACCTAGTGTCACGGAACGTGGACTACCTGATCGGATGTGCCAGTATAGGTATGTCTGACGGCGGTTTGAAAGCCTGGCGCATTGCCCGCTACCTTCAGCGGGAATTCCTGGCCAGTGAAGAATACCGGGTGACTCCCTTGCGGGCACTCCCCCACCTCACCCGTACCCTCAACGAAGACCGACCAGTCGATGTACCGGCGCTGATCAAGGCCTATATGCGGCTCGGCGCGCGTGTGTGCGGAGAACCCTGCTGGGATCCGGATTTCCGTTGCGCAGATCTGCTGGTGGTGCTGGATGTAAACAACCTGGCCAGCCGCTACAACCGCCATTTCATGCGTCACAAGGCCCGTTGAGGGGCACCTCCATAAAGTCATCCGGGAGCCAGCTATGGAACTGATACGCCTGACCACCAGACTCACACTCTTTACGGTATTTCTGGCCCTCACTGCCTTGCTCGCGGGCTCTCTGGGGCTTGTGGAGACTCTTGTCCGGCGCCGGATCGACCGGGCGCCATTCGCGCGCTTCTGCTTCGCCGGCGCCAGCCGGTGCCTGGGTTTTCGGGTGTCTACTCAGGGCACCTTCAGCCGCCGCCCCGTGCTCTATGTCAGCAATCACATCTCGTGGTCTGATATTCCGGTGCTCGGGAGCATGGTGCCACTGAGGTTTCTGTCGAAGGCGGAGGTGGGGCGTTGGCCGGTTATCGGCTGGCTGGCGAAGCAGGCCGGCACACTGTTTATCCTGCGTGGCAGCGGAAAGGCCGGGCAGGCCCGACGCGAAATGGCCACTACGCTAATGAGCGGGCAGTCAGTACTGGTATTCCCGGAAGGCACCACAACCTCGGGCGTCACGGTTCTGCCGTTTCACAGCCGTCTGCTGCAGGCTGCAGCCGATGCTGGCGTGGAGATTCAGCCGATCAGTATCGGGTACCTGCGCAACGGTCACCCGGACCACCTGGCTCCTTTTATCGGCGATGATGAGTTTCACCATCATCTGGTCCGCATGCTCCGCCAGCCGGCCGTAGAAGTGGGCATAATCGCCCATCCGCCAGTAGCCCCGACCTGCAGCAATGAACTGTCGGAGTTGTCGGGGGAATTGCAGAAGACCGTTCGGGAAGGCCTGTGGCAAATACAGGCCGGGTGGCCGTCAGACCGGGAAGCTGCCAGGCCGGCGGTTATTGCCAGCCCGGACGTGTAACCTCAGCTCAACGGATGGCCTGCGTTTATTTCCTCTTCCGTGGCTTCACGCTTGCCAATAATTTCCAGGTCGAAGTAGAGCGTAAAACCGGCCAGCGGGTGATTGGCATCGACCCGAACGAGATTGCCATCAATCCCCACCACCTGGACCACCTGGGCTCTGTCGCCGGTATTGGTCTGGAATTTCATCCCCACCTGCAGGTTTTCCACCCCCTCGAACATCGAGCGGGGGACCTTGCGGATCAGTTCCGGATTGTGTTCGCCATAGGCCATGGCCGGCGGTACGGTGACTTCCAGGCAGTCCCCCACGTTGCGGTCTTTCACCGCTTTCTGGATGCCTTCGATGATCTCCGGGCTACCTTCCAGGAAATGCAGCGGCTCGCTGCCCTCGGAAGTGTCGACCAGTTCTCCCACTTTGTTCTTGAGAACATAATGAACGGTAAATACGGCAGGTTTTTGCATCAGGCAGTAGAGTTTCCTGTTTCCGGTGTATCAGTCAGATTCAGTGCATGAATAACCAGGCGTTGATCCAGCCTGGCTTTCAGCCCTCTGGGCTTGTCCAGACTCATGCGCTCCAGCAACGACCGGTACCGGCCCTGGTCATCCTTTGCCTTCGCTGCATGCCACAAGACTGCCAGTTTACCACGACGGGTCGCCGTTGCGGCCTTCAAGGTCTGCAGTGCCTTGCCCAACCTCAGTTCTTCATCGGTGAAATCCCGGCCAAATGGGAAGGGAGGAAATACCTCAGTGTCACCAGCCGCGCGAATAGCAGCCTGTATCGCTTCCGGAGTGTTGTTGCGCCACTCGTCCGGCAACCGGAACGACGCATCCACTTTTCCTGCGTTCTGGGCCTGGTTCAACAGGTCCTGCTGGAACCGGGAGTCGGCAATGCGGATCAGGCGAAGGTATACCTGTTCGTCTGACTGGCCGCGCAGGTCCGCAATGCCATACTCGGTGATAACAATATCCCTCAGGTGACGGGGAATGGTGCAGTGACCGTAACTGAACACGATGTTGGAGAGGGTTTTACCCGCCGAACGACGGGTACTGCTCAACGTCAGCACAGACCGGGCTCCCGGCAACTCATGAGCCATGGCTACAAAGTTGTACTGCCCCCCCACGCCACTGACCACACGACCATCATCCAGCCCGTCAGAGACCGCCGCCCCGCTGAGTATGTACATCATTGCCGAGTTGACGAAACGGCTGTGAACTCTTTGCGAAACTTTAAGGCGCTGGTTGCCAAAGGCGTGGTCATAAAGGTGATTGATGTAATTCACGCTGGTCATGCAGATTCGCTGTCGATCCTGCGGCGACAGGTCCCGCAAGCGCTGATAGAACTGTTCCGGGCCGACATAGAAGCCACCGTGGAGAACAATACCGCCGGTCAACCTCTCACCCAGGGCCATGGAAGCAATGGCCTGCCGGTCATCGTCACTGTCCAGGTCCGGCTCGAGTGATTCTTCACCTATCCTCAGCCGCCCGCCCTTGAATTCAACGTCCGAATGGAAAACACCGTAACGACACAGCCACTCCACATCCCGAGCCCGCAGAGGGGAGGCAATCAGTTTTTCGCGACGCAGCAGGTCCAGCGTGTCCAGTGAGACCGTGTGCGCCAACTCGCCCCGGTTGATCATTGTCTGCAAGCCTGCATGATCAAACACCTCTCGCTTCAATACACCGGCTTCCATCAGATAGATGAATCCGTCTACCAGCATCTCACTGCAACCGTAGAGGCCTTCCGTAAAGGTGCCAGTGCCACCATCCTCATTAACCACCGGAAAGCGCTCGGCAACCCTGAGATGGTCAAAAACCTTTTTCCAATGCTCGTTATCGGTGTGCCTCAGAATGGTACTGTGAACCAACGCTGCTCCCAGGGAGCCGATGCCTACCTGAAGGGTGCCACCATCTTTGAGCATCGCACTGGCATAAAAACCGATCATGTGGTCTTCCGGGCTGACCGACATCTGCGGAGCAGAGAATAAAGGGTAATCAGACTCTTCGTGCTCGAGAACGATGTCAAAATGACTTGGCGCCACCGCCGCATCGTTGCCCATGAAAGGAAGGTAGCGATTGGTTTCAGCTACGATAGCGACCGGCATTCCTGCTTCCTCCCGCTCCCTGAGCAAGGGAATGAGATCGAGTGTCAGGTCCGGATTGCAACTCAGGCTGAAATCCCCCTGTTGATCAGGCTCCCGGGAAAGCGGCGACACCATCTGCCCCACCACATTGACGCCAAGCGCCATCAGATCACGGACGGCGTGGGTGTAATTGGTACAGACGTAGTTTCGTTGCTGCGTTTCGTTATTGAGAAAGGACCCTGCCTTGAAGAAGAACTCCGACACTGTCACGTTGTCCGGCAGCTTTTGCCGGATAACGTCCCGTGCGTACTCAAGCTCCGGAATCCGGCCGTAGAGCCGCTCAGCAAATGGCCCCATAAAACGTTTTTCCAGTGACGAACTCCCACCCGGGGCGGTCAGCGACAGCGCGGTAACGATGTGCAACTGTATGGAGGAGTCCTCCTTCGCACGCTGATACAGGGCATTTACAAAGCGGACCGGCTTACCAAGACCCAGAGGCAGACCAAGTGTGATCTTCTTGCCCACACGGCGGATCAACTCGTCCACACACTCAGTGCTCCTTTCAAGCGTTACCGGTTGTTCCTTTGCCATGGCAATACTCCGTTATCTTTGCGTGGGAATGCATTCGACAGGAATAATCACATGCGAAAACTCGTCAGGCAATGCGCCCGGTCATATAAAAGCTACTTAAGGAAGGTTATGACACAGAGGGGTAGTAAAAGTCAGCGCAAAGCGCCTGGAAGCGGGGATTGAAGCCGGTCAGAAGTTCCACTTGAGATTGAGGCAAGCACCTTCATCAAGCAGCGCGATCCCGTGGTCGGGTCTGGCGCGGTCGGAAGCGTAGGTCTTCTCCCGGGACTCCGAACGGCTGAAACCGAGGCTCAGCAAACGTGAACCAAGGTTTGCATACATGTCTACTTCGTCACTCTCGAAATCAC
Organism: Marinobacter sp.; assembly: GCF_039977835.1. Classification (GTDB taxonomy): domain Bacteria; phylum Pseudomonadota; class Gammaproteobacteria; order Pseudomonadales; family Oleiphilaceae; genus Marinobacter. Next base: position 176,396 of record NZ_JBDWCL010000043.1, on the reverse strand, counting down.
CCGACATCTGATCCTGAAGCTGATAGATGTCTTCAGCCGGCACATCATCGGCAAAAACGCGTTCATTGGCTTCTGCACGGACCACGAAAGCGATCATGTTAAGGGCAAGGAGTGCGATGAAGATACGGATAATCATGTTTGTTCTGGCAACCTGTTAGCGAAACGGAAGTCTACTGTCACTTAAGGCTTAAGTCTAATGATTAACGGCCGGAAAGATGTGATTTTGCACACAATTGCGCCGTATTTTTGTCACCAGTTCACCATTGTTTTGTCAAAAAACTATCTATTTTTGTTGCAGATTGTTAAATCGCATTTCTGGCGGCCCATTACGACAGAAAAATAGCGTTTAACTGCCACCAAGTCATTACCAAATCGTAACCGCCGCCTGGTCATGGGCAGGGATAGGTGTATTCCCGATTCAGGTCCTCAATGGCTGCCAGCACATCGTCACCCAGGGACACAGCCGCGGACCCGAGGTTTTCCCGGAGCTGGTCAATGGTGGTCGCACCAATAATCGTGCTGGTTACGAAGTCACGGCTAGTCACATACGCGAGCGCCATCTGCACCGGTGACAGGCCATGGCTGGCTGCCAGGTCCACGTAGGCACGGGTAGCCTCGGCGCCACGACCACTGGTGTAACGGGTAAAGCGCTCATAGAGGGTCATCCGGGCACCTTCGGGGCGCCTGCCGTCGAGGTATTTGCCGGAGAGCATTCCGAACGCAAGGGGCGAATAAGCCAGCAGACCGACCTGCTCGCGACAGGCGATCTCCGCCATCCCCACTTCAAAGGTTCGGTTAAGCAGGTTATAGGGGTTCTGCACGCTGACAATCCGGGGCCAGTTGCGCTCCCGGGCAAGACGCAGGTATTCATTGGTACCCCAGGGCGTTTCATTGGAGAGGCCAACATGGCGAACCTTGCCCTCTTTAACCAGGTCAGCGAGAGTCCCGAGCGTTTCCTCAATGGGTGTTGCCTGTTCATCCTCACTGTGCTGATAACCCAGCTTGCCAAAAAAGTTCGCATTTCGGTCCGGCCAGTGCACCTGGTAAAGGTCGATGTAGTCTGTCCGGAGCCTGCGCAGACTGTCGTCACAGGCCTGTCGGATGTGGTCCCGCGTCAGGCGCGGGCCATTACGCAGATACTTCAGGCCATTGCCAGGCCCGGCCACCTTTGAGGCAATCACCAGATCATCCCTGCGCCCGCGTTTCGCCAGCCAGTTACCCAGGTAGGTTTCTGTCAGCCCCTGGGTTTCGGGCCGCGGGGGAACCGGGTACATCTCCGCCGCATCAATGAAGTTGACGCCCTGGGCGGTTGCCAGGTCCAACTGCTCAAAAGCCTGCTGTTCGGTGTTCTGCTCCCCCCAGGTCATCGTGCCCAGGCAGATTTCACTGACATCAATATCGGTTCTGCCCAATGTTCGGGTCTTCATACGTCCTCCCGGATTCGTTATTGGAAAAACAAAGAGTCAATCGCGCAAAGGGTAAACGGATTGTCACGAAATTGTCCCGGTACTGTCATGCCGGATTTCCATAGTAGGGACATGCAAGAGCACACCATAGGAAATACTGTGACCAGACTCAGCCAGGCTTCAGGGCGCAGGCTTCACATTACCATTGTTTCGGAGACCTTTCCTCCGGAAATCAATGGCGTGGCCAACACCCTCAGGTATCTTTGCCTGGGGCTGAGACGCCGCGGCCACCGCGTAACGATTATCCGCCCTCGCCAGCGCCATGAATCAACAGGCGAAGTTTCCGAAGCCGGTGAATGCCTGTTCTCGCAAGAGCATCTCGTTACCGGCCTGCCACTTCCGGGTTATGGTGAGCTGCGGTTCGGAATCACCCGCCCTGGTTACCTTGCCTCCCTCTGGAAGCGCCGACGCCCGGATGCGATCTATGTCGCCACTCAGGGCCCCCTGGGTGTTGCCGCAGTCTCGGCCGCCCGGAGGGCTGGCATACCGGTCAGCTCCGGTTTCCACACCAACTTCCATGCTTACAGCCGATATTACGGTGCCGGTTTTCTGGAGAAACTGCTGTGCGCCTACGGCCGCTGGTTTCATAACAGGACCGCCCTTACTCTGGTCCCTACGCGGAAAATAGCCCGAACCACCGCTGACATGGGCATTCACTCCACCTCCCTCTGGAGCCGTGGTGTCGACTGCAGCCGTTTTACTCCCCACAAACGCGATCAGACACTGCGGCAACAATGGGGGCTGCAACCCAATGACCGGGCCGTTCTCTATGTTGGACGGCTGGCGCCGGAAAAGAACCTGGGAATGGCAGTGGCCTGCTTCGAGCGGCTTCGCGGTTTGCACCCCAATGCCAGATTAATCCTGGTGGGTGACGGTCCCATGCGGAAGCGCCTGGCTGAACGCCATCCGGACTATGTTTTTGCAGGCACACGGCGGGGAGAGGACCTGGCCCGGCACTACGCGTCCGGCGATATTTTCCTTTTTCCCAGTAAAACCGACACGTTCGGCAATGTGGTGACTGAGGCGATGGCAAGCGGTCTTGCTGTTGTCGCTTTTGATGATGCCGCCGCCAGCGAGCACATCCGCCACGAAGACAACGGGATGAAAGCACGGCTGCCTGATGACGAAGGCTTTGTTGATCATGCCCTGCGCCTGGCCGACCAGCCCACACTGATGAACAGGATTCGTACCCAGGCACGTCTGGATGCACTGGAACTGGACTGGGCGGCACAAGTCGATCAGTTCGAGTATCTGATCCTGAACCACCCACAAAGGAATCACTCCAATGCCGTACAACAGCAAGGCATCTCGCTTCTTTAGCCTGGTGGACCAGAGGGAATTTGCCCTCTGCCAGTCCATCAACCGCAGCTTGAGGTTCCGCCCGGTCCATGGTTATTTTCAGATCGTGAGCCGCCTGGGTGATGGCTGGTTCTGGTATCTGGTGATTCTGGCCATGCCGTTAGTCATGCCAGAGAAGGGATTGGCCATTGCGTTGCTGATGGTCGTCACCGGGCTGGCCTGCACGATCAGTTACAAGCTGCTGAAGCGCTGGTTGATCCGCGAGCGGCCGTTCATTTCCTTCCCGTCCATCAACTGCGGCACCCCACCCCTCGACAGGTACAGTTTTCCCTCCGGCCACACGTTACACGCTGCCTGCTTCAACACGGTGCTGGCCATGACCACGCCTGAGCTGGCCTGGCTGCTCCTGCCATTCACCCTGAGCGTCGCTGCCTCCCGAGTAGTACTGGGGCTGCACTACCCCAGTGACGTCGTCGCCGGAGCCCTTATTGGCGGTAGCCTCGGTCTGGTTTCGGTCTACACCATTGGCGAACCGTTATCCGTCCTGTTTGCTGCCTGACCTGAAACGCCCGGCTCGGGCCCCACCCAACCCCGGCAGAGGCTACAAGCTGCCAGCTCACTTTCAGGGTCAAGATTCAACGCCCTGGCGATACACTCCAGAATGTACTGCTCCGGTACCTGGAACACGCCGTCCGCATACCCGATGGCTACACTGATCTGAACCATCAGTCCGGCCAGATACTCGCTGCGCCTCAGGGTCTGCAACGCCTCCAGAATCTCGCTCCTCAACGCTTCCGCATCCTCCTCACGCCAGCGCTCGACCTGCTGCATCAGTTCCTCCATACCGGCCTCAACCGTGAAATCCAGAAGGTTGTGCTCGGCCATTTTGTTAAGCGTGTCCCGCAGAACATTCCGCTCGGTATCATCCAATAATCCATCTGCCATCGAAGACGCCGCAGCGACTCTCGTCATCAGGCTTTTCAACGTGAAGGGTGCGAGCTTACCCGCCTCAATCCTCAAATCATGGCTGTTGCGATCAATGTATCGACAGACCCGTTGCACAGGGCTGCGATAGCGATTTTGCCGATACCCGCCGGGGACCAGTGCACCAATCAGCGCCGCAGCCACCGTGCTCTGAACAATGAACTGCACCACCCCCGCTAAGCTGGCATCTCTGAACTCGGGTGCCTTGGTTCCCTCAAACGGGGGAAAACCATGCATGGCGCTGTAACAGATATAGGCACCGACAACACCGATGACGCCCAGGGCCAACGCATCAAACCATCGCCTGTAGCGGGCCGGCCCACGTCTCCATTCCGTATCACAGACCCAGGCAACACCGAACCCGATGGCAAATGAGAGAAACAGGTAGGGGAAGGACCAGGAAAGGTCGACGATCAACTGGTCAAACCCTGCCTGATAACTTTTGCCGTCAAAAACATAACGGGTGAACCGCAACGCGGATATCACAACCAGGCTGGCAGCGACTGCCAGAACGCCTGAGAAAACATAGCCACCCCATGGACGGCTGCGGTTGGCCTCGATATCAGCGAACCGCCAGCGGCTTTTGGGAAATGTGCCGGCATGAGCCGATACGCCAAAATTGGCCCCCATCAATAGCGCGAAAAACACGACGGTACCGAAAGGCACTCCATTCCCACCTTCGATGGTATACCGGATAAACGACACCGCCATGAAAGCCGCCATTGCTATCGCAACAACCTGTAACAGCTTTGCCATACCAAGGGATTCCGAATCATCATCCGGCACTTCGAACCCGAAGGTTTCCAGCGCACGCCGACGTGCTCCCGGTCCGATCTCGATGTCCAGTACTGCGTGTGCCAGCAGGCGGCACAACCTCATGAACAGGTCACGACCGTCACTCACCAATGAATCTCTTAAATCTTTTTCAATACGCTGCGGACGCCCCCCCCAACTCCTCCAACCGTCGATAATAGGCGGCCACCCGTGAACTGAGAGTGGTGAACTCCATGCTCAGAGCCTCATACTCGCTCTCCCGCTCCTGGATAAAACGGTGATAGCGCGAGCTGCCTTCATGCCAATGCCTCACCTCATTGATCAACGACCAGGCAGTTGCCCAGGCGAAGGCCGGGGAGGCATGGTCATCTGTTAGCTCGCTACGATTCGCAGGAATGTCAAAGGCCTTCGCCTCCCGCTCCATCTCGTTAAATTTCATGGGGAAAATATGGTAAGGGGCGCGGTACATGCGATGGGCAAGCTTGACCGCATGCCCGGGTATTTCCGCCAGATCCCAGAATATCCGCAGCAGCTTATGATCTACTTTCTTCAGCACCGGAAAGTTCGGCAGTAACGCGGTGAAAATCAGCGCAATCGTCAGCGGGCTGCGGAAGAGGTCGCTACCCTCCATCTCGGATCCAGCAGGCCATCCCAGCAAGGGCAGTATCCGGTCAACGACCTCTGGCGATACCCAGGCGAAGAAGGTGACCAGCCAGTAGATAAGAACCAGGGCGCCGGAATACAAGACAAAACAACCATTGAAGCGCCATCGAGTGGTGGAGCTGCGATTGGAAACCGGTGTGTTGAACCGGCCATAAGCATGAAATATGACAAAAAAAGCCCCGAGTCCGAACTCGAAGGCTTCAGAGGCCAATAAACTGTCCATAGTCCAGGCTCCGTGCGCCCTCTTAAAAAGATAGCACCCTGAACTAAAAACGGCCAAAAAACGACCAAGCGGTATTTTTCAGGTCAGTCGAACAGTCGCAACTGCATGACTGGCGAATCGTCGTTGCGAAACCTGACACCAAGCCCTAACAGACGTACCGCGCGTCCTGTATCGGTGACCAGTTCATCCAGCAGCGGCTGATAATCGTCCAGACCGGGCTCCCGGATCTGTTCCCGCACCCGTTCCAGGGTGTGAGTGGAGAAATCGCTGTAGCGAATCTTGATAAACAGTTTGTGAATGGGTTTGCGGGCTGCCTTACGGCTCAGCCTCAGGTTCAGGTCGGCCACCAGTGAAGCCATCACCGACTCACAGGCGCGCTTGTCTGGCAGATCCTGGGAAAACGTGCGCTCTACGCTGACGGATTTTGCAATGCGGGACACCACCACGTCGCGATCATCCCGGCCAAAGGCCATTTCCCGCAGTCGGTACCCCTGCTTGCCAAATTTTTCCAGCAGAACTTCGGCAGGAACATTCTGCAGATCGCCGCAGGTCATCAAGCCCAACCCATGGAGTTTGCCCGCTGTTACCTGCCCGACCCCGAACAGCTTCTCAACCTTGAGATCCTGCACAAAGCCATCCACATCTTCCGGGCGGATGACAAACAGGCCATCGGGTTTTTTCCAGTCGCTGGCGATCTTTGCCAGAAATTTGTTGGGAGCCACACCTGCAGAAATGGTAATCCCGACTTCCTCTTTCACCCGACGCCTCAAATACTGGGCCATCAGCGTCGCGCTGCCCTTGTGATCGCTCACATCGCTGACATCAAGAAAGGCCTCATCCAGCGACAAAGGCTCTACCAGGTCCGTCAGTTCCCGCAGAATCGCCATCACCTGTTTCGACACTGCGCGATAACGTGCCATGTCGGTCGGTACCGTTACCAGCCCCGGGCAAAGGCGCCGGGCCTCGCCGCCGGGCATGGCAGATCGCACCCCGTAAGCCCTCGCTTTATAATTGCAGGTAGTGACCACGCCACGGCCACCCTCACCACCCACGGCCAGGGGAACGTCGCGCAACGAGGGATCGTCCCGCATCTCCACGGCGGCGTAGAAGCAATCGCAATCTACATGGATAATCTTGCGCTGGGCCATGATTCTTCTAGCAGGTAAATTATCTGTACATATGTACAGCCTTGTATCTTACGGTAACATGCAGAGAATGTCAGGAGCCCTATACTTCAACTCCAGAAACAGGTGCAAGCGACCATGACGAACCCTATCCCGGAACCATCCCAGACAGAAATCGAAGCCGCAGCGTTTCGGAAACTGGTCAGTCACCTGCGTGAACATACTGAGGTGCAGAATCTCGACCTGATGAACCTGGCCGGCTTCTGTCGCAACTGCCTATCAAAGTGGTATCGCGCGGAAGCGAGTGAAAGAGGCTTCGAGCTATCAGACCCGGAAGCTCGCGAAATTATCTACGGGATGCCTTACGAGGAATGGAAAGCCCGATATCAGCAAGGCCCGAAGAGAGATCACCACACATGAACCTCAATGACGCGGTTCGCATTCATCTGGCCTCCGTTGAGGCCGGCCATGGCGATTTTGACGATACCCTGGCCCTGATTGACCGTTTCTTTGAGTATCAGCCTACCGGGTTCCATAACGGCCCGTTGTACAATGACGCAGGCGAGAATGCCGGCTCATGCCGGGTTTTTGCCCTGGCTCAGTACTGCAACCTGAACGAGGCTGACACGTTGCGCCTCTTTGCGCAGCATTACCGCCAGGTGCTGGATGAGCCGGCGGGCGAGAGCCATGGTAATATTCGCCAGTTTATTGGCACCGGCTGGTCCGGTATCCGCTTTGACGGCCCGGCGCTTCGCAAACGCCCGGCCACCACCCAGGACGACACCACGGAAGAGACCCACCCATGAGCGAAACCGCCGTATCAGGGGTAAAACAATGTTTCCAGCTCAAGAGTGCCAGCGTCTCCATGACGGCACTGGAGCTGTACTTCTTCGACGATGAAGAATTCGAAAGCACTCTGCGGGACAAGATCAGCCAGGCCCCGGGCTTTTTCAAGGATATTCCGCTGATCGTCAGCCTCGAGAAATATGAAGGCCTGAGCAGCGAGCTGGATTTCTTCAAGATCATCGGCACCTGCCGCCGCCACAACATTCATGTCATCGGCGTGCGTGGCGGCAATGACGACCAGCGCCGGCTGGCACGGGGCGCCTCGCTGGCACTGCTTCCCGGCGGCAACCAGAGAGACCGCGAAATCGACACCGGCCCGGAAACAGAAGTAGCCGAAGCCATCGACAGTCCGGCACCGCCAAGAGTGGAAAACCATGGGGAACCCGCACCTGCCAGAATCATCAATCAGCCGGTGCGCTCGGGTCAGCAGGTATACGCTCCGGACGGTGACCTGATCATCCTGGCGCCAGTACAGGCCGGCGCTGAAGTGCTGGCAGCGGGCAATGTCCATGTGTATGGCCCTTTACGCGGCCGGGCCCTGGCGGGCATTCATGGCGCCGAACACGCCCGGGTATTCTGCCAGTCTCTTGAAGCAGAGCTTGTGTCCATCGCCGGACACTATAAAATCTCCGAAGATCTTCAGGACAACGGCTGGAAAACCGCCGTGCAGATCCAGCTCAGGGATGATCTGCTGGTGGTAACGCCACTGGAAAAGGCCTGATCAGAACGTAACTACCCGCACGGGCGGGGAAAGCGACGAATCCATCGCAAAACAGGAATGCAACCTTGGCTAGAATCATTGTCGTTACCTCAGGAAAAGGTGGCGTAGGTAAAACCACAACCAGCGCCTCCATCAGCACGGGGCTGGCAAAACGTGGCCACAAGACAGTGGTTATCGATTTTGACGTGGGCCTGCGCAACCTGGATCTCATCATGAACTGCGAACGCAGGGTGGTGTACGACTTCGTGAACGTGATCCAGGGCGAAGCCACACTGAACCAGGCCCTGATCCGGGACAAACGGGTCGATACCCTCTATATCCTTCCTGCCTCCCAGACCCGGGAGAAGGAAGCGCTCACCAGAGAGGGTGTTGAGAAGGTCATCAATGACCTTTCTGAACGCTTCGACTATATCGTCTGTGACTCCCCTGCCGGCATTGAGCACGGCGCACTGATGGCCCTGTACTACGCTGACGAAGCGATCGTGGTCACCAACCCGGAAGTCTCCTCGGTACGGGACTCGGACCGCATTCTGGGCATTCTGCAAAGCAAGTCCCGCCGCGCTGAGATGGGCCAGGACCCGGTCAAGGAACACCTGCTGCTGACCCGCTACAACCCGGACCGCGTGTCCCGGGGCGAAATGCTATCCGTGGCGGACGTGGAAGAAATCCTCGCCATTCCCCTGCTGGGTGTGATTCCCGAATCCCAGATTGTACTGAACGCCTCCAACCAGGGGCTTCCCGTCATTCTGGAGGAAGACAGCGACGCCGGGCAGGCCTATGATGATGCTGTTGCCCGTCTTCTGGGTGAGGAGCGCGAGCATCGCTTTATGTCGTCCCAGAAAAAGGGTTTCTTCTCACGGATGTTCAAGGGGGGCTGACGGATGAGTTTCTTCGATTATTTCAAGAGCAAGAAGAACAATCGCTCCGCCAGCGTTGCCAAAGAACGGCTCCAGATCATCGTTGCCCATGAGCGGGGGCAGCGCGAACAACCGGATTACCTGCCGGAGTTGCAGAGAGAGCTGCTTGAGGTCATCCGCAAGTACGTTCAGATCAGCGACGACATGGTGCAGGTGGAAGTGGACCGCAATGACAGCTGCTCCGTACTGGAGCTGAATGTGACTCTGCCTGAGCACTGACCTGCGCCATTGTGTAACAGAAAGCCCCGGCATTATCTGCCGGGGCTACTGGCCGCTGCACGATACCCGTCAAATGAGGCCAAATGTTACCTGCGATATTTCAGTCAGTTACCCAGTTCACAATCCCCTGATTACATAGACCTGACCCCTCACTGCCCATGATAGACTCGCCCGGACATTTCCAAGGATGAGAAACCTATGCATAACCTGAGGACCCCGGGCACTCGTCGGGTTTCCACGCTGGCCAACTTGCTGGTGGCAACCATTGCCTCTGCCCTGGCCTCGGCCACCGCACTGGCGGACCTTCCGGATGAAAATGCCGAGGACTGGAGCCTGCGCAAGGAGACTGACGACATCCAGGTGTATACCACCGACCAGCCCGGCTCCAGCTTTCAGGCGTTCAAGGCTGAAGCCATCCTGGATGTGCCTATCGAAAACCTCATGGCTGTGATGGTCAATCCCCAATCCTGTGTGGAATGGGTGCACAACTGCTCTGAGTCCTATGCTTTCGGAGAGGGCAGCTTCCATGACCGCTACGCCTACTCTGTCAATGACATGCCCTGGCCGGTAACCGACCGTGATTACGTCATTCGCATTCGCACGCGCGGTGACCAGGCCACCGGTGAGATTGTGATGGACCTGAATGCCATTCCGGATCAGCGCGAGGAAGAACATGATTACGTCCGGGTCGACAAGTCCGACACCCTCTACCGGTTCATCCCCGAAGGTAAACAGACCCGTATGATCTGGGTACAGCACACCAACCCCAACGGGTCGATTCCAGGATGGCTGGTCAATACCCTGCTGGTGGATATTCCAGTCCGTTCAATCGAGCAACTCGAGCGCGTCGCCCGGCGGGACCGTTATCAGAACCACGAACTGGTCTATGGCGACGATGGAAAACTGAAAGATGTAGTTCCGGATACCCAATCAGGGGATGACTAGCCCGTCCGTAGCAGCTAAGCTCTTTTACAAAGGACCTGTTAACGGAGCCGAATCGTAAATGACCGTTCTCGCCTACGAGATCATGACCCCGAGCATCAAGGCGGTACCCCAGTCATGGACGATGGACCGTCTGGCGAGATTCCTGACCGACAATGAGATCAACGGCAGCCCTGTTACCGATGAGACTGGTGAGATCGTAGGCATTGCCACCCTCAAGGACATCACCGAGTTCCGCTGGAACGCCAGCCGCTCCGAAACCGATACCCGTATGACACCAGAAGAGGAGCAGGAAGCCAGGCGCCTTCGGATGGCCATTTTCGAGGAAATGGGCAAGGTACCGGTGGAGGTTCGCGATATCATGACCCCCATCGTTCTATCGGTTGACGAGCAAACACCGGTGCGCGACATTGCCGATATAATGATGCGTGAACACCTGCACCGGATTTTCATCACCAAGGATGAAAAAATCACCGGGATCGTAACAACGTATGACATGCTAAAACTGATCTCCGACCAGGAGCTCACCAACCGCTGTGCCGGGAACGGCTGACCAGAGAGGTATCACACCCTATGCCAAGAGCACCGCAGGCTCGCAGAAAGATGTATGTCCTCGACACCAACGTCCTCATCCACGACCCGAACGCCCTCCTGAACTTTGAAGAACACGACGTCATTATCCCGATGACGGTGCTTGAAGAACTCGACAGTCTCAAATCCGGCAAGCAGGCGGTCGCCGCAGACTGCCGCCAGGCCATACGCAACATCGACAAGTTATTGGGGGACGCCAGCCCCGGAGACATCGAGAAAGGCGTTCCTATCGTGCGAGGCAAGAAGGCAGAACCCCTGGGGGCGCTGTCGATACTGATGAGTACCGAGCATCATGGCAACCACGCACTGCCGGAACACCTCAATGACAACAAGATCATAAACACTCTGGCCGCCCTGCAAGCCCGCCACAAGTCCCGCGATATCATCCTTGTCAGCAAGGACATCAACATGCGCCTGAAGGCCCGGGGCTTCGGTGTGGAAGCCCAGGACTACCACAACGACATGCTCCTGGATGATATCGACCTGCTGCCCAAAGGCTACAAGGAATTCGCCAACTCCTTCTGGGACACCATCGAGAAAGTGGAAACCATACAGCGGGAAGGCATCACCGAGCACATTCTGCGACGCGAGGGTGACCTGGCCAGGCTGACAATCAACGAGTTCGTGATTGACGAACAGGGCTTCGTTGGCAAGGTATCGGATCTCAGCGAGGACCAGCTTGTTATCCGTGACCTCCACCAGCATGACCTGATGAATGAGGAGGTGTGGGGCCTGGTGCCGCGGGACATCTACCAGGCCATCGCTCTGAACCTGTTGCTGGACCCCGATATTCACCTGGTGAATCTCACCGGCTCCGCAGGCTCGGGCAAAACCATCCTGGCCCTGGCTGCCTGTATCGAGATGACTGTTGCCAGCAAGATCTATAAACGCATTATCGCTACCCGCAGCACGCAGGGACTGGACGAGGATATAGGCTTCCTGCCGGGCACCGAGGCCGAGAAAATGGAACCCTGGCTCGGTGCCATCGTGGACAATCTGGAAGCTCTCCACGAAGACGATGAGAATATGACTGCCAGCGTGGACTACATCCTCAGCAAGGTTCCGCTGCACTTCAAGTCGATGAACTACATCCGGGGGCGCAGTTTCCAGCACAGCCTGATCATCATAGATGAATCACAGAACCTGACGCCCCACCAGATCAAGACCATCATTACCCGCGCCGGCAACGGCTCCAAGGTGATCTGCCTGGGTAACCTGGCACAGATCGACACGCCCTATCTCAGCGCCCTGAGTTCCGGCCTGACCTATATGACCGAACGCTTCAAGAGCTTTCGTCATGGCGGGCATATCCATCTGCAGGGTGTGCCGAGATCCTTACTGGCAGAATATGCGGAGGCAAATCTCTGACTCCACGATCAAAACCCGAACCTGGATATTCCAGCCGGCTCAGTCCTTGAACTGAGCCTTATCCAGCCCGTGCTTTTTCATCTTGTCGTACAGCGTCTTACGGGCAATACCGAGCTGGACCATGGTGTCCTTTATACTGCCCTGGCAGGCATTCAGTGCGCTGATAATGGCCGACCGCTCAAATCCGTCCATCATTTCCGACAGCGTCTGTCGCCCGGCCACGTTTGCGGTAACGGACGGGTCGTTTTCTTCCAGCGCCCCTGGCCCCAGCAGCACATAGCGTTCCGCCAGGTTGCGTAACTCCCGTACGTTGCCCGGCCAGGAATGTTGCATCAACCTTGCGGCCCCGCTGGCGTCCAGGGGGATGCTCTCACGGTCATAGCGGGCGGCTGCGATCAATACGAAATGATGAAACAGCAACGGGATATCCTCTTTGCGCTCACGCAACGACGGAATATCCACCTTCACAACGTTCAGTCGGTAATACAGGTCAGCACGGAACGCTCCCTCATCGCTGAGCGCTTTCAGGTCCGCCTTGGTCGCAGCGATGATTCGAACATCCACCTCCTGTACCTGGTTGCTCCCCAGACGCTCCACCCGCTGTTCCTCCAGCACCCGCAGCAGCTTCACCTGAAGCACCATGGGCATACTTTCCAGCTCATCAAGGAACAGCGTGCCCCTGTGGGCGTATTCAATTTTTCCAATGCGGCGTTTGTCCGCACCGGTAAAGGCTCCGGCCTCGTGGCCAAAGAGCTCACTTTCGATCAGGTGCTCCGGCACCGCGCCACAGTTAATAGCCACGAAGTTGCGACTACTGCGGGGACTGTTCTCATGAATATACCGTGCAAGCGCATCCTTACCGGAGCCGGTCTCCCCCTGCAGGAGGATATTGGCGGAAATATCCAGGATCGGGTCAATGGTCGCCACCACCTTCTGCATGCTCGGAGAATTCCCCAGAATCCGGGGGCCAGGCCGTGCCAGTTGCTTCAATTGAGCTTTCAGGCGGCGGTTTTCCAGTGCCAGGTGACGCTTCTCAAGGGCGTGACGCAGCAACTCCAGAAGCTCGTCCTGATCAAACGGCTTCTCGATGAAATCATAGGCGCCACGCTGCATGGCTGTTACCGCCGTGCCAATGTCACCCTGCCCTGTGAGTATGATCACCGGGATAGTGTCATCCACAGCTCTTACCCGGTCCAACATCTCGACGCCATCCATACCCGGCATGTTGTAGTCACACAACACAACGCCACCGTACTCGGGCGTTATTGCCACCAGGCCTGAGGAAGCATCCTCGAAACAGGCGACCGGCATGTCTTCAAGGGTAAGGGTCTGGCCGAGTGCCTGGCGTATGTGCGGATCGTCATCCACAAAGATTACCGAAACGTCTGTCATTCCATGGCCCCCCGCTTCTTCACTGTGACTACAAATTCGGCGCCTGGACCGTCGCTCCGATTGCGTCCTGTCAGGCTTCCACCCAGCGCATCCACAATCTGGCGCGATATGGAAAGGCCCAGTCCAAGTCCCTGTTTGACCGACTTGGTGGTGAAAAAGGGCTCAAATATCTGTTCGCTGTTGCCGGGCAATCCGGAACCATTGTCGCGCACGGTACACCGCCAGTTATCATTATCCTCGTCAATATCGATAGTGATCGCCTGCCGCTGGGCTCCATCCACTGCATGAACCGCATTGGCCAGAAGATTTACCATTACCTGCTCGATCCGTATGAGGTCACCGTGGCACATCACCGGGTGTTCCGGACGATTCCAGCGAATATCAATACCGGAACTGTTGTCCTGGGCCGCAATGATCTTCAGCGAAGCATCCACTGACTGCCGCAGGTCCACAACGGCAGGTGGTCCCTCGGATTTGCGGGCGAAGACTTTGAACTGGCGGGTAAGTTCAGCCATTTTGTCACACAGAGTGCTTATTTCCGCAAGGTTGGCATTCACCATATCGCTGGCACCCCTCTCGAGGAAGCGGCGACTGTTCCGGGCGTAGGTCTGTATGGCCGTCAGTGGCTGATTGATTTCATGGTTCAATCCCGCCGACATTTGGCCCAGTACCGCCAGTTTGGCAGCCTGAATCAGTTCTTGCTGGGTTTCCCGGAGCTCGTTCTGGGTTCGTTCCCGTTCTCGAATTTCCTGCAGCAATTGCTGATTCGAGCGCTCCAGGTCCGCTGTGCGTCGGGCCACATTGCGCTCAAGCTGCTCTCCCCTGAGGGCCAGCTCCGCTTCACGGCGATAGCGCTCCCTGAGGTAGAGAGCCGCCAGTAAACAACCGATGAAGATAACAATGCCACCAGTTACGAATCCCAGCCTTGTCCAGAGCACAGCCCGTGTGCCCACCATTACCTGAAGTGTCCAGTTCATGCGCGGCAAGGGCGTTCCGACCGTCAGATACTCTCTTTTCACTCTATCCCCCTGGAGTCTTAGCAGGCGGGTGTTCTCCGAGACGCCCCAGTGTGGTTCCAGCGTTTCAATATCCACCGGCTCGAGCTCGTGGTCGGGATAGCGCCTGGAACCCGCAGCCGGAGCACCCTGCCCGTCATCGGAGAAATCCCGGTACAACCATTCCGGCCGACTGGCCATGAAGCTGATACCCGTTTCATCCAGCACCACCATTTCGGCATTATTCGGCGCTCCGGGCCGGCGCCACTGGGACTCCAGTTCTTCCACCTGAACCTTCATTGCGATTACGCCCAGTATGTTGCTCTGGCTGTCACGAACGGGATGTGAGAAATACAGGCCACGAATCCCGGAGGTGGTGCCCAGGGCAAAGTAAGTGGCCGACTTGCCGGTCTCGATAGCGTCCTGAAAATAGGGCCTGAAGTCGAAATTACGCCCGACAAAGCTGTTTGCCTGCTGGTAGTTGTTGGCCGCGATGGTCATGCCGGTGGTGTCCATGAGATAGACATCAGAGCTGGCAACAATGGCGGCCATACGCTGCATCTGCCGGTTGGCCTGGAGAATGAGGTCTTCATCCTCCGGAGTTTCCAGGGTGCGTGCCAGCAGGGGATGCTCAGCCATGAGTTCGGGAAGAGGCAGGTAGCGGTTGAGCTCGTTCGCCACAAGCTGACGGTAACGGAAGGACTCTTCCAGGCTTTGCTGTTCAACCTGTCGGTAACCTACCCATCCACCCAGGAGCCAGGAAAGGATCAGCGTGGCAAGCAGGACAAGCACGATACCA
The DNA here is from genome assembly GCF_039977835.1 of Marinobacter sp. Lineage (GTDB taxonomy): Bacteria > Pseudomonadota > Gammaproteobacteria > Pseudomonadales > Oleiphilaceae > Marinobacter. The sequence goes on along the minus strand of NZ_JBDWCL010000043.1, from coordinate 161,073 downwards.
ATTCGATAGGACATAGCATCCGGTTTCCGAAAAACCGTTAAAAGCAGCCAGATTACAACCGTGCTACAGGCGGGACAACTGCACTAATGGCCAGCAATCACACCTGCTGCATGGTTCTACACGACTGCGGGGTTCGACGGAGACCTGCGCTGTCGCTGGGCCAGAAACGCAATCACCGCCAGGGCGATGCCCGTGAGATCTGTCCACAACCCGCCTTCAATCATCAGGAAGGCTGCCGCAATCAGCAGCACACGGGTCAGTGGCTTTGCCCCCACCCTGGCAAACCAGCCCATTACCCCACCAGAGAGCATATATACACCAAAGAGCGCTGTTACCACGGCACGGGCGATATCAAACCACCCTGCGTCCATCAACAATGCGCCATTGTAGAAGAACATGAAGGGCACAATGAACGCGGCAATGCCAATCCTGAACGATGCCACCGACGTTTCCATGGCATTCGCCCCTGAGATACCCGCAGCCGCGTAGGACGCCAGTGCGACTGGTGGCGTAATCGCTGACACCACCGCGAAATAGAACACGAAGAAATGGGCCGTGAGAGGGTCGATCCCTAACTGCACCAGACCGGGGGCAACCACCGAGGCAGCAACCGCGTAGGCCGCCGTGGTGGGCATGCCCATGCCCAGCAGGATAGAAATGAACATGGCAAAGATAAGGGCCAGCAACTGACTGGCTTCGGCCACATCCAGCAAAAGCACGGAAAAACGCGCCCCAACCCCGGTCAGGGAGATAACACCCACAATCACACCGGCCGCGGCACATACCACAATGATCTGAATGGCCATGTAAGAGCCAATCTCCAGTGCTTCCAGTATCTTCTTTATTCCCATTTTGTTAGGAGAGAACCAGCTGACAACGGCCGCTGATACCGTCGCCAACGTACCGGCCCGGATAACCGAGTATCCCATGAACAGGGCGACAATCAGGATGATGATGGGCACGAACAGATAGCACTGCTTGATCATGGTCCTGAGTTTCGGCAATTCATCATCCCGCATGCCACGCATGCCGGTTTTTGCTGCCTCGAAATCCACCATGAAATACACAGACGCGAAGTAGAGGATCGCCGGGATAATTGCCGCGATGGCAATTTCGGTATAGGGAATGCCGGTAATTTCGGCCATGATGAAGGCGCCGGCACCCATGATCGGCGGCATGATCTGCCCACCAGTGGAGGCGGCAGCTTCCACGGCTCCGGCAGACTGTTTACTGTAGCCCACTTTCTTCATCAGCGGGATAGTAAGCGAGCCCGTAGAGACCACGTTACCTGCGCTGGTTCCGTTGATCATGCCCATCAACCCGGAGGCAAAAATCGACACCTTGGCCGGACCACCGCGGGTACGGCCAGCGGCTGCGAAGGCAAAGTTCACGAAGTAGTCGCCAACCTTGGAAGCCTGAAGAAACGCCGCAAAGACGATAAACAGAATGATATACGTGGAAGAGACCGCCGTGGTGGGGCCGAGGATACCTGCGTCGGTGTACACCTGGCTGAAGAACCGCTGCACCGACAGGCCCGGGTAACCAAGAAAGCCGGGCAGATAGGGGCCCGCGAACACATACACCAGGAACACCAGCCCGATAACAACCAGGGCCAAACCGGTCAACCGGCGTGTCAGTTCCATGATCAATGCGGTGCCGGCAATTGCGGCGAATGAAATCCCCACCGGCGCAAACGAGGTGCCCGTGGACATTCTCATGGAGGTGTTATAAACCACCAGGAAATAGGCCGCAACCGTCACCGAACAGACAATCAGTATCACATCCGGCACGCTGAAACGCGAACGCCCTGCGTGGTGAAACCAGCTCATCACGATGCCCATGCCGGTTGCAGCCAGAAGCGGCCAGCCGAAATGCCAGGTTTCCAGGTCGCCCGGAATGCGAGGCGTACCCTCCAGGATCAGTTGGTGAAACGAATAGGTCTGATAGAGCGCGTACAGCGCCGGTACCATAAAGACGGCGCTGATCCAGGTGGTCCAGCGATGACGCACGGGCCCCTCGCCGGCGGAAGCGAAGCGCGCGCCGGCAAACAGGATGAAGCCCAGCACAAGCGCGCCGGCAATATGGACGATACGAAAGGACCAGGTTTCCAGCGGTGCGATGTTCAGGCTATACAGATGGAACGAGGAATAGACGATTGCCAATGCCGCCACAAATTTTGCCACGCCCCCTTCAAATAACCGGCGATTCTCCTCAATTGGTTCCTGGTCGACATCGTGGGCCAGAATATGGTCCTCGTTGGCTTCTGGCGCGGGGTTTTGATCGGGATGTAGTTTGTCAGTCATGATAGACCCTGCTTACGGTAAAACAGATGGCGGTGGGGTGCCGGCCGGGCTCCGAAGGGCCACAGGAGTGACCCTTCAGCACACACGATGATTACTGAGCGATGTTGGCTTCCTCGATCGGGTAGCCGTTTTCGTTGAACCAGCGAGCTGCTCCCGGGTGCCAGGGCAAAACGTTATTTTTCGTGTAGTTCTCAGGTATCGAGTTCTGGGCAGCCTTGTGGATGGAAACCATCTTGTCGTTGTTCTCCATGGTCAGTTTGGTGATTTCGTACACAAAGCTTTCCGGCATATCACAGTTCACAATGGAAAAGTTCCACATGGAAACCACACGGGACGGTTCATCCAGTGACTGGTAAGTGCTGGCCGGAATAGTGAACTCGGACACCGGGAACTCCTCGGTCACCTTCTTCGCTTCCTCGTCCGTCATGCCGATGATGTTCACGTCGGTCTGCACTTCCAGTTGGCTGACAGCAGGGATGGGAATGCCGGCGGCAAAGGCCACTACATCGATAAGGCCATCCTGCAACTGACCGCCCAGGTCGGACCAACTGCCGTTGCGGCGTTCAAAATCAACACCAAGGGTTTCCATGATTCGGGGGAAGTAGGTGTCCGACGTAGAGCCGGCCGGGCCAAAGCCGATAGTGGCGCCATCCGGAATTCCGGAGATGGACGTGATGCCAGAGCTGCTCAGTGCGGTAACGGAGAACGGTGTTTCGTACATGGGGAACATCGCACACACGTTGTCCATTTTCATGCCCGGCGCCAGTGGACTGGAACCGTCAATGGATTCCTGGGCCGGCCCCAGCGTGGTTAATCCGAATTTCAGATCGCCGGTATGAACCAGCGCCATGTTCTGCATGGGGCCACCGGTAATTTCGGCACCACCGGACACACCCACGTTCTCGGCAACAAAGTTCGCCCACCCCGAACCATAAGCAAAGTAGGTTCCACCCTGGCTTGCAGTGCCGACGGTAAAGTTACTCGGCCAATCAGACCGGTCCTGGGCAAGGGCCGAACTGGTAATGGTGAAAGTGGAGGCGAATGCCAAGGCAATGACGGCTTGAGTTTTCATGAGGGTGCTCCCTGTTTCATTGTGTTTGTTGGGTGCTCGACGAAGCACAGAAGGCTTCGGTGACGAGAGAGCAAGGAGCAGACCAGGTTCGAAAACTGCTTATAAAACAGAAGTCTCTTGAATTAACGGGGATTCCTTGCCTACAAAATGGGTGGAATTTCACTCATCCATTTCGGGCAATGGGTGGAGATCGGCCAACGTTAGAGGCACGCCACCGTTTTCACAGGGCGCAGGTACGCAGAGTGTCAAATCTTGTCCAATGACTTCCATAGCGAGATGGGACTGTTCCCGTGGATGATCGTGAAGCTGAAAGCCGAGCTCACCTCCAAACACCAGAAAGTGCTTGTAAGCACGGCAGACAGGCCCCTTTACCGGGTCAAGGGGCATGGGAGGCACAGTTTCGGATACGAGCCGGTTGAAACAGCGAGCGGATAACAACCGTTAACAGCTGGCGGGGCCTTACCACCGCCCCTGCAAAGTGGCCACAATCCTGCGCCCGCCGGCATTATCCCGGTGCTCGCACAGGTAGATGCCCTGCCACGTACCAAGAGCCAGGTGGCCGTCGTTTACAGGGATAGTGACCGACGGACCCACCAGAACACTTTTGATGTGGGCGGGCATGTCGTCCGGGCCCTCGGTGGTATGCTCATAGTGAGGTGCGTTCTCCGGCACCATGACGTTGAAATGCCGCTCCAGGTCCCCTCTCACGTCGGGATCGGCATTCTCGTTAATGGCCAGGGAAGCCGAAGTGTGCTGGATGAACAGATGCAGCAACCCCACCTGGCAATTCTGCAACGCCGGCGCCTGGGCCAGAATTTCGTTGGTCACCAGGTGAAAGCCCCTCCGCAGAGGCGCCAGTTCGATAAAGGTCTGGTCCCAGATCATAGCTCACCTCTCCACTATTTCTGTCCGTTATTTCTGTCGGTCGTCCCAGGGATGGACTGGAACCACATCGTCCCCCACATCGCCTTCGTAGCTGCTGCGGAAATAGTCCATGGCCTTTTCCGCTTCGCTGAGCTCATCAAATCGGGCAATGTGATAGATAGCCTCCCCCTCGTTAACCAGGGGCAGGTTGTTTACGCAGATCACAATGCCGGAACACGGAGACAGCACCGCTGTTTCGGATTCGCCGAACGGGTCCGCCACCATGGCCAGCTTCTGGCCTTTGCGCACTTTCTGGCCCAGGCTTGCCACCGGGCGCATGATGCCGTCTGTGTCCGTTCTTACCCACTGCGAGTTGGCGGCCGTTTCGGAACGTTTTCTCGGTGCCTTGGGGCCTTTCTTGGCGGGAATCATTTCCAGCTCCCGCATCACCCGGATGACACCTTTCACGCCACTGGAAATCACCACATCGTCAAACCGCAGAGCCTCGCCGCCTTCGAAAGTAACGACAGGAATATCCTGGGAATCTGCGTAGGCCCGCAGGCTGCCTTCCCGCAGGCTGGCATTGATAATGATGGGCGCACCAAAGGCCTCCGCCATGCGAATGGTTTCCGGATTTTTCAGCTCGGCACGAATCTGCGGCAGGTTGAAGCGATGAATGGCTCCCGTGTGCAAGTCAATGATGTGAGAAACATTCTCCATGATCTGAGTGCGAAGCAGATAGGCAATACGACCACCCAGGGAGCCGGATTCGCTACCTGGAAAACAGCGATTCAGATCACGGCGGTCCGGCAGGTACCGGGTGCGCTGCACGAAACCGAAGATATTAACGATGGGCACCGCCACCAGTGTGCCTCTCAGGTGACGCAGCGCGGAATTGGTCAGCACCCGGCGAACAATCTCCACGCCGTTGATTTCATCTCCGTGGATGGCACCGCACACCATCAGCACCGGACCACTACGTCGGCCATGCACCACTTCAACAGGTACATGGAGTGGCGTGTGGGTGTACAGCTTGGCAACCGGTATTTCCACCGTCTGCCGGGTTCCGGCCTTGATCTCATTGCCGGCCATCACAAAGGGGGCCCGAGCGGCCATCTCAGCCCCTCCCTTTGGTGCGGGTTTTCCAGGGCTGCTGGTTTTTCTCGGTCCAGTTCATGATCATGCCTGCCACATTCTTGCCAGTGGCATTTTCGATGCCTTCCAGCCCCGGTGAGGAGTTCACTTCCATCACCAGAGGGCCACGACTTGAGCGCAGCAAATCTACGCCTGCCACATTCAGCCCCATGGATTTGGCGGCGGTAATGGCGGTACGACGCTCTTCCGGGGTAATGCGAACCAGCGACGCAGTGCCGCCCCGGTGCAGGTTGGAACGGAACTCACCTTCCCCACCCTGGCGTTTCATGGCCGCAATCACCTTGTCACCAATCACAAAACAGCGGATATCGGCGCCACCGGCTTCCTTGATGAATTCCTGTACCAAAATGTCGGCTTTCAGGCCCATAAAGGCCTCGATGACACTCTCCGCCGCCTTGCGGGTTTCCGCCAGCACCACGCCGATGCCCTGAGTACCCTGCAGCAGTTTGATCACCACTGGCGCACCGCCCACCATTTTCAGCAGTTCCGGTACGTTGTCCGGCTTGTTGGCGAATCCGGTTACCGGCATACCCACGCCCTTGCGGGCCAGTAGCTGCAGTGAACGCAGCTTGTCACGGGAACGGGTAATCGCTACGGACTCGTTGACCGGGAAAACCCCCATCATCTCGAATTGCCGCAGTACCGCTGTGCCATAGAAGGTCACTGAGGCCCCGATACGGGGAATAACCACGTCAAAGTCTTCCAGTACTTCCTCGTGGTAGTGAATTCTCGGGTCGGCGGAAGTGATGTTCATGGAGCAGTGCAGGCAGTCAATCACCTTCACTTCATGGCCCCGGTTAACACCCTCTTCCACCAGACGACGTGTCGAGTAGAGGTGACGGTTACGCGACAGAATCGCAATTTTCATTTTTTCGTCCTTAGGGCCGGCTCACCGGCAAGATAGGAGCATTCAGGAAGTACAATGGCGCGTCTGGCCATTGCCGTTCGACCAAGCAGCATACGAAAACGCATAGAGTCGCGATTGGTCAATGTCATTTCAATCGGCCACTCGGTATCGCCGAGTACCAGGCGGGTTTCAATCACCAGCCTCAGCTCCTTGTGACCTCCGGAATCCGAGACGTTGCGTTCATCCAGCACTAGCGCATCACACTCCACTACGTGGTGAAGATCATTCTGCACCGGATGAACCCAGAAGCGGACCCGCCGCTCGCCATTCTCGGTGTAGGGTTCTGTGCGGAACGTATGCAGGCAGGAAGTGCGTGCACCGGTATCCACCTTGGCCTTGATGCGGGAAATATCGAACTCCGGCAAGGCCACCCATTCCCGCCACCCCAGGGCCAGTTTGCCGTCCGTCCCCGCTATGGGGGTGGCCTGTTTAGCGTCATCCGTTCTGGTCTGCATCCGGGTCTCCCTTGTCGGTTGCGGTTTGCGGCCGAAGCAGCTCCACCCGGAAGGGTTCGGAATGGCTTCCGGCATAGATACTCGTATGGGGGAAAGGTATTTCAATACCTTCCTCGTCAAGTGCTTTCTTAATGGCTACCATCATCTGGCTGCGCCCCTCCAGCACCCTGTCACCGGGCACCCAGAAAGAAAACTGCAGGTCCACCGAGGATGGACCAAATCCGGTCACCAGTACAAACGCTTTGGGTTCCTCGAGGCTGGCACTGTTCTGTCTTGCCAGATCCAGCAGCAGATTCTCAACCCGTTCCACATCTTCGGCGTAGGCGATACCGACGGTCAGGTCCATACGGCGGATGGGAAAGCGCGAACGGTTGACTACCCGGGTCTTGATCAACGTTTCGTTGGGAATGCGTACGTAGAGGTTGTCCGGGGTACGCAGCTTCACGCTCAGCATGTCTATGGAAACCACTTCCCCGATGGTGCCTTCCACCTCTATAAAATTGCCGATTTCAAACGGCTTTTCCACCAACAGGAACAGGCCGCTGATCATATTCGAGGCAGAAGTCTGGGAGGCAAAGCCTATGGCAACGGTCAGTATCCCGGCGGCGCCCAGCACCACGTCCAGGGAGAAACCCGCCTCTCTCAGGGCGGCAACGAAGAATATGGCCAGGATGAGGTAGAACACCAGCCGCCTTACCATGACCGTGTGGTGACGCGAGGCACGATCCTCCATGAACCGGTAAACACTCCGGCCTGCGAAGGACGCCAGCACGATACCGAGAATCAGCAGAAACAGGGTGCTGAACCATTTGCCCCAGGCAACGGCACCGAAAAACTGCATCAGACTGCTTTCAAACTGCTCGATCAACAGGGTAACTCCGTCTACGGTATTGGGAACGACAAACAGTCGGCTACGTCAGCCGAATATGCGGTCGTAAGCTCTTATCAGGCCACCCCGGGCCGTCTGCTCGCGTGCTGGTGCCACCAGCTCGCAACGCCCGGCGACGGCGACAAGAGAGTGGTCAACCTTTAGGCGTGCTGAGTTCATATCCGTTTCGCAGATAACAGTCACACCCGGTGTCCACAGATGGCCCTTTTCATTGCGGTGCAGCGACAACAACGGGGTGGGCAGGTTAAAACGCTCCAGCAGCAGTGGTTCTTCCCGCTCATTGATGATTCTCACAGGTGTGATGGCGCGCCATGGGCGTTTGGGCACCGCATCCAGCACCAGGCGTGCAAAGGTGGCAGCGGAGTAGCAAAGCTCGCCTTCCATCGTGGTCCGACCCACCCAGGTGAGTGACGGATCCGCCAGTGGCAGTTCCATCAGGTGCGTGCCTTTGCTGCCGGCCTGGATTCGCATCCACAGCAGCGTGCCTACATAGATCGTGCATTCACTGTTGCCAGGAATGGTCAGCGGCTGATAGGGACGAATGACTGTGGCAAGGCTCGACATGGCGGGCAGATAGTGGAGCTGGCAGCCCTGGTCCGGTCTTACGAATCGCTGAACATCCACGTCGGAATCGGGCAACGTGCCTGTCACCCGCTGCAACCAGCGCTCCTGATCGTCGTCATCCGGCATTCGCTGGGAGCGGATCTGCCATTCCTGTTCCAGCAAGGTAACCCAGACCCGGGTATGGCAGAGCTCATGGTATTGTGTCTGTCCGGGTTCGAGCGTGTACTCTGCTCCCCACTGGCCATCCTGCATCGTTTGCTGCGTTTCCAGACTCGTTGTCATTCCAACTCTTTATTGAAGAATTCCGCCATTAACTATAATCCAATCAGCACGTTCCGGCGAATATCCTTCGTGGCTGCAACCCCTCCACCGACGACAGGAAGCGCAATGACTCAGCTAGTCTGGTTCCGAAACGATCTGCGAGTGGCGGATAACGCCGCCCTCACCGCAGCCTGCCAGAAACAGCAACCGGTACGGGCCTGTTTCATCGTAACCCCGGACCAGTGGCGCGAGCACGACTGGTCCCCGGCACGAGTACGTTTCGTTCTGGACCACGCCAACGCGCTATCGGAAGAACTGGCAAAGCTGGGAATTCCGCTGTCGTTTATCACTGCCACCACGTTCGCCGACAGCATTGAAAAACTGGAGGAATTTTGCCGGCGCGGGAGTATCCGGCATGTTCACTTCAATGAGGAATACGGAGTTAACGAAAGGCGTCGCGATAAGTCCCTGAAACGGAGCCTCGATGCGGCCGGAGTCGCCGTCAACAAGTACCGCGACCAGACTGTCGCACCCGCTGGCAGCATCCTGACCCAGCAGGACGAGCCCTATTCCGTGTTCACGCCGTTTTCACGCCGCTGGCGTAGCTGGATTGACGCAGCTCAGCCAGCCCTGCTCCCGATTCCCGAACCAGCCGGAGAGGTTGTCGAAGCTGCCAGCTATGACAAGGCACCGAAAGGCTTCGACAGCCCGCCACCCAGGCTGGTTGAAACCGGCGAAGACGCTGCCCATCAGCAGCTGGAGCGCTTCCTCGACAACCGTGCAGGCGACTACAAGAACCTGAGGGATCTGCCCTCGGTGGATGGCACCAGCCTGCTCTCACCCTACCTGGCCAATGGGGTGCTCTCTGGCAGGCAATGCCTGATCGCCGCCCGCCAGCACCAGGGCATGGGCGGCAACCAGGAAGGTCTCGCCACCTGGACTAACGAAATCGCCTGGCGGGATTTTTACATCCACATTCTTTATCACTACCCCAGGGTGAGCATGCACAGGGCCTTCAAGCCGGAAACCGAAGCACTGGAGTGGAACACTCCCGGTGAACAATTCGAAGCGTGGAAAGCCGGTAACACCGGAATTCCCATCGTCGATGCTGCTATGCGCCAGTTGAACCACACCGGCTGGATGCACAACCGCCTGCGCATGATCACGGCCATGTTCCTGACCAAGAACCTGTTTATCGACTGGCGCCTCGGTGAAGCCTATTTCATGTCGAAACTGGTGGACGGATTCCTGGCCTCAAACAACGGCGGCTGGCAATGGAGCGCCTCCACTGGTACCGATTCAGCGCCTTATTTCCGGGTGTTCAATCCGGCCACCCAGAGTGAGCGTTTCGACCCTGACGGCGAATTTATCCGAAAATACGTTCCGGAGCTGGCGAAACTGGATAACAAGCGAATTCATCAGCCCTGGTCGGGCGGTGTTATTCCTGGTGGGTATCCACGCCCTATCGTTGACCTAAAAGAGAGCAGAAAAGAGGCCATTGCAAAGTTTCAGGCGCTTAAGAGCTAGGAGGTGACGGCAGGGTGGGCAGACCCTGCCTTATGCTGACTCTCTGCGACTACAGACAGGACAACCCGGGTCTCTTGCCAGTTTCATTTCCCGCCATTCCATTTGCCAGGCATCCAGAATCAGGAGACGACCAGTCAATGGTTTGCCAATGCCGGTAATTACCTTGAGCGCTTCCATGGCCTGAGAAGCACCGACCATCCCAACCAGTGGGCCGATAACCCCAGCTTCGGAACAGGTGAGGTCTTCGTTGCCCTGCTCCGGGTAGAGACAGTGATAACAGGGGCTGCTGTCATCACGGACGTCGTAAACCGACAATTGCCCTTCGCCACGAATAGCGGCACCCGATACCAGTGGTACGCGGGCCGCTACGCAGGCTCGGTTGAGGGAGAAACGGGTATTGAAGTTGTCCGTGCAGTCAACCACCAGACTGACAGAATCGACCTGACGCTCTAGCTCGTCCCCTTCCAGCCGTTCGGTCAATGCAGTTACTGATACTTCCGGGTTTATGCGGCGCACACGATCAGCCAGGCGTTCGGCTTTGGACTCGCCAAGATCGGACTGCTCGAATGCTATCTGGCGCTGCAGGTTGGCCACTTCCACGCTGTCGTCATCCGCCAGAGTCAGGTGTCCGATCCCCGCCGCCCCTAAATAGAGCGCTACCGGGCAACCCAGACCACCGGCGCCCACCACCAACACCCGCGCAGATTTAAGGCTGGACTGGCCAGCAACGTCGAACCGGGGCATGAGTATCTGCCGGCTGTACCGCAGCAGTTCTTCATCGTTGAGCATGGTGTTTTCTCCCAATGGTGAAGCGGTCACGCCGGCCATAGTCCTGGCGGGTTTCCACACCGGTGAGGCGGGCCTCGGTGAAAAGCCGCTGCACTGCCGCACCCTGTTCATAGCCATGTTCCAGCATCAGCCAGCCACCCGGTGAGAGCCAGGTCGGTGCTTCAGCGGTGATACGCCGGATATCGTCCAGCCCATCCTTGCCGGCTGTCAGCGCGGACGACGGCTCGAACCGCACGTCTCCTTGGCCCAGGTGATGGTCGCTGTCCGCAATGTACGGCGGATTGGAGACAATCAGATCAAAGGACCCAGGCGGCAATTCAGCAAACCAGTTGCTCTGCCGCACCATCACCGGCAGGCCCTGAATGGTGGCGTTTTCGGTGGCCAGATCTACAGCTTCGGGGACAGCATCGCTTGCCGAGATCTGCCAGCCGGGCCGCTCACTGGCCAGTGCAAGCGCGATGGCACCTGTGCCGGTACCGAGATCCAGCACATTGGCATTGGGCGGTAACTCCAGCGTCAGGGCAACTTCCACCAGACACTCGGTATCGGGTCGGGGGATAAGCGTGGACGGGGTAACCTTCAGTGTTAGCGACCAGAATTCCTGCTCGCCCAGAAGATGCGCTATCGGATGTCCCTCACAACGCCGGTCCACCAGGCGGCAGAAGCGGGCGGCCTGGCCGGCGTTCAGATCACGCTCAGGCCACGCCCGGAAGGAGGTCCGGGACCAGCCGGTCACATAGCTGAGCAATAGCTCGGCGTCCAGGCGCGGAGTGTCGCCACCGATGAGTTCAGCGGCCTCTTTCAGCAGCGCCTCACAGGATAAACGGGCGTCACTCATCAGCCAGCGAGGCCAGAAGATCGGCCTGATGTTCCTGCTGCAGGGGTACGACAATGGCATCCAGATCACCGGAAATCACTTCGTCCAACTTGTACAGGGTCAGGTTGATGCGATGGTCTGTCACCCGGCCCTGGGGAAAGTTGTAGGTGCGTATGCGTTCTGATCGATCACCGCTCCCTACCAGGCTCTTGCGGGTGGCCGCCATGGTTTTCTGCTGGCGCTCGATTTCCTCGTTCTGGAGACGGGAAGCCAGAAAACTCATGGCCTTGGCGCGGTTCTTGTGCTGGGACCGCTCCTCCTGACATTCCACCACAATTCCGGTGGGAATATGGGTGATACGAATGGCGGAGTCCGTCTTGTTCACATGCTGTCCGCCGGCACCGGAGGCCCTGAAGGTGTCCACCCTCAGGTCGGCCTTGTTGATTTCTACCGCCTCGGCTTCGTCCGCTTCCGGCATCACCGCCACCGTACAGGCCGAGGTGTGAATACGACCCTGGGACTCGGTTTCCGGCACCCGCTGCACCCGGTGGGCACCGGATTCGAACTTCAGGACGCCGTATACGGCGCTGCCGGCAATGCGGGCGATGATTTCCTTGTAACCGCCGTGCTCTCCCTCGTTTGCACTGATGACTTCCACCTGCCAGCGCTGGCGCTCGGCGTAACGCATGTACATTCTGAACAGGTCGCCGGCAAAAATGGCGGCCTCATCACCACCGGTGCCCGCACGGATCTCAAGGAACACGTTCTTGCCGTCGTTGGGGTCCTTCGGCAACATCAGGCGCTGGAGCTCTTCGTCCAGGTCCTCGCTTTTCTTCTCTGCAAGGCTCAGCTCTTCTTCCGCCATGGCACGCATGTCGGCGTCGCCATCGCGGGCGAGTTCCGCGGCTTCTTCGACGTCCTCACGGGATTTCTGCCAGGCCTGAAAACAGTGAACAATGGGCTCAATTTCGGCGAACTCCCGGGAAAGATCCCGAAACCTATCCTGATTGGCGATAGTACCCTGATCACTCAACAACGCGCTGACCTCCTCGAAGCGGTCGGTGAGCTGCTCAAGGCGTGACTGAATCGATGACTTCATAGTTTTTCCGGGATGATGGGCGCGTCGGCATCCAGCGCATCAAGCTGATGCAGCTCTCGGAGCCACTCGGTGACTTCCATTCTGCCTTCGGTGGTTGCCTTCCTGACCTGAATAGAAGGTTCGTGGAGCAGCTTGTTGGTCAACCCCCTGGCCATGCTCCGCAAGACGGTTTCGGGGTCGGCACCATTGCGCAGTGCGCGGATCGCCTTCTCGGCTTCCACATCACGCAGGGTTTCTGCACGCTGCCGGAATTGTTTAAGGGTAGACACCGCATCCAGCGCCCGCAGCTGACTGAGGAACTGGTGGACACCGTCGGTGACCAGATTTTCTGCTTCGCGCGCAGCCCCTTCACGGGAGCGCACATTTTCTTCAATCACCTGTCGCAAGTCATCCACGGTATAGAGGTAGACATCCGCCAGGGAGCTGACTTCCGGTTCAATGTCCCTGGGGACCGCGATATCCACCATGAAATAGGGGCGGTGCTTGCGTTTTTTCAGCGCCCGCTCCACGGCACCCTTACCCAGAATCGGCAGCGGGCTTGCGGTGGACGAAATGATGATATCCACATCAGCCAGGTGGTCGGGAATTTCCGAGAGCAGGATCCCTTTCCCGCCACGGGATTCCGCCAGCGCCTGCGCGCGGTCCAGAGTACGGTTGGCAACCAGAAAGTTCTTCACCCCGGCATCCGCCAGATGCCGGGCGACCAGTTCAATGGTCTTGCCAGCGCCGATCAGAAGGGCCTTGTTGCGGGACATGTCCGCAAATATATGATGAGCCATACTGACGGCCGCGTAGGCAACCGACACCGGATTCTCTCCTATGGCTGTCTGGGTGCGAACCCGCTTGGCAACCGAGAAAGTCTGTTCGAACAGCCGCGAGAGGAAGGCTCCGCTGGCGTCATGCTCCCGCGCCAGAGCGTAGGCGTCCTTCAGTTGGCCCAGAATCTGCGGCTCACCAAGCACCATGGAATCCAGGCCGGCCGCTACCCGCATGATATGGCGCACAGCGTCCGAATCCCGATGAATATAAAGCACCTCTTCCAGGTCCCCGGCCTCCATGTCGTGAAACCCTGCCAGCCAGCGCAGCACGGCGGGTGCACAATCGTCATCACCGGCAAGGTAGAGCTCCGTGCGATTGCAGGTCGACAGGATGGCCGCCTCGCTTGCCCCGGAAGTGGCGCGCAGTTCGGCAAAGGCTTCAGCCATGCGCTCGGGAGTGAACGCGACGCGCTCACGCAACTCGACCGGTGCGGTACGATGGTTGATTCCGAGGGTGACCAGTGCCATATCGGGGTTGGACTACCTTATGCCTGAAGACAGTGTATTAGTGGTATTTTAACGGTCAGGGGCTTCTATCGCCACCCAAAACCAACGTGATATCGGGAACTGCTGACAGGTTGGGCAATATCAGGCGCTTGTGCCATCATAGAGCCTCGTTCGCCACATCTGAGACTGCCGCCAGAGTCGCTTCCGGCCGTTCAGGTGCACTGTACACAGATTATGGGATGTTGCATGCAAAAGTCCGCGTTACTGCTTGTTACCTGCCTGTTCGGGCTTTCCCTGTCCGGCTGCGCTTTCCTCCAGGGTGACCAGGAGCAGCCATCCGACCCATCGTTGGAGAACACCGAAAACAGTGAGCCATCGGCGGAAAAAAAACAGGAAGCTGAAATCCGCTACGCCGACTTCGAGCCGGAAGTACTCTATCTGCTCCTGTCGGGCGAGATAGCAGCCCAGCGGGGGCGCTTTGACGTTACGCTGGTCAACTACATGAAAGCGGCCCAGCAGTCCCGCGACAAGGCGGTGATCGAAAGAACCATGCGCATTGCGCAGTCCCTCAATGCCGACAATGCCCAGCGTAAACTGGCCTCCCTCTGGCTGGAAGTGGCCCCGGACAACATGCAGGCACACCGGGTGCTGGCCATCCAGGCGGTGAAGAACAACGACCTGGAAACGGCCATTGGTCATATGGAACGCATCATGGACCTGGGCGGCGACGCAGACTTTGACAGCCTCGCCGCCATGGCCGGCAATCTGCCACCAGAGCAGCAACAGGAACTGCTCCAGCTCTACCGGCAGATGGAACAACGGCATCCGGGCAACCCCGAACTTCAGTACAGCATTGCCCTGCTGATGAAGGTGACCGGCGAACCTCAGCAGGCTCTGGACAAACTGGCTCCACTGCTGGAGGCTGAGCCCGATTTCCAGCCCGCCCTGGTTCTGAAAGGCGACCTGCTGTACCAGGTTGGCGAGCGACGCCAGGCCCTGGATCACCTGCTGCGTCACACCCGGCGCTTCCCCGATAACCGCCAGATGGGCACCCTCTATGGCCGAATGCTGATTGGTGAAGGCGAGTTGCAGGCCGCCCAAGACGAATTCAGCCGCCTGGTCAGGCGCTTCCCTAACGTGCCCGGCCTGCGCCTTTCCCACGCTCTTGTGGCGCTTGAAAACGGCCAGAGTGCGCTGGCCGAGAACGAACTGACCCGGCTGATCGAACAGGGCCACCATACCGACGAAGCTCATTATTACCTGGGCCGGATTGCGGACGAGGAAAACAACACCGAGCAGGCTATCGGCTTCTACCAGAACGTGGAGAGAGGCAACTACTACTTCCCTGCCCTGGCCCGGGCGAGCGAGCTCATGGCGGAACAGGGCGAGCTTGACGAGGCACTGGTCACCATACGGGAACTGAGAAACAACAACCCCGAGCAGGAAGAGAACTTTCATCTGCTGGAAATCAACCTGCTACTGGACAGGGAGCAGAATGAGCAGGCGCTGGAAGCCGCCAATAAAGCCCTTGAAGACTACCCGGCCAATATCCGCATCCGTTATGCGCGGGCCATGCTGCTGGATTCCATGGACCGGCCGGAGCAGGCAGAGGCAGACCTGCGACGGATCATCGAAGAGCAGCCACAGAACGCCGTCGCTCTCAACGCCCTGGGCTACATCATCACCACCCGCTCGGATCGCTACGCGGAAGCCAGGAATTATATTGAACGGGCTTTGGAAATCGACCCGGAAAACCCGGCCATCCTCGACAGTATGGGCTGGGTACTCTATCAGCAGGGTGAAACCGAAAAGGCCCTTGAGTACCTTTCCCGCGCCTGGGAAGCCTACGCTGACCCGGAAGTAGCCGCCCACTTCGGCGAAGTACTCTGGCAGACCGGCGAGGAGGAACAGGCCCGCATCATCTGGGAAGAAGGCTTCGAGCAGGACCCGGACCACCCGATCCTGATCGAGACCGTTGAGAGGCTGACCGGGGAGCAATCCCCGTGAGATTTCCCGCCATTGCCCTGACCCTCGCAGCACTGCTTCTGGGCGGCTGTACCTCGCTGCAGGTTGACCCCCTGCCCGAAGGCCTGACCGAGCAGCCCCCGGCGGACTGGAGCTCAACCAGCGCTCGCCGCGACCAGTTCCGGCACTGGGAACTGACAGGCAAGCTGGCTGTCCGCCAACCGTCGGACAGCGGCACTGCCGTAATCAACTACTGGAAACAGGATCAGGAGGCGTACGAACTGGCGCTGTCTTCGTCCTTCCTCGGCATGGGGCGCACCACCCTCGAAGGCGTGCCCGGCTTTATCGAGCTCACACTACCGGACGGCGAGCGCTACCAGTCCGGCGACCCTGAAGCACTGGTCAACGCCGCCACCGGCTGGCAGCTTCCCATAGACAGCCTGGCCTGGTGGATAAGGGGGCTGCCTGGCCCTGAAGGCGATTTCCGGTTGTTCTTCGATGACCAGGACCGACTGGCCGTCATCCGCCAGCTGGGCTGGGAAATCCGCTACGACCGCTGGAAAACGTTCCTCGACGATTACCCGCCATTGCCGGCACGCATCACCGCCGTCAAGGGGGAGAAGCGCGTGCGGGTTGTAGTCACCACCTGGCAGCAGGCGGAAGGAAATCGCCGGTGACCAGCCTGGTACTACCTTCGCCGGCAAAGCTGAACCTGTTCCTGCACATTCTTGGTCGCCGGCCCGATGGCTACCACGAACTCCAGACCCTGTTTCAGTTCCTGGATTATGGTGACACCATCACGCTGACGCCCCGCGGTGATAGCAGAATTGTGCTCGGGCAATCCGTGCCCGGCGTGCCCGACGAAGAAAATCTCATCGTCCGTGCAGCCCGACAACTGGCCGCAACCGCCAATAAATCCCTTGCCGGCGTCAGCATTGCCATCGACAAAAAACTGCCCATGGGCGGAGGACTCGGTGGCGGCAGCTCCAATGCCGCCACCACGCTGCTGGGGCTGAACCGCCTCTGGGGCCTGAACCGCTCCCTGGAAGAGCTGGCAGAGCTCGGCCTGGCCCTGGGCGCAGACGTACCCGTGTTCATTCATGGTCACTCAGCCTGGGGAGAGGGTGTGGGTGAACGTCTTACCAATGCCGCCCCACCCGAAGACTGGTTTTTGGTTATAAAACCACCTTGCAATATAAGCACTAAAGAGATTTTTTCCGAGCAAGGGTTGACAAGGGATACCCCCGGAATCAAAATAGCGCCCGCTTTTGAGGGAGACGCCTCGAGGTACCGAAACGACTGTGAGGATGTAGTTCGAAGACTGTATCCTGAGGTTCATCAAAGCCTGGAGTGGCTTGCACAATTCGGACCTGCAAGATTAACCGGAACCGGGGCTTGCATATTTGGACGTTTCCCGACAGAATCCGCAGCCCGGATTATCTGGGAAAGCAAACCCTCCGGCATCACGGGGTTCGTAGCTCAAGGGGTGAATATTTCACCACTTCACAAAAAGCTGACAGAGCTGAAATGATGCCAAAAAAGCACGATACTGGGGTGTCGCCAAGTGGTAAGGCAACGGGTTTTGATCCCGTCATGCGCAGGTTCGAATCCTGCCACCCCAGCCACCTTTCTCCCGCTTCTTCTGAATCAAACGCCGATACCGAGAAGGATGCCGTCGTGTCCAAACTGATGATTTTTACCGGCAACGCCAATCCAGAGCTTGCCAAGGCCATCGCCCAGAAACTTCATATCCCCATGGGCCAGGCCACCGTTGGAACGTTCAGCGACGGTGAAACTACTGTCGAAATCAACGAAAACGTTCGCGGGCATGATGTCTTTATCATCCAGCCCACCTGCAACCCCACCAACGACAACCTGATGGAACTGATCGTGATGGCTGACGCCCTGCGTCGTGCCTCCGCCACCCGGGTTACCGCGGTTATCCCCTATTACGGGTACGCCCGTCAGGACCGCCGCGTTCGTTCCACCCGTGTTGCCATCAGCGCGAAAGTGGTCGCAGACATGATCTCCAGCATTGGCGTAGACCGGGTTCTGACACTCGACCTGCACGCCGACCAGATTCAGGGTTTCTTCGACATTCCGGTGGATAACATCTATGCCACCCCGGTGATGCTCGAGGATATCGAGAAGCAGCGTTTTGAAAACTTTGTTGTGGTATCTCCTGACGTGGGTGGCGTTGTTCGTGCCCGCGCCGTGGCGAAGCGCCTGGACGATGCCGACCTGGCTATCATCGACAAACGGCGCCCGAAGGCAAACGTATCGCAGGTCATGCACATCATTGGCGATGTGAAAGACAAGACCTGTATTCTGGTGGACGACATCATCGATACCGCCGGCACGCTCTGCAAAGCCGCCAATGCCCTCAAGGAACATGGGGCCGCCAAGGTCGTTGCCTATATCACCCATCCCGTCCTGTCCGGACCGGCTGTCGACAACCTCAACGCCTCCGAACTCGACGAACTGGTCGTCTGTGACACCATCCCCCTGGGTGACAAAGCACACAATTGTGATAAGATCCGCATCCTCAGTATGGCTGGACTGCTCGCGGAATCCATTCGTCGCGTCAGCAACGAAGAGTCCATCAGCGCGATGTTCGAGAACGCCTGATCAGCTAACAGCCTGATTTACAGAGAAGAATCCGGACCGGGAGCCCAGTGGGCTCCCGGTCTGTTTAGTCCGCCGGAAAAGCTTCCGGCATTTCGCAAATGTCACCTGTTCAGGACCTGGTCGCGGGCCGCTCAGGTGAAAATTGAGGTTATAACCATGTCTCAGGAATTTCTTATCGAAGCATTTCCTCGTGGCGATCAGGGGAGAGGTGCGAGCCGCCGCCTGCGTCGTGAGGAGCGTAAAATTCCGGCCATCATCTATGGCGGGAAGAAAGAAGCCACTCCAATTTCCATCTGGCACAACGAGCTGAAAAAGGCTCTGGAAAACGAAGCCTTCTTCTCGCACGTTCTGACCATCGAACTGGAAGGCAAGAAAGAAAGCGTGATCCTGAAGGATCTGCAGCGTCACCCGTACAAGCCGCTGCTGACCCACGCCGACTTCCTGCGCGTTGACAAGGATCATGAGATCCACGTTAACGTACCGCTGCACTTCCTGAACGAAGATACTGCACCGGCCATCAAACTCCAGGGCGGCGTTGCTCACCACCAGATCAACGAGGTGGAAGTCATCTGTCTGCCGCAGAACCTGCCAGAGTTCATTGAAGTTGATATGAGCGAAGTGGAAATGGATCAGGTCATTCACCTGAGCGACCTGAAGCTGTCCAAAGGCGTTCGTATTGCTGCCCTGTTGCAGGGCGAAGATCACGACCTGCCCGTAGTGGCCATCCACAAGCCTCGCGCTGCCAAGACCGAAGATACCGGTGAAGGCGAAGACAGCGAAGCCGGTGAAGAAGGCGAAGACAAGGAGTAATCGCTCCTGTACGGATGAGGGCAACGGTCAATGGCACAGGATATCCTCATGGTGGTGGGGCTGGGTAATCCCGGCCCCGACTATGCGAATACCCGCCACAATGCCGGCGCCCTTTTCGTCGAAGCTCTGGCCCGTGAAGCGGGCCAGACGCTCCGTCCCGAAAAGAAGTACCACGGGCTCTACGCCCGCATCCAGATGCAGGGTCTCGACCTGCACTTGCTGACCCCGTCCACCTATATGAACCGCAGCGGCCTGTCCATCAAGGCACTGGCAGACTTTTTCAAGATTCTGCCCGAACAGATCCTGGTTGCCCACGACGAACTCGACCTTCCCCCTGGCACCGCAAAGCTCAAGAAAGGCGGCGGCCACGGAGGACACAACGGACTGCGGGACGCCATTGCCCACCTGGGCACCAACGATTTCCAGCGACTTCGCATCGGCATTGGCCATCCCGGCGACAGCCGCCAGGTCACCGGCTACGTACTCGGCCGCCTGGGTAAACGGGAAACCGAAGAGCTCAACGCCGTGATTGATGAGATCATCCGCGTGCTGCCCGATGCCGCCAACGGCAAACTTCCGGCTGCGATGAATCGCTTGCACAGCTTCAAACCGGTATAATCCGGCCAAATTTTTTCATACCCAGCAGAGGCATTCCATGGGATTTAACTGCGGCATCGTCGGCCTCCCCAACGTCGGCAAATCCACCCTTTTCAACGCGCTGACCAAATCCGGCATTGGCGCTGAAAACTTTCCCTTCTGCACCATCGAACCCAATGCCGGCGTGGTTGCCATGCCCGATCCGCGCCTGAACAAACTGGCCGAGATCGTGAAGCCGGAAAAAGTGGTCGCCACCACCATGGAGTTCGTGGATATTGCAGGGCTGGTAGAGGGCGCCTCCAAGGGCGAGGGCCTGGGCAACCAGTTTCTGGCCAACATCCGCCAGACCGATGCCATCGCCCACGTCGTACGCTGCTTCGAAGACGGCAACGTTATTCACGTGGCCAACAAGATCGACCCGGCCTCGGACATCGACGTGATCAACACCGAACTGGCCCTGGCCGACCTGGAGACCGTCGAGAAAGCCATCAAGCGGGTCCAGCGGGTGGCGAAAAGCGGCGACAAGGAAGCCAAAGCGCAACTGGAGATGTTCGAAAAGCTGATGCCAGTGCTGAACGAAGGCAAGCCGGTGCGCAGCATGAACCTCGACAAGGATCAGATGGCACTGATCCGCGAGCTGTGCCTGCTGACCGTGAAGCCGACCATGTACATCGCCAACGTCAGCGAAGACGGTTTTGAAAACAATCCGCACCTGGATACGGTGCGAAAAATCGCGGAATCCGAAAACGCGGTTGTGGTCCCAATCTGCAACAAGATGGAAGCCGAGATCTCCGAGCTGGAAGACGACGAAAAGTCGATGTTCCTGGAAGAAATGGGCATGGATGAACCGGGCCTGGACCGGGTCATCCGGGGCGGCTACGGACTGCTGAACCTGCAGACCTACTTCACCGCCGGGGTGAAGGAAGTTCGCGCCTGGACCGTACGTGTCGGCGCCACCGCGCCCCAGGCCGCCGGCGTGATCCACACCGACTTCGAACGTGGCTTCATCCGCGCCGAAGTGGTGAGCTACGATGACTTCGTCAAATACAACGGCGAAGCCGGCGCCAAGGATGCCGGCAAATGGCGCCTGGAAGGCAAGGAATACATCGTCCAGGACGGCGACGTCATCCACTTCCGCTTTAACGTGTAATTTTCTGAAAAACCGGCCCCCAAGCCTTGACAGCAGGGGCCCAAATACTGAAAATACGCGCCTCGTTTGGGCTTGTCCCGCAACGAAATGGCAAGGTAGCTCAGTTGGTTAGAGCACGGCACTCATAATGCCGGGGTCGGCGGTTCGACTCCGCCCCTTGCTACCAGTATTACAAAAGGGTCCTCGCGCAAGCGTGGGCCCTTTTTTAATACCTGCCCGGTTACAAACTGAACAATTCTTAATTAAACACTCCGCACTAACAGGTCTACCCTACTCCCGGTTTTATAAAAACCAGGCCGGCATACTCCACACTTTTAATCCGCATAGAGGTTCGCTCCGGAATAGCGCTTCCTGCTTAAAAAAATTAAAAGAGGCTCACGATGACTCTCAGAAAACTGATCTGCATTGCAGGCTCCCTTTTTCTCGCCAGTACCGTCCCCGTCACCACTATAGCCAACAACAAAACAAGTCCCTCTCCCGGTTTTTTCGGCGAATACCATAAAGGCAATAACTTCAATTACCTGGTCCACTCCCGCGTCGACTCTGATATCAATTTTAACTGGAGCGCCGGCAATCCCATAAAAGGTGTCCCGGCGAATAACTTTAGCGTGCGCTGGAGCGGGCTGTTCACCGCACCCCATCGAAGCGGAACGCGGCAATACCGGTTCACCACCACCACCGACGACGGTGTCAGGCTGCATATCGGTAATCAGGCCGTTATCAACCAATGGAAGCGCCAGGGCAAACAACATCACAGTCACGCCGTTTCACTGCGTGCCGGGCAGCGCGTACCGGTGATCATGGAGTATTACGACAACGAAGGCAGTGCTTTTGCATACCTGACCATTACCGACCTAGCCAATGGCACTGACATTTCCATCTCGAAGACCGTAGTCACTCCCGATTCCCAACCGCCTGCGCTATTGGTATCCAAAGCATCCGACAAAAGCATAAGCCTGTCGTGGACCGCCCCGCTGACCCGAATGGACGGGACATCGATAGCCCTCAGTGAAATTGATCATTACAGAATCCTGTACGGCAACAGCGCAAAAAAACTCGGGAAGATCCATAGAATAGATAGCGACCAGGATTCCTACACTTTTCAGAATCTGCCCAAGGGGCGTTGGTACTTCGCAATCACCGTGGTAGACCAAAGTGGCCGGGAAAGCTCCCCGTCAGCCATTGTGTCCAAATCACTGGAGTAATTCAGGCGGCCTTCTCATGACGGAGCTCACTCCGCATAATGACAGGCCACCCAATGCCCTTCCCCGGTCTTGTCTTCCAGCGCCGGCACTTCCCTGCTGCAATACTCTGTTGCCAGCAGGCAGCGGGTGCGAAACACACAACCGCTTGGCGGGTCCATGGGCGATGGCAGATCGCCTTCCAGTTCCGCCGGGGGTTTCGCCCGCTCCCTCTCCGGGTCGGGAATCGGCACGGCGGCCATCAGGGCCTGAGTGTATGGATGGCGGGGGTTGGTGAACAGTTCGGCCCGCGTGGCGTTTTCAGCCACGTTGCCCAGATACAGCACCATCACCCGGTCACTGATGTGCCTGACCACACTCAGATCATGGGCGATGAAGATCAGTGAAAGCCCCATTTCCCTCTGCAGGCTTTTCAGCAGATTGATGACCTGGGCCTGTACCGACACATCAAGGGCGGAAACAGGTTCATCGCAGATGATCAGTTTCGGTTCCAGAATCAGTGCCCGGGCAATACCCACCCGCTGACACTGGCCGCCAGAGAATTCGTGAGGATACCGGTTCTTCTGGTGTGAATGCAGTCCAACTCGGTCCATGATGGCATCCACTTTTTTCCGTAATTCGGCTCCCCTGATGTCCGGGCAATGGGTGCGCAGGGGCTCGGCGATGATGTCGCCAACAGTCATTCGCGGGGACAGGGAGGCAAGCGGGTCCTGGAACACCATCTGCAGGCGCCGTCGGCGTTTGCGCAGTTGTTTCAGGGTCAGGCCCCGCAGATCTTCCCCCAGCCAGAGTACCTTTCCCGACTGACTCGGTACCATGCCCATGATGGCTCTTGCCAGGGTAGACTTACCGCAGCCGGATTCGCCGACAATGCCCAGGGTTTCACCCTCGTTCAGGGTGAAGCTGACGTTGTTCACCGCCCGCAGTTTCTGCGGACGGCTCCAGGGCCAGGCATTGCGAGGCATGATGTCGAAGGTCACCTGCAGGTTTTCAACCGCCAGCAGGGGCTGCGGTTCGCTCATCGAATGACCTCCCGAGGCAGGTTGCATACCCTGATCCGCTCCGGCTCAAAATGCTCCGGTGGGTCCAGTTCGTAGTAACAGCGGGGCTCAGCCACCGGGCAACGGGCAAAGAAAGGACAACCGGGCGGCAGGTTCATCAGGTTGGGCGGGTTGCCGGGGATGGTCACCAGTTCGTCGACCTGCTCGTCGATACGAGGAATCGCCCCCATCAGCCCTTTGGTGTAGGGGTGGGCAGGATCGCGGAACAGGTCACGCGTAGCGGCGTATTCCATCATCTGGCCGCCGTACATTACCAGGGTCTGGTCACAGCTCCCGGCCACTACCCCGAGATCATGAGTGATCAGGATGATGGCGGTGTTGAATTCCTGCTGCAGCTCCCGCAGCAGGCCCATCACCTGGGCCTGTACCGTGACATCCAGGGCGGTGGTGGGTTCATCCGCAATCAGCAGCCGCGGCCGGCACAACAGGGACATGGCAATCATCACCCGCTGGCGCATGCCACCGGAGAATTCGTGAGGGTAACGGTGAATACGGCTTCGGGCCTCGGGAATGCGTACGGCATCCAGCATCTGCAGGGACTCTTGCAGCGCCTGCCTGCGGCTGATGCCCTTGTGCTGCACCAGGACCTCGGTGAGCTGGTCGCTGACTTTCATGAAGGGGTTCAGGGAGGTCATCGGGTCCTGAAAGATCATACCGATGCGGGCCGCACGGATCCGGTTCATATGTTTTTCCGGCAGGGCAAGCAGTTGCTCTCCCTCGAACATCACCTCGCCACTCACCCTGGCGTTGTCCGGCAGCAGGCCCATCAGGGCAAACACACCCTGACTCTTGCCGGCACCGGACTCCCCAACAATGCCCAGGGTCTGCCCGGCTTCCAGGTGGTAACTAAGGCCTCGCACCGCCTGCAGGGTGCCGTCTGGCGTGTCAAAGTCCACTTTCAGGTTGTTGACTTCCAGCATTGCCATAGAACGGTTCCTGCCAGCTCAGCGGTCTTTGGGGTCGAGGGCATCCCGCAGCCCGTCGCCAAGGAAATTGAAACAGAACAGGGTAAGCACCAGCATCAGCATAGGGAAGATCAGCGTCCAGGGGGCGGTCCACATGGCGTCGGCCCCTTCGGAAATCAGCGCGCCCCAGGAGGTGTAGGGTTCCGACACCCCCAGCCCGAGAAACGAGATAAAGGACTCGAACAGGATCATTTCCGGAACCAGTAAGGTGGCATAGACAATCACCACCCCCAGCACATTGGGGACGATATGGCGTAGCACGATCAGAAAAGGGTGCACCCCCACGGCCATGGCCGCCTCAATGTATTCCTTGCGCTTGAGGCTGAGTGTCTGGCCGCGCACGATGCGAGCCATGTTCAGCCAGCTCACCGCTCCGATAGCTACGAAGATCAGCAGCACATTCCGTCCGAATACCGCCATCAACACGATCACCAGGAACATGAACGGGAAGGCGCTGAGCACCTCCAGAGAGCGCATCATGATGGCATCCGTGCGCCCACCTACATAGCCCGAGATGGCGCCATACAGCGTACCGATGACCACTGCCGTCAACGCTCCCAGAACACCTACCATCAGGGAAATCCGGCTGCCCTGGACAGTGCGCTGGTAGAGGTCCCGGCCAATGGGGTCCAGGCCGAAGTAGTGCTGACTGGCCAGGCTCGGCACACCGTCTTCATCAAGGTTAGGCAGGCTGGCCCAGTCGATGGATTCGTTGTCCCACGGCGACAGGTGCTGGCCAAAGGCGGCGAACAACAGTAGTAGGGCCAGTACCACCAGGCTTGCCACCGCCGCCCGGTGGTTCATGAACCGCCGGCGGGCGTCACGCCAGAGGCTGCGCCCTTCGGTATAGGCATCCTCTGCCAGGGTGTCCGCCAGCTCGCCCATGCCTGCGTGCTTGTCCGAGAAAAACATCAGTAACGCACCCTTGGGTCCAGCCAGGTATAGAGAATATCCACCACGGCGTTAAACAAAATGGTGAGTATGCCCACCAGAATGGTGATTCCGAGAATCAGTGAATAATCGCGATTGATGGCTCCGTTGACGAAATGCTGGCCGATGCCACCGGTGGAGAACACCTGGTCAATAATCACCGACCCGGTAATGATGCCCACAAACGCTGGCCCCAAATAGGACACTACCGGTATCAGTGCCGGCTTGAGGGCATGGCGCAGTACAATTTTGTGCCGGGGGATCCCCTTGGCCCGCGCAGTGCGGATAAACGGACTGCGCAGCGTCTCGATCATGCTGCTGCGGGTGATCCGCGCCACCTGGGCAATGTAGGACGTCGCCATGGCGATGATGGGCATCACAATGTATTCCACCTGCCCGCCTTCCCAGCCGCCGGCGGGCAGCCAGCGCAGGGTGACGGCAAACAGCAGAACCAGTAGCGGCGCCATCACAAAGTTGGGAAAGACCACCCCGGTCATGGCAGCGGTCATCACGGTGTAGTCCGGCCATCGGTTCTGTTTCAGGGCGGCGAGGACACCCAGCCCGACTCCGAACACCACTACGAACAGGAAAGACCAGGCCCCGATATAGGCAGACCGGGGAAAACTGGACTCGATCAGCTCGTTGACCGTGAAGTCCTTGTAGCGAAACGAGGGCCCCAGATCGCCCTGCGCGACATTACCCACGTAGATGAAATACTGCTGCCACAGGGGTTTATCCAGGTTGTATTTGGCCTCGATGTTTTCCATCACCGCTTCCGGCACATTACGCTCATTGGTGAACGGGCCACCCGGTGCTGCATGCATCAGCACGAACGAGACCGTAATCAAGGCCAGCACAGTGGGCACCGCCACCAGCAAACGCCGGATTATGAAACTGAACATGGCTTCCCTCAGTCCGCAGTGATGTACATATCCTTGCTGTAGACGATATTTCGGGGGTTATTCTCCGGATAGCCCTTCAGCATTGGGCTTACCAGGGCCACAGTGGTATTGAAATACACCGGCGCCACCGGGAACTCCTGCCACAGGATTTCTTCCGCCCGCACGTAATAGGGGTTCGGATCCTCGCTGGAACGGGCGTCCAGCAGCAGTTGATCGTATTCGGGATTACTCCAGCCACCGTCGTTGTTACCGCTGTCACTGGTCAATAATGTCAGGAAGGTGGAGGCTTCATTGTAGTCCCCTTTCCAGCCATGGCGGGCAATACCGAAGTTGCCGGCCTGTTTTTCCGAGAGGAACGTCTTCCACTCCAGGTTGCTGATGGTGACGTTTGCGCCCAGTTTTTCCTTCCACATCTGGCTGATCACAATGGCCAGCGCTTTGTGGCTTTCATCGGTGTTGTAGAGCAGCTCGAACTCCAATGGTTCGTCCTCCGTGTAACCGGCCTTTCTAAGCTCCTCGCGCGCCAGCTCGTCCCGCTTCGGCTGGCTCCAGGTGGCGTAGTCCGGCTGGCGGAAATCGAAGCCACTGACGTAGGGTGGAGTCAGGCTGAAAGCCGGCATCTGTTCGCCCCGGGTGATATAGCTGACGATAATGTTCCGGTCGATGGCGTAGGTCAGAGCCCGGCGAACGCGAACGTCATCAAACGGCGGCCGGTTGACGTTAAAGGTGTACATGTAGGTGGCGATGCTGGGAGCCATCACCAACTCATCGGGCCGCTCCTTCTTCAGCCGAGCCATCTGCGATACCGGCACTGTGGATGTCATGTGAAGCTCACCACTGGCGTAACGCTGCAGTTCGGCAGAGGCGGACTCAATGGGCACGTATACCACCCGGTCGATGATGGTCTGGGCGTCCGCGCGGTAGTGGGAATTGCGGGCCGCAACCAGCTTCTCCCCCAGATGCCATGTATCCAGTTGGTAGGCACCGTTCGAGACCATGTTGCCGGGCTTTGTCCAGTCCGCGCCATGGGCTTCAATCGCCTGCCGAGGGGCGGGAAACATGGTGTAGTGCACGGTCATGTCCGGCAGGTAGGTGATCGGCTCATCCAGCGACACTTCGAAAGTGAAATCGTCAAGGGCACGCACACCCAGTGTTTCCGGTGATTTCTCCCCGGCGATGATCTCATCGGCATTGGCCACCCCGGCGGATTCTATGTAATAGGCGTAGTTGGAACCCACCTCTGGGTCCACGGCCCGCCGCCAGCCGTATACGAAGTCGTGGGCAGTTACGCCTGCGCCATCACTCCAGCGGCCGTCCTTGCGCAGGTAAAAGGTCCACGTCAGGTTGTTATCCGATGAAGCCCAGGACCTGGCCAGCGCCGGTTCGGTGTCACCATCGGGGCCGCTGCGGGTCAGCCCCTCGAACAGATCGACCACAATAGCGCCGCCCACGGTATCCTCTACCAGTTGAGGGTCCAGCGACGCTGGCTCACTGGCATTGCCGCGGACAAGCACCTGCCTGCGGGCCAGTTTCTCGCCGGTTTCCGGGTGCTCCTGAAGGCGCGCTTCCGGTGCATTGATATCAGCAGCGGCCAGGGCGGCATCACCGGCTTTTTTCGTGCTCTGGTCACCGCAGGCTGCCAGTGTCAGCAATACCATCAAAACCAGAACGGCCTGGCCTGGGTGACGTATGCCCCTCCCGGGCGGCCCGCACCTTCTGGTGATTTTTTCTTGCTGGTTGATAAAGGTCATATCTGACCGAAGCTAGCGCGAAATCAAGGAAGTAACAAGCTGACAGGGCGAAGATGAAACTCTGCTCACATTGCCTCGCCTGTGGCATACTCTCCGGGGGATGTTCAGCCTCAATACCAGTACCCACCAAAACAAAAGGGATGCACTATCATGAAACCGGAAACTCTCGCACTCCACGCGGGCTTTAACGGCGACCCAACCACCAACGCCGCTACCACCCCCATCTACCAGACCACCTCCTACACCTTCGACGACACCCAGCATGGTGCCGACCTCTTCGACCTGAAGGTTCAGGGCAATATCTATACCCGTATCATGAACCCTACTAACGCGGTACTGGAAGAGCGTATGGCGCAATTGGAAGGCGGCGTGGGTGCACTGGCGGTGGCCTCGGGCATGGCTGCTATCCTTTATGCCCTGCAGACCATCTGCAAGGTGGGCAACAACATTGTCAGCACCGGCCAGCTTTATGGTGGCACCTATAACCTGTTTGCCCACTCGCTGCCGAATCAGGGTATCGACTGCCGAATGGTAAGGCACGATGACTTCGACGCGGTGGAGAAAGCCATCGACGACAATACCCGCGCCCTCTTCTGCGAGTCCATTGGCAACCCGGCGGGCAATGTGGTGGATATCCAGCGCTGGGCGGAAATTGCCCACAAGCACGGTATTCCGCTGATCGTCGACAACACCGTGGCAACGCCGTTCCTGTGCCGACCTATCGAGCATGGGGCTGATATCGTGGTTCACTCACTGACCAAATATATCGGCGGCCACGGCACCACGGTTGCCGGTGTGGTAGTGGACTCCGGAAAATTTGACTGGGCCGCCAACAAGGCGAAATTCCCCATGCTCAACGAGCCGGACCCGTCCTACCATGGCGTGGTGTACACCGAAGCCCTGGGCGCAGCAGCCTTCATCGGCCGCTGCCGCGTGGTTCCATTGCGTAACACCGGCGCTGCCCTGGCGCCCTTTAATGCCTTCCTGATCATGCAAGGCCTGGAAACCCTTGGCCTACGCATGGAGCGCCACTGCGAGAACGCAGAAAAAGTGGCCAACTACCTGCAGGAGCACCCGTCGGTTGAGTGGGTAAATTACGCCACCCTGGCAGACAGCCCCTACAAGGCTACCTGCGACAAGATCTGCGGCGGCCGCGCCTCCGGTATCCTCAGCTTCGGCATCGCCGGTGGCAAAGAAAATGGCGCAAAGTTTATCGATGCCCTGCAACTGATCTATCGTCTGGTAAACATTGGCGATGCCAAATCCCTGGCCTGCCATCCGGCCACCACCACTCACCGGCAGTTGAATCCGGAAGAGCTGGCAAGTGCCGGCGTCAGCGAGGATCTGGTGCGGCTGTCGATTGGTATTGAGCACGTAGACGACATCATTGCCGATATCAGTCAGGCACTGGAAAAGGCCACGGCCTGAATCAGCCTCCGGGTACGACGAAGGTCGTGCCCGGAATCCCCGTGATTATCCCTATCCGTCTTGTATCCTCCACTGGTGCGGATTACCCTTTAAAGTTAGCCAAACCCGAGTCCGCCGCAAAGAGTCCAGTTGTAATGAACGATAGCGCCAAACCCCGTGTTACCAGTGGTTCCAAGTTCCGCAACGAGCATGGCTTTTCCGCCATCAAGGACGGAATCAAGCGCTCGGGATCAGGCATTATTGATACCGGAACTCAGCGCAAGCCCTCGTGGCTCCGGGCCCGCATGCCCGGTGGCGAGCGTTACGAATCGGTACGCAAAAACGTGAGCGAGCATCGCCTGAGCACTGTGTGCCAGGAATCCCACTGCCCCAACATCGGTGAGTGCTGGACCAATGGTACCGCCACCATCATGGTCATGGGGTCGGTCTGCACCCGCGCCTGCCGTTTCTGCGCCGTCGACACCGGCAACCCCAAAGGCTGGCTGGATCACGAAGAGCCTGAGAATACCGCCAAGTCGGTAGAACTCATGGGCCTGCGATACATCGTGCTCACCTCCGTGGATCGCGACGACCTGGACGACGGTGGGGCGGCCCATT
Organism: Marinobacter sp.; assembly: GCF_039977835.1. Classification (GTDB taxonomy): domain Bacteria; phylum Pseudomonadota; class Gammaproteobacteria; order Pseudomonadales; family Oleiphilaceae; genus Marinobacter. Next base: position 131,120 of record NZ_JBDWCL010000043.1, on the reverse strand, counting down.
ACGCCGCCTGCGTATCCGCCATCAAGGAACGCACACCCCATGTCGCCGTCGAAGCCCTGACACCGGATTTCGACGCGGTCATGGAACACGTCGAGAAGGTAGTGGACTCCGGCCTGGACGTGTTTGCCCAGAACGTGGAAACGGTGAAGCGCCTGACCACCCGGGTGCGGGACCCCCGTGCCGGCTATGAAAAAACCCTCAGCGTGTTGGCCCATGCGAAGAAGTACCGCCCCGACGTACTCACCAAAACCAGCCTGATGCTGGGCCTGGGTGAAACCGAGGAAGAAATACTACAGACCATGGATGACCTGCGGGCCATCGATGTCGACATACTGACCCTCGGCCAGTATCTGCGTCCGACTCAGAACCACCTGCCGGTCGAGAAATACGTGACCCCGGAAGACTTTAACCGCTACCGTGACATCGGCCTGGAAAAAGGTTTCATGGAAGTGCCGTCGGGCCCCATGGTTCGCTCCAGCTATCGCGCCGACCGGGTGTTCGAAAAGAACAACCTTGGCCTTGCCGTGCCGGAAGTCCCCGCTTCATCGAAAGCACAGCAGATCCCCGTGAAAGCTGTTGACTGAGACTCTCCATGCTACAACTGCTCAGGAATGCCCGGCTTAAATACAAGTTCTGGCTGCTCAACATTGTTGTGTTTGTGGTTCTCTGCCTGTTGGTCCTCTACGCCATGAACACCATTGCAGAGCTCACGGACCAGTCCTTTTCCGCCGTTTTCAGCGAAACCGCCGGAGGCTTTGCACTGGTTGTCGCCGTGCTGATGGTGCTTGAGATGGCTGGCTCGCAACTGCTGATCTCATTTATCGAACGGCATGTGTACCGCCTGAAAAAAACCATGGTTTCGGTTCAGGCTTCCGGCAATCTCAGTGAGCGGGCCCATATAGACTCCACGGACGAAATCGGCGAAATGGCCCTGGCCTTCAACGCCATGCAGGACCGCACTATGGGCGTGGTCAAAAGCATGAAACAGGCGATCGACCACCTTCACAGTGAGGTACGGGAGCTGACAACCGCGGCAGAGGCCCGCAGAGACGACCTGAACCGCCAGCAGGCGGGCGCCGAGCGCAGCTCCGAGGTCGTCGAAACCATGCTGCAGAGCTTCACCGGCATTGCTGAACAGGCGGGTATCGCCAAGACCCTTTCCCACGAAGCCAGAAATACCGCCATTGATGGCAGTGAAAGGGTCGGCCGCAGTGCCGATTCTATCCGGCATCTGGCCACAGCCATCCAGACCGCCGCAAACCGCGTGCAGGCCCTGGCGGAAAACAGTCACGAAATCAGCCACGCCGTGGCCGAAATCAAGGGCATTGCCGAACAGACCAACCTGCTGGCACTGAACGCTGCCATTGAGGCGGCCCGAGCCGGAGAACAGGGCCGGGGTTTTGCCGTTGTGGCCGACGAAGTACGCAACCTGGCGCAACGGGTGCAGGATTCCACCGACCAGATTCAGGGCACCATCGACCGACTGCTAACCGCCATGGATGCAGCCGTCACCCAGATGACCGGCAGTTCAGAGGATGCTTCCCGCTGTGTGGAAGAGTCAGAAGAAGCCCGAAAATCACTGGATGCCATCAATTCGGTCGTCGGCCGCATCGACGAGACCAATCAGGAAATTGCCAATGTCTCCGCCGAACAGACAGCTTCCACCGACCAGGTGCTGGCCAATGTACAGAGCATCCGCGATACCACGGAAAGCATGGTCACCCAGCTCACCGAAAGCGCCGATATGAGTAAGCGCCTGAAACAACTGATCGACTCCCTGGAAGAAGCGTCAAACAGGGTCACCGTCGACTGACAGTTTGTGGCACACTCTGCACTCGTTTCCACTGTGAAGGGTGCTCTTTTCGATGTCCTGGCTTCGATCGTTCTATGACCGGCTGATTTTCCCCCGTCCTTTTGTGATACTTCTGCTGTTCGGTGTGCTGCTGGTTATCGCCAGCCTGCGCCTTGACCAGTTCCGCCTGGACGCTTCGGCCGAGTCCCTCGTCCTCGAAAACGATCGCTCACTGGAGCAGTATCGGGAAGTAAACCGCCGGTTTACTACCTCTGACGATTTCCTGGTTGTGACATATACGCCCAACGAGGAGCTGTTCAGCGACGATGGGCTGGCCCTGCTGGCCTCGTTACGGGATGAGTTGTCGGCGCTGGACAACGTCAGCTCTACAAACAGTATTCTCAACGTTCCCCTGCTCCACAGCCCGGACCTGACCCTGGACACCGTGGATTCCGAGATAAAAACCATCGACGAGGATGGGATCAAACCTGAAACCGCCCGCAAAGCACTGCTCAATAACCCACTTTACCCCAACCTGCTGATCAGTGAAGACGGACACACCACCGCGATACAGGTTAACCTGCCCACCCCGGAACGCTATTTCGAGCTGCTCCATGAACGCAATAACCTGCGGGACAAGGTGGACAGTGGCGAAGCCACTGCGCAGGAACAGCAGCAACTCGAAGCCGTAAGCCGGAAGTTTATCGAATTCACCGAAGCCCAGGGCGAGGAGCGGGACCGAACCATCGACAACGTCCGTGCCATTCTCGACAGCTACCGGGGCCGGGCCGAGATCTATCTCGGTGGTGTACCAATGATTGTCGCCGACATGATTCGCTTTATCGAAAACGACCTGTCCACCTTCGGCATCGGCGTGCTCGTTTTCCTGCTGCTGACCCTGGCGATCATTTTCCGTCAATGGCGCTGGGTCGTGGTACCCCTGCTGTGCTGCAGCTTTACCGTATGGCTGGTGATCGGTTACCTCAGCTGGGCACGCTGGCCGGTGACGGTGATTTCCTCGAACTTCGTATCGCTGCTGCTGATCATGACCCTGTCGCTGACTATCCACCTTATTGTCCGCTACCGGGAATTCCAGCACGATGAGCCGGACGCCGCGCCCAGTGACATCCTTCGCAGTACCCTGCTGGCGATGGTCAAGCCCTGCTTCTACATGGCCATCACCACCATCGTTGCTTTTGGCTCACTGACTTTCAGTGGTATCCGCCCGGTGATCGATTTCGGCTGGATGATGACCATTGGCCTGACCGTCGCCTTCCTCATCACCTTCGTGATCTTCCCCGCCCTGCTGGCGCTGCTGCCTCCCCCGCTGGACGACCGGGTGCGGTCGGAGCGGATTCCCTTTACCGCCAGATTCGCGCGGTTTACCGAGCACTACGGGAAAACGGTATTGGTTGGCTCCGCCATCATCGCCGTGCTCTGCGTCATCGGCCTTAACCGCCTGACGGTGGAAAACAGCTTCATCGACTACTTCAAGTCCAGTACGGAAATCCATCAGGGCATGATCACCATCGACGACCGCCTGGGCGGTACCACCCCGCTGGATGTAGTGATCACCGACGACAAGGCTGCGGAGAGCGAAAGCGGCAGTGACCCCTTCGCCAGTGACTGCGATCCGTTTGTGGAGAACTGTGACGGAGCGGAGGAGTACCGGGATACCTGGTTTACCTACCAGAAAATGGAGCGCCTGGAAAAAGTACATGAGTACCTGGACAGCCTGCCGGAAACCGGCAAGGTACAGTCCATCAGCACCACACTGGACATACTGGCACAGGTAAATGGCGGCGAGCCCCTGAATGCCCTCGAGCTGGCGTTCGTACCCTCGGCCGTGCCGGACGATTTGCAGGATATTCTGCTGACCCCCTACATCAGCGAAGAACACGATCAGGCCCGTTTCAGTATCCGGATCCTGGAAACGTCCCCCGATCTGCGCCGTCAGGAGCTGCTGGATAACATACGAAATCATCTGACCGGTGAAATGGGCTTCGAAGAGGATCAGGTAAAGCTTACGGGTATGACGGTGATGTACAACAACATGCTGCAGAGCCTGTTCGAGTCCCAGATCAAGACCCTGGGAGTAGTTTTCCTGGCGATCATGGTTATGTTTCTGATTCTGTTCCGTTCGATCAAGCTGGCGCTGATCGGCATGGCGCCAAACCTGATTGCGGCTGGCTCGGTGCTGGGGCTGATGGGCTGGCTGGGCATCCCACTGGATATGATGACGATCACGGTGGCGGCGATTACCGTGGGGATTGCGGTGGACGATACCATTCACTACATCCACCGATTCAAAACCGAGTTCGCAAAGGACGGCGACTACATAGCCACCATGCACCGCTGCCACCGCAGTATCGGGCAGGCGATGTTCTTTACCTCGCTCACGATCATCACCGGCTTCTCGATTCTGGTGCTGTCGAACTTTATCCCGACCATCTACTTCGGCTTGTTTACGGGCTTTGCCATGTTCATGGCGCTGGTTGGTGCGCTTACTCTGTTGCCTCGGCTTATTGTGCTGGTTAAGCCGTTCGGGGCTAACTTGTGAGCTAACTTCTCCCCCTAGCCTTCTGAGTTTGAGGTAGTCGCACCGGTGCCCTCCCTTCCCGGAAACGCTACGAGCACATCCATGTGCGCTTGACTTCGGCCATCCATGGCCGAAGACATTCCGGGAAGGGAGGGCACCGGCGCTCCTGCGAAAATCTGTGGTATCGCATGCTAAAAGCGATTTTCCAACGCTCAGCTGCCATTGCGCGGAGGGGCTTTCAGAAACCGTGGAGCGCCAGGGATGGCGCGACCGAGCCCTACATGGACGTATTCACGGGCGTGTTTCTGAAAGCCCCTCCGCGCAATGGCCACGCACGAAATCGCAGGCTACAAACGAAAAAACCGCCAGGGCCATAAGCCAAGGCGGTTTTTTTTAGTTCCGGGCGCCAAGCCCGGAGTAATGCCGACTCTTACTGCATACCCTGCTGCTGCCGCTGCATCTGACGCTGTTGTTGCATTTGCTGCTGCATTTGCTGCATGCGCTTGTTCAGCTCATCGCGCTGCTCTTCAGTGAACACCGCATCAACCCTGGCCTGCATGAGAGTGGACATGGCTGTCATCTCGCCAGTGACGTCACCAAGCTCTTCCGCTTTTTCACGGATCTCACCTTCGTCATAATCCGGTTTGATCTGGGCCTGGATCTGCTGCTGCAGCTGCTGGGCTTCACCCTGAAGCTCCTGAATCTCAGCCTGCATCTCTTCGATGATGCCACGGATTTCTTTCTGCTGATCTTCGCTCAAGCCAACCATCTGTGCCAGTTGATCAACCTGGTCCGGCTGCCCGCCAGATTGCTGGGCCATCGCCGGAGAAGACAGCCCGAGTGCAATCAGGGCAATTCCGAACAGTTTCACGAGCTTCATAGATATCTCCACTAATCGATTATTGAGTCGCTTCAGGTTTCCGGACCCTACACCCTAAAACAAAACAACCGGGTATTTCATCCTGAACCCCCTTCTTTTTGTACACACTTCACAGCCAAGAAACCCTCAACTCCCGGCACAGGCGGGTTGAGAGAAATGTGAAAATTTAGTCATTCCCGTCCATAATGGCGCCGTTCACCACTTCCGGAGTAGCAAACATGGCCATTAACTGGTTTCCAGGGCATATGCACAAGGCCCGTAAGGAGATCAAGAAGGTGATGCCCCAGATGGATCTCATTATTGAGGTCGTGGACGCACGCCTGCCGTTCAGTAGCGAAAACCCACTGGTGCCTGCCCTGCGCGGCGATACACCGGTCATAAAGGTGCTCAACAAACGCGACCTTGCCGACCCGGACATCACCGAACGATGGCTGAGCTGGCTGGAGAAGGAACGGGGCGTGCGTGCCATTACCATGACCCACAACCAGCGCGATGAGGCCCTGGATATCCTGCGCCTGGCAGCAGAAATGACGCCCGGCCATGATCGTCAGAAGCGGGCCCTGCGAGTGATGATCCTGGGCATTCCCAATGTCGGCAAATCCACGCTGATCAATACCATCGCAGGCCGGCCTGCCGCCAAGACCGGTAACGAGCCCGCCGTAACGCGGGCTCAGCAGGCCATCAAGCTACCAGATAATATATTGCTGTACGACACTCCCGGTTTTCTCTGGCCAAAGCTGTCACCGGAAGCCTGTGGCTACCGCCTGGCCATCAGTGGTGCTATCCGCAGTGCCGTCATCGAATTCGAGGACGTGGCGATGTTCGAGGCGGACTATCTGCTGGATGCCTACCCGGAGCTGGTGATGGCACGCTACGGCTTCGAGGAGCTGCCACCGGACGGGCTGGCGCTGATGGATGGCATTGCCCTCAAGCGACGCTTCCTCGGCCGTGGCGGCGTTCCGGACCTGCACAAGGTGTCTGAGATACTGCTGAATGAATTCCGGTCCGGCAAGCTGGGCCGCATTTCTCTGGAAACCCCCGAAATGGTGGAAAAGGAAACCCGGGAAGAAGCCGAGCGCCAACAGGCCAAAAACGAAAAAACCTGACGCCCGTACCGGGTTTTAGCCCCTCCCTTACCAAGGTCAAATACCATCCTGCCTCCAAAGCGCCTAGACTGGTAGGTATAGTCAGACATTAAAAGGATCTGCCCGGTTATCGGAGCAGGCCTTGTTAAGGAGGAAGGTATGAGACGGGTTGTAATCACTGGCATGGGCATTGTTTCGTGCCTGGGCAACTCCACGGATGCGGTGCTGGCAAGCCTCAGGGAAGGCAGGTCCGGCATCCGGTTCAATGAGACCTATCGGGACATGGGCTTTCGCAGCCAGATTGCGGGGTCGATCGACGTGGACACCTCGACCATCGACCGCAAGACCCGACGTTTCATGGGGCAGTCCGCAATGTACAGCTTCCTCGCCATGGAACAGGCTATCGCCTCTTCCGGACTGACGGACGAGATGGTGTCCAATGACCGCACCGGGCTGATTGCCGGGTCCGGCGGCGCATCCAGTGCCAGCCAGGTGGAAGCCGTCGATATCATGCGTGAGAAAGGCGTGAAGCGTATCGGGCCCTATATGGTACCCAGAATCATGACAAGCACCGTGTCGGCCTGCCTGGCGACAGCTTTCAAGATACGCGGCGTGAACTATTCCATGTCATCAGCCTGCGCCACCAGTGCGCACTGTATCGGCCATGCCGCTGAACAGATCCAGGCCGGTAAGCAGGATATTGTGTTTGCCGGTGGCGGCGAGGAAGAGGACTGGAGCCTGACCATGCTCTTCGACGCCATGGGGGCCCTGTCCACCAAATACAACGACGCACCAGACACTGCCTCCAGGCCGTTCGACAGTGGCCGTGACGGCTTCGTGATCGCCGGTGGCGGGGGCATGGTTGTGGTGGAAGAGCTGGAACACGCCCGCAGACGCGGCGCAACCATCATTGCCGAACTGGTGGGTTACGGTGCCACATCCGACGGCCACGACATGGTGGCTCCATCCGGTGAAGGCGCCATGCGTTGCATGCAGCAGGCACTGTCAACGGTGGAAGCTCCGGTGGACTACATCAATGCCCATGGCACCAGTACGCCTGTAGGCGATGTGGCTGAGATGAAAGCGGTCCGTAGTGTCTTTGGAGACAGAATACCGCAGATATCCTCGACCAAGTCCCTCTCGGGCCACTCCTTGGGTGCATCCGGTGTCCATGAAGCGATCTACTCCCTGATTATGTTGCAGAACGGGTTCATCGCCGGCACCAAAAACCTCCAGCACCTGGATGAAAGCAATGCCGGCATGCCAGTAGTAGGCCCAGATTCCACTGAAGCCGCGCTTGGCACTGTGATGTCCAACAGCTTTGGATTCGGCGGCACTAATGCCTCCCTTGTGTTCCGGAAGGTCTGAAACACCTCCCGCTGGCTCAGAAGCTGTCAAAGGCTTCTGAGCGGGCCAAGCATATATCCAAACAATATATGCTTAAAAAGATCAAGGATATTAGTCATTGGCAAAGCCCACCGTTCGTAATAAAGTACCGTTTTGACATGCATCAATAATGGATGGTCCGTCTCCCATGGCTCAAGCTATCAGACTCCACCAGGCTTCCCCGCTCAAGGCATCCTGCCACCAGTGCAGCCTCAGCAACCTGTGCCTTCCCCTGGCAGTGGAAGAAAATGACCTCGACCGGCTCGAAGACATCGTCCAGCAGGGCCGGATTTTCAATCGTGGCGAGCACATCTTCGACCAGAGCACACCTTTCAGATCCTGCTTTGCAGTCAAAAGCGGCGCCATCAAAACATCGATCATCAGTGAGAACGGCGAGGAACAGGTCACAGGCTTCTTTATGCCTGGTGAACTGGTGGGTCTGGACAGCATGGGGAGCAAGAACTACGCATGTACCGCCCGGGCACTAGAGCGTACCAGCGTCTGTGAGTTCCCGATCGAAAAACTGGAAGAGCTCACCGGCAAGCTGCCGGACCTCCAGCACCACATGTACCACCTGATGAGCCAGGAAATACAGGGTAGCCATCAGTTAGCCATGTTGCTGAGCAAGAATACGGCGGAGGAGCGGATTGCTGCGCTGCTGCTGTCCCTGTCGAGCCGATTCCAGCGTCGCCGCATGTCCGGCACCAACTTCAGCCTGCCCATGGCCCGTAACGATATCGCCAACTTCCTGGGCCTGGCCGTGGAAACCGTAAGCCGGGTGTTCACTCGCTTCCAGAATCAGGGCATTATCAGCGCCCGCGGCCGGAAGGTAGAACTTCTGGATGTCGAGGCGTTGCAAACGGTCACCCGGGAGTTCTCGCGCCAGAACGCCTGAGCAGGCTAGCCGCCTGAACCATGAACCGACCGGCGTCAGCTGGCCGGTTCGTCAGCCAACTCCCTGTCGCCATTCAGCGACAGCAATTCCAGTTCTTCAGCCAGCCCGGAGCGCCAGGGTAACTGCTTGACGCCAAAGGTATTGCGAATCTTGGTGCAGATCATGGTGGCATTGGCAGGTTCGAGAGCCGCCCAGGCCGGCATTTCATCCACCACCCGGATCCCTCCGGGTATACCACTCAGCCCGGTTATGGCCAGGCCAAGCTCATAGAGCGAGATATCCTCTGCTCCCGCATACTGGTAGGTTCCCCACACCTCAGCTCCACAGTCGATCTGTTGAACAACCGCAGCAATCACCCGGGAGAGGTCGCTCACGGTCACCGGCTGGCCATGGCACTTGCCTGGCAGTTTGACGACATCGGAACACGCTGCCACAGACTGAACCTTGCGAATAAAGCGCCCCAGGCTCCAGCCCGTCCGCAGGATGATATGCCGGGGTAGAAGGGTTCGCACCGCCTGTTCGCATTCCCACTGCCAGTTGCCCAGTTCGTTTCCGGGCTGGCCCGGGTTGGAAGCAATGTAGGCACTTTGTTTGCGGCCATCGAATACGTAACAGGACGATAGCTGCAGCAGGGCCATATTCCGGTCACGGGCATATTCCGCCAGCGCAACGGGCAGCGAGAAGGATACCTTGTGGGTGGCCTCCGGGTCCTGTTCGGCCACTTCCGGGTTGGCCAGCCATAACGCGTTCACAATCAGATCGGTATCATGGGGAATCCAGCCGTCAAGCGCTGTGAGATCCGCCGTTTCCAGCTCACTGATCAGCAACGGACTGACCTGCAGCGACGTTTTTCTCAGTCGCTCCAGCAATACCCGCCCCAAGGGGCCATAATCATGAACAACAAGAACGTGCACAGGCGCTCACTGCCTCCGGTTTTGGTCAAATATCTGTACGTACACTGTAATCGTTCACGCCAGCGGTTGGAACGAATACCCGGGATATCACTGATATGACGGGTGCCCGGTACCGTTCAAGCCAATGGCACACGAGGCTCAACCCATAGAATGCGTATCGGAGAACCGTGCAGGTCTTACGAGCATTCAACAACAGGATCCCACATGCTGAAACAACAAAGCCATATTGTCGCCCCCATTCCGGACGAGTTGCGCACCCGCGCACTCTATACCGTCGACGAACTCCGTGAACGGGGCAAAGCCGACAAGGAAGCCATCGACAAGCTGTTTGCCCTGATCGTCGAGATGACCGATAACGGTCTTGACTTCTTCTTCCTGGAGCCTCTACGCCGGCTGAATGCCAGTAGCATGCTGATGGGCATGGCCAGAATGGGCATCAGCAGCATGCTCAAGGGCAGTAAAATGGTGGTCCACAAGGTACTGAAGAAACTGGACGATCGCAGCCTGGCCGCCATTCTCGATTTCATCGAGGAGATTATCCACGAACCCGAAGCCGCTTCGTGATCTAACCGGCTGTGGCGCCAGGGTTGTCGTACAGCCTGGGCACCCGGGCTGTGATACCGGTAAGCAGTTCATAAGCAATCGTGCCCGCACATCGGGCCACTTCGTCCACGCTCACATGCCGGCCCCAAAGCTCCACCGTATCGCCCTCAGAGGCGCCGGGTGCCTCGGTCAGGTCCACCGCCAGCATGTCCATGGACACCCGGCCAATCAGGCGTATGCGGCTGCCAGCAATCCAGGCGGGCGTATCCGTACCGGCATGACGCGGATAACCATCGCCGTAGCCGATGGCGACGATTCCCATCCGGGTTTCATGCCCGGCTCTCCAACTGCAACCGTAACCCACGGACTCGCCGGGTTTGAGCACTCTTACCGCCGTCAACTGCGCTTCCAGGGTCATGACCGGCTCAAGCCCCAGTTCCGGCCCCGTCCTTTCCAGCATGGGGGAGGCACCATAGAGCATGATGCCGGGGCGGCTCCAGTCAAACAGAGGCTGGCCGGGCAGGAAATGGGCAGCTGAATTGCCGGCGCTTTTTGCCAATAACGGCCAGTCAACCACAGCTTCAGTAAAGACGCGCGTCTGTTGATCGGTAAATCCGCTCGACGGATCATCCGCGCAGGCAAAATGCGTCACGAAACCAACGAGTTTCTGCTCCAGGGCCCGGCTTTTCAGTCCGGTCATCACCGCCGGCAGCATCGCGGGCGCAAATCCCAGCCGGTTCATGCCGGTGTTCACCTTGAGCCAGAGTGTCGGGATTTCCGCTGACTGTTCCAGCCAGTTCAACTGGTAGTCACTGTGAACCACCACCTCAAAACCTTCTCGGGCGCACGTGACCAGGTCATTCGCACTGTGAACACCCTGCAGCAATACCACCGGATGACCAACACCCGCCTCCCGGATGGCCAGCGCCTCTTCAATACAGGCAACCGCAAATTTCGGCGCCTCGTCCGCCAGCGCCCGGGCCATATCACGAATGCCATGGCCGTAGCCGTCAGCCTTGATGACAGCCATAGGCCGGGCCGGGTGGGCCAGTCTGCAGGCCAGACGGTAGTTGTGGCGAAGAGCAGCGGTGTCAATACGGGCAACGGTATTCCGTGGCATCAATAATCCCCACCGTAATCGCCGTGGGCCAGATCTTCGAATTTGGTGTATTTACCAATAAAGGCCAGGCGAACGGTACCGATAGGGCCGTTACGCTGCTTACCGATAATGATCTCGGCAATCCCCTTGTCCGAGGTATCTTCGTTATAGACCTCGTCGCGGTAGACAAACATGATTACATCCGCGTCCTGCTCAATGGCGCCGGATTCCCGCAGGTCCGAGTTCACCGGGCGCTTGTTGGGCCGCTGCTCCAGGCTCCGGTTAAGCTGCGACAGCGCCACCACGGGGCAACTCAACTCTTTGGCGATGCCTTTCAGGGAACGGGAAATCTCGGAAATCTCGGCGGTACGACCCTCTGTGTTACCCGGCACACGCATCAGCTGCAGATAGTCCACCATGATCAGGCCCAGCTTGCCGTCGTTCTCACGGGCAATACGGCGGGCGCGGGAGCGCATCTCTGTAGGGCTCAGGCCAGGGGTGTCATCAATATATAGTGGCTTGTCCTTCAACAGGCTCACCGCAGAGGTAAGCCTGGGCCAGTCGTCCTCTTCCAGCTTGCCACTGCGGATCCGGCTCTGGTCGATCCGGCCCAGGGAGGACAGCATACGCATCACCAGCGCGTCCGCCGGCATCTCCATACTGAACACCAGAATCGGTGTGCTGGTGCTGATCAGCGCGTTCTCGACGATGTTCATGGCAAAGGTGGTCTTACCCATGGACGGCCGTCCCGCCACGATCAGCAGATCCGCCGGCTGCATACCGGAGGTCCACTCATCCAGGTCCTTGAACCCGGTGGTCAGGCCGGTTGTAGTCTCACCGGATTCAAACAGCTCCTCGATACGGCTGAGTGCCTTGGTAAGAATCGGGTTGATCGCCTGCGGACCGGTACCTTCTTTTACCCGGGATTCTGCAATCTGGAAGACGTTGCGCTCGGCCTCGTCCAGTATCTCGTTGCTATTACGTCCCAGTGGATTGAAGGCCGAATCCGAGATCTGTCCGGACACCTGTACCAGCTGGCGCAGGATTGAACGCTCCCGGACAATCTCGGCATAAGCGCGGATATTGGCAGCGCCCGGCGTTTTTTCCGCCAGCTCCGCAAGGTAGGAAAGACCACCGGCGTCTTCAATATCCCCCGCCCGCTCCAGGAATTCTGTCAGCGTAACCACATCCAGCGGCTCGCTCTCACTGGCAAGACGCTCGGCGGCACCAAAGATCAGCCGGTGATCCTGGCGATAGAAATCGACCGCAGAGATCATTTCCGAGATCTCGTCGAATCGGCGGTTATCGAGCATCAGACCGCCGAGAACCGCCTGCTCAGCCTCTACGGAATGAGGAGGAACCTTGATCCGACTGGTTTCAGGGTCGCTGTTTACCGGTTTGAAATTCGGGTTGGCCATGGAAACTTCTTCGTCTAGCTAGGGCAAGGACAAATCATACACCACAAAGCAACAAGCCCGGAATCCACCTGAGCGGATTCCGGGCTTGTATGGCTGCCGCCGGGTCGGAACCCGGCGTTACCGCCTGACGTGCAATTTACTCGGCTGTTTACTCTGCAACAACGGCCAGGTTAATCGTTACCGTCACGTCGGAGTGCAGCTGAAGCTCGATCTCGTACTCGCCAACCACGCGGAGCGGGCCTTCCGGGAGACGGACTTCACTTTTCTCGACTTCGGTGCCGGTGGCGGTAATCGCATCAGCGATGTCGCGCACACCGATAGAGCCGAACAGCTTGCCTTCTTCACCAGCCTTGGAGGTGATGGTGACGGAGGCGCCTTCCAGCTTCTCGCCACGAGTCTGGGCTTCAGCCAGCTTCTCGGCTGCCGCTTTTTCCAGCTCTGCACGACGCTCTTCGAACGCCTTCAGGTTGTCGGCGGTTGCCGGAACAGCCTTGCCATACGGCAGCAGAAAATTACGACCGTATCCGGCCTTTACCTTGACCTTGTCACCCAGTGAACCAAGGTTTGCTACTTTTTCGAGCAGAATAACTTCCATCTCGTTAACCTCTTCGTGCTTTATTCAGCCGGGCCGGAGGGCTTTATTCGCCTCCGGATGTCCAGCCAGCTATCCACAAAAGCCAGAACTACCAACAGAATCATCAGGCTGGGACCAAGCAGTACCAGCGCCAGATAGAACATCACCAGCCACTGACCACTCAGGTTTTTACGACCAACAACGCCATGAACCAGAGCCAGGCCCGCCACAAACAGCGGCAACCCTCCGGCCCAGCCCAGCAGCATGGAATTCAGCCCGAGAACGGGCCCTGCCACCACGGTAATCACACAGATAACTGCGATTGCCGGTGACAGCCGGAGCGAGTGGAACTCGGCCCGGAATCCGCCAGGGTTGTACAACCCCGCCTGCCAGGATCTCGCCAACATGGTCATGCCCACACCGGTAACCAGGTACGTGCCTGCCATGCTTGCATTCATGGTCTGCCGAATAACTGTTTCCAGGTTGTCGCCAAGACTGCTGGCCACTTCGGCATTGTATTGCTCGTAAAACCTCACCCCTGTCTGCACCAGATCATTGAGCAGATCCGGATACACAAGGGGTAGCATCATGCCCGTCACAATACCCAGGAAACTGCCCGCCAGGAGCGCTTTCTCCCAGGACAGGGTTGTTCTCAGTATGGATGCAATCAGCATTACCTGAAGCAGTACCGCCAGTGCTGTCGGGTCTTGCCCGAGCCAACTCCAGCCGAGTGCCGGAAGCAATGCCCAGAGGCCAATGTTAAGCCCCTGACTGATGCCCAGCCTGAGAATCACCAGGCCGACTACGGCTGCACCAATCCAGAACAACAGGGGTATCGCAGTGGTAACTGCCGCAACCCCGCCTGCCTGCAGAGGACCGCGCATTACAAACTGTGCCAGTGCACGCATGGTCCCGGGTCCTGTTTATTCTGTCACTTAGTTATCGTGGCTGTCCGAATACGGCAGCAGTGCCAGGTAGCGGGCACGCTTGATAGCGGTAGCCAGCTGACGCTGATAGCGTGCCTTGGTGCCGGTAATACGGCTGGGCACGATTTTGCCGGTCTCAGTAATGTAACCTTTCAGGGTGTCCAGATCCTTGTAATCGATCTCTTTAACACCTTCTGCCGTGAAGCGGCAGAACTTACGACGTCTGAAAAAACGAGCCATAACTTAACTCCTCAACTCCGGTGATGGTTTTACTCTTCTTCGTCCTGGGTTTCAGCCTGCTGACGTGGCTCGTCAGATTCAGCTGAACGACGCGGACGATCATCGCCGCCACGACGGTCTTCACGGGACTCGGAAGCTTTCATCGGGGACAGGTCCGTATCGGCACCATCGCGGCGCAGGATCATGTCGCGGATGATGGCATCGTTGAAACGGAAGTTGTGAGTCAGCTCGTCCATCGCAGCCTGTGAACATTCAATGTTCATCAGGACGTAGTGAGCCTTGTGGATCTTGTTGATCGGGTAAGCCAGGTGACGACGGCCCCAATCTTCCAGGCGATGTACCTTGCCGCCATCTTCATTGATGACACCGGTATAACGCTCGATCATCGCGGGCACCTGCTCGCTCTGATCCGGGTGTACCATAAATACGATTTCGTAGTGACGCATGAGTTCTCCCTACGGTTTAAACAGCCTCCAGCAAACGCACAGAAAAAGACCGGGCAAATGCAAGAAGCAAGGAGGTGGCAGCCAAAGCCGCCGGCTTCTTGATGCCAACTGCCCCGATTTCAGGCAATATGGCACCGCCCCCTGAAAAGGGGGTCACGTATTCTAGGCGTGTGGGGGGGTACTATGCAAGCCGCTGGCGCAAAGCTTCGTACAGGCAAACGCCGGTAGCAACGGAAACGTTGAGGCTGTCGACATGGCCCAGCATGGGGATATTGATCAACAGGTCGCAGTGCTCCCGGGTCAGCCGCCGCATTCCCTTGCCTTCTGCCCCCATCACCAGGGCGACCGGGCCAGTAAAGTCGGCCTGGTACACCGTGCTTTTCGCCTCGCCCGCTGTGCCGATAAGCCAGACGCCATTATCCTGGATGGTTCGCATGAACCGTGCAAGATTGGTGACTCGCACCAGGGGAACGGTTTCGGCAGCCCCGCACGCCACTTTCCGTACCGTGGGCGACAGCGATGCTGACTTGTCTTTTGGCACAACAACCGCCTGAACTCCGACGGCATCGGCTGTCCGCAGGCAGGCCCCGAGGTTGTGAGGGTCGGTCACACCATCCAGAATCAGCAGGAACGGCGGCTTACCGGAATCCGCCAGCATGGCCAGCAAGTCGTCCTCGCTCCATTCACGGCTTTCGGACACCGACGCTACAACCCCCTGGTGAACTCCGGAAACCCGCTGGTCCAGCTCCTTACGGTGCACCACCTGCCAGCGCACCCCGAGCTCATTCAGGGCATCGGTGACAGTTTTGACCCGGCGGTCTTCCCGGCCGGTCTGGATCCACACCTGCTGTAAACGCTCGGGCTCACGCTTGAGGACGGCTTCAACGGCATGCCAGCCAAAAATAAACTCTTCAGACACAGCCTATTTTCCTGACTTGCGGGGCTTACGTTTCTCGTCAGCACCGGAGGTTTTACCGGCAGGCTTCTTGCCTTTGCCCTTGCCCAGCGCGAGTTTCGCGGCTTCTGCCACCAGCTTGTCGCGGGCAGACAACTCGCCATCGTCTTCGTAGGTCGGTGCCACATTTTCGGGTTTGCCCGATTTTCCAGCCGAGTGAGGTGTCGCGCCTTTTCTGCGACGCGGTTTCGCAGCGGCATCGCCGCCTTTCTCACGGCCGCCCTGCCCACCGTCACTTCTAGTGGAGCGACCTGCGGCAGATTTTCCACCTTTGCTCCGGCCTTTACCTTTTTCCCTGGGCTCTCGCTTGGTAATTTCCAGCGCGTCCCGGTCGGCCTGGCGATGCCGGGGTTCGCTCACCAGCTCCAGATCAATCTTGCGATCTTCCATGCCCACGCGCATCACCTTCACCCGGACCTCATCGCCCAGACGGAAGCTCATGGCCGTGCGCTCGCCTATCAGCCGATGCTTGGCAGCGTCGTGATGGAAGTAGTCACCGCTCAGCGTGGAGACGTGCACAAGGCCTTCTATATAAACCCCTGACAGCTCCACAAAGAAACCGAATGGCACAACGGCAGCAATCACGCCGTCATATTCCTCACCCACATGATCCTTCAGGTACTCACACTTCAGCCATGCCATTACATCCCGGGTGGCATCGTCAGCGCGCCGCTCGGTCATTGAGCAGTGCTCACCCAGCTGGTGCATGCGAGGCGTATCGTAAGGGTAGTCCGCAAGCTCCGTATCACGCTTCGGCGGCGCCACCACATCCTTGCTGCCCTCTTCCCCATGAACGACCGACTTTATCCCGCGGTGAACAATCAGGTCGGGGTAGCGGCGGATCGGTGAGGTAAAGTGGGCATAGCTGGCAAAACCAAGGCCGAAATGTCCGCCCTCATCCGGGCTGTAAACCGCCTGACTGAGGGAACGCAGCATTACCGTCTGGATCACGTTGGCATCTGAGCGGTCTGAAATACTGGACAGCAACTCCTGGTAATCCGCCGAGGTTGGCTTGTCGCCGCCTCCCAACTGCAGGCCCAGCTCGCCCAGGAACAGCCGCACGGCGTTAAGGCGCTCTTCGGAAGGACCATCGTGAACACGATAAAGCGAGGGCACCTTGTGTTTCTTCAGGAACCGCGCGGTTGCCACGTTGGCGGCCAGCATGCATTCCTCGACAATCTTGTGGGCATCGTTACGCTGAACCGGAACGATTTCCTCAATCTTGCGGTTGGCGTCGAACACCACCTTGGTTTCGGTGGTTTCGAAATCGATGGCGCCCCGCTCGGTTCTGGCCTTGCGCAGCAACTTGTAGAGATTGTACAGGTTGTGCAGGTGCGGCAACACGTGAGCGTACTGCTCTGACAGCCTGTAGCCCGGCTCGGAATCGGGCCGTTCCAGCATGTCGCTGACCTTGTTGTAGGTTAACCGCGCATGGCTGTGCATCACCGCCTGGTAGAAGGTGTAGCCACTGATCGCACCTGCGGCGCTGATGGTCATGTCGGCCACCATGCACAGCCGGTCCACTCCGGGATTCAGTGAGCACAAGCCGTTGGACAGTTTTTCCGGGAGCATGGGCACAACGTGATCGGGAAAGTACACGGAGTTGCCACGATTGATCGCCTCTTCATCCAGCGGGGTACCCGGACGCACATAGTGGGAGACATCGGCAATGGCTACCAGCAGCCGGTACCCGCCCCTAGGGCGCGGCTCGCAATAGATGGCATCATCAAAGTCCCGCGCGGTTTCATCATCGATAGTCACCAGACGCAGGTTGCGGATATCCACCCTGTTCTGCTTGTCTTTCTCGGTGACTTCCTCGGGAATGCCAGCCGCCTGCTCACCCACCGCCGGTGGCCAGCTATGGGGAATATCGTAGGAGCGGATGGCAACGTCGATTTCCATGCCCGGCGCCATGTGCTCGCCCAGTATCTCGACAACCTTGCCGGTAGGCTGAGTACGAACCGTCGGCTGGCGCAATATATCCACCACCACATACTGGCCGTGCCGCGCCTCATTGATGTGTTCGGCGGGAATAAGCACTTCATGATTAATGCGGGCATTCTCCGGAACCACGAAGGATATGCCGCTTTCTTGGAACAGACGGCCGACGGTCTGATGGGTGCGATAATCCAGCACCTCGACAATCACCCCTTCGCGACGACCACGGTCATCCACCCGGTCCACCCGCGCGGCAACGCGGTCACCATGGAAAACCTGGCGCATCTGGCGCGCTGTCAGGAACAGATCTGAACCACCATCGTCCGGTATCAGGAACCCGAACCCGTCCTTGTGCCCTGTCACACGACCTGTCACCAGGTCCGCTTCTTCAATGGGCAGGTAGGCGCCACGGCGGTTGCAGATAAGCTGTCCATCGCGACACATGGCGATCAGCCGGCGGCGCAGAGCTTCGATGCCCTCTTCGGACTGCTGGCCAAGCTCTTCACACAGGGTTTCATGGGTGGCCGGCGCGCCCCTCTCTTTCAGATGCTCGAGGATAAATTCCCGGCTCTGGATGGGGTTGTCATACTTGCTGGCCTCACGCTGTGCGTGGGGGTCGTTGTCTGTCTTTTTCCTGGAAGCCATTCGTATCCTTAGCTCTGATTCCCCGACGGAAATCACTCGTTATATTGCATTTGCCAAAGAGTATAACGCTGCCAGCTGCAACCTGCCTAACCGACCGGGGAAAATAGGCGCATAAATCGACTTTGGCTGACAAAAAATGTTTGACAGCTTTTTTCCGAATGATTAAAGTACGCGCCATCGGTTGACGGCATTGCCTGCAGCCGGGGCAGAAGTACCGGAAATTCAACAAGCTAAAGCCGTTGAATCCCCACCGGAAAAACTGCAAATCACCTGCCGAGGTGGTGAAATTGGTAGACACGCTAGCTTCAGGTGCTAGTGGGGGCAACCCCGTGGAGGTTCAAGTCCTCTCCTCGGCACCACTTCCTTCCTCAGGAAGTGTTACGAAACCGAAACCTTTGTAAGCACATGTCGCAAGCGTTATTCGCCAATAACGTGCTGACTCCCCGTCTGTACCCGACCGGGGAGCCGCCCATTTTACGCCTTACTCCACCAACCCTGACAGATATTCGGAAAGCCGCTGGTAGGTGTAATTCACACGGGCATAGGCCGCCGACGGCATCCGCTCGAACTCCCTACCGCATGCCCTGCTGCCACCGTGTCGGTTCAGATAGGCAATGCTGATGAGATTCGGCTGATCCTCCACAAATTCGTTTGAGGTTTCGAAGGGGTAATAGAACGCCCAGTCGAAGCCCTCGGTGTTATTGACACCCTCCGTGGAAGCCATGGTTTCATCGAGGAAGCCGTATCGAAGCGGGCGCAGGCGGCTATCCCCCCGTATGTCGAACTCAAGCGCCAGGGACTCAAATCCGTCAGGATGTGGAATAGTGCCGGAGACGGTGTATGGCTGCTGGGCAGACACCACCAGTGCTGCATTAGCATCTTCCTTATCGATCTCCGTTTCGCATGACGAGATGCTGCTTAGCGTCATCATTTCTTCTACCGCCCCCTCTACGCGGCTGAAACTATAAAACGGCTCAGGTAAATCCTCACTATCAGGGTCCACTAAAGACAAGTCGTAGGGCTCGAGGGCTTCACCTAAGGTGGACTCTAGAGATTCGACCTTTCCATTTTTCACGGTCCAGTTATAGGTAATATCGGCAGGGCCGCCGAACTCCGTGGATGAGGGCTCAATGTCTGGGTGGCAGGTAGTTGTCGTTTCAAAAGTTGCACGCTCGTTCTGCCAGTCAAACACGAGCCGTTCGTCCGGACCTTCTTCCTCATAGAAAACAGCGCTCTGCTGCGAAAGTGAAATAGCCGGGAGCCACTGAGTACCGGTATCCGCAATTTTTCCGCCCGCGCTGATCAGTCGTGCCATTTCCCTTAGCGACGGCATCATGCAGCCGTGCGCAGTAATGGACGTTACTTGGCCATCCTCGGAATAATCGAACTCCAGTTCCGCAGACACGCTGAGATTCGACATGGAAGCCGGCAGCTCACCACCCTCGCCTCGTGCCAGCACCGTTTGGTGCTCAAGAATAACGGGATCATCCAGCTCAACTGGTACTTCAGGTAACGGCAGTTCGTCCACATTGACATTCTCATAGCCGCCCTGGGAGGCAGCCTCATCGACCACCTTCACCACACCCAGCGCATTTCGAACAAATGATACACCCAGCAGAAAGGATGCCTCCTCACTTAGATACCATTCCAGACCATCACTCTCGCGCAATTGATTGGCGGTACTCTCAGGGAACTGGCTAGCCATGAAGCGGGCAAACGCACGCGCATAGGCATGAGCCCGATGATCTACGGATTTCACATAGTCGCTCAGCAGGTTCACATTGCCCAGCGCGTCCGCCAGGTCGCTGGTGCTGGCCGTTAGATCCTGCACGCCAATCTCCCGGCGATGACGCACCAGCGTACTGAGCGGCGTAACATTGCGAACGCCCGGCGGGGCGCTAAGCATGTAGGCATTTTCCAGCACCACATCCCCCATGCGGGTCTGCTCCAGAGTCTGGCCAGGCAGAATCACCGCAAACAGGGGGAAGTCCCGCGGATCGATGTCCGGTGACACCGACGGGTCCTGTACCAGCTCCGTGGTGTCGAGGGTGAATTTGCCATCCTCGCCGGTCATTGCGGTGGGCTCGCCATTGGGCAGGGTGATTTCTGTGCCGGCACTGTTCTCGATGGTCATCGGGCCCGGGGTATACTGGCTGTCGCCGTCCATATCCAGCCACACCCGCGCATTACGCAGATAGCCGTCTATGACCCTGCCGGTGTAGGGCCTGGGCTCGCTGTAATCTTGAGCGTCAAAGTCGCGGCCATCCACCGGCGACTCGTCAGATTCCTCGCCGCATCCGGCCAGGGCAAGTGTAAACAGGGCAACTGATAGGGGGAGCAGGCGTTTCATTGCGGCAACCATTATCCTTGTTAGAGGTTGTGCCGCTACTTTAGGGGATGTTGCCGGGGTGAACCTTGATAGGTTTGGCAATTTGTAAACTTTGGTAACGAAAGCGCGCCGGCGGAGAAGCTCCGGCGGCGCGCTGGCACTTCAGGTCAGGCGTTAAAACGAGCGTGCAACGATTTCCTTCATGATTTCGTTGGTACCGGCGTAGATACGCTGAACCCGGCTGTCGGCCCAGGCACGGGCAATGGGATACTCCCACATATAACCGTAGCCACCATGAAGCTGAACGCACTCGTCCATGACTTTGCATTGCAGATCAGTGGTGTGCTGCTTCAGCATCGCCGCCGTGGGGATATCCAGCTTCTTCTCAAGATGCAGTTCCAGGCAACGATCACAGAACACCCGGGCGGCGGTGATTTCGGCTTTCATCTCCGCCATCTTGAAGCGGGTGTTCTGGAAGGCGATCACCGGCTTGCCAAACGCCTTGCGCTCCTTCACGTAGTCCAGCGTCCACTGCCAGGCGGCCTCTGCTGCGGCCACAGCCGTCAAGCCAACCTGGAGACGTTCGGCCGGCAGTTCTGCCATCAACTGGAAAAAGCCCTGGCCTTCCATGGAACCCAACAGTTTGTCCGCCGGCACCTTCACGTCCTGGAAGAACAGTTCGGAGGTATCCTGGGCTTTCATGCCCACCTTGTTCAGGTTCTGCCCCTTCTCGAAGCCTTCCCAGGCGCTTTCCACCAGTAGCAGGCTGGTTCCCTTGGCGCCTTCTTTGGGATCGGTCTTGGCCACCACAATGACCAGATCCGCCAGCTGACCGTTGGTAATAAAAGTTTTGGAGCCGTTAAGCAGGTAATGCTCACCCGCAGCATCCTTTACCGCCGTGGTTTTTACCCCCTGGAGGTCGGAGCCCGCGCCGGGCTCGGTCATGGCAATGGCGCCGATCATCTCGCCGGTGGCGAGCTTTGGCAGGTAATACTGTTTCTGCGCTTCGGACCCGTAATTGAGGATATAGGGGGCAACAATGTCAGAATGCAGGGTCCAGCCGATACCGGACAGGCCCGCCCGGGAAACCTCTTCCATGATCACTGCACTGTAACGGAAATCCGCCCCTACCCCGCCGTATTCTTCCGGCATCGTCGGGCACAGGAAGCCCAGCTTACCCGCCTTGGTCCAGAGCTCGCGGCTGACCTGGCCGTCTTTTTCCCATTGTTCGTGAAACGGGGCGGCCTCCTGCTGAAGGAACTTGCGGACGGAATCCCGGAAACCTTCAAGGTCGGCATCGAAGAGTGTGCGTGGAATCATGGTGAACCTCGGTGAATGACTGTCTTGTGATTGTCGTTCACCAAGTCTCGGGGGAGCGACGTTTTCGCTCAATGATGAAAAGCATCAATCGGGCTGACCAAAACCATCGCGCATGGTCAGTCGGGCTGCTTTGCCCTGAGCCGCTCTTCGCCCCAACGTGGCATCAGATCCTGAGGCAGGCCCAGATGGTCCAGCAGACGGGCGACGATAAAGTCCACAAGGTCACCGACGCCTTGCGGCTGATGATAGAAGCCGGGGCTGGCCGGCATGATAACCGCCCCCATACGGGTCAGACGCAGCATGTTCTCCAGATGCACTTCTGAATAGGGTGCTTCGCGGGGCACCAGGATCAATTGCCGGCGTTCTTTCAGGGCCACATCCCCGGCGCGCTCAATGAGATTATTGCTGGCACCGGTGGCCAGAGCGGACAGGGTCCCCGTGCTGCAGGGGCAGATCACCAACGGCGCCTTCTCGCCAGAGCCGGAAGCCGGCGGAGAAAACCAGTCTTCCCGCCCGAACACCAGCACCTGCCCGGGCCTGGCGCCCGCATAATGGGTCAGCACGTCCTGCATGGCCGGGGTATTGCCGGGCAACTTCAGCTCTGTTTCCGTGGCAATCACCACCTGAGCGGCCTTACTGATCATCACATGGACCCGGCAGTTCGCCGCTACCAGGCACTGCAGCAGGCGAAGGCCGTACTGGGCACCGGACGCGCCGGTAAAAGCCAGATTGATCACCTGCCGGTTGTCTGATGCTGCTGTCATGCGGATATTCCCTGATCGATTAGAAGGCAAACACGATGTCAGCCGGTTTTACGTTCCAGTTCGGTGATCAGCTTCTGATGGATTCCCCCGAAACCGCCATTACTCATGATGACAATATGGCAGGGGCCGGACACCTGTTCCAGAACCCGGTTGATCAGCGCATCCACCGTGGACTCCACGCGATGGCGGTCAGGCATTTCAGCTGTGGCGTTATAGCCGTCCACCAGTTCGGGCAGCCATTCCATCTGGTTGAGATTGGCCCAGATCACATGGTCCGCGGCCGCCGCGCTGGGCAACAACGTGTGCTGATGCACCCCTTGCTGCATGGTATTGGACCGGGGCTCAATGAGGGCGAGGATGGCCTCCTCACCCACTTTGTTGCGCAAGCCCTCCAGCGTCGTGGTGATGGCGGTGGGGTGATGGGCGAAATCGTCATAGACATGCACGCCATCAACGTCGGCCAGCAGCTCCATCCGCCGCTTGACCCCGGAAAACCGGCACAGTGCCGCCACGGCGTGATCCGGCGTCACGCCCACGTGGCGGGCAGCTGCAATGGCTGCGAGGGCGTTACGAACATTGTGCAGGCCCGTCTGCGACCAGCTCACCGTAGCGACAGGTTGTTCGTAGTGAACCACCATGAAACGGCTACCATCCTCTGCCAGCAGCTCCGCCCGCCAGTCGGCCATATAAGGCACTTCACTACCGACAGACGTGGCCTGCACGCTTGTCCAGCAGCCCAGCTCCAGCGCCCTGTCGAGATGGGCATCAAGTGCCGGGCGTACGATCAGCCCACGTGAGGGCACCGTTCTGACCAGGTGGTGAAACTGGCGTTCAATCGCCTCCACATTATCGAAGATATCCGCGTGATCGAACTCCAGATTATTCAGAATGAGAGTATGGGGTCGGTAATGGACAAACTTGGAGCGCTTGTCAAAGAACGCGCTGTCATACTCATCAGCCTCGATCACGAAAAAGTCGCTGTTGCCCAGCCGGGCGGAGACGGGAAAATCATTAGGCACCCCGCCCACCAGATAACCGGCTTCAAACCCCGCCTGCTCGAGAATCCACAGCAGCATGGCCGTGGTGGTGGTTTTACCGTGGGTACCCGCAACCGCCAGCACCCAGCGATGACGCAGCACCTCCCGGGCCAGCCACTCAGGGCCGGACATGTAGTCGATGTTCTGGTTCAGAACGGCTTCCACTTCCGGGTTGCCCCGGGACATGGCGTTGCCAATTAGCACAAGATCTGGCTGTGGCTTGAGGTTGTCAGGATCGTAACCTTCCATCAACCCGATGCCCTGGGCTTCCAGCTGGGTACTCATGGGTGGATACACGCCCTGATCGGAGCCGGTTACGGTATGCCCAAGCTCTCTGGCCAGAACGGCCAGGCTGCCCATGAAGGTGCCACAGATTCCCAGGATGTGAATATGCATTCGGTTGTCGACCTCTTGGATGAAACCTGCAAAGCGTCCCGTATAGAATGCGGGTCGTCAAGCGTTCGTTACGACGTTTGATGTCATGAAAAAAAACAGCGATTGGCGTATCATCTGCCGCATTCGACGAAACTGCAGGAGGCAACAGCCGGAAATGGCCACCAGAAACGCATTCTACGCCCAGTCAGGCGGTGTAACCGCCGTTATTAACGCCAGTGCCTGCGGGGTCATACAGACCGCTCGCAAACACCCCGACCAGATCGGAAAGGTCTACGCCGGGCGCAATGGTATCATCGGCGCACTGAAAGAGGAGTTGATCGACACCAGCCTGGAAAGCGATGACGATATCCAGGCCCTGATCCACACCCCTGGTGGTGCATTCGGGTCCTGCCGCCACAAGTTGAAGAACTTTTCTGAAAACCGGCGGGAATACGAGCGCCTGATCGAAGTGTTCCGCGCCCACGATATTGGCTATTTCTTCTACAACGGTGGTGGCGATTCCCAGGATACCGCCTACAAGGTATCGCAGCTTGCCGAGAAGATGGGCTACCCGATTACCTGCATCGGTGTGCCCAAAACGGTGGACAATGACCTGCCCTTCACCGATTGCTGCCCCGGATTTGGCTCAGTGGCCAAGTACATTGCCACTTCCACGCTGGAAGCCAGCCTGGACATCCGCTCCATGTGCGAATCCTCCACCAAGGTGTTCATCCTCGAAGTGATGGGGCGACATGCCGGCTGGATTGCTGCCTCCGGCGGCCTGGCCGGTCAGGGTGAAGGTGATCCCCCACACGTCATTCTTTTTCCGGAGGTGCCTTTCGAACGGGAGCGATTCCTCGAACGGGTGGATTTCTGCGTCAAGGAATACGGCTATTGCGTGGTGGTCGCGTCTGAAGGCGCCCAGTATGAGGATGGCCGCTTCCTGGCCGACGCCGGCGCCAAGGATGCCTTCGGCCACACCCAGCTCGGTGGTGTAGCCCCGACCCTCGCCAATATGGTGCGCCAGGCCCTGGGACACAAATACCACTGGGCGGTTGCGGACTATCTGCAGCGTAGCGCACGCCATATTGCCTCCGCCACGGATGTGGAGCAGGCCTACGCGGTGGGCAAGGTCGCCGTGGAAATGGCCCTTGCCGGCAAGCAGGCACTGATGCCCACCATCGTGCGCGAGCAGTCACGTCCCTATCGCTGGCACATCGGCGAAGCTCCTCTGGCGGACGTGGCCAACCAGGAAAAGAAAATGCCGATCCACTACATTACTGATGACGGCTACGGCATCACCCAGGATTGCCGCGACTACCTGGAGCCTCTGATCTACGGTGAAAGCTTTCCGCCGTTTGATAACGGCCTGCCGCGGGTGGCAAAGCTGAAAAACCAGTTGGTGGAAAAGCGACTGAAGGCCGATTTCCAGCTCTGATTGGCCCCAGACACAAAAACGGCGCCCGGTTGACTACTGGGCGCCGTTTTTTCTGGATTACTGTTCAGTTGGCCGTAGTACCCAGCCGTTCCAGGTACTCGGAAAAGTGATCAAACCCGCCGATATGCTCCTGCCCCACGAAAATCTGCGGCACCGTATGAACGGGCTTGCCTATGGTTTTCGACAGATCCTCTTTGCTGATCCCCTCCTCGACAATATCCACGTAGCGATAGGGGAAATCATTGATCTCGCAGAGCTGCCTTGCACGCGTGCAGAAACCACAGGAAGCACGGCCAAAAATGGTGACTTGCTCCATAATAAAACTCCTGGTCCGGAAAATAAGCGGGCCATCATAGCGTCGGATAAACCACATTATCATCGCACGTTTGCCCAAAAATAAAATTGATGGGCTGAATCGTGCCGATAGCAACAGACGATGCCGCTCAGGTTTTAAGTCGACCCAGCTCGGAATCCAGAGCCTGTACCTGCTCATCCAGCGTACGCCCGCTACCACTCACTCTTTGCGCCAGAGCTCGCAGATCATTGGCAGCGTCACCTATGCGGGTGAGGTTCTGGTTGATTTCTTCACTCACGGAACTCTGCTCCTCCGCCGCGGTAGCCACGTGGGTAACGTGCTCTACGATGGTTGTAATGCGCTCCACCACCGAAGCCAGTGAATGGTCAGCCTCCCGGGTACCGTCAACCGCCTGTGTAGCCCGGTCGACACCGCTCTGGATAACGGTAACGGCGCCACTCACATCACTTTGCAGCCCATCAATCATCTGACTGATCTCGTCGGTGGATTCACGGGTGCGCGAGGCGAGGGTTCTTACCTCATCCGCGACAACCGCGAAACCGCGGCCCTGCTCTCCTGCCCGGGCTGCTTCGATCGCCGCATTCAGGGCGAGCAGGTTGGTCTGCTCCGCGACCCCCCGGATAACCTCGAGAATCCGATTTATCTCCTCACTGCGTGTGGCGACATGGCTGATGGCGGTGCTGGCCTCGTCCATATCGCCCGCCAGCGCGCTGACACCCTCCAGGGCCGACGTCAGCGTGTCCTGGGTGAAGCGCACGCCGTCCTGGGCCATCTGCGCATTCTCCGCGGCTTCACCGGCAAACCCGGCCACCTCGCCTGCCGCCGCGGACATCTCGTTCATGGCCGTCACAACGCTCTCGATATCGTGATGCTGGCGGTCAGTCTGTTCATCGGTTTCACCGGCAATCACGCCCACATCGGTCGCCTGCTGCCTTACCTGGCGGTTGACCTCTTTCAGGTCGTTGATCATTTCCCGCAGCCTGCCAAGGAACCGGTTAAACCCGCCGGCCAGCTCAATCAACTCCGCATGGGTATCGATATCAAGCTCGCGGGTCAGATCCCCCTCGGCACTGGCCAGGTTCTTCATGCGATCACGAATCTCATTGAGGGGCCGGGTGACCGAGCGGACCAGGACAACCAGAACCACAATGGCGATAATGGATACCAGTATACCAACCATCGTCTGCCGCCCTGCAGTGGCCCCCACCTCGCTGGACAGCAGCCCGGTAATCTCGGCGACGTCCGCAAGGGCGGTTTCCCTGGGCAGCTCGATCAGCAGCGACCACTCGGTGTCGGGCAGGGCGATGTCTATGGGGTAGGACACTGCCAGCGTTTCCCCATCATCGTAAGTGCTATCACCACGGTGCAAAGAGGTGTATTCATCTGCCTGTTCTGGCAATGCTTCGGAGAGTGGCCGGCCCAGGTGATCATCGTAGTGGCTGGACGCAGCGATCAGGCTTTTATTGCTGAGCAGGGTGACGCGGGACTCACCATCGTAGAGTTCACGACTGACGTTCTGGACGGTTTTCTGGAGTGCGGACAGGTTGATATCAACCCCTGTCACACCGGCGAATTCGCCCTCCTTGAGGATAGGCATCACCAGGCTGGTCATGAGTTCGGAATAGCCCTCCTCGATTTCGTAGTCGTAAGGCTCCATGATGCAGGGCTTTCTGGTATCCCTGGAGCACAGGTACCATTCAGCCTCGCGAATTCCGAACTCGTTGCGCGCCTCCAAATACTTTGTCGCGGGGTCTTCGGTGCGACTGAACTTCACATCCCCTTCGGGCGTACGATAGTAATAGATCTCCAGAGTGCCTTCATCACTACTGTGATCTTCCACACCACCGGTAAAGTAACGGTCCTGGCCGTCATAGGCATCGGGTTCGAACTGAGCGTAAATGGAGCTCAGACTTTTCTGCTCCTCCAGAATTGCGCCGATGGTTTCCTGAAGGTCGATGCGGCTGATGCGTCCGGAGCTGTCCGCCTGAATGTTCCGGCTGACCACGTTGCGAACCACTTCCGGCGTCCGGTAGGCTGTGGCAAACATGCCGCTGACCAGCTCGCCGTACTTGCCGGCCGTTGCTCTCAGACGCTCGACGGCCATGCCTTGGACAGTTTCACGGGTTTCGGAAGTAATTCTCTGCTCCATCTGCCCCAGGGAGAGTTGCGCAGTTACAACAATGCTGATCCCCATAACCAGCAACAGGGTAATCACAAGGACATAGAGTTTGAATCGAAGTGACAGCTTTTTCATTGGTACAACAACCTGTTTTGATGAGGAGTCACCATTGGCCTATTTAACCCTGTTCCTGACGGCCCTGGCCGCCGCCACCCTGTTGCCAGCGTACTCCGAAATACTGCTTGGCGGCATGGTTACACAAGGGTATTCGCTCTGGTGGATCTGGTTCTGGGCCACAGCGGGTAATACCGCAGGCTCGGTGATCAATGGGGTTATCGGCAGGCAAGTGGATCGCTTTAAGCACAAACGCTGGTTTCCGGTGACTGCAAACCAGCTTGAAAGGGCCCGCAACCGGTTCAATCGCTACGGGCAGTGGTCACTGTTGATGGGCTGGTTGCCGATCGGCGGCGATGCACTTACCCTCGTGGGCGGCATCATGCGCGTGCCCTGGCTCAACTTTGTGGTGCTGGTGGGCATTGGCAAGGGCATCCGCTACGCCCTTGTGATATGGCTTGTACTGGAGGCATCCGGTGTCCCCGGGTCACCATAGAGATATTCCCGCAGCATATCTTCACCGTTAAATTCGGCGTTGAGCACTGCTATAAAGGTATAGACGCCTATCAGCTTGCGATTGAGAAACACGAACTCCTTGGGAGGCACCTTGAAGTAACGGTTGATCGCGGATCTTGCTGCCTGGCGGGCGACCCGCGAGGGCAGATCGCTCTGTTTCCAGCGGTACTGGCCCTTATCATTTACCGCGTAGTCCGGCCAACGGCTCTGATCCCGTGACAGGGGCTCCAACACCGACATGCAGACCGAGCCGAATTTTTCCAACACGTCCTCAGGCCACTCCCGACTCATGAAGCGGAGCTTCACGCCACCATCAATCACCGCATTCAGGTCACCCTCGTAGGACGCCCGGATCATCTGGATAACCGGATCAAGAAACGTCGACGAATACGACTGCACAGCGCCAAAATCCAGCAATACGATCTGGTCATGTTCACTGTCGGCACCACTCTCACCAGCAATGCGGATGCGGTAGTTGCCAAAATTGGGGTCCGTCTGGATTTCACCCCATACGAACAGTTCTCTGAAAAACAGTTCCAGCGCAGCCCGGCCAAGCTCGCCACGACGCTCCAGGGGCAACTCCCTGACGGCAACCGAACTGACGGAATGACCCTGTTCATAGGTAGACGCGATCACATGAGCGGTGCAGTATTCTTCCAGTACCCGGGGCACCACGAACCGGGGGTCGTCCAGCAACATCTGCCGGAATTTCTCGGTGGTGCGGGCCTCAAGGCGGTAATCCACCTCCCGGTGCATCATGTCCCGCACTTCTTCCAGCCAGTCATTGAACTCCGGACCGAATGACACCAGGCGCGCAACCCGGAGCAGTTGAGCAACCGAATTCAGATCGCTGTCAACGGCTTCATCAACGCCCGGATACTGAACTTTCAGCACCAGTTCAAGGCCGTCACTACGGCGGCGAGCACGATGAACCTGCCCCAGAGAGGCGGCGCCGATCGGGTCCGGGTCAACCTCCAGTTCCGCCAGCCGCTCGGCACCCAGCTCGTCTTTCAGCACACGTTCTATCGAGGCCCACTCAAGCCACGTGGTCTGGTCCTCCAGGGTGTGCAGCGCTTCTGTCACTTCCTCCGGCAGGAAATGTTCACCATACAGCGCCATCACCTGACCGATTTTGACCACACTGCCCTTCAGCTTGCCAAGCTCGTCCACCAGAAACTCAGCCTGGCTGGACAGCATGGCGCGATGCCTGGCATCCCGCTTGTCCTTATTGCCAAACCAGTTGGTGGCCATATGGGACGCCATGCGTGTACCGGCAAACAGCCCGGCCCTGGTAAGGGTAAGCCGGCGCTCGAAGCTTCCGGTCTTGATACGTGCAACAGAGGTGTTCTTTGGTCTGGGTGCCATCAAAAACCTGCCCGGTTCAGTAAGTGTCGGTGTTATCAGCCCTTAACAACATTATACGGATACCTCGTCGCTCAAACCTAACCGACGCGCCACCAAAATCATGACGGTAAGGCCAATGCAAACACCCTTCCCCATGTTTACTCATGGGAGGCACTGGCGGTTTACGTTTTTACACAGATCCCCAGGCTAAAGGCGTTTAGTATGAAGGCTATGGCTACAGGTATACCGCTGCCAAACAAAACAACAACAGAATCTCAAAATGACCCAGGGCACCAGCAGAACATCAGACACCAAGCTGTCCCAATTCCGGGTAAAGGGTGAAATCCCGGTGCCCCTGCTGATCGGGCGCCTGACCCTT
Organism: Marinobacter sp.; assembly: GCF_039977835.1. Lineage (GTDB taxonomy): Bacteria > Pseudomonadota > Gammaproteobacteria > Pseudomonadales > Oleiphilaceae > Marinobacter. Next base: position 100,794 of record NZ_JBDWCL010000043.1, on the reverse strand, counting down.
GCGGCGGTGCCGATTCTTCTATTGTTTGCCTGGCGCTCTCTGGACCGCGGACTGACTGGCTCCGCCACCATTCTGATCGTCTTCGCCGTCCTGCTGAGTCTCAATGGCATTATCTATCTTGTCAGCCGTAACTGCACCCTTCAGCGCCGTGGATTTATTACGGTTATTACAGTGTTGTTTACCTACCTGGCTGTCAATGCGGTTGAGGATGGCTCTGCCATTATCTGGCTGTTTGCCTATCCCCCCATCATCTTTTACATCAGCGAAGCGAGAGTGGGCGTGATTGCCTGCGCGGGAGGCCTCGCAGCGGTAACCCTTCTGTTCAGCCCACTGGGAGACATGGCGTTCAATTCTCCGTACAGCACCAGTTTTCGCCTGACCATGCTGGCAGTGCTGGGTTTCGAAATGTCTACCTGCTACGTGCTGGATCAGAGCCGGCGACGCAGCAAGCTGGGATTACTCAAACTGGCAGCGGAATTCGAGTACGCGGCCAAGCACGATGCCCTTACAGGATTGGCAAACCGGCGCGAAGCCCATGAACAACTGGAGGCAGAATACCAGCGTTATCTTCGCAACGGTCGCCCGTTTTCAGTGATGTTGATGGATATCGACCTGTTCAAGTCTGTCAATGACAATTATGGCCATCATGTGGGCGATCAAACCATCATCATGGTTGCCCATACGCTGCAGGAACAAAGCAGGAAGGTGGATACCCTCTCGCGCTGGGGTGGCGAGGAATATTTAGCGCTTTTGCCGGAAACAGATGCAACTGAAGCCGTCCAGACTGCCCATAGAATACGCCAGAAAATTGCCTCTACACCGGTAAATGCCGATGGCCGGACCATCAATGCCACCATCAGTGTTGGCGTGGCGACTATTCAGGGCTCGGAGTCCATTGACCGCCTGCTACAGCGGGCCGACGAAGCACTCTATCGCGCAAAAACTCTGGGCCGCAATCAGGTGTGTGATTTCAGGGGACACTAGACCACCCGGCGACCCGGCGGATGTTGTCATGGGCCAGACCTGTCGCAAGCTCGCCAGACAGGGCGATGGTAACGTCACTGATGTCCACACCGGGAGCGAAGTCACTGACCTGGCACATGGACAGGCCGGCGTAGCCGCAAGGGTTGATGCGACGAAACGGCTCCATATCCATGGAAACGTTCAGCGCAAGCCCATGAAAGGAGCAGCCCCGCTTCACCCGCAGGCCGAGAGAGGCGATCTTGGCTTCGTCGACGTAAACACCCGGTGCATCAGGCCGTGGTGAGGCCGCAATTCCGAACTCCGCAAGGGTCCGGACAATGGACCGCTCGATCACGTCCACCAGTGCACGGACGCCAAGCTTGTGCCTGGTCAGGTCGATCATCAGGTAAACCACCAACTGCCCCGGGCCGTGATAAGTCACCTGCCCACCACGATCGACCTGGATAACCGGAATGTCACCGGGCGCGAGGATGTGCTCCGCCTTTCCTGCCTGCCCCTGGGTATACACCCGTGGGTGCTCCAGCAACCAGATTTCGTCGGGTGTGGAAGCATCCCGGCCGGCGGTAAAGGATTTCATCGCCTCCCAGGTTTCGAGGTAGGGCTGCTCTCCCAGTGCACGGACTATCAGCTCGTCCATCCGCTCACAGCACCATGTGGACCCGGCCACTGGCCTTAAGCTCCTCAAACAGCGCTTTAAGTTGGGGCTCACCGGTGGCAACTATGGTCAGATTGACCGAGGAGAAACGCCCACCGCTGCTCTCCCTGACAAACACGTCCTTTTCGGACAGCCCCGGAGCGTGCTGCTCAACCACCTCCACCACAAACTCCACAAAGTCCGGGGCGGAATCCCCGATGACTTTGATGACATAGTCACAGGGGAACTCGATTTTGGGTGCCTTTGGTTCACTCATCGCGGATTACTCCCGGGCGCACCGGCCCTTACTCAAACAACTGCATGAAGAAAAGCTTGATAGCGTCCCAGATGCGTTTGAAGAAACCTCCTTCAGGCACATCGCTGAGGGCAAGTACCGGCTGGTCAACCACCACTTCCTCGTCCAGTTTAACCATCACCCGTCCCAGCTCATCCCCTTTGGAGACGGGCGCCCGGATTACAGAATCCATTTCCACGGTGGACTCCAGGGAATCGCGTGATCCTCGGGGAATCGTTACGTGTACATCTTCCATGAGGCCGACTGACAGATTGTCGCTCTCGCCGCCCCAGACCTTTGCTTCCAACAGCTCCTGGCCATTACTGAACAGACGCTCTGTCTGGTAATAGCGGAAACCATAGTTAAGCATTTTCTGGACTTCCTGGGCTCGGGCGGCGGTACTGTTGGTGCCCATTACCACGGCAATCATGCGGGTGTCGTTTCGCTTGGCTGACGCTACCAGACAGTATCCCGCCTCCTCTGTGTGGCCGGTTTTCAGGCCGTCGACACTGTCATCGCGCCACAACAGGCTGTTGCGGTTGGGCTGGCGTATGTTATTGAAGGTAAAATGTTTCTGAGCGTATAGGGGATAGTTTTCGGGGTAATCATTGATGATCGCCTTTGCCAGCAGAGCCAGATCGTAGGCGGTCGAAAAATGGTCCGGTGCGGGTAAGCCGGTAGCATTGGCAAAACTGGATTCGTTCATACCCAGAATCTGCGCCTGCTGATTCATGATATCCACGAACGCACTTTCACTCCCGGCAATGAACTCCGCCAGGGCGACGGATGCGTCGTTACCGGACTGGATAATGACACCCTTCAGAAGATCCTCCACGGATACCTGCGTTCCCTCCTGCACAAAGGTGCGGGAGCCTTCGGTCCGCCAGGCGTTGACACTGATGGGCACCATGTCGGACATGGCAATCCGGCCCTCGTCCAGCTCCCGCTCAACGATGTAGGCCGTCATCATCTTGGTCAGGCTCGCGGGAGGCAGACGCTCGTGGCTGTTTTCCTCCATGATGACCCGCCCGGACAGCGGATCCATCAGAATATACGAACTCGCACCGATCTGAGGCGGTGAAGGGATCAGCACAGACTGCGCCGCAGCCGGCATTGCCGTCAGCAGGGCCAACATGAGAACTGCCGTACAGGCGCGGAATACGTTATTTATTGCCATGGGTCCATTCAATATCTAGTGGGTGACTGGTTCAGTGAGTATCGGTCAGCAATATTGACTGACCGAATCCCTGGTTTTCAAGCCGACTCTGGGCTTGCAGAGCTTCCTCTTCATCGCTGAAGGGCCCGGCCTGTACGCGATGGAAAAGACCTGAAGCGGTTTTCACCTCCCGCACTCTCATCGGGTCGCTGACCGCTTTGCGGGCGCGCTCGAGCAGCACCTCGGCCGGGCTGCGTTGGCTGAATGAGCCCAACTGGACGAACAGCGCCTTGCTGGCGCCCCCGGAGTCCGCCAGGCGCTCAGCCGGAACCGGAGCCTGCCGGTCGGGAAAGGGCTTTCCGGCCAGAGTCATGGAGCCATCCCGGTTAACGGTAATGGCTGCCACTTCCACTCTCGCCGTGCCCCTGCCCTGATAACCGAGTTTCTTGGCGGCAGCGTAGGATAGGTCAATAAGGCGATCGCCGTGGAAAGGACCGCGGTCATTCACCCTCACGATCACGGAGCGGCCGTTGTCGAGATTGGTAACGCGGGCGTAACCGGGAATCCTCAGGCTTTTGTGGGCCGCGGTCATTTTATACATGTCAAAAACCTCTCCGTTGGAGGTTTTATGGCCATGGAATTTCTCGCCATACCAACTGGCAGTGCCGCGCTGGACATAGCCGTCATTACTCTCGCGAACCCAATATTCCTTACCCCAGACGTTGTAAGGGGATTTGTTACCGGCTCGGCGGGGCTCCTCAAAGCGCGGGGTGGCATCTTGCAGACCTGAGGCATCAAAATTGCCGGCTGGGGCCCTGTCCTGAGACAGCGTGTACCTGGAAGAGTGATCCGGCCCGGGTGATGAAGCACATCCCGACAGAGCCAGAACGCCTGCGACAACCAATAAGAGATAGCGTGTAATCACGAGTTATTGCTCACCCCGTTTTGTTTTTCTGGCTGACTGGCCAGCTCGCGCAGTGCATCGGCCAGTTGAAATACAGCCATGGCATAGAGATGACTGTGATTGTAGCGGGTTATCACATAAAAGTTATGGTATGTCAGCCATAACTCGGGCCCATCTGCGCCTGCCAGGCGGATAGCCCGGGCTTTGGCGCTGCCCGCCAAATCGGCCTCAGGCCGCAGGCCGGCCTGCCGGTAGTCATTGACCGTCAGGCCCGGTTTGAGTTCCCCGGTCAGTAACGGCGAACCTTCCGGAAGGCTGTCCCGCACCTGCTCAGCGACGGGCTCGCCCTGTTTCCAGTGATGGGCCCGGAAGTAATTGGCTACGCTACCGATCGCGTCCACCGGATTGTCCAGGATGTCGACCACGCCGTCGCCGTCAAAGTCGATGGCGTAATGTCTGTAGCTGCTGGAGATGAACTGGCCATACCCCATCGCACCCGCGTAGGAGCCGGTCAGTTCTTCCGGATCAAAACCCTGCTCACGGGTCATCAGCAGGTATTGCGCAAGTTCGCTGCGAAAGAAACGGCTACGCGGGGGGTAATCGAATGCCAATGTGGCGAGTGCATCGAGAACCCTGTGATTGCCCTTGTATGTACCATACCAGGTTTCCACGCCGATAATGGCAGCAATGACAGAGGCCGGCACTCCATACTCGTCTTCAGCCCGCTCGAATGCTTCCCGGTGTTGCCCCAAAAATTCAACACCCTGATCGATCCGTTCAGGGCGGATGAAAATCTTGCGGTATTGGCGCCATTCCAGCGTTTTTTCGGCCGGCCGGCTGATGGCTTCCAGTATCGAATCCTTGCGCTCGGCAGAGGCAAGTAACGCTTCCACCCGACTGGCCTGAAAGCCGTAACGCTCCGCCATGTCACGAATGAAGGCCTGACCCTCGGGTGTTGTGTCGTACTGGGCCGTGGCCAGCGCCGGGGCGAGTAAAAGCGCAATCGCCACCAGACCGTTGCGCGCACTGTTTATGACTGCGTTCATGAATCTCCCTGCAAGTATGAGGCTGCCAAGATTATCACGGCCACCTGTGAAGCAACCATTACCCGCCGTCCATGCTGGCATGAACACCATCAGGCACTGATCATACGCCTGTGCGTCTGGATGGACATCAGCACCCCAAAAGCCGCCATAAGCGTAACACTGGAGGTTCCGCCATAGCTGACAAGCGGTAGCGGAACACCAACCACCGGCAGCAGCCCGCTGACCATACCAACATTGACAAACACGTAGATGAAAAATGTCATGGTCAGCGCTCCGGCCAGCAGGCGGCTGAATGAATCCTGAGCAGTGGCGGCAATGTACAGGCAGCGCAGAATAATCAGCAGGTAAAGCACCAGAAGAGCCAGCATACCGACAAAACCGAACTCTTCGGCCAGCACGGCCACGATGAAGTCGGTATGGCTTTCGGGCAGAAACTCCAGGTGCGATTGCGTACCCTGAAGCCAGCCCTTGCCATCCATTCCGCCGGAGCCGATCGCGGTTTTCGACTGGATGATATTCCAGCCGGCACCCAGGGGATCGCTCTGCGGGTCAAGTAGGGTCAGCACTCGCTGTTTCTGGTACTCGCGCATCACAAAGAACCACATGAGTGGCGCCGCCACAGACACCATTGCAAAAAAGGCGCCGATCAGTCGCCAGCTGATCCCGGCAAAGAACACCACAAAGATGCCGGCCGCCCCCACCAGCAGGGATGTGCCGAGATCCGGCTGCAGGATAATCATCGCCATCGGCACCAGCGCGATTACCAGCGCCACAGCTACATGGCGAAGACGCGGTGGCAGGTAATGGCGCGACAGGTACCAGGCCGCCATCATTGGCACCACCAGCTTCATAAGCTCCGAGGGTTGAAAACGCGGCAGCCCCGGTATAGCCAGCCAACGCTGCGCCCCCTTGGCGCCGACCCCCACCAGCAATACCGCAGCCAGACCTGCAACACCCGCGGCAAACAACCAGGGTGCCCAGCGCCTGAAAACAGAAGGATCGAGCTGGGCGAACACCAGCATGACGACCAGGGCCACACCCATGCGCACACACTGGGCCTTGACCACTGCCATGTTCTGGTCTGCCCCACTGTAGAGCACGATGAGCCCCCCGGCGATAAGCGCCAGCAGAAGCAGCATCAGCACGGGATCGATGTGCAAAAAAGACCAGATGCCCCGGGGGCCTGACAACGGATGACGCAGGGACTGGTTGAACGTGCTTCCAGTTGCCATCAGCGAGCATCCCCCTCTGGTGCACCCACCACCAGGGCCTCTCCTTCATTGGGAAAGCCCAGTAACCAGGCATCAAACATTGCCCGCGCCACAGGTGCGGCGGTACCACTTCCGCTGCCGCCATTCTCCACAATTATCGAAACAGCGATCTGAGGGTCATCCACCGGCGCAAAACCCACAAACATGGCATGATCCCGCAAACGCTCCCGGATCTCTTCCTCGTCGTACTCTTCGTCCTCCGCCAGACTGAATACCTGCGCGGTGCCGGTTTTGCCAGCCATGCGATATGGAGCGCCCTTGGCTGCACGGCGAGCAGTTCCCTTGCTGCCGTGCATCACTTCCGCCATGGTTTCCACGACATACTCCCAGTCGTCCGGGTTCTCAAGCTCGATGGATTGATGACTACCGGGTGGCAGAACCTCGTCAACCGACCGGTCGCCCCTGATGTCTTTCAGCAGTCGTGGCTCGGCCCAATTCCCCCGGTTGGCGAGAACCGACGTGGCGGTTGCCAGCTGAAGCGGTGTCGACAACATGTACCCCTGGCCGATACCGAGGTTTACGGAGTCGCCCGGGTACCAGGGCTCGCTGTGAACGGCCCGTTTCCAGTCCCTGGATGGCAGTAGCCCACTTAACGCACCCGCAACGTCCAGAGTCGCATCTTCGCCGAACCCGAATTCAGCGAGATACCGATGCATGGTGTCCACGCCCATGGTGACAGCCGCTTCATAGAAATATATATCGCAGGATTCGGCTACCGCTGACTTTAGATCAACCCAGCCGTGGCCACCCCGTTTCCAGTCGCGCCAGGGACGTCCGCCAGGAGTCAGCCGGAAGTATCCGGGGTCCCAGATGGTTTTGTCCCGGGTGACCGCATTGCTGTCCAGGGCAGCGATGGCAAGCATGGGTTTAAGGGTTGAACCTGGCGGGTATTGCCCACGCAGAGCGCGGTTGAAGAGCGGCTTATCCACACTACTGCTAAGCTCGCGATAGGCATCGACACCGATACCGGTTACGAACAGGTTGGCGTCAAAGCCGGGAACGCTTGCAAGCGCCAATATTCCCCCGGTCGACGGTTCAATCGCAATAATGGCGCCACGCCGGCCATCCAGCAGTTCATGCGCCAGCCGCTGCAGCCGTAAATCCATGTGTAGCCGGATGTCCTCGCCGGGCACGGGGTTCTCGCGCTCAAGCACCCGCAAAGTCCTGCCCCGCGCATTGGTTTCAACATGCTGGTAGCCGACGCGCCCGTGCAGGAGCTTTTCGTAGAACCGCTCCACACCGGACTTGCCAATATAGTTTGTACCCGCGTAGTTAACCGGATCAATTCGTTGCAGTTCCTCCCGGTTGATGCGCCCGACATAGCCAAGGGCATGAGCCGTCAGCTCGCTGTGGGGGTAGTAACGCACCAGCTCCGCCGACACCTCCACACCGGGCAACTCATGCCGGTGAACCGCCAGGCGCGCGATTTCCTGTTCGTTGAGATCATATCGCAGAGGAAGTTCCTGAAAGGGGCGGCGGGGCTCAAGCAGCCTCCGTTGAAAACGTTCCATGTCCTCGTCAGTGATGCTGAGCATACCCTGCAGCTTGGTAAGGGTCTCCCCCATGTCGCCAACGCGTTCGGGCACCAAGGTGACGCTGAACACCGGCCGGTTTTCGGCCAGCAGCACATCGTTGCGGTCGTAGACCAGCCCACGGGGCGGGGCGACCGACTGCACCTGGACACGATTCTTGTCGGAAAGCGTGGTGTAGATGTCGTGCTCAACAACCTGCAACTGATACATTCGCGCTATCAGCAGGCTCAGTAACACAAACACCAGTAGTAACATCACCACGGTACGCCGCTGGAAAAGGCGCCGTTCAGCTGCGATGTCTTTGAATTCTCCCCAGGGCATATACGTTTCCTAGGCCCGGTGGTATGGGTGATTGCGGGTGACAGACCAGGCCCGGTAAAGTTGCTCGGCAAGCAGAATACGCACCAGCGGATGCGGCAGGGTCAGTGCCGACAGTGACCATAGCTGGTCAGCTCTGGCCCGACACGCATCGGCAAGGCCGTCGGGGCCGCCTACGAGGAAGCTCACATCCCTGCCGTCCTGCTGCCAGTTCTCAAGCTGGCTGGCGAGTTTCTCGGTGGACCAGGCGCGACCACCCACTTCCAGCGCTATGACGTGGTCGCGGCGGCCCACAGCTGAAAGAATCGAGTCAGCCTCCCGCTGCATCAGCCGGGGGATATCCGGATTTTTGCCACGGTGAGCCATGGGTATTTCTGCCAGCTCAATCGGCATTTCCGGCGGCATGCGGCGGGCATACTCGTTAAAGCCCTGACTGACCCACTCGGGCATTTTCTGCCCTACACAGACCAGGCGTAACCGCATTGTTATTCGCTTCCTGCAACACCCAGATCCGGGGCATCGCGCCAAAGACGCTCAAGGTCATAGAATTCGCGGGTAGCCGGCATCATGACATGGACCACGACATCACCAAGGTCAACCAGAATCCAGTCGCTGGCGTTGGCACCTTCCACGTTGCTGGCTCTGACACCCTGATCTCTCGCTTCCGACAGCACCGAATCCGCCAGGGATTTCACGTGTCGGTTGGAGGTTCCGGAAGCCAGCACCATATAATCGGTTACACTGGTTCTTCCCCTGACATCAATAATGCTTACGTCCTGCGCCTTGACGTCCTCAAGCGCACCCACGACCAGTTCTTTCAGTTGCTCAGCCTGCATAATCACCCTGTTGGCGGGCGGCGGCGAAGGCGGCCGCCCGAAAAGTCATACTCAGACGGGATTGTAGCACTAAAAGTTCCCGCAAGGTCACACACCGTACAGTCCCTGGTGACGAATTTCCTGCCATACACTGTCAGGCATAAGATACCTGGGTGAGCGACCGGAAAGGATCCGCTCGCGGATACCTGTCGCGGAGATATCCAGCAAGGGTGGATCGAGCTCCAGTATATGACCGCAGGGGGCCTGACAGAGGGCTTCCACCCCGCTGACGGAGCGTTCGGCAAGCAGGCGCGCCGGCACACTACCCGGTGTTAGGCCGGGTCCTGGCCTCCGCACCACCACAATGTGCGCCAGCTCGGGAATGCGCTGCCATTCCTGCCAGCGATCAAAACCAGCGAAGGAGTCCGTACCCAGAACCATTGCTATTGGCTCGTCCGGGCCCAGTTCGGCACGGATCTGGCGCAGAGTCTCCGCAGTATAGGATGCCCCCTCGCGGCCCAGCTCGCGCTCGTCCAGGGTAAGCCCTGGCTCATCGGCTATGGCCAACTCCAGTAACGCCACCCGTTGCTCGCTGGTGGCGCCGGGAACATCCCGGTGTGGAGGTACGTGGCACGGCATCAGTGACACCTCAGGCACGCCCAGCCGCTCCCGGAGCTCCACTGCCAGGCGCAGGTGGCCATGATGAATGGGATCGAAGGTACCGCCGTAAATGACATGCATGCAGAATCAGGTCCGGATATGGCCGTCGCCGAACACCACGTACTTCTGCGATGTCAGGCCTTCAAGGCCAACCGGGCCCCGGGCGTGTATTTTGTCCGTCGAAATGCCGATTTCCGCGCCCAGGCCATATTCAAAGCCGTCCGCGAACCGCGTGGAGGCATTCACCATCACGGACGCAGAATCCACTTCCGTCAGGAACCGGCGCGCCCGGGTGTAATTCTCGGTGATGATGCTGTCAGTATGCTGCGAGCTGTAGCGATTGATATGGGCGATGGCACCATCCAGACCGTCGACCACTTTTATCGCAAGAATCGGAGCCAGATATTCAGTCGCCCAGTCCTCTTCGACAGCAGCAACCACATCCGTCAGTATCTTCACGGTGCGCTCGCAACCGCGGAGCTCTACCTCTTTCTCGCGGAACGCGGCCGCTAGCAATGGCAGGAGGTCATCGGCGATTTCCTGATCCACAAGCAGCGTTTCCATGGTGTTGCAGGTACCGTAGCGCTGCGTCTTGGAATTGACCGCCACCGCCATGGCTTTTTCCGGATCGGCATGGCTGTCTATATAAACATGGCAGATTCCGTCCAGGTGCTTGATCACGGGAACCCGTGCATCACGACTGATTCGCTCAATCAGGCCCTTGCCGCCCCGGGGAACAATCACATCGACAAACCGGGGCATGGTGATCAGCTCTCCTACCGCGGCCCTGTCGGTCGTCTTGATGACCTGGACGGCATTACCGGGGAGCCCGGCATTGGCCAGCCCTGTGGCCAGGCACGCTGCAATAGCCTGGTTGGAGTGAATGGCCTCAGAGCCGCCCCTCAGAATGGTGGCATTACCGGATTTCAGGCACAGGCTGGCAGCCTCTACAGTCACATTAGGGCGCGACTCGTAGATAATGCCGATAACGCCGAGAGGCACCCGCATACGCCCGACCTGTATGCCGGAGGGGCGATAGGTCATGTCGGTAATTTCTCCGATCGGGTCCGGCAGGGCGGCCACCTGGCGAAGCCCCTCGATCATTGCATCAATGCGTGCCGGCGTCAGCTCCAGACGGTCCAGCATTGCTTCATCCAGACCACTATTGCGGCCACTTTCCAGATCCTTTGCGTTTGCCGCGACCAGCTCGCTTCTCGACGCATCCAGAGCTTCCGCCGTTGCCACCAGGGCCTGATTGCGAACTGCCGTTGTGGATCGAGCGACCGAGACGGCGGCTTCCCGTGCCTGCCGTCCCACGTCAGCCATGTAAGCTGCAATATCCATCCGATTACCTTTAAGATTTTAGAACTGTTTGTGCGAATCAGTGACTAACTTTACCTTTCCCGTTTCAAGTACGCATCCCAAGCGATTATTATACCGCCCAGACTCACTTCAATACGCGGGTCATTGAACAGTACCTGCTGTATGCTTTGACAACACGGACGCCCGGGAGAGGACGGACACCATGGCCCAAATGGCCGAAAAATTCCTGCTAAGCCGACTATCGAGAACAGGATTCCTGATCCTGCTCTCAATTGCTCTATTCGCGGCAGTTCAGCGACAGCCACTGACCGCCATTACGGCAATCACCGGCGCTGGGCTGATCTTCACCAGCAGCGCTTTCCACCCCAGCCGTTTCGGGCAGCCCTGGCCCACGATTCATCGCTTGCTGTTCGGTGCCCTGGTAATGCTCCTGGCCACCAGCCTGTGGACCGGCCCCTGGAACCTGACCCACTGGCTTTACGTGGCACCGTTGATCGGATTTGCCCTGCTTCCAGTTATATGGGGAGCCTGCGTCACTGTCCTGATTGCCATAATGGCAATATTCGCCGCCCACTGGTCCGGCGGAATTCCGGAACGTCACCAGATGATCAGTGCTCTGCTGCTGACCATCATGCTGTCCGGTTTACTGGTCTTTCTCAGGGAGTACAAGTCCCGGCAGCTGGCGCCCCTGCGCCGCACCGACGAACTGACCCAGGCGGCCAGCCGCGAATACCTCTCTGCCGACCTGCACAAGGAAATCCAGCGCAGCGAACGGGAAGGCATCGACATGTCGGTAATCATGATCGGCCTGGACACCCACCTCAGCGACAGCAACCCCGACGCCGACATTCGCTCCATATTGCCACGAATTGGCCGCTACCTGCACTCGCAACTGCGGGATTTCGACACCTACTACCGCGTGGCGGATCTGCAGTTCCTGGTAATTCTACCCGGCATTGCAACCACAGAGGCCGCGACCCTGGCGGAGACCATCCGCAAGGGTCTGAGCACACTACTGGCCTCCCATCAGCTCGACCTTACCGTGAGCGCCGGTATTGCGGGGCTGAATATTGGCGACGACGCCGACAGCCTGCAACAGTCAGCAGCCAATGCTCTCCGGCGAGCCCAACAGCAGGGCGGCAACCGGGCGCAGTCCTACAGCACCTGGTCCCACACCGCCCCACCAGTAGGCACCGAAGGTACCGGAGGGCCCGCATCATGACCGAGACCCGCCTCAGAAGCTTCACTCACCTGGCCGGTTACCTGTTTGCCAGTCTTTTCATTGCCAGCCTGGCTTTCCAGAATCTTCGTTATGGCTTCTATGAATTGTTCTTCCTGGCGTCCGGCCTGGCACTGCTGACCATCGCCGGAGCTGGCTATACGTTCCTTTGTCGCCGCCATCAGCTCTCGGCTCCGGGGCACCTGATCTTCCTGACGGCGCTCAATAGCGGCCTGGTAGCAGCCATGTACCTACTGGATCCGCCCGGTATCAGTCACTGGGTCATGCCCCTGGTGCTTCTGAACCTGCTTATCCTGCCCTTGCGTCAGGGCATGATTCTCTCACTGCTGTTACTGGTAGCACTCGTGTTATTCCTTCTGCTAACGCAGTCGCTCACCCATGCCGTCACCATCAGCTCGGGCGTTTTTGCACTCATTTCGGTGGCAGCCCTTTATATCTGGCACTACGACCACATGGCACAGTCCGCCGAAGACCTGGCGATAACGGACCCGGTGACCGGCGCCCATAACGCACGTTTTCTGGATGAAACCCTGCAGAAGGAAATCAGCCGTGCGATCGAGATGTCTCACTCACTGTCTGTCATCTCCCTCACCATCGACTACGCCGATGAAGCCGAGGACCTCCACGGAAAGGCTGGCATGCAGCGGCTGTTAAGGGATCTCACCCAGCACCTGTTCGGTGTTATTCGTGCAGGCGACACGCTCTACACGCTCGAGGACGGAGAATTCTTCCTTATTCTGCCTTTCACTCCGGAGGAAGGCGTCAGGGTCATCGCCGAGCGTATTCGACGGACAATTTCAGAACAGACCTGGCCCCTGGCGGGCAAGGTAACTGTCAGCCTGGGCTGCACCACCCGTGCCGGCACAGACACCCGCACGGCCGACCTGCGGAAACGGGTGCGGCAGGCACTGGAGGAGGCCAGGAAGCGGGGAGCCGACTCAGTCTGGTATAGCCAGGGAGAAGTTCGCCAGCCATGAGTTCGGAGTGGCTGCAGGCAATGACTGCGTGGCTCAGTGCTAACCCCGGCTGGCTCTCGGTCGCCCTTTTCGCCACCGCCTTCCTGGAGTCACTCGCGCTGGCCGGTATCCTGATTCCCGGCGTGGCCATCATTTTCGCGGTGGCGGCGCTTGCCGGCCAGGTATCCCTGCCGATTATGGAAGTGCTTTTGTGGGCAGCAGCGGGCGCCATTGCCGGCGACAGTGTCAGCTTTGCCCTGGGCAGAGTGTTCCAGGGCCGCCTGGAAAGGCTATGGCCACTAAACCGGTTTCCGGGCTTTATCGCCAAAGGTGAGGTCTTTTTTCACCTTCACGGGGGTAAGAGCGTGATTATCGGGCGCTTTGTTGGTCCGATACGCCCCATCATTCCACTGATTGCGGGTGCCTTTCTGATGCCCTGGCGGCGATTTCTGGTGTTCAATTTCTCCTCGGCGGTCGCCTGGGCCCCCACTTATGTGTTGCCGGGCTACCTGGTCGGCAGCGCACTGACCAGCGATTTTGAGCCACCGGCCCATTTTTACCCCGTCATCGGCATCAGCGCCGGAATTCTGCTGGTGATCTACCTGCTGCTTATCCGTTTTCAGCTCGGGCTTGGCCACAGCAGCCAGCTTTACCATTGGCTTGCCAGTCTGATGGCCCGCTATCACGCCACTCATCGCTTCTGGCGGCTTTACACCAGCCAGCGGCCGGCCCAGGCCGGCGAGTTTCCGTTGCCCTCCCTGTCCATGGCACTGGGTGCCGGGGCCCTTTTCATGATGCTGGGTCAACTGGCAACGGAAACGCAGATATTCCAGCCTTTCAACACCCTGACACTGGAATGGCTGGCGCAGCTCAGAAACCCCTTGATGGACCCGGTGATGATCCTGGTGACACTTTTGGGAGATCCCCCCATACTGCTGGCCGCTGCCGTACTGGCAGCCATGGCCCTGGGTGTGCGGGGTTTTTACGCGGCAACGCTGCATATTCTGGGTGCCGCCTTGCTGGCCACGCTATTGGTGTGGGCCTTCAAATACCTGACGGCGATACCGCGGCCGGATATTGTGCAGGGGCCGCCCTCGTCCGGCGCGTTTCCGAGTGGCCATACCACCGGCATTACCGTTTTTGCATCACTGGCCGCCAGTTTCATCGCCCGGGAAAGCCGGCATCGCTGGCGATGGCGGTATTATCTCTTATTCAGTATCCCCATCGTCCTGGTTGCGCTGAGCCGTCTTTACCTGGGGGTTCACTGGTTTACAGACGTGGTCGGAGGGCTTCTTCTGGGGCTTTCGATTGCAGGACTGACAAGAGCCAGCTACAGCCGTTATGACAACATCCCGCTCACAACGGACACCACTTTACTAGCGGCGGGTGTCGCCTGGATGCTTTACATCATTTGGTATATCACGGAACACTGGGCGACAGCTGCCCTCCTCTATGGACCAGGGGCAGACTAAGCGTATCGTCAGTTCTGTTCCAGCGCTTCCAGTAGACCCAACAGCCGTTCCAGGCGCTCCATCGGATCCTGCAGCTCTACCAGGCGCTGCTTTTCCTGCTTGTCCAGAGGAAGCAGCTCTGTCAGCCGCCAGCCAACGTCACGGGCATCTTCGTAATCCACGCTCATACCCAGCTCACGGATGACCGGATGTCGAAACAGGGCCTTGAGCACGGAGGGCAGCTCGGTAAAACGCTCCGGAACGGGCCGCTCTTCTTCCGCCAGCAGGCACTCGACATCGCCCACGTTCAGGCCGTCCGGCTGCTGCCAGGAACGCACTACTGTCACCTTGTCCTGACCTTCGACCGTGATGCCCAGCAGGCCATTATCCATCTGCTGAAAATCAATAATGCGCACATAGGTGCCAATGTCATAGAAAGCAGCCGCCGTGCCGGTTTCAAGCCCTTCCCTGAGCAACACAACGACGAAGCCACGATCTTCCTTCAGGCAACGGGTAAGCATGTCGATATATCTCGGCTCGAACAGCTGCAGGGGGATCCTTCCCCCGGGCAGCACAACGGAGTTCAACGGAAAAAGAGGTACATTCATTGTTGGTATTGTCACCAGTAGAGAGCGCCAGAAGACTGACTACCCTGTCAAATCCTCAGTGTATTGAAAGCAGGCGATGGACTTCGTCCACCCTTGCACGGGCTTCCGTCAGCAGTTGCAGGCTGCGGGAAGCGTTCAGCTCCAGCTCACCCAGCCTTCGATAGGCGGGCACTTCATCAAATGGAGGCAGGCTGCCATTCTGGCTGGAACCAATCATGGCATGCAACTGGGCTACAATGACAATATCCACCAGTTGGGGTGCTGATTCCCGGCTTTCGTGGCCCCAGTCCTCCGCGTGGCGCGTGGCTTCCAGAAAGCTTGCGGGGAACGACCAGCTTTCCAGGATCGCGGTGCCCACATCTGCCCTGAGCTCACCAATGGCGTGCTCAAGATTGGCCTGATCCGCAAAAAGATTGACATGATGTTCGGCCTGGACAAGCACAGGCACCACCCCGATATCATGCAGCAAACCGGCGAGCAGAGCCTCCTCCGGGTTGATGGATGTCGCGCTGTCGGCAAGTACCCAACACAGTGCCGCCATTTCGCGCGAGTGACGCCACAGCCTGTCCATTTCTTTCTGCAGCGATGCCTGCTTCGTCTTGAAGACCTCCCGCATTGAAAACACGGTTACCAGTTGGCGGGTCGTACGCATACCCAGCCTGACGACGGCTTCACGGACATTGCGAACATCGCTGAAGCCCCTGTACAACGGGCTGTTGCAGGCGCGAACCAGCTTGGCTGCCATAGACGGGTCCGCGGAAATGGCGCTGGCCACCTGGTCTGCGGTGGAGTCCTCGCGGTCCACGGTTCTGCGAACTTTCCACGCCACGTCCGGAACGCTGGGCAGGCTGAGCTGGTTGGAGCGCAGCTCGGCATAAAACTCCATCAGCAGGTGGTGCTCTTCACTGGAATCATCGTCATTGCCATCCCCGGAATCCATTTCCACCTGTGGCACCGGTGCCGAGCGCAGCAGCTGGTTCAGGATATCCTGCTGGATCACCAGAAACTCGCTGGCTTTGGTCGCCGTCACGTCATACATTCGCGGCTGTAACCTGGCGATAGGGTTGACGGCTTTGTCGCTCTCCGCATCGATGGTGGATTTACGCCCGTCAATGGACTCCAGCTCCACACTACCTGCTATCAGGAAGAAATCCAGGCCATCACGGACACCCCGCTCTACCACCCGTTGACCCGGGCCGTGAGTTCTACGCTCCGCCCGGCTTGCGAGCAACACCAACTGGTCGTCGGTCAACCGGTTCAACGGCTGAAACTGTTTGAGACGACGCAGTGGCAGGCTTTCCCGCCCTGCCATAGGACTACTCCTTGATCAATTGTTCATTAACTCTGTTACACATTGTAAGCGCGGATTGTCAAAACAACCATGCGATCAAGGGGTAATCTGGTATCCTTTTGCCTTCCGATTTTGACCAAGCTGCAGAAGAGAGACCAGAATCCCATGCCCCAGTATCGTTCGCGGACATCCACCGCAGGCCGCAATATGGCTGGCGCACGCGCTCTTTGGCGCGCCACCGGCATGAAGAATGAAGACTTCGGAAAACCGATTATTGCCGTTGCCAACTCCTTTACCCAGTTCGTTCCCGGCCATGTGCACCTGAAGGATCTGGGCCAGCTGGTATGCCGTGAAATCGAGCAGGCGGGCGGCGTCGCCAAGGAATTTAATACCATCGCTGTGGACGACGGCATCGCCATGGGCCACGACGGCATGCTGTATTCGCTGCCTTCCCGGGAAATCATCGCCGATTCCGTGGAATACATGGTTAATGCACACTGTGCCGATGCGCTGGTATGCATCTCGAACTGTGACAAGATCACCCCGGGCATGCTGATGGCCGCCATGCGCCTGAATATCCCCACCATATTCGTCTCCGGCGGCCCCATGGAAGCTGGCAAAACCAAACTGTCAGAGCATAAGCTTGATCTGGTGGATGCCATGGTGATCGCCGCTGACCCTAACGCAGATGACGAAACCGTTGCCGAGTACGAGCGCAGTGCCTGCCCCACCTGTGGGTCCTGTTCGGGCATGTTCACCGCCAATTCCATGAACTGCCTGACCGAAGCCATTGGTCTTGCACTGCCTGGCAATGGCTCGCTGCTTGCCACCCACTCCGACCGTGAGCAGCTGTTTCTCAAGGCGGGCCGGCAGATTGTAGAGAATGCCCGGCGCTATTACGAAGAAGACGACGCCAGCGTGCTGCCCTTGAGCATCGCTTCCATTGAGGCGTTCGAAAACGCCATGATCATGGACGTTGCCATGGGCGGCTCCACCAACACGATTCTGCACCTGCTTGCGGCAGCGCAGGAAGGTGGAGTCCCGTTCACCCTCAACGACATTGACCAGCTTTCCCGCAGGGTTCCGCAATTGTGCAAAGTTGCACCCAACTCGCCGAAATACCACATGGAAGACGTACACCGCGCCGGCGGCATCATGGGCATCCTGGGCGAACTGGAGCGTGGCCGGCTGATCAATACGGACCTGCCGACAGTGCACAGCAAAACCATGCGCGAAGCCCTGAAAACCTGGGACATCATGCAGGAACCGACACCGGAAGTCGTGGAGTTCTACAAGGCAGGCCCTGCTGGTATCCCCACCCAGACGGCCTTCAGCCAGAGTACCCGCTGGCCTTCACTGGATGGTGACCGGGAAACCGGCTGCATCCGCTCTGTTGAGCACGCCTACTCTTCCGAGGGCGGACTGGCGGTCCTGTTTGGCAACATCGCCCGGGACGGCTGCGTAGTCAAGACGGCAGGCGTGGACGAGAGCATCTACGTGTTTGACGGTAAGGCAAGGGTGTTTGAAAGTCAGGATACGGCGGTTACTGGCATCCTCAACGACGAAGTCAAACCGGGCGAGGTGGTCATTATTCGCTACGAAGGCCCGCGTGGCGGGCCAGGCATGCAGGAAATGCTCTATCCAACCAGTTACCTGAAATCCAAAGGCCTGGGCAAGGAATGCGCCCTGTTGACGGATGGCCGTTTTTCCGGCGGAACCTCCGGCCTGTCCATCGGCCATGCTTCTCCGGAAGCAGCGGCAGGCGGCGCCATTGGCCTGATCGAAAATGGCGACCTGATCCGCATCGACATTCCCAACCGTTCCATCAACGTGGAGGTAGATCAGAGCGAGCTGGATCGTCGCCGTGATCAGCGGAACCAGAAGGGCTGGAAGCCGGAACTGGCAAGGCCTCGCAAAGTTTCAGCAGCGCTGAAAGCCTATGCGTTGCTGGCAACCAGTGCCGATAAAGGCGCGGTCAGAGACCTGGGAAAACTGGACTGAATGCATCGGGCCCGGGGTACAGAATACCTCCGGGCCCGACGGTTTACTGAAGTCCGACTGCGGCGAGCCTGCTAGAAGAACCAGCCACCATCATCGTCTTCTTCGATATCATCCTCTTCGGCCTGGACGCCCGGTGACTCTTCACGCTCGGGCGCGGCGCTGGAGGATGCAGCTGCATTCTGCGATGAGCCGGAGGAACCAGACGACGCAACCTGCACGGACACCATTCCCAGGGCCTCCTTGGTGGCGCTATCCAGTTCACCCGACGCAGTCAGCCCCTGGTCGCGCTGGAATGCTGTGAGCGCAGAGCGTGTTGTCTGATCCATTTGCGGGCTGACGTTTGTGACCTCATAGCCAGCACCGTAGAGCGCGTTCTTCAGCGCCACAGTGTCATTTGCCAGCGCATGAGGGGCCGCCAGCGTCATCGCCCCGAGCATAATGGCCGCCGCCACACGGCTTCTTTTTGCTGATCTGCTGATCATGATCTACTCCGGTTACCTGTTGTTTTTTATTGTGTTGCCACTCCCTACAGGATGGACACTACGACCAGAGACTAACATAGTTAATCTGGCCTGGGCTTTTCAGATTGTTGGGTTTCTGTAGTCGTCGCGTGCATATTATGCACAGGCCCACTCGAAACCTCCCCGAACTCGCGAATAAAGATTCCCCAGAACGCGATGAACAGAGCGGCCACCAATGGCCCCATCACAAACCCGTTGACGCCAAACATCACGATCCCGCCCAGCGTCGACAGCAATACAATGTAATCCGGCAACCTGGTATCCCGGCCGACAAGAATCGGACGCAGAATGTTATCGGAAAGCCCGATGACAATGGACCCGAACGCCGTCAGGATCACTGCCGAAACAATCTCGCCGGTTGCTGCCAGATACAGCGCTGCAGGCACCCATACCAGAGCTGCACCCACGGCCGGAATGAGCGAGACAATCGCCATCACTACCCCCCACAGCAATGCTCCCTGGATATCCAGCAGCCAGAAAATCAGGCCGCCAAGCGCCCCCTGAATGATCGCAATCAACAGATTGCCCTTGACCGTCGCCCGGGTAACCTCGGCAAATTTGGCAAACAACAGGCGCTCCCGCTCGTCACCCAGCGGCAGCGCCTGAATCAGCAGATCAACCAGTTTGCTGCCGTCCCTGATCAGAAAGAAAGCCAGGTACACCATTAACGACAGTCCCAGAATGAACTGAAAGGTGTTCTGCCCGAACCCAAGTGCCTGTTTCGCCAGAAACTGGCTACCACCGACAAAGGCACTGGCCATGCGGTCTCTTATCTCGGCGAAATCCATTCCGAATTGGGCAAAGAAGGCTTCGATAGCAGGAAATGACTGGTTCACCCGGTCGATGTATTCACCGGGACGAAGCTCTCCCTCCTGAATTTTCTGATAAATGGAAAGTCCTTCTGCAACGAGGGATGTCACCAGCCCCAGCACTGGAATAACAACGATGACCATGCAGAGCAGCAGTGTCAGCAATGCGATCACATTGGGACGATTGCCCAGCCGCCGTGCCAGACGCTCGCGAACCGGGTGAAATATCAACGCGATGGCCACAGCCCAGAAGATCGGACCAAAGAACGGCTTCATTAACAGAACAAAGGCCAGGGAGACGCCCACAAGCATGGCCAGAAAAGTCCGTGTCTCCAGTTTTCCGTACATCATAGAGAGTGATCCTGAATCAGATTACCAACCGGGCCACCAGACTACCACGGCCGCGTGGCCAGTCTAGCGGCTTTCAGGGTATAGTTGACGGTTATTGGTTATTCGTTAAACGGGTGAGACATTGGGTAACGAAGAGTTTGATGTCGAAACAGCACTGGACGCCGCTATTGCTCTTCACCGGGTACTGGCTGCCAGAACCCATCGCCGCAAGGTGATGGGGCAGGAAGTGCTTGTGCCCGGGCAACTGGGAGAAGCCTTGCACCTGCCCCGCATCATCCGGCAACTCCAGGGCAAGCAGCTACGTCAGCGTGAGCGGGGCCTCGAGGAATTCCACGAGCTGTGGCCAACGTTGTCTCCCGCCACCCGTGAGAAGGTTCTCAACCGCATAGGCTGGTACGATCCCAAGTCTCTCAACTGGGAAGACAAACGCTCCAACCGGCGCCCCATTGCCGACTCCGATCGCTGATTACGGCCCGGAAAGAGTGAGGCTGGAGCCTTGGCTCTTCGTACTTGCAGGTTAATCCGAGGCGACTGACATTGAATTGTCACGGGTTGCCCCTAGTTTGGGAGTATTGGAGGTTATTTTATGACACACACAGAACATTTCCAGGCCATCGCCTCGCAAAGCAGTGCCGTGCCAACCCTGCTGTGCGGCCACTGTCATTCAACCCTTTCCCGCGGACGCATTTTCCGTAACGGAGAACAGCATGCTCATGGCATCAGCTGTAACACCATTGCCCTCTGCCCCGCCGATGACTGCGGCGCCCTGAACTGCTGTGATGCTGCACTGGCGCGGTTTGAGAATGGCGAAGACCTGATCAGCAAAGCGTCCTGATTCAAACAGCCAACGCACTGTTACGTAAACCAAACACACAAAATTCCGATCTGCTTTATCCTGATTCGTGAAGGCTGCGACAACACAGCCACGCAACCACTCAGTCAGGACAGTCGATGGCATGCGTATTCTGAGAACCGATGAAGCCCGCTTCGCAGGCCTTCCGGATTACCCTTTTTCTCCTCACTATCTGGACGTTGAACCAGGCCTGAGAATGCACTATGTAGACGAGGGCCCGAACGATTCGGCACCGGTACTGATGCTGCACGGGGAACCTTCGTGGTCATACCTGTACCGGCACATGATTCCGCTGGTAGCGGGAGCCGGCCACCGGGTGCTGGCACCCGACCTGGTGGGGTTCGGAAAATCAGACAAACCCTCCGAAGTGGATGACTATAGTTATGACCGCCACATAGACTGGCTTTCCCAGTGGCTGAAGGCATTGGATCTGAAAAATATTACCCTGGTTTGCCAGA
This sequence comes from Marinobacter sp., assembly GCF_039977835.1. Taxonomy (GTDB): domain Bacteria; phylum Pseudomonadota; class Gammaproteobacteria; order Pseudomonadales; family Oleiphilaceae; genus Marinobacter. The sequence goes on along the minus strand of NZ_JBDWCL010000043.1, from coordinate 79,317 downwards.
ACTGGGGCTCTTTGCTCGGCCTGCGACTGGCGGCAGAGCACCCCCACCTTTTTCGCCGGATTATTGTCGGTAACGGCATGCTGCCGACCGGGGAGACGCCAGTACCTGCCGTATTCTCGCTCTGGAAGGCCTTTGCCACTCACAGCCCCTGGTTTCCGGTAGGCCGGATAGTGCAGCTGGGAACAGAGAGAACCATGAGCAAGGGTGAGATTGCGGCTTACGAGGCTCCCTTCCCCAGCGCTGAATTCAAGGCAGGCGCACGGGCGTTTCCGAAACTGGTGCCGGTGTCCGCCGACGATCCATCCAGTGAGGCCAACAAGGCCGCCTGGCGGGTTCTGGAAAAATGGAAAAAACCGTTCATCACCTGCTTCAGCAGCGGCGACCCCATCACCCGCGGTGGCGACCGCTATATGCAGCGGCGCATACCTGGAGCCCTCGGGCAGCCCCATATCACACTGCGAGGTGGTCATTTTCTTCAGGAGGACTCCCCCGATGACTTCGCCCGCATCATCATTGATGCCCTGAAATCGGAGCTGGCAGCCTGAAGCACTGACGGGGCGTGAGCGATACCCGCGGGCCGGGAATCAGCTCTCGTGCTTGAGCTGGTGACCGCCAGTAACAACTCTCGACCGATCCGGATCCGCTTCTTCCAGCGGCTGACATTCTTCCAGGCTCTCGAAGCAGCGCCGTGTCAGGCGCTGGTACTCTTCAGTTCCCTTCGCTTTCCAGGCCACCTCTTTATCGCTCAACGTCCGCAACACCTTTGCTGGCGTGCCCACAATCAATGATGCGGGATCGCACTGGAAACCGGCTTTCACCAGTGCCCCGGCGCCAACAATTGAGCGAGCTGCTATAACAGCCTCGTCCATGATTACGGCGTTCATCCCGACCATTGCGCCCTCACCGATGGTACAGCCGTGAAGAATGGCACCATGGCCCACGTGCCCGTCTTTTTCGACCACCACGTCCTTGCCTGGAAATGCGTGGGCGACGCAGGTGTCCTGAATATTTGCTCCCTCCTTCAACACGATGCGCCCGAAATCGCCACGCAGAGAGGCCGCCGGACCAACGTAACAGTCAGGACCAATCCACACATCCCCAATCAGAATCGCAGCCGGATGAACGTACGCGGTCGGATGTACAACAGGCTGAATGCCCTCAATACTGTAACTTGGCATGCTTTTCTCCTTCACTGACAAGCCCGGAATGTGACGACACATTCTGATTCATTTTCCGCATCACTTTACCGCTTAATAGGGATTCTTTTACAGAAAAAAGGGGAATAAAACGCCGACAACGAGCGGAAAAAGCACCTGCAATCTGGACAGAAATCAAAAATCCCCCTAACTATCAGCCACTAAAGAGATTTCATCCGTAAACCGCAAACGTGATACAAAATGTCGAACCCACAAACCTTGACGAGTATCAATTAACAGATATACTGATTCGAAAATCAGCCCATTCACTATCGAAACATCGCCTCAGGGCAAATCCGGTTTCTCGCGGCTGAGACATTCTCCAGATAAAGCAAAGCCACATCGGGTCGCTTATGCCAAACAACCTGCTCATCGAGGGGCCAGAACAAGGGGTTCAGGTCTTTACCCTGAACCGCCCCGAGGCGTTGAATGCCCTGAATACCGAGCTGCTGGCCAATCTATCCAGAGCACTGGATGACGCAGAAGCCAACCCGGACGTTCGGGCCGTTGTAATAACCGGAAGCCAGAAGGCATTCGCAGCCGGAGCTGACATCAACGAGATGGCTGCCCGCAACCTCGTGGGCATCCTTGAAGACCCACGAGTCGCTCACTGGGAGCGAATAGCCCGCTTCACCAAGCCTCTCATTGCCGCAGTTAACGGCTTTGCACTGGGTGGTGGGTGCGAACTGGCCATGCACGCCGATATTCTCATCGCCGGTGAAAATGCCCGTTTTGGTCAGCCGGAAATCAATCTTGGCATCATGCCCGGAGCGGGCGGCACCCAGAGACTGGCGCGGAAGGTCGGCGAATCGCTGGCCATGCGCATGGCCCTGACAGGCGAGCCGATCGATGCCAGACGCGCTCTTGACGCAGGCCTCGTCAGTGAGATCTGCCAGCCCGAGCTCACCGTTGAAAAAGCCACCGGGATTGCCCGCACCATCGCCCGGAAAGCCCCTATTGCTGTCCGCCTCACCAAGGAATCGGTTCGCAAGGCCAGCGACATGAGCCTCGCCGACGGCCTGCGCTTTGAACGACATGCTTTCACCATACTGGCCGGCACTGCAGATCGCCAGGAAGGCCTTGATGCGTTTCTGGAGAAGCGAAAACCCCAATTCACGGGTCGATAATCCCACCCACAAAGCCATCCACCATTTCATTTACAGGATAACGCCATGACTCAACCGAGCATTCTTCTCGAAATCGATCAGGGTGTGGCTCTGCTTACCCTGAACCGTCCGGACAGCCTGAACAGCTTCAATGTCGAGATGCACGAACGGATGCGGGACGCCATCACCACCGTGCGCAAGGATGAGTCTGTCCGTGTACTGGTGATTACCGGCGCTGGCCGGGGCTTTTGCGCAGGACAGGACCTCTCCGACCGCAGCGTGTCTCCCGATCAGGAAGTACCCGACCTTGGCGCCTCACTGGAGAATTATTACAACCCGATGCTGCGCAGCCTTCGTGATTTGCCGATGCCAGTCCTCTGCGCCGTTAACGGTGTCGCTGCCGGCGCCGGTGCCAACATAGCGCTTGCCTGCGACCTCACGCTGGCAGCCCGTTCTGTCAATTTTGTTCAGGCCTTCTGCAAGCTGGGCCTGGTTCCCGACTCGGGCGGCACCTGGATCCTGCCCCGCGTTGCCGGCATGGCCCGGGCCAAAGGAATGGCATTGCTGGGAGAGAAGATCAGTGCCGAGCAGGCAGAGGAGTGGGGCATGATCTGGCGCTGCGTGGATAACGAGCAGCTCATGGAAGAAACCATGAAACTGGCCCGGCACTTCGCCACGCAGCCCACCAAAGGCCTTGCTCTCATTAAGCGTGCGCTCCATGCCAGCGCCAACAACACCTTTGAAGAGCAGATCAACCTGGAAAGGGATCTCCAGCGCATGGCCGGGCAGACCGACGACTACCGCGAAGGCGTCGCTGCCTTCATGGAAAAACGCACGCCGAACTTCAAGGGGAAATAAGCCATGCCGGCACTGGATACCCAAACCAAAGTTGCCGTCATCGGCGCCGGAGCCATGGGCTCTGGTATTGCCCAGGTGGCTGCACAGGCTGGCCATCAGGTTTATCTGCACGACCAGAGGGATGGCGCGGCGGAAGCCGGCCGTGACGGTATTGCCAAGCAGCTCCAGCGCCGTGTCGACAAGGGCAAGATGCAGCAGCAAGAGCTGGACGCGGTTACTGGCCGGATTCACCCGGTCGCGAATCTGGAGGACGTCGCCGAAGCCGGGCTGGTGGTCGAGGCCATCATCGAGGACCTACCGATCAAACGTCAGCTTCTGGCGAACCTCGAGAACCTGTGTGCCGGGGATGCGATCCTAGCCACCAATACCTCCTCCATCTCTGTGACTGCCCTCGGCGCTGAAATGAACAAGCCCGAGCGCCTGGTGGGCATGCACTTCTTCAACCCGGCGCCCCTCATGGCCCTGGTAGAAGTGGTCATGGGGCTGGCGACAAGCCAGGCCGTCGCCGATACCGTTCATGCCACGGCATCCGCCTGGGGCAAGAAACCGGTCTACGCGACCTCGACTCCCGGCTTTATCGTCAACCGCGTGGCCCGTCCGTTTTACGCGGAAAGCCTGCGCCTGCTGCAGGAACAGGCCACTGACGCCGCCACGCTGGATGCCATCATCCGCGAAGCCGGCCAGTTCCGGATGGGTGCCTTTGAGCTGACCGACCTGATCGGCCACGACGTCAACTACGCCGTGACCAACTCGGTCTTCAATTCCTATTACCAGGACCCGCGCTTTCTGCCGTCGCTGATCCAGAAAGAACTGGTGGAAGCGGGTCGCCTGGGGCGCAAGAGCGGCCAGGGTTTCTACCCCTATGGCGAGGGCGCTGAAAAGCCTCAGCCACAGACCGAGCCGGCTCATCAATCGGATGAGACCGTGGTCATTGCCGAAGGCGCCCCCGGCGCGGCCGCCCCGCTGCTGGATCGACTGAAAGCCGCCGGCCTCACCGTTATCGAGCGCGCCGGTCCCGGCCAGATCCGTTTTGGAAACGCTGTACTGGCGCTCACTGACGGCCGGATGGCTACCGAACGTGCCGCCAGCGATGGCATCGCCAATCTGGTGCTGTTTGACCTGGCCTTTGACTACAGCAAAGCCTCCAGGCTTGCCCTGGCGCCAGCCGATCAGGCGTCCGGGGCGGCGGTTTCCTGTGCCTGTGCTTTACTGCAGAAAGCGGGTATTGAAGTCAGTCTGGTCGCGGACCGCCCCGGACTGGTAATCATGCGCACCGTAGCCATGCTGGCCAACGAAGCCGCCGATGCGGCGTTGCACGGTGTAGCGACCATCGCGGATATCGACCTGGCCATGAAGGCCGGCCTGAACTATCCCGACGGCCCGCTGAGCTGGAGCGACCGCCTTGGCGCCGGTCAGGTGTTCAAGGTGCTCACCAACATCCAGAACAGCTACGCAGAAGACCGCTATCGCCCTGCCCTGCTGCTCCGGAAGAATGCATTTGCACAGAAGGGGTTTTATTCATGAGCGAGATGGATCCACAAGTGCTCGCCGAGGAATGCGCCAAGGCCATGTTCGCACGGGATCGTGCCAGCCAGAATCTGGGTATGAACATTGAATCTGTCGCCCCCGGCAAAGCAGTACTCACCATGACGGTGACCGGCAACATGATCCAGGGCCACGGCTCTTGCCATGGCGGCTACCTGTTCACCCTGGCCGATTCCGCGTTTGCCTTTGCCTGCAACAGCTACGACCGGGCCACTGTCGCCTCGGGTTGCAGCATTGACTATATGAACGGCGCCAAAGAAGGCGACCGACTGACTGCAACTGCCGAAGAGCAGGCCCGTGGCCGGCGAACCGGTATCTACGACATCACATTAACCAACCAGGACGGCCACAAGGTTGCCCTGTTCCGGGGCCGTTCCTACGAGGTTCGTGGCACCGTACGCAATTCGGAGGAAACTGCATGAGCACCGACAATACCCTTAAAGACGCCTACATCGTCGATGCCATCCGCACCCCCATCGGTCGATACGGTGGTGCTCTGGCCGCCGTGCGTGCGGATGACCTGGGCGCCATCCCCATCAAGGCGCTGACCGAACGACACCCGGATCTGGACTGGTCAAAAATTGATGACGTTCTCTATGGCTGCGCTAACCAGGCCGGCGAGGACAACCGTGACGTTGCCCGCATGTCCCTGCTGTTGGCAGGCCTGCCGGTAGACGTGCCGGGCAGCACCATCAACCGCCTGTGCGGCTCCGGAATGGATGCCGTGGGCAGTGCAGCCCGGGCAATCCGTACCGGGGAAACCCAGTTGATGATTGCCGGCGGCGTCGAATCCATGTCACGAGCTCCGTTTGTGATGGGCAAGGCCGAATCGGCGTTCAGCCGCAAGGCGGAGATTTTTGACACGACCATCGGCTGGCGCTTTGTAAACCCGGTGCTGAAAAAGCAGTACGGAATCGATTCCATGCCCGAGACCGCCGAGAACGTTGCGGCCGATTTCGGCATTTCCCGGGAAGACCAGGACGCGTTCGCCCTGCGCAGCCAACAGCGCACCGCTGCTGCACAGAAAGAAGGTCGACTGGCCACCGAAATTACCCCCGTGACCATCCCGCGCCGCAAACAGGAACCGCTGGTGGTGGACACCGACGAGCACCCCCGGGAAACCAGCCTCGAAAAACTGGCCACGTTGCCAACGCCATTCCGCGAAAACGGCACCGTGACCGCAGGCAATGCCTCCGGCGTCAACGATGGCGCCTGCGCTGTTCTCCTGGCCGGGGCCGATGCCGTCAAGCAATACAATCTCAAACCCCGCGCCCGCATTGTTGCCATGGCAACCGCCGGCGTTGAACCAAGGATCATGGGCTTCGGTCCCGCCCCGGCCACCCGCAAGGTGCTGGCAACCGCGGGCCTGGAACTGGCCGATATGGATGTGATTGAGCTGAACGAAGCTTTCGCAGCCCAGGCCCTGGCGGTCACTCGCGACCTCGGTCTGCCGGATGATGCTGAGCACGTTAACCCGAACGGTGGCGCCATTGCCCTTGGCCACCCCCTCGGTATGAGCGGAGCCCGGTTGGTGACCACCGCTCTGAACGAACTTGAACGCCGCCACGCTGCGGGCCAGAAAGCCCGGTACGCCCTGTGCACCATGTGCATCGGCGTAGGCCAGGGTATTGCGCTGATTATTGAGCGGACGGACTCGGTCGCCTGAGGCCGCCGACCGGACCAGAGACCATTATTCGACAAGAACAACGCGGGACAGACTCATGACCTTACCATTGCAAAAACTTGGCAAACTTGACCGCATGGAGACAGCCAGCATCGACGAGCTGCGCCACGAACAACTGCAGCGCCTGCGCTGGAGCGTCGTCCATGCCTACACCAACGTGCCGTTCTACCGGAAGGCGTTTGACGATATCGGCCTCAAGCCGATGGACATCAGTTCCCTCGATGATCTCGCCAAGGTGCCGTTTACCACCAAGGCGAATCTGCGCGATAACTACCCGTTCGGCATGTTTGCCACGCCCATGTCCGACGTGGTCCGCGTGCATGCTTCCAGCGGTACAACAGGCAAGCCCACCGTCGTCGGCTATACTCAGAGCGATATCAACACCTGGGCCGACATAGTGGCACGCTCTATTCGGGCAGGCGGCGGCTCCCGCGGAGACAAGGTTCATGTAGCCTACGGCTACGGCCTGTTCACCGGCGGCCTTGGCGCCCACTATGGTGCCGAGCGGCTCGGGTGCACCGTCATTCCGATGTCAGGTGGCCAGACCGAAAAACAGGTCCAGTTGATCCAGGACTTCGAGCCGGACATCATCATGGTGACGCCCTCCTACATGCTGAACATTGCTGACGAGATGGACCGCCAGGGAATTGACCCTCATAAGCTGCCGTTGCGGCTGGGCATCTTCGGGGCGGAACCCTGGACCAACGCCATGCGTACCGAGATTGAAGAACGGCTTGGCATCCAGGCCCTCGATATCTACGGCCTGTCCGAAGTCATGGGCCCCGGCGTTGGCATGGAATGCGTTGAAACCAAGGATGGCCCGACCATCTGGGAAGACCATTTCTATCCGGAAATCATCAATCCGGAAACCGGCGAAGTCCTGCCTGATGGTGAATACGGTGAACTGGTATTCACGTCGCTGACCAAGGTGGCCCTGCCGATTCTGCGCTACCGCACCCGTGATCTCACTCGCCTGCTGCCGGGTACCGCGCGCCCCATGCGCCGTATCGACAAGATTACCGGCCGCAGCGACGACATGCTGATCATCCGTGGCGTGAACGTGTTCCCGAGCCAGATTGAGGAACAGGTACTGAAGTGCGAGGCCCTGGCGCCGCACTATGAGATCGAGGTGTACAAGCAGGGCAACCTGGACTGCGTGGACATCCGGACCGAGCTGAAACCTGGCGCAACGGACACCACCGAAAGTCGTGCCGCGGCAGCGAAGGAACTGGCCCACCACATCAAGTCCTACATTGGCATCAGCACCCGTGTCGAGGTTGTGGAAGCCAATCGCCTGGCCCGTTCCGAAGGTAAGGCCAAGCGTGTGTTTGACCGCCGCAAACAATAGATCTGCACGATTTTCAGGGGGCGACCCGCAATGCTTGCGACGCCCCCGGACCGCTACTCGCCCTAACGACGCCGATTTATTTTCACTTTTCGAACAGCGATCTCGATAGCCATTATTCACGTATCATGTTTTTTATCTTTTATATCAGTTACGTATCCGATATCAAGCAATACTTGAGATATGACATGACACACAAAGACTATTCTTGATATTTATTCAGTATCATATAGTATGGAGTTATTCGCCCTCATTTATTAACCGAGGGTGCCAGTGTTCACGGAGCTAGAGAACAACAAGCCCGACCCGGAGGTATTCTATGTACGCCCAGCTCGTTGAAACCGGCGCCAAGCGCCTGAAGACCCTGGAAGAGATGTCGCCCGAAGAGCGCGATTTTCAGGAAAAGGTCGACGCCGAAACCAAGATCGAACCCAAGAACTGGATGCCTGAAGGCTACCGCAAGACGCTGGTTCGCCAGATCTCCCAGCACGCCCATTCCGAAGTGGTCGGCATGCTGCCGGAAGGCAACTGGGTTACCCGTGCGCCCACACTCAAGCGCAAGCTTCAGCTGATGGCCAAGATTCAGGACGAAGCAGGCCATGGCCTGTATCTCTACAGCGCCATGGAAACCCTCGGTGCAGACCGCGATGAAGAGATCGAAAAGCTGCATCAGGGCAAAGCCAAGTACTCCAGCATCTTCAACTATCCGACTCTTAACTGGGCCGATATGGGTGCAGTGGGCTGGCTGGTGGATGGCGCTGCGATCGTGAACCAGGTGGTGCTGCAGCGTACCTCTTATGGCCCCTACTCCCGCGCCATGGTCCGCATCTGTAAGGAAGAGAGTTTCCACCAGCGCCAGGGTTACCAGATCCTGCTGGACATGATGCGTGAAGGCACCGAAGAGCAGAAAGCCATGGTGCAGGACGCCATCAACCGCCTGTGGTGGCCCGCCCTGATGATGTTCGGCCCGCACGACGACGAGTCGCCGAACTCACAGCAGTCCCTGGCCTGGAAGATCAAACGCAAGAGCAACGACGAACTGCGTCAGATGTTCATTGATCAGACTGTTCCCCAGCTCGAGTTTTTGGGGTGCACCGCGCCGGACCCGGATCTGAAGTGGAACGAAGAAACCGGCCATTACGATTTCGGTGAAATCAACTGGCAGGAATTCTACGACGTTCTCAAGGGCAACGGCCCCTGCAACCGCGAGCGCATCAACACTCGCAAGAAGGCTATTGACGAAGGCGGCTGGGTCCGCGAAGCGGCCGTCGCCTATGCCAAAAAACAAAAACAGCGCGCGCAAGCCGCCTGATACCGGAGGAATACAACATGTCTGAATGGCGCCTTTACGAAGTTTTTGTACGTTCCAAGCACGGCCTGAACCACAAACATGTGGGCAGCGTGCACGCCTCTGACGCCGAGATGGCCATGGAGAATGCCCGTGACCTGTACACACGCCGCAGTGAGGGCGTGAGCATCTGGGTGGTCCCCTCCGACACCATCACGGCCTCCGCGTCCGACGAGAAAGAAGTCCTTTTCGACCCCTCGGAAGACAAGATTTACCGGCACGCTTCTTTTTACGAGCTGCCCGATGAAGTCGGACACATGTAAGGAGCGGATCCAATGACACATGCAGAAGCATTAAAGGAATACCTGCTGCGCCTTGCAGACTCCGACATGATCCTGGGCCAGCGGCTCTGTGAGTTGTGCGGCAAGGCCCCGGCACTTGAAGAAGAAATGGCACTGATGAACGTGGCCCTCGACCTCGTCGGCCAGGCCCGCAACTGGTACGAGTATGCCGCCGAGCTGATCGATGACGGCCGCGATGCCGACAAGCTGGCGTTCCGCCGTGATGCGCATAATTACCGTAACCTGCTGCTGACAGAGCAGCCCAATGAAGATTATGCGGTCACCATGGGCCGGCAGTTTTTCTTCGACGTGTGGCATTACTTCACACTCAAGGACCTTGCCGGATCAGGCGATGAGCGTATTGCGGGCATCGCCGCCAAGGCCCTGAAAGAGGTCACCTATCACCTGCGACGCTCCTCCGAGTGGGTCAAGCGCCTGGGTGATGGCACCGAAGAGAGCCACCAACGCATGCAGGATGCGGTGGATATCCTCTGGCGCTTTACCGGCGAACTGATCACTCCGGATGACACTGATCGTGTGCTGGCCGAGGCGGGCATTGGCCCGGACCCCGACCAGCTCGCCGCGGACTGGCGCGGTATGGTCAACGAGGTGCTTACCCAGGCCACCCTGACCCCGGGCGCCGAAGATGCCTGGATGTATATGGGCGGCAAGCACGGCGAGCACACCGAACACCTGGGATTCATTCTGGCGGAAATGCAGTTCCTGCAGAGGGCCTACCCCGATGCCACAACATGGTGAGTCAGACCACAGGTCAGCCGTCGATATCCTGATTGCCAGTGATCGGGTGCCGGCAAACGCCCGCCCCGATCTGCTGACAGAGGACGACATCTGGGCACTGCTTGAAGAGGTCAAAGACCCTGAAGTGCCGGCAGTCAGTGTCGTGGAGCTCGGCATTATCCGGGCCGTTCACTGGGACGGCAAAGAGCTGTCCATTGATGTAACCCCGACCTACTCCGGCTGCCCGGCTACCGAGTTGATTGAGGAGCTGATTTCCGAAGCCATGCGCGCCGCAGGCTTCCGGGCTCCGAAAATCAACCAGGTGCTGACGCCTGCCTGGACCACCGACTGGATCACAGCCGAAGGCAAAGAGAAACTTCGGGCATTCGGGATTGCTCCGCCTGAGGGCAGCTCCAGCAAGATGAGCCTGCTGGGGGAGCCGGAAGTCATTGCCTGCCCCCACTGTGGTAGCAAGGATACCGAGCGGGTCAGCGAATTCGGATCCACTGCCTGCAAAGCCCTTTATCGTTGCACGGAATGCCTCGAGCCCTTCGACTATTTCAAATGCATCTAGAGCCGATACGACCATGAACAAATTCTACTCACTGACCCTCAAAGAGGTCAGACCTGAAACAAGAAACGCGGTATCACTTGCTTTTGACCTGCCGGAAGATCTGGTAGACAAGTTCAGCTACAAGCAGGGCCAACACCTGATTGTCAGAACGCAAATGGACGGCGAAGAAGTACGTCGCTCCTATTCGATCTGCCGTAGCGTCAATGATCAGGAGTTGCGCATCGCGGTCAAACGGGTTGCCGGTGGTCGTTTCTCCACATTTGCCAATGAGCAGCTGAAGCCAGGCCAGACGCTGGAAGTCATGCCACCCCAGGGCCATTTCTCCATCGACCTGGATCCCGAGCGGGAAGGCAACTATCTGGCCGTCGCCGCGGGCAGTGGCATCACCCCGATACTGTCGATCGTCAAGACCACCCTGGAAACCGAGCCCAAGAGCGAGGTCACGTTGTTCTATGGCAACAAGGCCACCAGCAGCACCATGTTCAGGGATGAGCTCCAGGACCTGAAGAACGAATACATGGCCCGCCTGAACCTGGTTTATATCTTCACCCGTGAAGAGCAAGACATTGACCTTTACAACGGACGGATTGATCACGACAAATGCGACGCCCTGTTCGATCACTGGATCAACGCCAAGGATCTTACCGCCGCTTTCATCTGCGGTCCTCAACTGATGACAGAGGACGTACGGGACTCGCTGCTTCGCCATGGCATGGACAAAAGCAGGATTCATTTCGAGCTGTTTACGCCGGTCGGTGGCGCCCCCCAGCCCCGGAAAGACAGGGATCCCTCTCATGTCGACCCCCAGTCCGTCAGTGAAGTAACGGTTATTGCCGATGGCCGGTCCCTGACTTTCCCGCTGGTTCGCGACACCAAGAGCATTCTGGATGCCGGCAACGAGGAAGGGGCGGATCTGCCTTATTCGTGCAAGGCCGGCGTCTGTTCTACCTGCCGCGCCAAGGTGGTTGAAGGTGAGGTGGAAATGGACCAGAACTTTGCCCTGGAGGATTACGAAGTGGAAGCCGGCTACGTACTTTCCTGCCAGTGCTACCCGGTCAGCGACAAGGTGGTTCTGGATTACGACGAGATGTAATTCCACCCCCACCAGAGAGCGACACGAACAAGGCAAGCCCTGCCCAAACAGGGCTTGCCTTGGCGTTTCAGATACAAATGGAGTTTCCCATGTCAGTCCTGAAAAGTTTCATTGCCGGCCAGTGGGTCGGTGAAAAGCCAGCCAAAGCCCTCCCCAGTGCCATCAACGGCGAGATCGTGGCACACACCCACGACGATACCCTCGATTTCAGGAACGCTGTTGAGTACGGCCGCAAGGTAGGCGGTCAAAACCTGATGGCGATGGATTTCCAGGAGCGCGCCCTGGCCCTGAAGGCCATGGCCCTGCATCTTCAGGAGCACAAGAAAGAGCTGTACGCCCTGTCGATGCATACCGGTTCTACCAAGGGCGATAACGGCATTGATATTGATGGCGGCTTCGGCACCCTGTTCTCCTACGCCAGCATGGGCCGCCGCGAACTGCCCTCCGGCAACGTGGTGCACGAAGGACCAGTGACGCCTCTGGGCAAGAACAACCACTTTGCCGGCACCCATATCCTGGTACCTCGGGGCGGCGTGGCAGTTCACATTGACGCTTACAACTTCCCGGTGTGGGGCATGCTCGAGAAGTTTGCGCCTACCTTCCTGGCGGGCATGCCTTCCATTGTGAAGCCGGCCACCTCGACGTGCTACGTCACCGAGCTGGCCGTCCGCCTGATGCAGGAATCCGGCGCGCTGCCCGAAGGCAGCCTGCAGTTGATCATCGGTAGCACCGGCGACCTTTTCGATCATCTGGAAGAGCAGGACGTGGTGACCTTCACCGGTTCCGCAACCACCGCTCGCAAACTCAAGAATCACCCGAACATTATTAACCGGTCAATCCCGTTCAATGCCGAGGCGGATTCACTCAACAGCGCCATTCTGGCGCCAGACGTGACCCCGGAGCACGAAGAGTTCGATATCTTCGTGAAGGAAGTGGGCCGCGAGATGACCGCCAAGGCTGGTCAGAAATGTACCGCTATCCGCCGCGTCCTGGTACCCAAAGGCCAGGTAGATGCGGTCTGCGACAAACTCAAAGAGCGGTTGTCAAAAGTCACCATCGGCGATCCCGCCGTGGAAGGCGTTCGCATGGGCGCGCTGGCGTCTGTCGACCAGCTTGAAGACGTCAAAGCCAACATCCAGAAACTTCTGGAAACCAGCGAACTGATCATCGGTGGCGACGGCAACTTCAAGGCCACCGGCGATGGCACTGACAAAGGCGCGTTCATTGAGCCGCACGTGTTGTTGTGCCGGAATCCGGAAAACGGCTGTGGTGCCCACGATATCGAGGCATTCGGCCCGGTTGCCACGGTGATTCCCTACGACACCGTTGAAGATGCCGTTGAGCTTTGCTCAAAAGGCCGCGGCTCACTGGTCACCACCCTGACCACCCGGGACCCTGCCATTGCCGGCAGGATTGCACCACTGCTCGCCGCTTTCCATGGCCGCCTGCACCTGCTGGATGCTGAAGCCGCGAAGGAATCCACCGGTCACGGTTCCCCCCTGCCGATGCTCAAGCATGGCGGCCCCGGCCGCGCCGGTGGTGGTGAGGAACTGGGCGGCATCCGTGCGGTTCACCACTACCTCCAGCGCACCGCGATCCAGGGCTCCCCGAGCATGCTGGCAGCGGTTACCCGCGAGTATGTACGTGGTGCCGATCTGATTGAAACCGGAGTGCACCCCTTCCGTCGCCATTTCGAGGACCTGCAGATCAACGAATCGCTGCTGACCCACCGGCGCACGGTCACCGAGGCGGACATCGTCAACTTTGGCTGCCTGTCCGGCGACCACTTCTACATGCATTTCGATGAAATTGCGGCGCGGGACTCCCAGTTCGGCAAGCGCATCGCCCATGGCTACTTCGTGCTGTCAGCTGCGGCCGGGCTGTTTGTCGACCCGGGCGAGGGCCCGGTTCTGGCGAACTACGGTCTGGATACCCTGCGCTTTATCGAGCCGGTAGCGCCGGGCGACACCATCCGGGCGCGGCTGACCTGCAAACGCAAGATCGATCAGGGCCGCACATCCCCGGACGGGCACCCGCAAGGTGTCGTGGTCTGGGATGTTCAGGTTCACAACCAGAATGACGAGCTGGTTGCGAGCTACGACATCCTGACACTGGTTGCCAAAAAGCCCGAATAACAATCGGGCGAACCTGCTTTCTCCCTGTTCTGGACCCCAGGGAGAAAGTCACAGGCAAATAAAAGGGGGACAGGTCGCAAGACCTGTCCCCCTTTTATCTGTGCTGCAAAAACGTCAGGGAATTACATCCCCAGGTAGGCCTCACGAACCTTCTCATTGCTGAGCAGCTCCCGGCCCGTACCTTCAATCACCACCTTTCCGGTTTCCAGCACATAGCCACGGTCAGCCAGAGCCAGTGCCTGGGAGGCATTCTGTTCCACCAGGAAGATGGTAATGCCCTCTTCTTTGAGCTCCTTGACGATGTTGAAGATCTCTTCGATGATCAACGGCGCCAGGCCCATGCTGGGCTCATCCATCAGTAGCAGTCTCGGCTTGGCCATCAGGGCCCGCCCCATGGCCAGCATCTGCTGCTGACCACCGGACAGCTCACCAGCAAGGTTGTGGCGCTTCTGACGAAGGATGGGGAACTTGGTGTACATGCGCTCCAGATCGTCCATGACTTCAGGTGACCTGCCACGGGTATAGGCGCCCAGCAGAAGGTTGTCCTGGACACTGAGATCCTTGAACACCTGTCGCCCCTCGGGCACCTGTACGATACCATTGGCCACCCGCTGGTCAGCCGTTATCTTCGACAGGTCCTTGCCCTCAAAGGTTATCGCGCCACGGTCTGTAGGCTGTAATCCGGAGATTGTCATCAGCAGCGTGGACTTACCAGCGCCATTGGCCCCCACCAGGGAGACAATCTCCCCACTGTTGATATGGATATCCACATCATGCAGGACCTCTATCTGGCCGTAGGACGTCACAAGCCCCTTGATGGAGAGCATTTCCTGCTTTGCGTGAGGCGCAGTGACCCGGTCTGCGTGTTTCAGCCCCAACCCGCCAAACTTCTCCGGGGTATAACTGACAATCTGGTGGCGCAACTCACGAAACTCTTCTCGCACCCGTTCACCAAACAGCGGGTCGTTTTCCACGTCCCGCGCTTCGATGATCTGCTGCCAGTCTTCCTCGGTAAGCAGCTTCCTGGCCCTGGGGATAACCACGCCTTCTTCCTTGCGGATATGCTTGCGAAGGGCCTCTGTAAAACGTGCCAGGGCGTGACTGAATTCCTCGCGACCTTCGGGCCAGCCTTCTTCACACTGCGCCAGCAGTTGGCGCAACTCCAGAAGTTTTGCATGTCCGATCACATAGCCCTTGGCCAGCTTCTCCAGCAGTGGCGCTGTCTCGGGAGACTTCTCACTGAGTCGCTTATAGAGTTCAATATCCGTGGGGGTACTGTGTACCCGCTGGGAAAAATGCTGGATATAATCAAAGATCGTCGTGAGCAGCCGCTCATCTGGCCGCTGATCATTGACGTTCATATCGCTCAGAAGCTGGTCCAGCAGATCCAGTATCCGCCAGAGCGCCTGGTGTTCGTGAACAATAATTCGGACGGCCTGCTCACTGCGTGACTGGGCAGGCGCCATTTCAGTGTGTTGCTCGCTCATGTGAAATGTCTCCTTGCTCAGCCACCCAGATAGGCGGCAATAACGTCCGGATTCTGACGAATTTCCTCGGGCGTACCCTCGGCCAGAACGCGACCATAGTTAAGCACCAGCAGGCGATCGGATATTCCCATCACCAATTTCATATCGTGCTCGACCAGCATCACAGTCACCCCCTGATCTGCAATTTTCCGGATCAGGTCTTCCAGTGCCGCGGTCTCTGTTGCGTTAAGACCCGCCGCCGGCTCATCCAGCAGAATGACCTTGGGTTCCGCCGCCAGGGCTCTGGCAATCTCCAGGCGCTTGAGGGCTCCATAGGACATTGCGGAAGCCTCCGCCCCCACGTACTCGCCACAGCCCACGTATTCCATAAGTTCAGCAGCGCGCTTGTACGCAGAATCCTCATCCCGGCGCAAGGCCGGCAAGCGGAACAGCGTGGTGAACAGGTTGCTCTTGAGCTGGAGGTGCCGGCCAAGCATCACATTCTCGATGGCGGTCATGTTCATACAGATCTGCATCTGCTGAAACGTCCGGCACATGCCCCGCTCAGCAAGCTCGCTGGGTTCCAGCCTGGCGGTACTCTCACCGTTCAGCAGAATCTCACCCTTGGTGGGAACGTAGAGGCCGGTGATCAGGTTGAACAGCGTGGTTTTTCCGGCACCGTTCGGGCCAATAACAGAATAGACCTGCCCCGCCTCCACGGCGAAGCTGACGCCTTCCACCGCATGAACACCACCAAAGGCCTTGTCCAGCGCTTTTACTTCAACCAGTGCTGTCATGCCTCACCTCCCGCTTTCTTGCGCACTCTTTTGGAAACAACGGCGGTGAGTGTGGGCAACAGGCCCTTGGGCATGAAGATCATCGTCAACATCAGTATCAGGCCGAACATGACTGTTTCGAGTTCCTGGAAGTCCGCCAGCACCTGCGGCAACAGCTTCAGCACGACGGCTCCCAGAATCACACCGAATGTGGACCCCATGCCACCGAGCACCACCATGGTGATAAAGAGAATGGAGAACTCGAAGCTCGCCACCGCCGGCGTGATAAAGCCCTGGAAGTGGGCGTAGAGGCCGCCCATCAGGCTGGCATAAATGGCGGAGATCACGAATACCAGGCTTTTATACTTCGCTGTATTGACCCCGACCACACTGGCCGCCACTTCCGAACCATGCACAGACCGCAAAGCCCGGCCAATGGGAGATTCAATCAGGTTCAGGGCGAACCAGACCGCCACGAGAAGAACAGCACTGGCAAACATATACCAGGCCTGAACACCGGAAATCTCCAATCCGAACAATGAGTAGGCGCCAAATGAACTGAGCTCCCAGCCGAACACCTCAAAAGCCGGAACAGGCATACCGTCGGGGCCGCCGGTAATGGCCCGTTCGTTGTTCAGGATAATGGCAATAATAAAGCCCACTGCAAGGGTTGCCATGGAGAGGTAGTGCCCTTTCAGACGCAGGATCGGGCGCCCGACCACCCAGGCAATAAGACCAACGACGGCAGCACCCACGAGCAACGCCGGCACCGACGGCCAACCATAGGTTCCCGTGGCTATCCCGGTGAAGTAGGCGCCGAGGCCAAAGAACCCGGCGTGCCCAAGGCTGATTTGCCCGGCAAAGCCGACCAGCAGGTTCAGGCCGACAACCGTAGCGGCAATAATGGCTATCTGGGTAGCCAGCTCATAATGAAAGGGGTTGCTGAGAAAAGCCGGCAGAACGGCAAGAATCAATGTAAGAACCATCAGGTCCCGGAGACGCGACTGCATAAATCGATTCAGCATCAGACACGCTCCACAACTTTGGCGCCAAAGAGCCCGCGGGGCATGAAAAAGAGCACCAAAAGAATCATGGAAAACGCGACTGCATCCTTGTAATCGGAGGAAATGTAACCGGCTGCCATGGCTTCAACAATGCCCAGGGCCAGGCCACCGACCACAGCACCCACGCCGCTGCCAAGGCCACCGATAGCCGCCGCAACAAAGCCTTTCAGGCCAAGGATGATACCGATGTCATAGGAGGTGAAGGTGATCGGTGCGACAACAATACCGGCAACCGATCCCAACAGCGCCGACACCATAAACGCCAGCATCAACACCATCTGGGTGCGGATACCCACCAGGCGCGCCGCTTCCTTGTTCATGGAGGTCGCAAGAATCGCTTTGCCAATCAGCGTCTTGGTGAAAAACAACACCAGAGCTACGACCATCACCGCTCCGATACCCAGAACCCAGAGGCTCTGGCTGTTAAGCACTGCACCAAATACCTGAATTGGTTGGTCCGTGCTGAAATTCTGCATCACATGGTATTCCTTGCCCCAGACCACCTGGGCAATACCACGAATAAAGATGGAGGCCCCAATGGTGATGATAATCAGGGTTACCACATCCGCCTGTTTTGCGGGGGCAATGGCCAGGCGCTGAAGGGCAATCCCCAGCACGCCAGCCAGAGTGATGGCCAGCACGACCGCAAGCACCATGGGTACGCCCATGGCCGTGAGCGAAACTGTCGCCATACCTCCGATCATCAGAAATTCGCCCTGGGCGAAGTTGATGACGTGGCTGGCGTTGTAAATCAGGGTGAAACCGAGGGCAATCAGTGCGTAGGTCGCACCGATGGTAACTCCGGTGAACAGGTACTGTAAGAATTCTGCGAGCATAGCGGTGGTTCCGGTCGAACATCGGCCGGCGACTTACTCCATTGAGCAGCCGCCAGCCGCGAGACAGGTGAAAGGGGTATCAGTCAATCAGTTTCCATTCGCCATTCTGGACTTCCAGAATGCGGAAGGAATCTGGATCGAGACCGTTGTGATCATCCGGAGACATGTTGAACTCACCCGTCACCCCGACGTAACCCTGGATGTTTTCCAGTGCGCTACGTACAGCTTCAGGATCGGTTGAGCCAGCCTCTTCGATAGCGCGAACCGCCAGCATCAGGCCGTCATAAGCATAGGCACCGAAGGTTGAAACCTTGGAATCCCAGCGAGCCTCGTACTCAGACTTGTAGTTCTGCACCACGTCTTTCTGTGGGTCGTCGTCCGGCAGGGAATCCGGAACCAGCAGCGGAGATGCCGGCAGGCGAAGACCTTCGGCGGCGGAACCCGCCAGCTCCAGGAAGCTGTCAGAGGCCACACCGTGGGACTGATAGAACGGAAGCTCCATACCCAGCTGGGCGTAGTTCCGGGTCACAATCGCCGGGCCCTGGCCAAAGCCAAAGTTCAGAACGGCTTCAACACCGCTTGTGTTACGGATATTGGTCAACTGAGCGGTCATATCTGTATCAGATCCGCTGTAGGTGACATCAGCCACCACTTCCATGCCCATCTTTTCGGCCACTTCCAGGGTCTGGGTGCGACCGGAACTGCCAAAACCACCGGTACCGGAAATCAAACCGATCTTGGTGATACCACGATCTTTCATGTGGGTCAGGATACGCTCGGCCGCCATACGGTCGGATTGCGGGGTCTTGAACACCCACTTCTTCACCGGTGTGGTGATAACCACGGCACCAGCCAGCGAAATGAACGGAACCTGTGCCTGTTCAATCAGCGGCACCGCCGCCATGGTTGCACCGGTGGTGCTGCCACCAACAATGATATCAACACGGTCTGAACGGATCAGGCGACTGGCGAAGTTGCGTGCAGAAGAGGCATTGCCAACGTCGTCATAGTGGATCAGCTCCAGCTGACGACCAAGGACACCGCCCTCTTCATTAATTTTTTCGACGTACATCTCGAGCGTCTTCAGCTCGGGATCGCCAAGGAAGGATGCCGGACCTGTGACAGACAGGAACGACCCGATCTTGATTGGTTCAGCTGCCTGGGCACTCATCATCATGAGACCGGCAGCAGCAACGGCTGCGCATTTTCCTGCGCGACGTATCATTGTTTTAAGCATTGTTTTTGTTCTCCCGAATTGTGCTGGGGCTTGAGAAAGTTTTTGTCACTTCATCCTTGATTGCACCAATCCCTGTTTCGCTCCCGGTAAAATTCGATACCATTGACGAATATCAAACGAAGTTATTGTATCATAACTTCCATGTCAACCGATTTCAGGGAGTGCGGGCAGTGCTCTTCCAGTAAAGCTGACGCAGGCACAACGCGCCAGTAAACCAGACAGAGAGACAAGCCTTTACCTGACACGTAAGACCCGCATAATACGCGCAACATGTTTCATTGATTCTTATTTGCGAAGCCAAGGCCATGACTGCAAAAAACCAGCTCGAACTGCTCGTCGAAAACTTCCAGAAGAAAAGGCCACTCCGTGCCGGCTCTCTCATCATTACCATCTATGGCGACGCCATCGTTCCCCGTGGAGGCAATGTCTGGCTTGGCAGCCTGATGAAACTGGTGGAGCCCATGGGCATCAGCCAGCGGCTGGTCCGCACGTCTGTGTACCGACTGGTTCAGGAGTCCTGGCTGCAAACCGAAAAAGTCGGTCGCTGCAGCTATTACAGCCTCACCGGCCCAGGACTGCGCCGGTTCGAGCAGGCCTTTCAGCACGTTTACAATCTTGATACGGCGGAGTGGAATGGCAGTTGGTGCCTGGTCTACCTGAATCAGTTGGCACCGGAACTGCGCCAAAAAGTCAGGGAGGAGCTGAAATGGCTCAGTTTTGGCAGCATGGCTCCGGGGCTTATGGAGCATCCGAGATTTACCCGGAGCGAACTGATCCCCATGCTGCAGGAATGGGGTGCCCTGGAAGACACCATCGTCATGCAGACCATGCCCATGGAACAGAAGAGTCCCCGAGCGCTTCGCCTCCAGGTTCGCGAGAGCTGGAATCTGGATGAGCTGGGCGGGCGGTACCGACGTTTTCTGAAGCAGTTCCGCCCGTTGTGGAGGGAACTGCAGTCCGACGACACCCTCAGCCCGGAGGAGTGCCTGTTACTGCGGGTTCTGCTGATCCATGAATATCGTAAAATTCTGCTTCGTGATCCTCTGCTCCCGGATGAGCTGCTACCGGGGGACTGGGAAGGTCGCAGCGCCAAGCAGCTTTGCCGCAACCTGTACCGGCAGATCTATGTGCGCGCCGAGCAGTGGCTGGACGAGACCCTGGAAAATGCCTCCGGCCCGCTGCCAGGACCGGGTGAGAAGTTCTATAAACGCTTCGGGGGGCTGCGCGACACGGGAGCTCTCAACGAAACCCTGATGGAAATGGAATAAGGCCGCCCCGAAACCAATTCTCCAGGCCCTATGGCGGGGAGCTCGCTGACGCACCCTGCCCCCGCTGGTCCATTTTACGGGCCAGGTGCAGCATCACCACGCCGAGCGCCATTACAATCAGGGTAAGCCAGAGACCGTTGGTGTAGTTACCTTCCACGTCGGCCAGATAGCCCACCACGGCAGGTGCCAGCATCTGGGCTATGCCATAACTGAATGTCAGCCGACTCATGGGCCGGGACGGATTCTCGGGGAAAACCCGCCCCACCATCGCCAGCATCATGCTGACGATCCCGATAAAGCTGGCGCCATAAATCACGGCACTGAGCATCACCCCGATCAGATCGGCGTTGACGATCAACATCATGATACTGACAGCGTTAAGGGTATAGGCCAGATAAAGCGCCAGCCATTGCCCCCACCGGCGCGAGAACACGTCCCACAGCCAGCAGGCCGGTGTGGCGGCAAGGCCTACAACCAGCCAGATCAGCCAGCCGTGACCACTGAGCTGCGGCATGCCTTCCGCGATAGCCACCAGGAAGGTGGCCGTAACCACATAGCCCACACCCGCGCAAAAATAGGCAAGCTGCAAAATCCGGATGAAGCGGCTACGACCATCCCCCGCCCCCCTGGCGGCCGTTTGCGGCAAGGCGCAGGCCCGGTAGTCCGGCATCCAGTGCCAGGCCGGGACCAGCAGCACCAATGCCACCAGCCCGTAAATAACCCACTGCGCATCCCAGGTGAACGCATCCTTGATCAGCTCAGCCACTACCGCTGTCAGGACAATGCCGAGCCCGATACCAGAAAAGAACACACCCAGCTCGGACTTCTGGTTGTGCTTTATCAGCCAACTCATCAGCAGACCAGCCCCCAACAACATGCCTGCCGAGGTACTGAGCCCGGAAACGAACCGCAGCAGGAACCACAACCACACATTGGTGGTGAACCCCATAAGAACCGTCGAGATCACTGCCACTACAAGCCCGAGCTGGTACAGCCGTACCTTTAGCCCGAGATCGCTGATCCGGGTGATCAGCAAAGCACCGGTCAGGTAGCCGGCGTAATTCACCGTGGCCAGCATGCCCACTACGGAGGTGCTCAGACCAAGCGCGCCGACCATCTCGGGGATCATCGGCGTATAGGAGAAGCGAGCAATACCCACCATGACCACCACCGCAATCACGCTGGCCACCAGCACTTTCATCGTTTCGACCGGTTTCACAATGATTCCTTACTTCAAAGACAGGGATGGCCGCCGGTATTATCGCTATCCAAAAACCGTTACCGTTTGTCGACTCAGGGCTACCAGCTCTCCGCTTGCGGTCCAGATACCCGCATGAGTGTGACCGTATCCCGAACTTGCCTCATCAATCGTCGCCTTGTACAGCAGCCAATCTCCTGGCTCCAGAACCGGTCTGGGATGCACGATATCAAGGGTCCAACTCAGGGAACTGGTTTTCACCCGCCCTTTCACATAGGGCAAAACAGCAGGCGGCCAGGCATCAACGAGAGCGATAATGTGTGCGTCTGAAAAGGTTTCCGGAGCCTTCCTGAACTGCATCCAACCACCAAGCTCGCGACCACCTTTACCAGTGAATGGCAGGTTGCCAAAAGCCCAGCGCATTTCGATCTGCTGGATAAATTCCGGGGTCACGCCCTTGATATAATCCAATCCGTTACATTGGTCTACCGGTTTCGCTTCCGGTGCTGGCAAGGCCTCCACCTGCACTTCCGAATCCCTGTCGCCACCAAAACTGGCAAGAACCACCAGCCTGGACTCGCCACCCTGAACGATGCGGCCCAACACCTGGCTGACAGCTTTTCCTTCACGCAGAAGCTCGGCCTCCACCGTTGCAGGCTCTTCCGGTGTTACCGGCCCCACAAATGACACCTGCATGGACCGCATCGGCCGGCCAGGTGCAACAACATTGGCCATCCGGTCAAACACAAGCGCCGCGCTCACACCGCCAAAGGAGGCCCGGCCCTGGGCCCAGGAAGACGGAATGGTTACTTCGCCACCACTTGCGGCCACTTCCAATAATTTTTCGAAATTCATCAGCCTGCCTTATTAGCATCCTACCCGATTCACTCCGGAGATTGCCGAATATCCTCCCGCAACGCAACTGTCGGCGCCGGCAACTACCTACAGCCCTGCCGGCATTAGCCGTGTTAAAGACTCAAGAAACCAGTTATAATCCCCGCCACATCATGCATTGCATTGCAATGCTCTACCCTTCGAATTCCGAGTACTTTAATGTCTGACTTGTCTTTTGCCGAACTCGGCCTGGATCCAGCTGTCCTTGAAGCTGTTGCCGCCGTCGGCTATGAAAAACCTTCTCCCATACAGGCCCAGACCATTCCTGCGCTATTGGCCGGTAAGCATTTGCTGGGCGTAGCCCAGACCGGCACCGGGAAGACCGCAGCCTTCGCGTTGCCATTGCTGAGCCGCATTGATGCGGCCCTGATGGAGCCGCAGATCCTGGTGCTGGCCCCAACACGGGAACTGGCCATCCAGGTGGCCGAGGCATTCACCACCTACGCCAGCAAGTTCCGCAATTTCCATGTACTGCCGATTTACGGCGGCCAGGATTTTTTCCCCCAGATCAAAGGCCTGCGCCGTGGTGCCCAGGTAATTGTGGGCACTCCGGGCCGTATGCTGGACCACCTGCGCAAGGGCACCCTGAAGCTGGACAGCCTCAAAGCCCTGGTACTCGACGAAGCGGATGAAATGCTTCGCATGGGCTTTATTGACGATGTGGAAGCCATTCTGGCGAAAACCCCGGAAAACTGTCAGCGCGCCCTGTTCTCCGCGACCATGCCGCCGCAGATCAAGAAAGTCGCCCAGACCTATCTGCGCGATGCCACGGAAGTAAAAATCGAGAGCGAAACTCGCACGGTTGAGCGTATTTCCCAGTTTGTGTTGCCCGTTTATGCCGAGCGCAAACTGGATGCCCTGACGCGCATTCTGGAAGTAGAGCCGCTGGATGCTGCCATTATCTTCGTCCGCACCAAAGCGGAAACCACGCTGCTCGCAGAAAAGCTGTCAGCGCGCGGGCATGCCGTAGCGCCGCTGAACGGCGATCTCAACCAACGTCAGCGTGAACAGACGGTGGAAGACCTCAGGCGTGGCAAGAAAGACATCATCGTCGCCACAGACGTTGCCGCGCGCGGCCTGGATGTGCCCCGTATCACCCACGTCATCAACTACGACGTGCCCTACGATACGGAAGCCTATATCCACCGGGTCGGCCGCACCGGCCGAGCGGGTCGCGAAGGCAAGGCGATTCTGCTGGTAACGCCCCGCGAACGCAGCTGGCTGCGTACTCTGGAGCGTGCCACCAACTCGCCGATGAAATCCTATCAGCTGCCCTCGCCGGTCGAACTCAAGAAGATGCGTGAAGAGCAGTTTGAAACGCAGCTGTTGGGTTTTGCTGAAGATGGCAAGCTGGCCAAAGCGATGGCGCTGCTGGACGAGATTGCCGAGCGCAATGAAATGGACACCGCGATGGTAGCCGGCGCCCTGGCCTGCTGGCTGGAAGCGTCCCAGCCAGGCTCACTCCCGCTGGAGCAGCCAGAGGCCCTGCCGGAGATTTCAGCCACCGCGCCGCCACGTCGGGACCGCAAGGGCGGCGGTGGTCGTCCGGGTGGCAAACCTGGTTATAAGCCTGGCTTCAAGAAAGGCCCCAAAGGCCGCGGCGGCCCCGGCCCGAAGGGCAAGCCCCCTGGTAAAGGCGGCAAGCCGGCCGGCAAACGCCCACCCCGTCAGGACTGATTCAGTCGCTCAGGGCTGCTTTAATCGCTGACAGACGACGAAGCTGTAGTCGTAAGGGTTGTTATCGGACGCGGAGAAATCCTCCCGTCCGATTTCTTCCCATTCCTCCCAGTTCACTTCCGGAAAGAATGCGTCCCCCTCCACCTCAGCATGCACCTGAGTGATGTAGATTCTGTCCACTATCGGCAGGGCTTCTGCGTAGATCTGCCCGCCACCGATAATCATGACTTCGTCCCCACCCTCGATCTCGGCCTGAGCTTCGGCCTTCATCAATGCTTCATCCAGTGACTTTGCAGCCACTGTGCCTGCGGGCGCTTCCCAGTCAGTATTCCGCGAAATCACTACGTTCATCCGCCCTGGCAATGGCCGACCAATAGAATCCCAGGTTTTCCGCCCCATGATGATGGGCTTGCCCATAGTTGCCTGTTTAAAGTACTTCAAATCACCGGGAAGGTACCATGGCAGCTTGTTGTTACGGCCGATGACCCTGTTGCGGGACATCGCCACTATAAGAGCTTTCCTCATTGCTTAAACCTCTGGCTTGGGAGTTTTTCTGGCCTTTGACTATGGGGCTGCAAGAGGGCGGGAGACGTGTCCAAAAAACGCCTCAAGGCATCCATACGCGGCTTGGGCTCCGCCATCCATGGCTCCGCACATTTTTGGACACGTCTCCCGCCCTCTTGCGATTCGACATTACAGTCAGCTGATCCACAATCACCACTAACCAGTACACTTAACTAGGCTTAGATCAGAGTAGATACTCCAATCCGATCAAGTTTTTTGATAATCGAACTCTGCTATCTGATCGCAGGGCAGCGGGTGGGGACTTCCGAAAATGTGCGGAGCCATGGATGGCGGAGCCCAAGCCGCACAGGGACGTCTTGAGGCGTTTTTCGGAAGTCCCCACCCGCTGTCCTGCAAACGCCAAAATCAAAGGGCCGGTCCCAACTAGAGATTAAATTGCAATGGGCGCCTTAATTCCGGGATAGGGGTCGTATCCGTCAAACTCGAAATCCTCCAGTTCGTACTCGAAGATCAATGAAGGCTTCCGCTTGATCACAAGCTTTGGCAACGCTCGTGGCTCACGCTTTAACTGCTCGAAGACGATATCGTCGGTCAGATGGTTCTGGTACAGATGGCAATCGCCAAACGTGTGAACAAATTCGCCAACGCCCAGATCGCACTGTTGGGCGATTATATGGGTCAGCAATGCGTAGGAGGCGATATTGAACGGTACGCCCAGGAACAGATCGGCGCTACGCTGGTACAGCTGGCAGGAGAGCCTGCCGTCAGAGACGTAGAACTGGAACAGGCAGTGGCAGGGCGCCAGTGCCATTCGGCCCTGGCGGACATTGTCCTGGGGGCCAATGGATTCGTCAGGGAGTTCTGCCGGGTTCCAGGCGGAGACAATCAGCCGGCGGGAGTTGGGCTTGTTACGGATCTGCTCGATCACGTCACTGATCTGGTCAACCGTGCTGCCGTCTGGGCATTGCCAGCTGCGCCACTGCTTGCCGTAGATAGGTCCCAGATCGCCATTTTCGAGAGCCCACTCGTTCCAGATGGACACGTTGCGCTCTTTCAGCCAGGTGTTGTCGGTAGAGCCCTGCAGGAACCACAGAAGCTCCTGAATGATACTGCGCAGATGGACTTTCTTGGTGGTCACCAGAGGAAAGCCTTCCTGCAGGTTGAAGCGTATCTGGCGGCCAAACACGGACCGGGTGCCGACTCCGGTGCGGTCGCCGCGGTCCATGCCGTTGTCCACCACGTCTTTCATCAGGTCGAGATAGGCTTTCATTCAGCGTTTCTCCGGTAAGCAAAAACAATCAATGCAACGCCCGCAAGGATCATCGGGAATGACAGTACCTGCCCCATCGTCAGCCAGTCGAAGGCCAGGTAGCCAAGCTGTGGATCGGGCTGGCGAACGAATTCCACAAGAAAACGGAACACCCCATAGCACGCCAGAAACAGCCCGGATACGGCCATGCGTGGCCGGGGCTTTGAGGAAAACCACCACAGAATGAAAAAGAAGACCACCCCTTCGAGGGCGAACTGGTACAGCTGGGACGGGTGTCTAGCCAGGGCGTCGGGGGCCGTGCGGAAGACCATACCCCAGGGCAGGTCCGTGGGCTTGCCCCAGAGTTCGCCGTTGATAAAGTTGCCGATACGTCCGGCCCCAAGGCCGACCGGCACCAGTGGAGCGACGAAATCCGCGATTTGCCAGAAAGTGCGGTCCACCTTGCGGCCAAACCACCACATGGCGAACATTACGCCCAACAGCCCGCCGTGGAAGGACATACCGCCCTCCCATACCCGAAACAGCATCAACGGGTCGGATGTAAAGGCTCCGAAGTTGTAGAAGATCACATAGCCGAAGCGTCCGCCCAATATGACCCCGAGGGCGATGTAGAAAAGCATGTCACCCATCTGAACTTCGGTAATCGGCGACCAGGGTTTGCGGGCCCGAATACGCCCCAGCCACCAGCCCACCAGAAATCCAACCAGATAGGTGAGGCCGTACCAGTGTATTTTCAGCGGCCCGATGGAAATCGCCACCGGATCGATTTGCGGATGCTGGAGCATCAATAACCCCTCAGGTCATAACAGAAAACGGATACCCACCACGATCAGCACCATGGCGAAGATTTTTTTCAGCAGGGCGGCGTCCAGGCGATGAGCCAGATTGGCGCCTACCCGCGCGAACAGGACGCTGGTCAGAACAATACCGAGGAACGCCGGCAGGTAAATGAATCCCACACTGAGCTCCGGCAATTGCGGATTCTGCCAGCCGGTGCCGATGTTCGTCAGTGCGCCAGCCACGGCAATGGGCAAGCCACAGGCGGCGGAGGTTCCCACCGACTGCTGCATGCGAACGTTACACCAGCTCAGAAAAGGCACCGTCAGTGTACCGCCGCCTATACCGAAAATTGCAGACGCCCAGCCAATTCCCGCGCCAGCCCCGCCCAGCCCGGCGGGACCGGGCACCTCGCGGCCGGGTTTCGGATTGACCTGCAGCAGCATTTTCAGCGCCACCACAATGACAAACACACCAATGATCAGTTCCAGGGCATCGCCACTGAGCATGGACGCGGTCCAGGCGCCAACCATGGCACCTATCACAATACCGGCGGTCATGGGCCGGAAAATCTCCCATCGAATAGCCTGATGGAGGTGATGCGAGCGAATGGAGCTCATTGATGTGAAAACGATGGTTGCCAGGGATGTTCCCACAGCCAGGTGCGCGGTGATTTCAGTACTGATTCCCTGCAAACCAAAACTGAAGATCAGGACCGGCACGATCACCAGCCCGCCACCAATACCGAAAAGGCCCGCCATGGTGCCCGCCAGGGCGCCCAGCGCCAGATAAAGACCAATTACTGCAATCAGGGTCATACTCAGCCACACGCAGAGAACAAAACAGGCTGGTATGATACACACCGATGCACCTTTGTTCACTCGTGATGGATGAGCCCACCCCATGTGCCTGATTGTTTTTTCCCTGCGCCAGCATTCCGAATTCCCACTGGTGGTGGCCGCGAATCGTGATGAGTTCTTTCGCCGCCCTACTGCTGCCATGGACTGGTGGCCCAGCGAAACCGCCGGCCGGGAGGTTCTTGCGGGGCGCGATCTGCTGTCCGGCGGGACCTGGCTCGCCATTGACACCAATGGTCACGTTTCCGCGGTGACCAACGTACGGGAAGGCTCACAGGCGGCTGGCACCAGCTCCCGTGGCGAACTTCCACTACGGGCTCTTGCCCAGGACAGTGATGCCCTGGAATCACGGCTCCGGCAACAGAAAAACCGGTACTCCGGGTTCAACCTGGTCAGTCTGAACGCGGAACATGGCTGGTATTTCAGTAACCGGGACGCCCACCCCGGCCGCCACGTTCACCGTGGCACCTATGGGCTCAGTAATCATCTGCTGCAAACACCCTGGCCCAAGCTGCTCCGTCTCAGGAACTCGGTTTCGGGGATACTTGAGAAAGCCAGCTCAGGAACCACGGAGAACCTCCATCAAAGCCTGATCACTCAGCTCCAGGACACCACACCCGCTCCCGACCATGAGCTTCCCGACACCGGAGTGGGCAGGGAGACCGAGCGCTTTCTGTCATCGCCTTTCATTATCGGCAGTGATTACGGTACCCGTGCCACCACGGTCGTCACCGTAAGCGCCTCAGGGGAGATTCGCGTGACCGAGCAGGTTTGGGGACCGGAGGGCAAAAAGGAGGAGGCCAGAGCATTCTGCTGGCAGCGGCCGGCCTGAAGCTTTGGTATAATCCGCGAAATTCCGCGAAGCAACCGGAGGCCCTGTATGGCCGGCGAGAAAAGCACGGCGTCCATCGCCGACTTTGAGAAGTCCCTGGATGAGCTGGAAAAACTGGTCCGTGACCTGGAACAGGGCGAATTGTCCCTGGAGCAGTCGCTGACAGCGTTCGAGCGGGGGGTCAAGCTCACACGCGAGTGCCAGCAGGCGCTCAAGACGGCGGAACAGCGCGTGGAACAGTTGGTGGAAAACAGCGACGGCACACTGGAAACGAAACCTTTTGCCCCGGACGAACCTGCCTGATGCCAGCACCGAACAGCCGCCTGACAACATTTCTGGAAGAGTGCCGCCAGCGGATCGACACAGAACTGGAGCGACGGCTCTCTGCCACTGGCAATGGTTCTGGCCGCCTGCAGCAGGCCATGAGGTACAGCGTACTGGGTGGCGGCAAGCGTATTCGCCCCGCCCTGTGCATGGCGGCGGCGGCTGCGCTGGGGCAGCCGCAGGACAAGGCGACTGTTCCGGCTTGCACCCTCGAACTGGTCCATGCCTATTCGCTGATTCACGATGACCTGCCCGCCATGGATGACGACGAATTGCGGCGGGGCCGCGCCACAACCCATATTGCCTTCGACGAGGCCACCGCCATTCTTGCCGGCGATGCCCTGCAGACCCTGGCATTCGGCTGGCTGGCCGACGCCCCGGGGCTGAGTGACCAGATCCGCCTGGCCCTGATACGGGAGCTGGCCTCGGCCAGCGGACACCTGGGCATGGTGGGCGGCCAGGCCATCGACCTGGAATCCGTTGGCAAGAGGCTGACCATCGACCAGCTGGAAAAGATGCACCGCCACAAAACCGGCGCCCTGATTGCCGCCAGTGTACGAATGGGTGCTTTGACGGCTCCCGGCGTCAGTGATGACCAACTGTCAGCCCTTACCATTTATTCACAAACCCTGGGGCTGGCCTTCCAGGTACAGGATGATCTGCTGGATATTGAAGGTGATACAGCCGTCATCGGAAAGCCCCAGGGGTCGGACCTTGCCCGCGCCAAGCCCACCTACCCTTCGCTGCTCGGCACCATGGGCGCCAGAGACTACCTCGCCCAGTTGCTGGACGCCGCACTGTCCAGCCTGGAGGGGTTTGGCGAGGAAGGCGACATACTCAGGGACATGGCAGGCTACGTGGTTGCCCGCACCCATTGAACCATCACGGCGCTGGGATGCACACTGGCAACCAGGGTGAAGAACTGGTGCAGCCTGTCTGGCCCAATCAGTATGAAACCGGGCGCCTTCATCCCCTATAATAGAACCCACTTATTGAACCACCCGGAAAAGACCCGAGCAGATGCAGGATACATATACTTTCAAGGAAATCCCGTCAAAACGGCCCAACACGCCGCTCCTGGACAGGATTGATGCTCCCGCCCAGCTGCGAGAGCTGGCAGACGACCAGCTGACCCAACTCGCCAGGGAACTGCGTGCATTCCTGCTATGGTCCGTAGGGCAAACCGGCGGACACTTTGGTGCCGGCCTCGGGGTTCTTGAACTGACCGTTGCCCTGCACTATGTGTTCAATACGCCCGAAGACCGCCTGGTATGGGATGTAGGGCATCAGGCCTACCCCCACAAGATCCTCACCGGTCGTCGCGAGCGCATGAGCAGCATTCGCCGCAAGGATGGCCTGGCGGGCTTTCCGAAACGGGCAGAGAGCGAATACGACACCTTCGGTGTTGGGCACTCCAGCACGTCGATCAGTGCCGCCCTGGGCATGGCCGTCGCCTCGCGCCTGCAGGGCACTGGCCGCAAAAGCATCGCCGTGATCGGTGACGGCGCCATGACTGCGGGCATGGCCTTTGAGGCACTGAATCACGCCGGCCATCTGCACGCCGATATGCTGGTGATTCTTAACGACAACGACATGTCCATTTCCCGCAATGTGGGAGGGCTGTCGAACTACTTTGCCAAATTGCTGGCGAGCCGAACCTACAACCAGGTACGGGACAGCAGCAAACGGGTACTCCAGGGAGCGCCTCACCTGATGGCGCTGGCCCGCAAGACCGAGGAACACTTCAAGGGCATGATTGCTCCGGGAACTCTGTTCGAGGAGCTCGGCTTCAACTACATCGGTCCCATCGATGGCCACGACCTGCCCCTGCTGGTCGAGACCCTGGAAAATATCCGCGAGCTGGACGGACCGCAGTTCCTTCATGTGGTAACAACCAAAGGCAAGGGGTTCGCGCCGGCTGAAGCCGATCCCATTGGCTATCACGCCATCAACAAGATCGAGCCGGTGCCTGCCAGCAAGCCCGAACCGGTGGCGCCCAAGCCATCACGGCCCAAGTACGCCAATATCTTTGGCCAATGGCTGTGTGACGCCGCGGAAACGGACGAACGCATTGTTGGCATCACGCCGGCCATGTGTGAAGGCTCCGACCTGCTGGCATTCTCCCAGCGCTTCCCGGACCGGTATTTCGACGTCGCCATTGCCGAGCAGCACTCCGTCACCCTGGCGGCAGGACTGGCCTGTGACGGAGCCAAGCCAGTGGTTGCCATCTACTCCACATTCCTGCAACGCGCCTACGACCAGTTAATTCACGATGTGGCCATACAGAACCTGGATGTACTGTTTGCCATTGATCGCGCCGGCCTGGTGGGAGAGGATGGCCCCACCCATGCTGGCGCATTCGACATCAGCTACCTGCGCTGCGTCCCCAACATGATCGTGATGACACCCTCTGACGAAAACGAAACCCGTCAGTTGCTGCACACCGGCATGCTGTTCGAGGGGCCCGCAGCAGTTCGCTACCCCCGGGGAACCGGTCCTGGCACCGAGATTGTCCAGGAGCTAGCTCCGTTGCCGATCGGCAAGGGACGTGTGGTGCAAGAAGGCACAGACATTGCCATCCTGAACTTTGGCACCCTGCTCACGCCGGCACTGGAAGCGGCCGAAGCACTGGGCGCCACGGTGGCCGACATGCGTTTTGTAAAACCGCTGGATGCGGAGCTGATTCTGTCACTAGCGGAACGGCACGAGCTGCTGGTCACTGTTGAGGAAAATGCCATTGCCGGCGGTGCCGGCAGCGCCGTGACGGAGTTCCTGAACAGCCGTGACGTCAGCCAGCCGGTACTTCAGATCGGGCTTCCGGACACCTTCATTGATCACGGCAAACACGGTGAACTGCTGTCGGCGTGCGGTCTGGATGCAGAAGGAATCAAGCGCACTATTGAGAGCCGCCGGGAGCGAATGAGATACACTCAGTCGCTCAAGGCGGTGAAGTAGGCCGTCAGCGGCAGTATTCAGACGGTGGGGTCGTCATCCTGGTGTGTTTCGAACCAGTGTCCAAGTTTGCTCTGCTTGGTATTCAGGTAATGCTCGTTGTGAGGATTGCGACCCACGTGCAGCGGTACGCGCTCCGCGATTTCAATACCCAGGTCCGTCAGCGCGTCTACCTTGCGAGGATTGTTGGTCATCAGCCGGAGGCTGCTGATACCCAGATGCTCAAGCATATCCCGGCACATGCTGTAGTCCCGCAGGTCAGCGGCAAACCCAAGCTGTTCGTTGGCCTCCACCGTGTCGGCGCCCTGATCCTGCAGATTGTAGGCACGGATCTTGTTCAACAGGCCGATACCCCGGCCCTCCTGACGTAAGTACATCAGAATGCCACGGCCTTCACGGGCTATGCTACGCAGCGCTTCCTCAAGCTGGTAACCACAATCACAGCGCATGCTGTAAAGCGCATCGCCGGTCAGGCATTCAGAGTGTGTCCGCGCCAGCATTGGCTCGGGGCTGTCAAGCTCACCCAGCGTAAGTGCCACATGTTCCTTCCCGGTGTCCGGCTCCTCGAAACCATGCATGTCGAAAACGCCGAAAGGGGTAGGCAACCGGCATGTCTGGATGTAACGAACGGCCACAGTGCTTCCTCGTGGTTCAGTCAATCGGGCCGCGCATTCTATCACGTGGCCACCTTCCTGGCGTAGTCTCTGCACGGTCATTCCTCCGGAATTGCTGGTTCATACAGCACTTACGAAGCGGAGTCCGAAGCGGACCAGTGGCCACTGCGCCCTCCCTTCTTCTCCAGCAGGCGGACATTGTCCACCACCATGCCGCGATCAACCGCTTTACACATATCGTAGAGAGTCAGCGCAGCCACGCTGGCCGCAGTGAGGGCCTCCATTTCGACGCCCGTCTGCCCCGCGAGTTTGCAGAGCGTGGCAATATGGACCGACGCACCATCTTCACCCGGCGTCAGCTCAACTTTCACCGACGTCAGGTTCAGCGCGTGGCACAAGGGAATCAGGTCGTGGGTTTTTTTCGCCGCCATAATGCCCGCCACCCGGGCGACCGCCAATACGTCCCCCTTGGGGTGCTGTCCTTCCACGATCATTGCGAGGGTTTCAGGTGCCATCCTGATCAGTGCTTCCGCCCTGGCCTCTCGCTCGGTGACTGCCTTGGACGTCACATCGACTATCCGTGCAGCGCCTTTTTCATCAAGATGCGTCAGTTTACTCACAATCTCTCCAGGGAATCATCGGGTGGGTGTTATTGCCACTATCATACCAGAGCGCACAGGCTCTGCAGCCTGATCGCTATCAGGCGTCAAACCACCAGTAACTGATACCGGCAATACCCTGAGCACCGGCACTTCGAGCCTCAGCCATATCGGCCAGAGAGAGGCCGCCCAGGGCATAAACGGGGAGGGTGGCGGTAGCGACCAGTTCGCGGAAACGATGCCAGCCAATCCCGGGGTCACCAGGATGGGAGGACGTAGGCTTCACCGTGCCAAGGGTAACGAAGTCCGCCTGTAACTGGAGAGCGTGGGCAATTTCCCTTTCATCGTGACAGGACACCGCGAGCAGGTAGTTGTCAGCAACAGGGCGGGCGGAAAACTGCCGGGCCACACGCCAGGGCAAATGCACACCGCAAGCCTGCGGAAATTGTTCAACCAGGGACGGTGAACCATGCAACATCAGCCCGAAACCACCGGCCTGACAGATCTCCAGAGCTCCATCCGCGAGCCGGGCGTACGCCACATCTCCCAACTCCGGCGCCCGGAGCAGACAAAGTTCCGCGCCCTTATTGCCCCCACTTTCCCGCAGTTGCAGGAGAAAAGCATCCTCGCTTTCCGCGGCGCCGGTAATGGCGTAATGGCGAGGCAGCTGAAGCGCACGGATAATCGGCCGGTTCGCAGCCGGGAAGTCGGCATCGGCCAGCTCCCGGGCGTCAAGCCAGCGAATCTCCTGCCCTTCACAACCTTGCGCATCACCCTCGGCGGATGACGTAAGCCAGACGTCAAGAAACACCTGTTTGTCCCCGTAGTCGTGGCGAACTTCAATTAGCGGCTCCAGGGAGTCAGGGGCAATACGCAGCCCTGTCTCTTCCCGGATTTCCCTGACCAGTGCCTGCTGAACACTTTCACCCGGCTCGACCTTGCCGCCGGGAAACTCCAGCAGACCGCCCTGGTGAACATGCTCCGGACGGCGTGCTATCAGCACCTTGCCGTCACGGAAAATGGCTCCCACCGCGACGTGTATTTCCTGCACAACGGTCATGGTCAGGTACGGTACTCGGCATTGATGGTGACATAGTCATGGGAAAAGTCGCAGGTCCAAACACGCTCCATGACCTCGCCACGTTTGAGGTCGATATGTATGGTAATTTCCTCGCCAGCCATCACCGCCTTCCCCCGGGACTCGCTGTAGTCTTCAGCACGACCGCCGTTGCGAACCAGGCAGACATCTCCCAACCAGATTTCCAGGGCACCGAGGTCCAGCCGTTCTATGCCGGCACGGCCTACGGCCGCCAGAATCCGCCCCCAGTTGGGGTCGGAAGCAAACAGAGCAGTTTTGACCAGGGGAGAGTGGGCCACGGTGTAGGCAACGTCCAGGGCCTCCTGAACGGAACCTGCCCGGCTGACCTCAATGGTTACGAACTTGGTGGCCCCCTCCCCGTCCCGGACAATGGCGTGGGCCAGTTCAAGGAAGACTTCCCGCAGTACCGATTTGAGCTCCGGCAGGTAGGGACTGTCAGCGGTGATCTCCGGGCCGTCATACCGGCCGCTGGCAATCAGCATGCAGGCATCGTTGGTGGAGGTGTCGCCGTCAATGGTTATACGGTTGAAAGAGCTCTCCCCCAGCTCCGAGGCCAGGGACGCCAACACGTCCGGGGCAATTTTTGCGTCTGTTGCAATAAACCCGAGCATGGTGGCCATGTTGGGCCGGATCATGCCTGCCCCCTTGCTGATGCCGGAAATCGACACCTTGTGGCCATCCACCTCTATCTGGCGGGTTGCGCCCTTGGGCCGGGTGTCTGTGGTCATGATCCCGGAAGCGGCCTCCGCCCAATGCGATTCGGAGACGTCCTGCAACGCATGTGGCAGAGCAGTAATGATTTTATCCACCGGCAATGGCTCACCAATAACACCCGTTGAAAACGGCAGTATTGCCCCGGCCGGCACGCCGGCTTGGTCTGCCAGCGCCTGGCAACAGGCCTGTGCGTCTTTCATGCCCTGCTCCCCGGTGCCAGCATTGGCATTGCCGGTGTTGATCAACAGGTACCGGGGGGCGTCACTGGCCAGATGCCGACGGGTAATATGGACCGGCGCGGCGCAGAACTGGTTACGGGTAAAGATACCTGCCACACGGCTGCCCGGGGCCAGCTCAATAACCACCAGATCCTTCCTGCCCGGCTTTTTGATGCCGGCGCTACCGATACCGAGCCTTACGCCGGCAACCGGAAAAAATGTCGGCAAGGTGCCTGGACCAACTGCCATCTTCGTTCTCCTTCCACAACAGCTACCAAACGAAAAACCCGCAGCCTGACTGGGCCAGGGTGCGGGTCGTTATTCTACTGGTCAGTAACGGGCTTCAGCTGACCTTTCCGCAACACTGCTTATACTTCTTGCCGGACCCGCAGGGGCAAGGCTCGTTGCGACCGACTTTCTTTTCCTGTCGCACGAAGGTTTCGGGGGTACCCTGGGGTTGGGCACCGGACGCACCTGCATTGTCGTCCTGCTTCTGGCCGGTGACGCTGGTCTCGTCATGGCGCAGTCGCGCCTGGGCAAGCTCGCGCTCCAGTTCTTCCTTGCGGCGGCGCTCCACCTCTTCCATCTCTTCGCGACTCTGCACGCGAACGTGCGAAAGCACCCGCACTACATCACGCTTCATGGTTTCCAGCATGCTTTCAAACAGGTTGAATGCCTCACGCTTGTATTCCTGTTTCGGGTTCTTCTGGGCATAACCACGCAGGTGGATACCACGGCGAAGATGATCCATGTTCGACAGGTGCTCCTTCCACAGAGTATCAAGCACCTGCAGGAACACCTGCTTCTCGAACTTGCGCATGGGCTCAGAGCCGGCAATCTCTTCCTTGGCCTCATAGGCTGCGACAATCTCATCAAGAATCCGCTGCCTGAGGTTCTCCTCGAACAGCTTGCTGTCTTCATCCAGCCACTTCTGAACCGGGAGATTAATGGCCAGTTCCGACTGCAACTGACTTTCAAGGCCTGGAACATCCCACTGCTCGGGCATGCTCTGCGGCGGGATGAATTCACTGATCAATGAGTCCACAACGTCTTCGCGGATGGTTTTGACCATGTCGGAGATATCTTCGGAGGACATCACCTCATTACGCTGATCATAGATCACCGTGCGCTGATCATTGGCGACATCATCATATTCCAGCAGGGTTTTCCGCATATCAAAGTTGCGGCCTTCCACCTTGCGCTGGGACTTTTCGATGGCGTTGGTGACCATGCGATGTTCGATGGCCTCCCCCTTCTTCATGCCCATGGCCTGCATCAGACTCTTCACCCGGTCAGGCGCGAAGATCCGCATCAGGTTGTCTTCCAGGGACAGGAAGAATCGTGACGAACCAGGGTCGCCCTGACGACCGGCACGGCCACGGAGCTGATTATCGATACGACGGGATTCATGGCGCTCGGTGCCAATAATGTGCAGGCCGCCAGCCTCCAGCACCTGGTTATGACGCTCTGTCCACTCTGCCTTGATACGGGCAACTTCTTCTTCGGTGGGGTTGTCCAGACCCGCCACCTCGAATTCCCAGTTACCACCGAGCACAATGTCAGTACCACGGCCTGCCATGTTGGTGGCAATGGTAACCGCCCCCGGGCGACCAGCCTGGGCAATGATCTGGGCTTCGCTTTCGTGTTGTTTGGCGTTCAGGATCTTATGATCAATCCGCGCTTTTTTGAGGAGCATGGATAAAAGCTCGGATGCTTCGATAGAGGCGGTGCCCACCAGGATTGGCCGCCCTTCAGTCGTCACGTCCTTGATCTCATCAATAATAGCGTGGAATTTTTCTTCCTGGGTCAGATAGATCAGGTCGTTATAGTCGACCCGCTGAATCGGTTTGTTGGGGGGAATAACCACAACATCCAAACCGTAAATCTGGCGGAATTCGAAGGCTTCCGTGTCGGCGGTGCCAGTCATGCCCGCGAGCTTTTCGTAGAGGCGGAAATAGTTCTGGAAGGTCGTGGACGCCAGGGTCTGACTTTCCGCCTGGATACGGACACCTTCTTTGGCCTCGATCGCCTGGTGCAGGCCCTCACTCCAGCGGCGACCAGGCATGGTGCGGCCGGTATGCTCATCGACGATGACAACCTGGTCACCCTGAACGATGTAGTCCACATCCTTCTGGAACAGATGGTGCGCCCTGAGGGCTGAATGGATATGGTGCAACAGGCTGAGGTTGGCGGCGGAATAAAGGCTCTCGCCTTCTTTCAGCAGGCCGCGCTCCAGCAACAGCTCTTCCACTCGCTCATGACCACTTTCCGTCAGCTCTACCTGACGGGACTTCTCATCAATCGTGAAGTCACCGGTGGGTTCGGCTTCTTCTTCGCTTACTTCGCCCTGCTCCAGTCTTGGCACCAGTTCGTTGATGGCCAGGTAGAGCTTTGAGCTGTCTTCAGCGGCACCGGAAATGATCAGCGGCGTACGGGCTTCGTCAATCAGAATGGAGTCCACTTCATCGACAATGGCGAAGTGCAATCCGCGCTGCACCTTGTCTTCGGTGCTGAACGCCATGTTATCCCGGAGGTAATCGAAGCCGAACTCGTTATTGGTACCGTAGGTAATGTCGGCCTGATAGGCAGCCCGCTTCTCTTCCTGGGGCTGTCCGGCAACCACGACGCCAACCTGAAGGCCCAGAAAACGGTACAGCTTGCCCATCCACTCAGCGTCGCGGCGAGCCAGATAATCGTTTACCGTTACCAGATGAACGCCTTTTCCGGTCAGAGCATTCAGGTAAACCGCCAGCGTGGCCACAAGGGTTTTACCCTCGCCGGTTTTCATCTCGGAAATCCGGCCTTCGTGCAGCGTTATACCACCAACCATCTGTACGTCGTAATGACGCATGCCCATGACCCGCCGGCTGGCCTCTCTGGCAGTGGCAAAGGCTTCCGGAAGCAGCGCATCCAGGGTTTCGCCCTCTTCATAGCGGCGACGGAATTCGGCGGTCTTTCCCTGCAACTCGGTGTCCGACAAATTGCCATACTGTTCTTCAAGTTCATTAATGCGCGAGACAGTTTTGCGCATTCGCTTGATTTCTCTGGCGTTCTTACTGCCGAACATCTTGGTTGCAAGCTTTGTGAACATAGACCACTGCTTCTTTGATTAAACGGAGGAAGCCGGCATTCTAACCTTATTTCGCAGCAGTACAAAAGTCAGGCCTCACAGAAGCCTGTCACAACGCTGAAAAGATTGAAAAAAGGGTACCGGGCCGGGGCAACAGGAAGGAGTCTGGCGCCGCTTTGGACGCCTGACAGGCCGCCTAGCGGCTGGCTCTCTTGATATAGGTTTCCGGGTTCTCGGACTTACCGCTCCGAATCACTTCAAAATGCACATGGGGTCCTGTAGAACGGCCTGTGCTGCCCATCAGTGCCAACACCTGGCCTTTCTGGACCACGTCCCCGACCTTGACCTTGATCGTCTTGGCGTGAGCGTAACGG
This sequence comes from Marinobacter sp., assembly GCF_039977835.1. Lineage (GTDB taxonomy): Bacteria > Pseudomonadota > Gammaproteobacteria > Pseudomonadales > Oleiphilaceae > Marinobacter. The sequence continues at coordinate 40,773 of NZ_JBDWCL010000043.1, read as the reverse complement.
GTCAGCAGGCCATCACCGTGGTCTATCTCAACCAGGTTGCCATAACCGTAGCGTTCATCGGCGTAGGTGACCACACCTCCGGCAACGGCAATTATGTCACTGCCTTCCTTGCCCGCCAGGTCGACACCGGCGTGCCAGGTACGCTTTCCGGTAAAGGGGTCCGAACGATAACCATACTTGGAAGACAACCAGCCCCAGGTAATCGGACGGCCTTGGACATAGAGTTCTTTTTCAAGCTTCTGGCGGGAAGTGACCATATCCAGCATACGTAGCTGCTGTTCACGGTCTTCAATACGCCTTGCCAGCTGATCAATCATACCGGTGAGCTCGGGAGCCGTGTAAGAATCGCCATCCAGACCGTCTTCGGGGCCACCTACCGCAGCCGGCTGATCAAAATCGAATTCGTCACTGGCCACAAGACCCGACTCCACAAATCGCTGACCGAGTGCATCGAGGCGAAGCAGGCGCCCCTGCATCTCACCCAGCCGAAGTGTCAGTGCGTCAACCTGCTGCTGGACGTTCCGCTCAATTTGCGCGAGCTCGAGCTTCTGTTCAGTCAGTTTAGAGCGCCATTCGGCCACCAGTTCCGACTCTGCGGGTTCCGTCGCTTCGGCTTGCTCCAAGGCGATCTGATAGCCAGACCAGCCTGCCACTGCCAGCAGTGCAGTTACGGTAAAGACCAGACCGACTGCAACTGGAGCGTTTAACGAAACCGCACGGGACTTCCCATGGCGTTTGCCAACGAGGATAATATTCATATCGTTTTCTGGTTTCATGGGGACGCAACCCGATCCTGTAGTGTTGCATCCTGAGTGTTCTGACTGGGCCTGCCGTGGCATCCTTTGCCAGATTGCGGAGCTCCTCTCCGACTACTCAATCCTGGGCAGCAGTGACCGCGCCTGAAACGCCCGTGCCATCCCATGCAACGACTACAATTAATAAAATGGCAGTCACCCGTGGACATACACGCGCCAAGCAATGTAAAACGAGTGTAATACAGGCTCTGCCTATTAACCGTGCCGAAGTGTAACCAATCGTTACCGTTGTCGTCGAGAACTACTGATTGCCATGAAAAAGAAAACCGACCTCGAATTGACGCCGGACAGTTTCTCCAGGGCTTCAACCCTGCGGGAGCTGATGGCCAAGGCCCAGCATCATACACGGGCTGAACAGCTGGTTCTCGCGGCACTGCCCGAGAGCCTTGCCAAAGGCACCCGATTTGTCAGCTGTAAGGAGGGTGAGTTGGTGCTGTCGGCGCCAGCAGCCACGGCTGCCAGCCAGATACGCTTTCGCCAGCACGAAATCATGGAAGAATTGCGCAAGCAGGAACTGTTCCGCTTTGTCTGGAAACTGAAGGTAAAAGTCGTGCCACCACGGTTCAATGAACGACCTGAAGTGAAAATGACGCCGCTGAGCAACGAAAATGCCCGGCTCCTCAAAGAGGAGGCCGGGCACACGAAGGACAAACAATTACGCGAGGTTCTCGAAAAACTCGCAAGCCACGTCCGGGATTAAGGCGTCCTGCCCTAGCCCGCCGCCAGCACAGGTTTCATATAGGAAATCGGGGCAGCGGCCTCATCGTCAAAGGTCACCACTTCCCATGCATCCTCTTCAGCCCTGAGCTTGCGCAAAAGCTTGTTATTCAGATCGTGGCCGGATTTGATACCACGGAACTCACCAATCAGGCTATTACCCAACTGGTAGAGGTCACCAATGGCATCCAGCAGCTTGTGCTTGACGAATTCATCGTCGTAACGCAGCCCGTCTTCGTTGAGGATCTTGTAGTCGTCAACGACGATAGCGTTATCCACACTGCCACCCAGCGCCAGGTTCATCGCCCGCAGCTTTTCGATGTCACGCATGAACCCGAAAGTCCGTGCGCGACTGACTTCCTTCACGAAAGACGTGCTGGAGAAATCAACGGTTGCGGTCTGGGCGCGCCCCTTGAATACAGGGTGATCGAAGTCGATGCCAAAGCTGACCTTGAAGCCTTCGAATGGCAGCAGGGTCGCCTTCTTGTCACCTTCTTCAACTGTCACTTCACGCTTGATGCGGATAAATCGCTTGGCCGCGTCCTGCTCAGCAATGCCGGCAGACTGCAGAAGAAACACAAAAGGTCCGGCCGAGCCGTCCATAATGGGTACTTCTGCCGCACTGAGTTCGACGAAGCAGTTATCAATCCCGAGACCAGCCATGGCTGACAACAAATGCTCTACTGTTGCAACCCGGACACCGTCTTTCAGCAGTGTCGTGGAAAGCATGGTCTCACCCACGTTTTCCGCACAGGCCCGGATTTCGACCACAGGGTCGAGATCGGTACGGCGGAATACGATGCCCGAGTCCGCTGGTGCCGGCTTCAGAGTCAGGTATACCTTTTCCCCTGAGTGAAGCCCGACACCGGTGGCGCGGATGGTGTTTTTGAGTGTCCGTTGTCTGATCATCGGTACATATTTCCGTCACATAAATGCGATATAGTCGGGGCAAAAATCTGCCCGGAGAATACCAGAAGTTAACACTGAATACCATTTAACCAATCGTAGCTCTTTGTAACCACTGTAACTACTCGACTGGCTCCCCGGCGCGAGACCGGCATGATAGTCAGCACACGTCATTCAGCGAAAATGGTTCCACTTCTGAACGCCTTTGCAACAGATTATCAGTCAGCCTGGCGGCGAAGGAATGCGGGAATGTCGAGATAGTCGACCCCCTGCTCCTCGCTGTCTTTGCTGTGATCAATCGCAACGTTGCCATGGGCCACGGCCCTGCGGCGCAACACTGCCGGACGATCAAGCTGATTGTAATCCGTTGTGCCATCAAGGCTGCGGGTGTTATCCACTACCTTGGTGGGCTTTTCACGATCACCGCCCAGGCCGGTTGCAACCACCGTTACCTTGAGTTCGTCGGTCATGTCCGGATCGATCACCGTACCCACCACAACAGTGGCGGAATCGGATGCGAATTCGCGAACAATATCGCCAACCTCGGAAAACTCGCCCAGGTTGAGGTCCATACCCGCGGTAATGTTGACCAGAATACCCTTCGCGCCCTGCAGATTGATATCTTCCAGCAGCGGGCTGCGTACAGCGGCTTCTGCGGCTTCGCGGGCCCGATTTTCGCCGGTGGCACGCGCGGTACCCATCATGGCGTTGCCCATCTCCGACATGACAGTCTTTACGTCGGCAAAGTCGACATTGATCATTCCGTTGCGGGTAATCAGGTCTGCAATCCCCTGGACCGCTCCCAGCAGCACATCGTTGGCCGAGGCAAACGCGTCCAGCAGGCTGGTTTTCTTGCCCATCACCGCCAGCAACTTTTCGTTGGGGATGGTGATCAGGGAATCAACAGTTTCTTCCAGTTCCTTGAGGCCGGCGTCAGCAACGCTCATACGCTTGCCACCCTCAAACATGAACGGCTTGGTGACCACGGCCACGGTAAGGATGCCCAGTTCGCGAGCCACTTCGGCCACTACCGGTGCTGCCCCTGTGCCGGTTCCACCACCCATACCGGCGGTGATGAAGACCATATCGGCGCCTTTCAGTGCCTCGGCAATGCGGTCACGGTCTTCCAGGGCAGACTGGCGCCCCACTTCCGGATTTGCGCCGGCCCCCAGGCCCTTGGTGATGTTGCCACCAAGCTGGATGATCTGACGCGCGTCCAGGTCCGTCAGGGCCTGGGCGTCGGTATTGGCGCAGATGAACTCCACACCTTCAATATCACTGTTGAGCATGTGGCGAACGGCATTGCCGCCTCCACCGCCAACACCCACTACTTTAATGACAGCGTTTTGCTGGACATTATCGACGAGTTCAAACATTCCCCTACTCCTTCGTGCTGTTTATCGGCCTTTTCCAGACCGATTTTTCGAGATTATGATTTTCGAGATACCTTCGTGTACGTCTTCTCCCGGCTACCGTCAGAAATGACCGGTAAACCAGGCTTTCATGCGCTCAAACAGCGTGGGTGCGTCTTCACCCTTAAGCGCCGGCGCCCGCCCCAGATCCATCTGGCGGAAGCCATGGATCAGCAACCCCACGCCAGTGGCGTAGATCGGGTTGTTGACCACCTCCGTCATACCGGACACCGCCTGCGGACAGGCCAGCCTCACCGGCATGTGGAAGATCTCCTCGGCCAGTTCCACCACACCTTCCATGGTGGAGGAACCGCCGGTAATCACGATGCCGGCCGGGATCAGATCCTCAAATCCCGAGCGGCGAAGTTCCGACTGCACCAGGGTAAACAGCTCTTCGTAGCGCGGCTCCACCACCTCGGCCAGAGCCTGGCGGGAGAGATCCCGCGGCGCCCGGTCGCCCACACTGGGCACCTTGATGGTTTCGTCCGCCCCGGCCAGCTGTGTCAGGGCACAGGCGTATTTGATCTTGATCTCTTCGGCATTCTGCGTGGGTGTGCGCAGGGCCATGGCGATGTCGTTGGTGACCTGGTCACCGGCAATGGGGATCACCGCCGTATGGCGAATGGCGCCACCGGTAAACACAGCGATATCCGTGGTACCGCCGCCAATATCCACGACACAGACGCCCAGTTCCTTTTCGTCCTCGGTGAGGATCGCGTGACTCGAGGCAAGCTGCTCGAGGATGATGTCATCCACTTCCAGACCGCAGCGCTTCACACACTTTTCAATGTTCTGCGCGGCGTTTACGGCACAGGTCACCAGATGCACTTTCGCCTCAAGACGCACCCCGGACATGCCCATGGGCTCCTTGATGCCTTCCTGGCTGTCTATCACGAACTCCTGGGGCAGTATGTGGAGAATTTTCTGATCCGCCGGTATAGCCACTGCCTGAGCCGCATCGATAACACGGTCTATATCGGCCTGGGTTACCTCCCGGTCACGGATGGCGACAATGCCATGGGAGTTCAGGCTCTTGATGTGGCTGCCTGCAATACCGGCATACACCGAGTGAATCCGGCATCCAGCCATCAGTTCTGCTTCTTCTACAGCACGCTGTATCGCCTGGACCGTGGTTTCGATGTTCACCACCACACCACGCTTGAGGCCCCGGGACGGGTTGGACCCGATACCCACCACCTCAATGGTCCCGTCCATTTTGCGCTTGCCGACAATCGCAACCACTTTCGAGGTTCCGATATCGAGGCCGACAATCATGTTTTCCGTTTCAACCGATGACATGTATTCCACCAAACCGTAGGTCTGAATTGTGCGTTGCTATGATTTTGACCGGGAAGCCGACTCTACCGACTTCCACTGAACCGCCACCCCGTTGCTGTAGCGGGCATCCACCCGGCTGACTTCGTCTGAACGTGATGCCAGCCGTTCCTGATAAACCGTGATAAAACGTTCAAAGCGCTCCTCCACCTGGTCCCTGCCAAGAACCACTTCAATGCCATTGGCCATGGTCAGAGTCCAGGCGCCCCGTTGCTCCAGGCTCAACCCAGCAAACCCGAGGTTGTGGCCGGTAAGTGTGTCTGCCATAAGCCTTGCCATGCTGATCACTTCCTTGACCCGTTCGTCCGGTCCGGCAAGCCGCGGCAGTTTCCCTGCCACCTCCGGGTTATTTGGCGAGAAGAGCTCGCCATTGCGGCTTACCAACCGGTCATTGTTCCAGTAGGCCAGCGGCTTTTTCTCACGTATCTCGACCTGCAGCCGGTCCGGCCATACCCGCTTTACTGCCGCGGACTCTACCCAGGGCCGCTGCTCCAGACTGTCCTTGATCTCGGAAAGATCAGTAGCGAAAAAGCTACGACCAATCCATTTTCCGGCACTGCGCTCCAGTGACGTCCTGCTCTCACCTACCAGCGTGCCGGTGACATCAATAGCCATCACCTGGCGGTCCATTGCGTTAAGAACCTGGCTTGTCCCCCAGGGAACCAATGCCGCCAACAGCACAATGGCGGCTCCCATCAATACCTGGCCCCAGGGCGCAGCAGCCAATACCGCCTTCAGCAAACCAAACCGGTCCCGATCAGCGCCCAGGGAAGTTGCTCCCCGGCGCCTGGGTGGGTCAGACGGAACCGCCCGACTCCGGATCAGTAGCCGTTCAAGCATCGCCAGCCTCCAGCGTGTCAGTCAGGATGCGCACCACCAACTCCTCAAAACTGATTCCCGCAGCTCTTGCCGACATGGGTACCAGACTGTGATCAGTCATGCCGGGCACCGTATTGACTTCCAGCAACCAGAAATCACCCTCCCGGTCCTGCATGATGTCCACCCGTCCCCAGGTTCGGCAGCCCAGCACCCGGAAGGCCTCCAGGGCCAGATGCTGGAGCTCGAGCTCGCTGTCCGGGTCAAGCCCGCAGGGGATCTGATAACGGGTATCGTCAGCCAGGTACTTGGCGTCGTAGTCATAAAACACGTGGTCAGTACTCAGACCGATGGCCGGCAGTGGCTGATCCTGCAGCAGACTGACGGTAAACTCCGGGCCTTCCACCCATTCTTCGACCAGTACCAGTGGGTCCAGAACCGCAGCCTGCTGATAGGCTTCAACCAGCTCCTCTCGGCTGGCCACCTTACGAATGCCGATACTGGACCCTTCCCGCGAAGGCTTGACACTCAGCGGCAGCCTCAGTGCCTGCAGAATACTGTCGGCGTCATCCACCGAGGCCATGGCGCGGAATTTCGGAGTGGGTAATCCGCAGCCCTCAAAAACATACTTGGTGCGCAGCTTGTCCATGGCCAGTGCCGAGGCCAACAGCTCGCTGCCGGTGTAGGGAATGCCCGCCTGGGACAGGATTGCCTGAATAGTGCCGTCTTCTCCACCGCGGCCGTGCAGTGCAATGAATACACGGTCAAACTGGGGATCTTCCACGGCTTTAAGCAGACACCCGCGAACATCCACGGGGTAGGCATCCACGCCGGCCGACAACAGGGCCGACAGCACTGCCTGACCGCTTTTCAGCGAAACCTCACGCTCGGCGGAGTCCCCGCCCATAAAAACGGCAACGCGCCCGAACGCTTTCAGCAATTCCGGATCAGCCTGGTAACCCTGAGTGTCCACCCGGTTCAACTCACTCATCTGCAATCACTCCTGCCGCAGCAAGACGAGCCGCGACACCACCAATATCCCCCGCCCCCTGAGTAATCAGCAGGTCACCGTCCTGCAGATTGTTGGCAAGCAGGGTTTCAATCTCGTTGTTGTCTTCCACGAACACCGGCTCGACACTGCCGCGCTGACGGATACTGCGGCAAAGCGCGCGGCCGTCGGCACCGTTAATGGCGGGCTCACCTGCGGAATAAACCTCCATCAGCAGCAAACCGTCCACTTCCGACAACACCCGCACGAAATCCTCATAAAGATCCCGGGTGCGGGTGTAGCGGTGCGGCTGGTAAAGCATCACCAGCCGGCGGTCAGGCCAGGCATCATGGGCGGCACGAATAACTGCCTCGACTTCCGTGGGGTGATGGCCGTAGTCATCAATCAGCGTGATGGTGCCCTTGCGCGTCTTGTAGTCGCCATAGACCTGGAACCGGCGACCGACACCGGCAAAGCCCGCCAGGCCACGACAGATGGCAGCATCCTCCACACCTTCATCCGTGGCCACGGCAATCGATGCCAGGGCATTCAGGACGTTATGGCGCCCCGGCATTTTCAGTTCCACATCCAGATCACTGCGCCCGCCGGGGCGACGAACAACGAAACGGGTTCTGAGCCCGTCCGACTGGATGTTCTCGGCACGGTAATCCGCCTCCGGGTTGTCGATGCCGTAGGTGATGATGGCGCGGGAAATCCTGGGAATGATCTCCTGCACATAGTCGTCATCCACGCACATCACGGCCACGCCGTAAAATGGCAGATTGTGAAGAAAGTCCACAAAGGTCTGCTTCAGCCGCCCGACATCACCCCCATAGGTGTCCATGTGGTCGGCTTCGATATTGGTGACAACAGAGATAACCGGCGTCAGATGAAGGAACGAGGCATCGCTCTCGTCGGCCTCGGCCACCAGGTAACGGGAGCCGCCCAACTGGGCATTCGTGCCGGCACTGTTGAGTTTGCCGCCAATCACGAACGTGGGATCAAGGCCGGCTTCTCCCAGTATTGAGGCGATCAGACTGGTGGTGGTGGTTTTGCCATGAGTACCGGCTACCGCAATACCATGGCGGTAACGCATGATCTCCGCCAGCATCTCCGCGCGGGGCACGATGGGCACCCGACGACTACGAGCCGCAGTCACTTCCGGGTTGTCACCGCCCACCGCCGAGGACACCACCACGACATCCGCCGAAGCACTGTTCTGCTCACGATGCCCAATGAACACCTCGATACCCATCGCTGTCAGCCGGTCGGTAACCGCACCTTCACGAATGTCCGAACCGGAGACTTCATAACCCTGGTTCTTCAACACTTCGGCAATACCGCTCATGCCGGCACCGCCTATCCCAACAAAGTGGATGTTGCGGATACGGCGCATCTCGGGCACCTGATAGACCAGCGGGGGATTAGTGGGCTCAGCCATTGGCAGCCTCCAGACAGTAATTCACGACTCTCTCCGTTGCATCAGGGCGGGCCAGGCTTTTCGCGGCCTTCGCCATTTCAATAATCCGGCCGCGGTCTTTTGCCAGATCCGTCAGGGTTTCGGCTAACAGATCCGCCGACAGCTTGGGCTGCGGAATCAGGATTGCGGCTTTGGTATTAACCATTTGCTGCGCGTTTTTGGTCTGATGGTCATCCACGGCATGGGGAAACGGCACCAGGACCGCGCCGATGCCGGCCACACAAAGTTCAGACACCGTCAGAGCCCCGGCCCGGCACAGCACTATATCCGCCCAGCCATAGGCCTCAGCCATGTCTTTGATAAAGGGTTCCACAGACGCTTCCACGCCATGTTCCTCGTAGGCCTGGTGGGCTTCGTCTGCATTCTTTTCGCCACACTGGTGGCGAACCGTCGGCCGCTCGGCGCTGGCCATCTTCGCCAGTGCCGCAGGCAAGGTGCTGTTGAAGACCTGGGCACCGAGGCTTCCTCCCACCACCAGCAACCGGAGCGCCCCGGCGCGACCGGCCAGCCGCTGCTCCGGCTCAGGAAGTGCAGCCAGGTCCTGCCTTACCGGGTTGCCGGTACAGCGCGTTACCACATCCGCACCGAAACTGCCGGGAAATGCTTCCAGCACAGTGGTTGCGAAACGCACGAGAATCCGGTTCGTCATACCGGCAATCGCATTCTGTTCGTGAATCACCAGCGGCGCTTTTGTCAGCCAGGCAGCAACACCACCCGGACCGGTGACAAACCCACCCATGCCGATGACGCAATGGGGCCGGAGGCCCCGGACCACCATAAACGCCTGCCCCAATGCCCGCATCAACCGGAAGGGGGCCAGCGCGAGAGCCAGCCGGCCCTTGCCCCGCAACCCTGAAATCCGGATCAACGACAGCGGTATGTCAGTTTCACCAATCAAACGCTCTTCCATGCCCCCTCTGGAGCCAAGCCAGAACACCTCGTGACCTTTTTCCTGTAGATTTCTTGCGGTGGCCAGGGCGGGAAACACATGCCCGCCCGTTCCCCCGGCCATCATCAGAAAGCGCCGCTTATCAGTCATAAACCGCACCTCCCCTGGCTGCCGGTTTGCGCGTCTTCTCGCTGGCGACTCTTTCACGGTCGAGCCGTTCCATTTCTACCCGCGCCAACACGCCGATACAGACCGCTGTAATCATCAGGCTTGAGCCGCCGTAGCTCACCAGAGGCAACGTCAGCCCCTTGGTAGGCAGCAGCCCGGTGCTGACCGACATATTGATACTGGCCTGCAAACCTATCAGCAGTGTGATGCCGTAGGAGAAGCACGCTGCGAACGGCATCCCGGCCTTTTCTGCCCTTCTGGCGATCACGAACCCCGTGACCACCAGAATGGTGAAGAGGCCAAGCACAATAAGTGAACCCAGTAGTCCGAACTCTTCGGCGATGATGGCAAAGATAAAATCAGTATGGGCTTCGGGCAGGTAGAACAGTTTCTGCACCGAATTGCCGAGCCCCGTGCCGGCCCATTCGCCGCGACCAAAGGCAATCAGCGACTGGGTAAGCTGGTAGCCGGTATCAAACTGGTCTTTCCAGGGGTCGAGGTAGCTGACAACCCGCTTCAAACGGTAGGGCTGGGTAAATACAAGGATGGCGCCCATCACTATCAGAACGCCAATCAGCGGCATGAACCGGCTCAGGCGAACCCCGCTCAGGAAAATCATGCCGGCTGCGGCAGCCACAAGTACAACGGTGGCCCCGAAATCGGGCTCGATAACCAGAAGAACGGAGGCAATTCCAAGAACACCGAGTGGTTTCAGGAATCCTGACCAGGTATTCAGCAGTTCTTCCCTTCGACGCACCACGTATCCCGCCAGGTAGGCGATCAGACACAATTTCGCGATTTCGGACACCTGCACATTGAACAGGCCGAAAGAGATCCAGCGGGTGGAGCCGTTAACCGTGCGGCCCAGTGGCGTCAACACTAACAACAGTGACAACAGCCCGATTCCCAACAAAAGCCACCCACTGCGCTCCCACCAGGAGATCGGCACATTCACTGCAATCAGGGCGAACACACAGCCGATGCCGGCAAAAATCAACTGCCGGATCACGTAGTGATAACTGTTGCCCATGGTTTCCGCTGCCATATCCATGGAAGCGGATGAAATCATCACAATCCCCATCACCAGCAACGCCGCCGCACTGATAACCAGCAACGGCAGCGGGCGCAGATCGCGGAAAAGGCCTTGATAATCGGGGCGCGACAGCTCAGCGTGCATCACAGCCCCTCCACCTGTTTGCGAAAACTGTCACCGCGATCGATGTAATCGCGGAACATATCAAAGCTGGCGCAGGCTGGCGACAACAGCACCCGGTCGCCGGGTTCGGCCAGATCAGCAGCTTTGCGAACGGCGTCCTCCATAGTGGCTGCCATTACAATCTCGGCCTCATTGCCAAGGGCAGATGCTATAAGCCCTGCGTCGGCCCCCATCAATACTGCAGCCCTGCAACGTGTCGCGACCGGCTCCGCCAGCAGCGAAAAGTCGGCCCCTTTGCCCTCGCCCCCAGCGATAAGAACCACTTTTCCGTTCGCCGGCATCAGGCTTTCGATCGCCGCGACGGTGGCGCCGACATTGGTGCCCTTCGAATCATTGATGTAATCCACCTCGCCAACCCGCCGGACGAACTCACACCGGTGCGGCAACCCCCTGAAGTTCCGGACCGTCCCCAGCATGACATCCATCGGTAACCCTGCGGCATGCCCCAGAGCCAGAGCTGCCATCACATTACTGATGTTGTGGCTCCCCATCAGACCCAGCTCATCGGCCAGCAAGAGGTTATCGAAACCAAAGGTGATCCAGGTTCCCTCGTCGTCCTCACGTGTACTGAAGGTATCCGGGTTAACGCGATGAAAACCGAAGCACAGGAACCGGAGACTGTCCCGTGCCATCGGCGTGCTCAGGGCATCGTCGAGATTCACCACCGCATTCTTGCAGCCGTTGAAAATCCGCTGCTTGGCCTGGAAATAGGCCATCTTGGTCGGGTACCGATCCATATGGTCGTCGCTGACATTGAGAACGGTGGCTGCCAGTGCGTTGAGCTCGCGGGTTGTCTCCAGCTGGAAACTGGATAATTCGAGCACGTAAAGGTCCGCGCCGCGGCCAAGCAGGTCCAGCGCGGGGGTGCCAATATTGCCACCCACCTCCACGTTGCGGCCGGCCGCCCGGGCCATTTCTCCCACCAGGGTGGTCACGGTGGTTTTGCCATTTGAGCCGGTAATGGCAACAATCGGCGCGTCTGCTGCCTCAGCGAAAAGGTCAATATCACCACGGATGGTTGCGCCCTGTTCTGCCGCATGTCGAATAGCGGGCTCGGCGATGCTGATACCAGGGCTGACCACCAGCTCATTGAAACCGGCGAACACATCCGGATCAAAATCCCCCAGATACACGGGCAGCTCTGGCCAACCGGTCGAGAGTTCCTCAAGGCCGGGAGGCGCAGGGCGGCTGTCGGCCACGGCAACCTCGCGGCCTTGTTCGCACAGATAGCGCACGCAGGAAAGCCCGGTTTTACCGAGCCCTACCACCAGCGTACGACGATCCGAAACGATGACACCCATGGTGTTCTGCTTCCCTATCTGAGTTTCAGGCTGGCCAGGCCAACCAGTACAAGTACAACGGTAATGACCCAGAAGCGCACGATAACCCGTGGCTCAGGCCAACCTTTCAATTCAAAATGATGATGCAGGGGCGCCATGCGGAATATCCGCCGGCCGGTCAGCCTGAAAGACGCCACCTGCAGAATCACCGAGATGGTTTCCATCACGAACACACCGCCCATGATGAAAAGCACTATCTCCTGCCTCACAATCACGGCCACCACGCCCAGGGCGGCGCCCAGGGCCAGTGCTCCCACATCGCCCATGAAGACCTGGGCGGGATAGGTGTTGAACCACAGGAAACCCAGCCCGGCACCCACCAGCGCGCCACAAAAAACAATCAGCTCACCTGTGCCCGGCAGGTGGGGGATCAGGAGGTAATCCGCGAACTGGGCATGGCCGGAGACATAGGCAAAGATGCCCAGAGCCGCCGCGACCATAACCGTCGGCATGATCGCGAGACCATCAAGGCCATCGGTGAGGTTCACCGCGTTACTGCTGCCAACAATCACGAAATAACTCAGCAGTATGAACAGCACCGGGCCCAGGGTCAGCGACACATTCTTCAGGAACGGTACATACAGCGATGTTTCCTGAGGCAGCGAGGAGCTCATGAACAATGCAAAAGCCGCCGTGGCACCAATCACGGACTGCCAGAAGTACTTCCAGCGGGCCGGCAGGCCACGGGGGTTGCGCTCCACTACCTTGCGATAATCATCCACCCAGCCAATGGCTCCGAAGAACAGGGTTACCAGAATCGCGACCCAGACATACCTGTTGCTCAGATCAGCCCACAGCAATGAGCTGACTCCCACTGCCACCAGGATCAAAGCCCCACCCATGGTCGGGGTCCCGGCTTTACTCAGATGCGTCTGTGGGCCGTCGTCACGTACCGCTTGACCGATCTGGTACTGACTTAGCTTGCGAATCATGAACGGCCCAATGAGCAGGGAAATCAGCAATGCCGTCAGCACACCGAAAATGCCCCGGACGGTCAGGTACTGGAAAACCGTGAGCGCGGAAAAATATTGTGAAAGAGCCTCTGTCAGCCAGAGCAGCATGTGTTACCCACCTTTTCTTTAATTCCCTCCACCACACGATCCATGGCGGAACTGCGAGAACCCTTGACCAGTACCGTCTGCGAATCGGCAGGCCCCTCGAACAGACGACGCACCGCGTCCTCATGGGTCGTACACACCTCGGCGGCATCCCCGAACCCGTCAACATATCCCTCACAACCATCGCCCACGACAAGCAGGCGTTCGATACCCACGGCCCTGGCAAACTCCCCAATGTCCCGATGCAGCGCGAGACTGTCCGGCCCCAGCTCCGCCATGGCTCCCAGAACCGCAACACGACTGGCTTGGCGCGCCGCCAACACGCCGAGCGCTGCTTTAATCGAAGCCGGATTGGCGTTATAGCTGTCATCAATGACGGTTAACCGGGGCGACAGCTCAAGAATCTGCAGCCGCCCCTTGACCGCCTGAACCGACGCCAGCCCCAGCTGAACAGCCTCATCACTGGCGCCCAGCTCCCGTGTGGCGGCAATCGCCAGCAATGCATTGGTAATGTTGTGCTCACCGTGCAATGGCAGGCTCACGTCACAGGTCCAGCCCGCAGGGCCGCAAGCGCGAAAGGCCAGCGAAGTTTCGTCATCATGGGTACTTTCGGAAAAGTAGTCGCCTCCGGCGCTGGCGTGTCTGCTGATACCAACAACCCGCCGTTCACCGGCTCGCCGTTTCCATTGATCGAATGCAGGGTCATCCCGATTAAGCACAACAAGGCCGGCTTCGGTGACGCCGTCAATAATTTCACCCTTGGCAAGTACGATGTTTTCATAGCTGCCGAAGCCTTCCAGATGAGCCTGCCCCGCATTGGTCAGGATCGACACATCCGGGCGTACAATGTTGACGGTGTGGGAAATTTCATTCAGCCCGCTGGCACCCAGCTCGATCGCGCCATATTCGTGTTCAGGGGCCAGCCGGAACAGGGTCAGGGGGACACCGATGTGATTGTTGAGATTGCCTTCGGTGGCCAGAGTGCTACCGACGCGGGACAGAATCGCAGCGACCATTTCCCGCACCGTGGTTTTGCCACTGCTCCCGGTGATAGCCACAAACCGTGCCCGGCTGGCGTTACGGTTACCTGCTGCCAGTTTTGCCAGTGCTTCAATCGTGTCAGGCACCAGGATCTGTGGAAGGGCCAGGTCCGGATAGGCGGTGTCGACCACCGCAGCTACGGCACCTGCCTGTTCAGCAACTTCCAGGTAGTCATGGCCGTCAAAGTTCTCACCTCGCAGCGCCACAAACAGATCACCTTTCGCAATTTTGCGCGTGTCTGTGGAGACGCCACGGAACATCAGCCCTTCCAGGCTGGCTCGGGTGGCCGTACCACCCAGCCAGGCCAGGACGTCGGTCAAAGCGAAGGCCTGCATCATGCGACACCTCCGTTCAATGCCAGTGCGTGCCGAACCTGCTCGGCATCGCTGAACGGAATGCGCTGCCCAGCCATTTCCTGCCAGGCCTCATGCCCCTTACCCGCTATCAACACAATATCACCCGCCACCGCGAGGTGAATGGCCTGTCGGATAGCCTCGGCGCGGTCGTGAATAACGGCTACCTGTTCCGGATGGCTAAAACCAGCGACTATGTCGGCGGTGATGGTGCCAGGGTCCTCGCTGCGGGGGTTGTCATCCGTCACGATCACCACGTCCGCTGCTTGTTCAGCTTCGCGGGCCATCTCAGGGCGCTTGCCGGTGTCGCGGTCTCCCCCGCATCCAAAAACGCAGAATAACCGACCACTCACATGAGGGCGCAAGGCCGCAAGCGCGCTGTTCAGGGCATCCGGCGTATGGGCATAGTCCACAACCACGCGCACACCGTTACCACCGGCGAACGATTCCAGTCGACCGGGCGGTGGCGACAACCTCTCGATGGCGCGCTGAACTCTTTCAACAGGCACACCGAGGCTGAGAACTGCCGCCATCGCAGCCAGAACGTTGCTGACGTTAAAGCTACCCAGTACCGGAGCGGAAATTTCCAACTGCCCCCATAGCCCATCAACACGGGCCGTAAATCCGTCGATCGAGGGCGAGAACTCCGTCAACCACAGTTCGGTCTGGGCCTCGTGCAGGCTGTAACGCACGCGGTCGCACTTGCCCTCAAGCTGCTCATAAAGCTGCCATCCGAACGGATCATCAAAATTGACGACGGCAAAATGCAACTCTTCCCGTTCGAACAGGCGGGCCTTCGCAGCGCCATAGGCCTCCATGGAACCGTGGTAGTCCAGGTGGTCCCTGGTAAGGTTAGTGAAAACCGCCCCGGTCATGGTCAGGTTATCGATACGCCCCTGATCAAGAGCGTGGGACGACACTTCCATTGCCGCCGCACGCCCCCCCTGCGCAAGAATCCGCGACAGTACGTGATTTATCTCCACAACATCCGGTGTGGTATGGGAGCCCTGCTGCAACGCACCGGGCATGCCATAACCAACCGTACCGATAACACCGCACGGGGTACCGGTCTCCTGCAAAAGAGTGGCGACGTAATGACTCACGGAGGTTTTGCCATTGGTGCCGGTCACGCCTATCAGGCGTAATCGCTGGGACGGGTGCTCGAAGAACCGGTCCGCGATTTTTCCCAGCCGGGCTCGCAAATCCGTCACAGGCACGATCAGCGCCCCTTCATGCTCATGGCACTCATCCGCCTGCATCACTTCCAGCAGGACAACGGTGGCCCCCGCACGGATAGCATGTTCAATATAGTGGTCCGCGGGCGTTCGGGCTCCGGCCAGTGCAACAAAGGCATCACCCGACCTGACTTCGCGGCTGTCGGTTTTCAGGCCGTGGATAGTGACATCAAACACCGATGGCACCGGCGCAATTCCCTGCAACAATGTGCTGAGTGATGTAATACACATAACCCTAACCCCGCTCCCCGGAAGCCCCGCGCAGCTCTTTCGCCCCGCCCAGCTCCAGTTCCGGCTTTACATTCAGCAGCCGTAACGCGTCACCCATCACCCGGGCGAATACCGGTGCCGCCACTTCGCCACCGTAATATTCTCCGGACTGGGGCGCATCCACAGCCACCACTGTGACAATTCTCGGATTGTCGATCGGAGCCATCCCTGCGAATATCGCCTTGTACTGGCTATCTTCATATCCACCCTTGCCAACCAGGTGAACGGTTCCGGTTTTGCCCCCGGCAGAATAAAAACCGGGCTGAGCTCGTTTCCCGGTGCCGTTTTCCACCACCTCACGCAACATTTCCCTGACCTGAAATGAGACTTGCTCAGAAAGAACTCGTTCCCCGACAGGGCGTTCCTCCACTTTCAGAAGACTTAACGGATAGCGGATGCCCCCATTGGCCAGCACCATGTAGGCCTGAGCCAACTGAAGAGCGTTGACGCTCATACCATAGCCATAGGACAGGGTCGCCTCTTCAACCGGACGCCACTTCGGTGGGGCCGGAAGCACACCAACGGCCTCACCGGGGAAACCGATCCCGGTGGGCTGGCCCAGGCCGAGGCGAGCGTAAAGATCCCGTATGGTGTCGCCACCCAACTCAGTGGCAATCTTGCTGATACCGACGTTGCTGGATTTTGCAATCACATCTGTCAGGCTGATCACGCCATAGTTCCGGTGATCACGGATCGTAAAACGACCAAAACGCCGATACCCCGGCGCCGTGTCTATTGTGCTGGACGCCTTGAATTTGCCCGATTCCAGGGCAGCCGCCATGGACACAGGTTTCATGGTCGACCCGGGCTCAAACAGGTCGGTTATCGCCTTGTTCCGCAAACGGTCAGGGCTGAGCTGGGTGCGATCATTCGGGTTGTAAGATCCCTGATTCACCATCGCCAGAACTTCACCGGTGTCCACATCCAGCATCACCAGTGTGCCGCCGCGGGCATCATGAGCACCCACCACAGCTTTGAGTTCGCGGTAAGCCAGGTATTGCAATCGCAAATCGATACTGAGCTCAAGATTGCGCCCGGGCCTGGCATCACGGATCAGCGTCAGATCCTTGATGACACGCCCACGATTGTCCTTGAGCACCCGCTTTCGTCCGCTTTCACCGCTCAGCCACTCGTTGTAGGCCAGCTCGATACCTTCCTGGCCACTTTCATCAATATTGGTGAAGCCCACGACATGGGAAGTCACCTCTCCGGCCGGGTAATAGCGACGGTATTCCTGACGGCTATACAACCCGGGAATTCCCATGGCGAGAACCTGCCTTGCGATCTCTGGCTGAAGTTTGCGGCGCAGGTAGACAAACTCACGCTCTGCATACTTCCGAAGCCGCTCCCGGAGCCGGGCTTCATTAATACCCAGCAAGCGCGCAACGTTGGTCAACGCGGGCTCGTCCGGATCGGTCTCCGACGGATTCGCCCAGATGGTCTGAACCGGTGTGCTGACAGCCAGCGACTCACCATGGCGATCTGTCACAACACC
Source organism: Marinobacter sp. (assembly GCF_039977835.1). Lineage (GTDB taxonomy): Bacteria > Pseudomonadota > Gammaproteobacteria > Pseudomonadales > Oleiphilaceae > Marinobacter. The sequence continues at coordinate 23,239 of NZ_JBDWCL010000043.1, read as the reverse complement.
CCGATGGGCATCGATACTTTCGACCCTTATAGTCCTTACATCACCCTGCTTTCGCAGGAACTCGTTATCCACTACGTGCAGGTCAACCAGGCGCCACGCCAGGGCACCCACTACCAGAAGAAACACACCCAGCACAGTGCCATACCGCCAGGCTCCGAGCCCGGCAGCCAGTCGCTGGCCCCATGATGCTGTCTTTCCCTGATCGGACAATGCCTTCACCTTACGGTTTGTTATATTCGTTTATCGCGCCCCGACGAGAGGCGCTATCAATGGCACCAGGACGATGTCCTGTTTACCCGGCACGACCATGCCGAACCGTTCGGAAGCTAACTGCTCAACCCGACCATGCGCACTCAATGCACTCTGTTCCAGTAGCAACTGGCTCCACTCGCGCTGGTAGTTATCACGCTGCTCCTGCAACTGCGACAGGGTGTTGAACAGTTCCCTGTTTTCATGGGCGCTGACGACAACACCCAGTGATGAAATCACCAGAAGCATCACCAACCCCATGGATATCAGTACACGTCTCTGCTGAAGCGCACTGAATACCTGCTGCGACAGCCTGACCGCCGTAGCCACACCATCTCTGACCCGCTGCTTGTTGAGTCGTGCTGTTCTTGTCGGCCTTTCAATGGCTACCGCGCCCATGGTCCGCGCTCCCTACCTGTGTTTTTGCTTGTGTTATTCCGATATCCGTTCGAGAACACGCATAACCGCGCTCCTCGCTCGCACGTTGTCACTGACTTCTTCCGAATCCGCCTTGTTCGCCTTACCGATCAGCCGGAATGCCGAGGCTTCCTCCTCCGCCGTTACCGGAACACCTTTCGGCAACCTCGGGCCGCGAGCAAGGTCCCGCATGAAACGCTTCACCAGCCGATCCTCCAGAGAGTGAAAACTGATGACCACCAGCCTTCCGCCGGGCATCAGCTTTTCAACGGCAGCACTGAGCCCTGCCTCCAGATCTTCCAGCTCCCGGTTTATAAAAATCCGGATCGCCTGAAACGTCCGGGTCGCCGGATGCTTGTGCTTTTCCTTTTTTGGAACCGCCTCACTAACCAGTGAAGCCAGTTGATGCGTGGTCTCGATTGGCGCCTCTTTACGACGCTCCACAACGAGACGGGCGATACGGCGGGAGAACCGTTCCTCACCGTATCGCCAGATCACGTAGGCGATGTCTTTTTCGTCCGCCTCGGCCAGCCACTGCGCCGCACTCGGCGCCTGCCCCGGATCCATCCTCATATCCAGCGGACCATCCCGCATGAAGCTGAATCCCCGGGTAGCGTCATCCAGCTGCGGGGATGAAACACCAAGATCCAGCAATACGCCATTAACCTTCATCCATCCCTGGGCATCAGCAGCCGCACCAAGTTCAGCAAATGAGCCGTGATATGGCTGAAAACGCGAATCCTCAAGTGCCAGATCGCGGGCCACCCGAATAGCCTCCGGATCCTTGTCGATACCCAACAGTTTTCCGCCCTGCCCAAGCTGGCCGAGAATCAGACGGCTGTGCCCACCTCGACCGAAGGTGCCGTCGATATAGACGCCATCCGGATCGCTGACCAGCAGATCGACCGCCGAGTCCAGGAGCACAGAGCGATGCCGGTACTCCCCGGCCGGCTCCTGACGGCGGCCGGGGGTCATAGCGACAACGCCTCCATTTCAGGCGGCATTTCTTCTTCATCCGACGACTCGTCGAGCCATGCGAACCAGCGCTCTTCACTCCAGAGCTCCAGTTTCTTGCCCTGACCTATCAACATCAGCTTCTTCTCGAGGCGTGCATAACTACGCAACGTAGGCGGCACCAGGATTCGGCCGGCAGAGTCCAGCTCCAGTGGCGTAGCGTGCCCCAATAACAGGCGCTGCAGCCTGCGCGCAGCCTTGTTCATGTTGGGGAGTGCTTCAATTTGCGGCCTCAGAACTTCCCATTGCGGCTCCGGATACACTAAAAGGCAGCGCTCTTCGTCGGCGTTGGCCGTCAATACAATGCGGCCACCACAGGCATGCGCGAGCTCTTCACGCACTCTGGCGGGGATCGCAAGACGACCCTTCGCATCCATATTGATGGCATGACTGCCAAGAAAATTGCTCATTTGCACCAATTCCGGGGTTCAGAAACCACAAATAACCACAAGAAACCACTTTTTCCCACTTGTGCACACTATAGAAACACGCAATACACAATGCAAGCGCCGCGAACAGCGCCACACCCGGGAAAGTTCCTTTTATGACAAGAGGTTACAGAACAAGACTGGCATCAACCTGGAGATTACGGATAAGAAAAACCCAAAAATCAATCACCTGCAGACAGAAGTGAAGATGACAAGTGAGCTCTAAGATTTTTTGGCTATAAAAGCACGCTGGTGAGAATGACAGATGTCACATAAAGCAGAAAAGAAAATGAGCTCGCCGGTAAGCCGGGTTCTGTCTGGGACAGTCATTCATCTAGGGCCTGCGTCGCCACAGGCCTCAAGCGACCTACCCGAATCCAGCGCGGGCCGCGCCATAGGATTCCTATTTGGTCTTGCTCCAGGTGGGGTTTACCATCGCCGTGAACTGTTGCCAGTCACGCGGTGCGCTCTTACCGCACCGTTTCACCCTTACCGGCGACCGTGAACGTGTCACGACCACTTAGGCGGTATACTTTCTGTTGCACTTTCCGTCGGCTCGCGCCGCCCAGGCGTTACCTGGCACCTTGCCCTGTGGAGCCCGGACTTTCCTCCCCCGGAAAAACCGGCGGCGACTGTCTGGCGAGCTCGGGCGAGACCATACTCCAGCTCACGATGTCAGGCAAGGGAAAACGAACAACATCATGGCACGGACTATTCCGCTTTCAGCTCCAGCGCACGCTGGTAGAGTTCGTTCTTGGAGCTACCAGTCAACTCTGCCGCCAGCTTTGCCGCTTTCTTAACCGGCAGCTCCTGCAGCAGGACCCCCAGTACACGGTCTACCTCAACCGAACCTACAGCAACCTCGGCATCACTGGCCCCGTGAACCATGACCACGAATTCACCGCGGCTACCATGAGGGTCGGCCTCAAGGGCATCGGCTACCGGACCGGCCCCTCCTGCATAGAAAGTCTCGAACGCCTTGGTAAGCTCCCGGGCCAGCACCAGCTCACGCTGACTCCCCATAACCCGCTCAATCTCCCTGACCGTGTCGACAATCCGGTGGGGGGACTCATAGAACACGAGGGTTGCGGGCTCCCTGGCAAGGCGCTCCAGGGCTGCTTTCCGGGCGCCCTGCCTGGCGGGCAGAAAACCAGCGAACAAGAACCGGTCAGTTGGCAAGCCGGCCGCGCTTAATGCCGAGACAAGAGCACAGGCCCCGGGTACAGGAGTGACCCGAAAACCACGAGCACGAGCTTCTCGTACCAGCACATACCCCGGGTCAGAAATCAGTGGTGTTCCGGCATCGGAGATCAAGGCAACATCCTCGGAGGCCGCAAGCCTGTCCAGAATCTGAACGGCCTTGTCCCGTTCATTATGATCGTGCAGCGCCATCATAGGCTTGCGAATTCCCAGGTGCTGTAGAAGTCGGCCACTGTGCCTGGTGTCCTCCGCAGCGATTATGGAAACCCGTGATAAAATGGAGGCGGCCCTGGGAGACAGGTCATCCAGATTACCGATGGGAGTGGCCACGATGTAAAGTGTGCCAGATTTCTCTGGCTGGTCATTCTCCGAGTTCACGAACACCTCTCTTTACTCCTGCGTATGACACCAACGTCATGTGAATTCACGTGGGAGCTGTTAAACTTGCGGGCCTGATAAAGCAAACCCTTTACGGGAAGCCCGGCCGGACTCGGGCTTCCGGCATGATGCCGCCGATTACCCGGCGCCACAAGCGTAATAACCCGGAGTATTGTGAGCCAGCCATGACCAGATATCGCCTGAACCTGAGAATCACCGCCCTCTTTATGGCGATGGTACTGTTGTTTGCGGGTTGCGCCAGCGTGAACCTCGACTCCCACGTCGCCACCAGCGCCGGTAAAGCGCTTGATATTGCTGGTAGCGTGGGAGACCGCAAAGAGTCACAGTCCTACCTGTTGCGGGCAGCAGACAGATTCCAGAACCAGAATCAGCACCGGGACGCCAGAACTCTTCTGCAGAGTGAACAGTTTGACGCAGCCGATCAGGAGACGGCAAACCAGCAACTGCTTCTGTCCATGGCAAGCGCAACCGCTCTCGAGGATGCCCCGTGGGCAGAAGAAATCGCGGCGACAATTACACCAGACCACTTTCTAAATTATGAGCGAAACCTGATTGACCGCGCCGCAAAGCTGCAGGAGCAGACCTATCGGCTTGCCGGCGACAACCTGGCAGCAGCTGTCACTCTGATCCTGCTTGCAGAGGCCGACGCCAACGCTGACGTCCAGGCTCTCCACGACGCTATCTGGCAGAACCTGAAACAGACATCCAACACCGAACTGGCGGACAAGGAAGGACGAGCCATTGGCTACGAGGCCCAGGGCTGGCTTGAGCTGGCAGGCATTCTCAGAGAGCCAGGTGCCAATCTGGAAGAACAGGGCAGGATGATCCGTAAGTGGCAGAATAACTGGCCGGACCACCCCGCTGCCTCCACACCACCGGCAGAGCTGCAGCTCATTGCCAGTCTCGCCGAAAACCGCCCCGAACGCATTACTCTGGCAGTCCCACTAAGCGGCCCTCTCGCCAGCGCCGGCGCCGCCATCCGCGACGGATTCTTTGCCGCCTATTATGAAGACGACTCAGCGGACCGGGAAAAAATCAGCGTCCGGGTTGTAGATACCTCTGGCAGCTCCTTCACCCAGCTTTACAAGGAGCTGGCCAATGAGAACCAGGACCTGATCGTCGGCCCGCTGGAAAAAGACGCGCTGGCATCACTGGCCGAGATGGACGCTTTGCCGGTTCCGGTACTTGGGCTGAACTATTTGCCGTCAGATACCGAAGCGCCGTCCGGGCTTTATCAGTTCGGCCTTTCTGCAGAGGACGAGGCGCGGCAGATCGCTGACCGCATGACGACCGAAGGCATCGACCAGATTCTGGCACTGATCCCCGCCGGGGAGTGGGGCGACAGACTCGAGAACGCCCTGCTTCAGCGTCTGGAACAGAACGACGGCGCGGCGCTGGACATAGAGCGGTACTACCCTGAAGACAATCTTCGGGCAGTGACGGCCGATTTGCTGGGAATTACCGTCTCCCGAGACCGGGCCATCGACGTTGAGCGCACGGCTGGCATCGACGTGGAGTTCGAACCCCGGCGTCGCCAGGATGCAGACGGCATCGTCATGGTTGCCGAGCCCAGGATTGCCAGACAGTTCAAACCGTTATTCGCCTTCTATTTTGGGGGCGATCTGCCAGTATATTCTCCCTCGATGGTCTATGAGGGCAACCCGGATCCATCCCGGGACCGCGACCTGAATGGGGTTATTTTTACCGACACGCCATGGATACTGAAAGAAAACAATCCGTTTCGCAGTATTGTAAAAGAGGCCATGCCGGATATAAGAGGCCAGCTTGGGCGCCTCTTCGCCATGGGCGCGGACGCCTGGAATCTGAGCAAACGTCTGCCGCTACTTCAGCACGTTGAAGGAGCAACCCTCGACGGCCAGACCGGACAGCTGGCCATGACCCCCCAGGGTAGCATCCACCGGGAACAACTGTGGGCACGCTTCCGTAACGGAACGCCAGAAAGCCTGCCACCACTTGAAGAGTCCGGGACGACAGAAACGCGGGAAACAAACGAACTCCCCCTACAGGAACAGTAAACACAGGTCCCCGCCATGGATGGCGCTCAGCAAACAAGAAAATCCACCGGTAATCACGCAGAAGGTGTCGCCGCTCGTTACCTTATGAGCCGTGGCGTTAATATCCTTGAGCGAAACGTTTTCAGCCGGGGCGGCGAGATCGACCTGATCGGCTTCGATGAGGAAACACTGGTGTTTTTTGAAGTTCGCTTCCGGGGAGGCGGCAGCCTGGCCGGGGCAGCAGAGTCGATCACCCCCACGAAACAGAAACGACTGATCAGAGCGGCCTCGTTCTATCTCCACAAACATGGCCTGTGGAATGCCTCTAGTCGCATCGATGTGGTTGCGATCGCACCGGGCAAAAGCACAAAATACCGGATACAATGGATCAAAAATGCCATTCAGGCCTGATTATGACGGATACCGAGCAACAGATAAATCAGTGGTTCGCCAACCACATGGAGCACACCGCACACGCAGCCAGCTCCACAGCACCCGGCATAGAAAGAGCCTCGGACGCCCTCGTCGGCACCCTGCTCAGTGACGGCAAAATTATTACCTGCGCCAATGGTAACGCCAACATCCTTGCCCAGTACTTTTGTACCGCGCTGCTAAATCGGTTTGAGCAGGATCGCCCGGCACTGCCGGCGATTAACCTGGGTGCAGACGCAACCACCTATTCTGCCATCTGCCGCGACAACCGTTTCAATGACACGTTTTCCAGACAGGTACGGGCCATTGGCAAAGCCAACGACCTGCTAATGGTCTTCGTGGATGACGGCCACAAGGCCAATCTGATACAGGCCATTCAGGCCGCCCACGACAGGGAGATGAACGTTGTGGTACTGAGCGCCAAGGAAAAGACCGACATTACATCGCTATTGCATCCCGAAGATCATGAGATTGCGCTCGATAACCTTTCACCAACTGCCGCAACGCCTATCATGCTGGTGATCATCAACGCTCTGTGTGGGCTGATTGACGAAAAACTTTTCGGCGGATAAGAAAAAAGCCAACGGGTTCTAACCATTGGCTTTTTCGGGCTGACAACACTTTCCGGAATGACGAGGGGTTATTTCACCACCTTGAGGGTTGGCCGGCCACTGGGCCGATCTCCGTTCTGTCCATTGTCGCCAGCATTATCTCCATGTTTGCCTTCCGGGCCTTCCGGATCCGGCGAGCCAGGCTCACTGCCAAAAACCATACCCTCGCCGTTTTCCTTGGCATAGACCGCCATAACCGCCTGCAGAGGTATGAACACCTGCATAGGCACGCCACCGAAGCGGGCGCTGAACTCCAGCGCACCGTTACCGATCACCAGACCGCGAACGGCCCCGGGGCTGATGTTGAGCACGATCTGCCCGTTTGCGACGTGTTCAGTAGGGACCTGCACGCCCTGGACCCCGGCATCGACCACGATATAGGGGGTGCAGTCGTTATCGAGAATCCACTCATTGAACGCCCTGACAAGGTAGGGACGGCTCGATGTCATGGTTATCTTGCTATCAGGCACTGCCTTTCTCCTGAACCGGTTTCAGGCTCTGCAAATCAACTACGAATATCTTCTTCCAGATCCGAGAGGCTCGCCTTGAACCCTTCGCGACTGAAAATGCTGTCCATATACTTCTGAAGCGGTTTTGCCTGCTTTTCATTGAGTTCAATTCCCAGCGACGGCAAACGCCAGAGAATCGGCGCAATGCAACAGTCCACGATAGTGAACTCTTCCGACAGGAAAAACGGCATTTCACCGAATAACGGTGCAGTCGCCAGCAGACTTTCGCGAAGCTCCTTGCGCGCGGCATCCGAAGCCTTGGCATTTGGCTGGGCAAGAATCTGATCCACCAGCCCACACCAGTCTTTCTGGATGCGATGAATCATCAGCCGGCTGTTCGCCCGCGCCACAGGATATACCGGAAGCAATGGCGGGTGCGGGAACCGCTCGTCCAGGTACTCCATCATGATATTTGGCTCGTAGAGCACAAGGTCACGATCCACCAGGGTGGGAAGGGCATTGTAAGGATTCAGATCGGCCAGCTCTCCGGGAGGGTTATCCGGATCAACATTCACGACGTCTACTGTTACGCCCTTTTCTGCCAGCACAATGCGGACTCTGTGGCTGTAATGACTGGCCGGGTCCGAGAAAAACGTCATTGATGACCGCTTGGTCACAACGCCCATAGAACTACCTCACGATTTGACTAACCGAATTGACCCTGAAAAACGCAAAAATCCAGCGGGCCGGCAATTGCCCGCTGGAACTCAGGGATAAGGATTATACCTGAAATCTCAGTGTACGTCCTTCCAGTATTCGCGATTAAGCAGGTAGGCAAAGATAAAGAAGATTGCCACAAAGATCAGGGCAAACATACCAAGCCTTTCACGCTCAACCTTAACCGGATCGCCCATGTAGGACATGAAATTGGTCAGGTCGTACATGGCACTGTTGAACTCTGCCGGCGACATGGATCCCTCGGTTTCCCACTCCGGGCAGGTATCGGCGTTGCGGACATCACCACTGAGCGGATCAACGCTTGCACCTTCACCAATTCGCGGCTCGACAGCACACAGGCCCTGCAGGTCTGCCATAACATGGGGCATACCAACGTTGTCGAAGACAACATTGTTCACGCCTAATGGCCGGGTATCATCCTTGTAGAAGCCGCGCAGGTACGAATAGATCCAGTCCTCGCCGCGAAGACGGGACTCCAGTGTCAGGTCCGGTGGCGGCGCGCCAAACCAGTCGGCCGCCATGTCCTTGTTCATGGAGTTCTTCATCAGCTCGCCGATTTTCGCGCCGGTGAAGATAAGGTTCTCCTCATACAGCTCCTGAGGAATATCCAGGTCTTCCGACACCCGCTTGTAGCGAGCGTACTCCATGGAGTGGCACCCCATGCAGTAGTTGGTGAACAGGGCCGCACCGCGCTGGAGTGACTCTTTGTTGGTGTGGTCCGGCTCCATCGTATCCAGTTCAACGGATGGCCCGGCTGCCAGCCCGAGAGCCGGCAGGATCGCTATGAAAAGACCAACTATCAGCTTTCTCATTATCCTGTCACCCTCTCTGGAACTGGCTTTGTTTTCTCCATGCGTGTGTAGAACGGCATGAGGATAAAGTAGAGGAAGTAGAACGTTGTCAGAATCTGCGCAACGGTCGTACGCCCCGCTGTTGCCGGAACAATACCGAGATACCCCAGGATGACGAAGCTCACCGCAAAAATCGCCAGGGCAATTTTGCTGAGCCACCCCTTGTACCGCATGGACCGCACCGGGCTCTTGTCAAGCCAGGGCAGCACAAACAGTATGGCGATGGCTCCACCCATGACGACGACGCCCCAGAATTTTGCATCCAGACCGAAGAGGTCAACGGTGACCGCACGCAGCATCGCGTAGAAGGGTGTGAAGTACCACACTGGCGCTATGTGATCGGGCGTCTTGAGCGCGTTTGCCGGTTCAAAATTCGGCTTCTCAAGGAACAGGCCGCCCATCTCCGGGAAGAAGAACACCACGATAAAGAAGATAAAGAAGAAAACACCAACACCCATGAGATCATGAACGGTGTAATAAGGGTGGAAAGGAATGCCGTCTTTAGGCACACCGTTTTCGTCCTTGTTTTTCTTGATGTCGATACCATCGGGATTGTTGGAACCCACTTCGTGCAACGCCAGGATATGCAGCACTACGAGCCCGAGAAGGACAATCGGTAAGGCAACAACGTGCAATGCGAAGAATCGGTTCAGGGTAATGCCGGAAATCAGGTAATCACCACGAATCCACAGCGAAAGGTCGTCACCAATAACAGGAATGGCACCAAAAAGATTCACGATGACCTGAGCGCCCCAGTATGACATCTGCCCCCATGGCAGCAGGTAGCCCATGAAGGCTTCCGCCATCAGCACCAGGTAGATCAGCATGCCGAAAATCCAGATCAGCTCGCGGGGCTTCTGGTATGAACCATACATCAGGCCACGGAACATGTGGAGGTAAACAACCACGAAGAAAGCGGAAGCCCCTGTGGAGTGCAGATAACGGAGCAGCCAGCCCCATTCCACGTCCCGCATTATGTATTCGACCGACGCGAAGGCACCTTCAGCGGAAGGGTTATAACTCATGGTCAGCCAGATACCGGTGATCAGCTGATTAACCAGCACCAGCATGGCCAGCGAGCCGAAGAAATACCACATGTTGAAGTTTTTGGGCGCGTAGTACTTGCCCAGGTGTTTGTTCCACGCTTCAACAATCGGAAGACGCTCGTCAACCCAATTTACTAACTTGTTCATTACGCTGCCCCCTCAGGATCCAGACCGACGGTCAAGGTGTTCTCGTCGTCATAGCGATAGGGAGGCACCTCCAGGTTAGTGGGTGCCGGCTGATTCGGGAAGACACGACCGGCCAGGTCGTACTTTGAGCCGTGGCAAGCGCAGTAGAATCCCCCAAGCCAGTCTTCCCCAAGATCAGCGGGAGCCACTTCGGGCCGGAACTGGGGAGAACAACCCAGGTGTGTGCAAATCCCGACAACGACCGCGTACTCATCCTTGATAGCACGAAGCTCACCGTCAATGTAGGCAGGTTGATCGGCTTCCTTCGAAAGCGGATCCTTCACCACGTCGTTCAGCTCAAGAATGTTCTCATTCATGGCCTCGGTTCGTCGTATGACCCACACCGGCTTGCCGCGCCACTCAACGGTCATCTGCTGACCAGGCTCCAGTTTACTGATATTGACGGTTACCGGTGCACCGGCCGCTTCCGCTTTGGCACTGGGATTCCAGGATGCTACGAAAGGCACGGCCGCACCGACGACGCCGACACCCCCCACCACAGACGTGGCACCGATCAGAAACCGGCGCCTGCCTTGGCTCACGTCGCCATTACTCATTATGGTTCTCTCCCATCAGGCGACATGCAGCCCCGTTTAAAGGAAAACTGCACATCGAAAAGGACTTCTCACAACCCAAAAATATAAGCGCTCAAATGGTAATGAAATTACCCTGCCCTTACAAGTCGGAAAGGTCCCGGGCCGGAGCATTACCTGTTCCGGATCAAATTGATAATTGGTTTTCAGGCCCACAAAAAAACCCGGCCAATGGACCGGGTTCTTCGGGTCTTCTTCTCCAGAAAACTTAACGCTTGGAGAACTGAGGACGCTTACGCGCCTTGCGCAGACCGACTTTCTTACGCTCAACCTCACGGGCATCACGGGTTACGTAGCCCGCTTTGCGCAGTGCGGGGCGCAGTGTTTCGTCGTAGTCCATCAAGGCGCGGGTCAGACCGTGGCGAATAGCGCCGGCCTGGCCACTGATGCCACCACCCTTGACGGTGATATTGATATCAAAACGATCAGTAGATTCGGCGACAACCAAAGGCTGACGAACGATCATACGCAGGGTATCACGACCGAAAAACTGTTCGATGGTGCGACCGTTGATGGAGATGTTACCGCTTCCCGGCTTGATAAAAACCCGAGCCGTGGATGTCTTGCGGCGACCAGTACCGTAATTTTGTGCTACAGACATATCCGCCTTCCGTTAAATGTCGAGTTCTTTGGGCTGCTGGGCTGCATGAGGGTGCTCAGCGCCGGCATAAATTTTCAGCTTCTTGAACATGGCACGCCCGAGCGGACCATTGGGAAGCATGCCTTTGACAGACTTCTGGATAATTTGCTCAGGAGCCTTGTCGACCAGCTTCTCGAAGTTGATGGACTTGATTCCACCCGGAAAGCCGGTGTGACTGTAGTACATCTTGTCAGATGCTTTTTTGCCGGTAACCCGTACCTGACTGGCATTGATCACCACGATGTAATCACCAGTGTCGACATGAGGGGTGTACTCAGGCTTATGCTTGCCCCGCAGACGACGGGCGATTTCAGTTGACAGACGACCCAGCGTCTTGCCGGCTGCGTCTACAACGTACCAGTCACGTGTTACTGTTTCTGGTTTCGCACTCAGAGTCTTCATTGATTCCGCCTTGAACGCTATATAAGAAACGTTAAAAACCACCACCGGTAAATGCATGGCATCCGGAGGAGGTCCTTTACCTGTATATTAAGCGGCAGTGACATCATTCGGGGCTGAGATGATGGCATCGCCTTGAAAAGCCAGGGCGCGAAGTATATCCGAACCGCAAAGGAAAGCCAACCCTGAAGCGGCTTGTTTCGTTATTCCCGTATGCTGCCAGAAGCAATGCCAACCAACATGCCTAACGTTCGGATGCACCGATCTCGCTCCAGCCGTAAAGACGCTGCACATTGCCGAGCAGCGAGCGCGCCAAGTCTTCGCGACCCGCACCGCGTAACTCCGCGAGTGTATTGAAAATAAACGGAAGAAAGGCTGGCGAGTTAAACCCCGGCGATACGCCTTCCGGCGCCATGTCCGGTGCGTCCGTCTCCAACACCAGGGCATCGACTGGCAAGCGGGCAATGGTGTCGCGAGTTTTTCGGGCACGGGGATGGGTGATAACACCGCCAACACCAATAAAACACCCCAGATCAATCAGTTTTGATGCCTGCTGGTAACTGCCCGAGAACCCATGCACAAGCACCCTGCCTGCGAAACGTTTGCGGCGCAGCACTTCATAGACTTCGTCATGCGCCTTCACTGAATGCACAACAAGCGGAAAGCGCGTCTGGGTTGCAATATCAACCTGCGCCTCAAACCAGGAATACTGCCCACCGAGATCACCATGCAGACGGTCAAGCCCGCACTCCCCCAGTGCAACGCAGTGACCCGGTCGAGCAATAAGCGTATCGCGCAAGGCACCCAGGTCGCCTTCGCTGTGTTCACTCACATACCAGGGATGAATCCCGAGGCAGTAATATAACACCTCATACTCCGCGGCAATACGACTTACTCTGCCCCAGTCACACCGGCGAACGCCGGGAATAACCAGGCTGGACAAGCCTGCACTGCGAGCGTCATCAAGCACGGCATCTCGACGCCCGTCAAATTCCGGGAAGTCAAAATGGCAATGTGCGTCGATGAGTCTCATCCTTCCCCCGGGTGAGTCAGTGCTCCCGCGTTTTATGGAAGCTTATGTCAGGATGCCGCTCCTGAGCCAGTTGCAGGTTGACCATGGTCGGAGCGATATAAGTCAGGCGGTCACTGCCGTCGAGGGCCAGGAAGTCGTTGGCCTTGCGTTCAAACTCATCCAGTTTGCGCTCATCAGCGGAGGTTACCCACCGGGCAGTCGCCACGTTGATTGGCTCATAGACCGCCTCGACCTTGTATTCACTCTTGAGCCGGCTGACCACCACATCGAACTGGAGTACGCCGACCGCGCCCACAATCAGATCGTTGTTGCGCAGCGGTCGAAACACCTGGACAGCCCCCTCCTCGGCAAGCTGAATCAGGCCTTTCTGCAGCTGTTTGGACTTTAGCGGATCTTTCAGGCGAATCCGGCGGAACAGCTCCGGCGCAAAGTTGGGAATGCCGGTAAACTTCATCTCCTCGCCCGAGGTAAAGGTATCACCCAGTTGAATGGTGCCGTGGTTGTGCAGGCCTATAATGTCCCCTGCAAATGCCTCCCCCGCGTGCTCCCGGTCGCCCGCCATAAACGTCAGCGCATCGGAAAACCGGACGTCCTTGCCGATACGCACATGGCGGGCTTTCATGCCCTGGTGGTACCGCCCGGAGACAATCCGGAGAAACGCCACGCGATCCCGGTGCTGAGGGTCCATATTGGCCTGAATCTTGAAGACAAAGCCGGAGAACACGTCTTCAGCCGGTTGAACCAGACGCTGGTCGGTTTCCCGTGGCTGCGGTTCCGGCGCCCATTCCACCAGCCCATCGAGCATGTGGTCGACACCAAAGTTACCCAGCGCGGTACCAAAAAACACCGGCGTCAGCTCACCAGCCAGGAACGCCTCCAGATCAAACTCATGAGAGGCCCCCTTCACCAGTTCAATCTCTTCCCTCAGATCATTTGCATATGCACCAAGCACCGTGTCGAGCTCGGGGTTATCAATACCACTGATAACCCGCCTCTCCTGGATCATATGTCCTTGCCCGGACTGATAGAGAATTACTTCATCCCGCGTCAGATGGTAAACACCCTTGAAGTTCTTACCCATTCCTATGGGCCAGGTAATCGGAGCGCAGGCGATCTTGAGAACGTCTTCCACTTCGTCCATCAACTCCACGGGGTCCCGGGTTTCACGATCCAGCTTGTTCATAAAGGTAAGAATCGGGGTATCCCGGAGCCGGGTTACTTCCATCAGCTTGATGGTGCGCTCCTCGACCCCCTTTGCGCTGTCGATCACCATCAGACAGGAGTCGACGGCGGTCAGCGTCCGGTAGGTATCTTCAGAGAAATCTTCGTGGCCCGGCGTGTCCAGCAGGTTCACCAGGCGGCCGCCATAGGGAAACTGCATAACCGAGGTAGTAACCGAGATGCCACGTTCTTTTTCCATCTCCATCCAGTCAGACTTGGCGTGCTGGCCGGATTTTTTACCCTTTACCGTGCCTGCCTTCTGTATGGCCTGACCAAACAGGAGCACTTTTTCTGTAATCGTGGTTTTACCGGCATCCGGATGCGAAATAATCGCAAATGTGCGGCGATGGGATACTTCGCTGGCAAGGCTCGTCATAATTGGTAAAAACCTGATTCGGAGAAACTGTAAAAATGGTCGCCATTATAGGGGTAATAGCACACTCAAGCGAATACGTGTCAGCCCACCCAGCAAGCTAGGGCGAACCTGAAGAGACACAATGCCCACCGACCCGCAGAGCCATTACCAAAGCATCCTCACGCTCCTGCCCGCCGGGATAATAGCCGGGCCGGCGACCGATAATGGAAAAACCTTCGCTGGCATACAGGTTCATGGCGCTGGCATTGCTGTCCCTCACCTCCAGGAGAACCTGTGACATACCGTCACGTGCAGATTCTGCAATCAGGTGTCTCAGCAGGTGCCGACCGCCCCCCAGGCTTCTATCGGCGGGAGCAATACAAAGATTCAGGAGGTGTGCCTCACCCGCCATGTAGGCAACCACTGCGTAACCCGACAGCCTGCGGTGCGTTTCCAGTGCCCAAAGCCGATAATCCGGACGGAAGCAGCCGCGAAACACCGACTCGCTCCAGGGGAAGGAGTAGCCCTGGCACTCAATATCAAGCACTTCAGGGAGGTCGTCCTCGCACAACGCCCTGACCGTCATTGCACTGGCTTCGATCCTACGATAGACATCGTTAGGCACCAGTCAGCCTCCGACACCGGTTTTGAGTTGTTGCCACAGCTCACGCTTGTAAGCAGGCACCGCTGCCAGTTCAGCCAGACTCCGGGGAAAATCGACCGTGGGAACTCCAAGAGCCGCTGCCAGCCATTCAGAGCGAACTGGAGCCATATCGTCCGTCATAACCCCCAATAAGATGAGTTTCCGGGACCCGAACTCTTTGCTCATACTGCGAAGAACCTGCTGGAAATCCTCCACGCTATTCCCGGGCACCCGCGGGTTTCCAAAGACCGGCCAGCAGATATGGTGCGGGGCTTCCACAGGGGAGTCGCCAAGTGACGCGAGAATATTGTCGGCCAGCGTGTGCTGCAAGCGCTCACTTGCCTCATCAGAGATACCACTGACAAGTACCAGATGCTCGGATACCCAGAAGCCCAGATGCGCATCAACCTGGGCTTGTGGTTCGGGTTCAGCCACAGCACTCGTATCCTGTGATACGTCCCCCGACAATGGCATATCGGCCACAGAAGTCGGCGGCCCGATGGTACCGGCATTATCCGGCTCGGCCGGTTTGACACCCTCAGACTCCTTGCGCACGCTCTGTTCAGTATTGCCCATCAATGCCTGCAGGCCGGCAAGCCGATCTTTGCCTGGGCCTTGACTTCGGCTATGCGGCGCTGATGAGTACGAAGAACGGGTAACAATCAGTTCTGATTCAGCCTCAGGAGCACCATCGGCTTCCGGAAACCGGAATTCCGGGCTGGGGGCAGCGCCCGGTAAGGGCGCACGGGCGTACCAAAGGTGGATACCCGCCTTCCCGAGATAATACTGGCGCTCGGCCTCTGTCATCATAGTACTGACCCGCTTGCCACTTTCATGATCAGACATCGGCACCCTGGGGGTGCTGCCGGATGCCACCGCGACTGATGAGGTTAAGAGCTTCGATGTACGCCTTTGCAGAGGCAATGATGATGTCGGTATCAGCGCCCACGCCATTTACGATACGCCCCCCCCTTTCAAGGCGCACAGTTACTTCACCTTGCGCGTCGGTTCCGCTGGTAATGTTGTTGACGGAATAAAGCTGGAGATTACATCCCGAATCCACCAGGGATTCAATAGCCTTGAACGTCGCATCCACCGGCCCACTGCCCTCTGCCTCAACCTTGTGTTCTTTTCCATCCATTAACAGCGTAAGGAAGGCCTTGGGTACGACACCGGTTTCGGAGCATACCTGCATGGTTACAAGGCCGTAGCGGCCGTCTTCCTCTTTCTGACGGGTGTGACTGGCAATTGCCTGCAGATCCTCATCAAAAATCTCGTGTTTCAGATCCGCCAGGGCCTTGAATCGGGTAAAAGCCTCGTTAAGTTCGGTTTCAGTCTCGAACTGAATCCCCAGCTCGAGCAAACGGGAACGGAAAGCATTTCTTCCGGAGTGTTTGCCCAGTACCAGACTGTTGGTGTGCCAGCCAACATCCTGCGCCCGCATGATCTCATAGGTTTCGCGATGCTTGAGAACCCCGTCCTGGTGGATACCAGACTCATGGGCAAACGCATTTGCCCCCACTATTGCTTTATTAGGCTGCACCGGAAACCCGGTAATGGTCGACACTAACCGGGACGCGGGAACTATGTGTTGCGTATCAATGCGGGTGTCAATGGTGTACAGATCCTGGCGAGTGCGAACGGCCATTACTAACTCTTCGAGGGACGCATTACCAGCCCTCTCACCCAACCCGTTGATGGTGCACTCTACCTGACGGGCTCCGCTGCTGACTGCCGCCAGAGAATTTGCAACCGCAAGGCCGAGGTCATTGTGGCAATGCACGGAAAAAACCGCCTTGTCCGCATTCGGAACACGATTCAGCAACTGACGGATTGTCTCGCCGAATTGCTCGGGGATAGCATAGCCCACGGTGTCGGGGATATTGATGGTGGTTGCACCGGCACTGATCGCCGCTTCAATAATCCGGCACAGAAAGTCCAGTTCTGAGCGGCCGGCGTCTTCACAGGAAAACTCAACATCATCGACATGACCCCGGGCCCGTTTGACGGACCGGACCGCCTGCTCCACGACCTCATCGGGCTGCATCTGCAGCTTGTGCTTCATATGAATAGGAGACGTTGCTATAAATGTGTGTATGCGGCCGCGTTCGGCCGGCCTTACTGCTTCCGCTGCACGATCGATATCCTTATCCAGAGCCCGGGCAAGACTGCAGATGGTGGAGCCCTTGATCGCCTCAGCAATACCTTTCACCGCTTCAAAATCACCCTGACTGGCGATTGCGAACCCGGCTTCGATCACATCAACCCGGAGTTTCTCAAGCACTTTGGCTATACGGAGCTTTTCCGCTTTCGTCATAGTGGCGCCAGGACTTTGTTCGCCGTCACGCAGAGTGGTGTCAAAGATAACGAGGTGGTCTGTCGCAGGCATGGCGATCTCCGTCGGAACAACGTAACGAGTGTGTTCGGTCAGTATATCACTGAGTGACTGGAGAAGGGGCAGCGGTAACAACGTGCCCTACCCAGCCCTGTAGTTTTGTTCGGGCAATAAAAAACCCCGGCAGCTTACGCTGTCGGGGTTTAGGTATTAGGAGCCTGACGATGACCTACTCTCACATGGGCAGAAGCCACACTACCATCGGCGCTGGTCTGTTTCACTGCTGAGTTCGGGATGGGATCAGGTGGTTCCAGACCGCTATGGTCGTCAGGCAAAACGGTTGATCACTGGGAGGACGAGGTAGAACGTTGTGATGGTGATTTCCGAGCTTTGGCGTTGGCCTTGGCTCTTGCGTTATCCGCAATTGTCTTGGGTGTTATATAGTCAAGCCGCACGAGCAATTAGTATCGGTTAGCTCAACGCCTCGCAGCGCTTACACACCCGACCTATCAACGTCCTGGTCTTGAACGGCTCTTCAGGGACCTCAAGGGTCCAGGGAGATCTCATCTTGGAAGGGGCTTCCCGCTTAGATGCTTTCAGCGGTTATCCTGTCCGAACATAGCTACCGGGCAATGCGTCTGGCGACACAACCCGAACACCAGCGGTTCGTCCACTCCGGTCCTCTCGTACTAGGAGCAGCTTTCCTCAAATCTCCAACGTCCACGGCAGATAGGGACCGAACTGTCTCACGACGTTCTAAACCCAGCTCGCGTACCACTTTAAATGGCGAACAGCCATACCCTTGGGACCGGCTTCAGCCCCAGGATGTGATGAGCCGACATCGAGGTGCCAAACACCGCCGTCGATGTGAACTCTTGGGCGGTATCAGCCTGTTATCCCCGGAGTACCTTTTATCCGTTGAGCGATGGCCCTTCCATACAGAACCACCGGATCACTATGACCTACTTTCGTACCTGCTCGACGTGTCTGTCTCGCAGTTAAGCGGGCTTGTGCCATTACACTAACCGCATGATGTCCGACCATGCTTAGCCCACCTTTGTGCTCCTCCGTTACGCTTTGGGAGGAGACCGCCCCAGTCAAACTACCCACCACACAGTGTCCTTAACCCCGATAAGGGGTCGAAGTTAGAACCTCAAACAGGTCAGGCTGGTATTTCAAGGTTGGCTCCACCAGAACTGGCGTCCTGGTTTCAAAGCCTCCCAGCTATCCTACACAAACATGCTCAAAGTTCACTGTGAAGCTATAGTAAAGGTTCACGGGGTCTTTCCGTCTAGCCGCGGATACACCGCATCTTCACGGCGATTTCAATTTCACTGAGTCTCGGGTAGAGACAGCGCCCCCATCGTTACGCCATTCGTGCAGGTCGGAACTTACCCGACAAGGAATTTCGCTACCTTAGGACCGTTATAGTTACGGCCGCCGTTTACCGGGGCTTCGATCAAGAGCTTCGCACGAATGCTAACCCCATCAATTAACCTTCCGGCACCGGGCAGGCGTCACACCGTATACGTCCACTTTCGTGTTTGCACAGTGCTGTGTTTTTAATAAACAGTCGCAGGGGCCTGGTATCTTCGACCGGCTTCTGCTCAACCCGCGAGGGGCGTCACATACCACCGGCGTGCCTTCTCCCGAAGTTACGGCACCATTTTGCCTAGTTCCTTTACCCGAGTTCTCTCAAGCGCCTTGGTATTCTCTACCTGACCACCTGTGTCGGTTTGGGGTACGGTCCCGAATAGCCTGAAGCTTAGAAGATTTTCCTGGAAGCAGGGCATCAATGACTTCCCGCCCGTAAAGGGCAGTCGTCGTCACGTCTCGGCATTGTGGGACCGGATTTGCCTAATCCCACTGCCTACTCGCTTAAACCGGGACAACCGTCGCCCGGCTCACCTAGCCTTCTCCGTCTCTCCATCGCAGCTATCCAGGGTACGGGAATATTAACCCGTTTCCCATCGACTACACCTTTCGGTCTCGCCTTAGGGGCCGACTCACCCTGCGCCGATTAGCGTTGCGCAGGAACCCTTGGTCTTCCGGCGTGGGGGTTTTTCACCCCCATTGTCGTTACTCATGTCAGCATTCGCACTTCTGATACCTCCAGCATGCTTCTCAACACACCTTCGCAGGCTTACAGAACGCTCCCCTACCCCGCATACAAAGTATGCAGCCGCAGCTTCGGTAACCAGTTTGAGCCCCGTTACATCTTCCGCGCAGGCCGACTCGACTAGTGAGCTATTACGCTTTCTTTAAAGGATGGCTGCTTCTAAGCCAACCTCCTAGCTGTCTGAGCCTTCCCACATCGTTTCCCACTTAACTGGTATTTGGGGACCTTAGCTGGCGGTCTGGGTTGTTTCCCTCTTCACGATGGACGTTAGCACCCACCGTGTGTCTCCCGGATAGTACTCACAGGTATTCGGAGTTTGCATCGGGTTGGTAAGTCGGGATGACCCCCTAGCCGAAACAGTGCTCTACCCCCTGTGGTATTCGTCCGAGGCGCTACCTAAATAGCTTTCGGGGAGAACCAGCTATCTCCGGGCTTGATTAGCCTTTCACTCCGATCCACAAGTCATCCCCTGGCTTTTCAACGACAGTGGGTTCGGTCCTCCAGTTGATGTTACTCAACCTTCAACCTGCTCATGGATAGATCGCCCGGTTTCGGGTCTATGCCCAGCGACTAAATCGCCCTATTCAGACTCGGTTTCCCTACGGCTCCCCTAAACGGTTAACCTCGCCACTGAACATAAGTCGCTGACCCATTATACAAAAGGTACGCCGTCACCGAACAAGTCGGCTCCGACTGCTTGTACGCATACGGTTTCAGGATCTATTTCACTCCCCTCACAGGGGTTCTTTTCGCCTTTCCCTCACGGTACTGGTTCACTATCGGTCAGTCAGGAGTATTTAGCCTTGGAGGATGGTCCCCCCATGTTCAGACAGGATGTCTCGTGTCCCGTCCTACTCGATTTCACTGGACTCAGGTTTCGGATACGGGGCTATCACCCACTATGGCGGCACTTTCCAGAGCCTTCTCCTACCAGTTGTCCAGCTTAAGGGCTGGTCCCCGTTCGCTCGCCGCTACTGAGGGAATCTCGGTTGATTTCTTTTCCTTCGGGTACTTAGATGTTTCAGTTCCCCGAGTTCGCCCCGCACAGCTATGGATTCACTGTACGGTACCGACCCGAAAGTCGGTGGGTTTCCCCATTCAGAGATGCCCGGATCACAGCTTGTTTGCCAGCTCCCCGAGCCTTATCGCAGGCTTCCACGTCTTTCATCGCCTCTGACTGCCAAGGCATCCACCGTATGCGCTTAGTTGCTTGACTATATAACCCCAAGACAACTGATCTGTGCCTCACCCTCAACAAGAACACGGCACTCACCGAAGTGAATACAGCCTTCTCATCCAGGATGAGATTCAGAGACAGTCACTTGAAGCTATATACAACCACTTCAACGACAACACCGGATAACGCTTGAAATCGCTATCACATTGAAACTATTTCTCTCGGAGATAATGAGAAAAATAGCTTCGTGTTCTATCTCGTCCAATTTGTTAAAGAGCAAATCTGACCCAGTGATCAGAAAGAAGGACTTCGTTTAACAACCCCTGTCATTAAATCGAAATACTTGTTTCTGCACACTGCTAACCGGAGTTAGTCAGTAATTATGGTGGAGCTATGCGGGATCGAACCGCAGACCTCCTGCGTGCAAGGCAGGCGCTCTCCCAGCTGAGCTATAGCCCCAGATGCTTGTCCAGCTTTCGTTACTCGTCGTTGCAACGCTCGTTCGCTTCAGTCATGACCCATCGAGGGTCACTCCTTCACTCACTCCCGCTGCGCCTAGATTAACGAAATCTGTCCGGCGCCTCTGCTTACGTCGCAACTATCGACCAGAATTTTACTGATCTAGGCGTCGAAGTGCGCCGCATAGCCTGCTATGCAAGTGCTTCGACAACGACGAGCAGTGAAATTCTGGTGGGTCTGGGTGGATTTGAACCACCGACCTCACCCTTATCAGGGGTGCGCTCTAACCAACTGAGCTACAGACCCGGTTTCGCTTGTCTTCGCACCACCTGATCTGCGTTGCAGTCTTCGTTCACTCGGTCACGTACTGATGTACGCTCCCTCACTCTCTCAGCCTGCGCCTTGCCAGCTGGCGCGAATCCGGCGCCAAACCCTGAGGCCTGGTCAAACCGACATCGGGTCTGCATAGACCCTTTTGCTCTCCTCTTAAGCTAACCAAGTAATTCGTGTGGACTCTGACCGAAGCGTTCGGCTTCGTTTAAGGAGGTGATCCAGCCGCAGGTTCCCCTACGGCTACCTTGTTACGACTTCACCCCAGTCATGAACCACACCGTGGTGATCGTCCTCCCGAAGGTTAGACTAACCACTTCTGGTGCAATCCACTCCCATGGTGTGACGGGCGGTGTGTACAAGGCCCGGGAACGTATTCACCGTGACATTCTGATTCACGATTACTAGCGATTCCGACTTCACGGAGTCGAGTTGCAGACTCCGATCCGGACTACGACGCGTTTTGTGAGATTGGCTCCCCCTCGCGGGTTTGCAGCCCTCTGTGCGCGCCATTGTAGCACGTGTGTAGCCCTGGCCGTAAGGGCCATGATGACCTGACGTCATCCCCACCTTCCTCCGGTTTGTCACCGGCAGTCTCCCTAGAGTTCTCAGCCGAACTGCTAGCAACTAGGGATAGGGGTTGCGCTCGTTACGGGACTTAACCCAACATCTCACGACACGAGCTGACGACGGCCATGCAGCACCTGTGTCAGAGTTCCCGAAGGCACCAATCCATCTCTGGAAAGTTCTCTGCATGTCAAGGCCAGGTAAGGTTCTTCGCGTTGCGTCGAATTAAACCACATGCTCCACCGCTTGTGCGGGCCCCCGTCAATTCATTTGAGTTTTAACCTTGCGGCCGTACTCCCCAGGCGGTCTACTTAGTGCGTTAGCTGCGCCACTAAGACTTCAAGAGTCCCAACGGCTAGTAGACATCGTTTACAGCGTGGACTACCAGGGTATCTAATCCTGTTTGCTCCCCACGCTTTCGCACCTCAGTGTCAGTATTGGTCCAGAGTGCCGCCTTCGCCACTGGTGTTCCTTCCTATATCTACGCATTTCACCGCTACACAGGAAATTCCACACTCCTCTACCATACTCTAGCCTGACAGTTCGAAATGCCGTTCCCAGGTTGAGCCCGGGGCTTTCACATCTCGCTTATCAAACCACCTACGCGCGCTTTACGCCCAGTAATTCCGATTAACGCTTGCACCCTCCGTATTACCGCGGCTGCTGGCACGGAGTTAGCCGGTGCTTCTTCTGTGAGTAACGTCAAGCCTCACGAGTATTAGTCGTAAGGTTTTCCTCCTCACTGAAAGTGCTTTACAACCCGAAAGCCTTCTTCACACACGCGGCATGGCTGGATCAGGGTTGCCCCCATTGTCCAATATTCCCCACTGCTGCCTCCCGTAGGAGTTCGGGCCGTGTCTCAGTCCCGATGTGGCTGATCATCCTCTCAGACCAGCTACGGATCGTCGCCTTGGTAGGCCTTTACCCCACCAACTAGCTAATCCGACATAGGCTCATCCAATAGCGCAAGGTCCGAAGAGCCCCTGCTTTCCCCCGTAGGGCGTATGCGGTATTAATCCGGGTTTCCCCGGGCTATCCCCCACTACTGGGCAGATTCCTATGTATTACTCACCCGTCCGCCGCTCGTCAGCGGGGTGCAAGCACCCCCTGTTACCGCTCGACTTGCATGTGTTAAGCCTGCCGCCAGCGTTCAATCTGAGCCATGATCAAACTCTTCAGTTTAAATCATACAAGAATCCGAAGATCCTCTATTCTTGCTCAAGACAAAACTCAATTTCGACGAGTCACTGTCCTGATATTTCGTATCCGAAATACCTCGGCCAGCGCCCACACGAATTACTTGGTCAACTTTTTAAAGAGCGTTCGGAGCGTT
>NZ_JBDWCL010000042.1:0-4762 GCF_039977835.1 Marinobacter sp. | reverse complement strand
CGGCATTAACCTTATCAAATGGGCGAAATTGATGGCTGATCATCGGAATGGCGAGAATCGACTAGCTGGTGGCCGCTACAAAAATTTTAGGAATCAGGTGCTGGGAACGACTCGGAATCGGGTTTTTCTACGGCCTCGTTAAAGGCTAAGGATAGTCAGTCAAAAGGTACATGGATGAGTCAAAAGAATAGTGAGCGGCCTGGAGATATTGGGCCTTTTGTCAGAACATTGTTTGGATTGGTTTTTCTCTGCGTCTTAGCGTTAGAGCTGCTGCTACTGTATAAGTTTTTTACAAAGCCACCTGGCCCATCGCTTCCTTACATATTAGCGTTAATCGCTGTTCACCTTTGCACATTTTTTACTGGTAATGCTGCGTACACAGGCAATATCCATGGTTTCAAAGATTAGAGGCTTAATGTTCAAAGAGATGGTTGCGACTCATTGGTTAAAGGTGCTGCCTTGCTTTAACAAGTCGCTGTAGTACGCGGCCGATGGCCGCCGGACGCCCTTTACATTGCGGCTTCGCCTCCATTACAAGGCCGCCGCTAAGCTCAGCGTTAGCGAAAAGACAAGGGCGTTGTCGCGAGGCAGGGTCTGGAAGAAGTCCAACGCGAAAACGCGGGGCTGTTCACATAGCAATCTGAGGGGGCGTTCATATGTTCAAGGTAGAAAAAGTTTCAGATAATCGCGTTCACATCGAGATCAGCGGGAAGATCACGGCAGAAGAAATGAGAGTCGGAATTGACGACTTGATCGCCAGTTCCGACCAAATAACGAACGGAAGCATGCGTGGCCTGATTCACGACTTTGATCTGCCGTCGCTGGGTGCGTTTGCAGTGGAGCTTTCCAGGCTGCCTTCCCTGTTCGGCCTCGTTCGAAAGTACGACCGGACTGCCGTGATAACCGACAAGGAATGGGTCAGGAAAGCCAGCGAGATAGAAGGAATGCTGATTCCGGGCTTCGAGGTCAAGGCCTTCGGTCTCGATGAAGAGGCCGAAGCCGAGGCTTGGCTGTCGACGTGAACTAGCCGCATCCAGAATGGCGGGGAAATAGGGCAGGCTACATACCCAAGGACTTTGAGGCTAAAACAGCGAATTGCGCTAACAAGGCCAGGCACGGCGACGGCTACTCCATTGCGGCTTCGCCCCCATTCCGTAGCCGCGCATGCTGGCGGCGTTAAAACGTAAATACAGGAGGTTACATGCAACGGATCGCATCACAAATTACTCTGGGGGTTAATCTGTTCTTCCTATCCTTGATCCCTAGCATTGCCCTTGCCGAAAACTCGGCCCCTGAAGACTATCTCGCCAATAAACCGCTGGTGTTGGAGGTTCGGTATTGTGAGTGTCAGGCCACAAAACCGGATAGCTTACCCTCTGATTTATTGCCAAGTTTTCTGGAGGAATCGGGATTTTTAAGGGTTAGCGTATCGAGCAAGGATAAAGGCTTTGCCTCTTCCAGTGAGTTGTCCATAGGTTATGAACTCAAGCCAATCATGGGCTCGTCCGACCAATTTCAGTTCAACTATGCTGGCAATTACACTACAAGCAATGGGAGCAGTGCTGGTAACGGGGAGTTGCTGTTGGTTCAGGGGCAGTGGGTCAACCTTTTCGGCTCACAGCATGAGAATGAAACTGGATCGCAACACAACAACGTTGCGGTGCGGTTGGCTAAACCCGGTGGTTCCTGATGGTAGGTTTTAACCAGTGCAGGCACGGCGACGCCTACTACATTGCGCCTTCGGCTCCATTCCGCAGGCGCGCATGCTGCAGGCGTTATATTTTTTGAGTAGTCATGAGCACGATAATTATAACTGTATCAACGTCACTACTTTTATTTATGTTGCCGATAACCGCTTATCAGGCATACAAAATATTGCTTATTGGTAGCTGTGATCCAAAATTTGGCTGTTGGGGCATCTTCGAACTTAGCTTGTTAATTGGCTTAGCGTACGGTTTTATATCTTTAGTTGCACTAATCACGGTTCAGTTGGTATCCAAAGTAAACATGCTCAACGGACTAGCTGTGCTGGTAACACTGCTACTCGGAGCAGCACATTGGTTTGTGCTTTCGATTGAGCTTTTAGATTCACTAACCATGCAAGTGCTATTTTGGCTGGCGTTGTCAGGTGTGTTTTATTCACTTGCAGCTGTAATTTCAAAAAAATATAACAAGCAAAGCCAGCCGACGCGTACCGCGCAGCTGCTTTGAGCGTTATATATCCAGGGATGGTTTTAAGGTGAAACTGTATAGTGTTCTATCTGTAATTTTCTTAGCAGGCTGTTCTGCGATGTTTAGTGACCAAGAAATAGAAGCAAACTGCTTTCCCACTTCCAATCAAACAGTTAAGAGTTTTTTTAAAGAGCTGAATAAAAATCGAGCATATATTTGGTCTATAGGGGGCGTCAATGATGACGCTGCTGATACTCCTTTCTTGGTCGAAAACGGTATCAATGGTTTTTTATTACCGAAAAAAATAACTAGCCCAATGGAGATTGTTGTAGGAGAAGAAAAATTATACTTTACAGGGCGTGTTTTCAAAAAGTGGCCAAGTTGGGGCGAGTACTATATTGGTGGTGGTAGAAAAAATATAAAAATTGAGGTTTTTACCAAAGGAAATGGTTACTTGGTTTTTCAGAGCGACATCCCTAATTCAATCAAAAACGAGTTACCAAATCGCTGTACGTTCAAATAAAGTGAATATATAACAAGGTGGTCAACGGGACGCCAACTGCGCTGCGCTCCGTTGCCGCCCATTACCACTGGCGTTAAATTTCCTGAGAGGTCACGAGCATGTCCGAATGGGATGACGATATCGCGGCGCTTGATATGAGCGATGTCGAAAAAAATGGCCTGCAGGTTTATCGAAATTATACAAAGGCATTCGAGAGGGATCAGGCAAAGAAATTTGCAATAGAGGTTAATTCTGAATCTCACGATGTATCGAGGTTAAGCAAGGTATGTGATGCCATAGCATCTGATGATGAAAGGCTTGTCCCGGTAATAGCTTGCGCATTTGCTGACGAAGCGCTTGATGAAATGTACAAGCGTGAAGTGCCCAAGGGCATCCCGGGAGGTAGAGACAGCCTATTCTCTGGGTACGGGCCGTTCTCAAGTCTGTCAAAGAGAATACAAGTTGCCTACGCCTTTGGCTGGATGAGTGAAGATATACTGAAAGACATGGATTCGCTGAGAAAGGTCAGGAATAAATTTTCCCACTTATGGGACCATGAATCGCTATCTGGCTATGCCGAACAAGCCCCAACCTCTGATATCACTCCCATAGAAACAATGTTCAAAGAGCATGAGGAGCGATTGCTTTTGGCTGGGGTAGAAAACCTTGACTCCCTTGGGCGCCTCCGAATCCGGACGATTTGGTTATTGGGTAGGCTATATTATGAGTCGCTACTATATCCCCTCGCACTTAAAAGGCGGCTACAACCCTATGTTGTGCTCTACGGAGAGCATCAACCAGATCTGTTATCACAGATCGCTGGCGTGTGTAGCGAATTCACTCGGAAAGTGCTTAGGGGAAAAATTTAACAAGGCCAGGCACAGCGACGGCTTTTTCGTTCCGGCTTCGCCTCCACTACAAAGCCGCGCGTGCTGGCGGCGTTAGCCAAAGGAGAAATCATGGCAGTAGGGGTTACTGTAGGATCAATTACCGGTGAAATCGGTGCTGGGAGTTTTGTTCATTCATTCTTCTCTACTGTTAGCGTCCACTGTGAGACGAATGGCTGGGGGAGTCGATACCCTCGTTTGATGAACGAGCTATATCAGGGTCACCTGCCATCCTCGCATGCAATAGCAGCGATCGAAGAGCTTCGAGATGCAAAGTCGGTGCTCGATAAAATTCCACCATCCGAAGTGGTGTGGGACGCAGAGAATCGAGATGCTCAGCCACCATGGGGGACCAATATATCCTCTGATATTACAAGCCTGGGTAATTACTTTGTCTCCAGTACCGGTCGGGATGTGTTCGCGTTGCTAGAGGAGGTTTTGCAGGTGTCGGCAGATCGGCAAGAGGACGTCAGTCTTGGCTAACAAATCGTTCAAGTACGTTCCCGGCCTGAAGGCCGTCCACCGGACGCCCTTTTCTCCGCTTCGCTGCAGAAAGGTCGCCGCTTAACATTGGCGTTAAAGGGTAGATCATTAGTCATGGCACGGAGGCAATTTCTGGATGGGACGATAAAGGTTAGTGATCTTTCAAAGGTTACTGGTCTGCGCATAACTCCAGTCACCGCTGGAACAAGCGGTAGAGCTTTCAGGGTCATTGCTTTACCTAGAAAGGAAATCATCTATTGGTCATTTTTCCGCGTCAAAGTTAATCGGTTCGCTAGAAAACAATCGGAAGAACTGCAAGTGCCAGTTGATTTTGAGCCCAGCCTTTATGGACAGTCACTGAAGTTTGAATACAGTTATGAGCCTTTCGAATACATTGTAGGCGGAGTATTGTCGATAGGGATGGCTGGGCTTTTACAGTTGGATATGGATGGGTCGAGTGCACTAGCCGCAGTCTTCTGTGGGCTTGGGATATTCCAATTGGTACAAGCTTACAAGGCGAGGGCAGCTTTCAAAAACCTTTAACAAGTGCATTAAGTCTGTTCCGGCCCGACGGGCCTCCACCGGACGCCCTAGTCGGGCGCCGCTTAATGTTGGCGTTGAGGCTGTAGAAAAACCCCGAAATCTCCACCCCGGTTTGGTAGGATCAGGCAAACGGACAAGGAGTCGTTGGCATGCCTCGCTTCAAGCATTACAACTA
>NZ_JBDWCL010000041.1:0-3480 GCF_039977835.1 Marinobacter sp. | reverse complement strand
CATTAAAGACTACCTGGCAAGATACAACGACGATCCCAAACCTTTTATCTGGCGCAAAACAGCGGATCAAATCATTGCATCAATCGCTCGTCTTTCCGATAAGCTGAATAATAAGACGAACTTTTGTTAAGGCACACTAGGGAGACTCTGAATAAGTCATTGGATCAAAGCACTACGGGCGCGGAAGCATGCCAATGTATCCACGGTGGCGTTGGCAAACAAAACGGCACGGATGGCTTGGGCGCTGGTTCGCCATGACATGGAATTTGATTCAAGGCTCGCAGCAGCAGCGCTATAAATTGAGAAGGAACCACTCCGGCAAACTTTAAGGAGAAGACCACCACGATTGCAGAGCAGTTTGATTGATGGCGACCAGGTAGAACCGATGCTGGGAAACCCCCTACCGGACGAGGAGCCCACAAGCTCGTGTAAGCGTTTGGGAACCAGCATGCGAATAGCCCATCAGGGTCCGATGCTCATATACAGGGCATCATTATAGAGACCGGATACACGTAGGCAGTCGTACCTTATCGTGATCAAACAGAGTGCTTGAGTCCATACACGTCCGGTAATCCCATCTTGAGCCAGGCGCTGCCACCGTCAGGATAGACATGATGTTTTGACCTGCCCGTTCTCAACGATCGTGGGTTATTGTTGAGGACGGGCAGGTCAAAACATCATGTCTAGTGACACCAGCGGAGGTCGAGTGCCCACTAATTCCGTTGAAAATCATTTTACAGCAATCCTTGGCGAGGCGCTCGACGGATTTCACCTCTGCGTCGAACCATTCTACGGACCAATTGAGGGCGCCTATCAAAAATAATCGCAGCAGCCCAAGATCAACATAAGGGGCGATATCACCGGCTTTTTGTGCCTGTTCTAAGAGGTCTTGCCAATATTCACCATACTCACGCCGCACCTTGAGCACCCGTTGGCGAATATCCAATGACACGAAAGAGTAATTCAAAATATGAGCCGACGTATAGTTCCCATGCATTAACAGAGCATACAAGTGTGCCGTGATCGCAGTTTCGATGCGTTGCTGAAAGCTGACCTCCTCCCCGAGCATCTCAACCCTTTCCTTGACGCTCTGGTGAACGACCTCAATCCCAATCCTCAGAACCTCCTCCACAAGCGCATCCTTGGATTCAAAATAATAATAGATGCTTGCCGTACGTATATTGGTTTCTTCGGCGAGCTCCCGAAGGCTGGTCGCGGCCAACCCTTTGTGAGTAAGCCAATGTGCTGCAGCGTCAAGAATGCGCTTCCGTGTTCGTTCTGATTTCTTCAAATACAATACCTCCACTCAATATCCGAATTGAGCCTGTATTAACCTGGATTTCCTAAAATGGTACCTGAAAAACTGACCTTCACGCCACTGTTTCGCCACCAGATTGAAGCCGACTTCTCTGGAGGCCACATCACATCCGATGCCGGTCTGTTGCTCTTGCGAGAAATCGACAAACAGCATCGCCTCACTCAACGCCTGGCCTCCGTTCTTGATGATCCACGGAACCCGGAGCTGGTTCGCCACGAGCTGGAGATCATGAGCCGACAGCGAGTGTTTGGTGTGGCGGCCGGGGATCGGTTGAGAGCTTAAAGGCCTCCAGGCGATGAGGCTTTAAGGAAGGTCTGAATAACCGCTGATTTTGTCGATCCTGGTTTCAGCCGGTAAAAAATCGAAGATTCAGACACCGATATGTTTTGACCTGTCAAATGGTTGCACAATGTTCGTTGTTACACCTCCGGTTAAGCACGTTGGGTCAGAGCACGGCCAGGCAGTTTGCGACGGTGGATCATACTGATATACGTGGATTGGTTACCGACCTGACTTCACTACGTCGCGGAGCTGGCCTTTCTCTAGTAGCAGGGATCAGCGACCGGAACCGCCTTTGGGCGGATTCCCGGCCACTGCCGGTTTAGTGTCCTCAAGGGTTCTCCACACCGGCCTGACCCTGCCCTGACTCAACGTGCCTCTTCACCTCATCCTATGCCTGTTGCTGGTTTTTGAGGGTTCATCCGGCGTTCGCGGCACTGCGAACCTTCGGCATTTCTTCCCGGACGACTGCCCAGATAAAGCCTGCCAGTTCCCTTGCAATCGCCACACATACCAGCTTGCTGTTCTTGCCCGCCTGGATGAGATCCCGGTAGCGACCGCAAAGCCGTTTCTGGGCCTGCCAGGCGATCCTCTTCGTGGCCTCTGACGCTGGGGCCGCTTTACGCTTGAGGTGTTTCGTCTGGCGCGCCGGGAAGCGGTAACTCCAGGCTGACTCGACCAGCATCCGCCGGGCATGACCATTGCTCGTGAGCGTGATGCCGCCCTGGCGACGTCTCCCGCCACTGCTGTGTTCGCTTGGTACCAGTCCCAGAAATGCCATAAGCTGGCGGGGCGAGTCGAAGCGGGAGATATCCCCCAGTTCGGCCAGCAATACCATGGCCGCAAGTGTGTCGATCCCCCGTAGCGCGACCAGAGCCTCCACCACCGGTGCCAGGGACCACTGCGCCAACGCCCGTTCCATCTGTGCCCTTAGATCCGCCACTCGCTGCGTCGCCGCCTTCACCGCATCGACATACTCCTGCAGTACCACCTGCTGCCAGTCGTGCGTAAATTTCAGCGACTCCAGCCATGTGTAGTGGGCCTGCGTCCAGCGCTTCTTGCCCGCGGGCCAAGCGTGACCGTGACGCAGCACAAAAGCGCTCAGTTGCTGGCGGGCCTTGCGTTCCTGGACTTTCATATCACCACGAGCACGAGTCAGATCCCGCATCGCTTCCTGCTCCGGGCCGGGCACCCAGACCGGCGTCAGATCGCCGCTGCGCGCAAGGCGGGCCAGCTTCAATGCATCCCGGCGGTCAGTCTTGATCCGCTCCGCTGCCGCTTTCGGAATGCGCGACGGCGCCACCACTTCACAAATATGTCCGGTACCGGCGAGCTGGTGATACAGGCCATAGCCACAGGGCCCCGCCTCATACACAAACTGTAAGACACCACCACCAAACCGCTCACTCAGGCGACGCACAAGCTTATCAATCGATTTCGGGCGGTTGGCAATCTCACCTTCGGAGCGGGGCTCCTGCCGACCAGGTTCGGCCACCGCCACCGCAATCGTTTCCTTGTGGACGTCCAGGCCCACATACGCGGCGTAACATTCCTGCGCGGGTAGTTCCAGCCTCGCTGCAACAGTATCGATTCGGGACGCTTCTGGTTTAAACTCATTCATGACCTGCCCTCCTCAAAGTGGCTCTGCTGTTGGTTTCTTTCCGTCCTCAACAATAACCCACGATCGTTGAGGACGGGCAGGTCAAAACATCATGTCTATTTTCCCGTTATTTGTGTGTTTTTTGCCTGTTTCCCGCCATTTTGGCGGAAAACAGGCGCACTGGCCCTGCGCCAGCATGTATTTTTCACCAATCAGCAGGTTGCTGAACGCGGCTAGCAAATGCAGCCGGTTGTTGTTCTTGGCAAGGCCGCGATAGCGGACT
>NZ_JBDWCL010000040.1:0-179819 GCF_039977835.1 Marinobacter sp. | reverse complement strand
CATTAAAGACTACCTGGCAAGATACAACGACGATCCCAAACCTTTTATCTGGCGCAAAACAGCGGATCAAATCATTGCATCAATCGCTCGTCTTTCCGATAAGCTGAATAATAAGACGAACTTTTGTTAAGGCACACTAGTACCTTGTCGGGATTGACGGTGGGTATCAATGGTGACTGCCAGACGATGCCATGCACGAGTGGGTCGACTCTGCCAATACTGAGGTCAAGCAAAGCCTGGTGATAGGTTTGCTCTGCCAACTGATTTTCGCAGTCCGACAGGCTGCCCCAGAGTGCGAGATGCTCCATAGCGCTGCTGAGTTCCCGAAGCGGATACCCGTCCGGGTTGAGCCCATCATGGTGGAGCCCGCGCAGACCTTCAATGAGTTCGCCAAGGCGTTTGTGGTCGGACCAGTCGGTCGCTGCGCCTTTCAGGTCGCACGTCAGCAGGTCATCGCCATGCACTGCGGAAACTGAAGGGCTGACCGCAGCCAATATGGTTGCCAGCAGTGTCATCAGGGCGCCGCGATGCACTCTGTTCGTAATTGTATGAAATATGTACACCATGACGGACATCCACAATTTCCCTGTTAGAATGCGCGACACTTCGGTTGAGCGGCGAGTTCGCTCCCGGGCCAGTCAGCAAACCTGGCGTGATAATTCCAGTGAGAGCCGTTGAGGTACAGTTGATTATGTGCGTGACCTGTTTTGGGCGACTCCCTGTCGTCATGCTTTTGGTCCTGTCTGCATTTCTTCTTCCGACTCATAGTATTGCAGATGAGTTCGACATTGATATGTTTGAAAAGTTGTCACTCCAGGCTCCGGAATTGAACGTAATGGTCCTTCGAAAAGCACTGCAGGCCTCCGGGTGTGCTGTAAGTAACGGTATCAGGGCGCCGGAGCGGCTGGCGGTGATTGACTTCTCTCTGCCATCAGCCCGAAAGCGGCTGTGGATCTTCGACCTGGCAGGGCGACAACTGTTGCTCCGGGACCTCGTCGCTCACGGCAAGAACTCCGGGATGACAAATTCCAGTGAATTTTCCAACATTGAGGGCAGCCACCAGTCCAGCCTTGGGCTGTTCCGGGCCCAGGAATCCTACCGCGGAAAGCACGGCTATTCGCTGCGGCTTGATGGCCTTGAGCCGGGATTCAATGATTTGGCACGCCAGCGTGCCATTGTTATCCATGGCGCCGACTATGTGAATGAGGACTGGGTTCGTGACTATGGCCGCATCGGGCGTAGCCACGGGTGTCCTGCGGTGGGCCGGGAGATCATCAGCCAGGTTGTGAATAATCTCAAGGGTGGCCAGCTGGTGTTCAAGTATTACCCGGATCAACACTGGCTTCAGAACTCAGCCCTTCTCAATTGCAAATCCGGCCGGTTTGCAGACGCGGTTACAAAAGGTGGCGGCAACAGCTGACCGGGTGATCGAAAAACTGAGGAATCGGTCGACAAAAACAGTTGACGGGGGAGGATGAATCCGTAGAATACGCCTCCGTTGATCAAGCGGGAATAGCTCAGTTGGTAGAGCACAACCTTGCCAAGGTTGGGGTCGCGAGTTCGAATCTCGTTTCCCGCTCCAATTCACGGTCAGCGCAGATTTACTCCCTCCCCGTATGCCAGCCTTCCTCACCGACCAGAGGGACAAACCTAACATCGCTGAGTTTTTCAGTTTCTGTTTTTTCTTCGCTTGTGCGGGTAATGCGCAGCAGTTGCTGCTGATGACGGTCTGATCCGGCGGGAATGACCAGGCGCCCACCGATGGCCAGTTGCCTGACCAGTGCCTGTGGCACACTGGGCGCTCCGGCCGTGACGACAATGGCGTCGAAAGGGGAGTGTTCTGGCCAGCCCAGCGTTCCATCACCGCAGAGTACCTTGACGTTGTTGTAGCCCTGCTTTGCCAGGCGTTCCTGCGCCAGGTTGGCCAGCAGCTGATGCCTCTCCACCGTAAAAACCTTTTTCACAACCCTCGAGAGTACAGCTGCCGCGTAGCCTGAGCCGGTTCCGATCTCCAGTACGGTATCATTGGGCTTGAGCTGCATTGCCTCGGTCATCAGGGCCACGATATAGGGTTGGGAGATGGTCTGCCCTTCTTCAATCTGTAAAGGACGGTCATCGTAGGCAGATTCGGCCTGATCAGGACCCACGAAAGCTTCCCTGGGTACACCCTTCATGGCGTCCAGAACCCGCTGATCTTTGATCCCCCTTCTTACCAGTGTGTCGAGGAATTCCTGTTTGTCCTTGCGTAGATTATGTTCTCTGCTCATGTTGCCTCCCTCTGCAGCGTTATCCCATGGATCTCGGGTATACTCCCGGATCACGTCACTGCATTTAATCACGTACTGGGAGCTCCCATGCAGGTGCATTCATTGTATGTCTATCCCGTAAAATCCCTTGCCGGAATTCAGGTTCCTTCACTCTGTATAGATGATTTTGGTCCAGCCGGCGACAGGCGCTGGATGATTGTCGATACCGACCGGCAGTTTGTCACCCAGCGCAGTAATCCGGAGCTTGCAAAAATCGGGACGCGGCTCTCGGAAGGGCGGGTTGTGGTGGATATCCCGGGCGAGGGCGAGTTTTCGCTGGCCGCCGGTGATGAAGAGTGCCGGGTGAGGGTATGGCAGGACTGGGCGAAAGCGGTTTATGGCACCAGTGACGCGTCTGAAGCACTGTCCCGGTATTGTGGCGAATCATTCCGGTTTGTTTTCATGCCTGATGAAAGCTTTCGCCGCGTTGATGCCAGCCGGGTTACCGAGTATCGTCGTGTCAGTTTCGCTGATGGCTTTCCATTTCTGATTACCAATCTTGCTTCACTGGACGAGCTGAATTCACGCCTGGAGACGGCTGTGGAGATGCGTCGTTTCAGGCCCAATATTGTGGTGGAAGCGCCCGTATCCTGGGAAGAAGATGAATGGAAGTCGCTGACTATCAACAACATTGTGTTCAGCCTGGTAAAACCCTGTTCCCGCTGTGTCGTGACTACGGTCGACCCTGATCGTGGCGTGAAAGCCCCGGATCTGCAGCCTCTGAGGGAGCTGGGGACCTATCGGCGGACGGCCGAGGGTGTGATATTTGGCATGAATGCCATTCATGAGGCAACGGGAGAAATCCGGGTGGGAAACTCCGTCACTCTTGGGGCTGACGCAACGACCGCAACCACGGAGAATCAATAACGTGCCATTGTTAACGCTGGATGCTATATCCCTTGCTTTTGGCATGCAGCCACTGCTTGACCAGGCTTCCATGACCATGGAGCCCGGCGAACGCGTCTGCCTTCTCGGCCGGAACGGGGAAGGGAAGTCTACCCTGCTGAAAATCGTTACTGGTGAGGTGATGCCGGATGGCGGCATCGTTAGACTGGAAGACGGTGCAAAGTTGTCAGTGCTGCCCCAGAACCTGCCGGTGAACGACACACGCACGGCCTATGAGGCCGTCGCCGGCGCTTTTCCCGAGACCGGTGATCTGCTTGCTGAATTCCACAAGTTGACCCAGAACACGGGTGAGGCGGACCTCGACCGTATGATGAAGGTTCAGGAACGTCTGGAAGCCCTGGACGGCTGGCGGCTTGATCAGAAAGTCGGCGCGATTCTCGCACAGTACGGTATAGACCCGGACCAGACACTGAATACGCTCTCAGGTGGCTGGCAACGACGGGTTCTGCTGGCCCGCGCACTGGTTACAGAGCCGGATGTACTGCTTCTGGACGAGCCTACCAACCATCTGGATGTGCCGGCAATTGCCTGGCTGGAAGAAGCACTGACTCAGTTCCGGGGTGCGATTCTTTTTGTCAGTCACGACCGGGCGTTTATCCGCAGGATGGCAACGCGGATCGTGGAGCTGGATCGGGGACACCTGGTGAGTTTTGCGGCTACCTATGATCGCTATCTGGATCTCAAGGAAAAGGCGCTGGAAGAGGAGGAGCGTCAGAACGCGTTGTTCGACAAGCGCCTGAAGCAGGAAGAGGCCTGGATACGGCAGGGTATCAAGGCGCGGCGAACTCGCAACATGGGCCGGGTGAGGGCTCTCAAGGCCATGCGGGAGGAGCGACGGCAACGGCGTGAACGCGGCGGCACTGCCAGTTTCTCGGTAGAGGATGCGGCCCGTTCGGGCAAGCTTGTCGTGGAAGCCAGTGAAGCCGGATTTTCTTACCCGGACGGTACACCGGTGATCCGCGATATGAACATGACCGTCCTGAGGGGCGACAAGATCGGCCTGGTCGGGGAAAACGGCACCGGCAAAACCACCCTGGTCCGTCTGCTACTGGGCGATCTCAAGCCTACAGAAGGTCGTATCCGGTTGGGCACCAATCTTCAGGTGGCCTATTTTGACCAGCTCCGCGGTGAACTGGATCTGGAACGTAATGCCCTGGACAACCTTTCCGAAGGACGGGAATTCATTGAGATTAACGGCCAGAGCAAGCATGTTCTGGGTTATTTGCAGGAATTTCTGTTCAGCCCGGAACGCGCACGCTCGCCGGTGCGTGTATTCTCTGGTGGCGAACGCGCGAGGCTGTTGCTGGCCAAACTGTTCAGCAAGCCAGCGAACATACTGGTACTGGATGAGCCAACCAACGACCTCGACGTGGAAACCCTGGAGCTTCTGGAGTCCAGGCTGGTGGAGTTTGCCGGTACCGTGGTGGTGATCAGTCACGACCGGGAGTTTCTCGACAATGTGGCAACCGACACCGTATTCCTGGATGGCTCAGGTAAGGTTGCAGAATACGTTGGGGGTTATTCCGACTGGCGCAGACAGGGCGGCCGGTTCCCTTCGGAGGGCGGCAGCCGGAAGGCGTCCAGGCCTCCGATGAACGACAGGCCGGCTCTTGCCCCGGAGCCGGAAGCGTCCGGCACAGGAGCGCCAAAAACGAAACCCGTCAAACTCAGCTACAAGCTCAAGCTCGAGCTGGAACAGTTGCCGGGCCAGATCGAAGCGCTCGAGCGTGAGCTTGAGGAATTGCGGCAGCGGATTTCGGACCCCGAGTTTTACTCGGGTCCAGCGGATGAAGTCTCCGCGACGCTTGCAGAGTTGGGTGACAGGGAATCTCGCCTGGAAACAGTTATTGAGCGATGGATGGAGCTGGAGGAACAGGCGAATCAATGAACGTAACGTATCAATTCAGGTTTGAAGATTCCCGGTCGGTGGATTTCAAGGTAACGGATCAGCCGGCAGAAGCAAAAGGCAGCTTGCCTGCGTGGACACAACTGGAGCACTGCCAGTGCTCGAACTGCCCCCTGAAGGCGGCGGAATCCCCGCAATGTCCCGCCGCCGTGGAAATACTGCCGGTGGTGAGCGCGTTTCAGGCTGAAGACGCGTACCAGAAAGTGGAGGTCATCGTTACCGATGATCGCAGAACCTATTCCAAGTCAACCACCCTGGAGGAGGCGTTGCGATCCCTGCTGGGGCTTAAAATGGCCACCAGTGGCTGCCCGGTGTTGTCCGAACTGAAGTCCATGGCGGTGCATCATCTGCCCTTTGCCAGCAATGACGAGTTCATTATGAGAAGTGTTTCCCACTACCTGCTGCAGCAGTACCTGGCGAAGCGGAATCATCAGGAGCCGGATTGGGATCTGAAAGGGCTGGTAGAGAGAAATCAGCGACTGCAACTGGTCAATCAGGCGTTGTGGCAGCGCATCCACTCGGTCTGCAAGGGTGACAGTAACCTCAAGGCGTTGCTGAACTTTTTCTCTATGGCATCCAGTGTGAGCTTTTCTCTGGAAAGCCAGCTTCGCAAACTGGAAGCAAAGATGCGGGGGGATGGCGCTGTCTGACACGCCATCCCGCTGTAAAGGACTGTGCTACTGGATCCGAACGGCCAGTACGTCGCAGACGGTTCCGTGCAGAACGCCGTTGGCGGTGGAGCCAAGCAGTAGCTGGAAGCCCTTGCGCCCGTGACTCCCAACAATGACCAGATCGGCATTCTGTTCTTTTGACAGCCGGTGGATTTCGGACTCAGGGCGGCCGACCGTCACCACCTGATTCTCTTTTGACACACCGTACTTGTCACCGTATTGAGCAAGTTGATCCTTCGCTGCCTTGTCCAGTTGGTCCTGAAGCTCGGTCAGGTCCATGGGAATATCGCCACCGTAGGCATAGCCGACCGGTTCGACCACATGCACCAGCATGAGTTGGGCGCCATGAGCCTTACTGACTTCCACAGCCTTGTTGAGAACCTGCGGGGCTTCTTCGGTCAGATCAATGGCCACCAGAATTTTTTGATAGGTTGACATCGCATCGCTCCTTCGCGGATGAAGTCGGAATCGGGGCTTATCCAGGCAACACTGTACCTGAAAAGTGTAAACCAATACTGACGGGTATCAAAAACAGTCGAAAAGCTCGGTAGCAGGAGGGAAGGCCGGGGCATTGTATCGCCCCGACTCGCTGGGCATCAGACGGCGCTTTCCTGAAGCAGTCCAATGGTGGTTTCAAGACCTCTAAGAATGCCTTTGGAATAACGGTCTATAACAAAAGCGACGTTGTTGTCGTTGTAGTTGATGTAGGACCCACGGATAAACTCCCATTTCGACGTTAGATCATTCAGAGTCGTTTTCAGCTGTCCCTGGGAGTCACCCTCGGTCACCTGAGAGAGCAGTGTGTCGAACATGCGTGCCTGTTCGTCCAGTGGAATGTCGTTGGATGAGCCCTGGAATGTCTGGGCAACCGACGAATGTGTTCGCGCGGAATACTTCGCCATCATCTGGGCCATGGTGACGGCGGCAGAGCGGGCTGCCTCGATGCGGCTGTTGATCTCGGTTTCCGAGCTCTCCTGAGCAACGGCGTACATCTCGGCTGCGACCTGATTCATCATCAGCGCCTGGTTCGCCATGTCAGATACCAGGCGAAGGTCCGGGTAACCGGTGTTGCGTACGTCGTTGATATTGCTGCGCATGAGGTCTTTGAACTTGTCGAACTCCACATTGAGGCTTTCAACCTGCTCCTCGGACAGTACGCCGGCGGTGCTTTCGGCAACAGAATTCATGGATGCGTTTGCATCGTTTATGGCAGCCACAATCTCGTTCAGCGTGTCTGTATCGCCGGTAGCGCTGAAACGGTAATAGGCATCCAGCGCCACGTAGTTGTTGACCCGGAAGTCGTGAAGATCGGAGAGAAAGCCGTTGCCTTCCTCCTGGGCACGAACAGTGAAGGAGGTAATCAATAACAGTGTCAGGGCTGTGACGAGTGAGCGTACCCGCAGGCGAGCGTCTTTCATCGGATGGGTCTCCGTAAGGCTGCTTTATTATTGTGGACTAAAGTCGTAATCCGAAGGTAAAGTAACTGGGCCGGCCAATCAAGCAGTTTTGAGGGGCTGAACGGGGGCAAATGTAAACAAGTTTGAAATATACGTGATAAAGCTCCTGTTCCGCTTCAATATCGCTGACTACCTGCTTGATAAATAACAATTCCATTCGCTTCCAAATGCCGTTCGGCTGTCCATTCGGGGGGCGGGCCGGGATGATTTCTTCCAGAAACAAATTGACAAACGAGCCGTTTTTTTTCATCGTGTCACCTCACGATTCAAACGACTGTATGAATTTTGGATCGATTGATCGGGGTAGTGACCGAAAATAGTGACCGAAATCTCGCTGCATCAGCGGCCGCATTGCGAGCGCTTGTGCGGCTGTTTCAGCAGTTCCAAACACAGACTGGAGATCAGTTGATGATTTACGAAGGTAAAGCCATCACGGTTAAAGAGATCGAAGGCGGGATCGCTCAGTTGAACTTTGACTTGCAGGGCGAGTCAGTGAACAAGTTCAACCGTCTGACGATTGAAGAGCTCCGCGCCGCGACCGACAAGCTGGAAGGCAAGAAGGGCCTCAAGGGCCTGGTAGTGACCAGCTCCAAGGACAGCTTTATTGTTGGTGCCGATATTACAGAGTTTACCGACCTGTTCGCAGGGTCGGAAGAAGACCTGGTTGCCAACAATCTCAAGGCCAACGAAGCATTCAGTGCCATTGAAGACCTGCCTTTCCCCACGGTTACCGCTATCAACGGTATGGCTCTGGGCGGCGGTTTCGAAATGTGTCTGGCCACCGATTACCGGGTAATGGACAAGAAGGCCAAAGTTGGTCTTCCGGAAGTGAAGCTGGGCATATTCCCGGGCTTCGGCGGCACGGTCCGGCTTTCCCGTCTGGTTGGTGTTGACTACGCGGTTGAATGGATCTGCGGTGGCACCGAGAACCGGGCCGACAAAGCGCTGAAAATCGGCGCCGTAGATGCCGTACTTGAAGGTGAAAAACTGGTTGAAGCCGCTATTGGCATTATTAACCAGTGCAACGACGGCAAGCTGGATTATCAGGGCCGTCGCGAAGAAAAGAAGGGCAAGATCAAGCTTAACGCCATGGAAAGCATGATGGCGTTCGAGATCTCCAAGGCTTTCGTTGCCGGCCAGGCTGGCAAGAACTACCCGGCTCCCGTAGAAGCCATCAAGGTGATGCAGAAGCACGCCGGTCTGACCCGTGACAAGGCGATTGAAGTGGAAGCCAAGGGCTTTGCCAAGATGGCCAAGACCAACGTGGCAGCCTGTCTGGTGGGCCTGTTCCTGAACGACCAGGAACTGAAGAAGAAGGCCAAGGCCTGGGAAAAAGAAGCCAATGACGTGAACCTGGCCGCCGTACTGGGCGCTGGTATCATGGGTGGCGGCGTTGCATTCCAGTCAGCCCTTAAGGGCACGCCTATCCTGATGAAGGATATCAACCAGGATGGTATCGCCCTGGGTCTGAAAGAAGCCAAGAAGCTGCTGACCAAGCGCATCGACAAGGGCAAGATGAAGCCCGAGCAGATGGCGGATGTTCTGAACAACATCACACCGACCCTGAACTATGGCGACTTCAAGAATGTCGACCTGGTGGTGGAAGCGGTTGTTGAGAACGCGAAGGTCAAGGACGCGGTATTGCGCGAAACCGAGGATTCGGTTCGTGAAGACGCCATCCTGACTTCCAACACTTCGACCATTTCCATCAACAAGCTGGCGGCTAACCTGAAGCGTCCTGAAAACTTCTGCGGCATGCACTTCTTCAACCCGGTGCACATGATGCCGCTGGTGGAAGTTATCCGTGGCGAGAAGACCTCTGACCGTGCGATTGCTACCACCGTTGCATACGCCAAGGCCATGGGCAAGACTCCGATCGTGGTCAACGACTGCCCCGGGTTCCTGGTAAACCGCGTACTGTTCCCGTACTTCGGCGGTTTCGTGAACCTGGTACGTGATGGCGCTGACTTCCAGCACGTCGACAAGGTCATGGAAAAGTTTGGCTGGCCGATGGGTCCTGCCTATCTGCTGGACGTTGTTGGCATGGATACCGGCAAGCACGCCGGCGAAGTAATGGCCGAAGGCTTCCCGGACCGGATGAAGCACGAAGGCACCACAGCCATTGACGTAATGTTCGATAACAACCGTTACGGACAGAAGAACGACAAGGGCTTTTACAAGTACGAACTGGACCGCAAGGGCAAGCAGAAGAAGGTTGTGGACGAAGAAACCTACAAGCTGCTTGAACCGGTTGTTCAGGGTAAGAACGATTTCAGCGACGAGGACATCATCGCCCGTATGATGCTTCCCCTGTGCCTGGAAACCGTTCGCTGCCTGGAAGACGGCATTGTAGAAGACCCGGCAGACGCCGATATGGGCCTGGTTTACGGTATCGGCTTCCCGCCGTTCCGTGGTGGTGCCCTGCGTTATATCGACGACATGGGTGTCGACAAGTTCGTCGAGCTGGCAGACAAGTTTGCAGATCTTGGTCCTCTGTACCACCCGACCGAGAAGCTGCGTGAAATGGCCAAGACTGGCGAAA
Source organism: Marinobacter sp. (assembly GCF_039977835.1). Lineage (GTDB taxonomy): Bacteria > Pseudomonadota > Gammaproteobacteria > Pseudomonadales > Oleiphilaceae > Marinobacter. The sequence continues at coordinate 170,031 of NZ_JBDWCL010000040.1, read as the reverse complement.
AGTTCTTTGGCTAACCCTGAACGAGATTTCCGAACGGAGAAAGATCTATGAGCCTTAATCCGAGAGACGTTGTCGTCGTCGATTGCGTGCGGAGTCCAATGGGTCGTGCCAAGAATGGCTGCTTCCGCAATGTACGTGCGGAAAACCTGTCGGCTGCGCTGATTGAAGCACTGTTTGAGCGCAACCCGAAGCTCGACCCGAAAGAAGTTGAAGACGTGATCTGGGGCTGTGTAAACCAGACCAAGGAGCAGGGCTTCAACGTAGCACGTCAGATTTCCCTGCTGACACGTATTCCGCACGAGTCTGCGGCGCAGACCGTCAACCGCTTGTGCGGTTCCGCCATGAGCGCGATTCACACGGCGGCCCAGGCTATCCAGACCGGCAACGGTGATGTGTTTGTGATTGGTGGTGTCGAGCACATGGGCCACGTGCCCATGACCGAAGGCTTCGACCACAACCCGGCGGCATCAAAGTATTCTGCCAAGGCTTCCAACATGATGGGCCTGACTGCGGAAATGCTGGCCAAGATGCACGGTATCACCCGTGAGCAGCAGGATGAGTTCGGTGCCCGGTCTCACCGCCTGGCCCACGAAGCCACCCAGGAAGGCCGTTTCAAGAACGAAATCGTGCCCATTCAGGGTCACGACGAAAACGGCTTTGTGAAACTGATCGAAGAGGACGAGACCATCCGTCCTGAGACTACTGTTGAGTCTCTGGGCCAGCTCAAGCCAGCCTTTGATCCGAAGAACGGTACGGTCACGGCCGGCACCTCTTCGCAGCTGACCGACGGTGCCGCTGCAATGGTGTTGATGTCCGCAGAGCGCGCGGAAGCGCTTGGTCTGAAGCCGATGGCGAAGATTCGTAGCATGGCGGTTGCCGGCTGTGATCCCGCGATCATGGGCTACGGCCCGGTTCCGGCCACCAAGAAAGCCCTCAAGCGGGCAGGCCTGAAAGTCGAAGATATCGACTTCTGGGAACTGAACGAAGCCTTCGCAGGTCAGTCCCTTCCGGTACTGAAAGATCTTAAACTGCTGGGCGTAATGGAAGAAAAAGTGAACCTGAACGGCGGCGCGATTGCCCTTGGCCATCCGCTGGGCTGCTCTGGTGCACGCATCTCCACAACCCTGCTGAACGTAATGCAGGCCAAAGGCGGTAAGCTTGGTGTTTCCACCATGTGTATCGGCCTTGGTCAGGGCATTGCCACAGTATGGGAGCGACTCTGATTCGGTAAACTGAATTGGTAGCAAGCTCTCAGGAGGCCCGGCAAATGCCGGGCTTTCCTGTCTTTGACCGTGCAAAAAAGCCGGCTATAAACAGAAGAATGGGTTGTCTTGCTTTTCTTGACCCTGTAAAACAATGCACCTATACCAAGGTGGCGGCTATTGAGTGTTTTCTAGCCGACTGATTTTACAGCGAGTTTACGGTTTGCTGATTTTTTAACCGATTATCGCCAAGGACACAGATCTCCGATATGGGTAAAAGTCTCGTTATTGTCGAGTCGCCAGCGAAAGCGAAGACCATCAACAAATACCTGGGTTCTGGCTTCATTGTGAAGTCGAGCGTCGGGCATATTCGTGACCTGCCCGTCAGTGGCAGCGGCTCAACGTCGGATCCGAAAGAGCGCGCCAGGCAGGCTGCATTGACCCGCAAGATGAGTCCGGACGAGAAAGCGGCTCACAAGAAGCGCAAATCCCGGGAGCAACTGGTTGCACGCATGGGTGTAGACCCGGACCATGACTGGAGCGCCCGCTACGAGATTCTGCCCGGCAAGGAAAAGGTCGTCAGTGAACTCAAGCGTTTGGCAAAGTCTGCCGACCATATTTACCTCGCAACGGATCTGGACCGCGAAGGGGAGGCCATTGCCTGGCACCTTCAGCAAACCATCGGTGGTGAGCCTGAAAAGTATCGCCGCGTGGTCTTCAACGAGATTACCAAGCGCGCCATTCAGGAGGCCTTCAAGGATCCCGGTAACCTCGACACCGATCGCGTTAATGCCCAGCAGGCCCGGCGATTTCTGGATCGGGTTGTGGGGTATATGGTGTCGCCGCTGTTGTGGGCGAAGATTGCACGGGGCCTTTCGGCCGGCCGGGTACAGTCGGTGGCCGTCAGGCTGATCGTCGAGCGGGAACGGGAAATCCGCAAGTTCGTTCCCGAAGAATTCTGGCAGCTGCATGCTGACCTGCTTTCGGAGAAGGCTGACCAGCCGGTTCGTTTCGAGGTTACCCGCTACGATGGGAAGGCCTATCGGCCGGTTAGCGAGAAACAGAGTGCTGAACATGTTGAGCGCCTCGAAGCGGGAGCGTTCAAGGTTGCCAAGCGCGAAGACAAACCGACCCGATCGCGGCCTTCGGCTCCGTTTATTACGTCGACACTGCAACAGGCCGCCAGTAACCGGATGGGATTCAGCGTCAAGAAAACCATGATGCTGGCCCAACGCCTTTACGAGGCGGGCTTTATTACCTACATGCGTACCGACTCCACCAACCTGAGCCAGGACGCCGTGGCAAGTTGTCGTGAATTTGTCAAAAAGCAGTTCGGTGACAAGTTTCTGCCTGACTCTCCCCGGGTATACGGGAGCAAGGAGGGCGCTCAGGAGGCCCACGAGGCCATTCGCCCGACTGACGTGGGCCGTAGGCCAGCGGATATCAGCGGCCTGGAGAAGGACGCTGAGAAGCTGTATGACCTGATCTGGCGCCAGTTCATTGCCTGTCAGATGTCGGACGCAGAGTTCCTGAGTACGTCGATTGTGGTCGCCAACGGAGATTACGAGCTTCGCATCCGTGGCCGTATCATCAAGTTTGAAGGGTTTCTCAAGGTGGCACCGCAGTCCGCCAAGAAGGATGAGGACATTGCGCTGCCCGACTTTCAGGTTAACGAAACACTGGATCTGAAGAAGCTTGATCCCAGCCAGCATTTCACCAAGCCGGCACCGCGGTATACCGAAGCCAGCCTCGTCAAGGAGCTGGAGAAGCAGGGCATTGGCCGGCCGTCAACCTATGCTTCGATTATCTCGACGATCCAGGACCGCGGATACGTTCGCCTTCAGAATCGTCGTTTCTATGCGGAAAAAATGGGCGAGATCGTCACCGAGCGCCTGTCCGAGTCCTTCCCGAACCTGATGGATTTTGACTTCACCGCGAAAATGGAAGATGAGCTCGACGATATTGCCGGTGGAGAGGTTGACTGGAAAAAGGTCCTGAATGATTTTTATGGCCGCTTCCGTCAGCAGTTGGAAACCGCTGAAAGTGGTGAAGATGGTGGGATGCGGGCCAACATGCCCACAGAGACCGATATTCCGTGCCCCACTTGCAGTCGTCCAATGCAGATTCGTGTGGCCAGTACCGGTGTGTTTCTGGGTTGCTCCGGGTACTCCCTGCCGCCCAAGGAGCGCTGCAAGACCACGATCAACCTGGTATCGGGCGATGAAGTGGTCAGTGCCGATGAAGACGTGGAAGGCGAGGGCGAAACCCGCCTGCTGCGTAAAAAACGTCGTTGCCCGAAGTGCGGAACCGCCATGGACAGCTACCTGGTGGATGAAACCCGCAAGCTGCATGTGTGCGGTAACAACCCCGATTGCTCCGGTTATGAAGTGGAGAAGGGGACCTTCCGTATCAAGGGTTATGAGGGTCCCACTCTGGAGTGTGACAAGTGTGGTTCCGAAATGCAGCTCAAGACCGGTCGTTTCGGCAAGTACTTTGGTTGCACCAATACAGAGTGCAAAAACACCCGTAAGCTGTTGAAGAGCGGCGAGCCAGCGCCACCGAAGATGGATCCGGTTCCAATGCCGGAGTTGCAATGTCAGAAGGTGGACGACACCTATGTGCTGCGTGACGGGGCCTCGGGGCTGTTTCTTGCGGCCAGCAAGTTTCCCAAGAACCGGGAAACGCGCCCGCCGCTGGTGATGGAGATCAAGCCCCACAAACAGGAGATTGATCCGAAGTACAATTTCCTGATGGATGCGCCCGAGCGCGACCCGGAAGGCAACCCGACGGTCATCCGTTACAGCCGCAAGAGCAAGGAGCAGTACGTCATGTCGGAGAAGGATGGCAAGGCGACGGGCTGGTCTGCGTGGTATGTGAACGGCAAGTGGCAGCCAAAGGAAAAGTGATTTCGTGAAACAGGGCAGGATGGTATCTCACCATCCTGCCCTTTTGTTGTAAAACGAACTTCAGGATTTTTTGCGCAGTCGTTGAATCAGCGACGAGGTATCCCAGCGGTTTCCACCCATCTGCTGCACATCCCCATAGAACTGGTCCACCAGCGCAGCAACTGGAATCCTGGCGCCGTTCTTCCGGGCTTCTTCAAGGCAGATCGACAGGTCCTTACGCATCCAGTCCACCGCAAAGCCATGCTCGAACTCCCCGTCTATCATGGTGCCGGAGCGATTTTCCATCTGCCAGGACTGCGCCGCACCCTTCGAGATAACGTCCACCACCTTGCGTACGTCCAGCTCCGCCTGCTCGGCGAAATGGAGCGCCTCGGACAAGCCCTGTACCAGGCCGGCAATGGCAATCTGGTTCACCATTTTGGTTTTCTGGCCACTGCCCACCGGCCCCATCAGGTTGAGGGCCTTGGAGTAGTGTTCCATTAAGGGCTTCGCTTGCGAAAATGGATCCGGTTCGGCACCACACATAATGGTCAGTTGACCATTTTCAGCACCTTGTTGCCCGCCGGAGACCGGTGCGTCAATGAACTCAAGGTTGCGCGCTCTGGCCAGCTGTGCCAGTTGCTCGGCTATGCCTGCCGATGCGGTTGTGTGGTCCACGAGAATGGCCCCGGGAAGGGCGTTGGCAATGATGCCGTCGGGCCCTTCGTAGACTTCAACGAGGTCGTGGTCGGCGCCAACGCAGGTGAATACAAAGTCGGCTTCCGTAACGGTGCTGGCGATGGAATCACCGGCTTTTCCCGGATATTTTTCAGTCCAGGCCTTTGATTTTTCGGGGCTACGGTTCCATACCCGTACGTCGACTCCTGCGTTTGCCAGGTGGCCGGCCATGGGGTACCCCATAATGCCGAGGCCGATAAATGCTGCGGTTACGCTCATAAGGTCTGTCTCCGGAACTTGGTTATTGTTGGGGGAAAGCAGGTCCAATCATTACAGAATGAGCAGATACAAAAAAGGCCGCTGTGCAGCGGCCTTTTTTGATAAACGGTCTGACAACCCGTTTTTGCTTACTTCTTCGGATACTTCCGGGCTTCTTCGCCGGTGTACAGCTGGCGTGGGCGACCAATGCGATAGTCTCCGCTGACCATTTCGTTCCAATGGGAAAACCAGCCTATGGTGCGGGAGAGGGCAAAGATCACTGTAAACATGGAAGTCGGAATACCGATCGCCTTGAGAATCAGGCCGGAATAGAAATCCACGTTCGGATAGAGCTTGCGCTGGACGAAGTATTCGTCTTCCAGGGCAATCTTTTCCAGTCGCTGGGCAATTCTCAGCAGCGGGTCGTTCTCCAGGCCCAGCTCGGTCAGCACCTCGTGAGCTGTCTCTGCCATGACTTTGGCGCGAGGGTCGAAGTTCTTGTAAACCCGGTGGCCAAAGCCCATAAGGCGGAACGGATCGTCCTTGTCCTTGGCCTTGGCGATGAACTTCTCGATGTTGGCCTCGTCGCCGATTTCCGCCAGCATGTCCAGTACCGCTTCGTTGGCGCCACCGTGTGCCGGGCCCCAGAGGGCAGCGATGCCAGAAGCAATGCACGCGTACGGGTTGGCCCCGGTAGAGCCGGCAAGACGTACCGTAGACGTGGAGGCGTTCTGCTCGTGATCCGCGTGCAGGATGAAAATCTTGTCCATGGCTTTTGCCAGGATCGGGTTCGGCTTGTACTCCTCACAGGGAACGCCAAACATCATCTGCAGGAAGTTCTCGGAGTAGGAAAGATCATTGCGGGGATACATGAACGGCTGGCCAATGCTGTACTTGTAACACCAGGCCGCAATGGTCGGCATCTTGGCAACCAGTCGGTGCGCGGTAATTTCACGCTGATGGGCGTTGGTAACGTCCATCTGGTCGTGATAGAACGCGGACAGCGCGCCTACAACGCCACACATGATGGCCATCGGATGCGCGTCCCGGCGGAAGCCCTGGAAGAAGTTGCGCATCTGGTCGTGCAACATGGTGTGGCTTTTGATGGTTTCGTGGAACTTTCTGTTCTCTTCCGGGGTGGGCAGTTCACCGTTGAGCAGCAGGTAGCAGACTTCAAGGTAGTCCGAATTTTCCGCCAGTTCCTCAATCGGGTAGCCCCGGTGCAGGAGAACACCGTTTGCACCATCAATGTAGGTAATCTGCGATTCACAGGCCGCAGTGGACACAAATCCGGGGTCGTAAGTGAAAACGCCTTCCTGGACCAGGCTTCTCACGTCAATGACGTCAGGGCCGACGGTGCCTGAGTAAACTGGTAGCTCAATGGACTTGTCACCCACCGAAAGCGTGGCTTTCCTGTCGGTCATGGTGCTCTCCTATTTATCAGCATTTGAATGCGCTAGAAGGCGCGTATTATCGCAAAACTGGCGGCAAAATATAGGGCGTTGGCTTTTTTTGTCAATGGAGGAGGCAATAAAACCCATTATTTGACATTCCCTGTAAATCAGGGAAACCCCGAATACGCACTTCAATGGTAGTGAATTGAATTTGTCAATCATCTATATAGCGAGTGGCAGGCCCTGATTTAACGGGGTCTGGCAGGGTTGCGTGTTTGTAATTGACAGGGCTACTCCTTATAATCCGTATCCCGGAATCGGGGATACACCAGGCCGCAGCGTCGGATACCAGAAGAGCGCTTGCCGGTTTTTCTCCCTCCTTAAGCCAATCGTGTGCCGGATTCGTTCAGCACCATGATCCTTACATACCAACCATCCGCTCCGGTTTTCCGGTCCGCGGGTCCAAGAGAGAGTGTGAGAGCGCTGTGAATAGCAAACGACCAGTAAATCTCGATCTCGGCAAGTTCCATTTTCCGCTGCCAGCCATCACGTCCATACTGCATCGCGTCAGTGGCATCATCATTTTTGTGGGTGTCGCTTTCATGCTTTACGGACTTCAGCTTTCCCTGTCAGGGGAAGAAGGCTTCAGTAGGGTAAGTGGCTTGCTGGACAGCTTCCTGGCGAAGCTGATTACCTGGGGCATTCTGTCTGCCTTGTTGTACCACCTGGTTGCGGGTATCAAGCACCTGCTGATGGATATGGGCATCGGCGAAGAGCTGGAAAGTGGCCGGCTCGCGGCGAAAGCCACAATCGTGGTTTCCGTTATTCTCATCGTTCTTGCAGGAGTCTGGGTATGGTGAACAGCGTAAACAGTGTGACGAATCTTGGCCGCAGCGGCGTCTTCGACTGGATGATCCAGCGCGTTACCGCCTACGTACTTGCTCTGTATACAATTTTCCTGTTCGGTTTCATGCTGACCAGCGAAGTCAATTATGACTCCTGGTCCGCTCTTTTCGATCAGACCTGGTTCCGCATCTTTACCCTGCTGGCCCTTCTGTCAATCGGGGCGCACGCCTGGGTGGGGCTCTGGACAGTTACAACGGATTACATCAAGGCGACTCTGCCCCGGTTCCTGGTTCAGGCGCTGTGCGGTTTGACCATGTTCGTGTATGTGGTCTGGGGCATTCAGATTCTTTGGGGGCTTTAATTAATGGCTAATATCAAGACCATGTCTTACGACGCGATTGTTATCGGTGGCGGCGGTGCCGGTATGCGTGCCGCCCTGCAACTGACCGAGTCCGGCGTCAACACAGCGTGTATCACCAAGGTATTTCCGACTCGTTCCCATACAGTGTCTGCCCAGGGCGGTATTACTTGCGCGATTGCCAGCGCCGATCCCAATGATGACTGGCGCTGGCACATGTACGATACCGTCAAGGGTTCCGACTACATCGGTGACCAGGACGCTATCGAGTACATGTGTTCTGTGGGTCCTCAGGCTGTGTTTGAGCTCGAGCATATGGGGCTGCCGTTCTCCCGTACCGAACAGGGCCGCATCTACCAGCGTCCTTTCGGCGGCCAGTCCAAGGGGCCGGACAACCCTGCTCAGGCGGCCCGCACCTGCGCGGCTGCTGACCGTACTGGTCATGCGTTGTTGCACACCCTTTATCAGGCGAACCTCAAGGGCGGTACCACATTCCTGAACGAGTGGTACGCGGTGGATCTGGTCAAGAACAGCAAGAACGAAGTGGTTGGTGTCGTTGCCATCGAGATTGAATCCGGTGAAGTGGCCTACATCAAGTCCAAAGCAACGGTTCTTGCCACCGGTGGTGCCGGACGCATCTATGCATCCACAACCAATGCCCTGATCAACACCGGTGATGGTATTGGTATGGCGCTTCGCGCCGGCTTCCCGATGCAGGATATGGAAATGTGGCAGTTCCATCCCACCGGTATTCACGGTGCGGGCACACTGGTGACCGAAGGCTGTCGGGGTGAGGGCGGCTACCTGATCAATTCTGAGGGTGAGCGCTTCATGGAGCGTTACGCTCCGAACGCGAAAGACCTGGCGGGGCGGGACGTTGTGGCCCGCTCCATGGTTATCGAGATTCTGGAAGGCCGCGGATGTGGCCCGGACAAGGATCACGTTCTGCTGAAGCTGGACCATCTGGGCGAAGAGACGCTGAACCTGCGCCTGCCAGGTATCTGCGAACTGTCCCGCACCTTCGCGCATGTCGACCCGGTAAAAGAACCGGTGCCGGTAGTGCCCACCTGTCACTACATGATGGGCGGCATTCCCACCAACGTCGGTGGTCAGGCCCTGACCCAGGACGAAAACGGCAACGACAAGCCGATTCCTGGGTTGTTCGCCTGTGGTGAAGCTGCCTGTGTATCCGTGCACGGTGCAAACCGTCTTGGTGGCAACTCGTTGCTGGACCTGGTGGTGTTCGGCCGTGCGGCTGGCCTGCACATTGAAGAGCAGCTCCGCGGCGGCTTTGAAGTCGATGGCGCCAGCGAGGAAGACATCAAGAATGCCATGGCCCGCCTGGATCGCCTGAACAGCGCTTCCGAAGGCGAGAGCGTTGCCGAGGTTCGCAAGGACCTGCAGAACTGCATGCAGCTCTATTTCGGCGTATTCCGTGACGGCAACAGCATGGAAGAAGGCCTCAAGAAGCTGGAAGCAATTGGTGAGCGTGTTCGCAATACCAAGCTTGCGGACACCAGCAGCGCCTTCAACACCGCGCGTATCGAAGCTCTTGAACTGGACAACCTTTACGAAGTTGCCCTGGCAACAGCTGTTTCAGCCTTCGAACGTAAAGAGAGCCGTGGCGCCCACGCCCGTAATGATTTCACCGAGCGTGATGACGAAAACTGGCTGAAGCATTCGCTTTACTTCCCGCTGGATAAGCGTGTAGGCAAGCGAGACGTGAACTTCGCTCCGAAAACGGTTGATACTTTCCAGCCGAAGATCCGGACTTACTAAGGGGGATTGAGCAATGTTAGTAAGCCTGTACCGCTATAACCCGGAAACCGACAACGCGCCCTACATGCAGGACGTGGAGCTGGATATCCCGGAAGGCAAGGACCTGATGGTTCTTGATGTTCTGAATCTGGTCAAGGAGCAGGACCCCTCAATGGCTTATCGCCGTTCCTGTCGGGAAGGTGTTTGTGGGTCAGACGGCATGAATATGAATGGCAAGAACGGTCTTGCCTGCATTACTCCGCTGTCCGAGGTTCTGAAGAATAACAAGCTGGTGTTGCGTCCACTGCCCGGCTTGCCGGTTATTCGTGACCTGGTGGTGGATATGAGCCTTTTCTACAAACAGTATGAGAAGGTTATGCCTTACCTGGTTAATGACAACCCGGCGCCGGCCATTGAGCGCTATCAGTCTCCAGAGGACCGGGAAAAACTGGATGGCCTGTACGAGTGTATTCTCTGTGCCTGCTGTTCAACGGCGTGCCCGTCGTTCTGGTGGAACCCGGAGAAGTTCATCGGCCCGGCGGGTCTGCTTCAGGCCTACCGCTTCCTGGCAGACAGCCGTGATACGGCTCAGGCCGAGCGGCTTGCCAATCTCGACGACCCGTTCAGCGTTTTCCGCTGCCGGGGCATCATGAACTGTGTCAGCGTCTGCCCCAAAGGCCTGAACCCCACAAGGGCAATCGGCCACATCCGCAATCTTCTGCTTCAGCGGGCAACGTAAGCAGAATCTGACACAGGCGCTATACTGTGCTGACAAGCTCGGCACCCGGGAGGGCTCGCAATGAAGCGGGCCCTTCAACCAAAGGCTTATAGTCAAAAGTCTTAACAGGGTGCACACTACGCAGGCCGTGACGGGAACCTACAAAGTGCCCCCACGGCTTTGCTGAGTATAATAACCACCGGGGAACGGAAAACATCCTTGTTGGGTGTGGTGGCCACAGTCGATCCCGTAAAAACCCGTATTGACTCAGATATACCCCTGGCCGACCATAGCCAGCTCCCCGCACCAGCCCAAGGTGAGCTATTCAAAATGCACGAAAGCATAATGGAGCAGTTATGGCAGACTTCCCACCTCCAAGGGGGAAATCTTGCCTATGTTGAACAGCTTTTCGAAACCTACCTGAAAGACCCCAACGCCGTGCCCGAAGAATGGCGCAGCTACTTCGATAAACTTCCCAGTGTGGATGGCTACAAAGGCCGCGATATAGATCACTCATCTATTCGCCAACAGTTTGAGCACATTTCCCGCAATCAGCGTTTCCTTGCCGCCAATGGTGTGCCCGCCAGTGCCACCGCAGATGCGGACAAGAAGCAGATTCGTGTACTCCAGCTGATCAATGCCTTTCGTTTTCGTGGCCATCAGGAAGCGAAGCTTGACCCACTTGGCGTCTGGAATCGTCCTCAGGTGGAAGATCTCGATCCTTCGTTCCATGAGCTTTCGGAAGCAGATTACGACCTTGAGTTTCAGACCGGTTCTCTGAACTTCGGTTCCGAGACCATGAAGCTCCGGGATATTGTTAACGGGCTGCGCGAAACCTATTGCGGAAGCATTGGCGCCGAGTACATGCACGTGGTGGACACGCGGATCAAGCGCTGGTTTCAGCAACGGATGGAACCGGTCCGCTCGCGCCCCAATTACGAGGCGGGCACCCGCAAACATCTGCTGGAACGCCTTACTGCAGCAGAAGGTCTCGAGAAATATCTGGGTTCCCGTTATCCCGGTGTGAAGCGATTTGGCCTTGAGGGTGGCGAAAGCCTGATCCCATGCCTGGATGAGCTTATCCAGCGGGCCGGCAGTTATGGCGCCAAGGAAATCGTTCTGGGTATGGCGCACCGGGGTCGCCTGAACGTTCTGGTGAACACCCTCGGCAAAAACCCGAAAGAACTGTTCGACGAATTCGAAGGCAAGAAGCTTGCGGATTCTGGCTCTGGTGACGTCAAGTACCATCAGGGCTTCTCATCCAACGTGATGACAGAAGGTGGTGAAATACACCTGGCGCTTGCCTTTAACCCATCCCACCTCGAGATTGTCTCGCCAGTGGTTGTGGGCTCTGTCCGTGCCCGCCAGACGCGTCGCGAAGATCCTAACGGAACCCAGTGTGTCCCGATTATCATGCACGGCGACGCTGCTTTCGCAGGGCAGGGCGTGGTCATGGAAACCTTCCAGATGTCCCAGACCCGGGGCTACGGTGTTGGTGGTACGATCCATATCGTCATTAACAACCAGGTCGGTTTTACCACCAGCAAACAGGAAGATGCCCGCTCCACGGAATACTGCACGGATGTGGCCAAGATGATCCAGGCCCCCATTCTGCATGTGAATGCGGATGACCCCGAAGCGGTCATGTTCGTTACCCAGATGGCCATGGATTATCGCCACGAATTCAAGAATGACGTGGTGATTGACCTGGTGTGCTATCGCCGCCGCGGCCACAACGAAGCGGATGAACCAGCTGCTACCCAGCCGGTGATGTACGACAAGATTCGCAAGCTGACCACAACTCGTAATCTTTACGCCGAGAAGCTCGTCGCCGACGGAATTATTACCGACGAAGAGTCCAAGCAGATTGAGCTGGACTACCGTGATGAGCTGGACAAGGGCGACCACGTGGTCAAGGCCCTGGTCAAGGAGCCCAACAAGGAGCTCTATGTAGACTGGACCCCTTATCTGGGGCATGAGTGGACAGCGAAGTGTAAGTCCAGTGTTGCATTGAAGACGATCCAGAAACTGGGCAAGAAGCTGACCCACGTGCCTGAAGGCTTCAGCATTCAGCGCCAGGTGTCCAAGATCATTACTGATCGCGAAAAAATGACGGCCGGTGCATTGCCCATCAACTGGGGCTACGGCGAGATCATGGCCTATGCCACGCTTCTTAATGAAGGCCACCCGATTCGTATTACCGGTCAGGATGTCGGTCGCGGTACCTTCTCTCACCGCCATGCGGTGCTGCACAACCAGAAGGATGGCTCAACGCATATTGCGCTTGAGCATCTTGCGGACGACCAGCCGGATTTCGAGATCTACGATTCGCTGTTGTCCGAGGAAGCGGTGATGGCGTTCGAGTACGGCTATTCCACCACCGCTCCGAGCGGCCTGGTGGTCTGGGAAGCCCAGTTCGGCGACTTCGCCAACGGCGCCCAGGTGGTGATTGACCAGTTCCTGACCAGTGGCGAGCACAAGTGGGGACGCCTGTGCGGCCTGACCCTGCTGCTGCCCCATGGTTATGAGGGGCAGGGACCCGAGCACAGTTCAGCCCGCCTCGAGCGTTTCCTGCAACTGTCGGCAGAACACAATATCCAGGTATGTGTACCGACAACTCCGTCGCAGGTTTTTCACATGCTCCGTCGTCAGGTCAAGCGCCCGCTTCGCAAGCCGCTGGTAGCCATTACGCCGAAGAGTCTTCTGCGGCATAAAGAGGCAACCTCGGACCTCGAGGATCTGACCTCCGGTACCTTCAAAACGGTGCTGCCCGAGAAAGAGCCTTCTGATCCCAAGAAGGTTGATCGCCTGATTCTTTGCAGCGGCAAGGTATACTTCGACCTGCTTGAGCGTAAGAAGGCTGACGAGCGGAATGATGTTGCCATTGTTCGTATAGAGCAGCTGTATCCGTTCCCGGGAGATGATCTGGATGAGCTACTGGCCTTGTATCCCAAGCTCAAGCATGTGGTCTGGTGCCAGGAAGAGCCCATGAACCAGGGTGCCTGGTACTGTAGCCAACACCATATGCGTAATGCGCTGCATCGCAAAAACCCGAAGTTGTATCTTCAGTATGCCGGTCGTGACGCTTCTGCTGCTCCGGCCTGTGGGCATATGTCCGTCCACATAGAAGAGCAGAAAAAACTGGTTAACGACGCGTTTGAAATCTGACGAGCTACCGAACTAAGGACCCGAGATGTCAACTGAAATAAAAGCCCCCGTATTCCCAGAGTCGGTCGCAGAAGGCACAGTCGCGACCTGGCACAAACAGCCCGGCGAAGCGTGTTCCCGTGACGAACTGATTGTCGATATTGAAACCGACAAGGTTGTGCTCGAAGTAGTCGCTCCGGCTGATGGTGTTATTGAGGAAATACTCAAGGGCGAAGGCGACACCGTAGAAAGCGGTGAAGTGGTCGGCAAGTTCAAGGAAGGCGCCGCTGGCGAATCCAAGCCTGCTGCCAAAGATGAAGGCAAGAAAGAGGAAGGTAAAAAGGAAGCTGCGGCTGAAGAATCGTCCGAAGCCACTTCCAGCTCCTCCGGTGAGGCCATTCTCAGCCCGGCCGCCCGCAAGCTTGCAGAAGAGAACGACATCAAGCCCGAGGCTATTGAAGGCACCGGGAAAGATGGACGTGTTACCAAAGAAGACGTTCAAAATCATATAGATGCCGGAAAGTCTTCAGGTTCATCATCAGCTCCGTCGGCCAAGCCCGCCGGTGATATGCCGCAGGTGGATGTCGGCTCTGGCGAGCGCCCTGAAAAGCGCGTGCCGATGACCCGCCTGCGTGCCAGCATTGCCAAGCGCCTGGTCAATGCCCAGCAGACAGCCGCCATGCTCACCACGTTCAATGAAGTGAACATGGGGCCAGTCATGGAGTTGCGCAAGCAGCACAAGGAAAGTTTCGAGAAGCGTCATGGTGTCAAACTGGGCTTCATGTCATTTTTCACCAAGGCCGCTACGGAAGCACTGAAACGTTTCCCCGCTGTTAACGCCTCTATTGACGGTAACGACATGGTTTACCATGGTTACCAGGATATCGGCATTGCGGTTTCAAGTGATCGTGGTCTGGTTGTTCCTGTTGTACGTGATACCGACGCCCTTGGCCTGGCTGATATCGAGAAGAAGATCGTCGAGTATGGAACCAAGGCCAAAGAAGGCAAGCTTGGCATTGAAGACATGACCGGCGGCACCTTCACCATTACCAACGGTGGTATTTTCGGATCACTGATTTCCACGCCGATCCTCAACCCGCCACAAACGGCAATCCTGGGCATGCACAAGATCCAGGAGCGGCCGATGGCGGTGAACGGCAAGGTGGAAATCCAGCCGATGATGTATCTGGCGCTTTCCTACGATCACCGTATGATCGATGGCAAGGAAGCGGTGCAGTTCCTGGTGGCCATCAAGGAAATGCTTGAGGATCCGGCGCGCATTCTGCTGGACGTCTGAGCCGACACTTAACGAATTGGATAAACGGGATAAAACATGTCTGACAAGTACGACGTAATCGTCATTGGCGCCGGCCCTGGCGGCTATGTTGCCGCAATCAAGGCAGCGCAACTGGGTCTGAAAACTGCGTGTATCGAATCCTGGACTGACAAGGAAGGCAAGCACCGGCTCGGTGGTACCTGCCTGAACGTGGGTTGTATTCCTTCGAAGGCGCTGCTGGAGATCTCCCACAAGTACGAGGAGGCCCGTCACGGGTTTGCCGATCAGGGGATTGTCGCCAAAGACGTCAGTTTCGACCTTGCCAAAATGATGGAGCGCAAGGAAGGTATTGTTAACCAGCTTACCGGCGGTATTGGCGGGTTGTTCAAGTCCAATGGGGTGACCTCGATCCAGGGCCACGGCAAGCTGCTGGCCAACCGTAAGGTTGAGGTGACCGACAAGGACGGCAAGAAGAAGACCTATGAGGCGGAGAATGTCATTATCGCCACCGGGTCCAAACCGATCCAGATTCCGCCCGCGCCTTTTGACGGCGAGCACATCGTTGATTCCGAGGGTGCCCTGGAGTTTACTGAAGTACCCAAGCGTCTGGGTGTTATCGGCGCCGGCGTTATCGGTCTGGAACTCGGCAGTGTCTGGGCCCGCCTGGGTGCCGAGGTAACGGTACTTGAGGCGGTGGACACGTTCCTGCCGGTAGTTGATCAACAGGTCGCCAAGGATGCGCTGAAACAGTTCCAGAAGCAGGGTCTTAACATTGTGCTGGGCGCGCGTATGACCGGCGCCGAAGTCAAGCGTAAACTGGTTAACGTGACCTACGAGGATTCCAAAGGTAAGCAGGAAGCCAAGTTCGACAAGCTGATTGTCGCTGTTGGCCGTCGGCCATATACCGACAACCTGTTGTCTGAAGACTCTGGTGTCCAGATGGATGAGCGCGGTTTCATTTTCGTCGATGACAACTGCAAGACCGAAGCTCCGGGTGTCTGGGCTGTGGGTGATGTGGTTCGTGGACCGATGCTGGCACACAAAGCGTCTGAGGAAGGCGTGATGGTTGCCGAGCGGATTGCCGGCCACAAGCCCCAGGTCAACTATGACTGTATCCCCAACGTGGTTTATACCTTCCCGGAAATCGCCTGGGTTGGTAAGTCAGAGGAACAGCTCAAGTCCGAAGGCGAAGCCTATAAAGTGGGTACCTTCCCGTTTGCGGCCAACGGTCGTGCCATGGCGGCAAACTCCGCCACCGGCATGGTGAAGATCATCGCTGACGAGAAGACCGATCGCATTCTCGGGTTCCATGTGGTGGGGCCGCAGGCTTCCGAAATCGTTGCCCAGGGCGTGATTGCAATGGAGTTCGGATCCAGCGCAGAAGATCTGGCCCTGACCTGTTTCGCGCACCCGACTCTGTCAGAGTCCGTGCACGAAGCAGCATTGGCTGTA
Source organism: Marinobacter sp. (assembly GCF_039977835.1). GTDB lineage: Bacteria > Pseudomonadota > Gammaproteobacteria > Pseudomonadales > Oleiphilaceae > Marinobacter. The sequence goes on along the minus strand of NZ_JBDWCL010000040.1, from coordinate 154,059 downwards.
GACGGTGGTGCAATTCACATCGCCAACCGTCGCAAAAAGAAGTAACGCAGATCAGGAAACAGGGGCGCCAATGATGGCGCCCCGCTGCTATAAAAACGGCTGGTTTCCGATTGCGTTTGTGGTGTGCTGAGGTGATCCCCGGCACGCCGAACCGAATTCGCTCAGAGCGGGTTCAATTTCCGTATGTGGTTATCCTCCATCAGAAAGCGGGACATTAACTATGAATTTGCATGAATATCAGGGCAAGCAGCTGTTCGCTGAATATGGCCTGCCAGTATCCAAGGGCATTGCCTGCGATACCCCCAAGGAAGCAGTGGCTGCTGCAGATGAAATCGGCGGCGACGCCTGGGTTGTAAAGGCCCAGGTACACGCTGGTGGCCGCGGCAAAGCCGGCGGCGTAAAGCTGGTCAAGAGCAAGGACGAGATCCGTGCCTTCGCAGAAAACTGGCTCGGCAAGAACCTGGTGACCTACCAGACTGACGAGAACGGCCAGCCGGTCAGCAAGATTCTTGTTGAGTCCCTTACAGATATCGACCAGGAACTGTACCTGGGCGCAGTAGTTGATCGCGGTAGCCGTCGTATCGTATTCATGGCGTCCACCGAAGGTGGTGTCGAGATCGAGAAGGTGGCTGAAGAAACCCCGGAGAAGATCCTGAGAGCCGAAGTTGATCCACTGGTAGGTGCGCAGCCGTACCAGGGCCGCGAACTGGCGTTTAAGCTGGGCCTGGAAGGCAAGCAGATTGGCCAGTTCACCAAGATTTTCCTGGGCCTGGCAAAGCTGTTTGAAGAGCGTGATCTGGCGCTGCTTGAAATCAACCCACTGGTCATTACACCAGCCGGTGATCTGCACTGCCTGGACGCCAAGATCGGCGTTGACGGCAACGCGCTTTACCGTCAGAAGAAAATCCACGAGATGCACGATCCCTCCCAGGAAGATTCCCGGGAAGCGGAAGCGGCCAAGTGGGAGCTCAACTACGTGGCGCTGGATGGCAACATAGGTTGCATGGTTAACGGCGCAGGCCTGGCCATGGGTACCATGGACATCATCAAGCTGTCCGGCGGCCAGCCCGCGAACTTCCTGGACGTAGGCGGCGGGGCGACCAAAGAGCGCGTTTCCGAAGCGTTCAAGATCATTCTGTCGGATTCCAACGTCAAGGCCGTTCTGGTCAACATCTTCGGTGGCATTGTTCGCTGCGACATGATTGCCGAGGGCATTATCGGTGCCGTGAAAGATGTTGGCGTCAAGGTTCCTGTGGTTGTGCGTCTGGAAGGTAACAATGCCGATAAGGGCACAAAAGTACTCGCCGACAGTGGCCTGAACATCATCGCTGCCACCAGTCTGTCCGATGCGGCAGAGCAAGTCGTTAAAGCCGCGGGGGGTAAATAATGAGCATTCTGATCAACAAAGACACCAAAGTTATCTGCCAGGGCTTTACCGGCGCACAGGGTACTTTCCATTCTGAGCAGGCCATTGAGTACGGTACCAAAATGGTCGGCGGTGTCAGCCCCGGAAAGGGCGGCACTGAGCATCTGGGTCTGCCGGTGTTCAACACCGTGCGTGAGGCGGTAGAGAAGACCGGTGCGGAAGCGACCGTTATCTACGTACCGGCTCCGTTCTGCAAAGACGCCATCATCGAAGCCGCGGACGCTGGCATCGAGCTGATTGTGTGCATCACCGAGGGTATCCCGACCATCGACATGCTCTATGCAAAAGAGTATGTGGATCGCAAAGGCGTTCGTATGATCGGGCCCAACTGCCCGGGTGTGATCACGCCGGGTGAGAGCAAGATCGGTATCATGCCGGGTCATATTCACAAGCCGGGCAAAGTGGGCATTGTGTCCCGTTCAGGCACCTTGACTTACGAGGCGGTCAAGCAGACGACGGACTTCGGCTACGGCCAGTCCAGCTGTGTCGGTATCGGTGGTGATCCGATTCCGGGCTCCAACTTCATCGATATCCTGCAACTGCTGCAGGACGATCCTCAGACTGAGGCCATCGTGATGATCGGCGAGATCGGCGGTACCGCCGAGGAAGAAGCCGCTGCCTTCATCAAGGAAAATGTCACCAAGCCAGTGGTTGCCTACATCGCTGGTGTGACAGCGCCTCCTGGCAAGCGTATGGGGCATGCCGGTGCGATCATTTCCGGTGGTAAGGGTACGGCAGACGAGAAGTTTGCTGCCCTGAACGACGCCGGTGTCAAGACTGTGCGTAGCTTGGCCGAAATTGGCAAGGCTCTGAAAGAAGTGACTGGCTGGTAAAATACCGCCGGTTCAAAGAAAGCCCCCGGGTCTGCCTTGCGGACTTCCGGGGGCTTTTTGTTTCCAGGCGCCGTTGACAGGTTTTAAATGGTACCTTAACGCCGGGATCACATAAGACTATAATGCCCGGTCAGCCTGCAATATGATGGCTGTTCCCTATAACAGAAGGAGTTCATGCTTTGAGTTCTGTCGATTCCCAGCAACGGATTTTGTCCGGCATGCGTCCCACCGGCAAGTTGCACCTTGGCCATTTTCACGGTGTTCTGAAGAACTGGGTAAAACTCCAGCATGAATTCGAGTGTTTCTTCTTCGTAGCCGACTGGCATGCGCTTACCACCAACTACGATGATCCCAGCGGTATCCAGGACAGTGTCTGGGATATGGTGATCGATTGGCTGGCGGCCGGCGTTAACCCTGGTTCCTCCACGATGTTTATCCAGTCCAAGGTGCCGGAACACGCCGAGCTGCACCTTTTGTTGTCGATGATAACCCCTCTGGGCTGGCTGGAGCGCGTACCCACGTATAAGGACCAGCAGGAAAAACTGCGTGAGAAAGACCTGGCCACCTATGGCTTCCTGGGGTATCCGTTGCTCCAAAGCGCGGACATCCTCATGTATCGGGCCGGGCGCGTGCCTGTGGGTGCGGACCAGGTGTCCCACGTAGAGATCACCCGGGAAGTTGCCCGCCGTTTCAATCATATCTATGGTCGTGAACCGGGATTTGAAGAACAGGCGGAGGGCGCCATCGTCAAGATGGGAAAGAAGAACGCAAAACTCTACCGTACCCTGAAAAAGCGCTATCAGGAAGAGGGCGATATGGACGCCCTGGAAACTGCCCGTGCCCTGCTCAAGGAGCAGCAGAACATCTCCCTGGGCGATCGCGAACGGCTCTATGGTTATATCGAGGGTGGGGGCAAGGTGATTCTGCCCGAGCCCCAGCCATTGTTAACGCCGGAATCGAAAATGCCGGGGCTTGATGGACAGAAAATGTCCAAGTCCTATAACAATTACATCGGCCTGCGGGAAGATCCTGACAGCGTCGCCCAGAAAATCCGCACCATGCAGACTGACCCCCAGCGCGTGCGCCGGACGGACCCGGGCGAGCCGGAAAAGTGCCCGGTGTGGGGGTTGCATAAGGTGTATTCCGACGCCGATACCCAGGAGTGGGTACAGGTGGGGTGTCGCAGCGCGGGCATCGGCTGCCTGGAGTGCAAGAAGCCTTTGATTGACTCGATTGTCGAGGAACAGCGCCCGTTGCATGAGCGTGCCCGGGAGTATGAGAGCAACCCGGATCTGGTTCACGCCATCATTGAAGAAGGCTGTGAACATGCCCGTGACGCGGCGCGGGATACCCTTGAGGAAGTCCGGGCAGCGATGGGGCTGAGCTACCGCTGAACATCGGTGATGACGATTGTGGAGGCTCCATGACAGACGATACCGCGGGCAGGGCAGCGACGGAGGAAGCGGCAGAGATATCGGTTCCGGCTGCTGACCAGGCACCGCTGGCACGGGTTTCCGGCAAACCGGTGGTTGACCTTCCCCGTGACCTTTATATACCACCTGATGCCCTTGCGGTGTTTCTGGAAGCGTTTGAAGGTCCACTGGATCTGTTGTTGTACCTTATCCGCCGCCAGAACATGGACATTCTGGACATCGATGTCAGCGAAATTACCAAGCAGTACATGGATTACATTGGCGCCGTGGAGGCCATGCGGTTTGAACTGGCGGCAGAATACCTGGTGATGGCTGCCACACTGGCGGAGATCAAGTCCCGGATGTTGCTCCCGCGTCAGGAAACCGAGGATGAGGACGAAATTGACCCCAGGGCTGAGCTGATCCGCCGCTTGCAGCAGTATGAGCGCTTCAAGCAGGCCGCTGAAGACATTGACCAGCTGCCCCGCCTGGAGCGGGACAACTTTACGGGGTCGGCGGCATTGCCGAAGATGCCTTCCAGCCAGCCGCACCCCGATGTGGACCTGCGGGAAATCCTCCTTGCGCTCCAGGGGGTGCTGAAACGGGCCGACCTGTTTACCAGCCACCATGTCGAAAAGGAAAGGCTCTCTACCCGCGAGCGCATGTCGGCGATTCTGTCGGTGTTGCAGGACGACCGGTTCGTGACCTTTGAGAGCCTGTTCACGCCGGAGGAAGGTCGACTGGGTGTCGTCGTCAGCTTCCTGGCGACGCTTGAGCTGGTCAAGGAGCAGCTTATAGAAGTGGTGCAGGCCGAGGTCCTCGGCCCGATTCATGTCCGGGCCAGAGCATCCAGCTGACGATCCGGCCTCGCGCAATCCGATACCTGGTAGTGGAACCATGAACGAAGAAAACCTCAGAAAACTTCAGGCAATCGCCGAAGCTGCCCTGCTTGCCGCCGGCAAGCCAATGTCGGTAGATCAGTTGCGGGAGCTGTTCGGGGAAGACGAGCGTCCGGCCCGCCAGATCATGGAGCATGTGCTGGTGTTGCTAGAGCAATCCTGTCAGGGCCGTGGGTTTGAACTGAGAAAGGTAGCCAGTGGGTATCGGCTGCAAGTCCGGGAAGAGTATGCACCCTGGGTTGGACGGTTGTTCGAGGAAAAGCCCCAGCGTTACTCACGGGCATTACTCGAAACCCTGGCGCTGGTTGCCTATCGCCAGCCCATTACCCGGGGCGAAATCGAGGATATCCGAGGTGTAACGGTCAGTAGTAACATCGTTCGAACGTTGCTTGAGCGTGAATGGGTGCGCGTTGTGGGGCACCGGGACGTGCCTGGCCGGCCAGCCATGTATGCCACCACAAAGCAGTTCCTGGATTATTTTAACCTGGAGGGGCTTGACCAGTTACCTCCGCTTTCGGAAATCCGGGATCTGGAGGAAATCGGGCGGGAAATCGAGAAAAACATGCAGGCGGAGATCGAATTTAAATCTCCTGCCATAGATGCTGGTGATGATGGCGGGGAAACCTCCCCGGAATCGTCGCCTAGGAAGACACTTCACTGATGCCATCGGCATCGGCCACTTGGTAAGGACAGATTCATGGCGGCAGATCGCCCCCGTAAGCCGGATAACAGAAAGCCGGAAGAAAGCACCGTTTCCGGCCCGGAGCGTATTCAGAAGTTATTGGCGAGGGCCGGCGTGGGATCACGTCGGGAAGTCGAGGGCTGGATAGAGGCCGGGCGCCTGGTCATTAATGGCAATCCAGTGGAGCCGGGGCAGAAAGCCTCCGTCAGTGACCGCATTGAACTGGACGGCAAGCGCCTTGATATCGCAGCCGGCGCGGAAGTGCTCCGGCGTGTGCTGATTTACAACAAGCCGGAAGGAGAGGTAACCACTCGCCGTGACCCGGAAGGTCGCCCGACCGTTTTCGACAGCCTTCCCCGGCTTCGCGACCATCGCTGGATTGCCATTGGTCGGCTTGATATCAATACCACCGGTCTGGTGCTTTTCACCACCGACGGGGAACTGGCCAACCGATTGATGCACCCGTCCCGGCAAATTGACCGTGAATACGCGGTGAGGGTGTTTGGCGAGGTGGACGAAGCCATGATCACGCGCCTGTCGGAAGGCGTATTGCTGGACGATGGCATGGCAAAATTCTCTGACATCTCCCAAGCCGGCGGTAAAGGTATAAACCAGTGGTTCCATGTCACCCTGCTGGAAGGTCGTAACCGGGAAGTTCGGCGGCTATGGGAGTCACAGGGCGTTCGGGTCAGCCGGCTCAAGCGGGTGCGTTACGGGCCAATTTTCCTGCCGAGCCGACTGACGGTCGGCAAGTGGGAGGAACTGGACCAGAAAGCGGTAGACTCACTCAGCAAGGTAGTGGACCTGAAGCCTGTCGAGATTCCTGCGAAAACGCCATCCGAGCAGAAGGTTCATGATCGCCAGCGCCGGAAACAGCCGAGTTCCGCGCCCCGAAAATCCGGCAACCCCCGCTGGCAGGTGGATGGCTCCGGCGCCGAGCAGAAGCCATCACGCAAACCGGCGCGCAAGTCACCGAAACGATAGTCAGTTTCCGATAGCGGCGAAAACCCTGGTGCAGTTACGACCATGGTCTTTCGCCCGGTACAGGGCCTCATCGGCACGTGCCAGCCAATGATCAGCGCTTTCATCAGGAAGGCGCTGGGCAACCCCACAACTGGTCGTGACCGATACATCGGTGTCGCCACAGTTAACCGAAATCGTCCTTATATACTCGCGAATCCGGTCCGCCACGGCCCGCGCATGAACTTCGTCCGTGTGGGGCAGGATAATGGCAAACTCTTCGCCACCGAAGCGATAAACGCTGTCTGAGTTACGCACGGCTTTTTCCAGTTCCACAGCTGCGAGCTTCAGTATGTGATCTCCCACCACATGGCCATGTTGATCGTTAACGTCTTTGAAGTGATCCAGATCGCACAGGATCAGCGAGTAATCATCGCCATGGCGATCGCCAAGGGAGCACGCACGCGCCATAACCTCGTCCATCGCCCGCTTGTTGGGGACTCCGGTGAGTGAGTCAGTCAGTGCTGCCTGTTCGATGGCAATGAACTGGCAGGCATTCCGGATCGGGCAGATAGCCGCTGCCAGCATCAGTTCAATGCCTTCCATTTCCTGCTCGGCAAACCTCTGGCGCCGACTGAACGACAGGGTGCCGTAAAAACTGCCCTCGAGGTTAAGCCGATAATCACAACGATGAGGCCCGCCCATGCCAGTCGCGTACACGAATTCCCGTGCCGCTATCTGATGGCGATAGTTCATGCAGTCGACGGGCACCACAGAACTGATCTCCTCCGCCAGGATGGCCAACTGGGTTTCCAGGTTCAGTGTTGTTGAAAGCCTGCGGGTCAGTCGGGTGAGGGCGTCCGGGGATTCACTCCATTCCCGGTGAGCCTGCCTGAGCGCCGCCAACTTCTGGGGTTGAGGTCCGGACTTGTTGATCGTTGGGATATGTTTCACTCTGTGCGGCCTGTAAAAGCTATTTTTGCAATTTGAGGCAAATAATAGGCCACAATAATAAAATACAATAAAAACATACTCCTGAGAATCAATTATAAAGTGGTTTATAATTGATCGAATGATTTGCCTGAACTCTGCGTCTATAAACCGGCAACCACTGGCCGTGGCAACCGGATCGTTAAAATGTCCGACAAGGGCATTGGGCTTGCTTATGGCTGTGGTAAACTTCTGCGCTTATTCTTTGCTGCCAGTAGTGAGTGAGCGACGAACTTTATGAGGTTTCAGGCCCCCGAAAGTCTTTCCGAGCAGATAGCCCAGCATATCGGGCAGCGAATTGTTACCGGTGATCTCAGGCCGGGCGAACGCATCCAGGAACTCAAGGTGGCCGGAGAGCTCAATGTCAGCCGTGGCTCCGTGCGGGAGTCCCTGCTGATCCTCCAGCGCCGCCATCTGGTCGAGATTTTTCCGCGCCGGGGCGCCGTTGTCTCCCGGTTGACGCCGGAACTTGTGAACAGTCTCTACGATATCTATATCGATCTGCTATGCATGTTGGGCCGCAAGGTACTCGAGCGCTGGTCCGGTGAGCAGTTATCCGGTGTTATGGGGCAGGTCCGCGAGCTGCAGGCGGTTATTGAGGCACTCAACTCCTCAGGCGGCGACGCCGCTGAACAGGTGATTGATGCGGGGTTCGGGGTTATGCGGTACGCCTACGGCCTGGTGGAAAACCCGTTTCTGGAGGAGACGCTGGAAAATTTCCGGCCTGCGATCAGCCGCACCTATTTCGTCGCCCTGGAGAACTTCAGGGACGAACTGGAACAGACCGGTCGCTTTTTCCGCCAGCTTGCGGACGCTGCCGTGCGGGGTGACTCCCCCGGCCTTGAACAGGCCATCTGCGAGTTTGGGGAACATCAACGCCAACAGGTACTGAGTATTCTCAGGGAAGAGGTGAGCGCCTGATATGCGCCTGAAATCCATCAAACTGTCCGGCTTCAAGTCATTTGTCGACCCGACCACGGTGCCATTCCCTTCCAACATGACAGCGGTTGTGGGCCCCAATGGCTGTGGCAAGTCCAACATTATTGATGCCGTGCGCTGGGTCATGGGTGAAAGCTCCGCCAAGTACCTCCGTGGTGAGTCTATGTCGGACGTTATTTTCAACGGCTCCAGCGCCCGCAAGCCTGTGGGTCAGGCGTCCATTGAACTGGTATTCGACAACAGCGATGGCTCAGCCCCCGGCGAGTTCGTGCGCTTCAATGAAATCTCCGTCCGGCGTCGTGTTTCCCGCGAGGGTCAGTCGGAATACTTCCTCAACGGCTCCAAGTGCCGTCGCCGCGACATCACCGACCTGTTTCTGGGGACCGGTCTGGGCCCCCGTAGTTACGCCATTATCGAGCAGGGCATGATTTCCCGGCTGATTGAAGCCAAGCCGGAAGAACTGCGGGTGTATATCGAAGAAGCAGCCGGTATTTCCAAGTACAAGGAACGCCGCAAGGAAACTGAAAGCCGTATACGCCGTACCCAGGAGAACCTGGAGCGCCTGACAGACCTGCGTGAAGAACTGGGCCGCCAGCTTCAACATCTTGAGCGCCAGGCCCAGGCGGCCGAAAAGTACAAGGCTTACAAGCAGGAAGAACGGCAGAAAAAAGCCGAACTGACGGTGCTACGCTGGCAGACCCTGGACACGGACCTGCAAACCTGGCGCTCCCGTATCCGGGATACCGAACTGGAACTGGAGAAGCAGCTGTCCGAGCGTGTCAGCCTTGAGACCTCCCTGGAGTCTCTGCGAGGAAACCATCAGGAGCGGAACGAGCATTTCAACCGGGCGCAGGCTCGCTATTATGAAGCTGGCGCCGACATCGCCCGTATCGAACAGAGCCTCGAGCACCAGCGTGAACGCAGTCGCCAGACCGCCGCAGAGCTGGACCAGGCCATGGCAAACCAGCGTGAACTGGCCCGGGAGCTGGAGCAGGATCAGGCCAAGCTGTCCGGTATTCAGGAAGAGCTGGACATGCTGGAGCCAGAACAGGAGGCACTGACGCTGAAATCTGAAGAATCCGGGGAAAAACTCCAGGGTGCGGAAGATGCCATGAGCGAATGGCAGCATACCTGGGAGGATTTCAGCGCACGTTCTGCCGATGCTCGTCGGCAGGCGGAACTGGCACAGTCCCGTATTCGTTCCCTCGAGAACGCCATTGAGCAACTCCGTACCCGCCAGCAACGGTTGAAGGACGAGCAGGAACTGCTTGAGGGGCAACTCGATCGCGCTGAACTGGATGACATGCTCGAACAGCAGGAAACCCTGGAACTGCAGAGGGAGGAAGCGTCTGAGCGAATCAATGTTGTCCAGGATGATCTGCAGGAAGCGCGCCATCAACAACGGGATGCCGAACAGACCGCGACCGATGCCCGCCAGCGGGTTCAGAGCCTCAGAGCCTCACTTGAATCCCAGCAGGCTCTGCTTGATGAACAGATGGGTGGCCAGGACGATACGCTGCAGGCGTGGTTGAATGATCGCGGCCTGAGCAACAGCCCGCGACTGGCAACGCAGCTGCAGATTGAGGATGGGTGGGAATTTGCGGTGGAGCAGGTGATCGGCCGGTTCACCCAGGGGCTCAGCGTTCCGGGCCTGGGGTCGGTGCAGTCTGCAATGGCTGCTGCCCCCCGTGGGTTAGCACTGGTGAGCAGTGAGCAAGGTGGGGCCGTCGGTTCAGGTGGGCTGGCCGGCAAGGTAACGGGTGCTGGCGGTATGGCGTCCGTACTGGCGCTGGTGGATACGGCAGAATCCATGGAGGAGGCCCTTGGCCGCCAAAGTACACTGGCGCAGGGCAAGAGTATTATTACACGTGACGGGGCCTGGCTTTCTGCCGACTGGATACTGATGCCGGATTCCGATGCCGCTCAGGTTGGCGTGATTGAGCGCCAGAAAAAGGTCACGGCGCTGGCAGACGAACTGGAACAGGCGGAGGCCGCCCTGGAAACCGCCATGGATACACTGGACCGTCTGCTGGAACGATCCGAGCGTGCGGAATCTGCCAGAGACGAAGCCCAGAGCCGGCTGGCGGATGCTGACCGGGAACTGGCGACGCTGTCCTCAAAAATCAGTGGCCTGAAGGCGCGGGCGGAACAGATTGATGCCCGGCTTCAGCGCATTCGGGACGACCAGGCCGACGTAGCCATGAATCTCGAAGAGCAGCAGGAACAACTGCAGGAGACCCGGGAAGAATGGCAGCAGGCGCTGGCCTCCACGGAAGACAGCGACGAGGAGAAGGAGCGGCTGCTCGAGCGCCGTGACCTGCTGAGGGAAAACCTCGACCGCCTGCGACAGGAAGCCCGGCATGACCGCGACCATGCCCACCAGCTTCAGCTACAGCTGCAGTCCCTGAACAGTCAGCGGGAGGGCCTGCGCCAGACCATCGATCGTATGCAGCTGCAGAAAGAGCGGATTGATGAGCGTCTGGACATTCTTCGTGAAAGCCGCGAAAGCGCAGAGGAGCCCATCGAAGACCTGGAGATGCAGCTTGAAGGGTTACTGGACCGTCGGCTTGCCGAGGAAGAAAAGCTGGGCGCGGCCCGGGACGCCCTGGAAGAAATCGACCAGGAAGTGCGCGAGAAGGAGCAGGGTCGCAGCCGTATAGAGCATACCATTCAGGACGTCAGGGCCAGTCTGGAGAAGCTGAAAATGGAGTCCCAGGCCCTGGAAATCCGCGCTGGCAACCATCTGGAGCAGCTCGAAGAGCTGGACGTCCGCCTGCAGGAGGTCCTGTCGACACTGCCGGAGGATGCCAGCGAAAAGGTATCGGCCGACGAGCTGGAAAAGCTTGCCTCGCGAATTCAGCGTCTGGGTGCTATCAACCTCGCGGCCATCGAGGAATACCAGGTACAGAGCGAGCGCAAGACCTATCTGGACAGCCAGCATGAAGACCTGATGGAGGCGCTGGAGACCCTCGATACCGCCATCCGCAAGATTGACCGGGAAACACGTCAGCGCTTCAAGGAAACCTTCGATCAGGTGAACGGCGGCCTGCAGGCGCTGTTTCCGAAAGTTTTCGGCGGCGGCAATGCCTATCTGGAGCTGACCGGTGAAGATCTTCTGGAAACCGGCGTGGCCATCATGGCGCGGCCTCCGGGCAAGAAAAACAGCACCATCCATCTACTGTCAGGCGGTGAAAAAGCCCTGACGGCGATTGCACTGGTGTTCTCGATCTTCCAGCTCAATCCGGCCCCGTTCTGTATGCTTGATGAGGTGGATGCGCCTCTGGACGATGCCAACGTGGGCCGTTATGCGAATCTGGTCAAGGAAATGTCGAAACAGGTCCAGTTCATCTACATTACCCATAACAAGATCGCCATGGAAATGGCCGACCAGTTAATGGGTGTTACCATGCACGAGCAGGGATGTTCACGGCTGGTATCGGTTGACGTGGACGAAGCAACGGCACTGGCGGAGGCCTGACATCGTGCCCGCCGCTCAATGTGCACGCAAAGATGACAAAACTGCCATCTGGCCTGTGTTTGCGTTGTATTCATTACAGGCTTTTCTTAGAGTAGCAACGATATCTGATCTGCAAACAGGACAGCATCATTATGTCTCTTAGGGAATGGTTAATTGCCATCGGTATCCTGGTTATTCTGGGTATTGTTATTGATGGTTTGCGCCGGATGAGGCGTGCTCGCAAGGAATCGATTGCCATTTCCTCCGGTATGGGGGCGGATGACCTCGACGATTCCCCACTCGAGAAAGACTATAACCCTGAACTTCCGAACGGCGGTGCCCGCACCATTTCCCGGGATACGCTGGAAGAGCGGGGTTACGTGAAACCGGAAAAAAGCCGTTTTGCCAAGCCGCAACAAAAGCCCACTCGTCCGGTTATTACAAGCCCCAGGGAAGAAGAGCCTGCTCAACCTTCGCCGGACGACGTTGCGGAAGATTTCGCAGCCAGCGAAATGGATAACAGCTCGGTTCAGCCCGATACGGGGTGGGGTGCGGTTGACGACGAACCGGAAATGCCTGAGCCAGATGACGGCATCGTGGGAGAAGCCCGGGTTGTCGAGAAGCCGAAAGCGGAGGAACCCGAGCGTGAACGCGAAGAGCAAGGTGGAACTGCAGCTCCCACGGTGACCTCCGAGGTTGAAGAGGATACCGCCCGGCGTGATAATGCCACCCGCGCTGCCGGTCAGCCACTGGCCGGTGCTAACCGGCCGGAAGCCCGTGAGGTAGTGGTTATCAATGTGTTGGCAAAGACGGATCAGAACTTCACCGGCCCCCGACTGAAAGCACTCTTTGAAGCCTGCGGCCTGGAGCATGGTGACATGGACATCTATCACCGTCACGAACAGGCCGACACCACCAGCCCCGTCCAGTTCAGCGTTGCCAGTGCCGTGGAGCCAGGCACTTTCAGACCGGAGGATATACCGGAGCTTTCCACGCCGGGTATCAGTTTCTTCATGAGCATGCCAGGGCCAACCAATTGCATGCAGGCGTTCGAGTTCATGCTGGAAACGGCGCAGTGTGTGGTGCGTAATCTGGGTGGCGAACTGAAAGACGAACGGCGCAGTGTGATGACTCCGCAAACCATCGAACACTGCCGCCAGCGCATCCGTGAATTCGAACGCAAGCAACGATCCCCCCGACAATGACCAAAGCCACCCCCGACGTGACCAGCCGGGCAGAAGAACTCCGGAACATCATTACCGAGCATAATTATCAGTATTACGTGCAGGATGATCCCCGGGTGCCGGACGCCGAATACGATCGCCTGTTTCGCGAGCTGCAGGACCTGGAAGCCAGCTACCCCGATATCGTGACTCCGGATTCACCCACGCGCCGCATCGGCGCTCAGGGAGAAACCACCTTTGAGGAGGTGGTACACCGGATTCCGATGCTGTCCCTGGATAATGCGTTCAGCGAAGAGGAACTGCAGGATTTTGACCGTCGGGTAAGAGACCGCCTGAAAACGACCGGGGACATTGAATACGTCTGTGAGCCCAAGCTTGACGGTCTGGCAGTCAGTCTGCACTACGAAGACGGGATTCTTACTCGCGCCGCCACGCGGGGCGACGGTTACACCGGTGAAGATATCACCGCGAATATCCGGACCATCCCCTCGGTACCACTGAGACTCCGGGGCGATTCAATTCCCGAGCTTGTGGAGGTGCGGGGTGAGGTCTATATGCCCCTTGAAGGTTTCGAAACCCTCAATAAACGCCTGGCGGACCGGGGCGAAAAAACCTTTGTGAATCCTCGTAATGCCGCAGCAGGAAGCCTGCGCCAGAAGAAACCCTCGGTTACCGCGCGGCGCCCGCTGGAGATGTGTGCCTACAGTGTGGCGCTGGAGGATGAGGGCCGCCTGCCGGCAACGCACTGGGAGGGGCTGCAGCAGGTAAAAGGCTGGGGATTCCGGATAAACCCGGAGATGCGTAAGGCCACGGGAGTGGATGCCTGCCTGCAGGCCTATAACGATCTTATGGACAAACGGGCAAGCCTGCCTTACGAAATCGACGGTATTGTCTTCAAGGTTAACAGTCTGGCGCTGCAGCATCAGCTGGGTTTCGTATCCCGGGCGCCGCGCTGGGCCATAGCCCAGAAGTTCCCGGCACAGGAAGAACTCACGGTTATTGAGGACGTGGAGTTCCAGGTGGGGCGCACCGGTGCCATCACACCGGTTGCCCGCCTCAAGCCGGTGTTTGTGGGCGGCGTCACCGTCAGCAACGCCACCCTCCACAACATGGATGAAATTCGTCGTCTGGATGCCCGTATTGGCGATACTGTTTTCGTTCGCCGGGCCGGTGATGTCATTCCGCAGGTGGTCAAGGTGGTTACCGAGCGTCGGCCGAAAAACGCCCGGGTTGTTGAATTGCCGGAAAGCTGTCCGGTGTGCCAGTCCGATATCGTACAGATCGAGGGTGAGGCTGTGGCTCGCTGTTCCGGGGGTCTGTTTTGCCCGGCCCAGCGCAAGGAGGCCATTCGACATTATGCTTCCCGTAAGGCCCTGGATATCGAAGGCCTGGGTGACAAATGGATCGACATCCTGGTGGGCCGGGAACTGGTGAATACCGTGGCCGACCTCTATCGGCTGAAGAAAGCCGACCTGACGGGACTCGAGCGGATGGGGGAGAAGTCGGCGGGCAACCTGATCAGTGCCATTGACCGATCCAGGCGGCCGGTATTGTGGAAGTTTGTGTATGCGCTCGGTATCCGGGAGGTCGGCGAAGCTACCGCAAAGGCCCTGGCCAGCCACTTTGGAACGCTCGAAGCCATCAGTGAAGCGGATGATGACGCCTTGCAGTCTGTTCCTGACGTGGGGCCGATTGTCGCCGGCCATATCCGCAGTTTCTTCGATCAACCCCACAACCAGGAAACCATCCAGGCGCTCAGGGACGCCGGAGTTGAGTGGCAGAGCGAGGAGATCACCGCTGTTGAAAAGCCGCTGAAAGGAGAAACCTGGGTGCTTACAGGCAGCCTCTCTGGCATGACCCGTGATGAAGCCAGGGCCAGGCTCGAATCCCTCGGTGCCAAAGTGGCCGGGAGTGTTTCAAAGAAAACAGCCTGCGTTGTCGCTGGCGAGGCGGCGGGCTCAAAACTCACCAAGGCTGAAAGCCTGGAAGTGCCAGTCATGGATGAACAGGCGTTTGCCGACTTCCTTTCCAGCCACGGCGTCGAGAGCTGAAGCCGTGGCGCCCACCATGACCAGTCCGTGATCAGAATCTGAGAACTCGCGCAGATCCCGCCCCCGGGAAATTGATTACCATGAGATTGTTCTGTAACGGTGTGTAAAGCACCCATAAAAACAATGCTCTGAAACGGACTTTTCCATGCGCGCCGATTCGTTATCCCGTTTTCCACTCCGGGCTGTCTGCCTGACCCTGCTGTCACTGCTTGTTGTCGTCACCGCCGGCTGTAAGACTGAGCGCGATGCGGACGACCCGGTCATTCTTGGCGTACCGCCGGTTGATGCCTACCTGGGTGTGGAGTATGCCTACAATTTTGGTGCTTTCGATAGCGACGATATCCTCGATTATTCCCTGACCAATGCACCCTCCTGGCTGGCCCTGGAAGATACCAGCAACAAGGCCCGGCAAGGAGTGATCATGCGTGGGGTTCCGGGGCTGACGGGTGGAAGTCGCGGGCGTGACGACCTTGGAACCACAGAGAACATCAATCTCGTTGCCAACGACGGCAGCGCCTCGGGGTCACAGTCGTTTGAAATCGAGGTACAGGAAAATGTACTCAGTCTGTCGTTGGAGGACTTTACCGAAGGTGAGCCAGCGGACGTTCCGGAGGAAAAAGATAACCGCTGCGATGCGCCGGAACTGGGTGAGATCGGCCGTCATACCTACGAAGCCAATACCTATGCCGATGATGGATCTGTATCCGGAACGGAAACGCGAACCAGGGATACCTATCCGGTACTGGTGCGTGTGCTGTTGGACCAGCCCTCGGTTACTCGCGTGGCGGTGGCTTTTGAGCTGGACAGCAGCTTCAACCCCCAGCGCTGTGACGATGGCTTCGAGGCGCCTCACCAACGCTGCGAGAATGGGGCCGCGAACGATAATGAAGCTATTATCGGTAAAGATATTGTCGGCCTGGGCAGCGGTAGTGAAGGGTCGCTGCCTGTGCCTTCGTATCTTGAGTACCAACCCGGGGAGGAAGGCTTTCTGTCCAGGGGGGTCCTCACCCTGGAGCCGGGAATCACCGAATGCTACATACGGCTTGAGGTGATCGAAGACAGGGAGGCCGAGCCTCTTGAAACCCTGAACATGAGATTGACTGAAGTGCGTTCAGGGCTGGCCGGGCTGGGCAGCTCAAATACCGGCGTCAGGGAACTGCTGCGCATCAAGGACAATGAGCCCTCTGTGCGCCTTGAAACCGTGGCCGGGGGTACCCGCGATGCGATTAACGTCGGTCAGACCCGTGAATACCGGGCGCTGCTCAGTGGCGAACGCGTAGGGACCTACAGTGTAAAACTGGGCGAGGACGATGACTCGGAAGCGGTCCATGGCGAAGACTTCTTTATCGAGGTTCGCAACACCGACGGCGAGTGGGAGGACAATGACGTTCTGGCGTTCAGAGAGGGCACTGAAGAAGTCGGCTTCCGTATCAGGGTGCCGGATACCTACAGCAATGGCCAGCTCGAGAATGACCGTTTTATACTGCTTGGCCTTGACGAGCGCTACCAGACAGGGCGGGAAAGATTTGCGGCGGCTGCTGACGCTGACAAACTGCGTGTCAATATAAATGAGCTCACCTCGCCGCTTGCCGTCGGTATGGAGAATGGTTTCGTGCCCACAGACATTGCCGTCGGCCACAGCGGACGGCTTTTCGTGGTGGGTTACCGTGCTGATGACAGTAACCGGCCCGGGGTTCGGATTTTCAGCCAGAAAGGTGATATGACGGAACAACAGCTATCCGTTGCCTCGGTGTCGATGAACGCTCCTCCGGTTATTGGCTTCGCGGAACGTGAGGTGGAGGAAGGGGGCGATGATGTCACCCGTTACGAATTCGTGGTGTCGTTCGGCAGTGAGCAGACCGCCACGGGTGACCCGAGCGGTAATGGTGTCGACGTTCATACCCTGCTGTACTTTTTTGATACGGCGCAGGACCCGGACAGTTATGTGCAGGTTTGGGAAACGGTTACCGGCACCGCCGGTGATGATCTCCCTCGCTGGACAGGTATCGACCCGGATACCGGTTTCGTGGTCAATGCCGGCGAAACCAGCGGCCAGTGGCCGAACGAGGCATTAGCCGGTCACTTCGACAGTTTTCTTCAACGCGTTGATACGGAAAAGGATGGCGATTCATTAACACCAAAAGTAGCCTGGACCAGGCAGGTGGGTTCGGCTGCATATGATGAATCCGTTGTTGGCGGCAGCGCCGAAACAAGCAGTCCGCTGCTGATAGGAAGCTCGACCGGCGCGGTCATGGGCCAGCCCCAGAAAGGTGGTGAGGACGCTTTCTTTTACATTGCCAGCAGCAAGGATAGTGATATCACTGTGAATCAGCGTGGTACTGAAGGCAACGAAATTCTTTCCGACGGTATCTACGGCACCAATAACGTGTGGCTGTTGGGCAACAGTGATGGTGAATACCGGGTGGAATCGGACGACGGTGACCGCTCACTTGAGCGCAATCAGCTAAACAACCAGGCTGGATTTCTCCTGTCCTACACGGTTCTCGGGGAGGTTACCCGCAGTTTTACTTTCAACGATCTGGATAACAGCGCTACCGAAGTGCTGAACGCCGTCACAACCTACGATGGGGACATCGTGGTGGCGGGGAGCACCAATGGTAACTTCGCCGCTAGTGAAGGCAACAGCCTCGTTCAGCCGATCCTCGCCCGGGTTTCCCTCAGTGAAGAAACCAGTAATGAAGAAGAGAATGGGGATGACGCGGAGGCCAGCCGTGAGTGGCGAAAGCAGTTCGCGGTCGGGGCAGAAGACGCTGAAATAATCCGTCTTGCAAACTACCGGGACGATGAAATTGTGGCGCTGGTAAAGGTATCCGGTGCCACGTCAGAGCATTGGGAAGTACGACTGTATACCGGCGAAGGGCGTTCGCTGCACTGACGGGGGCTTCGGGCTAAACGTTGCCTTCATGCCTGCTTGCACTGGCATAAAGCCGGAGATAATCGGTGCTGGTTACAATCCCGGTGGGATGACCGTTTTCGTCGATAACCAATGCGGCATTGAGCTGGTGGGCCAGCATCAGCCTTGCCAGCTGATGAGCGTCGGTTTCCGGTGAAGCTGTCAAAAATGCCGGCAACTCGATATTCACGAAACCGGAATCCGCAGGAGTTGCGCCGGATCGGTGTAACCAGGACAGTAACCACCTCAGGTCTACAAGCCCAGCGACATTGTCATCGGCTGTAATCACGATGTGGTGTATACCGTTTGCTTCCATCGTATCCAGCGCCTCGGCTACGGAGGCCTCCGCTGACAACGCAAACAGTGCCGGGGTGCAAATCTGGGAAACCGGCAGATAGGCTCGCCGCTCCTTGGGTTCCCCGGCGGCCACCGCGCCATATTCCTCGAGCGCCCGATGGCGACCGGACCTGGCGGCCAGTTGAAACTCGGCGTCAGTGGCATCGCTGTGGCTGACGTCGATATTATGGGACTCCGTCAGTTCTGTGACGTCACCCACACGGCGGCCCCGGAATACTTCCGGAAGGCGGGTACCGACCGGGCGGCCGGGTTCACTGACATGAATGGACATAATGGTTTGCTCCGGTAATAACAGGGCCTTGTCAGGTTATCGGCCGGATATTGGATTCCTTCAGGCGTCAATAGTTTCCGACTGCAATACTTCCGGCTGATGGCAGCGCTGAGTTGCCACCCGCCTGGCAAGGGAGGCTGGCAGGCAGTGTGGCTGGTTGGTGATGCGGTCGGCCAGGTATTCGGCCAGTAATGGAGCATAGGTCAGCCCCTTGCTGCCCAGCCCGGTAAACAGGTCGATACCCTCAAGAATGCGGCCTGCCGCATCCGTCAAAGCGCCCGCCACTGGCTGGTAATCGTGAGTTGTACATCGAAACCCCACTTTTCCGTCCAGCAGGGCAGGGTCTATCGTTTCTGCCGGGCCTCTGAGCGCGGCCGGCACCATGGATGTCAACATCGAGAGATTCTCACGGTGACTTTCAGCAGAAAGGGCTGGTGAGTGATCGTGCAGATCGAAGCTTGCACCCGTCAGCGCGACGCCCTTGTGAGCCGGATTGATATAACCGGGGCCGCAGAGAACAACGGACGGATTGTTCAGGGATGATTCCGGTATATGGGACACTTGTCCGCGAATGGTCCGGAAGCGGAATTTGTTGCGCAGCGGTATAAGGCTCGGACTGAGATGGCCTCCACAGATGACCACACGGTCTGCAATCACATCCTGCTCACCGTTGCCGGCAACGTGCCACTTGCCATTGCAGGGCGTTAGCCGGTGAACATCGAAGCCGAAGCAGCGGTGTATCCGCGGGTGGCTAACCAGCGAGCGGCAGAGCAAGCCGGGCTCCAGCCAGCCACTGCGGGGAAACCAGAAGCCACCGCTTTGAAGGGGGATGCCAGCCAACCGCGAGGCTTCGGGGGCGTCCACGGCGCGGAGAACGGAGGGCGGATAATCGTTCCGGGCGGTGAACCTTGCCTGTCGATCCGCTTCCACATCACTATAGGCCAGTTGGATGAGGCCGGTTGGATGCCAATAGTCGCCGCCGGATTGAGCGTAATAGCGCTGACTGAAAAGCAGGGAGCTCAGGCCAAGTTTCGCCTGGTCATTGAACTCCACGCCAAGTTTCACATACAGGGCGCCCTGATGGTTGCCGGATGCGGCCGTGCCAGCATCCACCGCCCTGTCGATCAACGTTACGTCCAGGCCGCGGTCCGCCAGGTTGCGGGCTAACAGGCTGCCGGCCACACCTGCGCCAAGAATGGCAATGGAGCGGGGCGCTGCGTTGTCGTAATCGCCGCCCCCTTCCGACGTGAGGGGAAGCTCTCCGCTCAGCATCTCGAGCTTACGTCCGAATCCTGGTGTCTTGCTCATGGTGAATCCGGCGTTTGCCAGCAATCTGCGGACTTCGCCAACAGCGGTAAAGGTCGCCATGGTCGTGCCGGGCCGGCTGTGGCTTCGCAACGCCGTGATCGCTGCATCGCTCCACATACCTGGGTTTTTAGCCGGGGCAAAACCATCCAGGAACCAGGCATCCGCCTGGAACTCCAGTTCGCGCCATGCATCCAGTACGTCGCCGAAGTACAGGGTAAGCCGGACACGTCCCCCCGCCAGAACCAGACGGTGTGTGCCCTGAACCGGGGGCGGGTAGTGTTCGATCAGCTGGGCTGAATATTCTTCCAGCTCGGGCCACAATGACAGGGCCTGACTGAGATCCGAGCGGTCAAGCGGGTAACGCTCGGCGGATACAAAATGCAGGCAGGCATTGTCAGCGGGATTGGACGTCTCCCACGCTTGCCAGGCAGCGAGAAAATTCAGACCGGTGCCGAAACCGGTTTCTGCAATGACAAAAGCGCTGCCCTCCGGAGCCTCGGAAAACCTGTCGGCCAGCCGGTTGTGGCGAATAAACACATGGCGGGCTTCTTCCAGCCCGTTGTCGCGACTGAAATAGACGTCATCAAAACGGGTGGAGCAGGGGACGCCGTCTCGCCACTCGATGGTCGCGGTTTCAATGGATGGAGGGGTGGTTTCCGTTGTCACTGTATGGTCACCGTCTGGTCATTCGGCTGTTACTCTGTGGCGCTGTCAGCCTTTCTCTGGGACACACTGTGGATAACGACGGGCTCTTTCGGTACATCGGTCATACCGCGAGATCGACCGGTTGGCACACCGGCAATAGCGTCTACCACACCCATGCCACCACTGACCTTGCCGAAGACCGTGTAGCCTGGCCCGCGAACTCCAGCATCAAGAAAGTTGTTATCGGTCAGGTTGATAAAGAACTGGGATGTGGCGGAATCGGGGGAGCTGGTGCGGGCCATGGCAATCGTGCCCCTCAGATTTTTAGCCGTGGGTTTGGCTTCGTTGGGCACGGGATCCCGAGTCTGCTTCCGGCTGAGGTCTTCGTCAAATCCGCCCGCCTGAACCATGAAGCCGGGTATGACACGGTGGAAGATCGTGCCCTCGTAGAACCCATTCTGGACATAGGTGAGGAAGTTGTCGACAGTTTTCGGCGCGATGTCCGGGCGTAGTGTTACTTCAATCACCCCTTCGCTGGTTTCAATAATCACCTGTGGTAATTCGTTCTGGCGCTCCTCGGCAGACAGGGAGGAGGCGATGCCCAGTGACAGGGTTACACAGAGAACGATCTGCATCACATAACGAAACGGTTTAACGGGATTTGGCATTCTATAATGGCTCTCGTTGTTAGCTCCGGAGTAGTTTGCTGCCATACTCTGATGACCGCTGCCTGAGGGCGGATATTAACAGATATCCGGGACCAGGTCGGCCAGAATCCATAGGGAGTTTATGAGTATCAAGTAACCTTTTATCACGTCAGCGGCGCTGATGTGTCCAGGCCGGGCCGGGTTGTACGGCACTCAGAGTGAGTTCAGGGAGGCATACCGTGAGAATCCGTCAGGGTTTTGAAGAAAAATCCCGCCTTGGCCGGTTGTTGATCAACCGGGGCTACCTTTCCGAAAGCCAGTTGGAACAGGGTCTGCGTCTGCAGCACGAAACCGGTCAGCGCCTGGGTGAGGTGTTTGTCCAGTCCGGCTGGATTACCGAGCGGGAGCTCCACAGGGTACTGAAGCACCAGTCCCGATACCGCAACGCCGCTGCGCTGGTGACCATGGCCGTGCTGCCATTCCAGCCGTTGGTTAGCTTTGCCGCAGGTAATACGGCAAATGACTCCCGCGATCTTGCCGACGCCGGCCAACTGTACGAACGGTCCGGGTTTGTGCCCATGAATGATAAGGACCTGGCCGGTGTTGCGGGGCAGGGGGATCAGGCACTACTGGATCGGGTTGCCAGAGTGTCAGCGATGGCAGGTGGGAGTGATAATCAGAGCGGTGCCGGGGAGGTTGAGCCCGATGTGATCGAAGGACTGAAACTGACGGCCAATATTTTTGTGCCGGTGCTGAATTTTCTCGAGTCAGATCTGACCATTACCGGTGTGCACTATCGCGACAACGAACCGCGTTATACAGTGCTGGCGAACGGCGGCCTGCGGATGGCATTTCCAGAGCGGATCGAACAGATTCGCATGGACAATATCCGGGTTAGCGGAAGGCAGGGGCCGTCCATGGGAAACATTGCCATCGATAACATCCGTTTCCACCCGGATTCGCAGATGACGGTTTATACCCGCTGATACGGCGGGTGTACCTCAGTGCTCGGAATCAGGCGCTGGCAAGAATGGTGCTGTGGGAAACCGCCTTCTGCTCTCCCTGGGCACCGTACAGCTTCTGATGTCCTGCAACACCACGGAAAATGTCCGTCAGACGGGAAAGGCGTTTCTGGAGGTGGCTGATAACCCGGCCATTGGTGTGGTTCATTTGCTGACAGCTTCGCAGGCGCCTGTCAGCGTCTTCCCAGAGTGTGAGCAGGTCAGGAAGCCCCGCGCTGCGAATGAACCGCGACGGTTCGCCACTTTCCGGACGAAACCCCATGGCCACCAAAAGGCGGATTTTTCGTTTCGCGCTCTCACGAATCTGTTCGAGCAGTCGGTTCTTTTCACCGGTCAGTGATTCAAGCTGGCGGATGTCAGAGCCGGACAGGCAGGTTTTTTCCTGGTTGAGAATGGCCGCCAGCGCGTCCAGCTGACGGATATCCTCGGCAAGAAGTTCTTTCAGTTCATCAATTGCGGCCATGATTTACTCACCCGAAAATGCTTTCATCCATCTCAAGCATTTTCTGGGCCAGTTTCTCGGCATCAATCTTGTAAGAGCCATTTTCCAGGGCAGAGCGGATCTGTTCGATACGATCATCGTCCATTTCCGGGTAATTGCCGAGTTTCTGCTCAAGCTGCTTCAGCTCTTTTGCCTGGCTGCTCAGATTAACATTCTCTCCCCGGGCACCCTGCGCCTGAGCTTTCGCCTGCTCTCCTGCAGAGGGCTGCGCTGTCTGGGTACCGGAAGACTTGTCGGCCGTGGTTCTCTGGGTGTTGACCTGGCCTGGGCCTATTCCATTAAAGTCAACTGACATAACGTTACCTGCTTGGCTGATCGGCCGCGTTGGGCGGCTCCACGAGTTTCATACCTGATTATCGGCATGCCTTTACATTTCTTTAGCAAATTTTTACACGATGGAGATTACAAGTCTTTCATCCGATGCACTGGCGGCAATAATCTGCCGCCAGTGGCCAGAAAATGCCGTGGTGCGGACACCTACATGGGGATTTCCACGCGGCCCGGTGCCGTGACACGGGCGCGGACCGTGCGGGAGGACGAGAGGTTCTCCACCAGAACCTGTTCGCCGATTCCGCCACTGGCCAGCGCTTTGCCGCGGGAGTTTACTGAAAAGTTTCCGCTGCGCGCGCTAATGATAACATGATCTCCCCGTTCGATTGCCGCCGGTGCCAGCAGCAGATCCGGAGTAAATACGGTGCCCGCATTGATCCCGCGCCGCATTTCCATTCCGACAAGCTGATCTTCGCTGGTGATCGCCCCTCTTCTGATGGCGTTCACCACGACCGTGTCCGTGCGCAACGCGCCCGGTGTCAGTCGCTCTCCCCTGCCAAGGGGGCGGGCCGCAACCATGGCATCACCGGTAATATTGACGGAGACCGGGAGGAACATACGCCAGGGCCGCGAACCTTCACAGGAAATCTGTAATGAAGGTTGTGTGGTTTTCCAGGGGTCACCACTGAAGGACACCTCAAGCGGGCTATCACAGGTGGCCAGGGAGAGGCGTGGGTCCAGGCTTCCGCTGTCGTATTCAACGGCAAAACCTTCACCGGACTGTGCTTTGGCAAATGCGGCCAGGAATTCGTCGGCAGCTGTTGTTATCTGCCCGGCGGTCGTGTCAGCCGCCATGCCGATGCCTGTCAGGGTAGACATTAGCAATGCGGTAACGAAAATGGTGATGCGCATACGCTGCAGTTTGTCCTATGCTGTCAATAGTCGGGCAAGGCCCCGTAATTCGGGAAATTCCTAATGATTTCCGAATCCGGCCGTTAAGCCCAGTCAAAGAGTCAATAAACCGGCACATTGTCAGTATCGGCTGGTGTCTGACAGTATTGAAGCAATATGCGTGCCTTGCCGTAAACGTATGCGCGGTGGCAGGTTGGTCCGAGCAGGAGAAGAAACATGGCAGGGGTATTGGACAGCGTTAATCAGCGCACGCAGCTGGTGGGACAAAACCGCCTGGAACTGCTGCTTTTCCGGCTTCGCGGCCAGCAGATGTACGGCATCAACGTGTTCAAGGTCAAGGAAGTGCTTCAGTGCCCGAAGCTGTCCTCCCTGCCGAACAGCCGGCCCATGGTGTGTGGCGTCGCGCACATCCGGGGCGAAACCATACCGATCATTGACCTTGCCATGTCTATACGACTGCCGGCGATTCCCCGGGAAGAATTGGCGCACTGCTTTGTGATCATTACCGAGTACAACCGCAAAACCCAGGGGTTTCTGGTTGGCGGTGTCGATCGCATCGTGAACATGAATTGGGAGGACATACTCCCGCCGCCCAAGGGGGCGGGGAAGGACGGCTACCTTACGGCGGTAACCCGTATTGATGACAGGATTGTCGAGATCATTGATGTCGAAAAAATTCTTTCCGAGGTTTCACCGCTCGAGCAGGACGTGGGCGAGGAGATTCGCACCCGGAGTGCAGAGCGGGCACCGGGCCATCTGCCGGTACTGGTGGTGGATGACTCTTCCGTTGCCAGGCGCCAGATTGAGCGTTGCCTGACGGCCATTGGCATGGAAGTGATTACCAGGAATGACGGCAAGCAGGCGTATGATTACCTGAAGGAGCTGACAGCGGACGGTTTCCGCGCGGCTGACCACCTCTCATTGATTATCTCCGATGTCGAAATGCCGGAAATGGATGGGTACACTCTGGTCACCAGATGCAAGAATGAGCCTGCCATCCGGGATGTGTATATCATGCTGCACACTTCTCTCAGTGGCGTATTCAACAAGGCCATGGTGCAGAAAGTAGGTGCGGACGATTTCATGGCGAAGTTCAGCCCGGATGAGCTGGCTGAAAGAGTCATGGAGATAATCGACCGAGAGCAGTGAACTTGCTGTTGCTTCCGACTCACCCAATACTGAGATCTGATGAAAGCTGAAATAACGCCACAGGAATACGAGGCCTTCAAAACGTTCCTGCAGGATGCGTGTGGCATTTTGCTCGGGGAAAACAAGCAGTACCTGGTCAAAAGTCGCCTCCGCAGAATCATGGAGGAGAACAGGCTCAATACCCTGGGCGACCTTCTGGAGCGGGTGAAGCGTTCTGGTCGCAGTAACCTGAAAGAAGTGGTTATCGATGCAATGACCACCAACGAAACCCTGTGGTTCCGTGACAACCACCCGTTTCGTATCCTGCAGGACAAATTGTTGCCTGAATTCGGCGACCGGAAGGATACCCAGTCCCTGCGTATCTGGTCTGCGGCCTGCTCAACCGGTCAGGAACCTTATTCCGTGGCCATGATCATTGAAGAATTCCGGCGGCAGCGGCCGGGTAAGCTCCGGGACGTAAAAATCACCGCCACAGACATTTCCAAAAGTGTTCTGGAAGTGGCGCGCCGTGGCGAGTACGAGATGATTGCCATTGGCCGTGGGCTCTCGCCCGAGCGACAGAAGCAGTTTTTTACCCCCGCCATGAACGGCAGCTGGCAGATAAGGCCCCAAATCAAGACCATGGTGGAGTTCCGTGAACTGAACCTGCTTGAGCGCTACATGCTGGGCAAGTTCGATCTCGTGATGTGCCGGAACGTACTGATCTACTTTTCGGCGGAGTTGAAAAAGGACATTCTGACCCGTATCCATGCCACCCTCAATCCTGGCGGCTACCTGATACTGGGAGCGTCGGAATCGCTGAACGGGTTGCCTCATCTTTACGAAATGGTGCAGTGCCACCCCGGGATCATTTACAGGAAGAAATAGGTCCGCCCTATGCCCCTCAATGTATGGATACTGGTTGCCGCCCAGGCACTTGCCATGTGCACAGCGCCTTTCATTGTTTTCATCGGAAGTATTCATGGCCGTTTACTGGCCCCGTCACCCGAACTGGCCACTCTGCCGGTCGGGCTTGTGGTTGTGGGCACGGTGCTGGCGATCAAACCTGCTACCTGGCTTATGGAGCGCATTGGGCGCAAGCCGGTGATGTTGCTGGGGGCTCTGGCCGGAACCGTTGCCGGTAGCCTGGGGGCATTGGCTGCCTGGACGGCCAGTTTTCCATTATTGTGTGCGGCAGCCATGGTTGGTGGCACCGGGCTGGCGGTGGTGCACCAGTATCGTTTTGCGGCCATGGAGTCGGTTTCTCCCGACATGGCGGGGACAGCGGCCGCCAGAGTATTACTGGGCGGGCTGGTGGCGGCCTGGCTGGGGCCGGAAATTGCTTTGGCTGGCGGTGGTGCCCAGGCGCAGTACCCCTTCATGGGCGGATGGCTTGCCCTGGGTGCGGTGCAGGTGCTCGCCATGATAGTGCTGGTGGCCGGGTATCGCGCCAGTGGCGAACATGTGAGGGAAGTTGCAGCGGGCGGCGGCCGCGCAATGGTCGCCATACTGAGGCAGCCGGTGATCTGGGCTGCAATCAGTGCTGCTGCCATCGGTTATGCGATCATGAGTTTTATCATGACTGCGACCCCCTTGAGCATGACCGAAGTTGCCGATCACTCGCTTGACGATGCCAAGCGGGTTATCCAGATTCATATCATGGCCATGTATCTCCCGTCACTGGTTAGCGGCTGGCTGATTCGGGTGGTGGGTATTCCACGGATGATGGGGCTGGGATTACTGGCCTATCTCGGATGTGTGTTGCTGGCCTTCAGTGGTATTACTTTCCATCATTACCTGTCTGCTCTGATCCTGCTCGGTATCGGCTGGAATTTCCTGTTTGTGGGTGGCACCACGTTACTGCCGCAGGGATATCAGGATGAAGAGCGCTTCCGGGTTCAGGGCCTGAATGACCTGATAGTGTTCGGGTCCCAGGCAACCGCCGCAATGAGTGCCGGTGCGGTACTGGCAATGGTCCAGTGGACCGGACTGTTGCTGATTGCGGTGCCGTTCCT
Organism: Marinobacter sp.; assembly: GCF_039977835.1. Lineage (GTDB taxonomy): Bacteria > Pseudomonadota > Gammaproteobacteria > Pseudomonadales > Oleiphilaceae > Marinobacter. The sequence goes on along the minus strand of NZ_JBDWCL010000040.1, from coordinate 127,235 downwards.
GGTCCTCCATGGCGTATTGATGGCGGCCTGGTTATTGGGCCGGCCGGCACCGAAGGAACTGGCGGAGTAGCAGAACAGAGTAGCGGGAAAGGATAGCAGGAGAGGCGGCCACCGGCGCTCAGGGGAGCGCCTGTGGCCGTTTGCACTAAACCAGGTTATAGACGAACACGATGGCCACGGCGATCGGTGTGAAATACCGCAGCACGCGATACCAGGCGGTAAATACCGCCGGTGACATGGACAGCTCCTCCTCCAGTACCTTACGGGACAGGAACCAGCCGACAAATACCGCGACCAGGAGCCCGCCAAGCGGAAGCAGGATGTTGGCGGTAAGGAAGTCCAACAAGTCAAAGATGGTTTTACCTTCGAACATTGCGAACATGCCCAGTGGCGCCACATCGGACCACAGGTTCAGCGACAGAATGGAAGCGATACCCAGCAACCAGCATGCAATGCCGGCACCCAGGGTGCTCAGGGTGCGGTTCATACCTTTTTGCTCTTCCAGCCATTCCACCAGGGGTTCCAGCAGCGAAATGCCGGACGTCCAGGCGGCGAAAATCAGCAACACAAAGAACAGCGTGCCAAACAGGCTACCCATGGGCATCTGGCCAAACGCCAGCGGCAGAGTCTGAAAAATGAGCCCGGGCCCCGCACCCGGCTCAAGGCCGTTTGCAAAGACAATCGGGAAAATGGCCAGCCCTGCCAGCAGTGCGACCAGAGTATCCATTACAGAAACAGCGACAGACGTTTTTGCGATGGAAATGTTTTTCGGCAGATACGAGCCGTAAGCCATCATGACGCCCATGCCCAGGCTGAGCGTGAAAAAGGCATGGCCGAGCGCCACCAGAACGCCCGAAGTAGTGAGTTTGGAGAAGTCCGGCTGGAACAGGAAGCTCACTGCCTGCCCAAAGTGGCCGGTCGTCATGGCATAACCCACAACAATCAGCAGAAGCACGAAAAGCGCCGGCATCAGTATGCTCACAGCACGCTCAAGGCCGGAGCGGACACCACGGGCAACCACCACCATGACCAGTGCCATGAACAGGGTATGCCACATCAGCAACTTCCAGGGATCGCCCAAGAGCCCGGTGAAGATAGCGCCAATGGATTCGGCACTCTGACCCGCGAGTTGGCCGGTGGCTGCGGTGCCCACATAGGAAATGGCCCAGCCACCGATCACTGAATAGAACGACAGAATCAGGAAGCCGGCCAGCACACCGATCGCGGCCACCCAGCGCCATGCCGGTTTCAGGCCCTCGTGACTGGTGATCGCCCGCATGCTGTTGATAGGGCTGTGGCCACCACGGCGGCCGATCAGAACCTCGGCCATCATGATCGGCACGCCTACGGCCGCGATGCACAGCAGGTACACCAGAACAAAGGCGCCGCCGCCGTTCTCACCGGTGATGTAAGGAAACTTCCAGATATTGCCAAGGCCTACCGCAGAACCAGTCGCAGCCAGTATAAACGCGAGACGGGAGGACCATAGCCCACGTTCGGCCGCCGCCCTGTCCATGGCACCACCTGCAGCGGCGGATGAAGAAGCATTACTCATTGTGTTCTCCTGTTTACTGTTGTTGTTTTCGGGGACATCAATGATGGTAGCGAGGCCGCCACCATCAACGGGATATAGGCCGGAACCGTTCTTCAGCCAGTTGGTCGGCGATCTGCCCGGTCGGCTGGCCATCGCGGTCTGACCGCTCAAAAATCTCCTGCAGGGTATGTGCAATGGTGTCTACGTGTTTGCGTACCGCATCGGGGTCCGGGCCGGTGCGCTCGTAATAGACGTCGATGATGCCACCGGCGTTGATCACGAAATCCGGCGCGTAGAGCACGCCATGTTCCCACAGCACCTGGTCGTGTGCCTGGCTGGCAAGCTGGTTGTTCGCTGCACCGGCAACAATGGGGGCCTGGAGCCTGGCAATGGATTGATCATTCAGCACTGCGCCCATGGCACAGGGGGCCACCACGTCCACCGGCAGGTAGAGCACTTCCTCAGCCGTTGCCGGTGTTGCGCCAAGTTCCGCTACTGCCCGGTCCATCTGGTCCTGATGGATGTCGTAGACCCACAGTTTTGCACCGGCTTCCGTGAGATGTTGAGCCAGGCGGTAACCAACGTTGCCAATGCCCTGGATAGCCACTTTCAGCCCTTCCAGATCGCTGCGGCCGAGTTTGTGCTTCACTGCCGCCTGCAGGCCCACAAATGTGCCCCAGGCCGTGGCAGGTGACGGGTCACCATTGCTTGGTTTGCCGTCGAACCCGGGCCTTTCCCTTATGCCTGCCACATTAGCGGTGTGACGGCCCATGATTCTCAGGTCGGCAACACTGGTGCCCGAGTCTTCGGCTGCGATGTAGAGCCCGCCCAGCTGCTCCAGGAAACGGCCCATGGATTCCAGCAAGGCTTCGGTTTTATGCTCACGGGGGTCGCCGATAATGACGGATTTCCCGCCACCGAGATTCAGGTTGGCGAGAGCGGATTTGTAGGTCATACCCCGGGACAGACGCAGCACATCACGGAGTGCTTCCTCGTCGCTGGCATAGGGAAACATTCGGCAACCGCCCAGAGCCGGGCCCCGGGCAGTGTTGTGGACGGCAATGATGGCGCGTAGCCCTGTTTCAGGGTCGCAGCAGAAAGTGAGGTGTTCGTGGTTGTCGAACTCCGGGTGTGTAAATACAGTCATTGTTCTGGTTCCTTTAAACGCGTTCGGACAGGTATCCGCCCGGGTTGCGGATGCGTGCGCTGATTGCGGTGCAGCCGACCCTGTATCGGTATTGAGTGACGGACCGGTTAAATGCCGGATTCAGGCAGCGACAGTCGCGCGAGGATGGCCTCTTGGGCCAGGCTCGATCGAGGCGATCGTGTCAGGAAAGCGGAACGCGTAAGAAAGGGTGTTGACGGGAGTTGCAGAATACGGGCGCAAAGGCCCATTATCAGGGACTGATTTACCGGTGACATACTGAAATCCTCTTCCACCAGGCCGGATCACGGCTTTCGTGGTCGTTTTGTTGTTGTGCCCCGGCGGGTTGGCCGGTTGGCAATGATTTCATTGCAGGGCCCTTTTGGGGCCCGACGGAAAAAAGACTAGATAGCTTTTACATCATCGTCAATGGCTCGGAATCACACATTTTCTCGCGAAATTGAAAACTGTAGAGGTAACAATCAGATAGCTCTACTTTACGTAAACGTAAATTTTAACTTTGGCGGGAATTGGTCGCCAGGTCTGGCTTATATCTTCTGCAGGAGTCCATCGCATGCCCACTACAAAGACCCTGATCGTCTCTGTCCTCGCCCTGATCGGGGGGTGCACAGGCGTCCCTGAGGGAATTGATCCTGTCAGCAATCTGGACGTTGAGCGTTATGAGGGCACCTGGTATGAAATCGCCCGTCTGGACCATTCCTTTGAGGAAGGCCTGTCCAATGTCACGGCGGACTATTCGCTTCAGGAGGATGGCAGCATCCGCGTCATCAACCGGGGCTATTCGGAAGAGAGCGGCAAGTGGGAGGAGGCGGAAGGCCGTGCGGTGTTCGTTGGCGATGAGGCCAGCGGGCACCTGAAAGTGTCTTTCTTCGGTCCCTTTTATGCGTCGTACGTGGTGTTCAGGCTGGATGAGGACTACCGGTTTGCCTATATCACCGGATACGACCGGGATTACCTCTGGTTCCTGTCGAAAACACCCACTGTCGGTGATGAAGCCCTGACACAGTTCAGACAGGTGGCGAGGGAAAAAGGCTTTGATCTGGAAGAGTTAATCCTCGTCGATCAGAACCGCAACCAGTAGTCCTGTGAGGTTCAGACCGGAAGGTGCCCGGTTTTTACCCAGATGACCGTTTCCTCGTCCACAAAGGGGTGATGTTGACTCATATGGGGGTTTCGCAGCCAGGTCCCGGCAGGGTAGCGCCCGTTTTCGTCACAGAACTCGCCCGACAACACCAGGATTTCCTCGCCGCCGAAGTGTCGATGGGGCTGGAACGTTTCCTTTGCGGGCCACTTAACCAGTGCCACATGCTCGTGTTCAAATTCATGCAGTGGCATGACTTCCAGGCCACCAATGCCGGGTAACCATTCCGCTGTATTGGTGTCGATGCGGACCGTCGCGGTATCGCGTTCATCGAACTGGTGGAGCTTTACGAACAGAGTGCAGCCTTCGTTGCTGAAAGGAGCATGGCCACTACCGGGTGGGTTTCGCAGATAGGTGCCTTTTCCGTAATCGCCGGTTTCATCAGAGAACACGCCTTCAAGAACCAGGATCTCTTCACCCAGAGGGTGTTCGTGGCGCTTGAAACTGGCACCGGGCTCGTAGTGGACAATGCTGGTGGCATGCCCACGCTCTGCTTCCTCTCGCGCAAGCGGTTTTCGGAGCACACCGCCTGCCGGGCTGGGAGCCCATTCCTGATCCCGGGTATGGACCACGACTTTCTGGCTGAAATCCATGTTGAGCATGACAGTCTCCGGTTAAGCAATCTGGCAGTAACTACGACGGCTGTACGGTGCCGGATGTGTCTGTTTGTGGCCCGGGTTATTTGATCAACTTCTGAACGTCCCGAAAGCGTGGGTGCTCGCAGTGTTGCATCCACTCAAAGGCTACCATCTCCACCGTAACGATGGTCGCGCCGGCCTGTTGCAGACGCTCAAGGGCGGCGTCCCGATCGTTGTCATAGCGGGAGCCAGTCGCGTTCTCCACTACCCAGACACCGAAACCGGCGGCCAGCAATGACAGGGCCGTCTGCAGCATGCAGACGTGAGTCTCGCAGCCGCCAATAATAACCTGATTACGATCATGGGGAATGGCACCGACCAGGCCGCCGCCGCCGCAGGCGTCAAAGTGGATCTTGGTGATGGTCTGGTCGGCAAATCCGGCAATGTCGTCATCGTTATGTCCCAGTTTTTCCGGAATCTGTTCCGTGGCGATCACCGGCACCTCCAGAAGTTTCGCAATTCGCGACAGCCTGAGGCTTTCAGCCAGTACCAGGTTGCCGTGATTGATTGCGGGCATCAGCTTCTTCTGCAAGTCTACCAATACCAGTGTTGATTGGTCGGCACTCATCAGCATAACAATCTCCTTAAGGCACTCATGGTGTCAGGTCCCTGTGCCCAGTATTGCATAAACCCGGCGCCGGATTCCGCTGCCGTTTGGCTACCAGGTATCAACCATCGCCCGGTGACCACCGTCCAGGGACGCCGGATCTGCAGAGTTCAGCCCCCGAATCAGCCAGTCCCGGGTTTCCGCAGGGTCGATCACCGCATCAATTTCCAGGAAACTTGCCATGCTGACGCCTTTGCCACGCTCGTAAAGTTTCCCCACCAGTTCGTCGAACAGCGCATTGCGTTCGTTCTGGTTTTCCACGGCTGCCAGTTCTTTGGCAAAGCCCAGGCGGACAGCGCCCTCCAGCCCCATGGCGCCGAACTCACTGCTGGGCCAGCCGATGGTGAACATCGGCGCGTGAAAGCTGCCCGCGGCCATAGCCTGGGCACCCAGACCATAGCCCTTGCGCAGCACTACCGTGAAGAACGGGACGGTCATGCTGGCGGCAGTGACGAACAGTCGGGACACGTGGCGCACGGTAGCCTGCTGTTCAGCCTCTGGCCCAACCATAAAACCGGGCGTATCGCACAGCGAGAGCAGAGGCAGGCCGTGGGCGTCGCACAGCTGCATGAAACGGGCGGCTTTGTCCGCGCCGGCGGCATCGATGGCTCCTCCCAGATGCGCGGGGTTGTTGGCGATAACCCCGAAGGCCTTGCCCTGGATGCGAACCAGGGCGGTTATCAGTCCCGGCGCAAAATTCTTGCGCAATTCCAGCACTGAATCGTGGTCTGCGAGGGCGTTTATCACCTTCCGGATATCGTAGACCCGCAGGCGATTTTCCGGTATCAGGTGCCGCAACTCCCGTTGGTCGGCACGGGCGCCCGCGGGCAGGTCGCCCTGAAAGAAGGCGAGGTACTGTTTGGCAATACGGGTGGCGTCTGCCTCGTCCCGGGCGACGATATCAATGACGCCATTGGCACTCTGGACAGAGACTGGTCCGACTTCTTCAGGCATGAACCGCCCAAGGCCGCCACCTTCGATCATTGCCGGGCCCGCCATGCCGATGGTGGCGTTTTCGGTGGCAATGATGACATCGCAACAGCCCAGCAGGGCAGCATTACCGGCAAAACACCGGCCGGAGGCAATGCCGATTAGCGGTACACTGCCATTGAGCCTGGCCATGCGCATAAAGGTAGTGCAATCCAGCCCGGCGACGCCAACCCAGTCCACATCGCCGGGCCGGCCTCCGCCCCCTTCGGTGAAAAACACCAGTGGCAGCCGTTGTTTTTCAGCCAGCGCCAACATGCGGTCGGTTTTCTTGTGGTTCATGACGCCCTGGGTTCCGGCAAATACGGTGTAGTCGTAGCTCATGGCCATGCACCGTGACGTTTCCGGGCCAAACTGGTGGCCGTTAACGGTACCGATCCCGGCGACGAGGCCGTCTGCGGGGCTGAGGGTCTGTAGTTCCTCAGGGCTTCGGCGGGTTCGTTGAGCGGCAAGTGCCAGCGCGCCGTATTCCATGAAACTCCCGCTATCGAGCAGGTCCGCCAGATTCTCCCGGGCCGTTCTTTGGCCGGCCTTACGGCGTTTTGCGACTGCGTCCGGCCGTTTTTCGTCACCGATTTGCTGATGAAGCGAGATGACCTGTTGCAGATCTGTGCGGATGTGCTCCAGGTCCAGGGATTCTTCCGTGGCAACTTCTACCCCGGTGATCTCTTCGGGCTCGATAAACATCAGCGGATGGTCTTCGTAGACAGCGTCTCCGGCGCTGATAGTCAATGCGACGACACGACCGCTTTGCCCGGCGTTGATCACAAATTCCATTTTCATGGCTTCAAGTATGGCCACCTGTTGTCCTTCAACAACCACCTGGCCAGGTTCCACGTCGATACTGACGACGATGCCCTGTACTGGCGACGTGACCGGGTCTGACCCTTCCGGCCCGGTAGCGACAGTTGAATCGTTGGACTCGGCAGGACCGGTTCCACTGAAGTAGTGACTGGGGTGCGGGTTCTCATCGGCTGGTGCGAGTTCCTTGCCGTGAGCGTCGATAAACCGGGTAGAGATGATATTGTCACGAACCTGACTGTGTTGAAGCAGGTTCTGCAGGAACGGAATATTGGTAGGCACACCGTCGAGCCGGAATTCACACAGGGCACGATAGGCGCGACGGAGCAGGGCGGGATAATCACCTTCGGAATGCACAATCAGTTTCACCAGCAGGGAGTCGTAGGCCGGGCTGGTGACATAACCGCTGTAGCCGTACCCGTCGACCCGGATACCCGGGCCGCTCGGTGGCTCATAGGCAGTAATCTGCCCGCCTGTCGGCCTGGCGCTGCCATCCGCCGCCATGGTTTCCAGATTGATCCGCAATTGTACCGCCTGGCCCCTGGGCTCAGGGGCGCTGGTTATTCCGGCATCAGCCAGCGTCAGGCCGGCGGCAATGCGGATCTGGAGTTGCACCAGATCCAGGCCGGTGATGGCTTCGGTAACCGTGTGCTCCACCTGCACCCGGGGGTTGGCTTCCAGGAATACATACTGGCCGGTTCGTGTATCCACCAGGAACTCGACGGTGCACAGCCCGCGGTAGCCTACTGCGCGGCCAAGCATTTCCGCGTCGGCCAACAGCTGTTCTCGCACGCCCGCTGCAAGGCCCGGAGCCGGCGCCATTTCCATGACTTTCTGATGACGCCGTTGCAGGGTGCAGTCCCGCTCCCACAAATGCGTGACATCCGTGCCATCACCGATAATCTGAACTTCAATGTGTCGAGCCTCGGGGATCAGTTGCTCGACGTACAGATCGCCGTTCCCAAACGCCGCAGACGCCTCTGACCTGCAGCGATGGAACGCAGGCTCCAGTTCTTCGTTGGAATAGACCGGCCTCATGCCACGGCCACCGCCTCCGGCGATAGCCTTGAGCATAACGGCCCCGCCTTCGCCAAGGGATTCCAGGAAGGACCTGGCCGCCTCAAGGCTGGTGGGCTCATTGGTGCCATGGATCAGTGGTACCCCGTGTTTCTTTGCCAGCTGTCGGGCACTTGCCTTGTCGCCAAAGACATCAAGCACCGCCGGAGAAGGCCCGATAAAGAAGATGCCGGCCTGTTCGCACAGTCTCGCAAACTCCGCACTCTCACTGAGAAACCCGTAGCCGGGGTGGATGGCATCACAGTGATACTCTCTGACTACGCTGAGCAACTGCTCCCCGTTCAGGTAGGCCGCCGGTCCGGCCTGGTCCAGGGCAACCGAAACATCTGCCTTTCGTATGTGCAGCGACTGGGCATCATCCGTGGCATACACGGCCACCGTGGGTATATCCAGTTCAGCTGCAGCTTGTGCAACACGGATGGCGATCTCACCACGATTGGCAATCAGCAGGCGTTTGAATGGCATGGAAAAGGGTATCCTCTGGAAATTATTGTTCGAAGCAACACAATAGCCTAGACCCGTCGTGTCAGGGGTTGAAGTGATCTTTACTTATCGTTGAATATCAATCGTATTGATGGTTGAACCTCATGCTGCACCTGTTTAATCACCAGCCAGCACCCGCATTGACCGTACGGCTGGCAAAACGATTTTAAAATTGGAGTTGCCAAACCGGCATAAAACCATTAGAGTTTGCGCCCTCAAATGAGCGACGACGTTGCTGATTTGGAACGATTTATTTAAAGAGTATTGGAGAGGTGGCCGAGTGGCTGAAGGCGCACGCCTGGAAAGTGTGTAAACGTTAATAGCGTTTCGAGGGTTCGAATCCCTCCCTCTCCGCCAATACAAAACCCCAGCAGAAATGCTGGGGTTTTTTATTGGCTTCATGCAATGTAAGCGTCCGGCCATCACACCTTGTCAGTAATAGCCGGCTTCCAATTGTGAGGCAATAGCTCGTCGATGGCGTTGTTTTTCTGCGTCGGCAGGCGGGTCAGCACATCCTTCAGGTAAGCATAGGGATCATGCCCGTTCAGCTTCGCCGACTGGATCAGTGTCATCACTGCCGCAGCACGCTGACCACTGCGCAGTGACCCTGCAAACAGCCAGTTGGAGCGACCCAGTGCCCACGGTCGGATCTGGTTTTCCACCCAGTTGTTATCGATGGGCACAGCACCATCGTCCAGGTAGCGCGTCAGTGCTTCCCAGCGTTTGAGGCTGTAATCCAATGCTTTGGCCGTGCCGGAGCCATCCGGCACTTTCTGTCGGTGGGCCAGCATCCACTGATGCAGCACATCAGCAATGGGTCTGGCTTTCGCCTCCCGGATTTCCTGCCGCTTATCCGGTGGCAGGTCTTTGGTGTCCCGCTCGATCTCGTAGAGTCCGCCGATGTACTCCAGCGCCTTGGCCGCCAGTTCACTCTGGTTGGCTTCGTGCAGGTCATAGAACTTGCGCCGGGCGTGGGCCTTATGTGGAGCTCCGCATAAGGCCCATTATCCCGAGTCAGTTTTTATCCGGAGTGGACTCTGAGGAGTCCAGTGCTCACGTGGCATTGAGGTTGTATCTTCACGGGATAAAATTACTGTCCGTTATAGCGAGGCCAGAAAGGTGAGCAGGTCGGGGCTGGGCTGCCACGGTGTTGCATTCACCGGTGTGATACCTGCGCGTTCCCAAAAGGCTTCAAGTGCTGCTCGCTTCATCTGTAAATTGGTTGTGAGATAGCGACTGGTGGTCGCGACACTGGCATGACCGAGATAGTCACGGATGACGGTAATGTCTACGCCCGACTGTAGCAGCGCGACCGCGCAACTGTGTCGAAGTACATGCGGGGTGATTTTTCGGCGCTGTAAGGTCGGGGCCGCCGGAATCGCGGCAGTCACATACTTGCGAAGCAAATAGGCCACACCGTCACGCGTCAGCGGTTCGCCCTGCCGATTCACAAAGATAAAGTTACCTGGTGTGTTGTTGCGTACGGCAGGCAAGCATTGCAGTGCCTGAGTGGTCTCGGGCCACAAGGGGCAAAGCCGATCCTTTCTGCCCTTGCCATGGAGACGCACCTGTCGTGGCGGTGTCAGATGCAGGTCTGCACAACGAACGGCAAGGGCTTCACTGATGCGAGCCCCAGTATTGTAGAGAAACAGCAGTAGCCCATGATCCCGCTGGCCGAGCGCTGTGTGGCGGTCAGGCTGGTCGATGATGGCATGCACTTCCTCGGCTTCCAGATAGGTTGCCAGAGGCTGTCGGGACTTCTTCGCGGGCAAGGCCAGGATCCGTTGATACTGCTCGGCATGCGGAAGGTCAACGCGGATCAGATGCTTGCAGAAACTGCGTATCGCGGCGCGTCGGCAGTTGCGTGTGACGACTGTGTTGGCGCGCACCGATTCCAACTGGGTTAAAAAGGCTGCAATCGCATCGACCCGCAGGTCGCTTATTTGCAAGTCGGCAACGGCGCACCCCTTGGTATTCGCAAGATAAATGAAAAGAAGCCGCAGGGTATCGCGATAGGCGCGCACGGTATGTGCGCTGGCGCCTTGCAGCCGCTGCAAATAGTCGTGGAAGAAGCTCTCAACGTATGCCAGCAGCGGATCTTTGGGCTCTCGGCTCATGGCGTTTTACCACTGTGGTACCAGTGTCGAGCGAAGCGCTGGCTGGCAAGATCCATCAATTCCGGTGTCGCCCTCAGATAGACTTGAGTACCGAGCACGTCAACATGGCCCATATAGGCTGAAAGCCAGGGCAGGCGGGCATGGATGTCGACGCCCTCGTGATACCAGACAGTCAGCCGGTGCACGGCGAAGGCATGCCGGAACTCGTAGGGGCGTGGCCCTGTTCGGCCATTAGCGGGCTTGAGCCCTTCCCGACGCAGAAGCCGACGAATAGCTTCTGAAGCGGCCTTCACCAGCAGTGCTTGACCGGTATTGCGCAGCAGCAGTGCGCCCGGGTCATCCGTTGCCGTTGTCTCCAGGATGCGTTGGCGTAGCAGCAGGCAGTCACCTAGCTCGCGGGCCAGATCGTCCAGAAACGGTACAATCCGGGTCTTTCCCTTGCTCTGCCGGACAAGAAAGCACTGCTGTTCCAGATCCACATCGGCCAGCTGCAACCGGGTCGCCTCCCCGAGTCGCAGGCCAGTGCAATAGAGTATCAGCAACAGCATGCGCAGCATGCCCGCAGCAAGGTTACGGGCATCATGAACGCTCGCTGCGGCAATGAGATGGACGACTTCGTCATAGGTAAAGATATACGGTAGAAAGATCGATTCCTTAATAGGCGCCCAGGCCTGCTCGGGTACAAAGCTGGCCGGGTCCCGACGGCGACGATATAGGCACAGTTGGCGGATGACGCCAAACTCCAGCCCTACGCTGACAGGTTGCCGGTGTGGATTACGCAACAACCATTCATGCAGCACGGCTTCAAGCGGCACCTTGCTATACAAACCGGCCCGTTGTTCGACAGCACGTTGAAAGCTCTTCAACGTCAGCTCACTGCGCCGGTACGAGTGCCCTATCGCACGCTTGAAGGCGACAAAATGGGCTATGTCTTCGGCGAGTTCCGCCGCGCTGATGAGCGTCACCGGGGCACCGGAAGAGGCAGTTGGCGCAATTGCTCGGTGGCAATGCGCACATAGGCGGAAAGCGACTCCGGCGAACGGTGGCCGAGAATATCGCTCAGTACCTTGGGCGAGGTCTCCTGCTCCATCTGCCGGCATGCATGTGTATGGCGCAGCACATGGCTGCCCAGGTACGCGGCCGTAACGCCAGCCGTCCTCGCATGACCGACGAGCATATGCCGTATCGCCGAAGACGCACTCAAGGGATGATGCGGCGCTCTCATTGACAGGAATACATGTCGCGTCGGTGCCCGACGGGGACGCCCATGCTTGAGGTAGTTGACCAACGCCTCGGCAAGCGCCGGCAACAGTGGCAGCACGAACGCGACACCGGTCTTTGGCCGCATGACACTCAAGGTGGCAGCTTGCCAATCGATATCGTCGAGCGTAAGGCGGATCACCTCGCCGGCCCCCAAACCGTAACTGCTCATCAGCAAGAGCACCGTATAGTCACGCAACCCGACGGGCGTATTGCGATCAATGGCCGCCAAGATGCGGCGGACATCATCCCACGGCAGTGCCCGGAGTGGTTGTTCATAGCGGCGTATGACCGGCGTCACAACGGATGGTGCAAGATCGCTGGACAGCTCTCCGGTGGCCAACAGAAAACGCAAATAGCTGCGCAGGCTACAACTGATGTCCGCGGTGGTTGTGCGGGCATAGCGTTTGCTGCACTCCATCAGAAAGTCATCGATATCTGTTAGCAACAGGGGTCGCATTAAACGATGCTGGGCACCGATAAACCCCAAGAAGCTGTGAATATGGGTCAGCTTCTTCTTGATGGTACCTTCCGGGTTGCCGCGGTGCTGCCGTAGATGTTCGGCGAAATCGTGTAGTCGGGGTTCGGGTTGAAAAACATGATCCATCCCGGCTTGCCACGGAGGGACCTTGACGCCCAGGGTGCTTAGACCAAGTGCCCAGGCCCGCAGTGCAGACTGCGCCCGCTGGCAAGCATGCTCAGCATCAATCCGTCGTTGTCGTGCGTACCACTGAGCAAAGATATTTACACGAGCCCGCGTCAGTTGTTCATCGGCATCAAGGGCTTCAGCCATGCAGTAGTGATGGAAACGGCGGATCCAGTTGAGATACTGGCCAAGCGAAGATGGCTTGAGACAGCGGTTATCCCGCCATACAGTCTGTACCTTGGCTAATCGCGTCTCAAAATCGGATGGCGTCTTCTCGCTGTGCACTGTTCATCTCCGCTTATGGCGTCAATGCCATAGTGACAACGTTAATGCTGATACGTGGGTGGGTCTGCCCCAGAGTTGTGTTGGATGTATTGTAAATGGGAGCCGCGCCGGTCATATCCCAAGGGTGCAGGCAGTCTTGGCAGATAAGATGCGAGCCGGGAACGCAGGCACGCCAAAACTCTGGGTCGACGCAGCCGGTTCTGGAAGGACGTGATGCTGGGATGGCAGTCGGGAAACATCGCCGGTGCCGTATCCAATACCCCAGCCAATGACTCTCGTACGAGTCTGATCCGGCAGCGGGTCCATCGCACTGCGCTGGGTAAGGAAATATTGTCAGGTCTTAACGCATTTGCAGCAGCTTCCACACTGCCGACGTGTTCGACGTGCAGGACGACTTGCTCCAAGGATGCAAGTGTTCCCGACAGATGAGAGGCCAGAAAGTCTGGTAACAAGCTGAAAGTGCAATGACCCTCCGGGCAATACCAGCGAGGTATCCGCGTACCAGCGGGCGTTACACGGGAATAGGTACCGTGTCGCGAGAACGAACAACCGCCCTGCGGGTGCAATGGGCAGGTTGGTAATCTCGCCATTCGCCACCCTTGAGCCACCACATAGGCTTCGCCCGAGAGGGGCGTCTCAAATCGGAGCTGCATCTGACGCCTGGATTGCGGAATTCTAATTGGTATTTTATCCCGACAATTAATGTTGAGCATCGCCTACAGGCACTACGATCTGGAGTTTTACTCCGGATAAAAACCGACTCGGGATAATGGGCCATGCAACCGATCTCGGTGATGCCGTTACCGAACCCAGCCTTGTAACCGGCGTAGTCGTCACACACCAGCTTGCCCTGCCAGTCACCCAGGAAGATGCGGGCGTGTTCACCCGCTCGGCTCGGCGCGAAGTCGTAAACGGTGGCTTTCAGATCCGAGAACGGTGTGGTGCAGTAGGCCCAGACGTAAGCCTTGTGGGTTTTCTTCTTGCCCGGGGCCAGCATGCTGACGGGGGTTTCATCGGCGTGAAGAACGCCGTGTTTCAGCAAGGCGCTTCTCAGCGCATCCGCCAGAGGTTGCAACTGCACACCACAGGCACCTACCCATTCAGCCAGAGTGGAACGTGGGATTTCGAGGCCGGCGCGACCGAAGATGCGTTCCTGGCGGTACAGTGGCAGATGGTCCGCGTATTTGGCCACCAGCACTTGAGCCAGCAGGCCGGCGGTGGGGATACCCTTGTCGATCACCTGCGGTGGTACCGGTGCCTGGATCAGAGTCTCGCACTTGTCGCAGGCCCACTTGCCCCGGATGTGGCGCTCCACGGTGAACTCGCCCGGGACGTAATCCAGCTTCTCACTGACGTCTTCGCCAATACGCTTAAGCTGGCAGCCGCACTGGCACTCGGTATTGTCCGGTTCGTGGTGGATCAGGGTGCGGGGCAGTTCCGGTGGCAGCGGTGTACGCTTGGGCGTTTGCTTGGGGCGAGCCGCTTTCTGCTCCTCGGTCATTGCCTGGTCCAGCTCGGCTTCGATCGCCGCCAGATCGCTGTCGATCAGTTCGTCCAGCAGTTTCCCTTGAACAGCGTCGAGTTGCTCACTGCGACGGGCGTACTTGTGACGCTTGAGGATGGCTACTTCGTGGGTCAGCTTCTCAATGATGGCGTTGCTGCGCACCAACTCCCGCTCCTTCCGGCCCAAGACTTGATCCTTGGCGTCCAGAGAGTCCATCAGTTCCGTCGCCAGGGCACGGAGCTGATCGGCAGAGAGGTGGTTGATATCGGGGCGCTGAGTCATGCCCCTTAGTATGCCAAGCCCTTGTGCTGCAAGCGATTCGCAGTTTTGGCTATGGCGACATCACTCAGCTTGTGGTTACAGGATGGAGATGACGCCGTCGGCCCCAAGACGCTGCCAGGGCAGGCCCTGAACCAGGGCGGACAACTGCTCTTCGGTCAGGCGCAACTGGTCACCGCGCCAGGATTCGCCCCAGTGGAACTTGCCCCGGTTCAGCCGGCGGGCACACAACCAGATGCCCAGGCCATCGTGGATCAAGACCTTCATCCGGTTGCCCCTTTTGTTGGCAAACAGGTAGGCGCAATGGGGCTTGGCAGAACCGAAGACCTGAACCACCCGTGCCAGGGCCTTGTCGGGCCCGGCTCGCATGTCCAGCGGTTCGGTAGCCAGCCAGATCTCGTCAATGCGGATCATCCCAGCAGGTCCCGCAACAGGGCAGCACATTGATGCGCCTGCTCCGCAGGCCACTCCACCACAACTGCACCGCCGGTGCGGGGGATCTCAATGCGGATGGTGCTACTCTTATCCGAGACCGATTGGTGGCTCGGTGTAGAGGTTGCCGCAGGCAGATTAACCGGAACAAATCCCGGTGTTGCTGGTGTTCTATCCGCTCGCTGCGCCTCACTCATCCAGCGCCGGACCATGTTGGCATTGAGACCGTTATCCAGTGAGATCCGGGAAACCGATGCACCGGGTTCCAAGCATTGGGCAACAATCTGGGCTTTAAATTCACGGGAAAACCGGCGACGGCGTTGGTAGGGCTTGGTTACGCTTAAGTCGTTCATGTTAAGTGATGAGATGGACGCCTCCCCTCCCGAATCGGCGTCAATTGCGCCAGACTTGAGTGTATGAAGTCCAAGTCGAAGGATAAAGGAGGCGTCCACCATGGATATTAAGATTCTTGGGATCGATCTGGCAAAGAATGTCTTTCAGCTCTGCGCGCTTAGCCCGCATGGCAAGGTGCTGTTCAACCGGGCGGTGAAGCGACCTCGGCTGCTCGATGAGATGCGGCAATTGCCGCCGACCCTCATCGCGATGGAAGTCTGTGGCGGTGCTCACTACTGGGGGCGGCTGTTCCAGGCCATGGGGCATCAGGTCAGGCTGATCCCGCCGCAGCACGTGAAGCCCTTCGCCCGGGTGAACAAGAACGACGCCGGCGATGCGCTGGCGATCTGTGAAGCGGCGACCCGTCCCGGGATCCATTTTGTGCCTGTGAAGCCCCTGGCACAGCAGGATCTGATGCTGCTGCATGCGGAGCGCCAGCGCTATGTCCAGCAACGCACCGCCATCGGTAACCAGATCCGTGGGCTGGCCAGTGAGTATGGTGTCATTTTTCCTATTGGTCTGAGCACTCTGCGTTCCGCCTTGCCCGGCGTTCTGGAAGATGCCGAGAATGGATTATCACCTGTCGCGCGCCAGTGCCTCGCCAGGCTCTATGACGAACTCAAGCATTGGGATCATCTCATTCGTCAAGTGACCCGTGAGCTCAATGTCCTGGCAAGACAACAGCCGGCCTGGCTAGCGCTACAGGCGATCCCAGGCGTGGGTCCGCTGGTCGCCTCGGCCTTGATTGGGCGCATCGGCAATGGACACCAGTTCCGCACCGGGCGCCAGTGCGCGGCCTGGATTGGCTTGGTACCGCGACAGCGTAGTAGCGGTGGGCACCAGCAGCTCTTGGGAATCACCAAGAATGGCGACCGCTACCTCCGCACCCAGCTTATCCACGGAGCCCGAGCGATCACTACCGGTTGCAGCCGTTGGGGCTGGGATCACCCATTGGCACGCTGGGTCAACCAGCTACGGGAGCGGCGCGGCTTCAATAAGGCCGTCGTGGCACTGGCAAACAAACTGGCCAGACTGGCTTGGGCGGTCGTATCCAAAGGAGAGGCATTCGATATGAGAAAGGCGTTTGCAACACCCTGAAAGGCAGTGCTCACCCTGTGAGTTTGCAGTACCCGATGAAGCAACCGGTTATCCGTCCTTGCCAGAACCTGAAAGTGGACAAGCGTTGACCCAAACCGCTTAAGTGTATAGGCGGCAAGGCACGGAACTCATCGAGGCGCGGCGGCTGAAGCCGCCATCAAGACGCCGGATATATGTCCGCGAACCACCGCTTCATCACCAGCTACCCCTTGACTACGGGGAGGCGTCCATATATGTCCACTAGAAAATAAGTGGACACTATCCTGACGGCGGCAGCGCCTGGCTCAAGATGGGATTACCGGACGCTTACCATGCAATCCCCGCGGTGCGAAGCACAAAGACCCCAAGAGTCACCGTCAGACTGGCCATCAGCGTGGTCAATGCCACAATGTTGGCGGCCAGGCGGTCGTTTCCTCCCAATGCCTTGACCATCACAAAACTGGCTGCCGCTGTCGGGCTGGCGAAGAAGAGGAACATCAGCCCTAACTCTCGCCCCTCGAATCCCGACAGCCAGGCGGCCAGTGTGCAAAGGACAGGGAGCGTGATCATCTTCATGACACTGGCACTGATTGCCAGTTTGCGGTCATTGCGCATGGCGCTCAGTGACAGTGTGCCGCCGATACACATCAATGCCAGGGGCAGGGTGAGGGAGGCAAAATAGTCACCGCTGGTCATCACCCAGTCGGGTAAGCTCAGGCCGGACCAGGCGAAAGGAACGGCAATCACCACTGCGAGTATCAGCGGGTTGCGGGTAATGTCTCCAAGGATGCGTCCCCAACTGGCCGCTTGCCCCGGTTGGTAAGTGGTCAGCACAACCACCGAAAGCGCGTTGTAGGAAATGATCACTACACCGAGAAGGAGGCCGCCGGCGGATAGCCCGTAGTCGCCGTAGAGGCTGGCGGCCAGGGCGAGGCCGACGATGCCGCAGTTGCCCCGGAACGCGCCCTGAACGTACACACCCCGGTCTGCCAGCGGCACGGCCCGTAGGGACCAGAGCCAGCAAAAAAGGAAGCTGGCCACCGTGGCGATAACGAAAAAGCTCAGCAGAGCTGGGTTGAGTGTTGTATCAAGATCCGCCCTTACAATGCTGAGAAATACCAGAGTGGGCAGGGTGGCGCGGAATACCAGCGCTGATGCGGTGTTGATAAAGGTGGCGTCTATCCAGCCCAGGCGCCTGAGGCCAAGGCCGATAAACACCATAGCGAAGACCGGCAGGGTGATTTCAAGTGTGTGTAAAAACGTCGCGAGGAGCGCCATCCTGTAACTGGTTACCGCGCCTCGAAGCTGGTGAATTCACCAGTGGCCGAGCTCTCTTCGGCATGGATCGTGTCCACGTCTGCAGCCGGTGGACCGTCATTGCACCATTGTCTGAACGAGACAAGCGCGGCCTGGGAGCCCTCGGCTATGATTTCTACGCGTCCGTCAGGCAGGTTTCGCGCGTAGCCGGTTATGTCAAGTTCAGTGGCTTTTTTGGCAGCCGAGGCGCGATAGTAAACGCCCTGCACTTTACCGCTTATAAGCATTGTCAGCCTCTGATGACCCATACGCATCCTCCCTTTCTTCGATGGCTGTCTATGGTTTACGCCACACCAGCAATCGATTGTTGGCGGGCATTTCATAATCGCTTTCCAGCCGGAAGCTCGCTCGTTCTGCCAAGTCTAGCAGGTCATCCATATCGCGGACGCCCATGTGTGGTGCCTGGCTGCGGAGGTGGTGGTCAAACTGGCGATTGCTGTCGCTGGTGTGCCGCCCACCGTAACTGAACGGGCCATAAAGACAAAAGGGCATGCCTGTGGTCATTCGCTCCGCCAGGCCGCTGAACATCGCTTCGACTTCCTCCCAGGCCATGATATGCGCGGTATTCGCTGAGTAGGCACCATCCAGGTGGTCTAATGGCCAGCGCTCAGAGGCAACGTCCAGTGTAACGGGCGGGAGAAGGTTCGTCAGGGCGGCATCCTTGATCCAGCCAAGACAGTGGTGGCTGGCACCGGGGCGGTCGCTGGGTTGCCAGACAAGATGGGGCAATGCTGATGCAAAATGCACAGCGTGCTGGCCCGTACCGGTGCCTATTTCCAGTATTGTGCCCGGGCTGGTAAAGATACTCCTGATACGTTCAAGTATGGGTTGCTTGTTGTTTTCGCAGGCCTGGGAGAAGGGCTTGTCGTGAGCCATCATTTACCCCTATAGCAGGTTCAGTTGCAGTATAGCCATATAGGCTATCGTGCCGGAGGCAATGGACAGAAGCGCGTTGCGCCTCCACAGGTGGATCGCTACTACCAGGATAGCCGGTAGCAGTGCATCAGCCCCCGGAAGCGTATTGTTCCAAGTAGCCGAGCGTTGCAGGAAGACACTCGCCAGCAGTGCCATGACCGCTGCAGGCAAGTAACGTCCGAGATGCCGGACCAGCGGGTGTTCCGTGTGTTTCTGGAAAAACACGAACGGAATGACACGGGTGGCAAAGGTGGCCACTGTGGCCACCATGATAAAGCCCGCCAGATACCAGTGATCATCCATGGCCGGCACCCTCCGTATTCGGGCTGTGTTGGAGCCGACGGTATTGCACCAGCAACACCACGCTGACCACGACAATCGCTCCGATCAGTTGGTGCGTCGGCGGTAAAACAAAGATTGCCAGCGCAGCGGCAGCAGCCCCGACAACCACCGGAAATGCATCGCCTAGAGATTTGTACTGCTCGATTGTCAGTACGATGAACAGGGCCACCAGAGCGAATTCGATGCCAGTGCTGTTGAAAGCCACATTGGCCCCCAGAAGTGCGCCAAGGGCGCAGCCGACTACCCAATAGCACTGGTTGAAGAGCGTAATTCGGAAATCCACCGCCTGCTCATGGGGCCTGTCTGCTGATCGGGCGCGGCTTGTCAGCAGGGAATAGGTTTCGTCAGTCAAGCCAAAAATCAGATATGCCTTGCGCCATCCGGCGCCCTGAAACTGGCCCAGTAGTGACAGCCCATAAAAGAGGTGGCGGGCATTCAGCACGAACATGGCGATGAATACTTCCAGAAGTCCCGCCTGAGCTGCCAGCAGGCTGACTGCGAGTATCTGGCCGGCGCCCGCATAAATCAGGATGCCCATGGCAGGTGCGGCCCACCAGGGGTAATCCAGTTGCGTGGTAAACAGTACGCCAAAGGCCATGCCCAGGGGCAGGTAGCCGAACAGAATAGGCAGTGTTAAACGAAAGACGGACTGGTTCATAATTGCCCCGACTATATGGAAGCAGGGCATGATAGAGAATCCCATGGATATTGAGAAGCCGGGCCTTCTACATCCCTGGCAAACCCATTACCATTGTGGGTTTGAGGCGGAGCGGACAATGACCGACGAAACGGGCCAGCAGCCCCAGCCGGATCCCCGGGAAGAGATGTTCGTGGTAGACGCGGGACTGCTTTCGGAGGACCAGCTTGACGGGCTTGTGGATGAGTACTGCACCCGGTACCACGGGCTCAATGATACTGAGAATCCAATGGCGGAGCGGGAACGTGTGAAATCTGCGGTCCGGCGCGGTGATCTGGTGGTCTGGTTTGACCCGGTTGAGAACGCTGCGAGCCTGGGTATTCCGGAATAAAGGGTGTGACAGGGTGCCGGTATTGATGGATGCACCTACCGCCGGGCACCCTTAACCGGTACAATTCGTGAATTCCAATAGAAGCCGCGTGCGAGGTGAGTTTTGATCAGGGTGTTGGTTGTAGACGACCATGAACTGGTCAGGTCCGGTATTACCCGGATGCTGGCGGACAGCCCCGATATTGACGTCATCGGCGAGTCTTCCTCAGGCGAGGAAGCCATTGATTTTGTGCGTAAAGACAGCCCCGACATCGTGCTGATGGACATCCGCATGCCGGGTATTGGCGGCCTCGAAGCGACACGCCGCATCCTGCGTATTGATGATGCGGTTCGTGTGATTGTTGTAACCGCCTGTGCAGACGATCCTTATCCCACTCGGGTCATGCAGGCGGGCGCCTCTGCGTACATCACCAAAGGGGCCGACATCAGGGAAATGGTGCGAGCCATCCGCATGGCCCATTCCGGGCAGCGTTACATCAGCCCCGAAATCGCCCAGAAAATGGCGCTCAAACAGCTCGGGGGCGGTGATGCACGGGACGAGGACGGCGAGTTAACGCTGTTTGACCGGCTGTCCGAGCGGGAAATGCAGATCGCGCTGATGGTGGTCGACTGCCAGAAGGTGCAGGACATTTCCGACAAGCTTTGCCTCAGCCCCAAAACCGTAAACAGTTACCGCTATCGGATTTTCGAGAAACTGGAAATCTCCAGTGACGTTGAGTTGGCGCTGATGGCGGTCAGGCTCGGGTTGCTCGATGCCGACAAGGTCTGACTCTCCAGCGGATACTGCCGCGGCAGAGTACGACAGGGAGTTCGACACCAGAAGCTTCCTGAAACAACTGACGGAAAGGCCCGGCGTATACCGCATGTACGACGCCAGTGGCAATGTTCTGTATGTGGGCAAAGCCCGAAACCTCAAAAAACGCGTTACCAGTTACTTTCGCAAGTCAGGCCTCGCCCCGAAAACCGAGGCACTGGTGTCCCGGATCAATTCTATCGAGGTCACCATCACCGGCAGCGAAACCGAAGCGCTGCTGCTTGAACAGAACCTCATCAAGTCCCTGCGGCCGCCGTACAACATCTTGCTGCGGGATGATAAGTCCTATCCCTACATCTACCTGTCGTCACACGACGATTACCCGTCACTGACATTCCGTCGTGGGCGCACAAAAAAGGGTGGTGGCACCTGGTACGGGCCATTCCCGAGCTCCGGGGCCGTCAAGGAAAGTCTTAACATTCTACAGAAGATATTTCGCATAAGATCCTGTAGTGAAAGCTATTTCAGAAACAGAACCCGCCCCTGTCTGCAATACCAGATCAATCGGTGTACCGCACCATGCGTAGAATACATTTCGCCGGAGGACTACCGGGAAGATGTACGTCATGCCACCATGTTCCTGGAAGGGAAGAACCCCGCTATCCTCCAGGATCTGATGACGGCAATGGAGACGGCCTCGAAAAACCTGGAATTCGAGAAAGCCGCTGCCTACCGGGACCAGATCAATCACCTGCGCCACGTTCAGGAACAACAGAGTGTCGACGGTGAGGGCGGTGACGCCGATGTGGTTGCCATCGCCCAGGACGCCGGTGTGGTGTGTGTTGTGGTGATTATCGTGCGCGGCGGTCGTGTGTTGGGCACCAAGGATTATTTCCCGCGATACAGCATCGAGCAGTCGGAAGGCGAACTGTTAAGCGCTTTTCTGGGGCAGTATTACTTCGGTGGCAGCACCCGACGGGAAATTCCACCCGATATCCTGGTGCCAGTGGACGTGGAAGGGCAGGAGCTGTTGTCACAGGCCCTCACGGAATCCGCGGGCCGTGACACCCGCGTTCGCAAGAATGTCCGGGGCGAACGCCGGCGCTGGCTCGAACTGGCCATGACCAATGCCCGCCAGACGCTGCTATCCCATCTGGCCAGCAAAGAGACCGTGTATCGCCGGTTGCTTGCCCTGCGGGACCTGCTTGAGCTCGCGGAAACGCCTGCACGCATGGAGTGCTTTGATATCAGCCATAGCCATGGTGAAAACACAGTCGCATCCTGCGTGGTTTTCGACGAGAATGGGCCGCTGAAAAGCGACTACCGCCTCTACAACATTGAGGGCGTTACCGCCGGGGATGACTATGGCGCGATGCGCCAGGTGCTGACACGCCGGTACAAGCGCATGGTGGCCGGTGAAGGTAAACGCCCCGACCTGGTTTTCATTGACGGGGGTAAGGGGCAGTTGAACATTGCCCGGGAAGTGTTTGATGAGCTTGGTGTTACGGATATTCCACTGATCGGCGTGGCAAAGGGTGTGACCCGGCGTGCGGGCATGGAACAGTTGATCGACGCCATGACGGGAGACCTTTACAGGGTGCCGGCAGATTCTCCCGCGCTGCACCTCATCCAGCACATCCGGGATGAGTCACACCGCTTCGCAATTACCGGGCATCGGGCGCGGCGTGACAAGAAGCGTCGGCAGTCTACGCTTGAAGGTATCGAGGGCGTCGGGCCCAAGCGTCGCCGCGACCTGATCCGTTACTTTGGGGGCATTCAGGAGCTTCGCAAGGCCAGTGTTGACGAAATGTCCAAGGTTCAGGGAATAAGCAGGAACCTGGCCGAAACTATCTACGCAGTACTGCATGACGAATAGGGACAGCATGAATCTACCCAACATCCTCACTCTCTCCCGCATCCTGATGATTCCGGTTTTCGTGGTCATCTATTATCTGCCGGCCCACTGGAGCTACTTCGTCAGCGCCGGTATTTTCGGCCTGGCCGCGGCTACTGACTGGCTGGACGGATATCTGGCGAGAAAGCTGGATCAGAGCACCCCATTCGGAGCCTTTCTTGACCCGGTCGCAGACAAGCTGATGGTAGCAGTTGCGCTAACGGTGCTGATTGAGTCCCATGCCAGTTTCATTCTCACCATCCCCGCGACCGTGATTATTGGTCGCGAGATCGTGATCTCAGCGTTGCGGGAGTGGATGGCGGAAATCGGAAGCCGGGGCAGTGTGGCGGTATCGTTCATCGGCAAAGTCAAAACAACGGCCCAGATGGTGGCCATTGTCATGCTGCTGGCGTTTCCCTCAGGCGTGTTCTGGAACCAGGTCGGAATGGTACTGCTGTACGTCGCGGCCGTGCTGACGTTCTGGTCAATGATTCTCTATCTCAAGGCTGCCTGGCCAGACCTGTTTCCGGAGAAAAACGTAGGCTGAGAAGGCTCAGAGCTGCTCTACCGCCCAATCAATGACTTGCCTGGCCAGCTCATCGCTGGCTTTTCCAAAAGCGTCTACCACGGTGTTGACGTTCGGTCCGGTGGCCGCATGGCTGACCTCGAAGCTTTTGTTTGAAACGGTTTCCCTTGTGCGTTCGTCGATGAGCTGCAGGTTCAGCTGCACTTGGATAACGGGGGTGCCGTTGTGGTATTCAGCCTGGAAGCGGGTGAGGTCGCCAGTCAGTGTCAGGTTGCTTCGCGCAGGGCTTGTGTCACTCACTACCGTTGCAACGCGTCCGTCCCTGCGAAAGGATTCCAGCAGGTAACTACCCAGCATCACCGGAGCGCGGTTGCTCCAGCGGGCGCCCTGGTAGGCACGAACTTCATGGGCATCCGGTTTTACCAGAATGCGGTTGCTGTCGATGGGCGTTACTGCCAGTGGTGCAGATATCCGCAAGGTTGTATCGACCACCCCAGCGGTATTTTCGGGCACGGTAGAGTCGGGCAGTTGAAAAATCTGATGTGCCGGTTGCTCTGGAAACACGGTGCAGGAGGCGAGCGACAGGACCGCAGCCGTCGCCACCAGTAAACGCATCAATGAAGCTGTCACGGATTAAACTCCCGGATTGGCTCGCGGCCCAGCAGCAGGCCGGCTGGGTCATCTTCGAGTCGGTAGATCACACTGTTGAGGTTTCGCAGGGTGTTGCGCAATTCTCTCATGGCAGGGGCCAGTTCGGCGGCTCCCTGCATGCCCTGGTCCAGAGCGCCCTCGTTTCTGGCCGTCAGTTCTTCCAGTCGCCTCGTGGACGCCTCCAGAGAGTTCATGGCACTTTGCGCAGTGGTGAACAACTGCCGGCCCTCGTTATCCAGCATGGAATTTGCGGTGGCCCCAAAGCGGCGGAAGGTTTCCAGTGTGGCTTCGGTCTGGCCACTGAGCTGATCGAAGCTGGTAACGAGTCTGCTGAGCTCGTCGCGCTGTGCGAGGAGGCCCGAAGACAGGGTTTCTATATTATCCAGGCTTCGGGTGAGGTTGCGGGCATTGTCGGGCGAGACCATGGCATTGGCATTTGTCAGAACCTGGTCAAGCTTGGCAAAGAGTTCCTCGCTGGTCTGCATGAGGGTGCTCAAGGCTGACGGTTCGGCGTGAATGGCGGGCGGAGACTTGCGATCACCCTCGAGAATCGGGCTATCCGGTGTGCCGCCGTTGAGCTCAATGCTCATGCTTCCGGTGATATTGGTCAGGGCGAGCCCGGCCCGGGTGTCTTCCTTGATTGGCACGTCACCGTATACCCGGATAATCGCCCTCACATTGCGTGGGTCGTCGGGGTCGAGGCTGAGTTCGTAGACATCGCCTACTTCTATCCCGCTGTATTTGACCGGGCTGCCTTCGGACAGGCCGCTCACCCCGCGATTAAAAATAACCTGGTACCAGGCATACTCCCGGTCGGTACTGGCTTTGCCCAGCCACAGCGCAAAAAGAAGCGCGCTGGCCAGAAAAACCAGTGTGAACAGCCCGATCAGGACATGATGTGCTCTGGGTTCCATCTCAGCGATCCTCCTGATTCATCCAAGTTCTCTGCCGACTGCTGATCGCGATGTTTGGGCAGCCCGGCCCCGTGGCCCGTGAAAATAATCGCGGATCCAGGGGTCGTCGGTGTTCTCGATTTCTTCCAGTGGACCTTCCACCAGCACCCGTTTATCTGACAGAACCGCCACCCGGTCACAGGTACTGTATAGCGTATCCAGGTCATGAGTGACCAGAAACACACTGAAGCCGAGGGCATCCCTGAGGGTAACGATGAGGCGGTCGAACGCTGCTGCCCCGATAGGGTCAAGCCCTGCTGTAGGTTCGTCGAGAAAAAGAACTTCGGGGTCCAGCGCTATTGCGCGAGCGAGTGAGGCCCGCTTTACCATGCCACCGGAGAGCTGTGCCGGAACCATGGTGCATGCCTTCGCGGGCAGGCCTACCAGTGCCAGTTTCACCCTGGCCAGATGTTCGGCATCTTCTCTGGCGAGCCTGGCGTGCTCGATCAGCGGCAGGGCTACGTTTTCTTCCAGGGTGAGGGACGTAAAGAGAGCGCCGCTCTGGAAGAGCACGCCAAAACGCCGCTCCACCCGTGAACGTTGATCCGGAGACAGTGTCTGCAATTCCTGACCGAAGACCTCGATTTCACCCGAATCTGGCTGGTGGAGCCCCACGATACTGCGTAACAGCACTGACTTACCGGTCCCCGAGCCGCCAACAACGCCCAGTATTTCCCGGCGGCTGAGGTCGAGGTTGAGATTCTTGTGGACCTCGTTGTTGCCAAACCGGTTGCAAAGGTCCCGGACGCTGATCACCACATCCCGATGCGAGGTTTTATTGCTCACCAACCCATCTCCATGAAGAAAATTGCCGCGATGGAGTCCAGCAGGATGACCATAAAGATCGACTGTACCACGGCAGAGGTGGTGTGCTCACCGACGGATTCCGCACTGCCACTGGCCTTGAAACCTTCGAGGCAGCCAATGACGGCAATGACAAAGGCAAAAACCGGGGCCTTACCAAGGCCGACAAAAAAGTGAATGGCTCTGACCTTGGTTTCCAGGATGTTGAGGATCTGGGGGACTGAAATGTCCAGTACCATGACGCAGACCAGTGACCCGCCGATAATCCCGCTGAGCATGCCCACAAAGGTGAGTATCGGCAGGGAAATGACCATCGCCAGAACCCGGGGAATAACCAGAAGCTCGATCGGATTGAGTCCGAAGGTTCGCAGCGCGTCTATCTCTTCATTCGCCTTCATGGAGCCGAGCTGCGCCGTAAAGGCACTTGCGGTGCGGCCCGCCAGGAGAATCGCCGCCAACAGCACGCCAAACTCCCGCAGGAAGGAGAACGCAACCAGATTGACCGTATAGATGGTGGCGCCGAACTGATCAAGCACCGTGGCACCCAGAAACGCGACCACTGCCCCCACCAGAAAAGTAAGAAGGGCAACGATGGGCAGGGCATTGAGCCCGGTCTGCTGGACATGAAAAACCAGTGACGTCATTCGCCACCGCCAGGGCGTGGGCAGAATCGTAGCCATTGTTGCCAGTATCTGCCCCGTAAACCCCATCAACAGCCGTTGCTGGTTCCAGTAATCCTCTACCTGCCGACCCACCCGGGCAATGAAAGCGATAATGGCTGATCCCTGATGAGGCAATTCCTCATCCGGCGCGGCAAGCGCCTCACCCACCAGGCGTAAAAGGTCCCGCCGCTCTGGGGGAAGGCCTGAATTTTTGTCTGTCAGCTCTAGCAGTTTCCGGGCGCCAAGAAGATCGGCCAGCAACGACGCTCCAGCCGTATCAAGGGCGTCAATCGAAGTCAGGTCGGGGGAGTGTGCCGCCGTCTTATGTGAGGCGAGGGCGGAAGTTACCTCCTGCCTCAGTCTGGCATAGTTGGGCAGCGTCCAGTCACCGGTGATGACAATGCGATCTGCCTGATAGTCTAATTTGCCGGGTGAGGGCATCCGGGGTTCCTGTGCCTGTGTTCAGGAAATTTCTTTGTGTGCTCCTGATACTAGCTGAAATTCTACCATCGGGCTGCCTCTTCCTTGTGTGAAAAATAATCAAGAACCTGAAGCAAAACAGAAAGTTGAAAAAAGAGGTTGACGCAAACGACCGAATCCGTAGAATACGCCCTCGTTGACCAAGCGGGAATAGCTCAGTTGGTAGAGCACAACCTTGCCAAGGTTGGGGTCGCGAGTTCGAATCTCGTTTCCCGCTCCAATCAACACAGTCTCTCAATGCCCACCTGAGAGCATAAAAGTGTCGAATCCCCTTCGAACTTTTACCGGCGCGGTGGCAGAGTGGTTATGCAGCGGACTGCAACTCCGTGTACGCCGGTTCGATTCCGACCCGCGCCTCCATTTTTATCCTTTAATATCAATAGACTACGTCGCCCCAATCTGGTCAAGTTTCTCACCCGAAAATACCCAAATTAAATCCAAAATATTATACGCCTTGTCGCGCTTCCTTTAGAGGAGTGATTGATCAGATCTCATTTATCCACAGATGATGCAGGCGGTCGAAAGTGCAGCACTTTCGCGTTTTTGGGCAACGGTGAAGCACAGCTGGGCTTCTGGGCCAGCAGGGCTTGTTGTAGACCGATAAGCGAGTCGTACATCATTCCCTGAATATCCAATAATGCCTTCATCGGACTCCTGGCTACTCGGCGCCGGGCCTCGATCACAAACTGAAGACCCCGCAGCCGACGTTGGTTGCACTCCGAACAGCGGCGAATGCAGTCTTCAATCAATTCCGCGCGTAATCTCTCAAAGCCTTCCGGGTCACGCCGAGCCAGGTCCTTGAGTTCATCGAACGTAGGCATGTCCATAACTTTCCTCCTTTCCCGGATTCAAGTAACACCTACTGCTACACTCCTTTTCAAAGCCCCTGTAGCCCGCGTTCGACAGTCCGGAAACCAGGTTCTCCACCGCGCAGAAAAAAGCCGGGACACTTTCAGTTAAGCCTCGGAGGGGTCCGGAATCAAGGTTAGGGTCATCCCGTTGCCTACCACCGGCCGAGTCGAGGGATGGTTTTAACAAGCGCAGTCAAGGGACGCTCCTGACGTTGCGCCCCAGGCAGGCCTTGCGGCCAGATGCTAAAGGCTAGCTCTGTGGTTTAATCAGGAACTTCTCTCCGGTAGCTTGCTTACCGTAAACCGAGATAGCATCCCGCTGTAACGCGCCGGCCAGGGATACTTCGTGGGTGTAGTGACTGGCGAAGGTAGTTTTGATCTCGGCGGCAATGCGTTTGCGCATGGCGGCGGTGATTTCATTGCCGAGCTTTCCTAATACATTGAACAACAAAAAGCCGTTTACACCCCAGGCAAAACCAAAGCTGCGGTTCAGTGTGATGGGGCCGCGATCAAGGCCGCCATAGATATAAACCTGTTTGTAGATGTCAGATCCATACACGCTGTATTCAGTCATGTTGCGAGAGACAGCGGCTTCCATGCAGGTAAGAATATCGCTAGCCAGGTGACCGCCACCGATTGGGTCGAAAGCGATGGTAGCGCCGGTGTCGATCAGGGCTTGGGTGAGGTCTGCCATAAAGCTGTCGCGACTGGAGTTGACCACGTACTTGGCACCCATGTCGCGCAGCAATGCTTCCTGTTCCGGCTTGCGGACGATATTGACCAGGTCGATACCGTCGGCGATGCAGATGCGGTTAAGCATTTGCCCGAGGTTAGAGGCGGCGGCAGCGTGAACGATAGCCTTGTGACCTTCAGCGCGCATGGTTTCCACCATGGCTAATGCAGTCAGCGGATTAACAAAGCTGGAAGCACCTTCGACTGCAGTCGTGCCCGGCTCCAGTTCCAGACAGCTTTGCACATTGGCACAGAGGTATTTGCGGTAGCTACCGCCGCCAATGAACGCAACGGTTTTGCCCATCAGGCTTTGCGCCGCGGCGGATGAGCCTGCAGCGACGACGGTACCTGCGCCTTCATTGCCCACGGGTATAGGCTTGCCAACCCGCTTTTTCACGGCACCCATGAACTTGGCCGGGAAATCGGCACTGATGACCGGGCGATCAGCACTACCGGATTGGCTGGCAGTCGTCATATCAGCCGCGCTGAACATCACTCCCAGGTCAGACGGGTTGATCGGGGCGGCTTCGACGCGGATGACTACCTGGTTGTCGCCCGGCTGCGGGATTTGGGTCTCGCGCAGGGCGACTTCCAGTTTGTTGTCTTCGGTAATGGTGGAAGTAAGTTCGATGTTGTTGTCTGACACGTTTTTCTCCTGCAAAGGTTAAGGGATCTGGTACTCGGGCTGTCTGATCGCAGTGTTCAATGGGGTAAGAGTAGCTGATTTATTCGACCCCGAAGAACTGAAGACCTTCACCCGATCAGTGAAGATCCGCGTCTCAGTGCCACCTCTGCCACCCCAAACTCCTTCCTGACCCGCTCCATTTCGCCCTTAGGAAAACCCGGGGATGCCGGGAGCCAAATGAACAGGCCAACTAAAAACGACGTAGCCCGATGCAAGTCCGACAGGCTGCTGGCGGCAATCCGGCCGGATATGCTTCAATGAACTCTAAGTGGTCAGGCCAGCCAGCCAGGCTGCCTGTGGTACCTTGAGGCCTTGACAAAAACAATGAGCACAGACGAAAAAGTGGTCAAACGGCGGCGCTCTGCACTTCGGGGCCGGCAACTCGAACCGACTCTGCTGTCAGAGCTGCGGGACCTGATCGGTGACGAGCGTAGCAATTCGTCATTGCGCAGCCGAGATCGCCTGATTGAACACCTGCATACACTGCAGGACACTCACGGTTACCTTTCCATGCCCCGGCTCCGGGCTCTGGCCTCTTTCATGAATCTGCCCATGGCGGCCATTTATGAAACGGCCACCTTCTACGCCCATTTCGATGTTATTCACGATGAACAAACGCCCCCACCGGCCATAACCCTGCGTGTATGTGATTCGCTTTCGTGCCAACTGGCCGGAGCTGAGGCGCTGCATCAGGATTTGGTTGAAGGGGCTAATCCCACCCGGGTGAGGGTGCTGCGCGCGCCCTGCATGGGACGCTGTGAAGTAGCCCCGGTAGTGGCCGTTGGGCGTCATCACGTTTGCCATGCCAACGCGTTCAATGTGGGGGATGCCGTAGAACATGGGCAGGTTCAGCCAGAAGAAACCCGTTGGCAAGGTCTTGCGGCTTACCGCTCGACGGGTGGTTATGGGTTGCTGGAAGATTGCCGCGAAGGCCGGGTGAGCCTCGACTCGCTGGCGAAGGAACTTGAAGACGCCGGCCTGCGTGGTCTTGGCGGCGCCGGATTTCCCACCTTCCGGAAATGGCAGGCAGTACGTGCTGAGCCGGGGCCACGCTATGCCGTGATCAACGCCGACGAAGGCGAGCCGGGCACCTTCAAGGATCGCGTCTATCTGGAGAGTGAGCCCCATGGATTCCTGGAAGGTGCGTTGGTTAGCGCATGGGCAGTCGAGGCACAGGCTCTCTATATTTATCTGCGTGACGAATACCCCGGTCTGCACCGAGTTCTCACGGAAGCCATTGCGGAGCTGGAGACCGCCGAAATCGTCGAGCCGGGCTACGTTATTCTGCGCCGTGGCGCTGGCGCCTACATCTGTGGCGAGGAATCCGCCCTGATCGAGTCCCTGGAGGGCAAGCCCGGAAAGCCACGCCATCGCCCTCCGTTCGTTGCCCAGAAAGGGCTCTTCGGCCAACCCACTCTGGTCAACAACGTCGAGACCGTTTACTGGATTCCGCGTATCCACGCCCAGGGCGCCAACTGGTTCGCCAGCGAGGGGCGGCATGGTCGCCGCGGCCTTCGCAGCTTTTCAGTGTCTGGAAGGGTCGCCCGGCCCGGAGTGCATGTCGCGCCTGCGGGGATCACTCTCAATGAATTGGTGGAGGAATACTGTGGCGGTATGGCCGAAGGGCATCGCCTGCTGGCCTACCTGCCCGGCGGAGCCTCCGGAGGAATACTGCCTGCCAGCAAAGCCGATATTCCCCTGGACTTCGATACCCTGCAGGAGTACGGCTGTTTTATCGGTTCCGCCGCCGTGATCGTTCTGTCCGATCAGGACGATTTGCAAGCTGTGGCCTCCAACCTTTTGGGCTTCTTCGCGGACGAGTCCTGCGGCCAGTGCACGCCCTGCCGGGTAGGTACCGAGAAAATGCTCACGTTGCTGGAGCGCAACACCTGGGATGAAGACACGCTGCAGCAACTGGCCAGGGTGATGGCGGATGCGTCCATCTGCGGCCTGGGGCAGGCCGCTCCCAATCCGGTGCTGAGCCTGCTGCGGGATTTCCGTAGTGAACTCGCCAGCCAGAACCTGATCGCCAAAGGGTAGGGGAGGCAGCCATGAGCCATCGAAAAACAGCCATGAGCAATCCCGACACAAGCTTTACCCTCACGCTGGACGACGTTGAAGTTCAGGCTTACCCCGGCGAAACCCTGTGGCAGGTCGCCAAGCGCGCCGGCGAGACTATCCCGCACCTTTGCTTCAGAGACACCCCGGGTTACCGCGCAGATGGTAACTGCCGCGCCTGCATGGTGGAATTGGAAGGGGAGCGGGTACTTGCCGCAAGCTGTATCCGCGAGGCGGCGCCCGGCATGGTCGTGCGAAGCGCAGCCTCCGCCCGTGCCCAGGAGGCCCGAAGAAGCGTAATGGCATTGTTGCTGGCCGACCAGCCTGACCGCGAACACAACCCGGACAGGTCCAGCCACTTGTGGCATACGGCGGATCAGTTGGCCATCGATGCCAGTGCCGTGCGCCAGCGTCTTCCGCCCCATTCAGAGCGCGAAGAGCCCACGGTTCACCATGTGGAGGCGCGGTCGGACTCGCTTCCACACGCTCGGGGTCATGATGCCACCCATTCAGCCATGAGCGTCAACCTGGATGCCTGCATCACCTGCGGCTTGTGCGAGCGTGCCTGCCGCGAAGTGCAGGGCAACGACGTGATCTGCCTGGCGCACCGTGGTGCGGCGTCCAAGGTAGTGTTCGATTTCGATGACCCCATGGGCGATAGCACCTGCGTTGCCTGTGGTGAATGCGTGCAAGCCTGCCCGACCGGGGCGCTGATGCCTGCCACCCTGATTGATGAGGAAGGCCGTGGAGACTCCACGGTGGCTGATCGCACGGTGGATTCCGTGTGTCCCTATTGCGGGGTGGGCTGCCAGTTGACCTATCATGTGAAAGACCAGCCGTCCGTGGAAAACCGGCAACAAGGGCGCATCCTTTTTGTTGAAGGCAGGGATGGCCCATCGAACCAGGGCCGGCTGTGTGTAAAAGGGCGTTTCGGCTTTGATTATCCTGCGCACCCGGCACGGCTGACCCGGCCGCTGATTCGCCGGGAGGGCGTGCCCAAGGGGCTCGACCCTGAGTTTGATCCCGCCAATCCGTTAACCCACTTTCGAGAGGCCAGCTGGGAAGAGGCCCTGGATCTTGCGGCAAACGGATTAACCCAACTAAAAGCGCAACACGGGCCGGATGCGCTCGCCGGCTTTGGCAGCGCCAAGTGCTCTAACGAAGAAGCCTGGCTGTTCCAGAAGCTGGTGCGCACCGGTTTCGGCTCCAACCATGTTGACCACTGCACGCGGCTTTGCCACGCCAGCTCCGTGGCCGCGCTGATGGAATGCCTGGGCTCTGGCGCAGTCACCGCCTCCTTCATGCAGGCGCTCGAGGCCGACGTGGTGATCCTCACCGGCTGCAACCCTGCGGTGAACCACCCGGTGGCCGCGACCTACTTCAAGCAGGCGGCACGAAACGGCACCAAGCTAATCATCATCGATCCCCGGGGCCAGGCGCTGGATGCCTATGCATGGCGCAGCCTGCGGTTTTCGCCGGGTGGCGACGTGTCACTGTTTAACGCCATGCTCAATGTGATTATCAGTGAAGGACTCTTTAATCAGGCCTACATTGATGCCCACACCGATGGCTTCGAGGCACTGGCAGCCAGCGTTGCGTATATGACACCGGAGGTGATGAGCCCGATCTGCGGCGTTGAACCAGAGGTCATTCGCGAAGTGGCCCGCGCATACGCGAAGGCCGAAAGAGCGATGATCTTCTGGGGCATGGGCATCTCGCAGCACGTACACGGCACCGACAACGCCCGCTGTCTGATCTCCCTGGCCCTGACATGCGGCCACACTGGCCGGCCCGGCACCGGCCTGCATCCTCTGCGCGGGCAAAACAACGTGCAGGGCGCATCCGATGCTGGCCTGATTCCCATGGTATTGCCTGACTATCAACCGGTGGGGGATGCCCAGCTGCGCGCCGCTTTCGAAGAACTCTGGGACACCGAACTGGACCCGGAGCCCGGACTCACCGTGGTGGAGATTATGGATGCCATCACGGCAGGCACGATCCAGGGCATGTACATCCTCGGCGAGAACCCCGCAATGTCAGACCCGGATCTGACCCACGCCCGGGCCGCGCTCGGTGCCCTGGAGCACCTGGTGGTGCAGGACCTGTTCGTCACCGAGACCGCCCAGTTTGCCGACGTTATCCTGCCTGCCGCCGCCTGGTCGGAAAAAACAGGCACCGTCACCAACACCAACCGGCAGGTGCAAATGGGCCGTGCCGCACTGCCGCCGCCGGGCGAGGCAAAGCCCGACTGGTGGGTGATTCAGGAAATTGCCCGGCGTTTCGGGCTGGGTTGGAATTATGCCGGCCCCGAGCAAGTGTTTGAAGAAATGAAGCAGGGCATGCATTCACTCGATCATATCTCCTGGTCCCGCCTGGAACGCGAAGGTTCCGTAACCTACCCGTGCGCTGCTGACGACGAGCCAGGACAGGACGTTGTCTTCTCGGATGCCTTTCCACGCGCCGGGGGCCGGGCCAGATTCTCTCCCACCTGGCCGTTGCCGCCGGATGAGCCGGTGGATGAGGCCTATCCCATCGTGCTAACAACCGGTCGCTTACTTGAGCACTGGCACACCGGCGCCATGACCCGTCGCAGCCGTGTACTGGACGAGCGCGAGCCCGAAGCTGCGGCCTACCTGGCACCGGCGGAGTTGGCGCGCCTGGGTGTCGAAGCGGGTGATGCTATCGACATTGTCACCCGGCGCGGAAGCATCACCTTGACGGCACGGGTCGATCAGTCCATGCCCGAGGGCATGGTGTTCATACCCTTCGCCTTTGTGGAGGCAGCCGCCAACGTGCTGACTAATCCGGCCCTGGACCCGTTCGGGAAAATTCCGGAGTTCAAGTATGCTGCGTGTAGATTGAACCCGGCCTAATAGCCTGCTTGGTGTAGATAGCATCCAAAAGTCTGTTGGCCGCGTCTTGTCGGCCTGGTAGCCTGGTCCAGATATATTTCAGGCTAATTAGTCGCAAGAGAACCATTTAATGAAGGACACGCTGGCCTATTACAACAACAATGCCGATGCATTTGTGGAATCAACGTTTCAAGTCAGCATGGAAGAGCTTTACCAGGAGTTCTTGCCGCAAGTCCCTGAGGGTGGCCACATTCTGGACGCTGGCTGTGGCTCGGGTCGGGATGCGTTGTTTTTCGATCGCAAAGGTTACCGTGTTTCCGCCTTTGATGGTTCAGCCGCCATTGTTTCCCTAGCCCGCGAAAAGACCGGTTTATCGGTTCAGCATCGCTATTTCTCTGATATCCACGAATCCAATACTTACAACGGGATATGGGCCTGTGCAAGCCTCCTGCACTTGCCACTTGCCAAGGTACCCGAAGCCATCGGCCGGTTGTGGAATGCCCTGAAACCGGATGGCGTTTTCTACATGAGTTTCAAGATTGGCCAGGGGGAACGTGACCAAAGTGGCCGGCACTTTACTGATGCTGACGAGTCGATTGCGGAGCAGTGGATTCAGGACCTTACAGACTTTGAAGCTTGCCAGATGTGGCGCACTGATGATCAGCGTCCTGATAGGTCTGAGCAGTGGTTGAACATTCTTCTGACCAAGGCGCCGGCTTCCCACAAAAAGCTGACGACCGGCGGGAAACAACATCATTTCCTACCCAAGCTTTGCCAGGCAATTAAAGCTGCTGATCAGGTAGATATGGCGGTAGCTTTTGTTAAAACCACCGGTTTAAATCTCTTGTTCCCGGATTTGGTGAGCGCGCTGCAGCGAACTCCTGATCCGACTCGCATCCGCATTCTCACCAGTGATTATTTGGACATTACCGACACAGAGGCTCTTCGAAAGCTTGTTCTGTTGCATGACCACGGCGCTCAGGTGCGTGTCTATCAGAGCAAAGGGAGTAGCTTTCATTTGAAAGCTTACCTGTTCGCTGGCCATGTTGAGAATCAGCAAATGTGGGGCAGGGCGTTCATCGGCTCTAGCAATATCAGCCGACAAGCGCTGCAGGACGGGTTGGAATGGAATTATCAAGTGGATTTCCCGCCCGACTCTGGATACCTCGAGGCTGCCAGCAGATTCGATGAACTGTTTCAGCACCCCAATGTTGTGCCGCTCACAGACAACTGGATTGATGAGTACGAGAAAAGGAGGAAACCACCAGAACAGTCACTAGAACCGGGCAGTGATGAGAAGCAGGAGGTTCCAACACCTAATGAAGTGCAACAGGAAGCGCTAGAGGCACTGGATCTGACCCGCGTAGAAGGCTACCGACGGGGTTTGGTCGTGTTAGCAACGGGGTTAGGTAAAACCTGGCTGTCAGCCTTTGATGCCGTTCAAATGGGCGCCCGTCGGATTCTTTTTGTCGCCCACCGCGAAGAAATTCTTTATCAAGCGGCCGAGACCTATCTACGGATCAAGCCAAACAGCCGCGTTGGCTTTTACATGGGTAAGCAGCGCGATCGAACAGTGGACATCCTTTGTGCATCGGTGCAAACGCTCGGTAAAGAAACGCATCTCGATCGATTTGACCCCCGGCATTTTGATTATATCGTCGTCGATGAATTCCACCATGCGGCAGCGCCTGTCTATCATCGGCTCTTGAGTCATTTTGCGCCGCAATTTCTCCTGGGATTAACGGCAACCCCGGACCGGACAGACCGCTCGGATATCCTGTCGTTGTGTGACGACAACTTGGTTTTCGAATACCCCTTGTTTGAGGGCGTCAAGGGCCAATTCCTGGTGCCGTTTCATTACTACGGCATCTACGACGAGACGGTCGACTATACGGAGATCCCCTGGCGCAACGGGAAGTTCGATCCCAATCTGCTTGCCAATAAGCTGGCTACTTATGGACGTGCCAAACACGTTCTCAAGGTATGGAGTGAAGAGAAGCAAAGCCGGACCCTGGCCTTTTGCGTTTCACGGGTCCATGCCGATTTTATGGCGAGCCAGTTTGTAAAAAAAGGAATCAGGGCGGCAGCCGTTCACGGTGAATCTGAGATGTCTCGAGGCGAAGCGTTGGAGAAGTTGGAAAACGGTCAGCTCGATGTGATTTTTTCTGTCGACCTGTTCAACGAGGGTGTCGATCTGCCCGCCATTGATACGGTGCTTCTGTTGCGCCCGACGGAGTCCAAGATCCTGTTTCTTCAACAAATTGGCCGGGGCCTACGGAAAAGCGTGTCCACTGGGAAAGACAAGCTTGTGATTCTGGATTTTGTGGGTAACCACCAGAGTTTCATGCATAAACCTCAGGCGCTCATTGGCCAGGCGATGAATCACCGACAGTTAGCAGAGTTTGCCAGGAAAGCTGAAATGAATCAGTTGGACCTGCCAGACGGATGCTTTATCAATTACGATCTGGAGGTGATCAACTTCCTGAAGGGTCTTGATCATCAAGGCGCTGAAAAGGACTATCAGGTATTGAAAGATACCTTGGGTCGTCGTCCAACGCTCACCGAGTACTATCATTTCGGTGCCAGTATCGCTAAAACTCGCAAGTTGCACGGAAGCTGGTTTGGATTGATTCGGGACATAGACGATCTCACCGAGATTGAGACAGAGCTCTTGTCCCGCTACGAAACGTTTTTGCTGGAAGTTGAAACGACGGCCATGAGCAAATCATTCAAAATGATATTGCTGGACGCGTTCCAGCAGTTAGGTGGATGGCGTAGTCCACCAAGGCTCTCGAAACTGGCCCAAGCATCTTGGGAGACACTGAAACGCCGCCCGAGGCTGTATCAAGAAATTGCTACTTCAGTAAAGGACGTCGATGGTTCCTCGGCGCACTGGCAGCAATACTGGAAGAAAAACCCTGTCGATCATTGGACCAATAAGGCTCCAGCTGTTTTTGAGATTGAGAACGATCAATTTAAGCCAGTTATTGGGCTGGAAGGTGATCAGATACCGTCTTTCGAGAAGATGGTGCAGGAGTTAATTGATTATCGTCTGGCTTCCTACGAAGCACGACAGTCTTCCCAGCAAGACCAGCCATCTAATGAAAATGTCGTCCCGATCACTCCTTCTGGAACGGAGTTGCCTTATTTCCCGTCCTTGAAGATCGCGTGTGGCCACTTTAGAAGCAGTCACGCTGAGGAGCCGGAGTACCGATCCTTCGGATTGGGACACGGGCGAATAGAGCCAAATCGTCATTTCATTGCCAGAGCATCGGGAAATTCCATGAACGGCGGCAAGCAGCCGATTCAAGATGGTGATTATCTGTTGCTTGAGCAGATCAACCCCAACCAAGCTGGATCGATCACTGGGAAAACGCTCGCGATTGAACGGATGGATGAGGCAGGTGACACACAATACCTCCTTCGGACGGTTCGTAAATCCCCCGTAGGTGAATACCGCCTCGAAGCTGCTAATCCAGAGTATGAGGACATTATTGTCACTCCAGAGCTTCTCGAACAGTTTCGAACATTCGCCCGCTTTTGCGAGATTATAGATCCATTGGAAATGGCTGTCGGACAGGAAATCCCGAGGGAGGCGATTCCGGAGTTATTCGGGGCGACTTTTAATCCTGGCAATTGGCAAAGTGGTCACGTCTTTCTGAAAGATGCCAATGCGCATATTTTGTTAGTGACGTTAAACAAGCAGGGTAAAGGCGTCCAGCACCGCTACGTTGATCATTGGATTGATGAGCAAACATTTCATTGGCAGAGCCAGAACTCAGCTACGCCTCAGAGCAAGCGCGGTCGGGAACTGATCGAACACAAAAAGCTTGGACTTTCAGTACACTTATTTGTCCGCGAGAATAAGCTGCGTAATGGTAAAGCGGCACCCTTCACTTATTTTGGTCCCGTTGAGTATCAGAGCCATGAAGGAAGCAGTCCAATGAGCGTGATTTTCAGACTTAATTCGAGGGATTAACGCCCCATGATTGAGCGCATTGCTCTTGTACGGAAGTAAAACTCTTAGCCCCCTTCGCCAGAGCGCTGGGCCCTGAGAAATTTTCACAATGAGACAATGGAACCGTTTGACTCCGCCGACTCAAAAAGCGCCGACATCACTCTGTAACAGGTCAGGCTACGCTTCGGCCACTCGTCCTCTAGCTCACCTGTCAGAATAATATCCGAGAACTTCTCGACGAGCTTCACAACGTGGTCACACGGCTCCACTTGTTGCTCGATGTCTCTGCCATCGACATCACCCAGGATGTACCTCGAGCTACCCGTGAATCGCTCTCCATAGGCTGCGAAATTGCCGCTTCTGCCTTGTCCGCCGACCAGATCGTCAATCCGGATGAGGCCGGCGTCGCCAACTGTTTCTAATTGCGATCGGTGCGCCAGTTCGCAGCCCGCATCAAAGGTTGCCATCCGACCGTTGGCGAACCACAGAGTGCCACCACAGGCGACGATGGTATCGATCGAGTTTTTTGAGACGAAGTTCATCTGGACTCTTTCGGGCAGCTCGTACCCAAAGCTCCACAGAATAGCACTGATCGGATACCAACCCTGGTCACCAAAGCAGCCTATGGGTTCGCGAGACTTGTCGGTTCGGCCATTGCCGCCTTCGTACCATTCCCCGGAAGGGGCTTTGAAGGTGAAGGCACTGGTCACTCGCCGCACATCGCCAATATCACCGTTGGCAATTCGCTTCTCAATGTCTTGGGTTCGTGTGCTGTGCAGCCACATGGTTCCATCCATGAACTGGACGCCGTTTTCTTTGCAGACGTCGATGGCCTCTTCAATGCCGTCGGCAAGCGGTTTCTCGGCGTATACGTGCTTCCCTGCGCGGGCGGCCTTCTTGATCCATTCGTTGCGAAGGGCAGTGGGGACCGGGATGTAAACGGCGTCGATATTGTCATCCGCCAGAAGCTCATCGTAGGAGCCGAAAGCCTGCGGTACATGGTGCTCGTCTGCCCAGGCTTGGGCCCGGTCGAGAGAGCGGCTCGCGACGGCGACAATCTCAGCATTTTTCGCGTCGTGCATTCCCGCCACCACCTTGGTGGCAATTTCGGCGGTACCAATGATACCCCAGCGTACTTTGCGATCTTCCATGGTGGGTCTCCTTGAACAGGATTGGCTTTGAGTATGTGGTAACACTAGCTGAAGAGCATGCGCTGGATCGACCGGGGAATAAACCGGGTGACAAATTCGGCAGCGTAGGTCTGGGGTGTAACCAGATATCGAGGCTTGGGACGCCCCGCTTCTGCAGCCCTGACAATCTTTTTCGCGACGTCCGACGCACTGGCTGTAAAGGGCTTGATTCTGGCGCCTGGCGAGAGCGCTGCTTCCATTGCTTTGTACTTTTCCCGGTGCACGGCGCTTGCCCGGCCAAGCACAGGCTGCAAAGCGGCCAGGGCATGTTCTCTGAACCGGGTCACCACGGGGCCAGGGAGCACAAGCGAGACACTTTCCAGGCTTTTGCTGCCCTGTTCATCAAACCAGAAGCTTTCATGGGCAGTGTTCATCGCGGCTTTGGCGGCACAGTAAGCGCCTTTCATTTTCTGGGGCGCGATGGAGAGAACAGAGCTAACCGCGATGACCCGCAAGGGTATACCGTATTGTTCGCAGAGCCTCAGGCAGACAGCGGCCAGCTTGATGGGGCCGAATACGTGGGTGCTGAATTGCTTTTGCCACATGGATTCGGACAGGTCACGAAGTGCACCGAATTGCCCGTAACCCGAGTTATTAACCAAAATAACTCGGTTGGCGGCCGCAATTTCCGTGTCCAGAGCGCCCGCAAGCCCTTCAATCTGCTCAAAGGATTCAAGATCTAGCGCTAGCTCCAGAGCTACGGAGTCGACGCCGGTTGGCTGTCGGGACAGGGAGATCACCCTGTAGCCTTTCCGGGCAAAAAGGGCGCAAGTTTCATGGCCAATGCCGGCACTGGCACCGGTGACCAGGGCGAGTTTGGTCATCGGATTAACCTCCAATTCTGCATCCTCAATCGAAATTCACCAGGTTACCTCTGCTAGCGGCGGACCGGCGCCATACCCAGGTGAGCACCGCCGTCGATGAGGATCGTTTCCCCGGTGGTCAGGTCGCCTCCGATGATCAATCCGAGGCAAACGTCGGCTACGGTTTCCGGTGAGGCGGTATCATGCAGGGGTGAGGCACCCTTGGTCTTCGCCAGTAACGCCTCGTACTTGTCTTCGCCCAGGCCCTTTTTCAGCCATTCACCCTGTACGAAACCGGGGCAGACGGCATTGACCCGGACTTCCGGACCCATGATCCGGGCCAGGGAGCGGGTCATGGTTATCAGGGCGCCCTTTGAGGCGGCATAGGCAATGGAGCTGCCAATGCCAGCGAGGCCGGCAATGGAAGCCATGTTGATGATGTGCCCGGAACCGTTGGCCCGCAGGGCTTTCTCGGCGGCACGGGTCATCTGGTAGGGGCCCACGGTATTGACGGCGTACAGGTCGAGGAAGTCCTGTTTGTCGAGGCCTTCGAGGTTGGCTTGATCACAGAATTTGGTGGTACCGGCGTTGTTTACCAGGATATCAACGCGGCCCAACTGCTCCAGGGTTGCGTCTACCAGTGCGCGGCAGTCGGCGTCTTCCGCTACGTCGGCGCGCATTACCAGCGTTTTCACACCGTGTTTCTCGCAGTCGGCGGCTACCGCCCGGGCGCCTTCCTCATTGTTACTGTAGTTGATCGCCACGTGGCAGCCGTGTTCGGCAAACAGGCGGGCTATAGCGGCGCCGATACCGGAGGAGGAGCCGGTGACTATGGCGACGGAATCTTTCAGTTTCATGGCAAATCCCTTCTGAACTTTGACACCCGATTTTCTGGCCACTAGGTTGATCATTTAACGCACAGCGGCTAAGCCTAATATTGTA
Source organism: Marinobacter sp. (assembly GCF_039977835.1). Taxonomy (GTDB): domain Bacteria; phylum Pseudomonadota; class Gammaproteobacteria; order Pseudomonadales; family Oleiphilaceae; genus Marinobacter. The sequence goes on along the minus strand of NZ_JBDWCL010000040.1, from coordinate 86,413 downwards.
CAGCTGACGTTGCTCGGTATGTCTACAACAACAACCATGAACGAGCGGCCCGGATCGGTATTTTCCGGCGCCACAAGGAGGCGACATGAAGATGAACACGAAGCACCTGGCTGCATTTATTCTCTGTGTGGTGATCGGAAACGCCCAGGCCGAGACGAATTGGGATATGCCAACACCTTACGGTGACTCCAACTTCCACACCGTCAACATCCGCGAATTTGCTGAAGATGTGAAAGAGGCAACCAATGGTGAGCTCAATATAACGGTTCACAGCAGTGGTTCCCTGATCAAGCATGCTGAAATCAAGAACTCTGTTCGCCGTGGCCTTGTACCCATCGGCGAGTTGATCATGTCGCGGCTGGCCAATGAGGATCCGTTGTTCGAGGCGGATTCAGTTCCCTATCTGGCCAGCGACTACGACGAAGCCTGGGAGCTCTGGCAGGCATCCCGGGATATGCTGGCAGAGCGCCTTGAACGCCAGCGTCTGAAACTTTTGTTTGCCGTGCCCTGGCCGCCACAGGGCATTTATACGGAGTTCCTGGTGGAAACCGGCGATGAGCTCGAGGGTGTGAAGATGCGCGCCTACAACAAATCGAGCGAACGCCTGGCCGAGCTCTTCGGTGCCGTCCCGACTCAGGTGGAAGTGCCGGATATTCCGGTGGCGTTTGGCACCGGTCGCGTCGACGCCATGATCACATCCCCGTCTACCGGCGCCAATACACGGGCCTGGGATTATCTGAGCCACTTCAACCATGCTCAGCTGTGGTTGCCGAAAAACATGGTTATCGTTAATGCCAAGAGCTTCGACGCGCTTCCTGAATCCGCTCAAGAAGCAATTGAAACGGCCGCTAATGAAGCCGAGAAGCGGGGATGGGAAGCCAGCAAAGCCGAAACAGATGCCAAGATCAAAATCATGGAAGAAAACGGCATTGTCGTGACCGAGCCCAGCGATGCACTGGTTGAGCGCCTGAAGGAAGTTGGTGAGACAATGGAGCAGGAATGGCTGGAGCGTGCCGGTGACGACGGTAAGGAGCTGCTGAAAGCCTATCGCGCCCGCTAGTCGTCGGATAGTCAGAAAAAACAACCCGGAGCATATCCATGCGCAGGTTTCTGGACTCTCTGTATCGATTTGGTGGGTACCTCTCGGCACTTCAGCTGGCAGCTATCATGGCTATGGTGGTGCTCCAGGTTTCCGGGCGGGTTCTCGACGAAGGCCTGCAGGCCCTGGGAATGAAATCTCTGGGCCTGCAGATACCGGGCCTGGCGGAACTTGCGGGTTTTCTGTTACTTGGCGCCACCTTCACCGGGCTGGCCTACACGCTGATGGTTGGCGGGCATATCCGGGTTGACCTTCTGCACAGGGTGCTTCCGGCGAGTATTCAGAAAGCCCTGGACGTTCTGGTGACAGTCAGCGCTTTGGCGATCACCGGGTTCGCCATCAGGTACAGCATCCTGCTGGCCTATGACAGCTATGACTTTGGGGATCTTTCCATTGGCATGGTTCCGGTTCCACTCTGGATTCCGCAAGCAGTGATGGTGGTCGGGCTCCTCTGGCTACTGGTTGCCTTGCTCGATGTGTTGGTCGGGCTGATCACTGGCCGCATTGCCCATATCAAAGACCAGGCCCCGATGGAGTAACGCCATGGACATGATCTGGATGAGCCTGGCGCTTCTGATCGGGCTACTGATTCTGCTCGGCGCGGGACTTTGGGTAGCTTTTGCTCTGACGGCAACCGGCCTGGCCGCACTGCATTTCCTCAGCAATATTCCGGTAGGTCAGAGCTTGTCGACTTCGTTTTACGGGGCCAGCGCTTCCTGGGAGCTGGCTGCGCTACCCATGTTCATCTGGATGGGGGAGGTGCTTTTCCGTTCGCGGCTGTCGGAGGAAATGTTCAACGGTATCGCCCCCTGGGTGGGTCGTATTCCGGGCCGACTACTTCATACCAACATTATTGGCTGTGGAATCTTCGCTGCAATTTCCGGTTCGTCGGCGGCGACCGCGGCAACCATCGGAAAAATGTCGATACCGGAGCTCACCGGGCGAGGCTATGATCGCAAGCAGGTCCTGGGAACGCTTGCCGGGTCAGCCACCCTCGGCCTGCTGATTCCCCCGTCGATAATTCTCATCGTGTACGGCGTTGCCACTGAGCAATCCATTGCCAGGCTATTTGTGGCGGGCATCCTGCCGGGGTTGCTACTCATGGTGATGTTCGCGGGCTATGTCGGTATCTGGTCAGGGGTGAATCCCTCCGGCGTGCCCGCTGATGAAGAAGAATCCTTGCCGCTGGCAGAGAAGTTTCGCCGCAGCAAGCCGCTGATCCCGGTGGTGTTGCTGATTGTCGGTATCATCGGCTCTATCTATGCCGGACTGGCATCACCAACGGAATCGGCCGCGGTGGGTGTTGCCCTGGCGCACCTGCTGTCCTGGCGTGGCGGTTCCCTGAGCAGGGCGACCTGTATGGAAGCCCTGATGGGCACGGTGAAAACCTCCACCATGATCGCTTTCATTCTTGTGGGCGCCCACTTTCTGACCGTATCCATGGGTTTTACCGGCATTCCACGGGAACTGGCAACCTGGATCAATACGCTGGCCCTGTCGCCCTACATGCTGCTCCTGGCACTGACGGCCTTTTTCATTCTTCTGGGTTGCTTTCTCGATGGTATTTCCGTTGTGGTGCTGACGACTTCGGTGATCCTGCCGATGGTACAAGCCGCCGGGATTGACCTGATGTGGTTTGGAATCTATCTGGTGATCGTGGTGGAAATGAGCCAGATAACGCCTCCGGTGGGGTTCAACCTGTTTGTGATCCAGGGGCTTACCGGTGACAACATTATCCGGATTGCGCTGGCCGCGTTGCCTTATTTCCTGCTATTGCTGGCCGGAGTGTTCCTGATCACCATTTTCCCCGAAATCGTCACGTATCTGCCCGGTAAAATGGGAAACTGAGCATCAGAGAACTCGAGCAGAATTGCGGATGTTTCTCCAGATACCCCCCCAATTCCTCCAGGTCGCGCTCGGCATGGCATTGGCGGATATACAGCGTGAGTTCGGCGATGCGCCGGGCATTGCTCTCTTCAAACGCGAAGGGGCGCGGTCCAAGTGTGCGGCCGAAACGATCCAGAACCTCCGTGCAGGCACGTTCTATATGGTGGCGGACCAGCAGCGCCGAGGGAAACAGGGTTCCTGACGTATTATTGGGGTCCGCATCCATCTGGTCCGCTCCCCATCGTAGCATCGCGTTCATACTGCATACCGAGGAGACCATAGCGCCGAGGTGTGCCCGGGCATGGCCGTCGTTCAGCTTTCGCTGACGTAGGGAGTCCACCAGCCCCGTGGCGCCGCCTGCCCAGCACGCTGCGGGCGCGAGCGCCCCGAGGCAAAAACCGGGGCGATGGAAATACCATTGAGGGCCTCCTACACGGTTTTCCTCTGTCAGCGGGAAGTCCTCGAACCTGACGGACCAGGTATGGGTTTCCACAAACGCGGCTGATCGCCATTGGCCGGCCTCGAAACTCAGGCACTCCCGCGAACCGGCTCCCCGCATATCCACATCAAGCAGTTGTTCGGCCGGGTAAACGTAGAGTAACGCCCGGTCGACGATATCGGAGCCACTGCAGAAGGGTTTAGCGCCCGTCAGGCGGGCGCTTCCCTGATCGCCGCCTGCGCACCCCGTTATATCGGTTGTGTCAGCGGGCCCGCCGGAGGCCCAGATGCCGTACAGCTTGTCGCTTTCGGCCGTGCACCCGGCTTCCCTCAGAATCTGCGTGGCATCCAGGTGGCCCTCGATGAGGCGGGCCAGCCCCAGATCACGGTGCGCTACGCCGCTCAGAAGGCGCAGCCGGTCAAGGCTTTGGCCTTCGCCCATGGGTGGCACGTTAGTCTCCATGTACGGCAGGAGGGCCCTGGCAGCATCCCGGTAATCGCTAGCTGTAGGGCTTTCCGGCAGGTCAGTCAGGCATTCCGCGAGCGTTTGGTTGTCCATGCTCATGGTTCTCACTTGCTCCAGCGTTGCAGGGTGTACCCATCGTTAACGGTTGTCGGGCCCTCAGGGGCGCCGAGAACACGGCCCAGAATGTTATGAACCTCCGTACCATGAAGCTGGTGGTCGTCAGAGTGCCCGAGCCAGTGGCAGGCGATCAGGCGCCCGCCTGGTTCCAGTATGGACCAGAGTTGGATTAGCAGGGATTCGAGCGCTTCTGGCGTGAAATAATAGCCAATTTCTGAGAAGACAATGAGGTCGACAGGGCCTTCTGGTAGGTCTTCTGGCAGCGCCCCCTTGTGGATACTGACGTTGGGGTAGCCCCGGCATCGATGCCTCGCCGTTTCCACGGCTGTGGCGGAGAAATCGATAGCCTCCAGAGAACGACAAAGCGGGGCCAGCATCGCGGTAAGCTCACCAATGGCGCATCCGGGCTCGAATGCGGACCGGTATTCCCTGTCGGCGAGGCTATTACAGATAGCAGCGTAACGTTGCCGTTCGTAGGTTGAGTGACGGAAGTTCCAGGGGTCTTCAGAACTCTGATAGAGACGTTCAAAAAACGCTGGCGAGGTGTCGGGGTGGTGTTGACGCTTATCGGAGCTCATGCAAAAGCCACCTCCGGAGGCTGACGACAGGCCTGTATCTCGTCGTTCGTGGGCCGGCGAAGTATCTGGATATCGGTTGTGGTCGGGGACCATTTAATCAGGCCATGGGCGACGAAATACTCCAGCCAGTACTCCATACACCAGCTCCCCCATTTACGGTAAAAGCGAATGGCATTGCCGAGAATGTCATCGAATTTGTCCAGCGGTGGCGTGTGCACGGTATGGTGCTGGTGAAGGGCGAGGGCATTTCCGCACCACCCCAGACGGATGCCTGCGGCTGCAAGCTGTTCGGCGAAATCGGTTTCTTCGCCGCCATAGCCAAGGTAGGTTTCATCCATGCCGCCGGCGGTCTGGTATTGCCGGCGCGTCAGAGCAAATGACAATCCCCACAGGGCACGGGGCTCTGGCTCATCTATCCAGCCTTCTCCCGGCACATTCGGGCGCGCAGGGTGCTGTCTGGCATGCATCGCCAACTCGCTGAACGTGGCACTGGCTATGTAGCCTTGCGGGAGAGTGCCGGGCAGGTACCGTACTTCGCCGAGGAGGCAGCGCCCGGAGGCGTCCAGTTGCTCGACAAAATTTTCCACAAGGGTAGGCGACGGGATGCAGTCCACATCGAGAAAAATAAGTCGCTCTGTCCGGGCGTTTGCGGCAGCGGCATTTCGTGCGGCGGCCAGCGGCAGTCGGGCCCCGGGCACCTCTACCACGCTCACTGAAAAAGGCACACGCTCCGAAACCCGAGGTGGCTCCGGTTGCATGCTGGCGACGACCAGTTCGAAGTCCCGTCGGGTCTGGTGGGTCAGTCCTTCCACAAGAGCATCAAGATGTGCCTGGCGACCACGCACCAGGGTCAGTACGCTTGCGGTGGGCTCTGAATGGTCCCGGCCTTTGGGAGAGCGGTCAGTCAGCATCAGGAATCGCCACTGAGGCGGGTACGGCCTGATATTTTCCGGTGTACCGTTCCCCGATCAGTTCGTCCGGCGCACTTTTCTGCCACAGGTCCTGGATCAGCCCCTCGAGGCACCCGGCCGCGCGTTTGGCGGCCTGGTTATCGACCAACTCGCGCTGGGCTACGACATCGCACTGATAGGCCTTGTCCACCAGGGCGCGCCATTGAGCGAAGCTGGCCGGCCACCTGGGGGAGTAGACGGCCAGATTATGAGCGGCTAGTGCCTCGGCCTTGCACGCCTGTTCGTCGTAATAACACCATTCGGGGATGCAGACGAGGGGGCGCCCAACCCGGGCAATTTCATGGGTCAGCGTATCGCCGGGTGTGGCAATAACCACATCCGCAGCGGCGAGGTAGTCAGTGACGTTAGTGATCCAACCAATGTCGACCAGATTTGCAAAGTCTGTTTCGTGGCCGTACCGAACCGTTTTACCCACCGTCAGCCAGAGCGCATCCGGATAAGCTCGAGCGGCGAGGGTAACGGGGGCTATGGGAACGCCAACGCCTCCGTTGCCGGCTACCGCTACGAAAATCTGCTGATCCTCCGGCAGCCCCAGTTGCTTTCGGGCGGCGGCCTTATCAGGGACCGGTTTGCGCGTATCGATCAGACCACCGGTATAGAAGGTGCGCTTGCGGAAGTGTTCTGGCCAGTCCTGTTGTTCCAGTACCTCGCTATACGGCGCCAACATGGCTGCGCAGGCGGAGTAGGCAGCCTGATGGGCAGCGTCTTCACGATCCCCATGCATACGGACCTTCACCACAGGTACGCTGCAGATACGGCCGAGCAACGCCAGCTCTGCCGACACATCGACGATGAAAAGCACCGGGTCTTCTCGCGCCAGCCAGGAAGCGATGATGCCGCCGCTGCCACGGATTGCCGATACCCCCACCGGCGCGCAATCCAGGGCCAGGCAGGCCGGCTCCTTATGCAGCTGTTCAGACCGCGCCTGCTTGCCATGGAAGTCCGGTATCTGCACCACCTCGGCGTTATCAGGGAGCTCGGGGAATATTTCCGGTTTGGCGCAGAAAATGGTAACCGGGCGAGGGTGCATCTCCTGTGCAATTGCCAGACAGCGTTTGGCATGGCCATGTCCGTGGTGATGCACGAAGTATCCGACCGGTCGCCTTGAGAGCTCGGTGTCGTTCGCCAGAGTTTGCAGTGAAGACATGTCAGGCTCCTGCTTCTATTTCTGTTGGCCCGTCCTTCAACGAAGCGCCGGACGGAGGATATGGGGTGTGAACATGAAGAGGCTGGCCCCGGACGGATTCCGCCGGCGCCGCTTCGGACTGGGACTCGAGAATACGGTTACGGTAATGCAGGCCTTCCAGGATGCCCGCAGCGCTCTCAGCCCTGGCCCAGTAAATATTGCTGTGATCATGCAGGGTGGCCAGTTCCGTCGTGTGGTTTGCAACGGCAATGCCGAAGGCGGCATTGCGCAAGAGGTCAAGATCGTTACCTGAGTCTCCTGCGCTAACGACACGGGAAGGTTTGATGCCGTACTTCCTGCGAACGAAGTTCACTGCCCGGGCTTTACCCCCTTTAACGGGAAGCACATCAAGCAGGTTGCCGTGGGAGCAAACCAACCGAGCTGAAAGGCCCGCCGCTGCGAGGGCCTGCTCAAGTTCTGTGACCAGAGACCGGGTATCCAGCCCTGATTTTGCTAGGAGGCGTTCGCTGATGAAGTAACTCAGCTTGTACGTTGACTGGGCCAGGCATCCTTGGGGTACCAGCGCCCAGTGCGCGCCAAGCAACCGCTGGCATTGTGCCCTTTGCCAGCTTTCCTGAAGGATCAGGTGCCAGTCTTCCACCGGCCTGGGCGCGCCATGACGGTCAAACTCGTACACCGAGGACCCCACATCCGCGATGAGGACATCGGGCCGCGGGGCGCCCCAGCTGTCCAGTTCACAGAGCGCATCGTGTACCGACCGGCCTGTGGCGATAACGAACAGGCACTGGCGATTGCGGTTGAGCCAGCGTTTCAACTGCGCCAGCCCGTGATGGTGGCCCAGTAAAGTGCCGTCCATATCGGTAGCAAGCAATTGGCTGAAACTTGTCGTTCTCCGAACGTTTGACGCAGCCCGGGGGGGAGAAAATCCGGTATCCTCCACGTACTGGCGGGCGTGGCGCGTCCAGCTGTAGAAGTTGACGTTTGTGCGGCCACGGGCACTATGACGCTTCCATGCCAGGTCGTCCTCAAGCAGGTGGTGGCAGGCATCGGCTATGGCCTGAGTATCGGTGGGTGGCACCAGCAGCCCGTGCTGACACCGGCGAATGATGTCGACCGGCCCGCCCTCCCGGGTTGCAACCACCGGTAGCCCTGCTGCTGCCGCTTCCAGCAGGGTCAGGCCAAAGGGCTCATTGAGGGCCGGATTCACAAAGACCCCGTGGCGCTGGGTGGCCCACTGGTATATTGCCGGAACTTGCGACAAGTCATGGTGTTTGGGATAGGCGACGTCCCCATACAGGTCGTACTCATCAATCAACCGGAGCAGTTGGTTCCAGACCTGGCGTGCTTCAGTTTCCCCGCTGTCGATGTCTTTACGGGTGCCGGCATAGATCACCAGGTTGGCCTGTTCGCGGAGCCTGGGGTTTTCGCCATACGCTTTGACCAGCGCACATAAGTTTTTCTTTTCCACCGGCCGCGCAATGGCGAGGAGGCAGGGCAGGTGGGGACGACGCAGAAAGCGTTGCAGTTCGGTATCGACCTGCCTGCGGGCCTCTGCCGGAGCGGGTGTGCTGAAAGCGTCCAGGTCGCATCCTGGTGGGTTAACCCGGGTCTTACCAAGGTCATGGTGGAGGTACAGGCCGTACTGTATTCTGGCTTCGTGTTCCGAACTGGCAATGACGCTATCAGCCCCTTCCAGTGCGACCTCCTCCAGGCGCCGCCTGCGTCTCAGCTCTTTGTTGGCGCCCCCCAGGTTTTGCATGTGCTGTGCTTTGGTGGCTCCAAGAGAGTGTGCCGTAAAGACGTAAGGGATTCCGAGAGCGCTCTTTAAACGCATCGCCATGACGCCGGCATCGGCATAATGGGCGTGTATGAGGGCGGGCCGTACGCATTGCTGTTTCATTCGCTCCATCAGCGAATCCACCATCTGCGGGACCTCTCGCCACAGGGCTTCCTTCGGTAAATAATCCGATGATTCTCCCCGGCACCGCCAAAGGGTGACCTCTGGGCTGAGCTGCTCTTCGAGGCGCCAGTATTCGTCTCCCAGGTGGGGCGCGTCGAACGCGCGGGTAACAATAATTTGATGGGAGACTTCAGGGCGCCGGGCGAGCGCTTCCACGAGCTCCAGAAGATACCGGATATGGCCCCCGGTATCGGCGGTCAGGCCGTAGGAAATGGGGCCGGCCTTCAGGCAACCCTGAAGCGCAATGTGCATGATCACGCCGTTCTGGGGCATTCCCATTCGTCAGACTCCTTTCTTCGAGAGGGGCTGATTGCCCTTTATTGGTTCGTATTATTGGTACTGAGAATTTACTGACTCCATGCGCTGATATCCCGGATCCACGCAAACGATTCCTGGTTCTTCAGCTTGGCTTCAAGCAATGCCTCGGGCATCCTGAAACCCTCGTTGTGCACCGGATCAATGGCATTCAACTGCGAGCGATGCTGATACACCGCCTCACGCTTAAGACTGATCAGGTCCGTAATGTCCAGGAGATATTCGTACTCACTGGCCACAACCCAGGGGGAGCGTTCTTCGGGAGGCCAGATCTGGTAACTGAAAAAATATTCGACGGGGTGACTTAGGGCTACCGCAGCCAGCAGTCGTGCTGTCACTCGGTGGTCGGAATGGCAGTCGTCGACCGCGGGTACAAAAACCGTGCGGATCTCCCGTGCCTGCATCAGCTCCAAAATCCGGGCCTCAATCAGCTCACACTGTTCCTCGCCAAGCAATTCCAGCCCGCCGTCCGGAAGCCCCAACGAGACAACATCAGGCTCCGCGATGCCAAGCATCTTCAATGCGCTGTATTGCTCGTTCTTCCGTATGTTGCCGAGTTTTTCCTGCCAGACTCGGTCGCCCGGATGGGAGGCTTCGCCGTTGGTCATTGCAAGCACGGTAATTGAACAGGCCAGCTTGGCGCAGCGTGCAATCAACCCGCCGCAGCCTAGGGTTTCATCATCTGGGTGGGGCGAGGCAATGAGAATGGGACCCAATGAGGTAAGCGGAATAGCCCCGTCATTGCGCTGGGGTTTGGCCGGCGTCAGAGTCGGGTGACGAATAAGATGGTTCGTCTGCTGCGCGGCTGCGATCCGTTCCATTGAGGCTTCCTCCCTTCTTACAGAACCATACGCTGACCCACAACCGTTCGAGAACCTCATAGGTTAATATAGCTATTGGAGAATTCACCGTGCTTTGGGCGGGATTAACATTCAGACAGGGTTATAGAGACTGCTTACCAGCCGGCGCGTTAGTTTCCGTAGCTTTTGAGAAGGAAAAGCGGGGAGCCCATTAAGAAAGCTTAATCAGGTGCAAGGTTCAGAAAAGGTGGGCGCTGTGTCGTCGCGATAATTTCCGATAGTTGGACTAGCATTGTGTCTATGATTTTTGCTCACTGTGAGGGAAGGCACCGTGCAACTGAGGTCGATGCTGTCTGTTCTGTTATTTATTACTGTTGCACCGTTCAATCTCGCCGCAGACCCCGAGCGTGAGGTGCTCAGACTTGCCGCTATTGGTGACGTGCCCAGCACGGATCTGGCCATCCAGCTTCTCGATGCGGCTTATGGCCAGCTTGGTATAGAGGTAACCGCTGTTGTGGTTCCTTCCCGCCGTGCCCTGTTAATAGCGAACAATGGCAAGGTGGATGGCGACCTGTTCCGGATTGAAGATCCGGGGAGCAGGGCCCCCAATCTTATCAAGGTTCCTTATCCGCTGATGGAAGGCCGGTTGTTGGCAGTGGCTCGGGGCTCCGGTCAAATAACTGAACAGGAAGGCAGCCCCCGGCGGGTGGCAGTACGCAGAGGAGTTGTTATTGCCGAGAAAACTGCCAAGCAACTCGGCATGACGCCGGTAGTCGCCAATAGTTATGCCCAGATGCACTCTTTGTTGGAACGGGGTCGCGTTGACATGGCTTTGGTGTCTGAGATTGAAGGGTATTCGCCTCTGAATGAAGAGGATTGGAGCACCTTCAATATTCTCTCCGAGCCAGTTGCGCGGTTCACACTTCACCATTACCTGCACCGACGCCATGCCGACCTTGTAGAACCGCTCGCCGAAACACTGCAGAGGCAGGATGCCAGTGGGGATAAAAACAGAATTCTTGAGCGTGCTCGCCAGAATTAACGCAATTCCTGCTGGATAGTTCAGTTACCTCTGCTGGAGGGACAGCTGTAAAAAGGAGTTAGCGCGGATTGCAGGACTTGTATGTCAGGTTCTGCTTTCCTCGGCAAGGGTGACAAGATCAGCCCGGATGTCTTCAACACTCAGTTCCGGCCTGAACAGCAGGCGAGCGTCGCCCTCGCGGTCGAACACGTACACGGCTCCGCTGTGGGAGACATTGTAGTTGCCTTCCTCGTCGGGATCGTCGTAGCCAAAGGTGGTGCGGTAGCGTTTGCTCAGTTCCCGCAGCGCTTTCTCTTCACCGGTGAGGCCGATGGCCCTCTCACTGAAGAAATCCACGTAGCTCCTGATCCGGTCAGGTGTATCCCTGCCGGGGTCCACGCTGATGAAGACGATCCGGGTGTCTTCCTGTAATTCTGCGGGCATGTCTTTAACGGCACGGGACAGCTTCTGCAGCGTCGTGGGGCACACATCCGGGCAGTGGGTAAAGCCGAAGAACACCATCCGGATTTCGCCATCGGTTTCATCGGCGGTGATCGTCTCGCCCGAGGTGTCTGTCAGCTCAAACGCCAGTTCCGGCATCAGCCCACTGATGTCCTTGCTGCGCCATGGCTGGTCATCGCTGAAGCAGCCAGTCATTAGCACTGCCACAGTGATCAGGGCGGTAACGGGCAATAATTTGGGCAGGGGGAGCCTGAATCTGTTGCTCATGAATGGGTTGCCTTCAGCTTGTCGGAATAGGGGGTTATTTTACCGTCTTCCCGCATCGCGCGGCGGAGGATGATCAATATGCCGAGAATGCTCATCATTGCCGGCGGAATCCAGGTGAGCAGGCCACCCAGGAGCTGATCGGTTTCCGGTGCCATTGGCCAGGCACGACCGCACACCTCGTAAACGTCGTAAACCATGCCTCGCGAGAAAACGATGGTGGCGCCAAGCACCATCTGGGGTATGGCTACCAGAGCCAGCAGCAGGATGCGTTTGCCATAGCCCAGGGCATCGCTGTTCACCGGTGAGCGGGGATCAAAAATCAGCCACCAGAACAACAGGCCGTCCAGCAACATGCTCCAGTTCATGATCCAGTAAAGGTCACGGCTGAGCATGGCGTCAAAATGAATGGGCGGCCACAGCCAGAAATAGATCAGCCCCACGAACAGGAACGAGGCGATGGCAGGGTGTTGCAGGAACCGGTATATCCATCCCACCGGCACCAGTGCCCTCCTGACACCTGGTTTAATGCGGCTATAGAGAAAACGCATCACCGGCAGGGGGTTGGACAAGGCAATCAGGAAAGGGCCCAGGTGGTGAAGAATCAGGTGCTGGCCCCGGTGAACGAAGAACATGTACTGGGAGTAGTAGTCAAAGCGGGTTTGCATGACGGCATAACACATCATCACACCCACCATGAAAACCAGTATGCGGCCACTGCCCGGGCGTTCTTCGTCCGGCATTTTCAGCAGCCCATAGCCATAGAACCCCAGCACGAGCATAAAGCCCGCTATCGTCACGGGCGAGAAATCATAAGGTATCAGGTAGTCTGCGACGGACATCGGGTGTGCCTTAATGCGCTGTGGCGGAACCAGGGAATTATTGTTGTGGCAGGTTCAGAGTTTTACCGGACTGACGGTTAAATTCAAGCGATTGTTGGGAGACGGGTGCTATTGGGGGTAGTCGGTAATATCTCTTATTTTCCGGTACAGCGGCTGTAGTTGAGGGTACATCTTTAGATACACCTCACGGTAGAGGCGTTCGTACAAGTGGCGAGCCTCTTCCCGGGGATGGAAAACATCTCCCACCCGGGTCATGGCCTCTACTGCGGTTTCAAAGTCCGGATGCAGGCCCAGGCCCACGGCCGCATCGATAGCAGCACCCAGGCCAGACGTCTCGTAGGTATGGGGGCGTTCGGCGGGTAATCCGAAAACGTCAGCGGTCAGTTGCATGGCTGCGTCGCTCTGTGAGCCACCGCCCGCCACCCTTAATTTGCGGATGGGAACACCGCTGCGTTTCTCGATGCGCTCCTTGCCTTCCCGTAACGCGTACGCCAGCCCTTCCAGAATGGCACGATAGATATGGGAGCGGGTGTGAACATCACCGAAGCCGATGATGGACCCTTTCGCCTCCGGCCCAGGCTGCCGAACGCCGGGCGACCAATAGGGTTGCAGCATCAGGCCCATGGAGCCTGGTGGCACGGCACGTACCAGCTCGTCAAACAGTGCTTCCGGCTCGATGCCTTCGCGTTCCGCCAGTTTCTGTTCCCGCAGGCCGAATTCCCGTTTGAACCAGCTCACCATCCAGAAGCCCCGATAGATCATCACTTCGGTGGAAAAGTGGCCGGGCAGGGCGGACGGATAGGGTGGCATCATCCGCACCGGTTCAATGTAGCGCTTACTGGTGGTGTTGATGGTGGCCGTGGTGCCGTAGCTCATGCAGCCGATATCCGGGCTGAGGCCACCGGAACCGAGAATTTCGCAGGCTTTGTCCGAGGCTGCTGCAATAACGGGCAGGGGTGATTTGAGACCAAGGTGGTTAGCGGCATCGGCCGTCAGTTCGCCTATGCGGTCGCCTGGCTTGATCAGCTCCGGCAGCATCTCCGGTTTGACCGGCATGGTCTGCCATTTGAAATCCCGTTTGCCGGCCCAACGATGGCGCTTGTAGTCAAAGGGAATGTAGCCCACCTGGCTGCCCACCGAATCCCGGAACTGGCCGGTGAGGCGATAATTCAGGTAACCGGAAAGGAGCAGGAAATGCCGCGTTTCAGCCCAGATCTCCGGTTGGTTCTGGGCAATCCAGTTGGCCTGGGTTTTCTCCCGGAAACGGTCAACCGTGGGTTCCAGGCGCAGCAGTTTGAACAGCCAGCCCCAGGGGCCGGATACCGGGCCTTCCACCTTGGCATGGCGCTGATCGAGCCAGATGATGGCCGGTCGCAGGGGCGCGCCATGTTGATCGAGGTTGATGACCGTTCCGCGCTGGGTAGTGACCGTCACACCTGCAACCTGATCTGGATGAGCTGCCGTGTTCTGCCACAGCCGTTCAGACGCTTTGCCGAGAGCTCCCCAGAAGTACTCCGGGTGCTGTTCGGCCCAGCCGGGTTGCTCGGAGAAGTAGGGTTCTATGTCCTGTTTACCCTTGCCCACCAGATTTCCCCGGGTATCAAAAAGCAGGGTGCGAACACTCTGGGTGCCGTTGTCGATGGCCAGGATCAGCGAGCCGTTGGAACTCATGTAGCATCCCCGCCAACAGACGGCAGGGAATAGCTGGATTGCCATATGCCAAGGTAGCGGTTCTGCTCACGCTCCCAGGTGTCGTCATTCCAGCCAAGGATGGGTTGGCATACCTTGCGGATGTCCGGCAAAACCTCACTCGCCCCGGAGGGCAGGGTCAGCCCCAACCGGGTCCGGCGTAGCAACAGGTCATCCAGGTGAACAACGCCCGTGTTGGCAGCGGCCCAGGCGAGTTCCGCCCAAAGGGTTTCCGAATGGGGCACAGTGTCATGGGCGCCAGCGTTCAGGACACTGGCCAGCGCGGGCCCATAGAAGCCCTGAAGGCGTTTCCAGTTGTGATGGCTGATGCTCTCAGGCCTATCCAGTTCTGCAATCGGGGAAAATACGCGGGCGGCGTTATCCCTGAGTGAGAAGTCCGGCATCAGGTCTTGCGCTTTTTCAAGCACTTCCCGGGCTATCAACCGGAAGGTTGTGAGCTTGCCACCGGCAATACTCGCCAGCCCGCTTTCGTACCAGATCACGTGCTCGCGGTTTTCCTTTGAGGGTTTTACAGGTTTTCCGCTTGAGCTCTGTTCGGTGACTACCGGCCGCACACCGGCCCAGGTGGCGATGATGTCGTTTTCGGAGATGCCGCTGGCGGGAAACAGGGTTTCCGAGATTTGCAGAAGGTAATTCATCTCTTCCCGGGTAACCGCCGGTTCCCGGGAAAGTTCTTCGTCATGGTCCAGGTCTGTGGTGCCCAGCACGGTGGTGCCTTGCCAGGGAAAAGCGAAGACCGGGCGGCCGTCCTGTGGGTGGAACAGCGAAACCGAACAGGAAACCGGGAGCCTGCTGAATGGCAAAACCAGGTGGCTGCCACGAAGTGGCCGAATGCGGCTACTGTCGTTATCCGTTTTTTGAAGGGACTGTGCCCATGCTCCGGTGGCATTGGCCACCAGGCGGGTATTGACGGTGAATGCCGGCCCTCCGGCGACGTTGTCCCGAAGCTGGACGCCGGTGGCAGCGGAGGTGTCTTCGTCACGAAGAATGGAATCGGCCTGAAGGTAATTCAGGCACATGGCACCATCGGCCTCAGCTTCTTCAATCACCCGCTGCACCAGTCGCGAATCGTCAGTGACGGCGTCGGTAAACCCACTGGCTGCTACCAGGTTGTCGGTTGCCAGCCCGGGCACCCATTGCAGGGTTTCAGCGGGCGACAGTCGCTGCCTTGACGGGTTACGGGCTATGCGGTCGTAAACGCGCAACAGGATCTGGAACAGACCGGGTCCGGGAAACTGCTTGCGATAATGGGGCATGATGAAGCGCAGGGGGTCGATCAGCCCCGGAGCTTCTTCCATCAGGCGCTCCCGCTCCCGCACAGCATCTCGTGTCAGGTTGAACTGGCCGCTGCCCAGATAGCGGAGGCCACCGTGAACCATTTTGGAGGAGCGGCTGGAGGTGCCCCAGGAGAAGTCTCTCTGCTCCACCAGCAATGTTCGCAGGCCACTGCCTGCCGCTTCCCGGGCAATACCGGCCCCGGTGATACCGCCACCGATCACGACGATGTCGAACTCCGGGTGGCCGGTCCGCAGCTGCTCCAGTTTTTGTGCGCGAGTCTTTGGCATTGTTATTCAACCAGTGTTTCGGGATTCAGCAGGCCAGCCGGGTCGAAGGTCCGGCACAGCGTGCCAATCGCCAGCATGCCCAGCTCGCCTTTCTCCACCGGAAGGAAGGGGGCATGGTCTTTACCGACCCCGTGCTGGTGGCTGATGGTTCCGCGATTGTTGACGATAACGCCGGACGTGCTGTCTTTAAGGACCTTCCAGCGGGCAAGGGTCTTGTCATAGCTATCGGCAACCCGGAACACATAGGTTGTATAGATGCTGCAGCCCTGGGGGTAAAAATGTGAAAGATGCGTGAAGACGTGAACTGACTCTTTGTTTTTATTCAGCTGGTTACGAAGGTTTTCTTCAATCCGTCTTAAGAGATGATCAACGTTGTCCCAGTCGGTCGCGGTTTCCAGGGTGTCGACGGCATAGCCCAATTCCCACAGTGCCTCTCTCAGGTAGGGCATGGTGAAACGTTTGGCGGCCCATTTGTCGCCCAGTTTCCTGCCGGTGTAGATGCCGTCGTGGTCACCGCAGATTGCGCGGGTCTCCTTCAGGGCATTGCTGCACTGTCGTTTGCTGCCGGTGATCCCGAAGGTCATCATGCATTTGCCGTCTTTTGCGCCACGCAGTGAAAGATAGGATTCGAGCATGGTAATCAGCCCGGGATGCCCCGCGAGGGCCAGTTGGGTTTCGGTTTCCGTGGCGTTACTCAGGCGTAGCATGGAAAGCTGGGTGCGGTTCTGAACCAGCTTACGGCAGGCCGTTCGGGCCTTGTCCCAGGACGGGAAAAACACCACATGAAAGCTCTCATGGGCGGGCAGGGGCGTGACCCTGACCTTTACCTCCGTGATCAGGCCAACTCGGCCTTCGGAACCCAGAATCAACTCGCGGATATCCGGGCCAGCACTGGAGGCCGGGAACGTGGGGATCTCCAGTGTACCCTTGAGCGTCTCGATGCGTCCTCCGGCGAACAACTGCTCGATACGCCCATAGCGCAGCGACTGTTGGCCGCTTGAGCGACTTGCCACCCAACCTCCGATGGTGGACAGCTCGAACGACTGGGGGAAGTGACCAAGTGTGTAGCCTTGCGCCCGCAACTGGGATTCCACCAGCGGGCCGGGCGTGCCGGCTCCAAAAGTGGCAACCTGGCTTTCGCGGTCCAGGTCGATCAGCCGGTTCATGCGGCCCATATCCACGGTTAATACCGGTTTCTCGCCTTTTACCGGGTTGATATGCCCGACAACGCTGGTCCCGCCGCCGTAGGGGATGACTGAAAGGTCATGCTCTCCCGCGTAGCGAAGCAGTTCAGCCACAGCCCGGGATGATTCCGGGTAAGCCACACCATCCGGGAAAACACCGAAGCCACCACTGCGCATGGCCAGCCAGTCAGCCAGGCTCTGGCCACGGGCGTGGCGTACCCGGTCCTCCGGCGTTGTGACCACATCCGGATGCGCCGGCAAACGGCTGGCCGGCACCTGTGCGCATGCAGCCTCAAGGGAAGTGTCGGTGAGCGGGGTGGCAGTACCGATGCGATCTTCAAGGAACTGGCGTCCGCCATCCGGTAATTCGAGGTTGAATTGATCGTCGCCCCAGCCGTTCCAACGTCGCATAAGGGTTATCCTTCCACAGTGGTTTGAATATGTCTGGATTGTACCGGCATTTGATGCTGTGGCTATGTCACTTGGCGACAGGTGTTGTGTCTTATGGCGTCAACGGAGGCTGTCAATCAGCCGTGCATTAAGGTCCTGCCAGTGGGAGAGTTTCTCCGCTTCACCAATACGCTGGTTATCGCCACCGGAGCGATTCAGCCACAGGCCATCGCCATTGAAGCTGTAGACCGGCTCAAGGTCAGGGCGCTGGGACGCAGGTTTTATGGCGTTGATCAGGTTGTCAAGTATCAGTGGGTCCGCATCGGGCTCCGGGTACCACGCCAGCACCATATGGGCCTGATTGAGCTCCAGGGCTTTGACATAGACGATGCGCAGCTGTTCATCCGGCACACCCATGGATTTCAGGGTCAGGTACTTGGCGATGGAGAAATCCTCACAGTCGCCCCCGTTGGTGGTCAGCAATTCTACCGGTGTTGCCCAGTAGTCTTCCTCGCCCCAGTGTTCCATATCCGTCATGAAACGGGCGCGGTTGAAGAAGGAATTGACCAGCCTGAGCTGCCGGCCAACAGGAGCGTTTGACGCCATGTTGTGGAGATTCTGCCAGGTTCTGAGGCGGCCGTGGGCCTCATCACCGAATTCGGAGCGGACATAGTCCATCAGCTTCTCGCCCAGTTCAAAAGCGGCCACCGTCAGTGTGGTTACCATCATGAAGATCGAGATCAGGGAGATCAGGGAGCAACGGCGTCGGGGGGTAAGTGTGGCCGTCTCCATGGGTGTCCTTAGTTGTTGTTTCTCAGGCGTTCACGAAGTTGCTCCAGTCGCCGGCGGATTTCTTCCCGGCGTTGTTCACTGTTATCACCGGCGTCGGAGGCAGACTGGCCTGTACTGGCAGGGCGGGTTGGCGCCTGAGGGTCCTGTTGGCCACCCGAGGTTTGAGTGGATGCCAGGGACACGCCAGACCTGTCTTCATCTTCCGGAAAATACAGGTTCTCGAGTTTCCCACCCCTTTCAATAATGACTCGGTTGGCCCGCACGGAACGAAGCGTGGCATTGCCGGGCAACTCGTCACCAACAAGGTAGGCTTCGGTTTTACTGTTGTCGTCCTCAATCAGCGCGCTGCCCGGAAAATCACCGGAAGCGGCCAATACACCCCGGAGGAATAGCCGCAGATTGGTTTCCGGCAGATTCTCGGTGTCTGCTTCGGCCTCAGTCGCTACCTCGCCGGGTTTGCCAAACAGGTCAAGAGAGGCCAGATTGATGTTCGGCTCCTGCGGGACATTGCCCGTGGTCTGCGTAGGCATGGCCGGGGTGGTCGTGGTGGTATCGGTTTCGTTCTGCCAGAAACGATATCCCTGCCAGGCTGTCACAGTGATCATGGCAATGCCTGCGACGGTGGCGAGTAACAGTGGTAACCTCGAGCTGGTTAAAAGCATTGATTGTCCCGAAAAGCGCTGGTGAGAGCCGGCAAAAGGCTCACAGGTTATCAGACTGAAAAGTTTTATTGGCAGTATAGTGTATAGAGTTATTCAGCGGTTCCATATCCTATGGTAGCCTTTCTGAATTAATTGAATAAAAAGGGATTCTGGAACTCTCGCCTTCCGGCCCCGGTAACAGAACGAGGACGATCGTGGACACAGAAACAGAACTTCAGCCGCAGGATGCTCCGCTCGGCCGTCTTCCCTTCACGTTCGCCAAGCGCAACGGCGTGATTCTGACCCGTGACGATCACGGCGAGCCCGTTATCCTGGTGCGTCCCGGTGCCGGCCATTCTGCATTGGCGGAAGCCAACCGCATCAGTGGCGGCCGGGCCAGATTCTCCACCATTGAGCCGGCGAGGTTTGATGCGGCCCTGAACGCGGCCTATCAGAACGATTCCGCCGAAGCCATGCAGATGGTGGAAGGTATTGGCGACGACATGGATCTGGCCTCGCTGGCAGATTCGGTGCCGGAAACTGAGGATCTGCTGGAGCAGGAAGACGACGCCCCGATTATCCGGCTGATCAACGCCATCCTGACAGAGGCAGTCAAGACCAGTGCCTCGGATGTGCATATTGAAACCTACGAAACCCGCCTGGTCGTCCGCTTCCGGGTAGATGGTGTGCTGCGGGAAGTGGTTCAGCCGAAACGGGCTCTGGCACCTTTGCTGGTATCCCGTATCAAGGTTATGGCCAAACTGGATATTGCGGAAAAGCGCGTTCCACAGGATGGCCGTATCGCCCTTCGTGTCGCCGGCCGGGAAGTGGATATCCGGGTATCTACCATGCCGTCCTCCAGTGGCGAGCGGGTGGTACTGCGTCTTCTGGACAAGCAGGCCGGCAGTATCCGCCTGGAATCCCTGGGCATGGCCGGCAACGATCTGAAGATACTGCGCAAGCTGATCTACCGTCCTTACGGTATCCTGCTGGTAACCGGTCCGACGGGCTCAGGTAAGTCGACAACCCTTTACGCATCGCTGCAGGAAATAAACGACCGCAGTCGTAACATCCTGACGGTTGAGGATCCCATTGAGTACAACCTGCCCGGCATCGGCCAGACCCAGGTGAATACCAAGGTGGACATGACCTTTGCCCGGGGCCTTAGAGCGATTCTGCGCCAGGATCCTGACGTGGTCATGATAGGTGAGATCCGGGATCTTGAAACCGCTGAAATTGCGGTTCAGGCCAGCCTGACGGGCCACCTTGTACTGTCCACTCTGCACACCAACACGGCCGTCGGCGCCATCACTCGTCTTATGGATATGGGCATCGAACCGTTCCTGATTTCGTCCAGCCTGGTGGGCATCGTTGCCCAGAGGCTGGTGCGCGTGCTCTGCAAGGACTGCCGCGAACCCTACGAGCCCAGTGAGGAACATTGCGAATTTCTGCAGCAGGATCCTTCCAGCCCACCCACAATCTATCGGGCCAAAGGATGCGAGCACTGCAACCAGTTGGGCTACCGCGGCCGTATAGGTATCTATGAAGTGGTTGAAGTGAACGAAGAGATCAGCTCACTGATCCACAAGCGGGCAGGGGAACTGGATCTCGAGCACGAAGCCCGTCTCCATGGCCCGAGTATCCATGCCGATGGCGTGCAGAAGATCCTGGATGGCGTGACCACGGTTGAAGAGGTCCTTCGTGTGACCCACCGGAGCAGATAGATACATGCCAGCGTTCGAATACAAAGCTCTTGATAGCCGTGGCAAACAGAAACAGGGAGTGGTTGAAGCAGATGCGCCCAGGGCGGTACGTCAGCAACTGCGCGAGAAGGGGCTGACGCCTTTAGCGGTTGAGCCGGCCACCGAAAAGCAGACCCGCAGCAATCCACTGAGCAGCCGGGGTGGCCTTGCAACCGCCGACCTTGCCCTGGTTACCCGGCAACTGGCAACCCTGATACAGTCCGGCATTCCCATCGAGCAGGCGCTGTCTGCGGCAGCCCAGCAGTCATCCAGTCCGCGGATTCGCAGTATGCTGATTGCCATCCGCGCGAAAGTCATGGAAGGCTACAGCCTGGCGGACAGCCTTGGGGAGTTTCCCCGGGCATTCCCGCGTTTGTACCGCTCTACCGTCGCGGCCGGTGAACACGCAGGGCACCTGGATCTGGTGCTCAACCGTCTGGCGGACTACACCGAGGCCCGGCAGGAGTCACGCCAGAAAATCCAGCTTGCGGCGATTTACCCGATTATTCTCAGCGTGGTTGCCATAGCCATCGTGGTTTTTCTGCTGACCTATGTGGTTCCGGATATCATCGAAGTATTTGTGAAACAGGGGCAGGAGCTACCGGCACTGACATCGGCCATGCTGGCGGTATCGGATTTTCTGGGGAGCTACGGTATCTATCTGGCGATCCTCATTATTGCCGGTATCGTGGCGTTCCGCCTGTCTTTGCGAAAGCCCGCGTTCCGGCTGCGGTTCCACAAAAGCCTGCTGAATATGCCGTTATTTTCCGGCATGGTTCGGGGGGTCAACACCGCCCGTTATGCCAGCACTCTCAGCATCCTGACCACCAGTGGTGTTCCACTGGTGGATGCCATGCGAATTGCCGGCGAGGTGTTATCAAACGATTATTTGCGCCAGGAGCTGAGGGATGCGGCAAGGAAAGTGAGCGAGGGTGGTTCGCTGCACCGGTCGCTGGACCAGACCGGGTACTTTCCGCCGATGATGCTGCATATGATTGCCAGCGGTGAGGCCAGCGGCGAACTGGACAACATGCTGGAGCGGACCGCGTCCATGCAGGAAAACACCCTGCAATCAAAAATCGCGGCCATTGTCGGGCTGTTTGAGCCCATGATGTTGCTGATAATGGGTGTGGTGGTGCTGATAATCGTATTGGCCATCATGCTCCCGATTCTCAACATGAGTAACCTGGTTGGGTAGCCCGTATCGCGGCTACTGGATCCGGACCATTTCGAAACCCAGAGACATGGAACGATGAAGAGCAAGACAATGAAATACCAGACTGAACAAAGGGGTTTTACCCTGATCGAGATCATGGTGGTGATGGTTATCCTGGGCCTGCTGGTCGCCATCGTGGCGCCAAACATCATGGGGCGAAGCGACCAGGCCAGAGTAACGGTTGCCGAGACGCAAATGAGCAATATTGCCAACGCCCTTGACCTCTACCGCCTCGACAACAGCCACTATCCCTCCACCCAGCAGGGCCTTGAAGCACTGGTTTCCAAACCCAGTGGCAGCCCAGAGCCACGGAACTGGAACCCCGAGGGCTACCTCAACAGTGTTCCCGAAGACCCCTGGGGCAACGAGTATCAATACATCAGCCCCGGGACCGAAGGGCCGTACGACCTTTTTTCGTATGGTGCGGATGGCCGCGAAGGCGGCGAGGGCGACGACGCCGACATCAGCGTGTGGAAAGTCAGGGACTGATTGTGCATACCAGGGCGCGACATTCCGGCTTCACACTGATCGAGATTCTTGTTGTCCTGGTTGTGGTAGGTCTGCTGGCGTCCCTGGCAGTTATGACCATGGGGGGCAGTTCCCGGGATCGAGAGATGGAAAACGAGGTACGGGAACTGTATCTTCTGATGCAGACCGCGTCAGAGCAGGCGGTGCTCAACAACACCGAACTGGGCCTGATACTCGATGATGAAGGCTATCGCTTTGTTGCCTGGGAGGAACGCAGCGGGGAGTGGAAGGAACCCGGGGAGCCGATGTTCCGGCTACGGGGGTTTCCGGAATGGATAGCGGTCACCGAATACATCGAGAACGATACACCCAGGCTCGCTTCCGAAGAAGATCGCCTGCGCCCGGACGTCGTGTTTTTTTCCAGTGGTGAGACAACGCCGTTTGAACTGGAATTCACTCTCGGCAGGGACGATTCCAGAATGCACACTATCGCGTCGGACGGATTTTCACCGATGGAGTGGCGGCACCCGGGAAGCGAAGCGAGTGACGACGCATGAATACCCAGCGCGGCTTTACGCTGATCGAGGTTCTGGTGGCGCTGCTGGTGTTTGGCCTGATCGCAACCGCTGCCGCGGAAGTGGGTAGCCAGTATATTTCCAGCTACGAGCGCATACGGGATAAAACCCTTGCGGGCTGGATTGCGGACAACCGGATTAATCAACTCCGGTTGCAGGAAAATCTTCCCGAAATTTCCGAGAATACCGACGATCTGGATTACGGCCCCTACCGCTGGCAAGTCACCACCGCCGTACTCGCTACAGAAGACCCATCCATATTGCGGGTAGAGGTGACCGTGGGGCGCTTTCGCGGTAATGAGTCCGACCCACCACCGATACACACACTGTCTGCCTTTATGGGTGACAATTGATGTCGGTCTCCGTGCTTAAGGCATTTCCGATTGGGCCGCCCGTTGCACGCAACGGCTTCACGCTGATGGAGATGCTGATTGCAGTCACCATTACCGCGGTCATTGGGCTTGGCGTCTGGCAGGTGCTGGGCAATGTGGTGGCGTCCAGAGACCGGGTGAACGAGGTCGCTGACCAGTTTGACTCGGTTCAACGCACCATGCTGCTGTTGGAACGGGATATCACCCAGATTGTCAATCGTCCGGGCCGCGACATCTATGGCGACTTCCGGCCGGCACTGACCAGTCGCGAGGATGATTTCGCCGTGGTGCTTACCCGCCAGGGGTGGCGTAATCCGCTGGGTACACGCCGTAGCACAATGCAACGGGTTGCCTGGGAATACACCGGTGATGAACTGCGGCGTCGATACTGGATTTCCGTCGATCAGGGCCAGGAGGACAACAGCCAGGACATGTTGCTGCTGGCGGATGTGACCGATTTCGAGGTTCGCTTCCTGGACGACCAGCGTAACTGGCGTGACAGCTGGCCGGATGAAGCCAGTATGGCCAACCTGAATCCCGGAACCCGCCCGAATATCCCCTTGCCGCTGGGTATCGAAATTACCCTGGAACATGAGCGCTTTGGTGAGCTGGTGCGGACCTTCGCCCTGCCTGACTTCGACAGCAGCCAGGCCCAGGGCGTTGTTAACGCGGCGAATGAAGCGCAATCTGACGAAGACGACACTGACACCCAGCAGCAGGACGACGATGCACTGCCGAATAGTTCCCAGACCGGGGGGCAGTGATGCGTGCGAGTGATTCCCTTACGCTTCGCTCACCCGCCAGTCGCCAGAGCGGGGTAGCGCTGATCATGGTCCTGCTGGCAATGGCGTTGGTGGTCATGCTGGCCAGCGGCATGACTCAACAGCAAAGCGTACGGGTATTTCGTGCCAGCCACTACCTTGCTCAACAGCAGGGCCATAGCGTTGCCCTGGGGGCGGAAGCCTTTGCGCGGCAGATCCTTGTCCGGGATTTTGAAGAGGACAAGAATAACAACGCCATGGTGGATAGCAACGACGAGTTCTGGGCCCAGAACGCTGCAATACTGCCGCTGGATGATAATGGTGTGGCGGAAGTGCAGATTGATGGGCAGGGCGGAAAGATCAACCTCAATGACCTGGTGAGTGGTAACGGTCAGGTTAATCCGCTGGTGCGGGACCGGGTAACGCGGCTGTTTCAGGTACTGGAGATCACCGGACTGAATGTCGACGCCCTGATCGACTGGATCGACCCGGACGACCAGACAGTCAGTGCCTACGGTGCCGAAGACGGCCAGTATCTGATGCAGGAGCCGGCCTACCGGGCGGGGAACCAGCCATTTATCACGGTGTCGGAGCTGCGGCTGATCGATGGAATGACCGAGGAGGCATACCAGGCCTTGCGGCCCCATGTAACAGCCTTGCCAGTTGCGGGTCTGGGTATTAACGTCAATACCGCATCTGCGGCCGTTTTGCGGTCCCTGCATGAAGAACTGACACAGGCGCAGGCAGACGCTATTCTTGAGAAGCGTCAGGAAGAGCGCTTCGAGAACGTTCAGGATTTCCTGGCACTGCCGGAATTTGCTGGCCTGGGCCTGAAATCCACAGGGCTTGGGGTGCAAACCCGTTTTTTTGAAGTGGTCTCCCGGATTACCTACGATGACCGGGTTGCCAACCTGGTCAGCACGGTTTACCGCAGTCCGGAGGGCGAAATGCAGACGGTGCACCGGAATACCGGCCAGAAAAACCGGATAACTAAAGAGCCATTCAGCGTCTCTGGTGAATAGTTTGAGTCCTGGAACACCATCAGTACCAACAATGAACGCCCGGAAGGGTTGAAAAGGAAATTGCTCAGAATGTCATACCGCCTTTATGTCAGGCCCCTGCCACCCTTTGCGGCCCCTGACGCCAATCTCGACGTCTCGGCGGGAGCTCAGTTATACAATTGGGTTCTGCTCGATGCCAGCGGGGATGCACAGGCTCGCGGCACCGCCGACGCGAAAGAGGATATCGAACAGACGCTGGCTCAGAACAACCTTGAAAACGTGTTGATGGTGGGCCTGCTCCCCGGTGAAGAGGCACTCTTCTGCGTGGCGGATATTCCTGCCAAGCAGACCCGCTTTATCTACCAGGCACTGCCTTATGCAGTGGAAGAACAGATTGCCCAGGATATTGAGAGCGTTCATCTCGCCCTCGGGAACCGCACCGAAAACGGATTCCGGGTAGCAGCGATCGACCGCCGCCGCATGGCGGACTGGGTTGCAATGTTCAGCAGCTGGGAACGCCTGAAGCTTGAAGCGCTCTATCCGGATGCGGGCCTGCTTCCAGTCACTGAAGGGGGCTGGTCAATTTGCCTGGATGGTGAAACGGCCATGTTGCTGAGTGATCGGGGAGAGTGGCTCAGTGTTCAGGCACGTAACCTTGCCATGTTCGCCCAGACTCTGGCACTGCCGCCCTCCGAGGAAGTCATCGCGGAAGTGCCGGTGACGGTTTACGGGATCGAACAGGAATTCGAGCATCAGCAGGCCGACCTCGCCGAGCTCAAATCGTCCGGGCGCCTGACAGTCAGGGAAAAAAGGCTGGAACTGATGCCGCTGGAGTTACTGGCCCATGCTCATCACCACCATCTCTGTCAGCCGATCAATCTCTGCCAGGGTGAATACGCCATCCGTTCCCGCAAATCCAGTGCGCTGACGGCGTGGAAGCCGCTGATCGCGGTGGCCAGTGTCTGGTTTGTTATCCAGATCGGTGTCGAGGTTGGCATGGGCTTTTACCACCAGCAAAAAGCCGACCAGCTCCAGGAACAGGCGATGGCTATTTATCGGGACGCGTTTCCGACGGATGCAAGAACGGATGCGCGAAACGTCCGTAGGGTGGTTGAAGGGCAGTTACGCCAGATGCAGGCAAATGGCCCGGCTACCGGGTTTATCACTCTTATGAAATATACCGGCGAACAGTATTCAAAAATACCGGACTCAGGTTCGGTGGTGTTCAATTCTGTCAATTACAGCCGCAATCGGGGAGAACTGGCGGTGGATGTCAGGGCCGACAGCTACAACAAGCTGAGTGCCTTGCGCAATGGCCTGACCAATCAGGGGCTGAATGCCGAGATTGGCTCGGTGGTGAACGAATCCGACGGCGCCCGCGGTCGATTGACGGTCTCAGGAGGATAGCGCCATGTTGAACTCAATCAGGGAACAGCCAGCGGTGGGCAAACTGATTGCCCAGTATGACCAGCTACCCCGACGGGACCAGCAGGCTTTGAGCGTCCTCGCGGTTGCGGTGTTACTGGGTATTCTCTATTTTGCGGTCTGGACACCTGCGGTGAGTTTCCACGACGAGGCCCTCAGCGAGCGTGAACGGTCGGCTGAGCTTATGGCATGGATGGAAGCCAACAACGATACTCTTCAGAGACTGTCTGGTGGCAGTGCCGGTCAGGGCAACGCCCCTGTGGATGCCCCGGAAGACGGCCGTGAGCTTATGTCACTGGTTACCCGCAGTGCTGGCGAAGCGGGGTTGTCGCTGCAGCGCTTCGAGCCCAGCGGCGATAGTGCGATACGGGTCTGGCTTGATGGTGCGCCGTTTACCGAGGTGGCAAGCTGGCTGGAGCAGCTGAATACCGGGCATGGTGTGCAGATAGATCAGGCCTCGATGGATCGACAGAATGATCCGGGCATGGTATCCGTACGTCTTACTTTAACAATCTGAGGCCAATGCTGGAGAACACAGGATGACTGACGGCACAGACAACAAGAACAGCTTGGAACCGGCTATTGTCCGTCTCGACGTAAGTGCCCGTAACGAGGCTATCTCGATACTGGTCAGCGCCTATCGGAACGAACCTACGTTTCAGTACCTGTTTGACCACCGCCGCCCGGGGTACGAGCAGCGGGTCAGGGCTACCGTGCGGGAACTGATTGACCTGTACTTCGAGCTGGATCAGGACGCCATTGGCGTGATGGCAAACGATACCCTGGTAGCCGTTGCGTTTATTGGCGAACCGGAACTCCGGCTGAATCTGGCGGAGCAGATCAGTTGGCGAATCCGCATGGTGCTTACCGCCGGCTTCGCCTGCACTCGCCGTTATCTCGATTACCACGAAAAAATCAAGGAAATGCTGCCTCAGCCACTCGCCCATCAGTTGCCTTTGATGGGGGTCAATCCCAAATACCAGAACAAAGGCTATGGGCGGATGCTGCTGTCTACTGTGGAAAAACTGTGCGCGGAAAACCCCCGGGGCAGTGGGCTTGTGCTGGATACCGGTAACAGCCGCTATCTGCCGTTCTACGAATCCGAAGGGTTCCGCAGCCTTGGCACCATACGGCTGGGTGATTTTGAAGACCACATACTGTTTCGCGAGGTCCGCACCGGAGAGGCCGCTATGGCCCCCGGCTAAGCGAACCGCATTTTTGTATTACAGGAGACGCTGTGTCTGACAAACAGGATTTTGATCTGATCATTATTGGTGCCGGTTCCGGTGGGGTTCGGCTGGCCCGGATGTCAGCCGCCAGGGGCGCCCGCGTAGCGGTAGTGGAGTCGCGTTACCTCGGCGGGACCTGCGTGAATGTGGGCTGTGTTCCCAAAAAACTGTTCGTCTATGGCTCTCACGCTGGCGAGGACATCGAGGATGCCGCCGGTTACGGCTGGAACGTACCAACTGGCCAGGTCACTTTCGACTGGACCCGGTTGGTGGCTAACAAGAATGCCGAGATAGAGCGGCTCAACGGCATTTACGGGCGCATGCTGGAGAACGCCGGTGTGACTGTGATAGACGGCACTGCCTCCCTGGCAGACGCCAATACAGTCGTTGTAGGCGACCGGACCTTTACCAGCAAACACATTACCATTGCGACTGGTAGCTGGCCCGTTGTGCCCGATGTACCCGGCAAGGAATGCGTGCTTACCTCAAACGAGATGTTTTACCTTCCGCAACTCCCAAAGCAGGCCGTGGTCTGGGGTGGCGGTTACATTGCGGTGGAATTTGCCGGCATTCTTGCGGGACTCGGGGTGGAAACAACGTTGCTGTACAGGGGCGACCTGTTCCTGCGGGGGTTCGATGACGATGTGCGTGAATTTACCGCAGCTGAAATGCGCAAGAAGGGCATCAACCTGCGTTTTGGCGTCAATATTGAGTCCATCGAAACGGATAATGCCCACTACGCAGTCAGTCTGACTGATGGCTCTCGTCTGGATACCGGGTTGGTCATGGCCGCGACAGGCCGCCGGGCGCTGGTGGACGGGCTTGGCCTGGAGGAACTTGGGGTTCAACTGAGCGCTTCTGGCCATGTGGTTGTGGATGATCATTTCCAGACTGCTGTTCCATCTATCACGGCTTTGGGTGATGTGATCGGTACACCTCAACTGACACCAGTGGCATTGGCCCAGGGCATGGTGCTCTCAAGACGTTTGTTCGGGGATGGCAAGGGAGAGATGGATTACAGCAGTATCCCGACCGCGGTGTTCTGCCAACCCAACATAGGCACCGTCGGGCTGACCGAAGCCGAGGCAAGGGAAGCTGGCCATGAACTGCGCATTTACCGCTCCGAATTCAAACCCATGAAGCACACTCTCAGCGGTCGGGACGAACGCTCGCTGATGAAACTGGTGGTGGAGGACAAATCGGACAGAGTGTTGGGTGCGCATATGGTAGGGCCGGATGCCGGCGAGATTACCCAGGGCATAGCTGTTGCGATCAAGGCCGGCGCTACCAAGGCCCAGTTTGACAGCACCATTGGTATCCATCCGACATCTGCTGAAGAATTTGTCACCATGCGTGACCCGGTAGCCTGACCTGAAATCCAGCCGCTGCTTACATCCGTAGCCAG
Organism: Marinobacter sp.; assembly: GCF_039977835.1. GTDB lineage: Bacteria > Pseudomonadota > Gammaproteobacteria > Pseudomonadales > Oleiphilaceae > Marinobacter. The sequence continues at coordinate 57,571 of NZ_JBDWCL010000040.1, read as the reverse complement.
CGGCTGAGTACCTGTCTCAGGTTTTCTTTTCGTACCGGTTTTGACAGGTAGTCGTTCATGCCCGCTTCGCGACAGGTCGATTCCGTGCCCGGCAATGCATCAGCGGTCAGCGCGATGATGGGCGTGCCCCCCTGGCCGTTACTCTTTTCCCACTCCCGGATGCAACGCGTGGTTTCGTAACCGTCCATCAGTGGCATCTGGCAATCCATCAAAATCACGTCATAACCGGAGTGGTTGGTCCGCACCAGGTCCAGCGCCTCCTCGCCGTTCATCGCCGCGTCGGTTTCAAATCCCAGGCGCTTGAGCAGGGCAGTGGCCACCCTCTGATTGACAATATTGTCTTCGACGACCAGCGCCCGCGCCCTGGCTTGCCCGTTCTCCAGCGGTGCCGGATCTCTGGTGAGGTGGGGCGCCACCGGCGTTGCCAGCTCAAAAGGCAACTCGAAACGGAACGAGGAACCTTTGCCAAGATCGGTCTCCACCTTCACATGGCCTCCCATGAGCTCGACCAGCCGTTGAACAAGGGAAAGCCCCATACCGGTTCCGCTATAAGGCCTGGAATCCCCACTTTCAACCTGCTCAAAGGAATTGAAAATATCATGAATCCGCTCAACGGGGATGCCGCAACCGGAATCGCTGACGGTGCACTTCAGCACAACGCAGTTTTCCTCCAGTGAGAACCAGTCCGCCTGAACATTGATGAAGCCGTCACCGGTGAACTTGATGGCATTGTCAACCAAGCCGGCGAGGATCTGGCGCAGCCTGGAGGCGTCGCCAAGCACCAGAGGGTGGTCAGGCCACTCGCCAACGAATTTCGTGGATAGCGTCAGGCCGTGCTGTTCGGCAATGTGGCGATAGCTTGCAGTGCAATTGGTTATCAGCTGTTGCAGGTCAAACTCGCGGTTGTCCAGCTCCAGGGTGCCACGGTCGATGTGAGAGTAGTCCAGAATATCGTTGATGACGGTCAGCAGATCCTCTGTCGAGTGACGGGCCGTTTGCAGATAATCGATCTGCCGCGGGGTCAACGGCTCCTCGGTGACCAGTTCGATCATGCCCAGTACGCCGTTGAGTGGTGTGCGCAGTTCATGGCTCATGGTTGCCAGAAATTCCGACTTTGCCCGGTTGGCCTGTTCTGCCCGCTCCCTGGCTTTTTCTGACGAGGCGAGGGTGTCATCCCGGGACTTTTTCAGTGTTCTGAGGTGAGTTGCCAGCGAGTTCAGGCTTTCTTCCAGCTCCCTGATTTCACGGGTTGTACCCGTTCGGCTGACCGGAACTTCGTCGTATTCCCTGTTGGTCAGCTTCGTCACCCGACGGGATAGAGCGCGAATGGGAGAAATAATGCTGTTCAGGGAATGGTTGACGATCAGCAGGGTAAACAGCAGCAGTGAAAAGCCTACCGCAAGTGAGGTCCAGAGTATGTCCTGGCGACGGGCAGCCAGTTGTTCCTTGTTGACACCAACCTGTACGGTCCCCACCCGGAGTGCACCGGCGCCAAACCCGTAATCCGGTTCAAACCACTCGGTCTGGCGGTCTCCGCCCAGATCCAGGGGTTGTTGCAAAATCTCCGATTCAAACACGTCGAACGTTTCGTTCGGCATGGTTTCCGGTGACTGTTCGGTGGACACAAAGCCGACCTCGTCGCCCATCAGGTTGGATACCCTGATCCATTGCGCCCGGCTGCGCCGCAGGGACTGGGAAAGAATTTGCTGCAGGGCGGCGGTGTTGCCAGATACCACCGCGTATTCAACGGCAGGGGCAAGGCTGTCTGCCAGCATCTGGCTGCTATCTGCCAGATCCTTGCGGGCATCATCAAGCCGGGCTGATGTAAAAAACACCATCAGCACGATAAACATAATGATCGCCGGGGCCGCTCCCAACAGCAGGAGCTTCCTGGAAAGCGGAGCCTGCGCGGCTGTCAGGTCAGTCATTGGCAGTCTCCTCAGGCACCACAAGCTGCTCCATCACCGAGGTGATAATGTTCTGGTTGTCTGGTAACGGAATATTCAGTGACCTGGCCACCTGATGATTCAGATCAATGCTGAAGCTCTCAGGGTAAGCAGGTGGGGGGAACCGGCCGCTGGCCTGATATTCGCTGATAAAGTCCGCGGCCAGTTTCGCAATCTGGGTGAGGGGTGTGTAGGTGGATGCCAGTGATCCGGCCTTTACGTAAGCCTGACTCGGCCCAATGACAATCCGGTTACGCCGGTACGCCGTCAGCAGGATGTGCTTGATGGTTCTTGGGTTGTAGATGCTGCTGTCCGGTGCTGCGAGGATGAAGTCCCCGTAGTTAAGGGCACGGATCAGCGTGGGTATCAGCTTGTCGTCGGATGTGACAACGAATATCTTACCCTCAAGCCCGTAGTCGGGGAGTTGGTCCGTTACCGGCTCATACAGTTCGACCGTGTCAGGGCGTGCCAGCATCGCGACCCGCGTGGCGTGCGGCAGAATGACCTGGCCGGCGATGGCTTGCCGAAGAAGGGGTGGGTTATAGAGTATGCCGGAGACCGAACCATCAGAGCGTTCGGCGTAACCGTCGATGAACGATTCATCAACGAGTAACGCCAGAATCGGCACGCTCTTGTCCTCCTGACGAACCCGGGTAAAGGCTTCCGGGCCCAGGGCAATAACAGGCGTTTTCGTGTCCTGGGAGGTTTGCCCCGCGCTGAAAGACCGGACAATCGTTGCGCTTCCCAGAGCCTCTTCCAGCAGGGACAGCATGCGACGGTTCAGCGCTGAATTCTCGGAGCCGGCAAGGTAAACCAGTGATCCATCGGCAGACTGAGCTGCAGCGGGATGAAGTGATTGGGAAACAACCAGAAACAGGGCAAGTACAACCAGAGACCAGCTGCTTGCAGACGTACCTGTTCTTGCCGGAATGTTCGGATGCTTTGTGGCTTTCATACCGTCCCGGGTCTGATGTCGTCCTTGTTGCTTCAGAATCTTACGCCAGCTTCAACGAAGAACTGGTTGTGATCACTAATAATATTGTCAGGGCTGAGCGTCGGGTCCCTGTTCAGATAGTGTTGCATGGTTAGCGCCAGTTCGTAACTGTAGCCTGTGCTGAATACCTGTCTGGCCAGCCGAAAATCGGCCCGCTCAAACTGGGAACGGCGGAACTCGTCGGCAAAATAGAAAGCCGCCGAGGAGGTCAGGTCGAACGGCAACTCCTGAATCCACGCAAAGCTGCCCGAATGTCTGACGGAGAGGCGTCCCAGCAGGTCGATAGCGTATTGCTTATCCCCGGCATCCCGATCGTTCTCCCCGGTGTAACGGCCGTCCTGGTCCAGATAAGCATAGCTGATCCGGAGCTTGGTGCCGGGAAAATCGAGAGTTGCTTCTACTTCAAAGCCTTCCTGATCAAGGGCCACGTTATTATCAATGGTCCATTCCTCCTCATTGATAATGCCGCTGATCATATCCCGGAGGTGATCGTTAAAGTATCTGACTTCCAGCGCCAGGATGGATGAGTCGAGATAGTACTGGCCGAAATAGCTTATTTCACGAGAAGTTATACGCTCTTCTTCAAGTGTTTTACCAAAGGTGGAGGTGGTTGGGTCGACCAGATCTTCCACAAGGAATCTCTGTCCTTCCGCAGACTCGAATGGCGGTGCTACATTCCTGGGGCGGTAGGACCAGTCCGGGTTCTGCTCAAAAGCATCGGGAGTTCGGACTGCCTCGGAGTACACGAACCGCAGAGTATGATTGTTGGCGAGAATAAAGTTGGCGGCGACCCGTGGCGAGAAATACCCTTCGTCCGTTGTGGTTGTTCTTTCCCAGTTTCCGCCGGAGTTCAGTGTCAGCCAGCCGAAGGGCGAATACTCCAGATTACCGAACACCCGGGATTGGTAGTTGTTGCCACGACCGTTAAAAAAAGTCTCGGACCGGTAGGTATCTTTGCGATACCCCAGGCCAGAGACCAGTTTCAGGTCGGGGTTGAACAGAATGGTATCCTGAAGCTCGAGCTCCAGGCGGGACTCTTCGGTGTCTTCGTTGAGGTTGGCCCGGAACGGATTGGTGTCGCCCGGGGCACACGCCCTGAGATCAGGGGTCGATGTATTCGGGTCCAGAATGTCCGCGAACTGGTCCTGAGGAATACAGATGGCCCATCGTTGCCTGCGGTCGTAATTCTGGAACGATGCCTGAACATGGTAGAAGTGGCGTTCGGAGGTGGTAACGTTCAGCCGGGTCTGGAGATAGTAGTCGTCAACCAGAATATTGGGGTCCTCGTTTGCGCCCAGTTTTCCGTTTTTGCGCGCATCCTCCTCATCGACTCCGTCTACGACCCCGGCTCGCAGGTCTAGGTTGTAGTCTCTGCTGAGGACGAGATTACTGTCGTAGTTGAATGTATTCATATTGTACCCATCATTAAACGGGTAGAACCTGTCATCGTCTTCCTGTTTGTCGAAACCGTCTGATCTGCGTTTTTCGTAAGCCAGGCGCCACTTGTAGTCTTCGCCGGTGTCGCCCACAGAGCCGAACGCACGCCGGTAACCCCGGGCACCTGATATGGCGCGCAAGTCAATACCCGCCGTGTCTTCGGGGGCGCGGGTGATGATGTTTATGGTGCCCAGAAAGGCATTAATGCCATAGGCTGCGCTGTTGGGGCCGCGGCTGACTTCGATCCGTTCGATCAGGTCCAGCGGCACCGGCATGGTGTTCCAGTCCATGTCCGACAGGCTTGCCTGATAGGAGGTGCGACCATCCACCTGAACCTGCAGTCGGCGCTGTTCGTAGTGCACGGTTCCATGGTAACTGGTCACCGGCTGATTACTGCCAACGGAATTGACCGTCATGCCCGGTACCAGGCGGAAAACCTCGACCAGGTTCATGATGCCCAGATCCCGGATCATGTCTCCAGTGATGATTGTGGTTGAACCCGGAACCCGTGATTTCGGTTGCCTGAGCCGGGTAGTGGACAGCACTTCCGGAATAGCGGAATCAGAGCCAAACGCGTCCGGAGCATTGCCCAAGGCGGCCAGATCGTAGCTATAAGGGGAATCTTCTGCTGCTTTCGCTGTTACAACCACAGCAAATAAACCGCACAGAAGGCTGGCAACCAGACGGGCGCGCATCCGGAGACTTCCGGGAAGCTCCGGATTTTTAACAGGATAGTTCGTAACGGACATGGGTGTCGTTTTATACTTTGCCGAGTGTGGGAGTTTTTTTTATTAACTGCGTTATCGTTATCCTAAGTGACAAGATTACATTTGTCTCTCAAAAATGTAATGTTTATACGCTGAATGAGTTGTAACACTATGAATTGTTGGGAAATACTAGGAATTGAGCCCACCCGTGACCGGGCCCTGATCGATGCCGCCTACGAGCGACAGGAAAAGTTTGCTTCTGAGGATGAGCTGGTGCGCCTGCGCCAGGCCTATCGTGAAGCCACAGGCAGCGACAGTGCCGAACCGGGAGAAAGTGACCTGGTGGATGCTGCGTCGGCAAATAATGCCGTGACAGAGGCAGAAGGGCAGGACGAGGGGGCTGAGTTGACCGCATCCGAGCAACAGGTCGTGCGAGAGGTGGTCATTCAGATTCATGCCCTGCTCAATGACTCCCGCCGTAGCAGCGATCCTCAAATCTGGAAGGCCATTCTTGGTGAACCGCCAGCGGACCAGCCGCGGCTCCGGAATGAAGTTGGCCGATCTCTCGAGCACCAGGTGCGCCCGATGGCGGAGAATGGCACCTTCCCGGCTCCGGTTACGCAGTTCCTGGCGGGCTGGTTTGACTGGTACAGCCTTCGCGATGCCCCTGAGCTCCAGCAAGAGGATGAAACCTTTTCAGAGAAAGCGAGCGGTGACCAGCAGCCCCAGGAAGAGCCGCCTCCCCAGATGGTTAACTTCTGGCCGGCTGTTATCGGCTGGATTGTGGGGTTGGCTATCCTTGCCACCCTATTCAGCGGAATGGGCGGCGGGGGCTGACGCTGCCTCGATCTTGCTGCGGTACTTCTGTGCCAGCATGGCGCCAACAATGACCTGAATCTGGTTGTAGCACATGATGGGCAGCACGATCATGCCGAACCCGGGATGCCCGGAAAACAGTACCTTGGCCATGGGCAGACCCGACGCCAGGCTTTTCTTGGAGCCGCAGAATACCACCGCGGCTTCGTCTTCCAGGCTGAAGCCGAGCCTGCGAACCACAAACATCGCCATCACCATAAAGAATCCGAGCAGGGCGAAGCACAGCGCTATCGCCAGCCCAATGGCGTTCAATGGCAGGTTCTGCCAAAGACCGCTGGCGACCGAGTGTGAGAAAGCAGAATAAACGATCAGCCAGATCACGCACTGATCGTAACGGGAAGTGAGGGATTCGTGGCGGGCCAGGAAGCCACCAAGCCAGGGTCGCATTCCATGTCCTACCGCAAACGGCAGCAGAAGCTGAAGCACAATGTCCTTGAGTGCGTCAGCCACAGGGAAGTTGCTGTCGCCGGACGTGCTTATGAGCAACAGCAGCAGAAATGGTGTGAGCATCATTCCAAAAACGTTCGAGGCTGCAGCACTGCAAATTGCCGCCGGAACGTTGCCCCTTGCCATGGCGGTATAGGCGATGGACGAAGACACCGCAGAAGGCAACACCCCCAGATAGAGAAAGCCGAGCCCCAGATCCGGCGGCAGCCAGGTCGGTGCAAACCGGCTTATCTCGTTAATCGGCAGCACGACCAACGGAAAAAATACGAAGGTAAATGCGGTAATAATGATATGTAGCCGCCAATGGGTGGCGCCAGCAACAATCTGTTCACGGGACAGCGCCGCCCCATGCAGGAAGAACAGCAGGGCAACGGCTACCGTGCCGGTGGTGGCCAGCGCATCGGCGGCATCCCCCCTTACCGGCAGGAAGCTGGCAAGTACAATCGCACCGAGCAGCAGAACCGTGAAGGTATCGAGACGGAGTTTCATACAGGCCTGCTCCCTAGTGCATTGACGCTTGGCTGGAGCAGGGCTTTTGCTAGTGCTTCAGCTTTGGCGTCGTCCTGGCGCCGAATGGCCGCCAGGAGCAACTCATGTTCTTCCTGTGAAGGTTCGGGAAGATCCGCATCAAGCTCTGTCTGCTCAATGGTCATCGCGACGGCATGGGCAAAATAATCGTACAGCTCGATGAGAGCAGGGTTGTGGGAGGCGGCAATCAACGCCGCATGAAAAGACTGGTCATGATGGATCCGGTCTGCAATGTTGTCACCGGCTTTCGCGCGGTTATCCAGGGCCCGGGTCATCTTTTCCATATCCGTCGCATCACGTCGCTTGGCCGCCAGCTTTGCGGCTTCCGTCTCCAGCATGATGCGCACTTCCAGTTTGTCTCGCAGTTCTGAACGCCCGATTCGTCGCAGGGTTTCCCCCGCGTCTTTTGTGGCCCGTACGTAGGTGCCATCCCCCTGGCGGGTTTCCAGCATCCCCACGTGGACCAGCACGCGGACGGCTTCCCTGACTGTGTTTCTGCTTACTCCCAGTGATTCGGACAGGTCTGCTTCTACCGGCAGACGGTCGCCAATGGCCCAGTGGCCCTGTTCAATAGCGAGGCGAAGACTCTCGATAGCGGTTTCTACCAGGGAGCCTTTGGTGATTCTCTGAAGTTTCATGTTGAAGATCCTGACAGCAGATGACCCAATCATCCTATGAATAATCTGCAGCTGTCAAATTCTGCGCTGGGCGGGTTTTATCGTATGGGTTGAAGAAACTCGTAGTCTTGCGGGTCTGCCCGCCGCGTGGCCTTCCGATAAGTGAAGGTGAAGCCTGGCCAGTTCACGGTGTTCTTGCCGTTTTTGTCCAGGTACCAGGAGTGACAGCCAGACTCCCAGACACTGTGTTGAAGTTTTTGCTGAAGGGTGGCTGCAAATTCCTCTAGCCGGTCCGGTTTGACATCCATCGCACGGCCTGGCTGCGCCCGCAGTATCGCGATACAACTGAGTACGTACCGAACCTGGGACTCCAGCATATAGACAATGCTGTTATGGGCGAGATTGGTATTGGGGCCATAAAGCATGAACAGGTTGGGGAAGCCCGACACAGTGATCCCTTTATAGGCCTCCGATCCGCTGGCCCAGGCCTCATTCAGAGACACACCTTTGCGACCGGTGATCTTCATGGGTGAGAGGAACTCGGAGGCTGCGAACCCGGTGCCAACAATAATCGCATCCACTTTATGCACACCACCGTCCCGGGTAACAATGCCGTGTTCCACAATCCGTTCAATGCCTTTGGTGACCAGATCCACATGTGGTTGGTCCACGGCCGGATACCAGTCGTTCGAGATCAGAATCCGTTTGCAGCCAATCCGGTAGTCCGGGATCAGATGCCTGAGTTTGTGCGGGTTTTTTACCTGGCTTTTGGCAAAGCGCTTTGCCTGCCGGGCAAAGATCTCCAGCAGGCTGGAGAAACGTGTGAACGCCAGTGCGCGGCTCTCATTCTTCCAATAAATCAGGTAGCGATAGCAGCGATCCCATAGAGGAAATCTGCGGAACAGTGTCTGTTCCCAGCGGTAAAACGGCCGATCCGGTTTTGGTAACACCCAGGCGGCGGAGCGCTGGAAGAGGCTGAGGGATTTAACCTTTGGCACGATTTCAGGCACGAACTGGATGGCACTGGCGCCGGTACCGATCACCGCAACTCTTTTCCCCGCCAGGTCGTAATCGTGATCCCAGCGGGCAGAGTGGAACATCCTGCCAGAAAAGCCTTCCATGCCCGGAATCCGGGGCCAGGCAGGCTGGTTCAGCTGCCCGGTGGCGGTTATCACGATGTCGGCTTTAAAGGCGTCGCCGTCAGTCGTCGTGAGCGTCCAGGTATTGGTGGTTTCGTCAAAGCCAGCGCTGGCGACCTCCTTGTTGAAACGGATGTGCTCAGCCAGCCCGTATTGTTCAACGCAGTGCTGCATATAGCCGAGAATTTCCGGCTGCAATCCAAATTTCCTTGACCAGTCGTGCTTGGGCTCAAACGAAAAAGAGTAGAGATGGGACTGAACATCGCAGGCGGCACCGGGATAGGTGTTATCCCTCCAGGTGCCACCGACCCCGGAGGCCTTTTCAAGCATGGTGAACTGATTGATTCCGGCCTTTTTCAGCTGAATGGCCATGCAAAGGCCACCAAAACCGGTGCCGATAATGATCACGGAGGGTGTTTTGCCACTGGCACTGTCAGCCATGAACGCTTCCCTTTAGCAGATTTCAGGGTTCCTGACAGAGTATACGGGCGGTCATCCCTCGGGTAGATGGCTTTACTCGCCAATGGGAGTAGTCAGAATGATCAGGTCAGTAACGGATCAGTGCTGAACCCCAGGTGAAGCCGCCACCGAACGCTTCCAGCAGAATGACCTCATTCCTCCTGATACGGCCGTCACGAACGGCCACATCCAGTGCCAGCGGGATGGAGGCGGCGGAGGTGTTGCCGTGCTTGTTGACCGTTACCACCACCTGATCCATGGACATATTAAGCTTGCGGGCCGTGGCGGCAATAATCCTGAGGTTGGCCTGGTGGGGTACCAGCCAGTCGATGTCGGATTTTTTCATCTGGTTGGCTTCCAGAGTCTCGTCCACAATCCGGCCCAGGGTGTTCACCGCGATCTTGAAGACCTCATTGCCTTTCATGTGCACGTGCCCCTTGCCAGCGCGCACCTGGTCGAAGCCGTCGCCGATGCCATAGGGAACGTGGAGCAGGTCTTCGTACTTGCCATCCGCGTGAATGTGGGTGGACAGGATGCCGGTTTCCTCGCTGGCCTCCAGAACCACTGCACCGGCACCGTCGCCAAAGAGCACGCAGGTACCGCGGTCTTCCCAGTCCAGAATGCGGGAAAACAGCTCGGCACCCACCACGAGAACCCGCTTGCTGCTACCGGTTTTGATGAACTTGTCGGCCACCGACAGGGCATACACGAAGCCACTGCACACCGCCTGGATGTCAAAGGCCGGGCAGCCATGGATGTCGAGACGGGCCTGGAGGATGCACGCCGAGCTTGGGAAAATTTTGTCGGGTGTGGACGTGGCGAAAACGATCAGGTCAATATCATCGGGCTTCAGGCCGGCCGCTTCAATCGCCAGGCGCGACGCTTTTTCCGCCAGATCAACAGTGGTTTCACCTTCCACCGCAATATGCCGCTGCTCGATTCCGGTACGCTCACGAATCCATTGGTCGCTGGTGTCGACAATCTTTTCCATGTCTTCGTTTGTCATGACATTCTCGGGCAGGTAGGAGCCCGTGCCGACAATTCGCGCGTACGTCATGTGAAATGTTCCTTAGTAAACTGGTCAGTGCTCAGATTCTTTCAATCATCCTATACCTTATTGATCGCTCCCAGCTATTAGCGGTTTGTCAAAGGTGGCGGTCGCGGCCTGTCCGCAACGTTGGTAGTCAGGCCATAATCAGCTATACCTATAGGCAGGCACCTTTGTTGTGAAGGAGCGTTGCTGGTGACAGATCTTCCCCTCGGCATGAAGTATTACCTGCTTATTCTCACCTCTAGCCTGATTGAAGACCTCAATGACTACGGCGTCAAATGGATTGCCAACGAGCCCGGCGTCGCTGGCCGCGATGTAGAAAACGCGTTCTTCAGCGCGCGGGCTATCGAGACGAGGCTTCCAGAGGGACCCGACGAGGCTGACCCCCAGCTCTGGCCAGAGCTGATGAAGTCCATCCACACCATTCGAAGGGTGCTCGATGTGGTTGAAAAAACCACATTTGACGCTGTCATTACTGAAGCCATGGAGACGACCGCCAGCATTGCCCGTGCGGACGTCCAGCAGGTCTTTGACGAAAAGCGCGCGGCAGGGGAGGTCGACTTCCGTTTGCACGGCATTCTCAACACCCGGCCAGAGGCCGACGAGCCGGACCCGGCCGTGAAGGAAGCCTTCATGTTGAAGCGGGCCCGACGCTACCAGAGTTTCATGGCCTTTGACGGAACAAGCCTGAATGAAGAGGAGAGAGTGATCGTGGGCGACGCGAAGGCATTGGCCCGCCACATCATGGATGGTGACCGGGAGAACCGGCGAATTGACGCGTTGCTTGTGATGGGTGCCGTACTGATAGAGACAGCCAGCGTTCGACTGAAAACACACATACCGGGCCTTATTCGTGATAGCTTTGATCGTATGGCTACCAAGGCCGCCATGGCATTAGGTGCCATTGTTTACCGCGATGAATACCGGAACCTCAAAGAATCCCTGGGACTTGAGCCGCTGGATTCCGATTTGTAGGTTTCCCGGCAGGAATGGCATCCTGACTATCCACTCTGCGACAACTAGGAGACGAGGTAATGGGCATTTCCAACCACGAGCTTCACAACGAATTTCCCCAATTCAAAGAACTGATCGATGAGCTGAAGGCGAACGACCTGAAGTTCAAGGAAGAGTTTCAGCAGTACGCAGAGCTGGACCAGGAAATCGAAGGCCTCGAGCGCAGAGATTCCCCGATTGGAGATGACAAGTTGCACCGGCTGAAGCAATGGCGCCTGCAACTGAAAGATGACCTTTATAAAACGCTCGTGAAAAAGTCCAACGGCGCAGGATAGGTATAAGTCACTAGCCCTCCGGGCCCTGAAAAGAGGCTGCGTAGTGGTTTCCAAGTATGGGGCCGGGGAGGCGTCATCCATAAAATAGGTTACTAACAAAGACCGGTTACGGTTTACCCCTTTTGTTGTTACCTATGAACGGATGATCAAAATGAGCAGAGCAGTATCACTGTACCAAGGGTGGAGAATGAAGCGTAACTTCCTCCACCTGGTCCTGACCATGGAACCACGCCTTCTTAAAGACGTTGGCTATCCGCCTGAAGTTGTTGAACAGCGTTTGAGAACGCCGTTCTGGAAGTTCTCGGCAGCGGCCTGAGGATTTCATTTCAACGCGGTGCCCTGTCATAAAAACAGGAGCCATGGTTGTTTACCTCCCTCGCCTCGAACCGAACTGGACAGCGCCGTCGACAAAACGGACAGTTCAGTGAGGCAGATTCCTCCTGCGCCAGGTGGCCGGTGGCAGACCGTATACGCGCTTGAATGCGCGGCTGAACGCCGCCTCGGATTCGTAACCGATGGCGGCCGCGATTTTTGGGATCGGGGTTGCAGTATCCCGTAACTGAAACGATGCTTTCTCAAGCCGCTGACGACACAAGTAAGTCATCGGTGGCTCGGTAACCGCTTTAGTAAATCGCTCCGCAAAAGCGGAGCGTGATAGCCCGACTTCCCTCGCCAAACGCTCGGTAGTCCAGTGTTCCGCCATTCGGCCATGGATCAGATTCAGCGCTCTACCGATCAACACATCCCCGAAACAAGCCGCCCAGGCACTCTGATTGCCTGAATCGCCCGCTGCCACATACCGGCTGACTGCGTCCATGAGAAGCAGTTCTGCCAGCCGCGCCAATACCGCCCGGGATTGGACGCCTTTTTGTGCCTGTTCCTGCGCTCCGAAACGGAAGGTGCTTTCAATCCAGCTACCTGAAATGGCATCGCCCACGTCCAGCTTCAGCACAGGGGGAAGCATGGCAAACACGGCATTCCTTGGCTGATTACTACCCAGAAAACCGCACAGGACGTGAGTCGGGGCTCCTTTATTCCCATAAACGATTTGTGCGATGCCACCTTCATAGCCTGGCTGGATGAGACCGGAAATGTCTGTGGGGGCAATGTTCATATCACTACCAAGCAGGTGAATGTCATTTCTGGGTAGCACCACCAGTTCCCCGGCTTGAACATTTATGGGCTGCTGGCCGCAGACGACCAAACGCATGGCCCCCAGCGTGACAAAGTGATAGCCGATGATATGGCAGGGTTGCGGTGTAAAAGGCGCACAGTCCTCCGGGCTCACCTGAGCGGTAATGCACCAGGGCGCTGTAAAGTGTGCGTCGAGAAAGATACCGCCGGTCAGGTGCATATCCCGAAACAGGTCGAGATGGCCGTTCATGTGGCGCCTCCGATTGCCGAGCGCCCGGCAGCAAATAAAGCGGATCGGACAAATGTTCCGGCGCCTTGCACATAGTCGGTTGGACTGAGGGAATTTAATAATAGCACCGCCTCTGGATGAGGCGCACCTATAACAACGTATATGAGGGCACCACTCAATGTTTACAGACAGACAGGGAAATGCACTCCAGGGCGCAAATGCTCAGTCCGCCGAGCTGTACGGCCAGGCACTTGAAGCGTTCAATGTATACCGTGATGATCCGGTTGCACTGATTGACCAGGCCATTGCTCATTCGCCGGACTTCGCCATGGCCCGGATTTTCAAGGCTTATGTGCTTGGCCTGGCCACCGAGCCGCAAGCAAATGAAGAAGCCCGAGCCATCGTTAATGCCCTCACGGCGCGACGGGTGACGGAGCGGGAAGCCTCCCTTCTGTCGGCCCTTCGCTTGCTTCTGGAGGGCCACTGGACGAAAGCTGCAATTGTGCTCGACTGGCACAACATGGAATACCCTCACGACCTGCTGGCCATCCAGGCCGGGCATTTGATGGATTTCTACAGGGCTAATGCGCAAAACCTCAGGGATCGTCCGGGAAGGGTGCTTTCCAGATGGACAGAGGGCACACCGGGGTATTCAGTACTTCTGGGTATGCATGCCTTTGGCCTGGAAGAGACTGGCTACTACGCCCGTGCTGAGGAAACCGGGCGACGTGCAGTGGATCTTGAGCCACTCGATTGTTGGGCGCATCACGCGGTGGCCCATGTTATGGAAATGCAGGGAAGGGCGGAGGATGGTGTTGGCTGGATGATCACCAGATACCCCCACTGGTCCGGCGACAACAACTTCTTCAAAGTACACAATGTATGGCACCAGTGCCTGTTCTATATGGATATTGGTCAGGCCAACAAAGCCCTGGCGTTGTATGACCGTAATATCCGGGGCACCCGGAGCACTGTGGCCCTTGACCTGGTTGATGCCTCAGCACTGCTTTGGCGCCTGCAGCTCGCGGGAGCGGATGTGGGGGGCCGCTGGGAAGAACTGGCTACGTGCTGGGATATTCACATGGAAGGAAGCAATTACCCGTTCAATGACTGGCATGCGGCCATGGCGTACGCTGGTGCGGGTCGGTACAAAGACCTGGCGCGGGTCATCGCCTCGCTTCAGAAACTGGCCATAGACGGAAGTGAAGTTGCATTATGGGCACGGGAGTACGGTATACCACTGGTCAAGGGCTTTACTTCATTCGAGCAGGGGCGTTATCGCGAAGCTGCCGAATTTCTTTACCCATGCATGTTCATATCGAACGGCTTTGGGGGGAGTCACGCCCAGCGCGATATTATCAGCGTAACCCTCACGGAAGCCGCTCTCCGTGGCAGCCTGGGCTCTGTCGCAGAAGCGCTGGCCAGTGGCCGTGTGGCTAACCGTTCCAGGGGCGTGATCAATAATCTGTTCCTGAAACGGGCCGGCTCTCTGTCACGAAGTGACCTCCAGGGAGCTTTTGACGAAGTCGATGAATCTTCTCGCCCGTCTTGGCAGGTAGCGCCGGCCTGAGTACATCCCATAGATTGAGCGCGGTACAGGGTCGGCATCCAGCCTCAGCTGTTGAAGTGAGCCGTTCCTGAGCTCAGCGTCTATATAGGCTCGGGGCAGCATGGCGATGCCCAGATCTTCCTTTGCCGCCTCAACCAGTATCATGGAATTGTCTGCTATCAGGGGGCCGGTAACCTCAACGGATACCGGCTCATCTGAACCGCACGGTGGCGTGAACCCCCATCGATTGGCGTCGGAACTCAGGCTGTAGACCAGGCATTGGTGTGATCGCAGTTCTTCAATAGCAGTGGGCACGCCGGCGCTCCTCAGATAACCGGGCGATGCCACCAGAATGCGATCCAGCGCGCCCAGACGGGTTGCGATGAGGGATGAGTCGGCCGGGGCTTCTATACCCCTTATGGCCACATCAACTCCGCTGCCCACAAGATCTGTAAGCTGATCACTCATCTGCAGGCGAATGGACAACAATGGATTTTCTTTCTGGAAGCGGATAAATAGCGGGCCAAGCACTGCGATGGACAGGGATACAGGGCTGGCGATAACGAGTTCACCGGAGAGGCTGTCGGTGGCTGCGACGGCGTCAAGTAACTCGTTTGTCTGCCCTGTGATCGACACACAGTAATTGTAGAAACGTTCACCTTCCTCGGTAAAACTGATCGTACGGGTGTTGCGATTGATCAGCTTTGAGCCCGTCCAGGACTCGAGGAACCGGACATACTTGGAAATGACCGCATTCGAACACTGGAACTCGCTGGCCGCTGCCGTAAACGATCCAAGCTCATAGATTCGCTTGAAATACTCCACACCTTTGAGGCGGTCCATGCCTGTACCCCACGCCATATCATGGATTGATGGCTGCATTATACAGGGGCAGAAACGGAGCGTGGCAGGATTATGCCTGCCACAGTGTGTTACACCGCCTGAATCAGTTGGGAATAGGGCTTTCGAACTTTTACCATCTGCGACATCGGGTCTTGTTCCGGGTTGCGGTAACCCAATGCCAAAATAACCACGCTGCTCAGATTCTCTTTTTCCAGCCCCAGCGTGCGGTCCAGCGCGGCAGGGTCAAAACCTTCCATTGGGGACGCATCAATCCGCTCAACGGCAGCGGCCGCCAGGGTGAACCCCAGTGCAATATAGGCTTGCTTGGCCGCCCAGGCCTGCCTCTCTTCAACGGTAGCGAAGCCACTGATGGTTCCCTTTATGGCTTCGGAAAAGCCGTTGAGATCGCCAATGTCCAGGCCCCGCTGGTTCGCCGTCAGTTGCATGTATTGGTCCACTGTTGATGCATCCAGATCGGTCATGGTTGCGAAAACCAGCAGTTGCGAACATTCCTTTACCTGGGGCTGAGGAGCGGCCTCTTTATGAATACGGGCAAGCTGTGAACGGTCGCTTATGACCTTGATGGTGTAGGGCTGCAGCCCGTAGGAGGAGGGTGCCAGCCGGGTAGCTGCAAGAATTCGTGATAGAACCGGTTCAGGAATCGATTCACCTGTCATTCGTTTTGCGGCGTAACGCCATTCCAGTGCTGTCAGAAAATCCATAACGACCTACCTTTTGTGTTTGCGTGAGTGATTTGTTTGCAAGACTGTATGATTCGGCTTCTGGTATCGACCCCCGATCAGGCAATTGAGTTTTCACGGAACGTGTGGTGATCCTTAGCAACGGTTCCCGGAAGATGGCGGAACATTCGATGGAGGACAGGTTATGCTTAATCAACCCCCGACTCGCGCCAATCAGCCCGGCATCAGGTCCGCACTACTGTTACTGGGCGTAGGTGTAACGATTGCCTTGATGCTGCCACTGTCCAGAGCTGCCACGGACGCCGGCATGACGCCACTGGCCTACGCGTTCTGGCAGGCACTTGGTGGCGGTTTGATCCTGGCTGCCTGGCTTCGCCAGCGCTCGCCTGTAAGTTTCGACGGCACACTTGCCCGCTACTTCGGAATCAGCGGGCTTACCGCGATCGCTGTGCCCAACGCCGTGGCGTTTGCCGTTGTTTCCAATGTCGGGGCAGGGCTCACCGCGACACTTTACGCGCTGCCATCGCTCGCCACGTATGCCATCGCAGTTACGCTGGGTATGGAGTCCCTGAGCGGGAAGAAGGCGATTGGCCTCAGTTTCGGTGTCGCTGGTTGTGTCTGGATACTGTCACCGAATCCCGCCGGTGTCAGCGCTGACTCACTTCCCTGGCTGCTGCTCGGATTGCTCGTTCCGCTTTCTCTCGCCATTGGCAACATCTATCGCACCTCCCACTGGCCCGCTGGCGCCACACCCGAGCAGCTGGCTATCGGTATGCTCCTGGGCGGTGCTGTCATTATATTCATGACAGTGCTTGTGTCAGGCGACGTAACGACGCTGCTGGTTGACGATATCCGTCTGTGGGGAATCCTGGCCGTTCAGTCGATCCTGACAGCCATCGGGTATCGTGGTTTTTTCCATTTGCAGCGGCAAACATCGCCGACATTTCTCAGCCAGCTGGGCTTTGTCATTACACCTGCGGGCATGTTGTTCGGCATCGTGTTCTATGGTGAATCCTATGGCTGGGCCGTCTGGGGCGGGGTGGTATTGCTTCTGGCCGGCGTTGTGCTCGCCAACCTGCCCAAACAGGAACGCAGCCGTTGCAGTACGGATTAGCTTTCGCGACTGAATACGATCTCAGCTTCTCCGGCTGCGCTTGTTTGCTGTCGCCAGGCCAGCAGGAATATTGCCAGGCCCGCCACAGCCGTCGCTGCGCCTACATAGCCGGTGGACTGCCACCCCAGGCCGGCGCTGATAGCCATGCCGCCCAGCCATGGTCCCAGAGCGTTGGCAACATTGAATGCCGCGTGGTGGGAAGCCGCAGCCAGGGTTTGTGCGCCGTGCGCTACATCCATCAGATGAGTTTGCAGGGCTGGGCCAAGGCCGACCATCAAGGCGACAAGGAAACACATCAGCAACATTGTCCAGATGTTCTCGGTGGCGTAAGGGTACAACAACAGCATGGCGATGCTCCAAAGCAACATCCAGCCAATGCTGCGGAACCCCAACCGGTCGAAGGCCCATCCGCCCAGGATATTACCGACAAACCCTCCGAGCCCGAATACGGCAAGGGCAATCGGTATCCAGAATTGACTAACGCCAGTGACCTCCAGCAGTGTCGGCGCCATGTAGCTGAATACACAAAACATACCGGCAAAGCCGATGGACCCGATCGCCAATGGGTACCATATGTCTGGCCGGTTGAAAGCGCGTATTTCCGAAAAAGGACTCTGCCGCACCTCGTTACGATTCAGCGGTAGAAATACAATGATCATCACGCCAGTAAGTGCGGCAATGGAACCGACAAAGCCAAAGGCATAACGCCAGTCCAGGCTCTGGCCGAGTATTGTTGCGAGCGGGTTGCCAATCAACAATGCAAGGGTAAGCCCCATCATCACCAGGCTGACAACTTTCGCGCGCCGGTTAAGAGGGACCAGGGACGCTGCGACCAACGCTGCAACACCAAAATAGGCACCATGGGGCAGGCCGGCGATAAACCGGAATACCAGCAGTGACCCGTAGCCGGGCGCGAGAGCGCTGGCCAGATTGCCCAGCGCATAGAACCCCATCAGGATAATCAGCAGGTGACGGCGATACAGCCTGGCGCCGCCTATGGCCAGCAGGGGAGCTCCAACTACAACACCCAACGCATAAGCGCTGATCAGGTGGCCTACCTGTGGTTCGGTAACGCCGAGATCCTGGGCGACACTGGGCATCAGGCCCATGATGGCGAACTCTCCGGTACCAATACCAAACCCGCCCATGGCGAGGGAAAATACGATCAGTATGATTCTGGCGGAAGAGTAGGGTGCTTCCTGCAAAGAAGAAGGCATGGAATGGTTGGCCTTGGCTGATGTGAGCGGGTTTGAAACAAGGCCAGTTATTCTGAGCTATTTCGAGTTATATCTGAATACGAGAATGCCCCGATTCTTGAGTCGGGGGTTTACATGGCTGGTATTCAGATCAACCAGCCGAACAGGAAATCAAACAGGGAGCTGAAAAAACCGCCGCTGCTCTGCGCTGTGGGTTCGGATCTGGGCGGGGTGGGTGACTCGGCCGCCTGTGAAAGTTCTGAAACCTTGGCTGGGCCGGCTGAAGTTGGCTCCTCAGGCAGTTGGAAATCGGATTCCGGTGGCTCTTCAGCAGCTGCCACTTCGACCGTAGCTTTCTCTTCTGGCTCGCCTGGCTCCTCAGCTTCCATTGCCTGCTCAGGCTCTGGTATGGGTTCCGGCGCGGGATCGGGCTCCGTGGTAACCACCTCCGAGACGGTAACCGGTTGTTCAATCACTGCTTCTTCGGCTTTCTCCGGAGCGAAGGGGGCTACTTCCGGGTTTGCTGGCGCTGGCTCACTCTGGAGAGTGCTCTGCTCACTGGCACTGGAGACAGCGACTGGGGGTTCTGGTTGTGTTTCCACTTCATTCCGGGAGACTGCTTCTGGCTCTGGCTCTGGCTCTGGCTCTGGCTGAGCTGCGGGTTCCGCAGCAGCAACAACCGGCCGAGTGACACTGGTCCTGTCTAAGCGCTCGACACTCAACCCCAACGCAGTCATGGCTGATTCGCGGTCGGAAACGGAGTTATCGCTGATGGTGCCGTTGCCTTCGGCGATGATTCCCAAGGCTGACAGGGTTTGAGGGTCCAGGTTACCGGTTGCCTCCAGTCCATCGTTGCCGGACTGATAGCGCCGGATGGCCGCGCGCAGAGTGTTATCGATCCAGCCATCGGCTTTACCAATATCATGCCCCGCCCCATAGAGGGCGTTCTCTGCGGAATAAATCGTCTCAACAGGGCCGGCCTGAGCATCAACTGCACAGAAAGAAGCCAACACTGCGACTGCGGTAATACCGGGCGCCCGGTTAAAGCGTGACTGGCTCATGGGTGGATCTCTCCCTGATACTCTTCGTAACTTTTTGTTGAGTATTGAAAGTATCAGTAATTCGATATGTCGCCCATGACGCAGTTAACACCCTGGAACATGCGTGTTACTTCGATGTCCTGAAGCGACGCACGACGCTACCCAGATCTTCCGCCATATCCGCCAATGACCTGCTGGACCGGTTCACATGGGAGATGTCATCCGTCAGTTTATCAATCGCACTGCTGCTGGCTTCCACGTTCTGGGTCATTTCAGCAGCCGTTGCCCGCTGTTGCTCGGTAGCGCTTGCTACCTGGGTGGTCATATCCACAATCCGGTTCACAGCTGCAATAATCTCCGACAGGGCTTCGCCGGACTTTGTGGCTTCTTCGCTGGCCTCTCCGGCCATTTGTTTGGCCTTGCTCATATCAACCACGGCACCAGCGGCGCCGCTCTGGAGATTGGATACAATCCGTTCTATGTCTACCGTTGAGTCCTGAACCCGCTTCGCAAGCCCACGAACCTCATCAGCCACCACCGAAAAGCCACGCCCTGCCTCACCCGCACGAGCGGCCTCAATTGCCGCGTTCAGGGCCAGGAGATTGGTTTGTGCTGCGATGGCCTGAATGACTTCCAGCACGTTACCGATTTCTCCCGACTCCTGCTCAAGACGCTGAATGCGCTTTGAGCCTTCCTCCACCTGTTCGGCAAGCCTGGTGACGGATTTGACGGCCGTTGTCACGGTCTCTTGCCCTGAGCCTGCGAGTTGGGCTGCCTGCCGTGCGGACTCATCGGTGTCGCTGGTATTGGAGGCAATCTCGTCAGAGGTTGAAACCATTTCCTGCATGGCGGCCGACACCTGTGTTACCTGATCCCTCTGCTGTTCAGCATTGGCCGTTGTACTGTCGGTAATACCGGAGAGCGATTCGGATTCGGTACTGAGCTTCCGTGATGAAACAACAATCTTTGAAATAATGTCTTCCAGGGTTTCCAGAAATGAATTAACCGCGGAAATGAAGTCACCGATTTCGTCAGGACGCCCTTTGGTCAGGCGGGTGGAAACGTCACCTTCGTTATTGCCAATGCTCTCCAGATAGGTAAGGATTTCTGTTCGCGCCCGTTTAACGCTGGCGCCCATCATCCGGCTCATCAGCACGGCAACCACCAGCCCGAGTACCATAGAGGTAATGAACGCCCCCAGTGTCAAATTCAGCGCGGTGTCTGTTTCGGCCTCTGCCTCGTCGGCCACCGTTTCCAGTGAGGTGAACACTTTCTGTTCAAGATCCCGCGCCAATGCTGTAATGCGCGGGCCCAGAACGTCGAGTTTCTCTTCTTTGGTACGGATCATTGTTTTCTGGTGGGCCAGTAATTCGTTGACCGATACCTGGTAGGCCTGCAGTGCCTCAATGGCGGTATCAAAATACTGCCTGACGTAATCGGGTACAGAGTCCATATCCAGAAATTCAAGGGCGTCTGCCACGTCTTGCATGGCATAACCCAGAGCCTTTTCCGATGACGGGTTGCCGTCCGCGAAGAACCGTTGTGCCGACATGCGCATCAGGAGTGTGTCGTGGATCAACTGCTCAAGAACGACTCGCAACCGGCTGTCAGGCTCCCTGTTGGTTACCCCGTCGATGGCTCGGCGCAATGCTTCCGACGCGCTGGGCCCGTACTGGTCCAGTTCATTGGCAATGATATTGAGAACCTGCTGTTTTGCGGGCACCAGTTCGGTCTTGAAAATGTCCGCGAATTCCAGCGTCGCCTGCTCAATTTCGCCGACAAGCCGTGTGCGGTCAGCACTGTGGATTTCCTCACGGGCTACCGACAGTTCGCTGAAAAACTCCGATTCGACCTGCTCGAAACTGGAGAGAACCTCGTCATCCCCGGTGTCGTAATAGTCAAAAACCCTCAATCTCATGTTGTAAAGATTGATCAGGGCACTCGTGGCAATCGACGTTTCCGGGGCCAGATCCCTGGCAACCGTCGCCATGCGTTGGTCCAGGCTCTGAAATTCCCTGACACTGTAGAAGGTGACCAGGGCAAACAGGAGAAGAATGAAAACCGGAGCTATCAGTAGTTTTCCGCTCACGCCAAGCCGGCGTTCAATCGCTTCGAAAGTAGTTACAGCCACTGGTCTGCCTCTTTTCTTGTACTTGATATCACGCTTAACGACTGGCCAGAGATAATCTGGAGCCAGCCGTCTGATTTTTATTCAACAAAGTTGGCCTGGCTGGCAATCATCGGTGAGAGCTTCAGGTTCCAGTGCTTCATGCCGCTATCGCTGTAGACATAATGACCGCTCAGGGAATTCACTTTCGGAATCCGGTCCGGCTTGACACCATTGAGAATCAATGACGCCAGCCGTGAGGCGGTAAGACCCTCCTGATGGGCAGAGATGGTGAAACCCCCGATAGCCTGCTGTTCCCCGATGAAGATATCCCAGAACGAGAAAATGGGAACCTGGCTGCGTGAAAACGCCTGACCGATCAGGTCCTTCGGTTCGATGTAGGTTCCCTCGGCATCGCGGATTGTATGGTGGGTGCCAACAACGATTGCGTCGTACTGTTCATGAGCGGCGAAAACGGACTGCAACCAGGTATCCTTGTCGTTGGTGAGAACAATATCCAGTTGCGAACCGTAGACCTCTGCGGTTCTCTTTTCGCCAAAGTACTCGTTCACCGCATTGCGCATGGTTGGCGAGTCGTCCATCAGCACCAGGAAACGGTCATCCACCCGGAGAACCTTCTGCAAGTGCCGAATGCTTTCTGCGAAGAAGGGGCGTTCCAGAATGCCGGCCACCAGTTCATGCTCCAGCACAGGGTGTTGAACGGGGCCGCCATTCACTCCCAGGAATACGACGGGAATCTTCTTTTCCACCAGGTGGCCGGCCATCAACGAAAATGCATTATCATCACCGAGAATGGCGACATCAGGCTGGAGGGTGGATATGGATTGCTGAATACTCGCTACTTTCTGTGGCCATTCGGATTTCGGCAGACGTTTGGTGTCCAGCTCGAATATATGGATATCGTGGTCCTTGCCCAGGACCGACTGGACTGCCTCAATGTAGTCCGCGTCCCACTTGTATCCCAGGTGGTAGCTTTGAACGACGACGACGGTTTTGGAAAAGCACAGGGGGCTGACAAACAAAAGAGCCAGGAGGAAGAAGCGCATGGAAGTACCTTATTGTTATCTGAACGACGGATATGCACCCGTTCTTTCTTGTTGGTGACGCACAGTTCTTATTGTTTTGGATGTTCACTAACACAAATGATGCCAACGTTTTAAAATATTGTTTTATTTGACTTTATTATGATCTTGAACCGCCATTTCCACACTGATTATCGCCTTTGTCCGGGAAGGCGGACGATTTCAGACTCCGAATACCGAAAAATGTCCAGTATTCCGCACATTCTTGTCTGGCAACACGGACAAAACTGCCTGCTGCCAGCCGTAATCTGAGCGAGGGAGCGCCCCCCCGGCCGACGCCGTAGGGCACAACTCGCTACTGAGTTTCCGTACTGGATTCCGGGCGAACCATTGGCTTCTGGTCGACTTCCACCGAGCTGGAGCGCTTGCTGAAAAAGTGTTCGAGCTCACCAACGATCCCCCGACGGAAGAGCAGCACGCAGACGATAAACGTCAGGCCGATAGCGACCGTTACCCAGGAGCCGAATCCGCTGAGCTCGGATTGCAGCGACACCACGGTAAAGGCGCCTACCATCGGGCCAAGAATGGTTCCCAGGCCGCCCAGCAATGTCATCAGTACTACCTCGCCTGAAAGGTGCCAGGACGCATCCGGGAGCGAGGCGAACTGGAACACGATGGTTTTGGTCGCTCCTGCCACTCCAGCCAGTGCTGCGGACAGCACGAAAGCCATGTGCTTGTAGCGGGCCACGTTGTAACCCAGCGATAACGCCCGGGGCTCGTTCTCGCGGATGGCCGTGAGCACTTGCCCGAAGGGCGAGTCGACGATCCGTGCTATCAGCCAGAATCCGGCCAGGAACACTGTCATCACGAAGTAGTACATTGTCTTTGTGTCGCTCAGGTCGATGAAGCCCAGCGCGTTACCCCGCGGCACGCCCTGAAGGCCGTCCTCACCACCGGTGATGGGGGCTTTGAGCGCGATAAAGAACACAATCTGCGCCAGGGCCAGAGTAATCATGGCGAAATAGATTCCCTGCCGCCGAATGGCCAGGGCGCCGAAAACATAGCCCAGAGCACCGGCGGCCAGACCACCGCTGAGCACGGCCAGCTCAGGCGTAAGGCCCACGTCACGGGCCAGGTATCCGCAGACATAGGCCGCGCTGCCGAAAAAGGCCGCGTGACCAAAGGAGAGCAGCCCGGTGTAGCCAATCAAAAGGTTGAAGGCGCACGCGAACAGCCCAAAACACAACAGCTTCGCGAGGAAGACCGGATACACGAAGAAAGGCGCGATCAGGCACGCGGCGACCAATATTACCCATAGTGTGCGATTCATCGTTTAGCGCTCCTTTCCGAATAAGCCGGCCGGGCGTATTAGCAAAACCAACACCATGAGCAGGAAAATGACCGTGTTGGCTGCAGGGGCATAGATGACTTTTGTAAGGCCCTCGATCATGCCCAGCGACAGGCCAGTGACGATGGCGCCCATGATCGAGCCCATTCCGCCGATGACCACCACTGCGAACACGATAATGATCAGGTCCGCTCCCATCAGCGGACTGATAGAGTAAATCGGAGCGGCCACCACGCCGGCGAAAGCGGCCAGGGCCACACCGAAGCCGTAGGTCAGTGTCACCATCAGAGGCACATTGACCCCAAAAGCCTGCACCAGATTTGGGTTCTCTGTTCCCGCACGCAGCAAAGCGCCTATCTTGGTGCGTTCGATCACGTACCAGGTGGCGAAACAGACTGCCAGCGAAGCAATAATGGCGAACAGGCGATAGGTGGGGAAATGCATGAAGCCCAGGTTTACCGCGCCTTTAAGCACATCCGGGGTGGCCGGGTAGGGCGTCCCGCCAGTGCTGAAATAGTTGAGGAAGAAGCCCTGGAGTACCAGGGCAATACCGAAGGTAAGCAGCAGTCCATAGAGATGATCGAGCTGATACAGCCGCTTGAGCATTGTTCGCTCGATGACCATCCCGAAGATGCCGACAACAAGGGGGGCTAAAGCCAGAGCCCACCAGAACCCGGCCTGCAGTTCCGGAAAGCCGATCCAGGTGCCCAGATAGGAGTATCCGATCAGGGCAACCATGGCGCCCAACATGTACATTGCCCCATGGGCAAAGTTGATTATGTTCAGCAAGCCGAAGATAACCGCCAGCCCGAGGCTCAGTATTGCGTAAAAAGCGCCATTGGTTAGCCCAAGCATGGCCTGAGCGAGAATGGCGTTAAGTGAAAGACTCATGGAAATAGCCCCTGTTAGATCCTTAGCGTTACTTCAGCAGCGAGCAGGTGCTCTCGGAGAGCGGGATGAATGCCTTATCGCCAGGGATGGTGCCCTCGACGGTGGCGTAATCCCACGGCCGCTCGGATTCGCTCGGACTCTTGACCTTGAGGAGGTACATGTCATGAATGACGCGGCCGTTCGGCGCGACGGTGGCGTTCTTGTGGAACATGTCGTTCATGGTGGTTTCGCCGAAGTAAGCACGCACGGCCTTGCCTTCGTCGGTACCAGTTTCTTCAATAGCCTTCAGATAGTTAGTGACGGCGGAGTACAAGCCGGCCTGGACCATGCTGGGCATTGAACCTGTACGCTCAAGGAAACGCTCGGCGAAGGCACGGGCCTCATCGTTCTGGTCCCAGTACCAGGCAGAGGTGTACTGCAGACCTTGCGCCGTTTCCAGGCCAAGGGCATGGACGTCACTGATGAAGACCAGCATCCCGGCGAGAGTCTGGGTGTCAGTGATACCGAACTCTCCGGCTTGCCGGACAGCGTTGGTGAAGTCGGTGCCAGCGTTACCCAGGGCGACGACGTCTGCACCGGAAGACTGTGCCTGGATCAGGTAGGACGAAAAGTCCGTCGTGCTGAGTGGGTGCCGGACGGAGCCGACCACGGTGCCGCCATTTGCTTTGACGACTTCAGAGGTGTTTTTTTCCAGGGACTGGCCGAAGGCATAGTCAGCAGTGATGAAGTACCAGTTCTCACCGCCGTTCTCAACGATGGCGGTAGCAGTACCCACTGGCAGGGCGTGGGTGTCGTAAACATAGTGGATGCCCAGGGGGGCGCACTCTTCATTGGTCAGCGCCGTCGTACCGGCACCGGTATTGATTGTCACCACGCCCTTCGATGATGCCAGCTTTTGCACCGCGATAGCGACCGAGGAGTTGAGCATCTCCACGATAACGTCGACGCCCTCATTGTCGATCCACTCACGCGCCTTGGACGAGGCGATGTCAGCTCTGTTCTGGTGGTCAGAGCTTACGATGTTGATCGGTTTGCCGCCCACCTCACCGCCGAAGTCCTCTACTGCCATCTCCGTGGCGGTGACGGCACCGGCGCCGCCTACAGCCGAGTAAAGGCCCGTCATGTCGGTCAGCACGCCGATGTTGACTGCGTCGCCGGAAATATCCGCTTGTGCAGCGCCGCTGGTTGTCATGGCCGTAGCTAGCGCGAGAGTCATCATATGTTTTTTCATCTTTCCCATCCTTTGATTGTTGTCGTTGTATCTAGACACTGAGAGATCGATTGAGTCTTTCCTTGTTTTCCTCCAGTTCGTCCTTGTTGATCATCGCGGCTACGTGCCCATGCTCGATCACGTAGTGTCGGTCGGCCAGTGGAGCCGCGAAGTGGAAGTTCTGCTCGACGAGCACGATGGTGTAGCCGCGCTCCTTGAGTTTGCTGATGACATCGCCCAAGGCCTGGACGATGACAGGGGCAAGGCCCTCGGTGATTTCATCCAACAGCAGGAGATGCGCTCCGGTGCGCAGAATCCTGGCAATGGCCAGCATCTGCTGTTCGCCCCCAGATAGCTTGCTGCCCTGACTCTTTCGCCGCTCCCGGAGATTGGGGAACATCTCGTAGATTTCCTCTACCGACATTCCGTCACTGCGCACCACCGGTGGCAGAACCAGGTTCTCTTCCACAGACAGGCTGGCAAAGATACCGCGTTCTTCGGGGCAGTAGCCCACGCCCAGGTGGGCGATTTTGTGGGTGGGCATGTCGAGGACAGGGCGCCCATTGACGCTTATCTGGCCTGAACGCGCACCCACCAGGCCAAGAATGGCCTTCAGCGTTGTGCTACGCCCAGCGCCATTGCGTCCGAGCAGTGTCACCACTTCGCCCCGGTTGACGCCGAGGTCGATACCGTGGAGCACGTGAGACTCGCCATACCAGGCGTGCAGGTTGGAGATGCGCAGGATCTCGTCGGAGTGTGTTTTTACAGTGGCACTAGTCATGTGTGGCGGTCCCCATGTAAGCGCTGATAACTTCCGGATTGTTCGACACCTCCTCGTAGTCGCCCTCAGCCAGAACCGCGCCACGCTGGAGCACTGTGATGCGGTCGGCCAGGTCGGCTACTACGCCGAGGTTATGTTCGACCATGAGCACCGTGCGGCCGGCCGCAACCTTTTTGAGCAGCGCGGAAATGGTACTGACATCTTCCGTTCCCATCCCCTGAGTGGGCTCATCAAGCAACATCAGCTTTGGATCCAGTGCCAGGGTGGTGGCGATCTCCAGTGCCCGCTTGCGTCCGTAGGGCAGTTCTACGGCGGTAACCCCTGCGAATTCAGTCAGTCCGACGGACTCCAGCAGCTTCATTGCTTCGTCGTTGAGGCTTTCCAGGCATTTTCCAGCGCGCCAGAATGCGAAGGAGTTCTGCGTTTTGGCCTGCAAGCCGAGACGCACGTTTTGCAACACAGTGAGGTGTGGGAACACCGAGGAAATCTGGAAGGAGCGAATCATGCCGAGTTTGGCTATACCCGCAGAATCGGTGCGCGTGATTTCACGGCCGTCGTACACGATTTCACCCCGGGTGGGCTTGAGGAACTTGGTAAGGAGGTTGAAAAACGTCGTCTTGCCGGCACCATTGGGGCCGATCAGGGCGTGGATGGTGCCACGCCGGACGTTCAGGTCCACCTGGTCAACGGCAACGAAACCTTTGAACTCCTTGACCAGTTCGCGAGTCTGCAAAATGTATTCATCAGCCATGAAATCGGCCCTTTTTTGTTATCTGGAACATTCCGGTTGGTGCACTACTGCGCAGTCCATCCACCATCGATCGGGATTGAAGTTCCGGTTATGGCGTCCGCACTGTCGGAAATAAGGAACTGAATCATCCGGCCGATGGCTTCCGGGGAAATCAGCTCAGGGTAGGGAGCCTTGGTTTGTATCAGGCCCAATTTGGCTTCTTCAAAGCTCACGCCATGAGTCTTTGCGTATTCATTGAACTGGTGATTCAGAATGGGCGTATCCGTCCAGCCTGGGCAGATGCAGTTCACGGTAACCCCGTGTTCCGCGTACTCCAGCGCGGCCACCTTGGACAGGCCCACCAGGCCGTGTTTTGCTGCGCAGTAGGCGGCTTTATTCGGTGAGGCCACCAGGCCGTGCACGGAGGCAATGTTGATCACCCGGCCCCAGCCTTCCTGTTGCATGGCTGGCATCAGGCGTTGCATGGTATGAAACGCTGCGGACAGGTTGACGGCGATGATGACATCCCACTTTTCCGGCGGGAATTCTTCCAGGCTCGAGGTGAACTGGATGCCGGCGTTATTCACCAGCACGCCAATGGGACCCAGGTCGGCTTGCGCTTCCGCAATCAGTTGCTGAAGCTGCCCGGTGTTGGCGAGGTCCGCCTGGCAATAGGAGGCCTTTACACCGAATTCCCTCCGCAATCCTTCGGCCAGCGCCGAACCTTCTGCATCGGATTCAAGGCCGTTAAGCATCAGGTTGAAACCCTGTGCTGCCAGAACCCGGGCGGTTGCCAGGCCAATGCCACTGGTGGAACCGGTGATCAGAACATTTTCTTTGTTCACTGTTGTTGCTCCTTACAGGCTCAGGATGCTGACGTAATTGGCGACGCCGGAGCCGCCCATGTTGAAGACCCCGCCCACTGAAACGTTGTTAAGCTGCATGGCATTGGCACGTCCCTGAAGTTGTAACGCGGCCATCGCGTGCATGGACACGCCGGTAGCGCCAATAGGGTGGCCCTTTGCCTTGAGCCCGCCTGAGCGGTTGACCGGCAGCTTGCCATCCGCCATCACCCAACCTTCCTGCAAGGCTTTGTACCCTTGTCCCGGCTTGGCAAGGCCCATGGCTTCGTACTGCATAAGCTCGGCGATGGTGAAGCAGTCGTGGGTTTCCACGAAGTGGAGATCAGACACACCAGCGAGCTCGGCACGCCGGAATGCAAGGTTCCAGGCTTCCCGGCATCCGCGAAGCTCGGAGAGGTCGCGGCGCGAAATGGGCAGGTAGTCACTCACCTGGGCGATGGCCCGGAAGCGAACTGACTTGGAAGGCGACTGGACGTTTTCTGGCCGGCTGATCACCAGGGCGGCGGCCCCGTCGGATACAGGTGAACAGTCAGTCCGTTTCAGTGCGCCGGCCACCCGCGGGTTCTTTTCGGACACCGTGGCGCAGAAGTCGCCAGAGAGATCCTTGCGCAGTTGGGCCAGAGGATTGTCCAGGCCGTTTCGATGATTCTTGGCGGCAATCTGCGCCATGGCATTCTCTTGGTTGCCAAAGCGGCCGAAATACTGCTCGGTAATTTCACCGAAAAGCGCCGCGAAGGAATCGTACCTGGCTTCCTCTGCCCGGTAACTTGCGGTTGCCAGGGCTTGACCTACATGGTCACAGGCGCTCATTTTCTCGACGCCTGCAACCAGGACGCAGCGGCTTTGTCCGGACATCACGGAGCGCACAGCTGCGTGTACGGCAGCAGAGCCACTGGCGCAGGCATTTTCCAGCCGGTGAACCGGCTTCAGGTGCAGCCCCGGGTCGGCGTTCAAAACCAGTGAAGAAATGAATCCCTGAGGGTCCATTCCGGCACCGAAGTGACCGAGAAACACTTCGTCAATTTCCGAAGCTGGCGTTTGGGCATCGTCCAGAGCCTCTCGAACGGCTGCAGTCAGCAGGGTTTCGAGAGAATCCTCGTGGGCCCGGAACGGCGTGTGCCCGACCCCGGAAAGGATGGCTTCAAACATGGCCATTCTCCTTGATCTCGCCAACCCGGTCCCGGAGGGCGGTTTTCAGAATTTTTCCGGTGGCGTTCTTGGGCAGTTCCTCGAAGAACCGGTATTCTTTTGGAAGTTTGAAGCGGGCCAGTTGGCTGGAGCAGAACTCGCTGAGTGTATTGGCAGAGCAGGGCTCTCCGTCTTTGGTGACGACACAGGCAACCACCCGCTCGCCCCAGTCGGGATCCGGAGCGCCGATGATTGATACCTCCCGCACGTTCGGGTGTTGCAGCAGCACTTCCTCAACCTCTCTCGGGTAGATATTCGTGCCGCCACTGATGATCACGTCCTTGGAGCGATCGGTGAGGTACAGGAAACCATCCTCGTCGAGGTGGCCCACATCTCCTGTGTGCAGCCAACCGTCGTCGGTCATGGTTTTGGCGGTGGCTTCGGGGTTGTTCCAATAGCCAAGCATCACAGCGTTCCCCCGAACCAGGATTTCTCCGGTTTCGCCCGCAGCCAATTCCTGTCCGAAGGCATCTGCCATGCGAAGCTCAATGCCGGAAAAGGCCTGGCCCGCTGATGACAGTCTGTCGCGATAATGCGGGTGGTCGGTAGCCCGATGGTGGGCTGAGTTCAGCACTGTGATGGTCATGGGGCATTCGCCCTGACCATAGATCTGGACCAGTTTGTAGCCCAGAATTTCATGGGCGCGCTCCAGATCGCGGAGGTACATCGGCCCGCCGCCGTAGATGATGCAATCGAGCCCGGCAAGGGCAGGCTCGTTCAGCAGGTCCTGACGGTCCAGCAACCGCTTGACCATGGTTGGCGCGGCAAAAAAGGAAACCGATGGGTGGCTGGCCAGGATGTGACAGAGCTCCTCGACATCGAAGCCGCCGGAGGCCGGGATGATCTGGCACCCGCCACGCGCCACAAAGGGCAGAATGTAGTAGCCGCTGCCGTGGGACATGGGCGCGCCGTGATACACTGCTTGGCCGGGTTCCACAGGTTTTACCTGATTCAGAAAGCCATCCACCATGGCATACAGGTTTTTGTGTGACTGCATGGCACCTTTGGGTTTGCCGGTGGTACCGCTGGTATAGAACAGCCAGGCCAGATCATCTGCGTCCCTCTCCACCAGATCGGCGGGATCCCCCTCGAAGCATCGCTGGTATTCACCTGCGTCTACATTGACGAATCTGCATGTTGGCTGGTCTTTCACGTTGTCAATTGCCGACATTGTCTTGTTGCTCAAAAAAGCAACCGCGGTGCCACTGCTGCGGGCAATGTGCATAAATTCCTGAATATGGAGCTTGGCATTGACGGGAACCACCACCAGGCCGGCGTACCAGGTTGCAAGCATGATCTCCGGGTATGCCAGCCGGTTTTCCATGAAAATGGCAACTCTGTCGCCGGGTCGGAGCCCCATTTCTGACTGGAACCAGCCCGCAAGACGCCGCACGCGGTCATGAAGATCCCGGAAGGGGACGCTGGTAGCTTGGGCATTTGAGAGCGCCGGACGGTCGCCGTAACGCGCTGCCGATGCCAGAAGGATGTTGGCAATATTCATAGTGCTGATAACCGGTGGTTTATTTATCGTTGTATCTCTTCACCGATCAACAACCGTGCCATTGTTGTAACCTACTGTTTTAAAGAGATTGCCATTTTCCTTGTGTTTTCTGTGTGCAAAAAATTAAACGATAACGTGCAAAATAATAGACAATAAGTGTCTATCAATATGTACACTGGAGGCAGTGGTAAGATATCGAACCAGAGGTGATTGTGGCCAGACTGAGTAAGCCGCCTGAAGGGGTAAAAGAAAGTGCCGTGCAGATGCTCGCCGAGTCCTTTGGTACGTTTTACGAGCATGCGATCGCAGTGGATACCGACCACCGCATCACGTGGATCAGTGAAGGCTACCGCACTTTTCTCGGCCTCGACCATGAGCCTCTTGGCGAGCCGATCATTCGGCACGTGCCCAACAGTCACATGCCACGAGTGGTAGACACCGGCAAACCGGTTTTTCTGGATCTGCTATTCGTTCGTGAGCAATGGGTTATTGTCAGCGCGCTGCCGCTTCAGGACGAAAGCGGGGCTATTGTGGGCGGCTTTGGTTTCGTTGCCATGGCAGATAACACAAGCCTTGGCCAGCTCGCGAACAAGTACAACAAGCTGCAGAAAGAACTTGATAGTGTCACCAGCCAACTCGATCTGGAGCGCAGAAGCAAATACCGACTGTCGCATATCGTTGGCCGCAGTCGGGAATTGCAGAGACTCAAGCAGAAGCTCAGGCAGGTAGCCCGCTTCGATATCTCGGTACTGCTGACTGGCGAAACCGGAACGGGAAAAGAGCTCTTTGCGCACGCTATTCATCAGCTTTCCAATCGGTCCCACAAGCCGTTTGTTTCGCTGAATGTGTCGGCCGTTCCGGAAAACCTGATTGAAGCCGAGTTCTTTGGCGTTGCTCCGGGCGCCTATACGGGCGCGACCAGGGAAGGAAGGGAAGGAAAGCTTGCCCTGGCACGGGGTGGCACACTCTTTCTGGATGAAATAGGCGATATGCCACAGAATGTGCAAAGCAAACTGCTGCGGGTCCTTCAGGATCAGGAGTTTGAGGCTGTCGGCTCAAACAAGGTTCAGAAAGCCAATGTCCGGATTGTGGCAGCGACCAGCCGTGATCTCCAGAGCATGATCAGAGACGGGCAGTTCCGTGCTGACCTTTTTTACCGCTTGAATGGCATGCCGATCCATCTTCCGGCGTTGCGTGAACGCCTCGAGGATATCGACCTGATTGCCGAGCGAATCCTGGACGAAATCACGACCAAACTGAATCTGCAGCTGTATTTCCTGACGCCGGATGCTCTCGGAGTCCTCCGGCAGCATACCTGGCCGGGTAACGTGCGTGAGCTGAGAAACGTTCTTGAGCGTGCCATTATTCTCTCAGAGAACAATCCTGAAATAGGCGCCGGACTGATTCGGGAGCTGATCGGCGTTGATCTCTCTATCGGGGCCGGTGAAACACAGCTTGACTCGGTCGGTGACAACGAATGGACTCCGGCGTTTGAGGCACTGGTTCCGCTCCATGATCACATGGCGGCGGCAGAACGAGCGGTTCTGCGACAGGCCCTTGCCCGAACCAATGGCAACAGGACGCAGGCAGCGGAGTTGCTCGGCATATCCCGGGCGTCGCTTTATGAAAAAATGCGGCGCCTAGGGGTCTGAAGCAAGCAGCATGAAAACGCTATCCCACCACTAATAGTGATCGCTGGGCAGA
Organism: Marinobacter sp.; assembly: GCF_039977835.1. Taxonomy (GTDB): domain Bacteria; phylum Pseudomonadota; class Gammaproteobacteria; order Pseudomonadales; family Oleiphilaceae; genus Marinobacter. The sequence continues at coordinate 24,909 of NZ_JBDWCL010000040.1, read as the reverse complement.
CTTTGCAAATTCATGTTAAATCCGCCACATTGGGCGCTTACCCAGAGACCCGAGGTGATCGAGGATGAGACTGCCTGAGTTCATTCGCGCTCATATGGAAGAAATCCTGTGGACATGGGAGGACGATGCGAAAACCATTCTCCCTGGCCCCCGCCTGTCCAGAGATGTATTGCGCGACCACATGGAGGAAATATTGCTTTGCATTGCCGTTGAGCTTGAGCGCCAGCCCCTGGGGCACGACGGCATCAGCCAGGCTTCTGCTCGCATCCATGGGTCGGAAAGACACGATCTGGGTGCTGATATTGTGGATGTGGCATCCGAGTTTCGCGCTCTGCGTCATACGGTTATCGAGTTGTGGGTGCAACACCAGGATGGCCCCCTCGACAAAAAGGGCCTGAGTGAACTGAAAAGGTTTGACCACGAGATCGATATTGCCCTGGCGCAATCCATTGAAAATTACGCGTTAAAAAAGCAGCAACAGGGGCGGCTGTTTGAAACCATGCTGTCTTCACTGCCGGACCCATGCTTTATCCTGGATCTCGATGGTGTCTTTCTATACGCCAATAAAGCGATGGCAGAATTGTGCCAGGTAAGGGCGGAAGACATTGTCGGCTGTTCATTCACCCAAATGCCACTACCCTCGCAGTATAATGGTAAAGAGCGACTGCGGGAGGTGATCCGCTACAAGGAGCAGCGTGAGAGCGAAGTAAAAATCGAGAGCCCCGGCGGTAAAATTCGCTATTTTGAGTGCCTCTATGCGCCGGTTATTGACGACCAGGGAGAGGTGGAAGCTATTTCCGGGATTGCTCACGAAGTTACCCACCGCAAAGAGGCAGAAGCAAGGATCTGGCGCCACGCCAACTACGATCTTCTTACCGGAATGCCAAACCGGAGGCTGTTCATGGACCGCCTCGGCCAGCACGCGGCCCACTCCGATCGCACCGGCGACCCCTTTGCTTTGCTCTTCATTGACCTCGATTATTTCAAAGGCGTCAACGACAGGCTCGGCCACGATGCCGGAGACACTCTGTTGAAAACGATAGCCCAGAGGATCAATAGCTGCGTACGACAGTCGGATACTGTTGCCCGTATCGGCGGCGACGAGTTCACCGTTCTGCTGCTGGATACCGGTGACCGTGAGCTCATCGATGGTATTGCCAGCAATATTCTCGCCGAGCTTGACCGTCCTTTCCAGTTGGGGGAGAACGATGCCAGCATTTCCTGCAGTATCGGTATAACGATCTTTCCCGAGGACGCAGGCACAGCGCAACAGTTGTTAAGCGATGCGGACCAGGCCATGTACGAGGCCAAGCATACCGGTCGCAATCGACTGTGCTACTTCACTGACGTTATGAGAAGTGACGGCACCAAACGCCAGAGGATGATAAATGACTTGCGCGAGGCGCCGCTCAGCGACCAACTGAGGCTGTTCTATCAACCTATCGTTGACCTTTCCAACGGCCGTATCGTCAAAGCAGAGGCATTGTTACGCTGGCAACACCCCGAGCAGGGGCTAAAGCTGCCGGTAGAGTTTCTTGGCCTGGCAGAGGAGTCCGGGCTGATGTCCGCACTTGAGCACTGGGTGTTTTCCGAGGCTGCCGCTCAGTCACTGAACTGGTCAGATTTTGGGGATGACTCGTTCCAGCTCACTATAAATTCGTCGCCGCTGCAATTTGCCCAGAACATTCACAGCAAACCCTGGGAGGCCCATCTGGAGACCTTCCAGCAGTCCCGAACCGGCATTGCGATTGAACTCACTGAAAATGTCTTCCTCGGCGATTCAGAGCAGTTGGCGAGGAATTTTCTGGAGCTCAAGGAGGCCGGTGTACAGTTGGCGCTGGACGATTTCGGCACGGGTTATTCATCACTGGCTTACCTGAAACGGTTTGATGTTAACTACCTGAAGATCGATCAGAGCTTTGTGCGTGACGACGGAGCGGGATCGAACAGTCATGCGATTGCCGAGACGATCATTATGATGGCTCATAAACTGGGCCTTGAGGTAGTGGCTGAGGGTGTAGAGACGGATGAGCAAAGAGCCTGGCTCAAGGCAGCGGGTTGCGATTTCGCCCAGGGATTTTTCTTTTCAGAACCAATGCCCGCACGGGAGTTTGAGCAACTGCTCCGTATCGGCCACATACTTCACTAACTGGCGGACAGAGTTTATGAATGTAATCATCATCGGCGCAGGGATAATGGGTACGACCTTTGCCACTCTGGCAAAAGAGCTGGCACCTGACCTGGACATCACCATTCTGGAAAGACTTGAAGGGCCGGGGGCAGGGAACTCATGGGTCTTCAACAACGCCGGCACGGGGCACGAAGCAAACTGTGAACTGAATTATACCCCGGTGGATGAGGAGGTTATCTCGGTAGAGAAAGCTCTGAAGATTCACGCCCAGTTCAACGTGGCCAAGCAGTTCTGGGCGTATCTGGTGCAGAAGGGTGCCATCAAGGACCCGACATCCTTCATCAACCAGACCAAGCACTGCACTATTGTTTCCGAACCGTCAATTGACGAGCTGCGGTTGCGGTACCGGGAGATGTCTGCCCACCATTTCTTCGAACAGATGCGCTACTCGGAAGACTTCGATGAGATAAAAAGCTGGATTCCCTTCACCATGGAAGAGCGCCCCCGCAGCGAAAAAATGGCGGCGACCATGATTGAAACGGGCACAGACGTCAATTTCGGTACCTTGACGGAGCAGATGGCCAGGTATGCCGTGGACGACCTCGGCGTGAACATCAAGTACGGTACCCACGTCCAGCGTGTGCATCGCAGCCCGTCAGGAAGCTGGCTGGTCGAAACCCGGAGCAGAGAAGGGGCTGCGCGGTATAAGGCGGATGTTCTTTTCGTAGGCGCTGGCGGCGGGGCGTTTCCTATTCTGAAGAAGAGCCACTTGCCGTTTGCAAGGCGTTTTACCGGCTTTCCGGTTGGCGGCCGCTTTCTGCATGCGCCAATTACGGCCGAGGAAGCCGCGAAGTACCGAGCGAAAACCTACGGGAAAGCGAAGGTGGGGGCGCCTCCTATGTCTGTGCCGCATCTGGATTTGCGGGTCTCGGACGGTCAGTACTACCTGCTATTTGGCCCATTTGCCTCGTTCAAACCGGTACTCGAGCGGGGCCGCGGCTTCCTCGATTACCTGCGCGCCATGCGCCTGCATGATATTCCTGGCCTGCTGAATGTGGCCATCGAGCATTTCCCGTTGGTCAAGTATCTGATCACCGAGACCTTCAAGGGTGAAAAAAGCATGTTCGAGGAACTGGACAGCTTTGCCCCGGGCATGAGTAAGAAGTTTGACTGGAAACCGGTCGAGGCAGGCCAGCGGGTGCAAATCATCCGGGACGGGGATTTGCAGATGGGTACCGAAATTCTGGTATCAAGTGACAAAACCTACGGCACGCTGCTGGGCGCCTCGCCGGGCGCGTCGGTATCGCCTGAGGTTATGTTGCGTTGCCTTGAACAGTTAATTCCCTCTGTTTTTGCAAGCAACGAAGCCCTGCAAAGGAAGAAGGACATCTTCCCTGAGGATAATCTCGATACGTTGATCAAGAATCCCCAGTGCTACCGGGAAATTCGGGATGCGGTTAACGCACGCCTGGGAATAAATCGCGTCGAGGAGACGTAACCTGCAGTGAACCGGCGGCCGCTGGTTTAAACCATAGGTGGATTCACACGGGCAAACCCCTCTTGAGTCCGATAGGGGTAGTAAGGGTACGGAGGTGTCACGCCACTGACCTCATCAAACCGGGCGATCTGCTCAGGATTCAGGTTCCAACCCACTGCGCCCAGGTTCTGCCGCAACTGCGATTCGTTGCGCGCGCCCATGACTACCGTGGCCACGGTGGGTCTTTGCAGCAGCCAGTTTATGGCGATCTGGGGAACCGTCTTACCGGTCTCCTCGGCGATTTCCTCTAGAACGTCGACAACCCGGTACAGGTGCTCGTCATCCACCGGGGGCGCAAACTGTGCGGTCTCATGCAAGCGACTGTTTGCCGGCAATGGCTGCCCCCGCCGGATTTTGCCAGTCAGGCGGCCCCAGGCTAATGGACTCCAGACTGCAGCGCCCAGGCCCTGATCGTGCCCCAGGGGCATGAGCTCCCACTCGTAATCCCGGCCTACCAGGGAATAGTAGGTTTGGTTGGCAATGTAACGGGCGTAGCCATATCGGTCAGCCACCGCCAGGGATTTCATGACCTGCCAGCCGGAGAAGTTGGATACGCCCACATAGCGGATTTTTCCCTGCCGGACCAGCAGGTCCAGCGTGCCCAGCACTTCCTCCACCGGCGTATACGCATCGAATGCGTGCAGATAGTACAAATCGATATGGTCAGTGTTCAGCCGCCTCAGTGACGCTTCACATGCGCGGATCAAACGTTCTCTTGAAGAACCTGCATCGTGGGGACCATCCCCCATGGGCAAGGTGGTTTTGGTGGAGATCATCAGTTGCTGACGCTTGCCCTGGATGGCCTTTCCGAGCACTTCCTCGGAGGCGCCATCGGAGTAGACATCCGCAGTATCAAACAAGGTAACACCGGCATCCAGGCAGATGTCCACCATACGACGCGCCTCATCGCTCTCGGTGTTGCCTCAGGCGCCAAACAGAGGGCCCCGCCCACCAAAGGTGCCAGCACCAAAGCTCAATGCGGGGACCTTCAGGCCGGAAACGCCCAGTTGTCGATATTCCATAGCAATTCTCCTCTGGTTGCATCAGTAACTCGACGATAAAGAGACTGCTATTTATGATGTAGACATGCTGTTGTCACATTATTTGTGAACTGGATTCACTATGTCTCAATCCTCCACTAACCGCCTGGCGGCCATGGAAATCTTTAGCGCCGTGGTAGAGCAGGGCAGTTTTTCGGCAGCCGCCCGGGCCTGCCGGCTGACGCCTTCGGCTGCCAGTAAGGCGATCACGCGCCTGGAGCAACGGTTGGGTACCAAGCTGATTCATCGCTCCACCCGGCAAATGCAGTTGACTGCGGAGGGCCGGTGGTTTTACGAGCGTTGCCGCCACATCCTAAGTGATCTGGACGAGGCCGAACGGGGAGCGAGTAGAACGGCGGAGCCCACGGGGCACTTGAGAGTCACCGCCAGTCTTCCTGTCGGCCACGGTTTCTTGATGCCGATTGTGTCCAGGTTTCTGGCACAGTACCCCGGTATCACACTGGAGCTGTCGTTGACGGATCAGGTGGTCAACCTGCTGGCTGAGCATACGGATGTGGCCATCCGTAATGGTCCACTCGAGAACTCCAATCTGGTCGCCCGCAAGCTGGGTGAAACCCGCATGGTGATAGTGGGGGCCCCGGACTATCTCGAACAGCATGGCATGCCGGTCACCATAGAAAAACTGAGGGCGCACAATCGTCTGGGATTCAGTTTTTCCCGACATACAACCGCCTGGCCTCTGATGGTTCATGGCGAGCACACGGAACTTATGCCCCAGGGAAACCTGTTGGTCAGTGACGGGGAGACAATGCGCAAACTGGCAGTCGGCGGCGCTGGGCTGGCTCGTCTGACCCGATTTCTGGTTGATGACGACATCCGGCAAGGACGGCTTGTGCCTGTCATGGAAGATCACAATCCCGGAGACCGGGAAGAAATCCACGCCGTATTTCTGGGGCAGGGCCGCTTGATGCTTGGGCGAGTCCGGGCTTTTCTTGATTTTCTGTACGAAAACGTTGAGATAAATCCTGTCCGGTGACGGGCACCGTATCGATAATTTGCAGAGTTGTAGATGGCTGCTATCTTCATAAGAAGTAAGTTTGTTGCGTTAATTCGGGGGTCGCCGGCCAGGGAGATTTCATGCAACAGAAAAAGTTCTTCACACCGTTACGGATATTCAGTTTTGTTGTGCTAGCGCTGATGGTTGCAGCGATTGTTTACGCGGCTTCTATTTCGGTCTTTTACTGGAACGGCATTGGCGTATAGGCAGGGCTGAGCATGACTAACCGACAGTCACGAATATTCGCTGTAGCAGCCACCGCAATATCAGCCCTGGTTTTTCTGATACTGACGGTAGACAGTCACCGACAATTTCCCGAGCTCACCCATTCCCAGAACATCACGCCCGAGGTAACTCATGGCAAGGACGTGTGGCACAAGTACAACTGTATCAATTGCCATACTCTGTTTGGCGAAGGTGCCTACTACGCTCCGGACCTGACCAAGATTACGCAACATCGCGGGGAGGCCTACCTCACGGCCTATATGAAAAATCCTTCCAACTTCTATGACGAACAGAAACACCGTCGCCTGATGCCCACCCAGGATCTGAGTGACAAGGAAATCCACGACCTGATCCAGTTCCTTGATTGGGTTGCCAACGTGGACAACCAGGGCTGGCCACCCCGGCCAATTCTGGTCACTGGCGGGATGGTGGCGGGTAGCGCCGAGGGCGGAGCAGATCCCCCCGGCGCAAAACCGGTGGATGAAGGCGATGATCCTATGGCGAAAGGTGAGCGCCTGTTTCGCACCGCGTCTCCCGCCTGTAACTCCTGTCACTCCACATCGCCCGGTGCGGATATGGCCGGCCCCACCATGGCGGGCGTGGTTGGTCGGGCACAGGAAATTCTGGACTCTGGTGATTATCAGGGCAATGCTGCGGATGCGGAGGGTTATATCCGGGAATCCATCGTTACGCCCAGTGCCCATCTGGTACCCGGAGCCATGTATTCCGCAGAAGGAACCTCTTTCATGCCGAGTGGGTATGGGGACAGCCTCGCCGAAGAAGAGGTCGATCAGTTGGTCGCCTATCTCATGACACTTAAATAAAAATGCGCCGGTGCCTTGTTCGGGACAAGGTAAGGCCACGAGCAACAGGGAGAACAACAATGCGATACAGATCGCAATCCGTTGCCTATTGGTATTTCGCCGTTGCCATGGTGCTCTTTGGCTTGCAGCTGGTCTTCGGACTGCTTTCGGCTGCCAAATATCTGGGGCCCGACCCCTTGCTGTATATACTGCCGTTCGATGTTACCAAGGTCATTCATACCAATTTGCTGATCGTCTGGGTCCTGGCGGGGTTCATGGGCGGCACCTACTGGCTTATACCGGACGAGTCACGCACGGAGCTGCACAGCGTAAAGCTGGCCTATATCCAGTTGATACTGTGGACGCTGATGGGGGTCGCCGCCATTATCGGTTACTTCTTCCGTTACGGCACAGGTAACAAGTTGCTGGAGCAGCCGTTACCGCACAAGATCGTGATTGTAATCTGCATGCTGATCTTCCTGTACAACATCGGCATGACCATCAAAAAATCCGGGCGGTTTACCACCACTGAAGGGGTCCTGTTGCTTGGTCTTGTCAGCTCGGCGGTGTTGTTCTTTCCTGCGTTGCTTCACTACGAAAATTACACCGTGTCGATTTTTTACCGATGGTGGACCATCCACCTTTGGGTAGAAGGGGTCTGGATGATGATCATGGGCTCTTTCCTTGCGTATCTGTTGATACGCCTTTCCGGCGCCGACCGCGAAGTGATGGAAAAATGGCTGTATGTGATCGTCGGTCTGGTATTTATTGCCGGTATTCTTGGAACAGCCCACCACTATTACTGGGTAGGTGTGCCTCAGTACTGGCTGCCGATTGGCGGCTTCTTCAGTGCTCTGGAGCCTGCGGCCCTGGTCGGGATGGCGATGTTCGCCTACAGCGCGATGCGCCGGTCCGGCCTGGCCCATCCCAATGCCCAGGCGTTGCACTGGACCATCGGCAGCGCTGTGTTTGCGCTCTTTGGTGCGGGGCTGTTGGGTCTGGCTCACACTTTCCCCGCCATCAACAAATGGACCCACGGCACGCTGATCACTGCCATGCATGGCCATGCGGCTTTCTACGGAGCCTACGCCATGATTGTACTGGCTATGATTTCCTACGCTTTGCCGCAGATGTGCCCGGGGCGCCCCGAACGCGGTACGACCATGGGTTATTGGGCCTTCTGGATGCAGGTAGGGGGAATGTTCGGTATGACGCTATCCTTCGCGACAGCCGGGATCGGCCAGGTCTACCTTGAGCGGGTGATGGGTATGGGCTACCTGGATGCCCAGCTCAAGATACAGGTCCATTTCCTCATGCTGATCGCCACCGCTACGATATTTGCCACGGGCGTCGGGTTGTACATCTATGATTTCTTCCGCTTCCGACCGGCGCTGGACGGCTCAGGAGTTGAGGCGACTGCGAGTGGGGATCGCAATGACACCGACCCTGCAAAAGGCACGGCATAACGTGTCCGTTGACGAATTACTCAAACCGGCAGCCAACCTGGTGGAGGAGGAACCCTATTATCTCCCGTCGGGTCCGGAAGTCAGTATCTTTGAGCAGTGCCACCTGCAGAAGCTGGCGGTCATGCTCAAGGGCCCGACCGGCTGCGGAAAAACGCGATTCGTGGAATACATGGCGTGGCGAATGGGCCGCCCCCTCGTCACCATTCCGTGTCATGACGACCTCACAGCCAGTGACCTTATCGGACGGTACCTTATTCGTCACGACGGGACGGTATGGCAGGACGGCCCGCTGACTCGGGCGGTGAGAGAAGGGGCGATCTGTTACCTGGATGAGGTGGTGGAGGCACGACAGGATACGGTCGTTATCCTCCATGCCTTGACGGATCACCGTCGTATTCTTCCCATCGACAAAACCGGGGAAACGGTGCGGGCAGCACCGGGCTTCCAGTTGGTGGTCTCCTATAATCCCGGTTATCAGCGTATGTTGAAGGACCTGAAGCCCAGTACTCGCCAGCGTTTTGTGGCTATGGATCTGGATTTTCCGCCCGCAGAGCAGGAGGCCAGAATCGTTACGCGGGAAAGCGGAACAGACGAGCCAACCGCCCGCGGCCTGGTGGACCTGGCACATCGCATACGCTCACTCAGGGACCGGGGTCTGGCGGAAGTGCCCAGTACCCGATTGCTAATCGCAACGGCAAGTCTGGTAAGCAACGGCATCCCTGTTAAAGAGGCGTGTTACGCGGCTCTTATATCACCCTTGTCAGACGACGAGTCCCTGGTAGGGGCCATGCGTGACCTGGTCGACGCTACGTTTGTCTGATCTGACAGTACGCCGGGTGGAAGACGAATTAAGGGCGGGAGTTTGCCATGGCTGAAGCGGAAGAGGTCATCAGCGACGTTGCCCGCCACGCAACGGTGTATGCCCGCACACTGTGGCAGCGCTACGGGAGGCCGCCAGACACCGCCCCAACCACCACACTGAGCAGTGTTGCTGGCCGTCTGGACCTGCTGATAACCGCCGTTTTTGGCGAAGGTTATCCACTGCGCGTTGCCCAACCACCGGCCCATGCCACCATGCTTTCTATTCTGTTCAGGCATGACCGTAGGCCAAGGCGTGAGGGGGCTGTCCCGGCTACCGACGGTGTCTCACTCTGGCTGCCCCCTGAACTGGGCTTTTCCGACCCTGAAGAAGCCACGATGTTTTACCGGGTAATGGCCCTGCAACAGGTCATCCGCGCCCGTCGCGGTAGTGCGCTTCTGATTGAAACAGACATGCCGCCGTTGCTTGCCGATGTATACCTGTTGCTGGAAGCCTACGCCGCCGAAAGGGAACTGATTGCGTTACTTCCGGGCATGGGGCCTGCAGTTGAGTACTTCAGGCATCGAACTCTGGCGACCAGGCCTCCACTTTTGCAGTTTCCCGATTCCAGGCAACCGGTGGAGCGTGTGTACCGCTCACTTTTGGGTTTGAGGCGTAACCAGTGCCATGAACTCATTCCGGCCTGTGATTCTTCTCAGGAGTCCCTGGCCAATGCCAGGCGGTTGATCCACGAATGGGAGCTGACGCCGTCGGGCCTCCCGGAAAAAAAGCTTGGGCCCCAGCCATTGCTGAAGGACTGGTGGATTGGCGAACTCAGGCATCCGCCGGAGAAGGCGGGTGCATGCTCTGGGCCTGATCCTTCGGCAGAAGAGGATGGTGCTGAAGAAACGCCCAGAGGAGGGCGGTTGCGTCGTCGCCCGAATGAGCGCAAAGCGACGGAGGAGGAAAAGGACACGGATGCCGAAGATAGCATCTGGATGATCCAGGGCGACGAGTCCCACCCCCATGCAGAAGATCCCATGGGCTTACAGCGCCCTGTGGACCGGGAGGAGGATATCAGCGCCGATGAGTATGGGGACCTGGTGTCAGAGCTGTCCGAGGCGCGCCTGGTGTCAACCCCGGGCAGGCCAAAAGAGGTGTTGCTTTCCGATGACCCGCCGGATGCAAAAGCCAGGCAGGAACTGAAAGCCGCCATTGCTGACGGCGAGGGATTCAATTATCCGGAGTGGGACTACCGGAGCCGGGTCTACAAAGATCCGGGTGCTACGGTTCGCGTTCTTTCCTGTGGCCAGGGTTCCCAGCAATGGGTGGACCAGACGCTGAGAGAGCATGAGTCCGTCCTCAATGACATCCGTCGCCGATTCGAGATGCTGAGTGCCCAGCGGGTGCGCTACCGCAAACAGGCGGACGGTGATGACGTTGATCTTGAGGCGTACACCGAAAGCTATGCGGATTTCAGGGCCGGATTCCATATGTCTGAAGGGCTTTACCAGACGCGGCGTTCTGGAGACCGGCACATGGCGATCACGCTGTTGATCGATATCAGTGGTTCCACCGACAGCTGGGTGTCGGCGAACAAACGCATTATCGATGTGGAAAGGGAGGCCTTATTGCTGGTATGCGTGGCATTGGAAAAACTGGGTGAGCCATACGAAGTACAGGCTTTTTCTGGCGAGGGCCCGAATGCGGTCACAGTGCGTCAGATAAAACGATTTGGCGAAACTTACGGTAACGACGTCGCACTAAGAATCAGCGCGCTCGAGCCTCAACACTATACCCGCGCAGGTACGGCGGTTCGCCATGCAACCGCCGGCCTGATGAAACAGGCTGCGGCGCACCGTTTGTTACTGCTGCTTTCCGATGGCAAACCCAACGACAAGGATGACTATGAGGGACGTTATGGTGTTGAGGACATGCGCCAGGCCGTCACAGAGGCCAGTTTACAGGGGATTTATCCATTCTGCCTGACCATAGACCGCCAGGCCGCCAATTACCTGCCCAGGATCTTTGGTGCCCACCAGTACCGTCTGCTGACAAGGCCTGAACTGCTATCAACCGTATTGCTGGACTGGATGAAGAGGCTGGTAGCCATGTCAGGTCAGTAGGCTCATGCTTGCACCAAGGTCGACGACAGGGGAAAAAATGAGGTGGATTACTGATCTGTTGGAGCAGATTCCAGACGAGGTCCATGATAACTTGGCATAGAATATGGTCGACCACAGAAAGAGCGAACTTTCGATATACCCATGCTATTCGGCGTAAGGATAGTCAGATATGAAACGATCACAGTTTCTCCAGGATTTGATCACGAGACTCTCACCCAGAGTGGACTCGACCACCTATGTCTATTGCACGGTACCGCGCGCAAAGTATGGCGAGCTGGAAAAGCTCAAGCCCATTGTCAGCATTGCCGAATTGGAAGGCCTTACGCTGGTAATTCCTCTGGAGCAGGCCAAAGCGGAGGGCCTGGACTACTACAGAGTCTTCCGCCGCATCACGCTTGAAGGCCATTCCAGCCTTGAAGCGTTGGGGCTGACATCAGTGGTAACAAGCCTGCTTGCCGAGCGGGGTATTACCACCAATGTTATTGCAGGTTTTTATCACGACCACATGTTCGTACCCAGTGACCGGATTGATGAGGCCATGGAGGCGCTGAAGGCGCTTGCAAGTGATCCAGCCGGTTAGCTTACGAGCCGGTGAGTTGATCTTCGTTAGGCTTCTTGATCATCTGGGTTTTGCCGACGGTAAATCCAAGCGTAACAGCCAGAGCGAAAAATGCTGCCAGACCGCCAAATAGAGTAATTACAGGAATAACGTTCATAGGTTGTAAAACCTCCGATGGTTTTATCGTGGGGTGGTGCTATAGCGAAGACAAGTTCCAGGGTGCTGCACATTGTTACGAAGCTTATTATTAGTTTACGAGGAAAGGGCTCTTGAGGGAGTATGCAGAAACCATTACTGCCGGTATGCGAATACCCGTACTTTGACGAGTTCCTTAAGCCTTCTTAGTTAACTACCTCAACCACCGCACCCTTCATTCAACATCACCGCGATAAACGACATGAACCTTGTTCCCGTCCAAGTCACGAAAATAGGCTCCGTAATAACCCGCACCGTAGTGTTTGCGCTCACCTGGTGCGCCTTCGCCCTGGGCACCGGCTGCAACCGCAGCCTTATAAGCCGCATCGACAACGTCCGGTGAAGATGCCGCAAATGCAATCATATTGCCGTTACCCGGAGTGGCGGGTTTGCCGTCAAATGGCCTATAAACATAGAAACGGGGCAATGACTTGCCGGCAGGAACCCAGCAGGCTGAGGCCGGCCCGCCGTCCGGGGTTACCGGACGCCGCTCGAAACCCAACTCAACCAAAACAGAATCGTAAAAGTCACCCGCTTTTTCCAGATCCGAGCAACCGAACGTTACGTGGCTATACATAGCTTTAGCCCTCCCGCATCAAGCATGATGTCAGCGTGTCATTGAGTATGTGTGGTATTAACCGTCGACGATTTTCAGCCCTGCGACACCGACAACGATTAAAGAAAGACATAGAAGCCGGAGCGGGCTCTGGCTTTCTCCGAGAGTCGCCATGCCCAAAAGGGCGACACCGACCGTGCCAACCCCCACCCATATTGCATAGGCGGTACCGATAGGCAAATCCTTCAGGGCAAGGGATAGCATGTAAAAGCTGGCACTTGCGGCGATGACGGCGACCAGGCTTGGCCATATCCGAGAGAAACCCTGGCTGGCGTTGAGCGACATGGCCCACACGATTTCCAGAAGGCTTGCCCCGAGCAATAGTATCCAAGGCATGGGCTCCGATCTCCTGTGATGCCGGCCCCGGCAATGGATTGTGCCGGGGCCCGGGTTATCCATGGCAATGCCGTGGGCGATCAGGCTGCATAGCCACCATCTACTGTGATCGCCGTGCCTGTAACGTAACGCCCGTCTTCGCCAGCAAGGTAGGCCACGGCAGCGGCAATGTCTTCGCCCTTTCCATAGTGTCCGAGTGCAGTCCAGGCCATTTCCTCTTCGGCACCAGGGGCGTCAGCCGGATTCATGTCAGTATCCGTAGGGCCGGGGTGCACCAGGTTCACGGTAATTCCGCGCGGCCCCAGATCGCGGGCCAGCCCTTTGGTCATGCCGGTCAATGCCGATTTGCTCATCGCATAAAGGCTGATACCAGAAACCGGCACACGTTCGACAAAGCAGCTGCCGATGCTGATGATACGTCCACCTGCACCCAGGTGCTTAAGAGCCGCCTTTATGGCTACGTATGCGGCCCGCGTGTGTACGGCGAGCGTTTGATCGATCTCGTCTATCGTAAAGCTTTCCGGTTCGCCATAAGGGAATATGCCGGCGTTGTTGACCACGATATCAAGCCGGCCAAACGTGCTGACCGTTTCATTGATGGCGCTTACGAGAGCGTCTGGATTGGCACTGTCGCATTGGATTGCTATAGCCCGGCCGCCTTCACGCTCTACCTCATCAACCAGGGTTTGTGCTTTTGCCGAATGTTCACGATAGGTAAAGGCGACAGCGGCTCCGTCTCTGACCAGGCGTTGGACGATGGCGGCACCGATACCGCGGCTGCCACCCGTTATGAAAGCGGTTTTGTTTTGGAATGCTTGCATGGGATATCTCCTTCTATGTACCGAAAGGTACATAAATGGTATTTTTCTAACACGACTTCATCAATTAGATTATTTCCCAGCCGGTACAAAAATGGAGAAACCCGATGTCAACAAGAGGCAGGCCAAGAGCCTTTGATCCCGACTTCGCGCTCAGGAGTGCCATGAATCTGTTCTGGGAGCGCGGATATGAGGGGGCTACGCTGACGGAGCTCGCCGCCGTTATGGGAATCAACAAACCCAGTCTTTACGCAGCTTTCGGGTCCAAGGAGTCACTGTTTCGCCAGGCCGTATCACTCTATGACGTGACCGAGGGCAGGAGAGTTGAGCAGGCGTTATATGTAGAGCCCGGAGTACGTAACGCCATCGCCCGGTTCCTGGAGCTCAACCTTGAGGCCTACACCAATCCTGATAAGCCGAGAGGCTGCATGGTCGTGCTGGCTGCGATGATCGGCCCTCCAGAAAGTGCCGGCACCCGCGAATACCTTGCGGCACAACGGGCGGAAACCCGCGCTTTGCTTCACCAGCGTCTGGAGCGTGCTGTGATGGAGGGCGAACTGGCTGAGGGTACTGATTGCAACGTCATTGCCGATTTTTACACCACAGTACTTCAGGGGCTCTCTATTCAAGCGCGGGACGGGGCCACCCAAGCGCAGTTGCGGGCCATCATGCGAGCAGCAATGGCTGGCTGGGAGTCATTGATCGCGGAATCTGTGGCCGCTTAAAGATTGCTTCAACCACTTGAGAAGAATTTCCCCGGTACGGCAAGAACATAGTGCTGTGCCTCCCGATTCGGAGAATTCTTTCGACCTGTGACGGGGCAGGGTCAAAGAATCAACAGCACTAGCGCCTACCAGTGTATTTTGGTCTGCCATCGTCACCACGAAAGGCGGGCGACAACACGCTTCTCATCAGCGAGTAGCGAAAACGACCAGCCATTGCGCTCACACAGCCGCTGCACGATACCCAGACCAAGACCATACCCTTGAGACAAGGGCGTCTCCGTCGGCGTGTGCCGCTCATTATCGTCACTGCTTACCTGATTGGTGATCAAGAGTTCGTGCTCTTTAATACGAATCGTGATTGGCCCCTGCGCGTTGAGGGTGTGCTCGAATGCATTGCGCACCAGGTTATTGACCGCAATAAAGAAGGCCTGTGGATGTCCACTAACTGTGGGTTTTGCGAGTTCGTCGATATCAACATCGACGGATTTTCGGCTTAGCAGGTAGCGCTGCTGATCGATAGCCTTGGTCACCAGCGGCATCACTAAAAACTGCTCGTCGTAAAACCCGTCGTCGGTTTCGCGAGCGAGGCACAAGAACATTTCAATCGTGGTTTTCATATCGAGCGTCGCGCGCCTCACTCGATTGAGCGCCTTCACATCGGTCGCCGACAGGTCGCTTTGTTCCAGCAGCTCCAATGCGCCTGTGATCACCGTGATCGGCGTCCTCAACTCATGACTGGCTGAACTGGTGAAGTATCGCTCCCTCTCAACAAATGCGCTAATACGCTCAAGGGTCTTCTCGATGGTCCTGGCGAGCACGCCAACCTCATCATCGCCAAACCGGCTGGACTCTATGCGTTTGTGATCTTCGGCCGATAGTTGTTCCGGGTTGATGTCCGCAACCGCTTTGGCGAGTTGCACCACGGGGGCGACAGCTTTACGCATCACAACAACGCCCAGCCCGAAACCAAGAGTAGCCAGCGCGCCCACAGCACCGGTGATAAAGAGCAACCACCACCAATCCTCTGACGACGCAGCCTCAATCCCGGCAACATCGAAAACCACAAAGCCATGTCGCTGTTCATCGTCGGTAGGTACTACCGCGACATGCAGTTCTATTTTTTCGAACTCGTACAGGCCCTCATCGGGATTTGTTTGAGCCCAGTCCTTCAATGATTCAGGCAAGCTACCAACTTCATCGTAGCCGCGAAGGTTCATCGGTATAGAGGGGTAGCTCCCTGCGGCACGCTGCAGCTGATGCTGCAGCACATGGTCTTCGGTCAACCTGATCGCACCGAAGAAGGCGAACCCCCAGGCCACGCTCAGTACAGCAACACACAATGCAAATGCAATGGCGACACGCGTGCGCAAACTGTGCCGGTACATTACTGGGTATCCTCTGCAATTCGGTACCCGATGCGATGTACGGTATGAATTAACGGGCTATCAAACGGCCTATCGATCGCCTGCCGCAGCTTGTACAGGTGCGAGCGAAGGGCATCTCCATCGGGGCGCTCGTCAGCCCACAACAACGTTTCGAGGTCATCGCGAGCCACAACAGACGGCGCTTCTTCCATCAATCGTTGAAGTAATCGCAGGCCGGCAGGAGTGAGATCGATACGCCGCCCCGCACGATGCACTTGCAGCGTGGACCTGTCCATAGTCAGATCGCCAACCGTCAGCAGATTGTCGGTTTTGCCGTGACTGCGTCTGTACATCGCCTGCAGCCGTGCATGTAGCTCTTGCAGTGCGAATGGCTTGACCAGATAGTCATCGGCTCCCGCCTCGAACCCCTTGAGTTTATCGTCAAGTGTGTCTCTCGCCGTTAGCATAAGCACGGGCGTTTCTACCTTGGCGTCAGTTCGAAGCTTTTTGCAGAAACTCAGGCCATCCATCCCGGGAAGCATCAGGTCCAGAACAATCACATCGAACGGGTTCGTCAACGCCAGGTACATCGCGCTGATACCGTCGTAGGCAAAATCCATCACATAGCTATACTTTTCAAGGTACGCAGCAATGTTTTCGCAAATGTCGCGGTTGTCTTCGACAATTAACACTCTGATCGGTGCCGCTCCAAGCACGTTTCCCATCAGTTGCTCTCCCTTGTCAGGCATAACCCATTCACTACAACCTCGTGATAGTAGCAAATGCTACTAGGGCGGCGTCGGTTTCTTCAGCCCCAGCCGTTCGCGCCGTTCCTTCTCTTTCTCCAGATACTGAATCCAGCGGCGGGCTTCGTCCTCGCTGTCATCGTATTTCGCGGCCTGGAGGAAGGTGTCGATGGCATCATCCAGCCGGCCAAGGTTATAGAACGACAGCCCCAGCAAGAGGTAGGCGTTGTCCGCCTGATCCAGCGCACCTTTGTTCAGGCCTCTGCGAAAGGAGGTCACCGCCTCCTCCCACTGGTCCAATTGGAAGTAGGTTTGGCCCAGGCGCACATCCAGTTCGCCAGTGTCCGAGAGCTTCGCCGCCTGGATCAGCGTGGGCAGGGTTTTTTCCGCTTCCTGGGCCATGGTCCAAGCGTTGGACAGTAACTGCAGGTTTTCTTTGTCCTCTTTGATGATGCCGTCTTTCATGCCTTTTTCCAGCACCTTGGCGGCTTTGTAGGGGACTTGCGCCCGCAACAATAACTGCGCCAGGGTGATCAGTTCGTTTTCCTGATCCAGCAGGTTCTGACGGTAGGCGATTTCCATAGTGCTGAGGCGTTTGTCTTCCTGTTCTAGCTCACCGTAAATGCCGGAAAGTTGAACCCAGTAGCTTTTTTTCGGGTAATGCTTCACCAGTGTTTCCAGCACCCTGGCCATGGCGGCGTAATCATTCTGTTCGAAGTGAATGGCGCGCAGCAGCATGTACCAGTCTTCCCGGGGCACCTTGCCTTGCTTTTCCACGATGTCCACGGCTCTCTGGATCGGTTTCAGGGCTTTGTTGAACGCCCCGGTTTGATAGTACGCCTGGGCAAGAAAAACATAGGCCTTGGGAGCGGGGTTGGTCACCAACTCGAGCCAACGTTCCAGCAGTTCGATGGCGTCTTGATAGTCTTCGCGCACGAAATACAACTGACCCAGGCTGTAAAGGGCCTCGGTTTCGAGGGCTTCGGGCAGGTCGCTCTGCTTCAGCAGGTTCTGGTAAGCCTGAATGGCGTCGTCGTAGTTGTCCTGGGAATAATGAATAGAGGCGTAGAATCTCCACATCATGGCAGCTTCGTAGCTGTTCAGGCCGCCGCGGCTTTGCAGACGGTCAAGGGTGCCGATGGCCTCGGCGGTCTGGCCCGCTTCGGCTTTTTCCTGGGCGTCGGACAGCGCCCGATACACATTTTCGCGCAGGCTGGGGGTTGTGACGGTTTTCCGTTCGCCGCTGCTTTGTTCGGTTTGTGCGAGCGCCGTCAGCGGCATTTGAATCAGCAGGCACAGGCCGCACAAGCCGACTCTGAAAGCCAACCGCTTCCTCAACAACTTAAGGTTCGAGATCGCTCTGCCTGATTTCATTTTTCCAGCCGAAAGGTGATTCTGTTCTGCACGCCCGCCACATCCACGGCTTCGCCGTTGACGATTTTGGGTTTGTATTTGAATTTCAGCGCCGCGCGGACGGCCGCATCGTCAAACACATTCGGCGGCTCGGACTCAACAACCACCGGGTCCCTGACCGCGCCGGTTCGGGTCACGGTGAACTCCAGAACAACGTAGCCCTCGATCCCCCGCGATAAGGCCCGGCGCGGATAGATCGGCTGTACTTTCACGATGGGCAGGTATTCGCCGTCGGAGGCGCTCAGGCCGAAGCCGGTAGAGATATCCAGCCCGGAATCCAGGGCCAGGGGCGGGGGCGGACTCGTGAGGTCAGGTGGCGCGTCATTCATCGGCGGATTCTCGAGCCTGGGCGTTGCTGGGTCCGGTGGCCGTTGTTCCGGTTGCGGGGGCTTTTCCGGTTTACGTTCCCTGGTCTTCACGGTTTCATCCTGCTCCAACCGTACAAAGTCCAACATGTAGTGCTCACTGTCATCTTCCAACTCGTTGTTGGCCGTGCTGATGATGGTCATCATGGCCACGAACAGTCCCAGGGTAATCAGGCCAGCGGGAACAATAGCGACGATCAGTCTGGGAAACATGGCTATTTCACCTATTGGCGGCGATGGCCACGTTATAAACCCCGGCTGCCCGGGCCGCGTCCATCACTTGCACCAATCGTTCATTTCTGGAGTCCTTGTCTGCCTGGATCACCACAGTGCCCTGGGGATTTTCCGCGTGCAGCCGTTCGATGTTGGCGCGTACGGAGCGGGGGTCCACCTGGCGTTTGTCGATCCAGATCTGGTTACGCGAATCAATGGCCACCACGATATTGGCCCGTTCCTTCATGACCGCCGTGGTGGCTTCGGGCTTATTCACGTCGATACCCGCTTCTTTCACGAAGGAGGCGGTGACGATAAAGAAAATCAGCATGATGAACACCACATCCAGCATGGGTGTGAGGTCAATATCGGATTCTTCTTCCTCGGTCTGAAGTTTGCCCAGGGCTCGACGCATGGATGGTTCCTCTCGCAATGCATTAATCGGTGGTCAGGCGATCTTCAATGAGTTCGCTTTCCCGTTGGGCGAAACGTTTTAAATAAGTAATCGCAAATAAGCCGGACAGGGCGCCCACCATCCCGGCCATGGTGGGGATGGTGGCCTTTGAAACGCCGGACGCCATCACCCGCGCATTGCCGGTGCCTACAAAAGAGATAGACGTGAACACTTCGATCATCCCGGTCACGGTGCCCAACAGGCCGAGCAGGGGGCAGATGGATATCAGCGTTTGAATCAGGGGCAGGGTTGTGGTCAATGACTGCTTATTCCTGGAAATCAACGCTTGCCTGATCTTTCGGGCGTACCAGGATTTTCGCTCGGTTCGCCCTTGCCACTGCATCAGAATGTGACGCCGATTCGCCCGGTATTGAACCTGAAAGAACCAGATCCGTTCGAAAATCAGCACCCACATAATGAGGATGGTGACGCCGATTATCACCAGTACGTCGCCACCGGTTTCGATGAAGATCAGAATGGCTTCATAGGCATCAAGCAGTGCGACCATGTTCCTGCTGCTCCATCCGTTGTGCGATGAGTCCGGCGCTTTGCTCTTCCAGGGTATGAATCACGCCCTTCGCCATGGTGCTGGCAATGCTGTGCATGAACACCGTGGGAATGGCCACCAGCAGACCCAGCACCGTGGTGACCAGGGCCTGGGAAATACCGCCCGCCATCAGCTTGGGGTCGCCGGTACCAAACAGGGTTATGGCCTGGAAGGTCAGAATCATGCCGATCACGGTACCCAGCAGCCCCATCAGCGGCGCGGCCACGGCGATGATTTTCAGCAGGGGAATAAATCGCTCCAGGCGCGGTCGCTCCCGGATGATGGCTTCCGCCAGTTTCAGTTCCAGGGTATCCGGGTCCATGGCGCGGTTATCCTTGTGAACCGTCAACACCCGCCCCAGGGGATTGTTGCTTTTGGCTTCAGAGGACTTCATCTGGGATTTGACCTTGCTGCGTGTTACGGAGAGCGTGATTAGGCGCTCCAGCGCCAACAGCAGGGCCAGGATGCCCACCAGAATGATGATATAGCCGACGACGCCACCCGACTCGACCCGCTCCCGCAGGTTCGGTTCCTTGATCAGGGCTTCTAACAAAGTGCCGCGCGAAGGATCGATGCCGAACTGTACCAGCTCTCCGGGGCTGGCCGAGGCCAGATCACGGGTGGTTTCGGTAAAACGGCCCGAGGGTTGCCGGACCAGTTCCGCGACCTTATCGGTATTGTGGTTGTAGCGGAGATACTTGCCGTCAGACACCAGGTTGAAGGCGCCCACGCGGATGACGTCGCCCTGTTGTTCCACGCCGCTCTGATCCACCACCGTGGAGGCAAAGCGAACCACCTTGCCGGATTCCGTCATTTCCCGTTGCAGCTCGAACCACAGGCGCTCCATCTCCTCGATGGACGCCAGCTGCGAACTGGTGCCCATTTTCTGTGCCAGCCCTGAAAGGAATTCTCCCCGGTCTTTGAACTGCGCGCTGATAACAGAGTTCTCAAAGTTGCTGGTGGTGTCACCGGCCACTTGCTGCAATGCGCCGAACAGTTCTTTCAGGGAACCGAGCCGCTCGGTAAGCGCTGCCTCCAGTTCTGCCGTAGTCTGTTCGTTTTCCTCGAAGGTTTTCTCCAGCTCAACACTGCGCTTTTCTTCCTGTTCGCGGGTGGCCCTGGCTTCGGCCAGCAGTCTGGCCTGGTCATTTTCGGCGGCCTTGAAGCGGGCTTCACGGGCCTGGTTTTCCCTGTCTTCCGCGAGCTTGCCCTGTTTTACCAGTTCCAGAAGTGTATCCAGGTCCTGTACCGCGGCGGCCGCGCCGGCATTGAAAGCCAACAGGCAGAGACAGATCATCGGCAGACACAAGGTCTTCATGTTGCTCATTGGGCTGCCTCCGGACCGGGTACGGGTAATTTCAGAAGATCGGGCGCCACTTCCTTGCGGGCGATGCGCAAGCCCTCCTTGATTGGCGAGCGGTATTGGTCGGGCAGAGGCATCCACTGGCGCTTACCCTGATCCCAGAGTCCACTGCGCTGGGCGTCTTCCGTTTGATACATGAGGGCTACGCGACCGATACGCAGGAAATCGACTTCGCGGGGGTTGCCGTCAAGGGTGAGGGTGCCCGAATAGGCTTCAATGGTGCGGCCATACTCGGTTTCGATCTGATAGCCTTCCAGTACCTTCCGGAACTTCTCGGCGACCGATACATCGGCGCGATCCATAAGAGAATCGAGATTATCCAGCCTATCCAGCCGTTCCTGTTCGAGAAACGGGACGTCCAGTTCCACGAACTTGCGCAGGCCATCCACCATGCGCAGCATCAAGGGAACGATCTGACGCTCGATCACTGTTACCCGGTCGATGGAATCACGAATCGATTCCATCTCTTTCAGCTGATTCGCTATCTGCTTTTCCAGTTGCCGGTTGTACACCCGCAAGCCATCAATCTCTTTGATGACCACGCGGTACTCACTGAGCAGCTTGCCAGTCTGTTCCGCCATGCTATCGATTCGCTGCTGCGAGGCCTTCGCTGCCTCGTTAGCGGCATCGTTGGTGTCGGTGACCTCGGCCAGGTCGGCGGCCAACACGGTAAAATGCAGCAGTAGAGTGCTCCAACCACAGCAGAACAGCAGCGACAGGCGGCCTCTTGTGGTCTTCTTATGGGTTCTCATTGGTTCTTTCCCTTACCAGGCATAATCCAGTCGCAGGCCGATCAATGGCTCGGCCTCGCTTTCGTCGTCCACTTCAACGCCCCGGCGATAGTCAAACTCGGTGTCGTCGCTCGAAGACGTTGCCGTTACGTTGATGACATCGAGAAAGGCGGTCAGATCGATGGGGCCAAAGGCGCGCCGGTAGTCAACACGGGCGTTTAACGAGCCGTAACCGTCTCTTCGACCGACGTTGCGCTCAGTGATCTCTTTCGAGTAGCGCAGAGGTTCTCCTGGTCCTAACACGTCTTCATAAATAACAAACTTGTCGTCTGGCCTGCCGGACAGGTATTTGTAACGCGCGGCCACCTTCCAGCGATCGTTGATTTCCCAGGTCAGGCCGAGGGTGGCGACATGCCTGCGATTGAAATCAGCGACCACGTCACCGCGACCGTCTTTCCGGTCGACGACAGCATCGTTGTAGGAATAGGTTGCGGTGCCGTATAGGCCTTCGGTTATCCTGCCGTTGACCACGATATCGACGCCTTGCGATGTGCCGTCACCGATGTTGTCGAACGTGCCGCTTGCCCGATCAAGGTCGACCACCAGGTCATCCAGGACTTGATAATAGGCCTCCGTTAATACCGACCAGTTGTTGTTCAGGAAATACTCGACACCGATACTGCTGTGCGTGATTTGTTCGTTCTTGAGGTCGTTTGACTCGTTAGCGGCAAGCTCCAGAAACCGTGGGGACTGATAAAACAGTCCAGCGGTGGCAAAATATCGGACCGCATTTTTAGGCCGCCAGTTGATGCTGAACCTGGGCGACGCGAGGCTTTCGTCGGCAAATCCGTCCCGTTCGAGGCGTAGGCCAGTGCCAAAATCCCAATCACCGACTTCAAAAACCTGGTCTACGTAACCGGCATAGCTCGTTTCTTTGCGATTTAGCGAGGAGTTGATGTTTTCAGGAGTCAGCACGATGTAGCGCTGGTCGGGGTCTGGTCTGAAATCATCAGAGTCGTAGACAAACCGGTTCCAGTCGCCATCCAGAACCGTGTTGTAGTCCAGTTCAACTTGCGTTATCTGAATACCGCCGCTGAACACGCCCAATTGATTCAATGTCTCGAAGTCACTCCGCCAGCCGATCTCCGTCTCTTCTTCGCCCACGGTAATAATGTCTTCCCGCACTGGATAACTGGACGGGGGCGCCCCCTCAGGTACTTGTTCGGGAAAAGCTTCGCCCTCTGAACTGATCTTGTCGCTTGAGCGGTAGTAAACCTTGTTGGTTAAAATCGCTGCTTCGCCGATTAACGATCGCAATGTCAGACCATACAAATCACTGTCCTGTTCAGAATCCTGAAGGGCCGTGTCTTCGAAATTCGGCGATTCGGAAACGTGAGTTACATCGCGGGTATAGTCTTCGTGCGTATCGATCAGCAGAAATTCGAAGGTGTTGTTCTGGTTGATGGGCGTGACCGACTTTACGATGACGTCTCTTATGACGGGGTCCCCAATGTCGAGTTCTTCGATCGTTTCGAACAGTTGGCCGAAATCCAGTCGCCGTGCAGAAACAAGCAGAGTAGAGTCTTCTGTGACTCCGGTAGGGCCGTCGTAACCTACTTCATAACCTGCCAGGTCGAGGCGCAGACTTGCGGAAGGGCTTGGGTTGCCATCGGCGACATTCAGCTTGAGTAGTGATGCCGCCCGGCCACCATAAGCCGGCCCCCAGCCACCCGGTGAAAATTCCGCACCACTGATCACATTCGGTGCGAAAATCGAGAAACGGCCCCCACCACCGACGTCCTCTTCTTCACCCAGGGTTGCATCAAAGTGCACGGCTTTATCGAAGGGAAAGTCATCAACGAATAATAAATTATCTCTTGGCCCACGGCCGCGTACGCTGAAGCTCGCAAATTCGCTGTCGGATGCCAGACCCGGTAAACCATCCAAAGAGAGCAGGGGATCTGCGCCACCACCAACAGCACTTCGCAACGCTTCTCTATCGAGATAGGTGCTGCTAGGTGACGCCAATACCTCGGCTTGCTGTCCGACAACCACCACTTCCTCAATTGGCTGCTCTATAAGTGCGAGCTCAATCCTGATATTTTTGCGCGTAACCACGCGTACGCTTGGCTCATAGGATGACGCGAACCCGCTTTTGGCTACGTTCAGCGAATAGAGGCCCGGGTCGAGCTGTTCAACGACGATGCGACCTTCTGAGCCGGTTACTACAGATCGAGTGGTACCCGTTTCCCGTTCCGTTATCGTGATCTGCACGGTTGAGAGTGGCCGGTCAGTATTCTGGTTTTTGACGATGATCGTCAGCGCACCGGGCGCCTCTTGTGCGTGTGTAAAATGGGGAAAGCCAATCAGGAGCGCCCACAGAGTCCACCACGATACCGTTCTAAAGTGCCGGCTCATATTGCTTTCCTCCCAGGAATCGGCCGAATTTATGTGACGAAACGCTGGGAGGTTAACAACCGCAATGTGACTAAAAAGTCGCTGAAATGTGGAGGCCGCATCAGAGCCCGGATGCGTTGAACGTCTCTCAGAATCATCAGAATTCAACTTTCACGGTTTCTTTAATGGCTCCCCGCCCTCCGGCAAACAGGCTCTCTATGTTGCCGTTAACGCCAATATGCAAACGCACATTGATAACGCTAGGTGAGGGTGGTGCCATCCATCGCCCCTGCTCAACGAAAAACTCCTGTTTGTCAAAGCCGACATGCTCCCGCAGGTAACAGGCCAGCGGGCCGGCGGCCATGCCCGTTGCGGATTCTTCCTGAATGCCATACCGGGGCGCGAACATACGGGCTCACGCATCTCGTCCATTTTCGACGCCATCAAAGGAAAAAACGTAAAAGCCGACCAAATCAAGAGCGTCACTGAGCTTTTCAATCAACTCAAAGTCCGGCTCGAGACCCTGGATCACACCAGCGTCGCGAATACCGACGACGACAAAACCATTGCCCGTATTCACCAGTGTCGGCCTGGTACCAGCAATGAGATCAGCGCTGCTTATCCCGAGCGATTGGAGTACCAACTGATGGTCGTCATCAGTGAGATGTTCATAACTGGGCGCTTTTTGCTCCATATACGCTGACTCGCTCTTCATTTTGATGGATCTGCATCCATCAATGGTCTCTTTGGATAACACATCGCTTGTAAGCAGGCCGTTCTGATGCGTATTCCGGCGAACGTGACCGGTCATTCCGGGGATCGTGACCGGTTTGCACACGGCCATCACGCTGGAGTCAGTTTTGTACTCTGAGCGGTCACGATGGGTCAACCGATTCCGTGTTTTGTGCCTTGGCTTTTCTTA
>NZ_JBDWCL010000039.1:0-26477 GCF_039977835.1 Marinobacter sp. | reverse complement strand
TGGAAATGGTAATGCCGGGTGACAACGTGAAGATGAGTGTTACCCTGATCAACCCGATCGCCATGGAAGATGGCCTGCGCTTCGCGATTCGTGAAGGCGGCCGTACTGTTGGTGCCGGTGTGGTCTCCAAGATCATCGAGTAATCTGCTCGTTTGATCAGGAAAAAGGGGCTGAAACTCAGCCCCTTTTTCTGTTTCAGCCGCACAATCTGACCTGGCGGAGTCGCTGCTGAACGCAGTTGACACTGCTGGGTATTATGCATACAATGCGGCTCCTTTTTTTGAAGGTCGGCTAACTAGTAGCTGCTACGAGTGGAGTTTGGGTGCATCATGCAAAGCCAAAAAATTCGAATCCGGTTGAAGGCGTTTGATTACCGCCTGATCGACCAGTCAACGCAGGAGATTGTCGATACCGCCAAGCGGACCGGCGCTCAAGTGCGTGGACCAATCCCTCTGCCGACGCGGAAGGAAAAGTACACCGTTCTGATCTCCCCGCACGTCAACAAAGACGCGCGTGATCAGTACGAGATTCGTACACACAAGCGTCTGCTGGACATCGTCGAGCCGACGGAAAAGACAGTAGATGCTTTGATGAAGCTGGATCTGGCAGCAGGTGTAGACGTTCAGATCAGCCTCGGCTAACCACGCGGTTAGTCTGTGTAACTGTCATAAGGCCATAGAGGGTGAGAGCCCCGTACACTTAAGAGGTGAAACATGGCAATTGGAATTGTCGGTCGCAAGGCCGGTATGACCCGTATTTTTACGGAAGACGGGCAAGCGCTGCCCGTAACGGTAATCGAGGTTGAGCCCAACCGCATTACCCAACTGAAAACTCTTGAAAGCGATGGCTATCGTGCGGTTCAGGTAACCGTTGGTAAGCGTCGTTCCTCACGTGTGACCAAAAGCGAAGCAGGCCATTATGCTAAAGCCGGAGTAGAGGCAGGTCGTGGTCTGTGGGAATTCCGCCTCGCCGACGGTGAAGGTGAAGAGCTGGCAGCCGGCGGTGAAATTACCGCGTCCATCTTTGAAGATGGCCAGGTCGTGGATGCTACCGGTCAGTCCAAGGGTAAAGGTTTCCAGGGCGGTGTTAAGCGCTGGAACTTCTCCATGCAGGACGCCACACACGGTAACTCCCTTTCTCATCGTGCTCCGGGTTCCATCGGTCAGAACCAGACTCCGGGCAAGGTATTCAAGGGCAAAAAGATGGCGGGCCAGATGGGCAATGCGCAGGTGACTGTGCAGAACCTGCAAGTCGTCCGTGTCGACGCCGAGCGCAACCTTCTGCTGATTCGTGGTGCCGTTCCGGGCGCGACCGGCGGAAATGTTGTCATCAAGCCTGCAGTTAAAGCCTGAGGAGCGGTGCGATGGAATTGACAATTACAGGTAGCGGCAAGGGAATTTCTGTTTCCGATGCTGCATTTGCCAAAGATTTTAACGAGTCGCTGGTTCACCAGGTGGTCACTGCCTATATGGCAGGCGCCCGTCAGGGAACCAAGGCACAAAAGACGCGTTCCGAAGTCGCTGGTGGTGGCAAAAAGCCATGGCGTCAAAAGGGCACTGGTCGTGCCCGTGCTGGTACAATCCGAAGCCCGATCTGGCGCTCCGGTGGTGTTACCTTTGCTGCCAAGCCCCGTGGCTTTGAGCAGAAGGTCAACCGCAAGATGTACCGCGCAGCGATGCGCTCCATTTTTTCAGAGCTGGTCCGCCAGGAGCGTCTGGTCGTTGTTGACGACATCAATGTTGACAGCCCCAAGACCAAAGCGTTTAGCGCCAAGCTGAAGGATATCGGTGTGACCAATGCACTGATTCTCTCCGAAAACGTTGAGCAGAATCTGCATCTGGCCTCTCGCAACATCCCGCACGTAGACGTGCGTGACATTGCTGGTCTGGATCCGGTTAGCCTGGTTGCCTTCGAGAAGGTCGTTGTGACTGTTCCCGCTCTGAAGAAAATCGAGGAGATGCTGGGATGAATCAGGAACGTATTTACAAGATTCTTCTTGGGCCCCACGTATCAGAGAAAGCCTCTCTGGTAGCGGAAAGTGGTCAGGTGGTATTTCGTGTAGCCCCTGATGCAACCAAGCCCGAGATCAAGAAAGCCGTTGAGCAGCTGTTCAACGTCACCGTCGAAGGTGTTCAGGTTCTGAACCGTAAGGGTAAGCTCAAGCGTACCGTTCGCGGCTTCGGCAAGCGTGCTGACATTCGTAAGGCTTATGTGAAGCTTGCGGACGGTCAGGACATTGATTTTCTGGATGTGGAATAAGGTAAAGGGGTCGTAAAATGCCGATCGTCAAAACCAAGCCAACATCTGCCGGCCGCCGTCACGTTGTTAAGCTCTTTAACCCTGATCTTCACAAGGGGCGCCCTTACGAGCCGTTGGTAGAAACATTGAGCAAATCGGGTGGTCGCAACCATTTTGGTCGCATCACTACCCGTCATATTGGTGGTGGCCACAAGAAGCACTACCGCGTTATCGACTTTAAGCGGACCAAAGATGGTATTCCGGCGACTATTGAGCGCCTGGAATACGATCCTAACCGCTCGGCGCACATTGCGCTGATCAAGTATGCCGATGGCGAGCGTCGTTACATTATCGCTCCCAAAGGTATGCAGATCGGTGATCCTGTGCGCTCCGGCATCGACGCGCCGATTAAAGTAGGAAGCACGCTGCCGCTCCGGAATATTCCGGTCGGTTCTGTGATTCACTGCGTCGAAATCAAGCCTGGCAAAGGTGCCCAGCTGGCTCGCTCCGCGGGCGCATCCGTACAGCTGGTTGCTCGGGAGGGGGCTTACGCCACCATCCGCCTGCGTTCAGGTGAAATGCGTAAGGTGCTTGTTGACTGTCGTGCGACGTTGGGCGAAGTGTCCAACAGCGAACACAGCCTCAAGCAGCTTGGTAAAGCGGGTGCATCACGTTGGCGCGGTAAACGTCCAACAGTACGTGGTGTTGCTATGAACCCAGTTGACCACCCACATGGTGGTGGTGAAGGGCGTACCTCTGGCGGGCGTCACCCGGTTACTCCGTGGGGTGTTCCGACCAAAGGGCATAAGACTCGTAAGAACAAGCGTACTGACAAGATGATAGTACGTCGTCGTTCAGCCAAGTAAACGACTACATAGAGGTAAATGCTGTGCCACGTTCTTTAAAGAAAGGTCCTTTTATAGACCTGCATCTGTTGAAGAAGGTCGAGGCAGCTCTGGAAGCGAACGACAAGCGACCGATCAAGACCTGGTCGCGTCGTTCGACAATCTTCCCGGAGTTTGTAGGCTTGACCATTGCAGTCCACAACGGCAAGCAGCACGTGCCGGTTTATGTCACCGAAGATATGGTCGGGCATAAGCTGGGTGAGTTCGCGGCAACGCGTACTTATCGTGGTCATGCGGCCGACAAGAAAGCTAAACGCTGATTGTGAGGTAATAGAAATGGAAGTAGCAGCCAAGTACAAGGGCGCTCGCCTCTCAGCTCAGAAAGCGCGTCTTGTCGCTGACCAAGTACGCGGCAAGGCTGTTGAGGACGCCCTGAACATTCTGACTTTCAGCCCTAAGAAGGCGGCGGTCATTCTCAAGAAAGCTCTTGAGTCTGCCATTGCCAACGCTGAGCACAACGAAGGTCTGGACGTAGATGATCTGCGGGTTTCCACCGTTATGGTGGATGAGGGTCCGACGCTCAAGCGAATCAAGGCTCGAGCCAAGGGGCGCGCTGACCGGATTTTCAAGCGCACCTGTCATATCACCGTCAAGGTCGCCGACAAGTAGGAGATGCTCAGATGGGTCATAAAGTAAATCCAACCGGCATGCGCCTGGGTGTGATCAAAGAGCACAACTCAGTGTGGTATGCGGAAAAAGCGGAATACGCGAACAACCTGTTGAACGACATTCAGGTTCGCGAATTCCTCGACAAGCGTCTGGTTAAGGCGTCTGTCAGCAAGATTGTGATCGAGCGCCCTGCTCAGAACGCCCGTATCACGATCCATACAGCCCGTCCCGGTATTGTTATCGGCAAGAAGGGTGAAGATGTTGACCGTCTGCGTCGCGAAGTCAGCGACATGATGGGTGTGCCTGTGCACATCAACATCGAAGAAGTCCGCAAGCCGGACCTGGATGCCCGCCTGGTCGCGCAGAACGTTGCCGGTCAGCTGGAGCGTCGTGTGATGTTCCGTCGCGCCATGAAGCGTGCGGTACAGAACGCCATGCGCCAGGGAGCGAAAGGCATCAAGATCCAGGTTGGCGGTCGTCTCGGGGGTGCTGAAATTGCCCGTTCCGAGTGGTATCGCGAAGGTCGTGTACCGCTGCACACACTGCGTGCAGATATCGATTACTCGACCTACGAAGCGAAGACCACTTACGGCATTATCGGCGTCAAGGTATGGATCTTCAAAGGTGAGATTCTTGGTGGTATGGAGCAGGTCCGTGCTGACAAGAAAGCCTCTGGGAAGAAAGGTTCTAAGTAAAGGGGCACTCAAATGCTGCAACCAAAACGCACCAAATTTCGCAAGGTAATGAAAGGCCGTAACACCGGTCTTGCTCACCGTGCTAACAAGGTGAGCTTCGGTGAATACGGATTGAAGGCGACAACCCGTGGACGTATAACTGCGCGCCAGATTGAAGCAGCGCGTCGTACCATGACACGTCGCATCAAGCGGGGCGGTAAGATCTGGATCCGGATTTTCCCGGACAAGCCGATCTCCAGTAAGCCGCTGGAAGTACGAATGGGTAAAGGTAAGGGTTCTGTCGAGTATTGGGTGGCTGAGATTCAGCCAGGCCGGATGCTTTATGAGATGGAAGGCGTCTCCGAGGAAATCGCTCGCGATGCATTCACTCTTGCTGCGGCCAAACTGCCCGTACAGACCACCTTTGTTACGAGGACGGTGATGTGATGAAAGCAACAGAGCTGCGTGAGAAGTCAGTCGAGGAGCTGAACAAAGAGCTGATCGACCTCCTGAAGGAGCAGTTCAACCTGCGCATGCGTAAGGCGACAGGTCAGCTGAATCAGTCTCATCTTCTACCGAAGGTGAAGCGTGACATAGCTCGCGTGAAAACGGTTATGAATGAAAAGGCAGGACAGTAACATGACTGAAGCTACCCAAACTGCCAGAACCCTGAGCGGCAAGGTCGTGAGCAACAAAATGGAGAAATCCATTGTGGTTCTGGTTGAGCGCCAGGTTAAGCATCCTCTGTACGGTAAGTACATGAAGCGCTCATCCAAAATTCACGCTCACGACGAGAGCAATCAGTGCAACATCGGTGACACCGTTACAATCCAGGAAACCCGCCCGGTCTCCAAGACCAAAAGCTGGGCTCTGGTGGAAGTCACCGAACGCGCATCGAAGGTGTAACTCGCCCGGACGGTGAGTCTTGTCGTAACGGCAAAGTGGTTTCTGCTGGAGAACAACCATGATTCAGACTCAAACAATGCTTGAAGTCGCGGACAACAGTGGTGCACGTCAGGTTATGTGCATCAAGGTCCTGGGCGGTTCACATAGGCGTTACGCCAGCGTTGGGGATATCATCAAGGTAACCGTTAAGGAAGCCATCCCCCGCGGTAAAGTGAAAAAAGGCCAGGTCCTGAAAGCTGTCGTTGTGCGTACCCGTAAAGGTGTGCGTCGTCCCGACGGGTCGCTTATTCGTTTCGACGGAAATGCGGCGGTACTTCTGAACAATCAGGACGCACCAATTGGTACCCGTATCTTCGGACCGGTTACCCGTGAACTGCGAAATGAGAAGTTCATGAAAATTATTTCACTGGCACCCGAAGTACTTTAAGGACCAGAGGCCGGTTATGAAAAAGATCAAACGAGATGACGAAGTAATCGTCACTACGGGGAAAGACCAAGGCAAACGTGGTAAAGTCCTGAAGGTTCAGGACGATGGCCGGGTGGTAGTTTCTGGGATCAATATG
Organism: Marinobacter sp.; assembly: GCF_039977835.1. Classification (GTDB taxonomy): domain Bacteria; phylum Pseudomonadota; class Gammaproteobacteria; order Pseudomonadales; family Oleiphilaceae; genus Marinobacter. Next base: position 20,582 of record NZ_JBDWCL010000039.1, on the reverse strand, counting down.
ATCAAGAAGCACACCAAGCCTAACCCGATGTCTGGCACCCCAGGTGGCATCGTCGAAAAAGAAGCACCTATCCAGGCTTCCAACGTGGCTATTTTTAATCCGCAGACCGGCAAAGCCGATCGCGTAGGCTTCCAGATCAAGGAAGACGGCGCCAAGGTGCGGATATTTAAGTCCACGAAAGAAGTCGTCGATAACCAGTAAGCGGTGGTGGTTACGATGCTTAACATGAAAGAGCAGTACAGTAAGGAAGTGGTACCCGCCCTGCAGAAAGAGTTCAGCTACAAGAACATCATGCAGGTGCCGCGTATCGAGAAGATCACCCTGAACATGGGTGTCGGCGAGGCGGTCGGTGACAAGAAGCTGATTGAGAATGCTGTGGCGGATCTTGAGCGCCTGGCTGGTCAGAAAGCGGTTGTCACTCTGGCGCGTAAATCCGTTGCGGGTTTCAAAATCCGTGAAGGTTGGCCGATCGGTTGTAAAGTTACGCTGCGCGGTGAGCGCATGTGGGACTTCTTTGATCGTCTGGTTCACATTGCGGTTCCCCGCATTCGTGACTTCCGCGGTCTGAATCCCAAGTCCTTCGACGGTCGCGGTAACTACAGCATGGGCGTGCGTGAGCAGATCATTTTCCCCGAGATCGAGTACGACAGAGTCGACAAGATCCGTGGTCTTGACATCACCATTACCACCACAGCCGGTACCGACGATGAAGGTCGCGAACTGCTGAAAGCTTTCGGCTTTCCGTTCAAGAAATAAGGAACGAGTGTAATGGCTAAGGTTTCCATGAAGAACCGCGAGTTCAAGCGCGAGAAAACCGTTGCGAAGTATGCAGCGAAGCGTGCGGAGCTCAAGGCGATTATCAAGAACCCGAATACCAGCGATGATGACCGTTGGGATGCACAGATGAAGCTTCAACAGCTTCCTCGTGATGCATCTCCCTCGCGTCTTCGTAATCGTTGCCAGATTACAGGTCGTCCCCATGGCGTCCTGCGCAAGTTCAAGCTGTCACGCATCAAGTTGCGTGAAGCTGGCATGCGCGGTGATGTTCCGGGCCTGACCAAAGCAAGCTGGTAAGGCAGGCACTCTGACCGCAGGTCAGATGCCCGTTGGTAAGCGGTGCGGCGCGCCGCTGCACAACTAAAAAGATCAGGAGTCTCATACCGATGAGTATGCAAGATACGCTTGCGGATATGTTTACCCGTATCCGTAATGCACAGATGGCACAGAAGGCTGATGTGGCCATGCCATCTTCAAAAATGAAGATCTCCGTAGCCCAGGTCCTCAAGGACGAAGGTTACGTAGCCGATTTTTCCGTCTCAGCTGACGCGAAGCCCGAGCTGACCATTAACCTCAAGTACTTCGGCGGCAAGCCGGTTATTGAGGAAATCAAGCGGGTCAGCCGTCCGAGTCTGCGCCAGTACAAGGGCGCTGGGGAACTGCCGAAAGTATCCGGTGGTCTGGGAGTCGCGATTGTCTCTACGTCCAAGGGCGTAATGACAGACCGCGCTGCACGTGCTGCCGGCGTGGGTGGCGAAGTCATCTGCACCGTATTTTAGGAGATACACATGTCCAGGGTTGCCAATAATCCTGTCGTGCTGCCTTCCGGTGTTGAGGTTAAGCTGAACGGACAGGAAATTAATGTGAAGGGGTCCAAAGGATCACTTCAATTCACCATCCACCACGTGGTTGACGTGACGCAGGAAGAGAATGTTCTGCGTTTTGCCGCCCGTGATGGAGCCAAACAGTCCCGCGCTCTTGCTGGTACTACCCGCGCACTGGTCAATAATATGGTGACCGGTGTGTCTACAGGCTTCGAGCGCAAGCTCGCGCTGACGGGCGTAGGCTACCGTGCCCAGGCGCAAGGTAAGAAGCTCAATCTGACACTGGGTTTTTCACACCCGGTTGAATATGAGCTGCCCGAGGGGATTACCGCTGAAACTCCGTCCAATACGGAAGTTGTGATTCGCGGAATCGACAAGCAACAGGTTGGCCAGGTCGCTGCTGAGATCCGTGCATTCCGTCCACCAGAGCCTTACAAAGGCAAGGGTGTGCGTTATGCGGATGAGCAGGTCAGACGCAAAGAAGCCAAGAAGAAATAAGGCGGGACTATGAGCGCGAATAACGAAAGATTGCGTCGCGCACGCAAGGTGCGCATGAAGATCCGTAAGTTGGGCACAAACCGCCTGTGTGTACATCGTACACCACGGCACATGTATGCCCAGGTTACGACTGCAGACGGCAGCAAGGTGCTGGCGGCTGCCTCCACGTTGGATAAGGACCTGCGCCAGGGTGCAACCGGTAACGTGGACGCTGCCAAAAAGGTCGGTCAGCTGATTGCTGAGCGTGCCAGGGCAGCAGGTGTAGAGCAGGTCGCTTTTGACCGCTCCGGTTACCGTTATCATGGTCGCGTCCAGGCTCTGGCCGACGCAGCCCGTGAAGCTGGCTTGCAATTCTAAGAGGTGGAGAAGATGAGCGTTAACGAACAGAAGGCGCCTGAGCTCCAGGAGAAGCTGGTTCAGGTCAATCGCGTCGCCAAGGTTGTTAAAGGCGGCCGTATTTTTGCCTTCACTGCACTGACTGTAGTGGGTGATGGTAAAGGACGCGTTGGTTTCGGTCGTGGCAAGGCGCGTGAAGTGCCGGTTGCGATCCAGAAGGCGATGGAAGCTGCACGCAAGAACATGGTCGACATCCCGCTTGACGGAAATACCCTGCAATATGCGGTTAAAGCGCAGCACGGTGGCTCCAAGGTCTACATGCAGCCAGCATCAGAAGGTACCGGTATTATCGCCGGTGGTGCGATGCGTGCAGTACTGGAAGTTGCGGGTGTGCAGAACGTACTGTCCAAATGTTATGGGTCTACCAACCCGGTGAACGTGGTACGTTCCACCATCAAGGGTCTCCAGGCAACTCAAGCGCCTGAAGATATTGCAGCCAAGCGCGGTAAATCCGTGGAAGAGATTCTGGGTTGAAGTCATGGCGAACGCAAAAACGATCAAAGTAACACTGACCCGCAGCCCTATTGGCTGTCAGCCCAAGCACAAACTTTGTGTGAAGGGTCTGGGTCTCCGTAAAATCGGTCACACTGTGGAAGTGGAAGATACACCGTCCATCCGCGGTATGATCAACCGGGTTAACTACCTGGTGCAGGTAGAGGAGAACTAAGATGCGTCTGAACGAACTTAGTCCGGAGCCTGGTTCACGTCCCGCCGCAAAGCGTGTGGGTCGCGGTATCGGCAGCGGCCTCGGCAAGACCGGTGGTCGTGGTCACAAGGGTCTGAAAGCCCGCTCCGGTGGCAGTGTAGCTCCCGGTTTCGAGGGTGGTCAGCAGCCGTTGGCCCGTCGTCTGCCGAAGTTTGGTTTCACCTCGCGCCAGCAGCGCTATGTGGCCGAAATTCGCCTGAACGAACTGGCGAAAGTAGACGGCGATGTTGCCGATCTTGCGGCCCTGAAAAAAGCTGACATCGTTCGCGAAGAAATTCGTGAAGCGAAGGTCATTCTGTCCGGCGAACTGAGCCGTGCGGTGACCGTCAAGGGTCTTAAAGTGACCAAAGGCGCACGCGAGGCGATCACAGCCGCGGGCGGTAAAGTCGAAGACTAAGGCGAGTCGAGGACTAAATGGCCAAGAACGCATCATTGCCTGCGGGCGCGGGAAAAGGACTGGCAGAGCTGCGTTCGCGGCTCTGGTTTGTCTTCCTGGCATTGCTGGTGTACCGGATCGGTGCCCACATTCCGGTGCCAGGTATCAACCCCGATCGTCTGGCGGCACTGTTTGAGCAGAATCAGGGCACAATCCTGAGCATGTTCAACATGTTTTCCGGTGGTGCGCTTGAGCGAATGAGTATCTTCGCACTTGGTATCATGCCGTATATCTCGGCCTCTATTATCATGCAGCTCATGACGGCGGTCAGTCCGACGCTGGAGCAGCTGAAGAAAGAGGGCGAGGCTGGCCGTCGCAAGATCAGTCAGTACACACGGTATGGTACGGTTATCCTGGCCCTGGTTCAGGGCTTTGGTATCTCTGTCGGGCTGGCATCGCAGGGTGTGACCTTTAACGACAGCTTCAGCTTCCATTTCGTGGCTGTGGTTTCTTTCGTCAGCGGTGCCGTATTCATGATGTGGCTGGGTGAGCAGATCACCGAGCGCGGCGTAGGTAACGGCATATCGTTGCTGATTTTCGCTGGCATTGTCGCGGGTTTGCCCGGGGCCATTGGCCAGACACTGGAGCAGGCACGTAATGGCGAAATGAGCCTGTTGGTGGTTCTGGGTATCGCTGTGCTGGCAGTTGCCGTTGTTGGTTTTGTGGTGTTCATGGAGCGCGGACAGCGTCGCCTGACCATCAACTATGCCAAGCGGCAGCAGGGTCGCAGGGTATTTGCCCAGCAATCCAGCCATCTTCCCCTGAAGGTGAATATGGCCGGCGTTATTCCACCGATCTTTGCCTCTTCCATCCTGCTGTTTCCGGCGTCATTGGGGCAGTGGTTCGGGCAGGGCGAAGGTATGGAGTGGCTGAGCGATATTTCCCAGGCACTGGCACCCAGTCAGCCCCTGTACATCATTCTGTTTGCGGCAGCAGTAGTATTCTTCTGCTTCTTCTATACAGCCCTGATGTACAACCCGAAAGAAGTTGCGGATAACCTCAAGCGCTCTGGCGCCTTTATTCCGGGCATCCGTCCGGGTGATCAGACCGCCAAGTATATTGATGGTGTACTGACTCGCCTGACACTGTTCGGTGCAATGTACATTGCAGCAGTTTCCCTGTTCCCTCAGTTTCTGATGGTGGCCGGGAATGTTCCGTTCTATCTGGGCGGCACGTCACTGCTGATTGTTGTAGTCGTGGTGATGGATTTCATGGCTCAGGTTCAGTCGCACCTGATGTCTCATCAATATGATTCTTTGATGAAGAAATCCAATCTCAAGGGCTATGGTCGGAACGGTTAATCCCGTTCCCCTTGAAAACTGGAGTCGACAATGAAAGTACGCGCTTCGGTAAAGAAAATTTGCCGTAACTGCAAAGTAATTCGTCGCAATGGCTCAGTAAGAGTCATTTGCTCGGAGCCTCGTCACAAGCAGCGCCAGGGTTAATCCTTACGGATTCAGCACTGACAATGCAGAGGGTACGATTAATAGCGCTTGACCTCAGGTGGGGTCAGGCGCTATTATTTCGCGCCCTTTTATAGTGGCGGAAAATTCACACAGCAAAGCTTTGAACGCGGAGTAATTTGGATGGCACGTATAGCCGGTGTCAATATACCCGATCACAAACATGCTGTTATCTCGTTGACTTACATTTTTGGAGTCGGCCGGACAGCAGCCCAGAAGCTTTGCGATGCAACCGGCGTCAAGCCGGACGTCAAGGTCAAAGACCTGTCCGACGAGCAGCTTGAATCACTTCGTACAGAAGTAGGCAAGCTTGCCGTTGAAGGCGATCTGCGTCGTGAAGTTCAGATGAACATTAAGCGTTTGAAGGATCTCGGTTGCCACCGTGGTCTGCGTCATCGTCATGGCCTTCCGGTCCGTGGCCAGCGCACAAAGACCAACGCACGCACCCGTAAAGGTCCTCGCAAACCTATTCGTAAGTAACAGGTAGGCAAACATGGCAAAGCCAGGTACACGTACCCGTAAAAAGGTGAAAAAGACGGTTGTTGATGGCGTCGCGCACATTCACGCGTCCTTCAACAACACTATCGTGACCATTTCTGACCGTCAGGGCAACGTATTGTCCTGGGCCACCTCTGGTGGTTCCGGTTTCCGTGGGTCACGCAAGAGTACACCTTTTGCTGCGCAGGTAGCAGCTGAAAGAGCCGGTAATGCGGCTGCTGAATACGGCCTTAAAAACCTGGACGTAGAGGTTAAAGGTCCGGGGCCCGGACGTGAATCTGCGGTTCGTGCGCTGAACGCGTGCGGCTACAAGATCACTAACATCACTGATGTGACGCCGATTCCCCATAACGGTTGTCGTCCGCCCAAAAAGCGCCGCGTCTAACACAGGAGACAGTGAATTATGGCTCGTTACATAGGCCCGAAGTGCAAGCTGTCTCGTCGTGAAGGGACAGATCTTTTTCTGAAGAGCGGTGTTCGCGCGCTCGATTCGAAGTGCAACATCGAGACTCCGCCGGGTATGCACGGCGCGCGTCGCGGTCGTCTGTCCGAATATGGCGTACAGCTTCGTGAAAAGCAGAAGGTCCGTCGGATCTACGGCGTACTGGAGAAGCAGTTCCGCAACTATTACAAAGAGGCCGCCCGCATCAAGGGTGCAACCGGTGAGAACCTGTTGCAGCTGCTGGAAGGTCGTCTTGATAACGTTGTATATCGCATGGGTTTTGGTTCTACCCGTGCTGAGTCCCGTCAGCTCGTTTCTCACAAAGCGATCCTGGTCAACGATAAGCTGGTGAATATCCCGTCTTATCAGGTCCGTCCAGGTGATGTTGTGAGTGTGCGTGAGAAGGCAAAAAACCAGCTTCGCGTTAAAGGCGCACTGGATCTGTCTTCCAGTCGCGCACCGGTGAGCTGGGTAGAGGTCGACGCCAGCAAGATGTCCGGCGTTTACAGGTCAGTGCCTGAGCGCACTGAATTGCCGGCCGACATCAACGAGAACCTCATCGTCGAGCTTTACTCCAAGTAAAGCCCAGTTAGCAACGAGAGCAATTAGGGGCGTCTATGCAGCGTTCAGTACATGAGTTATTGACACCTCGTACCATTGACGTGAAAGAATCAAGCGCCATGCGCGCCAAGGTAACGCTGGAGCCTCTGGAAAGAGGTTTTGGTCACACCCTGGGCAGCGCACTGCGTCGTATACTCTTGTCCTCAATGCCGGGCTGTGCCATTACCGAGGCGCAGATCGACGGTGTTCTGCATGAGTACAGCGCGATCGAAGGTGTTCAGGAAGACGTCATTGAGATTCTGCTGAATCTCAAGGGCGTGGCGGTGAAAATGGGCGGCCGGGACGATGCCGAGGTAACTCTCAGCAAGAAAGGCCCGGGCGTTGTCACTGCTGGCGATATCAAGCTGGATCACGATGTCGAGATCACCAATCCGGAGCATGTGATCTGTCACCTGAGTGCCAATGGTGAAGTGAATATGCGCCTGAAGGTTGCCCGCGGTCGCGGCTATGAGCCGGCCGATCAACGGGGACTGGACGAGGACGAGACTCGCGCCATTGGACGCCTGCAACTGGACGCAACCTTCAGCCCGGTTCGTCGTGTTGCCTACGCCGTGGAAAGTGCACGGGTAGAGCAGCGTACGGACCTGGACAAGCTGGTTATTGATCTGGAAACCAATGGTACTATCGATCCGGAAGAAGCGATTCGCCGGGCGGCAACCATTCTCCAGCAGCAACTGGCTGTGTTCGTTGATTTCGATCACGAGAAAGAGCCGGAGCGTGTTGAGGAAGAGGAAGAAATTGATCCGATTCTCCTTCGCCCGGTTGATGATCTGGAATTGACAGTGCGTTCAGCTAACTGCTTGAAGGCTGAGAATATTTACTACATCGGCGATCTGATTCAGCGCACAGAAGTTGAGCTGCTGAAGACGCCTAACCTTGGTAAAAAGTCGCTTACCGAGATCAAGGACGTGCTCGCGTCCCGCGGTCTGTCATTGGGTATGCGTCTTGATAACTGGCCGCCGGCTAGCCTTCGTGGCGACGACCGGGTACTGGGCGGTTAATCGCCGATTAGTTTAAGGTAAGGAATCAGAGCAATGCGTCATCGTAAGAGTGGTCGTAAGTTCAGCAGGACCAGTGCGCATCGCAAGGCCATGTTTCGTAACATGACTGCGTCACTGGTTGATCATGAGCTGATCAAAACAACGCTCCCCAAGGCGAAAGAGCTTCGCCGGGTAGCTGAGCCTTTGATCACGCTCGCAAAGAATGATTCGGTTGCGAATCGTCGTCTGGCGTTTTCACGCCTGCGTGACGACGCAGCGGTTGCCAAGCTTTTTAACGAGCTTGGCCCCCGTTACAACGAACGCCCGGGTGGTTACCTTCGTATCCTGAAGTGTGGCTTCCGTGCCGGCGACAATGCCCCGATGGCATTCGTAGAGCTGGTTGGTCGTCCGTTGGACATCGAAGCAGAAGAAGTGGACGAAGGCGAAGAGTAAGTTTTTTGCCAGGTCCAAGAAAACCGGAGGCTAAGCCTCCGGTTTTTTTATGCCTCTTTCCTGAGTTCCCCGTAGGTCGGTTCAGGCCCAACGGGCCGTAAACCGACACCCAGCCGGTGGCCATTACTTCACGTTCCGCTCCAGAACCCCCTTCAAATATCGCCCGGTATGGGAGCCGGCCGTCTCGGCAACGGCCTCAGGTGTTCCTTCAGCCACGATCTGGCCGCCACCAGAACCACCTTCGGGGCCAAGATCAATAATCCAGTCCGCCGTCTTGATCACGTCCAGATTATGCTCAATCACGACGATGGTGTTCCCATGGTCCCGCAACCGCTGAAGCACGGTCAGCAATTGCTGGATGTCGTAAAAATGCAGGCCGGTGGTGGGCTCATCAAGAATATAGAGGGTTTTACCTGTATCACGCTTGGACAATTCCTTGGCCAGCTTCACCCGCTGAGCTTCACCGCCTGACAGCGTAACCGCACTCTGCCCCAGGCGAATATAGGACAGCCCTACATCAATCAGGGTCTGAAGCTTGCGCGCAAGGAAGGGGACCGGGTCGAAAAATTCACGCGCTTCTTCGACTGTCATCGCAAGCACTTCGTGAATGCTTTTTCCTTTGTAGCGGACTTCCAGGGTTTCCCGGTTATAGCGTTTGCCCTTGCAGACGTCGCAAGGCACGTACACATCCGGCAGGAAGTGCATTTCAACCTTGATAACGCCGTCGCCCTGGCATGCCTCGCAACGACCTCCCTTGACGTTAAAACTGAAGCGCCCGGGTTTGTAGCCGCGGGAGCGGGCTTCCTGGGTACCCGCGAATAATTCGCGAATAGGTGTAAACAGACCGGTGTAGGTCGCAGGGTTTGATCTCGGTGTGCGGCCAATGGGGCTCTGGTCGATGTCGATGACCTTATCCAGTTGATCCAGGCCCTTCAGGGATTCATAGGGCGCGTGGGTCAGGCTGGTGGCCTTGTTGAGTTTGGCTGCGCAAACCGGATACAGGGTGCTGTTGATCAGGGTGGACTTACCCGACCCGGAAACACCGGTGACGCAGGTCATCACGCCCAGGGGCAGGGTCAGTGTGACGTTGCAAAGGTTGTTACCGGTTGCGCCTTTCAGTACCAGGCTCTTGCCCTTGCTGGTATGGCGCTTGTCGGGGATGGCAATTTCTTTCTTGCCACACAGGTATTGTCCGGTGAGGGAGTCCTCGGAGGCAATGATGTCATCCGGGGTGCCCTGGGCGATGATATGGCCGCCATGAACGCCGGCGCCCGGCCCGATGTCGATGACATGGTCTGCCGCCCGAATGGCGTCTTCATCGTGTTCGACCACTATGACGGTGTTGCCCAGGTCCCGGAGGTGAAACAGGGTCGCAAGCAGACGGTCGTTATCTCGCTGGTGCAAGCCAATGGAGGGCTCATCGAGAATATACATCACGCCCACAAGGCCGGCGCCAATCTGGCTGGCCAGGCGGATGCGCTGGGCTTCGCCGCCGGAAAGCGTGTCGGCGCTGCGCTCCAGGGTCAGGTATTCCAGCCCCACGTTGACCAGAAATTGCAGTCTCTGGCGAACTTCCTTGAGGATTTTTTCTGCAATTTCACCCTTGCGGCCTGGCATGGCGAGCTTTCCGAAATAGTCGTGCGCGTCGCCCACCGGCATATGAGTCACATCGGAGATGTTGTTCTTCTCAATAAACACATGGCGGGCGCTGCGGCGCAGTCGCGAGCCGCCGCATTCCTTGCACGGCTGGGTGCTTAGATTGCGCGCCAGCTCCTCCCGCATACTCTGTGATTCGGTTTCCCGGTAACGGCGCTCGAGGTTGGGCAGAATGCCTTCGAAGGGGTGAGCCTTCTCCATGATGTGGCCGCGGGAATTCACATAGCGGAAGGGAATGTCGTCAGTGCCGGAGCCATAAAGCAGTGCCTGGCGGAAATCGTCTGGCAGGTCCTCCCATGGGGTGTCCATGTCTATCCCGTAGTGGTCGGCAACGCTGGAGAGCATCTGGAAGTAATACACGGCGCGTCGGTCCCAGCCTTTGATGGCACCTTCGGCAAGTGTGGCCTCGGGGTGCTGGACAATTTTCTCGGCATCAAAGAACTGTTTTACGCCCAGGCCATCACACGTGGGGCAGGCCCCAGCTGGGTTGTTGAAGGAGAACAGTCGTGGTTCCAGTTCGCTGATGGCGTACCCGCATTGTGTACAGGCGTAGCGGGCGGAAAAGGTGTGTTCCTCGCCCTCGTTGTCCATGGGGGCCACCAAGGCGATGCCGTCAGCCAGTCCCAGGGCCGTTTCAAAACTCTCCGCAAGCCGTTGCTCAAGCCCCGGCTTGACCTTGAAACGGTCCACAACTACATCAATCTGGTGTTTGCGTTTCTTGTCCAGGTCTGGAACGTCGTCGATGTCGTAAACCCGGCCGTCAACTCGCAGGCGAATGAAACCCTGGCTGCGCATGGTGTCGATGACGTTATGGTGCTCGCCCTTGCGGTCGCGAATAACCGGAGCGAGGATCATCAGCTTGCTGTCGTCTGGCATAGCCAGAACCTGGTCCACCATCTGGCTGACGGTCTGGGCTTCCAGTGGCAGATCGTGATCCGGGCAGCGGGGTTCGCCAGCGCGTGCAAAGAGCAGGCGCAGATAATCGTAGATTTCAGTAATGGTGCCGACGGTCGAGCGGGGATTGTGTGAGGTGCTTTTCTGCTCAATGGAAATGGCCGGTGATAGCCCCTCAATGTGGTCCACATCGGGCTTTTCCATCATCGACAGGAACTGGCGAGCATAGGTGGACAGGGATTCCACGTAGCGACGCTGCCCTTCGGCATAGAGTGTGTCGAACGCAAGAGATGACTTCCCGGAGCCGGACAGGCCGGTGATTACGATCAGCTTGTCCCTAGGCATATCCAGGTCAATGTTTTTCAGATTGTGGGTGCGTGCCCCTTTGATCTGGATATGGTCCATAACACCTCGCTGTCGGAAAAAACGGAAATTATACCGCGTTTGGGCCCCGGCCGGCCAAGGCCAGGAGGCTTTTAAGCACTTAAATGCAATATGCCTTGCCTGGGTGCCTTCTGTTACAATGCGCAGCGATTTTGCGAAGGGCAGGCGTCCCTTCTGAACCCATGTTTCCGGAACCCTTACCAGGTCAGACACCGCATGAATTCATTGGAAAGACGCTCAGTGGCGGCGCTGGCATCGGTATATGCCATGAGGATGCTCGGGCTCTTTATGGTTATGCCCGTGTTCGTCCTTCTTGGAAGCGATTTAAAGGGGGCAACCCCTGCACTGATAGGTCTTGCCATTGGCGCCTATGGTCTGAGCCAGGCATTGCTGCAGATCCCGTTCGGCATGTTGTCGGACCGAGTCGGCCGCAAGCGGATGATCTATATTGGCCTGGTGCTGTTTGCCGCCGGTAGCCTGCTCGCTGCAGCCACCGATTCCATATACGTTGTGATTGCCGGTCGGATTCTTCAGGGCGCGGGAGCCATCGCCAGTGTACTGATGGCCCTGCTCAGTGACCTGACCCGTGAGGAAGAGCGGACCAAGGCCATGGCCACCGTCGGGATTTCCATCGGTCTTTCTTTTTCCGTGTCGCTGGTGTTGGGCCCATTGCTGGGCTCGGCATTTGGTCTGTCCGGTATCTTTTATACCACCGCCGCTCTGGCAGGGGTGGCGATGGTGATCGTCCACCGACTGGTGCCGACACCCCACGAGCACAAGTCCAGTGCGGATACCCACCCCGCCCGGGCGATGCTGGGTAAAGTGATTGTCGATGGCCGATTGGTGCGACTTGATTTCGGAATATTCGCCCTGCATCTGGTGCTGACTGCAATTTTCCTGGTCTTCCCCACATTGCTGCAGGACGAGCTGGGCCTGCCTTCCTCCTCCCACTGGTGGTTCTATCTGACGGTTATGGTGACGTCGTTCTTTGCCATGGTGCCGTTTATCATCATCGGCGAAAAAAAGCGCAGCATGAAGCCGGTCCTTTGTGGCGCTATTGCTTTGCTCGCCATTTCAACAGCAGCCCTTGGTGGCATATCGGGCAGCCTCATCGTTGCCTGGGTAGTACTGTTCTTTTTCTTTATGGCTTTTAACCTGCTGGAAGCGAGTCTGCCCTCACTGGTGAGCAAGGAGTCTCCCGCTGCGGCCAAAGGCACGGCTATGGGGGTCTATTCCACTTCCCAGTTTTTTGGCGCTTTCCTGGGGGGAGCCCTGGGGGGGCTGTTGCTGGAACGGCTGGGGTTCCAGGGCGTAGTGGGATTGATGGTGATCGTACTGCTGCTCTGGCTGGCAGTAGCGCTGACCATGCCGAGCCCGGGTTACACTGCCAGTTTCGTGGTACAGTTACAGCATGTGGCGCATAGCCAGTTTGACGATATTGACGATGCATTGAGGAAGCTTCCGGGGGTGCAGGACGTGGTCATCCTGGAGGAGGCTGAAACCGCTTACCTGAAAGTGGATCGTCGTAAATTTGATGAACTCTCGCTTGCGGACTTTGCATTTGTCCGGCAGGGTAGCAGTTCGTGAAAACCGGAGGCCTGCAGGGACAGCAGGCTATCCCTGAAAACAGAGTCAGGAGCAGATCATGGCACGAGGCGTAAACAAGGTTATTCTGATCGGGAACCTGGGGCAGGACCCGGAAACCCGCTATACCCCGAACGGCAACGCGGTGGTGAACCTGAACCTTGCGACAGACGAAAGCTACAAGGACAGGCAGACAGGCCAGCTGGTGCCAAAAACCGAATGGCACCGGATTGTGATGTTCGGCAAGATTGCCGAAGTTGCCGGCCAATACCTGCGCAAGGGTTCCAAGGTTTATATTGAAGGCAAGCTGCAGACCCGTAAATGGCAGGGTCAGGATGGCCAGGACCGTTATACGACCGAGGTGGTGGTGGACATCAATGGCCAGATGCAAATGCTGGACAGTCGCGGCGGTGAGGGCGGTGGCGCCAGCCAGGGTGCACCTGCGGGCCGCCCGCAACAAACGGGTAACGCTGCGCCTGCTGCGGCAAGTCAGACCGGGCAGCAATCTGGTGGTGGATACAGTCAGCCTTCCCAGGGAAGTATGCCCGAGCCGGTCGATGATTTTGATGACGATATACCGTTCTAAGTTACACTGGAACCGGTTTGTAACGTTTTAGTTGATCTCTAATTCAAAACCCCCGCCAAGCGGGGGTTTTTGTGTTAAAGAGTTGCAAAAACAGGTCAAATTTAACAAGAAAACATGGAATTACGTTCAATTTCTCAACTATCATGCAGGTCAATGTAGAATCCGTGCACTTTTTAGGCACTGAGGCTGGCGAGTGGCCCCACGTTTTATAACAAGAGTTCTTCGGCGTTCCGGTAAGCGGCACCGCGTCTACCTGGAAGTTCGCCCTGATGGCATCGCCTGGGCGGAATCCGGAGGCTCGACCGGTTTTTCAGATTGTTCCCCGGCAAAACGCGAGGCGGTACTCGGCTCCCTCACCAGTGAGCGCAATTGGACCGGTGCGGACACCACGCTCATTCTGCCGCTTGATCAATATCAGGTGTTCCAGCTGGAGCGCCCGGAAGGTATTGATGAATCAGAGCTGGGCGATGCTCTGAAGTGGAAGCTCAAGGATTTTCTCGATTTCAATCCCTCCGATGCCGTCTCAGACGTGTTCCATTTTCCGGAGGATGCTTCCCGCGGAAGGGGAAGCCTGGTCAATGTGGTTGCCGCGCGAAAGTCTCTGGTCAGTGGGCTGGTGACGTTGGTGGAGAGCTGTGGCCTGGCATTGACGGCTATTGATATTGCCGAGTTGGCGCTGCGCAATCTGGTGCCCCGTATAGACCCGGATCGCCGCGGAGCGGCCCTGGTTCACATGCGCGAGCGCTTTGGGCAGATGATTGTCTGCAAGGGCGAAACGCTGTATCTCTCCCGGCGTCTGGATGTTGTGTCCGAGGACCTGCGGGACGCGTCGAGCCAGGAGAGCGCAGTGCAATCACTGGCCCTGGAGATGCAGCGTTCCCTGGACTATTACGAAAGCCAGTTAGGTCAGGTTCCACCATCCGTTATCCGCCTGGTCGCCCGGGACAACGTCCTGCCATTGTCGTCCATGCTGGCTTCCTACGTGGCCGCCAGCGTTGAAACCCTGGATTGGACGCCTTTCGGTCGTGATGAGTCGCTCGATAGCCGCTGCCTCGTTGCCTGGAGTGCCAGCCTGGCGATGTCCGGGGCAGGCGATGGCATCCAGCGGGTTAACCTCTATACCGACGACCTGCGGCCTCGCCGGGAAAAACTGCAGGCCGGGCTGGCGATGTCCTTGTTGGTGCTCGCTCTGGTTGTGATTGCCGGGGCTGGGGGTGTGGCCCGTTTTCAGGCCTCCGGGTTGCAGGCGGAGAACAGTGCCCTGCAACAGCAGAATGAGCAACTCGAGCGCTCCGTGGCGCAACTGACCAGGGAGGTAGAAGCCCGGCAGCCCGACCCAGACGTTGAAGCCGCCCTGGAACGGGTGACAGCAGCCCTGGCCCGCCGGCAGAAATTGCTGGATCGGGTGGAAAACCTGATCGCCACTGAAACAACGGGCTTTTCGTCGCCGTTATCGGCGCTGGCACGCCAGGTACCTCAGGGGCTCTGGCTGACGCATATCCGTCTTGATGCCAGCAAAGGTGCCGTTGGCCTGGTCGGCAAGACGCAGGCCGGCCGGCTTGTGCCGGTGTACCTTGAAAAGCTGGGTGATGAACCTGCCTTTACCGGCAAGACCTTCGGCAGCTTCCGGCTTGATCGGGGCGAAGACGGACGCTGGATTGAGTTCCAGGTGGCCACGGATGCCGACGGGGAGGTTTCGAAATGACGACTGTCCTGCGTCAGCAGTTTGATCAGGGCACCGCCTGGTTTAACGAACGCCCTGTTCGTGAACGCGTATTGCTGACCGTAACAGCATTGGTGGTGGTTCTTTTCGTGGGCTGGGAGCTTGCGGTGGCTCCGGTGGTAGCGGGCAATGAACAGCTTCGGTACCGTCAGGTGTCTTTGTCCGATACCCGTGCGGCGTTGATGGACCAGCAGCGTTTATTGTCAGAGCAGCTTGCCTCCGACCCGTCACAGGTGTTGAGAGACCAGCTCGCGGCCCGGCAGCAGCGGCTGGAACGACTGAATGATGAGCTTGCTGAAACCACGGGACGGTTGATCGCACCCCGCGCCATGGTTGGGCTTTTGCGGGAGATGCTCGCTGCCCAGGACAAACTGGAGCTGCTGGGCGTTGATCTCCTGTCCCCCGTACCGGTGTTCGACAAGCCATCCGATAGTAACAGCGAGAGTCCAGAGCCGCTGTTGTTTGCCCACGACGCTGAGATAGTAATGCGTGGGGGATATATGGAAGTGCTGGATTATCTCGAGACGCTGGAAGCCATGGACGCGCGTCTGGGGTGGGTGCTGCTGGAGTACGATTCCAGTAAATACCCGGATAACGAAGTCCGCATCAGGGTTCGTACCCTGAGCCTGGATCGCGCATGGCTGGGAGTGTGATATGAGACTGCTGCTGATCGCACTGCTTGCTCTGGCGTCCTCGAATCTTGCGGCTTTGCAGGACCCGACCCGTCCGGACGGATTTGGGGCTTCTCCGCAGGCTCAGATGCCGCAAAGAGAGTTTATGCTGGCGTCGATATTTATCGGCAATGATCGCAGGGTCGCAGTGATCGATGGTGTGGTCCGCAGGGAAGGGCAGGCCTTCGAGGGTGTTCGTGTCCGGCGAATCCACACGGACCGGGTAGAGCTGGTTGATCAGGGACGAGTGCGCGTTTTACGCCTTGACCCCCTTCCGCAAGTGCGGAGTTCGCAATGACAGAGAAACGAGTTGCTATGACACTGAACCGAACGTTTCTGACCCTGCTGCTGGCCATGTTACTGGCGGCTTGTAGCAATAACCCGCTGATGCGCACCAGTCAGGCCACCTCGACCGACGCCGCCACCGCGATTGATGAGGCGATGGCTGAGGCTGAAGCTGAACAGCGACGACGCGCAAGAGCGGAAGCGATGTCTGATCGCGTCCCCGAGGACGTCAGCGCTGCGCTGATGCCTTCGCTGGCCTCCCCGGCCAACGACGAAGACCGCTTTGATGTGAATGCCAGTGGATTGGCCGCCGGGCCTTTTTTCGAGGCGCTGGTGGAAGGAAGCCGTTACAACGTGGTGATCCATCCTGATGTTGCTGCAACCATCGATCTGCGCCTCAGGGATGTCACGGTTCCCGAGGTCATGGATATTGCTGGCGACCTTTATGGCCTGGACATCCAGCGCAGTGGCCGCCTGTTCCGGGTAAGAGCGAACAGCGTGCAGACACGCATGTTCCCGATTGACTATCTTCACTTCAAGCGTAGTGGCGGTTCCGAAACCCGAGTCAGTTCAGGGCAGGTCAGCAGCGCGCGGAGTAATTCAAACGGTGCGGGCTCATCGCGGGATATCTCAGACGACAACACCACCGCCAACCTGGTGGGCACAAGAATTTCCACCGAAACCGAATCGGACTTCTGGCAGGACATTGCACGTTCACTGAAGATGATCATCGGAACCGAGAACGGTAGCCAGGTGATTATAAACGCCGGTGCAGGCCTGGTGATGGTTCGTTCGGACGGTGAGTCCCTTCGCCAGGTAGAAGAATACCTGCGTCGCACCCAACTGATTATGCAGCGGCAGGTTGTCCTCGAAGCGAAGATTCTGGAAATTGGCCTGAATGAGGGGTATCAGCAGGGCATTAACTGGGCGGATATCCAGAGCGCCTCCAGTATTACCGCATCTGACGGGCTGCCGGAAGATTTTACCGCCCAGGCGCTGGCCGGGCAGGCCATCAGTACCTCGGACATCGGAGGGTTGTTCTCGGCCAGTGTCCGGGCTGGCGATTTCACCGGGTTGATCGAACTGTTGGGAAAGCAGGGCAACGTGCAGATCCTGTCGAGCCCGAGAATCTCCACGGTGAACAACCAGAAGGCAGTGATTAAAGTGGGTACGGACGAGTTCTTTGTCACCGACATCGACTTTGATGAAAACAACTCAGCAGTTACCGCCACGGACCGGACCTCCACATCGGTCGAGCTGACGCCGTTCTTCTCCGGTATTTCCCTGGATGTCACTCCGCAGATTGCCGAAGACGGTGCCATCACCTTGCACGTTCATCCCTCGGTGAGTGAAGTGAACGATCAGGAAAAGGTCATCACCGTGGGAGACCGGGATGTGGTGCTGCCGCTTGCCCGCAGTACCGTCCGCGAGACAGACAGCGTCATCAGGGCCGAGAGCGGCCAGATTGTCGTGATCGGCGGACTGATCCAGAACACCAGTGAAGACAACAATTCTGCAGTGCCTTTCTTCAGCGACATTCCATTGCTGGGGGAGCTGTTCAAGCAGCGTCGTTTCCAGTCCCGTAAGAGTGAGTTGGTTATCCTGCTGCGGCCTGTGGTTGCCGGGAGCGAGCAGATGAGTGCTGATGTATCGTCCAGCCGAGAGCGGATGCAGGTTCTGCGGGAACTGCTGGAATCGTCCGAGTCTGTGAAACCCGAACCGGAGAAAGCCAGACGCTAGCATGTACGAATCTCATTTCGGACTGCAGGAAGCACCGTTTGCATTGACGCCCAACACCCGATATTTCCTTCGGGCCCGTAGCCATAGCGATGCGCTGGAATTATTGCTGGTCGCGCTGCGTGAACGGGAAGGCTTTATAAAAATCACCGGCGAGGTGGGCACCGGCAAGACACTGCTCTGCCGCCTGTTGCTCAACGAGCTGGAGCAGGATGCCCACACTGCCTATATTCCCAACCCGCACCTGACGCCGGATACCCTTTACGAAGCGGTTGCCGAGGAACTGGGTGTGGATGTGGCCCGCTGTGCCAACACCCACCAGATACTCAAGGCACTGAATGAGCGCCTGATTGCCCTGGCCATGGAGCAGCGGCCTGTTGTACTGGTGATCGATGAAGCCCAGGCCATGCCCGAAGACACCATTGAGGCCCTGCGGCTGTTGACCAATCTGGAAACCGAAAGTACCCGCCTTTTGCAGGTGGTGCTGTTTGGGCAGCCGGAACTGGATGAGCTCCTGAAGCGGGACAGCATGCGCCAGCTGCGCCAGCGCATCACTTTCCAGTACCGTCTGGCTCCGCTGGACAAGGTGTCCGTAGCGCAGTACCTGAGACATCGCTTGGCGCAGGCCGGTTACAACGGTGGTGAGCTGTTTGCACCGGCCGCCCTTCGCCTGATCTCCAGTTCCTCCGGGGGCATTCCGCGGCTGGTCAACATCATCGCCCACAAAGCGCTTCTGTCGGCCTGGGGCCATGGCGACCGGCAGGTGAGGCGATCCCACGTTATGCAGGCCATTCGTGATACCGACAGTGCCCGTTTGCCCAACCTGCTCGTGAGGTGGTTATGAGTTTGCTCAATGACGCCCTGAGGGCCGCAGAGCAGCGCCAGAACCGGCCAGCCCCACCGGGTGCCTATGCGGGTGGGCAGCATCAGCCCAGAAACGGCCGGCCTTTGCTACTTTCGGTGCTTGTGGTGGCACTATTCATCGCGGCTGTCGGTGGCTACTGGGTGTTTGCCAAAAGCTTCTCGACGGAACCGATGGTGTTGGAAAGCCAGCCATCACCGGATCAGACGGTCCAGAGGGACATTGCGATAGTGGTCGATGAACAGCCAGTAAGCGCACCCGTGGACGTGCTGCCCCCTGCTCCGCAGCCAGAGGTTGTTGAGTCAGCGCCTCAGCCTCGGCAGACAGTGCCGCCGAAACCAGAAGTTGCTGAAGCCGAAGCAAGAAAGCCAGAGCCGGCCGTTGCGTCCTCTTCGTCAGTGGACGAGGCGGCGGCCGAGCAGGAAGCGAAGTCTTCGGAAGTGGAAGAGACACAGCCGCAGGAAACCTCCACTGCTGGTGTCAAGCAGGTGCCGCAGACGCCGGCAGCAAAGGATCGAAGCTCCGCGAGGGAGCTCGAGCGACTGGTGGCCCGTGGCAATATTACTGACGCAGAACGTGGCCTTGCAGCGCTGACGCAGGAACAAATGGCACCTCGTAGTCGCTATGTGGTGGCCAGGGCGCTTCTGGTGGAAGGCAAGCAGGACCAGGCCCTCGGCTGGTTGCCTGAGGATGTCGCCACGGAGCACCCGAAGTTGCGGTTATTGAGAGCCAGGGCACAGCACGCCAACGGTGACCTGGCGGCTGCCGTCGATACGCTCAGTGCAACCGTGCCACCGGTGGAAGGCCACTCTGAATACCGGGTTACCCTCGCAACCCTGTTGCAGCAGCAGGGAATGAATGGCGAAGCTGCCCGTCACTGGGCTGAGTTGATTGCGTGGGATGACAGCCAGGGCCCGTGGTGGGTAGGGCTGGCAATTTCGCTGGAGGCCCAGGGGGAGCAGGTCGGCGCGGCCAGAGCCTATCAGCAGGCAGCCAAACTCCCGGGGCTGCCCCGTTCCTTGGCGGACTACGTGCAGCGGCGGCTGCAGGCATTGCGAGCAGGATGATTCATGGCTGAAGCGAAGAAAAAAATCCGTATAGGTGACCTGCTGGTCCAGAACGAAGTCATCACTGAACAACAGTTGATGACCGCTCTGCGTGAGCAGAAAAACACCGGACGGAAGCTCGGCCGCACCCTGATCGACCTGGGCTATGTGGAAGAGGATAACCTCCTCAATATCCTCTCACGCCAGCTGGACGTGCCGTTTGTGCAGTTGCGCCACTTCCAGTTCAATAACGAGTTGGTCAAAAAGTTACCGGAAGCCATGGCCCGCCGTTTTCGCAGCATTGTGCTGGCGGAGCAAAGTGGCGAACTGCTGGTGGGCATGGCAGATCCGCTCGATATCTTCGCGTACGACGAACTGGTTCGGGTGCTGAAGCAGCCAATCAAACAGGCGGTTGTGCGTGAAAGCGAATTGCTGAACACACTTGACCTGGTTTACCGCCGCACTGACGAAATCGCCTCGCTGGCGGAAGAACTGGAAGACGAACTGGGCGACGATGCCTTCGACCTGGCTGACCTCAGTGCCGAATCCGAAAGCGCGGAAGCCCCGGTGGTCAAGCTGCTGCAGACACTGTTCGAGGATGCGGTACAGGCCCGCAGTTCTGACATCCATATTGAGCCGGATGAGACTGTGGTGCGGATTCGCCAGCGTGTGGATGGCGTGCTGCAGGAACAGGTGATGAAGGAAAAGCGGGTGAACTCCGCGCTGGTGCTCCGCCTCAAGCTGATGGCCGGCCTGAATATCTCCGAGAAGCGCATTCCCCAGGACGGCCGTTTCAATATCCGGGTCAAGGGCCGCAGTATCGATGTGCGGGTGTCCACCATGCCGGTGCAGTATGGCGAGTCGGTGGTGATGCGTCTGCTGGACCAGAGCCAGGGCATGCTGAATCTCGATGTGACCGGCGGCGATTTTCAACCCAGTTGTCCAAATAACCGCGTTTAAGCGGCCAATTTATTGCGCTCAATTTCCTGCAACTTGCCAGGGTTAAGCGATACCGGTCCGGTCACTTCCCAGTTCCGGGTGGGGCCAGACCAGCGCCGTG
>NZ_JBDWCL010000038.1:0-18956 GCF_039977835.1 Marinobacter sp. | reverse complement strand
CACGGCGCTGGTCTGGCCCCACCCGGAACTGGGAAGTGACCGGACCGGTATCGCTTAACCCTGGCAAGTTGCAGGAAATTGAGCGCAATAAATTGGCCGCTTAAACGCGGTTATTTGGACAACTGGGTTGAAAATCGCCGCGCCCACCACTTCCTAGCCTCAAACGAAGGCCATTGCATGCGCCTATGGGTGGACGCCCGCAGATGCGCATGACGTCGGATATGGTTATAAAACACTTCGATATTGCCTTTCCATTACTAGTCGGACCGCTTCGTTCGTGAATTCCGCAGTGCAACTTTAGCTATTTATGGCGCCTCCTCCTATGCTCTACTCATAGGCTATGTAGTTGCCCCCACCGCCCCGGGGTAAGTCCACTTTGGCGATCAGGGAGATCAAGAATGCAGGGCAACTACATAAGTAAATTTCTTATCAAAGTTTATGAGCACCCTCCTTACTGGAGCGTTGTCAGCACGTTCTTGTGTCTGCTGGCCGTCGGAGCATTTCTTTTCTATTTGTACGTGGGGGGCCTGGTGGCGAAAGAATTTCTTGAAGTTCTTCTAGCCAAAGACCCCGATGGCATGAATCCCGATGACAAAAGCGCAATAATTCGGAATTTAGGTCTCGTATTGGCTGCATTTCTAGGTGCACCCTTAGTTGTCTGGCGATCAAAGATCGCATTTGACCAGGTTCAAACGGCGCAGGAGCGAATGATTACAGATCGATTTTCGAAAGCGGTCGATCAGATAGGTGCTGTGCGGCGCGTTCCGCGGAGCCAGACGGTGACCAAGGGGGATGAGAGGGTCAACTGGGAAGAGGAGCAGCCTAACATTGAGGTTCGCCTGGGCGGGCTTTACACTTTGCAACGCATCTCTGAAGATAGCCTGCCAGATCATGTCAGAGTTGTTGAAACCATGTGTGCCTATGTGCGACTGAATTCGCTGAGTCAAATGGTCGGCGATGACGGTGGCGAAAGCTATCCGCCAGAGGTCGACATTCAAGCAGCTCTTTATATGCTGGGAAAGAGACCCGAAGAACGAATCGTGTATGAAATGAATTTAGAAGTTCCCCTAGACTTTTCTGATTCAGTGTTGCGTAAAAGCAATCTCAATGCGCTGCGATTGCCTTTCGTAGATTTCGACAACTCAGATTTACGATATGCCAGGCTGCAACACACTGATCTTCGTCAAGCTTCGCTGGAGGGGGCGAAATTCCAGTCCGCAGATTTTCACGAATGCCTATTATACGGGGCCATACTGAGAGGAGCAGATTTAAGTGACACGAATATTACTCCGAAAATGCTCGACTCGGCGTACGGAGTCAAATTTGGATGCGGGGAAACGAAGTTGCCGGATGGAATGGCTCCGCCAATCCACTGGTTTGAGGCAGAAGACACAGAAAAAGATTCGGAAGAGTTACGCTCTGCTTTCTTCCAGGCTTACGAGGAGCATTTTAGCGGCGACCCACACTTTTGGAGGCCCGGAAAGAAGCTCATAACGATCAATGACGTCAGAATAAATCGATAGTTTGCAAAAATCGAGTATTCCAAAAGCATTTGTACGCAATCAATTTGCGCGCCATCATCACCGCGGGAGCGGATAATGCCAAACAGGCAATGCCGTCACGCGTGGCTTTGAAAATTGAGTGCTGTTCGAGCGTAACGCTAGAACCCTCAGTCCTCGTTAACTATCGCACAGCGCGGTAGGCACTGGCGATCGTCCGACTCACCTCGATCAGATGTAACCAAATACCAGCCGTCTTCGGAAACAGTCTTCGAATTTCACCTTCAGGCCAGATCGAGTCCCGCACTTCGGCGATCCGGCGCAATGGGCTCGCGTTTGAAACAGGCTCCCCGAAAATCACCAGATCGTCGACCCCGAAATCGAGGCTGCGCGGACTGACGCCGAGCAAGAGAACGTCTTCCGATGTAGGATACACAATGCGCCTGCGAAGAGCGCGCCAAGCCCTGGTCGATCGTTCAAGGATCGCCGCTTCAGAGCCAGGGTTGAGGGTCCGAAGATAGTCGAACGCGCCGGCCCTGATCGAATCGCTGTCCGACGATAGACTCGCTTGCCAGTCCGGTTTCTGCAGGTCGGAGAGCACTTCTCCGTCGTCGGCTCGCCTGTAGAGACGGACACTCGGCAAACTTGGCTCGAAAAAGGCCTCGATAAGAGGCCAGTAGAGACGCGACACACTTCTGGGTTTCCAAGGAGTATAATCGTCCTGATCGCACACAAGCCCGGTGGCGGGTGGAAGCACCAATCCGGCGCGCCGCTTGTAGTTTGCACGGAACAGCATAACCGGACGCACCTCTTTATCCGACAGTCCGAGCGCCAGATAATGGCCGATCGACCCAAACACGCCGGTATCGACGACGTGCAGCGTTCGGGCATTGCCGCTGATAGACGCAATATGTGCCCGCAGCAATGTAGCCTGTTCAATCATCGCTGCGCGCGCGCGGCGTCCCAATGGATCGACAGACATTAACTCGAACAGCCGCTCATATTGGTACGGCTGTGCCCAGACACCGCGGCTCGGGACGGCCGTACCTGAAAGCACGGAAGCCACCATCGCACAGCTGCTCCCTTCGAACTCCAGCGCAAGCAGCGGCGCGGCCCTTTGTGGACAGACTTCAAGCGCCAGTCGCGATGCGGCGAGCCGTGACACCATGAAATCTGTACCGGCGATAGGTGGTGCCCGCTCGATACGAGCCAAGAATAACTCCAGAGCACGCTTTAAAGTCAATCCGCCTCGCGCGCAGTACAAAGCACGCGAACCGTCACCATCCGCAGCTGCACGAAGGTAGGTGTATAAAGTATGGCAACATTCAGCAAGGATCGGCCCCATTAGAGCGAAGCCGAAACGATATCTAGCGATTGACAAGGGAGTGGGCAAGTCCGATCTGAATGGCACTTAGTTAAGCCTTTTGCTTTTAGGGCAGTTATATTTCCACATTATTTTTTTCGCGCCTGAGTTCTGCGCTCAGTCAGGTGCGGATAAAGCTTTGGCCTTTGTTTCTCGGCTCTCGACGTGATGTCCGCCATGAAGACCGATTGAACCACCAGCAGCCAAATTCAATTGTAGCCTAACAAATACAATCAGATTTCTTCCGTGCCATCTCGGTAAGTCGGCAATAATTCCTCCACTGCCTCAAGCAATGTGTTGCGGGTAAGCAAATAGACCCGACGGCAGCTGTGAAAGCGGTTACAGCTGCCCCGGTGGGCGTTGCCCGATTGAATTGCTGATGGAAGTATGTGCAAGTAGCATGCATTGATATAGGCTGAGGGGATAAACCGGTAGGGTCTCGCAATTTTAAGCCTATCCTCTTCCAGTTCTTTTTTTATGGAAAATAGATACTTATGTTTAACTAAGTGCAATTCAAGTCAGACCTTTTAATGCTCCGGGTTTATACGACTCATGCAGGTGGACTTCAATTGTAAACCAGCCGGAGGTGGTCCAAGTGAAAGAAGCGACAATGTCGCGCGTGTCGTCCGAGTTCCGCCTTTCCGTGCTCGGTTTGGAGGAAATTAACCAAGGGGTGCCAACGGCTGTAAGCCATGTCGTTTCGCTCGTCGACCCGGGCACGGTGCTGCCGCGCACCGCCCAGGTTCACGGCGAAGGCCGTCACTTAGTTCTGGAACTACACGACGCGCTCGATTCAACCGAAGGCAGGCGCGCACCGGGGCGAGAAGACGCCATGGCGCTCTGTCGCTACGCGGATGCATTGGACGACGGGGAGTTGTCACACTTGTTGGTGCACTGTCACTTGGGGCGCTCGCGCTCGGCGGCGGCAGCGGCGATCCTTCTCGTGCGATTGGGGTACTCACCGTCCGAGGCGTTCCGGCGTGTACGCGCAGCCAGAGATCCCGTTTGGCCAAACTGGACGCTGATCGAACACGGCGACGACGTATTGGGTTGCGGCGGCAAACTGCGCCAGACGTGCCGGGTTGTGTACCGGCAGGTACGGCAGGCGTTCCCCCGATGGGTGGATGATCCAAGGCCCGAAATGATCAGCAGTGGCGCTGCGGTTTCACAAGGACTTCTAGATGGAGCCTTTCGGGTATGACCTATTGTGACAAATCCGAAGCGGCAATCGAGTCTGCCCTGACGCTGGATCGCGATGCCTATCGCGAGCTCGGTGAGGTGGAGGTTCATGACCAATTACAGGTCTTTGCCCGCAGTACGAAGATAACCGTTGACCTTGATCGGTTGCGACTGGTGCTGTCTGGGACGGATCTCGGGCACCATGATGCCGACCCACATCTTGCCGACAACGCTTACTCGCTTCCCGCCTCGGTGACTGAAGGCGAATTCGCTCGATTCCATGCGCGACTAGCCGACTACGATTTATGCATGGAGGATAGCTGGACCGGTTACTTCGTCTCCCAATGTCTGGCGGCAAGCAATTCGCCGGAACCGCTCGTAATGATCCATCTCGATGACCATACGGACATGATGGACACCTT
Source organism: Marinobacter sp. (assembly GCF_039977835.1). Lineage (GTDB taxonomy): Bacteria > Pseudomonadota > Gammaproteobacteria > Pseudomonadales > Oleiphilaceae > Marinobacter. Next base: position 14,493 of record NZ_JBDWCL010000038.1, on the reverse strand, counting down.
GTTGGTGCTGACGCCCGATGGCCTCATTGACCCCGGTGCCTGCCAGCCGTTCAATCCAGCCAGGCCGGCCGACTGGCCAGCTGCCATTCGCAGCGGCGCAGTCGGAATTGGTAGCTTTGTAACCGCGCTCTACTACCTTCCGCAACCAGTTCACGTCCTGCATTTAAATAATGTAGCCGACAGCCGCCAAAAACGGTCCGCTGTCGTGAGCCGTTCAGTTGCACACCCCCTGCTCCCGAATGCCCGTTTTGCCAGTATTGAAAAACGAACACGGCAATCAGCGGATCAACTGGGCACATACGTCTGCAGTGACGATGCAACTCGCCTTTTGCGTTCACTTCCCGAAGGCCGACTTGTCGTCCATATAGATCTGGATTACTTCATCAACGACTACAACGGCAACCTTGGTGCTGTGCCTGCGTTATCCATCGACGCATTGCGCGGGCGGGCATCCGAACGGATGGAAACATTCTTCGAGGCATTGGCCCGCACTGGAGCCAAAGTCGAACGCTGGATCATCGCCACCTCTCCGGGCTTCTGTTGCGCCCATCACTGGAACTGGCTCCTAAATGCTCTGAACGAGTACATTAAAGATGGGTCGGCCGCCTCGACGGACCGCGGCGACTCAACTGACTGACGACTGACTGCGTCCATACAACTCGGTGTGCTAGCTACGGTCAGAGGAATCGATGAAATCCAGCGCGGCGTCGGTCAAAGCCTTCGCGTGGATGACACATTCCACCGTTTCCGGCGTATCGCGGCCAACATTATCCTTATCGCGCCACTGTATCAGCTCAAACCCCCCCGGACAGACGGAAAAGTACTCGCATTTCTCGGCGCACCACCGATGGCTACTGTTGAAATCGTCCATCATCATCGCGAGTTTTGACGAACGAAGCATGTCAGCAAGCGAGGAGCATCTAATGTTACCGAGCGATAGCCCTGCGCCGTCGCCATAGCGGTCCGCCTCCGTTGCGATGTCCAGACCCGCATAGAAAGTCGTCAGGTTGCCTGCTGTATCCAAGTTGAGCGAACGCAGTGGCGCACTCGTCTCGCGCACGTAACACGGAGCATTGGGTCGACCGTACATCTCAAGCCGTTCGAGAGCTTGGGACAGATTCCGAATCGGGAAGTCTTCACCCGCCGTTCGCTTTGCCTCCCACCAAGCGAACATGCGGCGATAGAACTGGCAAAACGTGCTTCTGTCAGTCGAACCGTACTGCAAATCCCCACCGTCAGCAATGGGACTGGCCAACACGTTGATATGAAAATCGGTCAGGGAACGGCGCCGATTGAAAAAGAAATCCAAGAATGCCTCGGGGTTCGCCAATGTCCTTCTCGTAACGACAGCGATCACATTGTATTTGATTCCCCTGCGATCGAGCGCATCCATTCCCTGCATCGTGCTATCAAAGGTACTCCGCCCCTTTCTGTCGACCCTAAAGGCGCCGTGAAGTTCTTCAGGTCCGTCGCAGCTGACACCGAGGTTGACCACCGAGGCATACTTTTCGAAAAAATCGCACCAGGCATCGTCGATAAGCGTGGCATTGGTCTGAAAATCGAACGTCACTGACACTTCGGGCGCATGCTTTTGACAAAGAGTGGTAATCGCTTCAATCGCTTCCGCATAATAGTCGGGCGGAAGGGTTAACGGTTCTCCGGAATGCCAGACAACGACTAACTCGGGCCCGAGCAATCCTTCGCCAATAAGTTCGCTGACCAGTCTCAGGGCCAGATCGATCGGCATTTGGGATTTAGTTCGTCGGCTTTCTGGGCTGAGATCGCAATAGGTACAGTCAATATTGCAGAAAGACGTGCCTTGTAGAACGAGCTGCTCTACTGGTTTCAGATTGAACTTGCTGAGGGGGGCCACGATAGCACCTTAGCTTCGCAGGTGGGGTCATGACGATCGCAAATCGATCGTCATGAACACCAACCAGAATGAAAGAGTGTCAACGCCGCATTGCTGAGCCCCAGCTGGCCTGCACCTTACCGTCGGCTCGGGCTTTGTCGGTCAGTCTTACCGCTTTCACAGATCCTTTGTGCAATAAAGCCGAAGCATTCGCAAGACGTGACGCAAGCTGATATTTCGAATTCATAAATCTCTCCTTGAGCTAAAGTGATAGAATTTACGATGATTCCGAAAGCAGACGCGCTGCATATTGCGCCACGGTAATCTATTTAATAGTTGCAGACGCGGGAAGGTAAATCAACCGCGCAAACATATGGATGTGTGGGCGATGCCAATCGTTTCCCGCGCCGATTCCGGAAGATTCCAAGCAGCCCCTTGTACGCAACTTCAGCCTGCAAAGGAGCAGAGCCATGATCTACGATGCGTTGGATCCGTCCGTTGCACTGAATCGAAATGCCGACATCGCCATCGTCGGATCGGGTCCTGCCGGCATCACTCTGGCACGCGCTCTGGGCGCCCATTACAGCGTGCTGCTACTGGAAGCAGGCGGCAACGAAGCAAGCTCAGCCGGCGACGATTGCCTGGCGGGTTATGTTAGCGGCCTCCACTATCCATTGACCGAAACGCGAGCTCGGCAGCTGGGGGGCGCCACCGCGCTCTGGGCCGGGTATTGCGCGGTGTTCGACCCTATCGACTTCGACACTAGACCGTGGGTCGTCAACAGCGGATGGCCGCTCGACGCAGCCGAGCTTATTGAACACTATTGGGAAGCGGCAAAACGACTTCATGTACGGGACGGCTGTTTCGACCCGAATGCCTTCGAGGCGCACGGTGAGTACGTCTTCTTGCGACTTGACGATAATAACTTTCTTCCAGGGATCTGGCGATTCGGCGAGCCTAAAGCTGACTTTGCCGGAGAGAATCGACATTTCCTGGAGCGCTCCGACTCAATAGATGTTTTGATCAACGGATGCGTGACCAGCATCCAATTAACTGACGACGGCGATACTGTCGCCCGCCTCACCGTGCGCACTCTCGCTGGTGCTTCCGGCACCATTACCGCGAAGTATTTCATTATCGCCGCTGGAGGCATCGAGACCCCACGATTGATGCTCGCATCGAAAGACCGATCCCCGGAGGGCGTAGGAAACGCACACGATAATGTCGGCCGATGGTTCATGGAGCATCCGCACGTTTCCGTTGAAGGAATAGAGCTGGCGCCGAACCCTGCGCTCGCAAGGTGGACTGGAGTAGCGAGCACCAGAGATGGCCGCAAATTCACGTATTGTGCTGGACTCCGTGCCGACGCGCAGGCACGGCTCGGCGTATTGAACGCAAGGGCGCACTTTTACAGGACACCCGCCATGGACGCGAATGCGGCGCCGAGAGTCGGGCTATTCTTTGAGCAGGCCCCGAACGCCAGCAGTCGCCTGACCCTGACGAGCGAGAAAGACGGATTCGGGCTGTCGCGCGTGCGCCTGCATTGGGAGCTTTCAGAAATCGACAGACGGTCACACCGAATTTTCGGCGACCTGCTTGCCGACTGCTTACTGCGTAACGGCATCGGTATGCTCACGGGCTCAGTTGGTGTGTCCGACGAGATCCTTCATTCCAATCACCAGCTGGGTACCACCCGGATGTCGAAGCATCCGCGCGATGGCGTCGTTGACGAAAACTGCAAAGTCCACGGCATCGACAACCTTTACATCGCCGGTGGGAGCGTTTTACCCACGGTTAGCTGGGCCAATCCGACCGTCACCGTGCTCGCCCTGACGCTGCGTCTTGCGCGGCACCTAGTTGATCAATTGGGCAATCGAATGGCGTCCTAAACGTCATCGGCGATGGCCCGTCCTTCCGAAAACACCCTAAGCGTGCTAGTCAAGGGGGCACGGCTTCGAGGATCATTGACGGCGCTGTTCGAGTCTTGTGGATCAGAAAGTTTCCGGGGGGATTACCACCAGCACTAATAGGGTCTATCGTAACTCCTGACAGCTGCTGATACACAGACCGATCCAATGGGATTAAAACTGGCGCCTTATAGCCCCGGGAAGCGGGGGCTACCGTTATCTCATGAAAAAGATTAGAAGACGCCAACGACCTAGTCGCTGTCCGATTTCCGGACACTCATTTCCTAACAGTTGCGGTCGAATTATGGGAGAGTAAACTACGCTCAACTAAGGTCAAGTTACGCCTTTAGATCTCAATACTCTCAGCTATCTCCAGAGCATCTTCAACCTCGACGCCGAGGTATCGCACGGTGCTCGACATATTTGTGTGTCCCAATAGCAACTGTACGGCTCGAAGATTTTTGGTCTTCTTATAGATCAATGTCGCTTTGCTACGTCTCATTGAATGGGTTGCGTAGACTGAGGGATCAAGTCCAATGCTGGTTATCCACTTTTTGACGAGACGGGCGTATTGATGAGTAGTGATATGGTCAAACTTTCGCATCCGGCTCGGCCACAAATAATCCATTCCTGAGAGTCCGCGCAATTCGATCCACGCTTCGACCGATTCGCGGGTCTTTTTGGTTATCTCAAACTGGACAGGCTGACTGGTTTTTTGCTGGATGACTTGCGCCCGATCCATAACCTCACCGTTTCTGGAAATATCTCGAACCAGAAGCTTCACCATATCGCAGGATCGGAGTTTGCAATCAATCGCCATGTTGAACATCGCCAGCTCGCGAATGTTCTTTGCAATCTCTAATCGAATGCGGATAGCCCATATTTGTTCGAGTTTGAGCGGTAACTTCTGGCCAACGAGCTTTCCCTTGTTCCAGGGAGCTTTGCTGATAGGAAATGTCATGACGTGGCCCTCTTGGAGGGTAAGGGCCTTTAAGTATGGCTCAGAAGATTGCTCTCTGCTGGCCAACCTGGTCGCAAAGCGAACATTCAGCTTGGAAGATAGCGCCAGCCTAACGGGCCGATTCGTGGAATTGCACTGGAACACTCTGGTCCAGTTGACGGACTTTTTGAACTCGGAGCATCCCTTTCGCACCATCAAGCGGCAGTTAAGTTATGCCAAAGTCCGCGATCGCAGCCTGTCGAAGAACACCAACCTGTTCTACCTGTTCGCGGCGCTCAGCAACATGCGGAGTGACAGGTTCGCCGTTTTTAAGCCATTTTATGCGTCCTTCACCGCAGTAGTTCTTGTACTCTTCCGCCACGTCGGGGCGGCGGCTGCTTCGAATGCTTCTTTGGTCTTCGTGACACGCGCATGGCCCTGTTCTTCATGGAGCATCCATTGGTCGTCGCCGTAGATAATAGGCAGGTCCATGAAGGTCTTAACCCTCCATTAACCACCTCCTAGATAGTCTGTATCCCGTCGTTTACCGCAGATTTGACCGCGCCCGAATGGACTTTACCTATGTATCGCTTGCCCTGCTCGAAAGTAGTGCTGACTGCTTTATGCTGCCTGGTTATTGCAGGCTGCAGTTCGTTGTCCACGAGAACGGACTATCTCGCTCAGGCCGATTCCGAGCGTCAGAACGTCGTCTCCAAGTTTGAGATGGAGGTTGGTCTCGAAACAGCCTACCTGAATGAGCTGGTCAACAGCCATGACCTGGACGCGCTTATTGTCGAAGCGCGCGCGGCCAATCCTGATTTCCAGCAAACACGGCTTTCACTCCAAATTCTCCGTGCTCAATACCGAGCGACTCAGGCGGATCAACTCCCCGACGTCGAGGCTGGATTCGTCGCGAATAACACTGACGGTCTAGATACTGCCTACACCGGCACCGTCAGCATCAGCTGGGAGCTGGATTTGTGGTCGAAGATTTCTGATGAGGCGTCGGCTGCCGCCAGTGACGTTGCTGAACAGCTGGCTCTCTACCAAGCTGCGCGGGATACGCTCGCAGCCGAGGTCATGCAGGGCTGGTTGAAACTGGTGAATCTGAATCGCTCCGTTGCCATCGAAAAGCAACGCGCGGAGCTATTGGAAAAAAACGAACAGTGGATTCTTCAGCGTTACCGCTCGGGACTGGGTGACCTTGAAGATCTGGACAGCGCCCAAAGCTCTGCGGCCAGTGCCAGGGCGACATTGATTGCAGTTCAGGAATCCCTGCAGCAACAGCAAAGGGCGTTGAACCTGTTGCTCGGGCGAAGCCAGGCTAGCACGGTCATTTCCGCCGACTATCCGCAGGTTCTTTTACCCCTGTCCGACCTTGCAGAGCAAACATTGCAGCGTCGCCCGGACCTTAAAGCGGCCTATATGGCTATCAGGGCAAATGATTTTCGAACGTCCGTTGCCTACAAGGACATGCTGCCATCCATCAACCTGGAAACAGCGCTTAGCGAAACAGGCACATCGCCCAGTGACGCCCTATTGCGCAACCCGGTGTGGTCATTGCTCGGTCAGCTAACGGCACCCCTGAGCCGTTTGCATGAGTTCTACTACGAATTACTGAAAGGTGAAGCCGGCCATTCATTCAGAAACGCATTTGGTGTTGGGAACGAAATCGCCCGCTCGATTGAGTTCCTGTCATCCAACCTGGACAAAACTGTCACAATTGAAGACCTGGCTGATCAGGCTGGCATGAGCCGGGCGGTGTTCCATCGCAAATTCAAACAGGCGACAAACATGTCGCCCATTCAGTTTCTGAAATCCATGCGGCTCAACAAGGCCGCGATGAAAATTGCTGAAGGCCAAAACGTCAGCGTTGCCGCCATGGACGTGGGTTACCTGAGCTCGTCTCAGTTCAGCCGGGAGTTCAAACGCCTGTATGGCCTGTCACCCAAGCAGTGGAGCCAAACTGAAAAAGCAAGCTGACGGCCGGCTCTGGTATGCCATGTCTATCGGGGTAGTTCCGTGATCGGAACGCATGGTTTGTTATACGAGCCGGTGAGTTGGAATTTACGTCAGGCAAAACCCTCCAGCACAATCTTGCCAACGGCGGTTCCTGATTCCAGTTCGGCGTGTGCGGCACGTAGATTCTCGGCGTTGATCGCTCCGAGGTGCTTCCCTGCAGTTGTGCGGATGAAGCCTTGATCTACAAGCCGTGAGACCTCATTCAACAAGTCGTGCTGAACCTGCATATCATCCGCCTGGTGCATTGAGCGGGCGAACATGAATTCAATGTGTAATGACAGACTCTTCGGCTTGATTTTCATTACGTCCAGACTTGCGGGATCGTCGATCATGGCAATCTTTCCAAACGGCCTAAGCACCGCCACATAATCGTCGAAGTATTGATCTGTGGCGTTAAGACTGGCCACATGGGTTACAGAACCAATTTTGCCAGCAGACACCAGTGTTTCGATCTGGGGCTGCAAGGGTTCACGGTGATTCAGAACAAAATCCGCACCCAATGATTCAACCCAGGCCTTCGATTCCGGGCGAGATGCCGTAGCGAGTACTTTCGCGCCTGTTAGCTGTTTGATCAATTGAACTAGAATTGAACCCACGCCTCCTGCGGCGCCAATCACAAGGACCACGTCGTCGCTTGGAGTGATGGACCCAGCCAACTGTCGCTCAAGTTGCAGGTGGTCAAACAGCATTTCCCATGCTGTTATCGTGGTCAGGGGCAACGCTGCAGCATCGGCGTCGGACAGGCTGGCAGGCTTCCGACCAACCAGACGCTCATCGACAACCTGGTATTCGGCGTTGCTGCCCTGACGGGTAACGTCACCGGCATAAAATACGGTGTCACCTTCTTTGAAGAGTGAAGCGCCCTCGCCTGTTGCCACTACCTCTCCAACGGCATCCCATCCAAGTACTTTGATCTGGCCTGGTTCCGGCTCCGCCCGCTGGCGTACCTTGAAGTCAACAGGGTTCATGCCGATGGCTTTGACTCTGACCAGCAGGTCCCGGCCTTTTGCGACGGGACGTTCCATCTCAACATTTTGCAGCGCATCAGGGTTTTCGATAGGAAGAGATTCCCGATATCCAACAGCTTTCATTATCTGTCTCCGCAATGACTTTCGAGTAGCGCACAGTATGGTCGCCGTTTACACTCGGATAAACGGGAAAATTTGTTAAACATATTCAAAGAATTTTTGAAAATGAGTCTTGATGATCTGATCGTGGTTTTGAGGGTCGCTGAATTCCGCAACATTACCGCTGCCGCCACCAGCCTTGATATGCGAGCTGCCACAGCCAGCGCCGCAGTAAAGCGCGTAGAACAGGAGCTGGGTGTAGAGTTATTCGTACGCTCCACGCGAAGGTTGCGGTTATCTGCCGCCGGCGAGAAATACTTGCCTCACTGCAAACAAGCGATTGACTTGTTGAGCCAGGCGCAACAGAACCTTCGATCTGAAGTTGACTCTGTAACAGGCGAAATCCGGCTTTCGGTTTCATCCGATCTTGGTCGTAACCGCGTTGTGCCCTGGATCGACGAATTGATGGCAACGCATCCAGGTTTGAATCTCAGAGTTCAGATTACTGACACCAACGTGGACTTTTACCGGGATTCGGTCGACATGGCGCTTCGCTACGGCGCGCCCAGTGACACCAACCTGTATGGCTTCAAAATTTGCGATGTGCCGCGCCTGCTTTGCGCATCTCCTGATTACCTTTCGCGTCATGGTCGCCCCATTCATCCTGATGACCTTGAGAACCACAACGGACTGTTCTATCAGTTGCAGGACATCCCATTTGACCTCTGGACGTTCAAACGGGGAGACGAGGAATATCGAGTCAAAATGACGGGCGATCGCGCCTCAAACGATGGCGATCTGGTTCGCCGGTGGTGCGTCGCTGGTCGCGGTCTTGCGATAAAATCGTGTCTTGATATGTCGGATGATCTGCTTGCAGGCCGTGTCACCACAATCATGCCGGACTATGCGCCGCCGGTATCCGAGCTGTGGCTGATTTGTCCTACCCGACAGTCAATAACGCCGGCAATGAGGTTGTTGAGGGATGACCTGCGTGCAAAAGTAGGCGAACTGATGAATGCAATGATTGCCGGAGGCTTTTTTCCTCCGGATCGCTTGTCCGGAGGAAAAAAAGACGCCTGAAAAACAGCGGGTGCGTTATTGATGATAAGAAATTCTCATTAACGTGCAGTACACCACTGGCAGCACCACTAACGTCAATACCGTTGCAACACCCAAACCGAACACGATAACCAGCGCCATGCTCGCGAAGAAGGCATCGCTGAACAGAGGAATCATTCCCAACATGGTGGTTACGGCCGCCATAAGCACAGGTCGTACCCGGCTTACCGCGGCCTCAACCACCGCAGTGAATGCATCATCCTGCTGTTCTAACTGAATATTGATCTCCTCAACCAGCACAATGGCATTCTTCAGTACCATACCGATCAGACTCAGAGTCCCGAGCAGCGCCATGAATGTAAAAGGCGCGCCGAGCAATACCAGTCCACCAATGATTCCAATCATCATGAGAGGAACAATCATCCAGATAGACAGAGCCTGTCGGAAGCTACCGAACAACAGCATCGAAATAATGAACATCCCCAGCAGTCCAAGAGGCAGCGAGGAGAAAAGCGAAGTCTGAGCTTCGGATGAGGTCTCGTACTCTCCACCCCACTCAATCGAATAGCCGTGGGGAAGCTCCAGCGCGTCGACCTGCGGGCGGATCCTCTCCAGCACACTCGCCGCCGTCTCCCCCGACAAAGGCATGGGTTCGGCATAAACCGCCAACATCCGCTCCCTGTTTCTGCGTTTTATCAACGGATCCCGCAGTTCCGTATTGATGGCATTGATGACGTTGCCCGCGCTGACATAGCGGCCCTGCTCTTCACTCCAGACATTGATCGAGGTAAGGTTTTCGATGTCAAAACGCTGCTCCTCTCTTGACCGCATAATGATCGGAATGAGGTCGCTCCCCTCACGGTACACTCCAACCTGCTGCCCCTGATTATTCAGCAACAACGCCTGGTGCAGTGATTCGCGAGATACGCCAAGGCGCCGGGCCTGTTCTTCGAGGAACTCCGGTACGATCACGGCTTCCCGATTACCCCAGGACAAGCGCACGCTGTCGGCCAGAGGTTCATTTTCAAAAATTGCCTGCACGCGCACACCGATTTTCCGGAGTTCTTCGGGATCTTCTCCAAAGATACGAGCTTCAAGACTGGCTTTGGCTGAGGGCCCCACCTGCAAAGCCTGCACTTTGTAATGCACGTTCGGGAAGTCTGTACGCAGTTGCTCAATGACTTCCTCCATACGGGCCTCTCTCGACGCCTTATCCCGGGTCTCTACGATCAATTGGCCAAAACTGGCGTATCGCTGCTCCGGTGAATACGTCAACGTAAAACGCTGGGCTCCGCCACCGGTGACACTGGTCACCTGAACGACCTGGTCCATGTCATTCACGCGCGATTCCAGCCGCTTTACGGTCTCTTCGGTTTGCAAGATGTCGGCGCCCTCGGGCAACCAAAGGTCAACAAAGAAGAGTGGCGTTGTGGCATTCGGGAAGAAAGCATTCTTAACCTGTCCCGAGAACGATAGAACCCCAGCCAGAAGCGCGATCGCAAGTGTTAATGTCACGAAGCGATAATGAATCGCGTAGGTCAGCAGGCGGCGGAAGACGACGAAAACAATTCCCTTATAGGGGTCGTTATCGGATGACTGCCCGACACTCTCGAGCTTGTCGGGATAGAACATATCAAAGAAAAACGGGGTCAGAGTGAGTGCCGTCAGCCAGCTCAGGAAAAGCGAGTAGCACAGAACCCAGAACAGGGAGCCAATGAATTCTCCGGTGGTGTCTGGTGAAAGGCCGATAGGAGCAAAGGCCGTAATGGCAATCACGGTAGCGCCGAGCAGCGGGTACCGGTTCTGCGAGACCACTTCTTTGGCTGCCTGCCTTTTGGACTTGCCCTTGGAAAGGCCAATCATCATGCCCTCGGTGACGACGATGGCATTATCGACCAGCATCCCCAGCGCAATGATCAGCGCACCCAATGAAATCTTCTGGAGCTGAATACCGTGTATTGCCATAAGCACGAATGTACCCATGATGGTAATCAGCAGGATCAGCCCCATGAGCAGGCCACTTCGCAGCCCCATGAACAGCAAAAGCACAATAATGACAATGCCCACCGCCTGAGCAAGGTTCATGAGAAAAGCAGATACTGCCTCCTCGACTACTTCAGGCTGGTTATACACTGTGTTCAGTGTCATGCCGATGGGTTGCTGTTTTTCCAGGCGTTTCAAAGCCTCATTGAGACTCTCACCTACATCAACAACGTTGGTGCCCTCTGCAAATGACACGCCGATGGTCAAAGCAGGCAATCCGTCAGAGTGGTAAAGCAAGGCGGGTGAGTCATTGGTCACCCTGCGAACTTCGGCCAGATCGCTGAGCCGGATAATACCCGAATCAGCGCTTCCAACTGCCAGTTGCTCAAGTGCCTGAACGGAATCAAGCTGACCGGTTGGCTGAACGGATAACGACAGCCCTTCACTGCGCAGGTGGCCAGCGTTGCCCACCGTATTCTGCGCATTCAGAAGGCTTGCCAGGTATTCTGGCGAGATGCCAAGAGCACGCATACGGTCACGGTCCAGTGACACGATCATCTGCTCGTCGACACGACCACCGATACTGACTTTTGCGACGCCCTCCAACAATCGCAGTTCTCGCTGAATGAGATCCGCATGGTCACCAAGATCTTTCAGCGAGTAGCCGTCACCACGCAACGTGAGCAGCAGGCCGAAGACATCGCCAAAGTCATCGTTCACGATGGACGTGTTCACGCCTGGTGGCAGACCAGGCTGGGCATCATTAATCTTTCGCCGAAGGATATCCCAATACTGGTCTAACTCCCCTTCTCTGACCGTCTTCTTGAGTTGGACAGTAATCTGCGACAAGCCGTCCGAGTTCACCGAAGTAATGTCATCGATGCCCGGCATCTGCTGGATCGCTTTTTCCAGAGGCAGCGTAACCTCCTCCTCGACTTCAAGAGGCGTTGCTCCGGGATATTGGGTGGTCACCAAGGCGGAACGTAACGTGAACTCCGGGAATTCAAGCTGGCCAAGACCCAGAAACGCGAACATGCCCCCAACCCCAAGCAACAGCGTGACCATCCAGCTGATGGACTTCCGATCAAGAAAATAATCGACCATCTCAGAGCCCGCCCTCTTTTTCCCAGGGACGGACCGAACGATCCCTGTTCATCCGGTGAGCGCCGGCAACCACGATTCTGTCGCCCGGGCTGAGCTCTCCCCGAACAAGCACGCCATCGTTCATTTTCTTACCCGGCTCGACATCCACCGGCTCGACGCTGCCCGTGTTATCGCCATTCTCACCATCGGCAGCAGCCACGTATCGCCAAACCACGCTAGTGCCGGGTTCTGCGTCAGGTGTTACAAGCGCCGCGGTTGGTATCAGCCACGACGGGGCGCTCTCTCCAGCCAATGTGCCGTAATCAAGCAGAACGGTCGCGCTCATCCCCGAAAGCACTGTGATGTCCTCGGGTTCAGGGAGCGTTACGGTAACCTCATAACTGAGCGACCCCTGAGAGGCATTGCTGTCATGCTCTTTGTAGCTCGCGGCGTAGCGTTTATCGGGAAGCTCGGGAAACTGTACCCACGCGATAGTGTTGCCATTGGCGCGAACGTTCCTGGATCTCTGTGGTTGAAGGCGGCGGACCTGTTGTTCAGGCATCTGGAACGAGACGTCGATAGAGCCGGGCCGTTGCAGTTCGGCAATGGCCTGCTGCGCTGATACAACCTGAAAGACATCCACCGGCACCCGTGAAATGACGCCATCAAATGGCGCTTTGAGAACGGTATAGGAAAGTTGGTCCTCCGCGCTGGCCAGTTGCGCTCTGGCAGAGAGGTACTCGGCCTCGGCCTCATCGAAACGGGCCTGACTGATGGCCTGGCGCTCCAACGATATTCGCATTCGCTCGAAGGTGGCCTGTGCCAGATTGAAATTTGACCGGGCGTTTTCCAGGCGGGTTCTTGCGTCCCGATCGTCCAGGCGGGCAACGACCTCCCCTTTTTCCACAGTGTCGCCTGCTTTAACGGCCAGCTCCGTCAGCTCTCCTCCCACTCTGAAAGAGAGTTCTGAATGGTCAGACGCCGAGACTCTGCCCGGATACTGATTGAGCGTGCCTGACTGCGCCTGCTCCAGCGTCATGAGCTTTACCGGGTAGACAGTTTGCTGTGTCAGAGGGGGCGCCTCCGCCGAACATCCCATCACCAGGAGGCTCGAAAGCATTGCAAGCGCTTGTAGGCCTCTCAAGGGCATGGCGGTACTGACCATCTTGAATTTCATAACGCGTCACTCTCCAGAAAAAATTAGGTATTCCGACGATCGGCAACCGCATCCCAAGCCATATTAAACGCTAATTCGATATGCTCATCGGTACCTTCGAACGACCCTTGCAGGCATCGTTGAACGAGGTGGTAAATCGGGCGGAACATAAACGTTTCGAGAAGTGGAAAAGGTACCGGTTTGATCAGCCCGGATTGCTTTCCCTGATCAACTGCATTCAAAAGATTTGCGGCTCGGCTTTCGTTTCGTGCCTGGATCTCGGGAGTCATCCAAGCAGAATGCGTGAACGTCTCGTGGTAGCGGAATAGTTCCGGACGCTCAAGGCCGATCCGGAACAGTGTGTGCCACTGGCGTCGCAGTCCTTCACGCAGATCTTTCCCGCGAGAAAAACTGTCCAGCGCCGCATCAATGACCTGATCGCTGACGTAATAAAATGTCGCCAATAAAAGCTGTTCTTTATCTTCGTAATAGATGTACAGCGTGGCTGGTGACAAACCCGCAGCCTTGGCTATCTTGCCAACCGAGGTTGCTGAAAAACCGTGATCTGCTACTTCCCTCACGGTAGCTTCCAGGAAGGCTATTCGTTTCGAGTCGTCTCTTTGCCGCATTTGTCTGCTCAACGCTTCAAATTGGTCGGCCTAAAATAAATGAACGTTCACTTATTTTCAAACCGAAAATATAGGCGTATACCGAAGTAGGTGCCCTACTGAAGACTAAATTCCTGATCTTGCAACCTGGGGAATTGGCGCCGCGTTTGCCATCGGCTGGACACCCTGTATAGGCCCCATACTCGGGGCCATATTGGCGCTCAGCTCCACGCATGCCAATGCTGAGGCGGGCATGCTGTATCTGGCGGCGTATTCGTTGGGGTTGGCTCTTCCTTTTCTCGGAACCGCCCTGTTTATTGAACACTTTCGGCAACGAGTACGCTGGCTCAGTCGCTGGAGTAGACTGCTGAGAGCGCTTGCTGGCTTGGTGCTCGTTGTAATGGGAGTAATGGTGCTCACCGGTCGGATGACACTCTTTGCGTCGTGGATGTTGTCGACGTTTCCGGTTCTCGGAAGGCTTGGTTGAGCTTCCTACAGCCAAACTACAGGGAACGGTCCATGGCTTCATGCTCAAATACTGCGTATAAACAGGTTTCATGAACAAATGGGGCCGCTATTTCGTTAACTAATGGCTTTGCATTGCCGAACCATTGAAGCGGCTCATTGTTCTTCAGGACTGAATTAAAAACCGGTTCGCAGTGGAGGATCTTGAACGTTCGCTTTTGTTTAAAAGTGGACCTATTGAGCGGCCCCTAACTAGGCCGGAAACCGCCCCCGGGTTTGATTGGCAATCCGAACCAGAACCAGCATCAAAGGCACCTCAACAAGAACGCCAACCACTGTCGCTAAGGCCGC